>DATGMH010000001.1:0-3250 GCA_035293725.1 Bryobacteraceae bacterium
CCGGCCGCGATTCCAGCCGAAGATTTGCTTCGCATCCGCGATTTTCTCGCTCGCGGGTTCACCGCCGAGCCGCATCCGGTCTTGCGTGTGGGAGAACGCGTGCGCGTCATCCGCGGCCCGCTCGCCGGAATGGAAGGCATCTTTGTCCGGAAGAAGAATCGTGCCCGCCTGATCATTTCTTTCGAGACCATTGAGCGCGCTATCGCGGTGGAAATCGGCGAGGCATCCGTGGAACCCCTGGCGTGAATCGCCGGCACATTGATCTCCGCGCTGTGTTCAGCAGATGAGCCTGACTTCCGCGATTTGGTCGAGAGTCTCTGCACAAACGCCCAACGCCAAGATTTTTCGCGCCGGCGCCGTGGTGTCTATGCTCGGCGCATCGGTATCAGCCATAACTGCCGTCAAGGACGTCGTCATCGCGAGGTACTTTGGCCGCAACGACGCGATTGATGCGTTCTTCATTGCCTATCTCTTGCCCTCGTTTGTGGTGAGCTTAGCGATTGGTTCCCTCGGGGCCGCGTTAATTCCTGTGCTGGTGGATGTGCGGCGGCAGAAGGGACTCGAATCGGCGCAGGAACTGGTTTCGGCGGTTGGCGTCTTGAGCCTTCTTGCGCTCGTGGCCCTGGCAGTAGTTCTCGGGCTGCTCTGCCCGCTCTATCTGCCATATTTAGGCTCTGCGTTTTCTTCGGAAAAATTGCGCCTGACACGCGATCTCCTCTGGGCGCTTGTGCCATTTGTCGTGTTCAGCGGCATGTCTCAGTACATCACTTCGGTTTCGAATGCCGGCGAACGGTTTGCGCTGCCAGCCGCGACTCCCCTGATTACGCCCGTCGTAGTCATCCTCTTCATCGCGCTGGCAAGCGCCGCATGGGGAGCCTACGCCATCGTTGCCGGGACGGTGGCGGGCAGTATCATGGAAGCGGCCATCCTTGCCAAATCCCTTCAGCGGCAAGGATTGCGGTTCCTCCTGCGGTGGAGCGGTCTCAGCGAAGATGTGCGCGCTGTTCTGCGCCAGTATAGCCCCGTGGTGGCGGGGTCGTTTTTGATTGGCAGTACGGTGGTAGTGGATAAGGCTATGGCGGCGATGCTGCCAGCCGGAAGCGTGGCGGCGTTGAGTTATGCGAACAAGGTCGTCAGTGGAGTAATGGCGATCGGCGCGGCAGCGCTAAGCACGGCTACCTTCCCGTATTTCTCGCAGATGGTTTCCGCGGGGGACTGGGCGGGCTGCCGGCATACTCTCAAGCGCTATTCGGCTTTGGTTCTGGCCGTTACAGTTCCGTTCACGCTGCTTCTAATCGTTTTCTCAAGACCGATCGTAGCCATTCTGTTCCAAAGAGGCGCTTTCACCGCAGCGGATACTGATTTGGTGAGCCGGGTGCAAGTCTGCTACCTCCTTCAGGTTCCCTTTTACGCTACGGCGATGCTTTTCGTGAAGTTTCTGTCGGCGGCGAAAATGAACCGAGTTCTCATGTATGGTGCGGCCATGAGCTTACTCCTCGATGTTGGATTTAACCTCGTCCTTATGAAGTGGTCCGGGGTGTCGGGTATCGCGCTCTCAACAGCGTTGGTATACGCCGTTTCGTTCGTCTATGTCGTCATTTCGGCTGCACACGTTCTGGGCAAGCGGGCGAATTCGTTGGAAGCACCAAGTCACCCTGGTCATAGGCCTTTTGAAGGACGCTGATGATACCCAGAGCAACAGCGAGGAAGGGCATTTTGCTTCTTTGCTTCTACTACATGGCTTTTGGGATTCTTACGGTCGTTAATGTCGATACTGCGCCTCTTTTGGGAGGGCTTAAGGTATATCGGTTTGTATATCCCCTCCTCTGCTTTTTGTTTGTCCTTCGGTTATTTACTGACCCGTTTTTCTTCCAGCAGATTCGACGTTGGCCGAACCTCAACTACCTGGCCATTCTCTTTGTTCTTGCTGCTTCGTCGTTGTATTCTACGAACGCACGTGCCCTGGCTCCGACCGAACCCACCGGCCTTTTGAGCATCCTGGTCGTCACACTCTTGTTCTGGCTTAGCGCCGGTCAGATTCGCCTGCCATCGGACTTCGAGATTTTTGCAAAAGCCTCCATCGCGTTATCAACCTGTTTATCACTTTGGGTTGTGTGGACCGCGGCTCAAGGAAACTTCTCGGTGTTTCGAGGAGGTACTGGCGTCAATGAAAACTATGAATCCCTGCTCATGCTGACGGGCGCCATCGCGGCGTTTTACTTCCTTGTTGCAACCGACGGCTTGGCGGGAAAGCTCGCCTTTGCAGGTGCGCTAAGCGTGATCTTATTGGGTTCCGGAATTCTAGCTTCACGTGGCTCCCTGATTTCTGCCGCGGTCGGAAGCTTAATTACCGGGTTCGGCGTGTTCGCGAGAGTGCCGAGGCGCCAACTCATCGTCCCAGGAATCTTTCTTGTGGTTCTGCTGTCGGTACTAGCGTTTTCCCCCGCTGCGACCAGCGTTGTTTCTGCGTTTCAGGGTGTCGAGGTGTCGACGCTTGATGACCGCACCGTGATTTGGCAGTTTGCGTGGCGCCACTTTAACGGATTGGAAGGTTTACGCGTTTTGTTTGGAGAAGGGTTGGCTTCCAGCGCGACCGCGTTGGACACATTTATGCCACAGTATGCAAATTACCACAACGATTACCTTATGTGGGTTATGGAGCATGGCCTTGTTGGACTGTCGGTATTTTCGCTGTTTCTTTATCGAATCGGGCGCATTGCGACGGCAACGAGTCATCCTCAAAAAGCGCTCATTCAGGGTTGGTTCGCGTTCTTGCTGATCGCCGGGCTGTCGGCGACCGTCTCCTCTAGCGAACACCTGTACTGGATCCTCCTCGGCGTCATCGTTGGCGCGGGATGCTTGGAATATTCTGCGGCGGCCGACTCGATCCACGCGAGCCTTTGTAGTGTTAGCCCATACCAAAACGTGCTGATCGCCCGGGATGGACACCATGAGTAGTGATCACGCTATTTCTATTCGAGGACAGGCGCAGACAGATGGTTCTCTAAGGCGGTTCGGTTTCGGCAAGAATTGGCGCAGATTCCTTGATTACCTTACCGATACAAGAATTGAAGAGGCCAAGAAATCACTCTGCGCAATGATTGGGACTCAAGATCTGAACGGAAGTAGTTTTCTGGACATCGGTTGCGGCAGTGGTCTCTTTTCATTGGCGGCCATGCAACTCGGTGCGAGCCGCGTCTATTCATTTGACTTCGATCCGCAGAGTGTGGCCTGCACTCACGAGCTGAAG
>DATGMH010000002.1:0-6836 GCA_035293725.1 Bryobacteraceae bacterium
TCGGGGTCTTTGTTGGCTCGTAGGCGTAGGCGCGCCCGATGAAGTTCAAGAGGTCCTGCAGCGCCAACATGCCAATCGCATAAGCCGTCTCCTTGACGATCATCGAACCCATGAACATGTACACGATTCGCTTCAGCCGGATGGCGCGATCCCAATCCAGTTGCGGAGTCGTGACCGACATCAGGTTCCTGAAATCGGGCGTGTCGAGCTTCGAAAGCATGGGCTTGAGCGAAGAGACCATCTTGTCGTAGTGGTCAGGCGGATGTTTGATGAGGGCCTGCAAGTATTCGCATTCCGGGGTGTGTTCAGGAACTTTCGGCAGAAGTTCTTCCAGGCTGCGGTTGACCTTTGCGTAGCGCGCGATCTTCGACAGCAGGGGGCGTTCCCCAGCAAGCAACATCGCTTGAGCGATGACGTTGATGACCTCCCAGGCGAACGCCTTGAACGGCTCCGATTGCCCCCCGCCTGGGAGCAGCCCGGAAAGACGGTCCGGCATTTCCATGCCTAGGACGAAATTGTGAAGCGGGTTGTAAGTGCAGGAGAGATGCGGAAATGCCAGCGAAAAGAACTGAAAATCCTTCTGGCGGCCGGCGCGAACGGCGGCATCGTAGGCGCGGTGGAGAACACTCAGGTCGCCCTTGGGATCAATGAATATGACGGCTTCAGTGCCGCGCTCAATCGCCTGCACGAGGTCAAGCTGCAGGTAGTACGTCTTGCCGGTGCGGGTCGCGCCTGACACCAACATGTGGCCTTCCAGATCACTGAGCGGAAGGAAAACAGGAGCTTCCTCACGAGAGCCGACGGCGTGAATCGCGGCAACTCCGCCAGAGTCTCCCGGCTTGCGCTTGCGCGCGGCAAGCGCCTTGCTGTCACGTTCCGCAGCAAGCACTTCGTTCGCACGCTGCGAATCCCAGGAAAAGCCGTGTCCGAAATATTGCATTTGGTTTTGCTGCGGTATGCGGGACAAAGCCAGGGTGCCAATCTCAGCAGGAAGCTCCAGTCCCAATTGACGCGCGCCGCGCATCAGGGCGATTCCGGTGAATGCAAGTCCCAGCCAAAGGCCCTGCCGATGCGTCAGGAACAGCCGGTCAGGAGCGACCAACGACAGGCCAGCCAGCGAGGCCACCCGATCACCAGGTAGGGAAATCGCTGCAACCGAATTGCAAACTCAGAAGACATGAGACTCCTGACGTGCCCGCTGGAGAAGCAACGGGATATTGCCAGCCGCACGGTCGATGTCCTCGCGGGTCTTTAGCAGAACAGGCAACGTGTCGGAAACGACTTCGAGGTTCAACTCGCTTGCTCCGAGTATGTGCAATGCATCGATCCAGTCGAGCGATTCGCGAATCGCTGGCGGTTTTGCCATGCCCAAGCGCCGGACTGCGGCTGTGAAGCGCGCTACCTGAAGGCTGAGTTGGGAGTTGCTCTCCCGCGACCGAGTGATGATTTCGGCTTCGTGTTCTGGCGCGGGATAATCCATCCAGAGCAGGAAGCACCGGCCGCGCAACGCTTCGGTCAATTTCCTTTGGGCATTGGAGGTCAACACCACCACGGGGCGGTGACTGGCTGCCACAGTGCCCAACTGCGGAATCGAAACTTGAAAGTCCGAGAGGATCTCCAGGAGGAACGCTTCGAACGCGGGGCCAGTCTTATCCACTTCGTCGATCAGCAAGACCGTCGTGGTTTCGGATTGGAGTGCCTTCAGAATTGGGCCGGGAATCAGAAAGTCTGTGCTGTAGAGTTTCCGTTTCAATTCTGACCATTCTTCCTGCGGCCTCGACTCTGAACGCTCGTGAATGAACTCAAGCGCCATGCGCTGGAGAGGCTCATTCCACTGGTAGAGGGCTTTCGCTTCGTCAATCCCCTCGTAGCACTGCAGACGAATCAGCGGCATCCCGAACGCGTCCGCGAGCACTTTGGCAACCTGCGTTTTGCCCGCACCCGGAGGGCCTTCGAGCAACAGCGGCTTCCTCAAGTGAAGCGCGAGATACATCACTTTCGCAACTTCCGGTTTCGCGATGTACGCGTGCTCCGTCAAGAGCGTATGCAACTCGGTGGGCGAAGAGACGAGCGGTTCGAATTTGCTATTGATGGTCATTCGGGGTCTTTCCACCGGCGGATTTCACTTCGGCCAGTTGAGCCTCCAGAGCCTGAATGTAGGCTGTCTGTGCCTCTATCAACTCGTGGTCGGATGAGGGATTTTGTGTTGCGCTGATGGCGGCTTGCGGAGGCTGCAACGCTGCGGGGGCACTGCGAATCGCCTTGCCTGAGATCGTCAGAGGCTCCAGAAGAAAGATCGTGATCGGCTGGTTGGCGTTCACCGCGACAATGGGCATGCCCATCGGCTGCTGCAAGCGATTCGAGAACTGATTGCCTTGGGAAGCCACCTCTGCGGCCATCTGGTTCCGCAGATAGTCGGCTTGGGAAAATGGCTGGTCGAGTGAACCCTGACCCGCAAATTCCGTGGCGACGACCGCAGCCCCCGTGCCGATGCGTGCGGCTGTACCCAGGACGGGATTGTGCTTTCCGATAACTTTGCCCATGAGTCCGGCGCTACCGTCCTTCATTAGCGCAAGGCCGGAAATAGCCATCTGCTGTTCATTGGGCAGCACGATGGAAGTGAATCGGACGTTGACGCGATCCTTGACCGAACCGGCAGTCTGTCCGATGACACGCGCACCCTCCGGGATCACGATGGCGTCAGCCAACCGGACGCTTCGATCCACGACGGCGACAACCGGAGATTCGAGTCCGCTGCTGATGGCGTTGGTCGTATGCGCCGCAATTTCCGTTCCCACGGGAAGCTGCGGCCCTGTTGGATGCGATGTGGTCGAGATGATGTCCGGCTTGAGACTTGCAGCCGCTGCAGGGTCATCGACGAAAACCGTCGCGGGCGTTGCGAGTGTGTTCGCTGCGCCCTGCGCCACGGGTTGTGTTGCCGGATTCGCGGTCGACCGATCATCTCCCGCAAAGGAAAACCGATGGGAGGGTGCGCTTTGAGTCGCATTTTTCTTGGAAGTGCTGCTTGCCGTTCCAGCGACGGCGCTTGCGTCTTGACCAGCAAGCTGATCCTCGGTGATGGGGGCGTCAGTCGCAGTGTTCGTGGCACTATTTGGGTGGTCACTGCCGGTCAGTCCGACCGGCTGGCGAAAATGGCTTGGGACGGCGCTTTCGGGCTTCGACAACAGGAAAAGCAAGCCTGTCGCGAGAAGCAGCAGAAGACCAGCCGACATCTTGATCGGAGCAAGTTTCAGGTGTGAGGATCCCTGCTTGGCTTGCCGAGGCTTCGAGGCCTGGAACCAACTCTGCAGCTTGGTTACAAAACTCCCAAATCCGCTGAGCCGCTCTGTGCTGCGAATGCCTTCGAAAGCTTTTGCCGCGAGTTCTTCGCTCGGCGCTTCGTCTGCATCCGCCACCGCAACGGTCTGGGCCGGTTCAACAATCTTGGTTTTGTAATCGTCGTTCATCGCCGCTCATCCTCTACTCCAGGCGATACGTTGCGGGCTTATCGGCCATCGCGCGATTTGCAATCGAGAGTACGACCTGCTGATCGGAGTCGTGAACGGGAGGGTTGAACTCGACCAGGCAAACGGCGCGAGCGCCGGGGGCAAGTTGCTTGGCAGATACAATCGACTGGATCAATGCAACCGGCTCGACTTTTGCGGGTGCTTTCTTGCGGTCTTTCGGATTTTCGGCGGCCGTGACGATATTGATCCGCGGGTCTTCCAAATCAATAATCTCGGAAGACGTGTTCTCGACATCGAAGGAAACGAGTGCCAGCGGGCCGAAACGCTTGAGGGTGTAGAAGCGAAGGTCCAGTCCCCCTGAAACCACGCCCGCCTGAGACTTCGGAGTTTTTTGGACCTCGGCGATCATCTTCTCGGCAAGCTTGAATCGCTCTTCGTCGCTGCGCTTCTTCGCCAATTCTTCCGGCGGAACCGGCGGCGGATCGTCTTTGGGCTGAACTGTCGGAACGGGATAATCAATCGAATATGCCGTGTCTTCGAGCTTCCCGGCCTTCAGCGTGATGTTGACCACCCGTCCCGAGGACAAATAGACGAGCATGTTGGTTTCAATCGGCGTCTTGGCCTTTGCCGGCGGCGCTTCGATTTGCTTGATGATGGCGTAGTGCGGGTCTGCCTTATCAGCCTCGGCGAGAAAGTAATTGCTGTCGCCCAGAGCGATTCGTCGTATGGAGTCCGCCTTCGGAAATTCCACGAAGATCGCAAAATGAGGCTCGGTCGAAATCGAATACGGGTAGCTCAGCGGCACAACTCCGCTATCGGAGGCGGCGGGTTTTGCATTGACCGGCTGCGTGGCAGCAGCTATCGCGTGCGACTGAGCGAGGCAGCTAAAACAGCCGATGAAAATGACCGCGATGAGCCCAGCGATTCGAGCAAGATTTCTCATTGCAGAACCTCTTCTTTGTAGTCGGCGATCTCCAGGCCGGTCCATCCATTGGCGGCAGCGCGAGGCACGGGTGCCAACCGGATCGTGTATTTCACGAGCAGATTTTTTTCGTTCTCCTGGCCGTTGACGAGCGTGGTCATCCGCTTTCGACCGAAAACAATGGCCGTGTACGGATCACCGGAAACGAGCTCAGCGGATTTGATCGAGAGAGTGGAGGTGAGATTGTTCTCTCGCACGGTATCAACGAAGTTCTCCTGGTTAAGCTGCGCAAGGGTTTGCTGGCGAAGGCTGTAGGTCATCTGGTTGAGCGCGAAAGTGGTGTCGCGCTTAACTGTGAGCGGATCGATGTTCACAAACCGGCTGAGAAATGTGTTCACGAATGCCAACTTCTCAGCGTTATCAGGTTGCTGCTGCGCGGCTGTCTCGGCGACCTGGACAACTGAGCCATCCAGCGATGAGACTTTGCCGTCCTGCACCCGAAGCAGAATGGGCGGTCGAAGTTGCGCGAGGATCGCTGAGACGATGGAGATCAGTGCCACAGCGCACGCGACCAGCGCTACACGCGAGGCCCGACGTGCTTGTATCGCTAGATGGCTGTAGAACTCGGTGTAGTCACCCAGCTCGGACTTGGCCTTCTGACTTTCTTCAAGCATCAACGGAATCGTCGTCATCGGTCACCTCTGTCATGCTGTTTCCGGTGGCGGCAGCGGCCGGAAGTTCGTTTGTGGAGGCACACTTGTTGTTTCTGCGCTTCTGCTTCTTGCGAAATATCCAACTGCTTGGGGAACCGTTACCGCCGCGCCTCCCGTCGCATAAGCGATTCCTGCGGAGACGCCCGTCTCGACAGTTCGGTAAGTCATGTACGCCAGCCCCGCCGTGACTAGCTCCGACATTGCGCTTCCCGCCGCATTCAAAGCGCCCTTGGTTATGTAGCCAGTCAAACGCGGAATCTGCGTTAGCAGAATGGCGAGCAACACAAGCAGGACCGCAGGCACGAGATTGACGACGGGACCGGACAAGAAGACCTGCAGCAACGCCCCGGTGAACAACGCAAACACGATGCTCCAAATAGCCGGCCACAGAAGCACCTGAAGCAGGGCTTTGACGTAGGTATACGTAACCGAGGTGAGCTGCCGATTGGGGAGCATGGCGATCAGCAGCGGGCCGAAGATGTAAAGGAGAATGACTGCGAGGGCCTGCGCTACTACCAGCCCCAGGTAGGCAAGGACCAGTATGATTGCGGCAAGGAGCGTGAACAGCGTGACGATACTTCCCGACATATTCGCGGCGAAAGCAAGCACCGTACCCAAGCTTGAGAACTGCGATTGAATTTGTTGGAAAAAGGCCTGGAAACTATTCGGGTCCCCAAAACGACGGGCCAAATCAGAACTCAACTGGTTGAATGTGTCGAAAATACTCCGATAATCCCCGAGGATGGCGAGCGTGATCCCAAAGCGTGCCATGATGCGGAAATAATCTTCTGGGGGCGAGTCCTGAAAGAACGATTGCAACATGCTGAAGGTGAAGACCACCGCTGAAAGGGGCAGAGCGATGCCGAGTATGAGGGGCAGGTATTGCTCAGCGCGCGTCCACAGCCCGCCCAGGCCCGCTAGAAAACGAGCGATGCTTCCCAAATCCATCACTGCCCCCTCAAATCGCCAATGCCATACGACAAGCGCATACTGCCAACGAGGTTCGAGACCGCCGTGACCTGACCCTCCCGTATCTGCTCTTGCTCTTTTTCAATCGAGTTTTCGCGCGCAATGTTCAGCGCCTGAAGCTTCATCAGTTCCCCGAGGAGCCGTTGATCGTAGGCCTGCGACCGGAGCATCGCGCCGTTTGCCGCTGCCGAGAGCTTTGCCGCGCCACCAGGGCTGGCCACCGCTGCGCGCGACTCGATATCGTCCGCGTCCGATTCCTCTTGTTCCGAGACCAATTCCGCGCGGGAGGCTTCGAGCAGGCCAAGGGTCGCCGTCGCATCGGCGGCATCGAACCTCTTCTTGCGTTCAAGCGGGAACTCCGCGGTCGGAGTCGCACCGTAGGTCAGTTCCAAATCACCGCGGAGAACTGAGGGATCGACGAGCACGCTATTGAAGTCGCGCTGGAGTTGCTGGAATTGAGGGAACTCGCTGCCGACGACCTGATCCAAAACTCCGCGAAGCTGCCGGCCACGCACCAGCCGGACGCCTTCCTGAACGCCCGCATTCACTCGGTTGTATTGCTGAACGTACAGCCCCAGCGTGTTCAGCGTCTCTTGGGAGATGCCAATTTGACGACCGATGCGAGCCACCGCCGTCCAGTCAATGACGGGCATCGTGCCGATGAAGGCGCGTGCAGTGACCGGCACAAGCAGCGCGAGTGTTGCCGTCACAGCGAAGATGACTGGCTTTCTACGAAGCTGCCGCATAAGTTTCCTTTCGATTCTT
>DATGMH010000003.1:0-2703 GCA_035293725.1 Bryobacteraceae bacterium
TGGTACCCGTTACGATCAGTTTGCCGTGATCGAATCTCGCAGTCGCGTGGTCCTGGTAAGCGGTGCTGCCGTCCAAATTGACATGCGTCACGACGAAAGTAAGGCCATCCGCTCCGAATTTGCCATCGACAAAAGCCAGTGTGGTCGCATCCGCGCAAAATGTGCAGTAGATACCCCTGACCATATCACCGCGAATCGAGAATTCATAGGTATGTGCCTCGCCCTGATCCGTCCTCCAGCCGCCGCGGTAGTCGTCGGCGTCTTGGGCGACCGCCGTGCGGGCCAATCCCGATGCTGCCAGGAATATCAGCAGGTGCGTTCGTGTGAGCATAGTTCAATGGGTGTTCGCCTTTTTAATACTAACCCCTAACCCGGCGTAGCCGGAACCAAACAGGTCGTCTTGATTATCATGCCTGAGTGGGTTTGACGCTGCTAACGGAACGGTACGCTCCCCAGATTGTGGGGACGCTTTCCTGCTGGGACCGAATGTTGCTGTTCGGCACGTTGCCGAAGGTCTGCTTTGCCGAGGGCATGACCTCGTATCTATACGAGCACAAGATTCGGATCTTCGACTATCCCCGGTTTGCCGAGCGATTTCGCAATGTCTTGCGCGAGAATGCCGAGCGTCTGGCGGGGGAAAGCGGGGTGGAAATCGAGTTCCTGCGCAAGCGCAACATGCGAAAGGAGGACCGGGTCAAGCAGATCCTCACCAAGCGAGGGGATCATCCCGGGCTGGTATGCATCTTGTCGGTGATGGAGCCCTGCTCGACTTACAAACCATGGCACAACAAGCAGACCGGCAAAACCTACCTCTTGCCCGACGACGGCAAGTGCCTGCACTATTACTTCTATTTCATCGACGAAGAACTGGGACTGGGCTACGTGCGGGTGCCGACTTGGCTGCCGTGCCGGCTGCAGGTCTACTTCAACGGGCACAGTTGGCTGGCCAGCGAGTTGCGTAAACGCAAGATCGATTTCCAGTTAATCGACAATGCGTTCGTGGAAATCACCCACTGGGCGCGCGCCCAGCAAATCGCTAACGGACTGGAGGTCAAGCGGCTGCACCGGCGGCTGGATCAGATGGCCCAGCGCTTCTGTCCGATATACCGGAATTTTGGCGTGACCTACCACTGGAGCGTGGACCAGTGCGAATACGCCACCGACGTGGTCTTCCGAAAACAAGCGGATCTGGCGGCCATCTACGGCAACCTGACCCGGACGGCGATCCACACGGTCAAGCCCGACAATATCGCCACGTTCCTGGGCCGCAAGCTGAGCACCCAGTACGAGGGAGAGATGGGGAATCGCTTCAACATCCGCATCGAAGGCACGCGGATCAAACACACCATGGGGCCAGTATCGCTCAAGCTTTACGACAAGTTCGGCCTCATCCTGCGGATCGAGACCACGGTCAACGATCTGACCTTTTTCAAGCACTACCGCCAGGTAGAACATCGTGATGGCACGAAGGAAACCCAGTGGGCATCGATGCAGAAGACCATCTATAGTCTGCCCGCTCTGCGGGACATTTTGGAAGCTGCCAATCGGCGCTACCTCGAGTTCCTGTCGGCCATCGAGGATCCCCGCAACCGACGTGACAAGCTCGACAAGCTCTCGCAGCCCGTCCAAAACCAAGGCCGATCCTACCCCGGATTCAACTTCTTCGATAACGACGACGAAGCCCTGTTCCGCGTGATTGCGCGAGGTGAGTTCAACATCAGCGGTATGCAGAACAAAACCCTACGCCGATTTCTACTCGAGAAAAACAGCGGGCAAGTGTCTCGCCTACTCAAGCGCCTCCGTGTCCACGGCCTCATCAAAAGGGTCGGCCGCACTTACAAATACTACCTGACTCAATTCGGGAAGGCCGTGATCAGCACTGGCCTGAAACTGCGCGAACTCGTCATCATTCCAAACCTCGCACTCAGCAGCGGCTTATAACTCAGGTTTTCTGCCCGTTTTGCACAGAATCCCAATGTAGAGGTACTAAGCAGGCCGGTGCGCCTTGAGGAAAGAATGAATTTGGCGCACCGCCAGCGGTATTCGTGCCTTGGGTTCTTTCCAAGGGAACATGCTCACTTCGGATTTTGGCGCGAGCATCGCGCACTCCATGGCGACGGCGTATGGGTGCGCGGGGACATCGTCCGGCAGGATCAGGACCGGATTCTGGCAACTCCGCACGAAATCGCGTGTCACGGTAAAGACGAAGTCGGGATCGGTTTCAAACATTTTGGTCACAAATTGATTGGCCGTCTGCACAGTGATCTCGGGCCGCTTAGCGCTTATCTGCGCGGGCCAGCCCTTCCAGAACGTACCTGGATATTTGGGGTCGCGCATTTCCGAACGCCAGCCGACCGGCTGCGCCAGCACGGCTGCGGCGACACGATCGGGCGCCCGCTTCAACAGACTCCAGATAAAGGGGCCGCCAATGCAGAAGCCCATCACCACAAACTTGTCGATGCCCAGGTGATCCATCAGACCGAGTTGGTCGTCGGCATAGGATTCCCACGGCCGCTCCACCTCCGCAGGCCCGGTGGACTGGCCGCCGGGGGCGTTGCGCAGATCTGCCGTGATGCAGCGATACTCACCCTTGAATTCCTCAATGGCGTTAAAAGGCGAATTGCCGGTGAAGAAGGCAATAGTCGAGTTCAAGCCGCCGCCCGGAATCAGCATCAGGGGGAAGCCGGAACCGGCCTCCTCATA
>DATGMH010000004.1:0-2678 GCA_035293725.1 Bryobacteraceae bacterium
CGCGGCAAAAGCGGGCAAAAGCAGCCGCAAAGACAATCACTTACGCCCTCCGAAAGCCATTTCAGCCCATCCGTATCGCTGTCGACCTAATTCGGGTGGCAAAATCCGAAAGAATTTTGCTCCTTTTCAGCAGCCTGCTAATGCATACGTGAATCTTGGGCTGGTGGACCTGAGCATGAACCGCGGTGACGAAGCCGCGCAGAACTTCCGAAGGGCGATTGAAATCGATCCGCATTCCATTTCAGCGTTCAGCGGATTGGCGACTTACTTCCGCCTGCAAAACCGCGCGCCCGATTCGCTGCAGATTTTACAGAAGGGAATCGAGGCGAACCCGGATCGCGTGGAGCTTCAGATTGCGCGCGCCGATGTACTCTACGCGGCTCAAAAGAAGGAGGAGGCCGCAGCCAGTCTGAAGGAGTTCCTGGACCGGCATCCGAAATCCACCGACGGAGCGCTGGCCATCGGCGACTTCTATACGCAACGAGGCGACGGCGAGGCAGCAGCAGCCGTTTACCGGGTGGGGATGAAGGCCGATCCGAAGAATGTGCCGTTACGGGAGCGCCTGGTGGAGTGCTATACGGATAGCGGCAAGCTTACGGAGGCCGAAGCCCTCATTGCGGAGATCATCCGGCTGCGTCCCAAGGATGCAGTCGCAGGGATCGCGCGGGCCCGCATCCGGCTTGCCGAGCATAAGCCGGAGGAAGCCGTGGAGATCCTGCGGCAGGAGACCCGCGATGCTCCAGACATGTGGCAGGGCCATTTCTTCCTGGCCGTGGCATACCGCCAGACGCAGCAGGTTGGCCAGGCAAAAGGCGAGTTGCAGGAGGCGCTCCGGATTTCGCCTAATGCTCTGCTGGTCCGCCGCGCGATGACGGAATTGTCGCTCCAAACCGGAGATGTCGGCGTGGCGCGTGAAACGGCGGAACGCACCGTTCAGCTATATCCGGCAAGTCCTCACGATCACGTTCTGCTCGGTACGGTAATGTTGAGGCAGGGGCAGGTTCCGGCGGCGCGCGACCAGTTCGAGGCAGCACGCCAGCTTGCGCCCGGCGATCCCGAGCCAGCGCTCAGCCTGGGAATGGCGGCGGTAGCGGAGCGTAAGTGGACCGAAGCCGAGCAACAATTCGAGGGTGTATTGAAGCTGAATCCCCGCTCGGGAACTGCGCTGGGGGCGTTGGCCGACCTGTGGTTTGCTACCGGGCAGGTCCAGAAGGGGATTGCCCGCGTAACCCAGCAGGTCACGGCGTACCCGGATGACGCGGGTCCACACTTCATATTGGCGTCGCTTTACGCCGCGGCTGGCCGGCTTTCGGATGCCAAGGATCAATTCGGGCGGGCCATTCAACTGAACCCGCAGCTTGTGCAGGCATACACGAGGCTGGCAGATCTCCATCAGAGGCTCGGCGAAATCGATGCAGCGCTGGCCCGGTATGAGCAGGCACTGGCGATGGAGCCCAAATCCGTTCTGCTTCACTCCATTGTTGCCGACCTCTATTCCCGCAAGGGGGATATTGCGAAGGCCCGCAAACACTATGAACAGGCGCTGACAGCGGATCCGAGCTTTGCCCCCGCCGCGAACAACCTTGCGTGGCTGGAACTCCAGAGCAACGGCAATCTGGACATTGCGCTGAGCTGGGCTCAAAAGGCGAAGGAGTTGCTGCCCGATTCCACCGCGACGACCGATACCCTCGCATGGGTGGAATATAAGAAAGGTCTGGTTTCCACAGCAATCCCCTTGCTGAAGGAATGCGTGCAAAAGGCGCCGCAATCGGCAGTGTACCAGTACCACCTTGGAATGGCTCTAGCGGCCTCCGGGACAGCGGCTGAGGCGAAGGCGCACCTGACAACGGCTCTGCGGCTGAAACTGGACCAGCCAGAGAGCGAAGATGCGCGCCGGGCGCTATCGACGCTTAACTGAGAGTTCTTGCTTTCCGGTAGGAGTAGTATGCAGACCATTTCCCTCCTGAACCCAGGCACACCATTCCAATCAGTTACGGAGAGCCCTAACTTCGACCAGTGGTGTCGAAACAGCCTCCTTGCGATGAATGTAAGGTCCGGAATTCGGGTATGTGGGCAGCCCGATTCTCATGTCCGCAAGGCTTTGCCCATTTAACCCCTTCCGGGGTTCCTGGTTTTAGCGAATCGTGTTGACACGCAACGGGTGACTCAGCCGAATTCGGAAGGCATCAAACTTGCCAATGATGGAACGACGCGGCAGAAGGAGATCCGCTAACGCATGAATAGATACGTCACTTCCCTTCAGGAATCGGTCAATGACTGTGGGGCACCTCGATCGTGGAGCCTGCTTCCATTTAAGTGCACTCTGGGCGCGCTCCTCGTGGCCGCCATCCTAGCGGCTCCAGCAAGTGCCGAGGTGATCCCCGTAGGCACACTGACCAACTATTCGATAATCTCGGTTGGCACGGGCGCATCTATTACCATGAATAGCGGTCCCGTCGGGGGCGTTGTTCTGCTCGGCGCCGGTACGACCTCCTCCTCGTCGGGCGGAAATAACGGCGCGATCCCAGGCGGTGTGCAAGTGAGCCCGCCGGTGAGCGGCGACAATTTGACGCACCTCCAGAATCCGGTCGTGGTGACTATGGTTCCATCGACTGTCGGCACCACGGCGCTTTCGGACGCGATTGCGTTGTCGTCATTCGCGGCAGGGCTAACGGCGA
>DATGMH010000005.1:0-6875 GCA_035293725.1 Bryobacteraceae bacterium
CAAGGGGTGATCGAGGCGTGCCTGGCCGAACAACAGATGGTCAGCAACATGGGCCTCCGTAACGCAGCCGCCAACTCGCTGAAAAAGGCGATTACTGCGCAACAAGAAATCGTGAGTAACAACGGAGCGCCCGAGGGCGAATCCGGCACGTGGACCTCCTATATACCCTAGGCGTAAAGGAGAACTACCACATGCTACAAGCCATCAACACGAAGCTTCTGATCGCGATTCTCGCAGCTCTCGCCAGTATCTCGGCCATCATCGTTCACCAGCAGCACGAGATCCAAGATGCCCGTGCACAAGCTGCGAAGGCGACCGCTCTGCTCGAACAACAAAAAGCGCAGGCGGAAGCCCAAAAACAAGAATACGAGGCATTCCGCAAGAGGGTCGAAGCCGAGCGGCGCAAGAACAGCGCAGCGCCGACGAACGAGGGTAAAACGTGGCGAACATACATACCGTAGCGAGCATCTTTATCAACCCCGCAAGTACGCGCTCGTCATCGGGTTCACGCAGAAGGAGCTGATCCGCTAGGCAGCCATGAGAACCGCGCGCGCACATCTCTTCGTCGTCATGCTCCTGTTGCTTCTGGCCGGCACGAGCCAGGCAGCAGGACTGCCGCCTGTGCCGGGGCCAGGTCAGGACTGGTTAACAGATCTCGCAAACGACCTCACGAATTTGACGACGGCGAATGGAGGCGCGCTAACTCAGGTTGGACTCATTGAACTCAGCTTTATCTCGTTTTTTGTTCTGGTGAGTATGGTGATCCGCTGGAGCATCAGCGGCATGACACTCAACTTTCATCATCAGCCGCTACGCCTCGGTGATCTGACGCTCTTCTTGGTCAGACTGGCGCTCTGCTGCATCGCGATCAATTACTGGGTCACGCCCCTTCCGGGTTCCACGTTCAGCCTGAATCACATCTTTTCCTATTTCGCCCAGGTGATCGTCTCGGCCATCGATCAGGGGTCACTCGACCAGTTGCTGAAGCTTCTCAAAGAAGCGACTGACGGAACGCCGACGCCAACGAACCCGATCGATATCGGCGACTGGTTCACGTTCTTCGACGTCCACATCATTCTCGGATTCATGAACGGCATCCTCTTCATGATCAATTCCAGCGCGTTCGTTTTTTACGGCGTTTCCGCGCTATTCGGGCCGATCTTCATCCCCTTCTATATGGCCGCACCGTTACGCGGCAAGTTTTTCGGATTCGTTGATGCACTGCTCAGCTTCGCGATGATCCGCGCCGTCGCATCGGCGTTCATCTACGTCTGGGAGCAGTTCTTGAATACGTGGTACCTGAACACGTTTCACGGTGTGTATTCGCTCGAGATGTGGCTGGCGCACATCATGCCGATGACGGCAATCATGCTGGCGTTTCTCTTGAACATGCTCTTCATCCCGAAGATCACGCAAATTCTATTTGGAGGCGGGGCTGGCGCAGCCGACAAAATCGGCACCGTAGTCGAAGCGGCCACCCTCGGATTGTTATTGTGAGACCGCTTCTCAGAAACTACCTATACATCCGCGCAGGCCGCAACCATCAGCGGCCATTGGCGCTTCTATTTCTCCTCGCCTTTCTGTTCCTGTGCCTGTTCGGCCTGATCTGGGCCGGAGCAACATCTTCCCGAACCATCGATTATTTAAGGAGTCACTATCATGCACGCGAAAGCAGATCAACACGCTGAACCACTCCCGTGGAGTGCGGACCAGGCGATTCTCATTGACCATATCGGAAACGAGGTCTACGCGTCCCACTACGCTGAGCGAAAGATGACCCGATTTGTCATCGCCGCGCTGACGGTCGCGCTTGTCTGCTCGGTTCTCGGAAACGTCTCACTTGCCAAACGGAAGATCGTATACCGCTACATCCGAATCGACGAGATGGGCAGGGCGCAGGCGATTCAGTACAACGACCTGAACTACAGTCCGCGCGAAGGTGAAATACGCACTTACCTAACCGATTGGGCAAATTATCGCTACACCATCAACCGCGAAACGATCACCAAAAAATATCCGCTGAACTACTACTTCTTCTCCAAGCCGCTCGCCAGTCAACTGATGGCCGAAGATAACCAAAACCATCTCGCTTCCCAGGTACTCAGCGGTCAGGTAGAACAAAGCGATGTCGAGGTCAAAGGGGTCACGATCACATCCATTTCTGACGAGACGGTTCAGGGCACTCGTCTCGCGAAAGGCACCGCACTGGTCAGCATCGACAAACTCTACTCTCCGCGTTACTCGCACAGTCCGCGCACGGAACACTGGGTGCTCAGCATCACGTACTATCTCAATCCCGCGATCGTCAACGAACAATCGCGGAATATGCCGCAGTTCGAGACGCTGAACCCGCTGGGGCTGGTCATCACGGAGTTCCACGAAAACCGAATCTCGGTAGGGCCGTTCAGCAGCACGGGCGCTAATGCAATCGCACCGCTGCAGGAGGGTAGGAATGAACGCTGAAATCAGCAGTCCAAATGTAGCTACGAGCGGTCACAACGATCAGTACGCGCAAGGTTCCAGCGACAATCTTGCGCGTAACCCAAAGCTGGATGGAACGGCCCAGAAGATGACCCTGCCAAAGCCAGCTATCTTTGTCAGGATCGGCGCTTCTCTCTTTGTGATCCGGTACATTGTCCTTGCGTTTATCGAGCCACATCTGCCGGCATACGCGCGGGAATCCGCTCCCACGGCCACGACAGTTTCCACAGTCTTTCTGGTCATCGCTGAATTGCTTTTATTCATCGCTCTGGCTGAAACCACGGTAATCCGTTATCTCGAAAGAAAGAAGCGATCCAAACGATGAGTTACGAACTAATTCTGCCTTTTTTCCCGGAAGAGATTCGAGCCGCTCTGCTCGATCCCACCATCTCCGACCTGATGATCGTGGGGACGAAAGGAGTGTGGGCAGATCGAGATGGCGTGATTGAAGAAATCAAACTCTCGCAGCCTTACACGATTGAGCGTCTACAGGCAGCCATCGAGCGAGTCGCCCGGATTCTCGGACAGGACCTGACCTCTCAAAACCCGATACTCAACACCCGCCTGCCGGACGGATCTCGGGTTGCTGTGGTCGCGCCGCCGGCAGCCGTCGACGGCCCCAATGTCACTATCCGAAAATTTAACCGCTGGTACACCACTGAGGATCTGATACGGCGAGGGAGCCTCCCGAAAGAAGTCAGCGATGCAGTTGTCCAGTTCATCGCCGAAAAGAAAAACGGTCTCATCTGCGGCGGTACCGGAAGCGGCAAGACGACCCTGCTCAAAGCCTTCCTCGACCACCTCCCGGACGGAGATCGTCTCGTTGTCATCGAGCAACCCGCCGAGCTACAGATCAAGCAACGACTCGTTTCCCGTTGGGAGGCGGTCGCCCCCATTCCGGGGCAGGCCGCCGTTACTCCAAGCGAACTTCTGGCCGCCGCCCTTCGTCACCGGCCAGACCGAATCATCATCGGTGAAGTCCGCGACTCCTGCGCTTACGACTTGCTCCAGGCGATGAACACCGGACACGGCGGAACCCTCTCGACGATCCACGCCAGTTCTGCGCTGGACGGCCTGAGCCGGCTGACAAATCTCGCCCTCAGCGCCAGGTCCAATTTGAACCATGAATTTATGCGCGCCGAGACCGCCAGCGCAATTCATTTCGTCCTGCATTGCGAACGTGATTACCAAACCGGAAAGCGGACCGTCCGCGAACTACTCCGCGTGAACGGCTATTCGCACACGACACACGAGTTCGATACCGAAGCTCTCTACATAGCTCCGGCTTCGATCCCAGCCGCCCCGCTGACCAAGGCGGCGCAAGCTTGAACCCCAAAGGAGAAACACGAAAGCTCATGCCTAGACCCAATCGATTCACGATCCAGCCCGAAGACAAACGCAATGTGACCGTCAGCCTCAAACTGACCGAACGCGAGAACGACCTCTTAGCTCGTTACGCGACACAGCTTGAGAGTGACAAAAGTTACGTTGCGGGAAAGATTTTTGAGGCGTTCATTCCCCAGGCGCTTGCACCGGAGAAGCCCGCCACGAACGGCAACGGCACTCATTCGAAGCGCCAGGACAGCGCCAAAAAACCGCCCGAGGGAAAAACATTGGAGGCAATCGCCTGACCACGTATTTTCAACACGTTGCCTCTTGGCACCAACCTGCCTCTAAACCATTCACACTCAGTGGGTTGCCTTTTGGACACTGGCGAGGGGTGACGTGTCCAACACTCCATAGCAATCGTCGCGAAGCGACGTTCGACGACTTACTGTTTCGCCCCGGAATTTGTGCCCCTAACCGCCCCTCTTCCGTCCATTTATGCCGAAATTAATCAACAAAGCTTCGAAGCGTCCGTTCAGCATCACGGCGAAGCTCACCGCTGATGAATATAAGCAGATCTCCGTCGCCGCAGATCGGCTGAAAATCACGCCCTCCGCCCTGAGCAGACAAGCCCTGCTTGCGGCCACAAAATGCTCGCACACGGAGCGTCTTATCATCGCGAAAACTTGCAAAGTTGAAGCGATGGTTCAACTGCTTTTCGGCGCGCTATTCGCTCAACTGAACGACAACTCGCGCTTCGAGAAAGAACACTTCCGGCAGGCGCTCGAAACGGCGGAAACACTTCAATTTCGAAAAGCTGACGAGCACATCAGCCGGTACTCCACACTCGGCTTGGGAGCAAAGCAAGATGCGTAATCAACTGCCTCGGGTTAAATGGCCGCACACGTTCCCGATCTGCACGATCTTCGGTATTGTCTGCGCTCTGCTGGCAACTGCAGGCAGCGTGTACGTACAGTGCCGCTTAATGCCGCCAATACAGCGGTATTACGTGCCTGCTTTCGTCAAATCCATCCTGCTTCCTATGAAGCAAAACGTGCGGTTTATCGAGGTATATTCCCGCGACGCGCAGGGTTATGTGATGGCTGTCGATCCCTGGATTGCCGTCAAACGCGATGGGAAACGGACCGCCTTCTATCTCACAGACGACGCGGTTGCGCAGGGTCTTTCCCGACCCCGTTTCTTTGATGCCAGAGGAACCTCACCAAAGGTTATGCGCGCGTTCCTGGAACGATCCGTTTATCACCGCACCCTAATCGCAACTTTCCGGCCCACGGTATGCGTATTCGCGATCGTACTCGCGCTCGGCATTCTCATCGGGGCCTGGTTCGATCAGAAGCATCAGGAAGCCGCGCGCCGGGGTGTCCAGATTCGCGGACCAAAGATGATGACGCCGCCCAAAGCGCGGCGATACCTCAAAGGTGATGGCATCGCATTATTTTTGGATCCGAAGCCGAGGTAGATATGGAAAAGCTCGAACAAACTTATAAAACGAATCCGCTCGTTTTCAACACCAAGCACGTCTTTCCGCTGCGGATAAAGCGAAAGCACGAATCCCAAAACGGACTCATCATCGGCGATATCGGGTCCGGCAAGAGTACCTTTCAGCGCGGATTGCTACATCAGGTTCAGGAGCGCGGCGAAGTAGCGATCATTCACGACCCGCATCGCGAGTTCGTCGAGGAGTTCTACCGGCCCGAGCGCGGCGACATTATTCTGAATCCTCTGGATGCCCGCTTCCCGTTCTGGGCACCCGGCCTCGAAGTCGAACAGGGCGACGAGGCCCAGGCGCTGATGCTCGGCAAGAGCTTGTACGCAGTGGAGCCGGGCGATCAACCGTTCTTCAAAAAGCAGGCCGCCGCGCTCTTCGCTTTCCTTGTGGCCTACCATCGCCCGAGTGGTCGCGAGCTGGGCGACTGGATGGCGAATGATCACCTGCTCGACGCAAAGGTGAAGGGTACAGAATTCGAGCGGACGCTGACGAAGGATTCCGCTGGCCAGCGCGCGGGCATCATCGGCGTAACGAACGAGGCGGGTCCGGCGTTCCGGTTGCTGCCGGATCAGGGCGACAGGTCGCCATTCAGCACCAAAGAATGGGCGCGCACGCGTCGCGGCTGGATTTTTGTCACGAACACGCTCGAAACGCGGGATGCCTTACGTCCGTTACAAAGCATGTGGCTCGATCTGCTGATTGCTCGTGTGATCTCGATGGGACCGCAGAAGCACCTGCCCAACGTGTGGATGATCCTTGATGAGCTGGCGGCACTGCAGAAGCTACCTCAGCTCAAAGTCGCAATCACCGAGAACCGAAAAGCCGGCTTCTCGATCGTTGTGGGCTTCCACGGCAAGAGCCAGATTGAGGGGATCTACGGCAAGGATGCGGACACGATCTTCGCCATGCCAAAGATGAAAATTCTGCTGCGCACGGCGGAGGCCGACTGCGCGGATTGGGCGAGCCGGTTGATTGGCAGTGTCGAAGTGGAGCGCGTGCGTGAGACGCGGCCGGCGCACGAATTCTTAACCCACGGCCGCGGCCACAGCTACTCAACGGAGCGCCGGGAGGAACGCTTGGTTCTGGCTTCCGAGATTCAGTCTCTACCGGATCTGCAGGGCTACCTGCGGTACGAAGACGTTGTTGTTCCAGTGCGCTTCACGCTTTTACCGAAGACGAAAATTGCCGAACCGTATATTCCGGCACCGATCCCGTTACGTTGGAATCCGCCAGACCCGCAACAGCCCGACTCATCATCTACACCGGCGAATCCCAAAAACCCACCGCCCATACCACCCCAGAAGCACGGCTATGGCGTGGAACTTTCACCGAACCAGGTCTATGGGGCACAGCTCTAAATGAACAAAGTTTCGAAGCCGCTCACTGCTGCGAAGGCGATCCGGTATTACAAGTTGGAGTACGCCGAAGCGGGGAATAGCCAGTACAAACAGGCGGAAATGTTGGGCCGCTGGCACGGAAAATTTGCTGAGGAACTCGGATTAACGGGAGCGGTTACCGAAGAACAGTTCGCTCGTATGGCGCATGGGCAGGACCCCGC
>DATGMH010000006.1:0-17988 GCA_035293725.1 Bryobacteraceae bacterium
TGGCCGGATTGCGCGAATGGCGCGGTACTGAGCAGCAGCTCGTAGATGAGGCCCTGCGCGTCTCCGGCAAAACGCTGCCCGTACTCGCACACGATGGCCTACTGCGGGAAGCCGCGCTCGAAGTAGCCGCTGATTTCCGCCGCCGCCAGGCTCCCACGTCAGAAGCGCCACAGCACGGCATACGCGGCGTGCGCGATCAAGAGCTACTGGAAGCCGCCGCCAAACTCAGGGACGCGCTAAAGCCCGTTTCCGCCTCAGCACTGCGCGGTTTAACCGGCATCAGCTTCCGTACCTGCCAGAGCTTCCTCGAACGCTACGGCGATCAGGTCAACTCCACACAACCCGAACCGACCGCCTGAAAAACCCCAAAAAACCCGCGTTTTTCAGGCACTTTTTTCTCTATTTCTGTATTGACAAACATAGCGCTATGTAGGTAGAATAAAAGCATAGAAAGGACTTCCCCGCTAAAAAATGTTCCAACCAAAAAGCTGCTTCCAAGATCCTCAGCACTGCGAGTTTTACCCCTGCCGTCACGACGGTACTGGTCTTTGCGCAGACTGCGGCACTCATGCCTGCGATTCCCACTCCGAAGAAGTCGGCCCAGATTTTGAGTTCGACGAGGGGAGCTACCAAAATCCCTACTTCACGCCAGTGCTCTGCGAAGACTGCCAAGCCGCCCGCGCCCGCGAGGCGGCGGCTTTCGGCAAGCGCATCACGGTTGAAGTCGTACGTCCGGCATTTGGCCGCAGCGAGGTGGCCGCCTAAAGCGCGGCCGCTTTCAAGGGAGATTAAACCACCCATGAAGCGCATTTGGGAGCGCATTAAAAACGTGTTCGACAATCAGATTGAACGCGATCACGAGCATGAACTGTCTTCGGCACGGCAGGCTAACATCGCTCATCACGAAAGCATCGGACGTGCCGCATGGGAAGGGCTTCAGCGGGTGCGCGAGTATGCCACTGAATCCGGTGCTGGCAGCTTTTACGAATTGGACTGGGCGTACATGGAAAACGTGCTGGAGGGAATCACGCTTTTGCGGCTTTCGCCGCTCGAAGCGGTTCAGCGCGGAATCCGTTACACCAAAGCGGAAATTTCGGATTACATCCGAGAAGTTCAGGCAGAGAAGGAAATGGAGGCGCACAATGAATTGCTCCACCTGCTCGAAAGCCAATATGCACCAGAAACTTATGAAGAAGAAGGGCTCGACGACACGGCCCTTGAGTATCGCGATCGCGACTTTGAGGCCGATTGGCGCTGCGCACAATATTGGGCTGCACAGGATTTCAAGAAACTCCGGGCGAAGCACCCAGACATGAATCCTGTACAATTGCTCGCCTTATTCAAAGAGGAGCCTGTAGAGGCGAACTGCTAAGTGGGATAGAGAGAACGCAACCATGACGTTCGCCGGATTTTTGGCTACGCGCCGCGACGTAAAACCGCACCTGATTGAGCGCAAAGGCTACCAGTGCGAGGACAACACCGCCAGCGTGCTCGTCTATGCTGACAAGTTCTATATCGAGCAGCTCGATGACGGGCGGTATTTTCTGATTACCGACACCGATTCCGTATTCAGCAGCGATCTGGGCGCATTGGAGCGCAAGCTTTTCGATTACGCGTTAGGAGTTTCGACAGGATGAATCAGGAAGTTAAAGCCGCCGAGCAGCGTCTGGCCGAAGAACCCCGGAAAGCCGCTTCTAACACACTCTCTGTAAACGAACGCATCAGCGCGTTCCTGCTTCGTCTCCGCGATGTGCCAGCTCAGCAGATGTGGCCGATGGTCATGGCCGAAATTCGTGATCTGAAAGCGCACTACAAAGTGAGGTATGTCCGCGTCGCGCTCTCCTGGTATCGCGCGGCTGTGCGCGAGACATACAGCGAGGACCATCCGGCCATTAAGTATCTCCACAGCTTTCGGCAGGACATCGAAGATTACAACCGGGTGGACCGGGCAAAGGTGTTCGCGCGCCATCAGGAGTTACAGCCTATCGATCCCGATGAGTTCATCGAGCGGGCACTCGGCCAGCTCGACTCCAAACTATGGCCTCATCAGGTGGCCGCGCTCGCGCTCCTTACCGGCCGCCGTCCGGTAGAGATCGGGTACACCGGCAACTTTCAAAGAATTGAGGGCAGCGATGACACGCTGCTCTTTTCCGGCCAGGCCAAAGGTAAAGGCACCCTGAAACCGCCGTATGAAATCCCCGTGCTAGCGCCCGTTGAAGATATTCTCGCCACGTTCGGCCGCATTCGTGCTCAGTACAGCTTCGCGTCTGAAAAAGATTTTGCTAAGCGGAAGAACGTAGACATTTGGGACGCTGCTCATCGGATTTTTGGTTATCCTCCGCGCGAGCTCCGAAAGATTTACGCGGCGATCTGCTATCACGATTACGACCACACCGCGCCGAAACCCCGGCTCTCCGAGCCGGCGTACCTCGCCAGCATTCTCGGCCACGGTTACGGCGACGTACAAACCGCACTCTCATACATGGCCTACTATGTGCGCGGCGATCATCGGCGCTCAGAAAAGCGATTTACGGAAGGCCTTGCTGACCTCCTGCCTACACTCGAAGATCGCAAGCGCATAGCCGACAACAATGCCCGCCCGTACATCGAAAAGGACATCGAGAACGTAAAGAAGCTCATCCGCAAACGGACTCGATAGAGGGGCATCGTGCCTGCACAAATTTTTTTCCTGCTCGTGTATTGACATGCTTAGCGCTATGTATGTAGAATAGATAAATAAAGGAGCTATACCACCACCAATGGCCCACAATGGCGAATCACCAGCCATCCAGTTGTATCGCGAAAGACTCACCTCGTTAATTGACGCGACCATAGCGGGTCCAGCCCACTCTGCGAGCAAAATTCACTGTCCCGTTCATGGCGCTGTGACGCTCCCCAAATTCCTCATGCCACAACCGTTCGCATACGTCAGCGCTCAATACGTGTGCGCTCATTGCTACTGGGAAATTGTCGATGGAAAATCCGCCAAATCGGGCACGGGGGGCACGAATGCCGTTTCAGGTCATTAAAAGCGTGGCCGTCAATCTGTCCGCTGACGAATGGGAGCTGTACGATTTGCCAGGCGCGAATATTGCAGCTACCCTGCTGAATTCCGCCGTCGAAAAGGCCGTCAACGAAGCGCGTTCGCCCCAAGACGTTTACATCGCAACACAACCAGTTTTCGATAAGTTCGCCGGTTACGGTGCCCGCGATTCCGAGCCTATGTATCACTTGCGTCAACTGATCCGCGCGAAATTCGGAGAGGCCGTCGAATGAGTCAACTCCACCATTGCCGAGTGTGTGATCGAACGAACTACGATTCCACTGAACGCCTCATCAAATACGGGGTGCAGCGCTATATCCACCCTTCATGCGCGATTAAGGAATGGGGCGCAGAGGTGTTCGATAAACTGCCGCATCGGTCAATCGGCGCTCTGCCCATCATTCCACTCAGAGACGCTGGGCTCCTCGAAGAAGCCCGCCGCCGTTATAACGACCAATCGCGATGACGGCCGCTCTGATCGAATGCCAGCACCGCAGCTACCCAGACACCAGCAAGTGTCCCGGCTGCGGCTGGCGTACGCATGAGAAGTATTGCGCTCTGGGTCTCGACATCGACGAGCATGGGCTGTGCGCCGAATGCTGGCAGGAGGTCACCGCCGATGTTGAAGGGGCGCTCCTAAATTTACGACAATTGATGTGCAGCGGACGAGAGCCGGGTATCTCAGCGGCAATGTTTATGCGTTTCGTGCTGCAAAGCCGCCAATTAAACCAATGAGCCTGCTCCTCGCGAAAGACCTCAAGATCCCACTTGAGGCTGTCACACAAACGTTCGCCATTCTCGGCATCAAAGGCAGTGGTAAAACCAACACCGGCGTTGTGCTTGCCGAGGAGTTACTGAAACATAAGCAACAGGTCGTTGTGCTCGACCCGGTAGACGTTTGGTGGGGGTTGAAATCGTCGAAGGACGGCCGCGCACCCGGCTTCTCCATTCCGGTGATTGGCGGTGATCACGGCGATATTCCACTCGAAGCTACGTCCGGCTCGCTGCTGGCCGATTTCGTCACGGACACGGGCGCGTCCGCCATTCTCGTATTACGCCATTTGAGCATGAACGATCAGCGGCGCTTCGCCGGCGATTTCGCGAAACGTCTGTACGAACGGAAAGGCCGCCAGAGGTCGCCCCTCATGCTGATAATCGACGAGGCAGACGAATTCGTTCCCCAGCGCCTGGCTCACGGCCACGAAGCGATGTTTGGGGCTTTTGATCGGATTGTCCGGCGAGGCCGTACCAGCGGTATTGGCGTCACACTCATCACGCAACGTCCGCAGGTCATCAACAAAGACGTGCTCACGCAGGTAGAGGTTCTGGTTGGAATGCGCGTGCTGCACAAACTCGACCGGAAGGCTCTGGAGGCCTGGATCGAAGCGCACGATACCGAAGGCCGCAGGGAGGACTTTCTTGAGTCACTTGCATCTCTCGGGCTGGGCGAGGCCTGGGTTTGGTCCCCGTCCTGGCTAAACGTCTTTGAGCGTGTGCGCATCCGCGCCCGCGAAACCTATGACAGTTCCGCGACGCCCAAGGCTGGCGCGCAGCTCGCCGCACCGCGCGAAGTCGCGCCAGTGGATCTCGATGCGCTCCGGGCGAAAATGGCCACTTCGCTGGAACGAGCGAAGGCCGATGATCCACGGGAGCTTCGCAAACGCTTTGTGCAACTCGAATCGGAGCTGCGGAAGAAAACGTCAGCGGCCGTCGATCCCGAGGCACTGGCCCGCGCGCGGGCGGAAGGTGAACGCACAGCCGAACAGCGACTCAAGCCCAACATCGAGCGCTACCAAAAAGCCGTAGCCAATGCTCTCCGGGTGCTGCAATCATTGAACGGCTTCGCGGCGGCTC
This sequence comes from Bryobacteraceae bacterium, assembly GCA_035293725.1. GTDB lineage: Bacteria > Acidobacteriota > Terriglobia > Bryobacterales > Bryobacteraceae > Palsa-89. The sequence continues at coordinate 4,898 of DATGMH010000006.1, forward strand.
CGGCAGCGCCGGTCCCAACGCCAGACGTAAAAGTGGCTTCTACGCCGACAGCGCCATCAGCATCCCGGCACGCTCTCGGAACTCCGCGCGTCCAAACTCCTCTCGACAGCAGCGCTAAACTCTCTTCCGGCGAGCGTAAAATCCTCACCGCTCTTGCGCAGTATCCCGATGGCAAAACGGATTCCCAGGTGGCGGGATGTGAAGTCGCTCCCGTGATCCGTGTAGAGTATCTCCGGAATGCCGCAAATCTGCCACCGGCGATCCTCTTTTCGCCAGATCGCTTGGCGCAGAGCAAGGGAAGTGTGCAGGGTTGATGGGGGTTCAAACGAAAGAAAGTATCCAGCCACCGCCCGGCTGTAATCATCCTCGACGATGGTGAGCCACGGCTTCTCTGGTTCTCTATCTGGACGGATGAGCAGGATGTCGAGCGACGAGTGATCCACCTGCCAAATGGCATTTGGCCTTTCAGCTTCGCGCCGATGAACGAGTTCAAAGGCTTCGCAGTAAGCCTTACTTCCCTGATGTGCCAGCATCACCAAATCGGCGGGCAAACTACGAACGATGTCATAAACGACGGAATAGCTGGGGATTGGCTCCCCGAGCTTCCGAGCGAACGCGCGTGCTTGGCGATACAATGCTGCCAATGGGCAGAGGGGGTTTCTGCAGGGCGAGACCTTCGATAGCCTGTTTTAGGGCACGAGAGGCCGCGCGGCGCTCACCCCTGTCCGCACGTCTTTTTCGCGCCAACGCAGCTAAGCCGAATCTCCGATACTGCGTTACCCAACGCTGTGCAGTCCGAAACCCGACACCCGCTTCGGTTGCTACCAAGCGCAAAGACCGCTTCTGCTCCAAGTGTGGCTGCAGCAGCCGGAATCTTTCCAGTGCCGATTTGCGTGCCTCTTCCGAAAGACCGGCCAGTTCGTCCACAATGGAAGGGTACGCCAAATATCACCGAAAGTTCTACGCCAAATAATTCAGAAAGTGACAACTGCATGCCCCCAAGGTTCGGGCCGACAGAGTGCTGCAATCCAAGCCAAAGCACTCCCATATCAGGGGGCGGAACGTTCTGATTTCTGCCACACCGGACTCGACAGTTCGATTGTCCACACAGGACCGCCCTGGTAGAGTTGGCCCTCCATACGTACAAATGCAGGAGCCTTACCGTCGAGAATCCAAATGTAAATGTCTTTGGGCTGCTTCCCGATCAACGGCGCCAGTGCCCCGGCGATTCCGCCAAGCTCCACCTTCACCGCATAACGCGTCGCTCGGTGAGGTTCGCCAGCCGTCCGAAACGTCTCCTGGCCCTGAGGCGTGATCGCGAGTTTCACCAGCCGGGGTTTGGGAGTGGCGGCCAGGTAGGAGATTTTCGTCTCCGTCGCACCAGGCCGGAGGTTTTGCAGCAACGTGAGAAGCAGGCCATTGGCCAAATCGGGCGGCAGGTCGAGGTGGTCTTTTTCGATCTTTTCGTGACCACCATCGCTCGAACGTACCGTCACCTGCCCGCTGGAGACATCGATCGAGATATCCATCGGATGCGGGAACGACGGGCCTTTTTGCACATGACGGTCGCTCACAAGCCGGAACTCACCGTGTTGCGTAAAGACCGTGGTTTCGTCAATCGAGCCGTCTTTGAAGTGGAAGACTAAATTCGATATGAGCCGGTCTCCCCGTGCGACCTGAGTGAGATCACCGGAGGCGAGCGTTTTGCCCTCCATGCTGCGCAGCACGAGAAATCCACGGACTGTACCCTGCATGTGGAGCACAGGTATCGATTCCGCCAGGAGTGCGCCGGAGTAGAGCATTGTAATGCTGACCAGCAGGCCGGCAACCCGCCCCGAGCACACCGCTGGTAGTAACTGTGTTTTCAAAGAATTCATTGCGAAGCGTATAACCATTTCAGCTTCTATTTCACTTGTCAACCCTCCCGACAGTTGCGGCCCGTGCGCGGTCGGGAGCTAGCTCAGGAAGGTTAAACCCGACTCAGCTCCCGTCATCGACGCCACCGCTGCGGCGCTCTTCGGGTCTTCTTACGTCCGGGTGACACGCTTCCGCTGCGGCCTTCTCAATCTCAGAATTCGCCTCGCCGCCGATGAGAATAGCCGCACCAGTGAAATATAGCCACAGCAGAAGTGCAGCCACTGGCTTGAGTTCGGCGTAGATTCTCCACCCGGAGCTAAAGTGCTCGTCATAGACTCGAAACAATACTGTCGACGCCACCCACAGCGCGATTGCTACAAACGCGCCTGGCGTACTCCACTGCCACCTTTGATCTCTTAAGTTCGGGCCAAAGCGATAGAGGGAAGCCAAGGAGAACAGGAGCAGAATTATAATGATCGGCCACTGCCAGATGCGCCAGAGAAGCGGGAGCGGAGTGTGCAGCGCCAAATGCTGCGTGATAGTCGTCCCCGCCCGACTACCATAAAGCATTGCTCCGAGCGAGATCAGGCCCATTACCCCCAGCGAAATCGTCAGTCCGAAAGCGATGAATAGAATCCTCCACCATTGGCGCTCTTCTTTGATCCCATACGCTTTGTTCAGGCCGGCCATCATGGCCCAGGTGCCGTTCAGAGTGGCCCAGGCTGCACCCGATGCTGCCCATAGGGCGCCAGCCCCGATACCGGCTCTCGCGTCTAGTTCGCCGCTGGTTCTCGTTATGAGCGCACCGACGTCCCGCGGAACAACTTGCTGAAAGGAATCGAGCAGCATGTTGCGCAACTCGGATCCGGTGGTGGCAAGAGCTTTTAGCAGAAGAAGCAGCAATAACAAGGCCGGGAACAGTCCCAGGAAGTAATAGAACGCGAGCCGCGCGGCCTGTCCGAAGACCTCGTCCTCCCAGCTCCTGCGGCATGTTCGTTTCACCCACTCTCGCCACGAAAGCCCTCGAAGGCTCCACAGTTGCGCCATATTCCCTCTCGGCTAACATGCCTGCGCACGTTTGTGTATGAAAATGTCGTCCCCATTCTCTCGCTGCGTCGAAAGTACCCTGCAGCTGATTCGAGCTTCTGACCTGCAGAACGCACGACACCGTTTGACGATCACTGAATCGATCAACTTGTCATCCGTAGAAATTACAGTTCTACTCACCATCCTGTCCTCTTGCTGCTCGTTCCGGTCGCGTGATGGTTCGTGCGACACGCGAAGCAGCAAATCCGCGTCAGCAGAGTGACTGGCTCGATCAGTGATAGCGCCGGTCTCTCCGATTCGGCAGAAGAGGATCACCGTGCGAGTTCATTTAGTAAATCCAAGCGATACCGCTTTCGGCACCGCCGTTATCACCCCGCGTTGGCTATTTGTGTTGGCAGGGGCTACACCTGACGAGTTTGGGGATCCGCTCCTGCATGACGAAACTCTGGAAACGCTCAAGTTGGATTCGATTGATGCCGACGATATCGTCGGCGTTGGCATCCACACCGGGAATGCACTGCGGGGTTATGCACTCGGGCACCTTGCAAAGCAGCGAGGCGCGTTCGTTGTCTTTGGGGGTATCCATTCAACCCTGTTCCCCGAGGAAGCCTTCGAGCGAGGCGGAGCGGATTGCGTGATTCGCGGAGACGGGGACTTGGCTTGGGGCCAAGCTCTTCGCGATCATAGAAACGGAGATGCCCAACGTATCTATGAGGGTGGCCGCCTCGAAGCCGAGCAGTTTAGAGTTGCGCGTTGGGACCTACTCGATTCATCCAAATACATGTGGGCCTCGGTCCAGACCGTCCGAGGATGCGCAAAGCACTGTTCGTTCTGCTCTGTTTGGCGCACGGACGGTCAACGTCCCCGGCCAAGGCCTTCCGACCCTGTCATCGAGGAGATTGTCGAACTCCGGCGCCGGGGCTTCCGTTTCATCGCACTTGCGGATGACAACTTTTACCCCGTCTCGCTCACGGACATCCGGCTGGCGGAACGTCAGGACAATACTGCAAGAGTCGCGCGATTGAAGGCCATCCGAGCAGAGCGATTTGAATTGATGGAGCGCTTAGCCGACCTTCCCAAAGGGATGGTGTTCTTTACACAGATCACGATGGAGGCCGCCGAGGATCCTGAGTTTCTTGAAGCCATGCGCAAAGCGCGCATCATGGGCGCACTGGTCGGTATTGAAGCGGTCACAGCAGAGGGTCTGAAAGCTGTATTCAAGGACTTTAATTTGTCTGGTGAAAACCTGGTGCACCGCCTCCGTCAGTTTCAACAACACGGAGTTCATGTACTCGGGTCCTTCATCTTCGGACTGCCCACCGATCGCGAGAATACTTTTGAAGCGACGCAAGAACTTGCGCAGCGCTCGGGTATAGCATTCGCCCAATTTGTGATGCTTACCCCGTTTTGTGGCACAGTCGATTTTGAGCGCTGGGAAAAGAGCCTCGGCGATGATCCGCCCCAAGTCGATGGGATTCCTATCACACGTTACTGGCTTATCCCGCCGGAAAAAAGGCCCAAAATGTTTATGCCCCATCCCACGATGAGCTCCGACGAAATGCGAATCAGAACACAGCGCGTCTGGGACAATTTTTACAGCCTGCCTGCGATTTGGAAACGCTCCGCGTGTACACCAACGCTGCGCGCGCGCCTGGCGTTCGTTTTCATCTCGAAGCTGTATCGCCAGATGTATGCCAGCACCGGCATAGCAACCGATAGCGCACGGCGCGAACGGGCTACTCTGTGGGCTAGGCGTATCGCAAAGGTAACACGGCGATTATTTCAGGCCAAACCTCTTCCTGATTTAGAAGTGCCGCACAGAAGGCCGAAGCCTGCAACAGCCAATCCACTTCATGTGCTGCGATAGGAATCGGATTTCTATCTATCGAGAGAGGACGGGTTCTCATGTCTTACGCTCCAGCCGCCTGAGCGGTCGAATTTCGGGGGCCTATTCCTCTGGTGTTTCCACTTGGTCCTGCGAGCGGATTCTTTCTCCACATCGTAGGCATACCATTTCGGCCCCCGGGATTCGGGTTTCCAATCCTTCGTGCTCCACAATGTACTGGGGAGCTTCCTGTGACATGCCCAAAAATCCGCCGCAGCCTGCGTGTGTACTGACGTCTGTGATAATCCGTATCGTTTCCATCTGTAACTCACTATCGTAGTTCACACTCGGCTGCTCCAACGGCGCCGCCTCGCCATAGGCGATGTATCGCGCTTCCACTCGGTGAAGCAGGCATCAGCTACTGCGGATTATGTGGCGTGAAAAGAGCTCGGCAGAGAAGGTGCTGCGAACGAACCCGCCCGCGGCCGACAGCCCGGCGCGGGGTCAACCTGCAAAGAGCTTCATCCTGCTGCGCTCAAAGCAGATCTGCGACGATCAGAGGGAGATTCGAATGAAGCGTACGTGGACGATCATCGGGGTTAGCAACGTGGCTGCCAGCTTCAGATGGTACCAGGGACTGTTCGGTCAACCGGCTACCGTTCCTTCCCATGACGGCTTTGGGCGGATCCTTGATTCGGATGGAACTGTCTTGCTTTGCCTTCACGCGTGGGGCGTTCACGAACATCCCTCCTTGATGAGCCCCGATAGCGGGATACCCGGCAATGGCCTGCTGTTGTTCTTCCGCGTCGATGATTTCGAAGCGGCGCTTCAAAGGGCACGCCGTCTCGTCAACCGATTGGAACAGGAGCCGCACCTGAATCCAAACACCAAAAAGAAAGAGTTTTCGCTCCGAGATCCGGACGGATACTACATCTCGATCAGTGCACTGTGAGCAGCCCATAAACAGAAATCGCGGGAGCTGAAATCGGCGGAAGGGAGAAGAGCCGCCCATCTGGCCGACACAAGACGATGCCAGCGCCACCTCAGGTGAGCTGAGAGCCGATATTCGCAACGAGCTTCCAGCGCAATCACGGGCCGGATCGTTAACGGATAGAGAGCCGTGGCGGGGAGCTTAGCCAACCCAGTCCTGGCGGATTGATGTCGCTGCTCTGAGCTTTTCTGAGCGGTTTTAAAGTCTTGCGTTCGGCAAGAAACTTCACTGTGTTGTAGGTCGTGAAAAACACGTTTAGTCGTAGATCAGTACGCAAGGAGGCCCACTCGCGGGCCAGTCGGCCAGGCGAGTTCACACCGGAGGCAGTGTTCACTCCCGGCATAATCTTCGGGTTGTTGCAAGCGTTCAATCGGACGACGGCGATATCGGTGTCCGTCACAATTATGCGTTCACCTTTACGGTGCTGCAGCAGCTCCGGGGAACTGCGTGGCACCAGCCCGGCCGCGTCGAGGCATCCGGTGAAAGCGAGATCATTCACGACCTTCGCCCGTTCAACGTCCACATTGGGAGCAGTGGAATGCGTCCAATGCATCAATTCAAATCGAAAAGCGATATCTTCAGCCGCAGCTCCCAGCCATACGTCCGCCTGATGAGGTTCTTTCCACAACCGCACGTGATGACGCTTTTGAACGGTGTCCAGGCTCTTCTGATACACGAAATCGTATCGCACGCCGTTGAGCGTGAGTGTGTTCATCGGAGCCCTTCGGTAACCCACTCGGGTCGTGAGAGCGTAGTACATCCGATACAGGGAGAGCGGTGATTTTCGTTCAGCCTGAGACCACCCGGCGGCATGAAAGGCGCGGTCCAGTTGCGCGCGGCTACCGAGAAACAGAACGTTCACGAGATCGGACGGATGCGTTCCCTCTAGCGTGCGTTGAGCGGAACCCTTCAGCAGGCGATGAATTTCACTTACTTCATCCGCTGAAAATGATGTGATGCCGACCGGCTTTGCGGCACTCGATCGCACCTTAAGAGGAGCAGTCAAGCGGAGAATGAGTTCGGTACCGGGCGGGAAATAGATCTCCGGATTTGCGGACGGCGCGATGACGGTTTTTATGGCCGTTACCGGCACGCCTACAGTGGGCGCAATAAACAGCAAGGGAACTGTGACCAGGGACAAGCTCGAAGACAGGCTGGCTGCCGGGTGAATCCCACGCACCGTGCCGTCCACAGCCACCCGCTCCTTCGCGGTTTCCACTTCGAGGAGTTCGGTGTGGACCGGGAGTGTGTTTCCACTTGGCAATTGGAGTGTATGGAACTGATATCGGATTGCGGCCGTTACCTGTTTGAGACCGAAGCCAAACCGCTTCACGCTTTCGATAGACCCGATCAGCTTCGAGCCTTGCGGAACCAGGATCTGCCCACGCAAAGAGACCGGCGCAATCACCGCTGCTTCTACTTGATCTCCAGGGTGGGAAATGCGAGAACCGATGAGTGTTGATAAGCGGACTTCTAAGCTTGTACCTGCCGGCAAATCCTGTGCGTAAAGCGGGAACGACGACACGATAAGGAGGGACCAGACAAGTAGTAAATACTGCTTGACGGCTGTCGTCCAGTGCGGTTCGCGTTGACGCGTCCTGAAGGTTCCACAACGCTCGAAAGCCATTCTTCCGGGAAACTCTGTCAACATGACGAACTGCGCAAGGCGGTGTGCCCACAATATAGACGAGGGCCGGGGAGCTGCCGAAGACTGAGCTACGCTTCAACTCGGTGAAAATCGACCGGCAGCTTTTCTGAACAGGTTCAGCCTGAAGGACATGGCTACAGCATACTTGCTTGGTTCGGCAATAAAACAAACCAGGTTAATCGTTCTCGTACTCCTCGTGACGATTGCAACATTTTCACAGTCGGAAGCGCCTGTCGCGGAAGTTAAAACTGCCCCTCCGCCTGATCTGAACCTGGTTCTGCAATCCATAGAGCGAGTGGAGCAGCAGAACCCCGCTCTCTCGCGTGCCCATGAAGTGACGCGCCGCTACAAAGCATTTTACGGCGACGATACACAACCCAGCGCCGAGATCACCGCTCGGATGAGTTTCACTCCTCCTGACAGGAGCACATTTCAGATCATCCAGGCGAGCGGTAACCCAAGGGGAGAAAAGATAGTGCGCGACATTTTAGAGCAGGAAACGGCACCTGCGACGGCAGGTCACAATGGGGCCATCAACCGGACGAATTACGATTTCGTTTTTCTTAGGCAGGAGAACTTCGGGCTCATTCCTGAGTATGTATTCCGTATTGTCCCCAAACGCAAGGAAAAACGCCTGATACTGGGACACATCTGGGTAGATGAAAAAACGTTCCGAATCCGAAGAATTGAAGGAGTGCCTGTCAAAAGCCCCTCGCTATGGATCAAGGACATCCACCTGACTCTGCAATACGCCGATGTGAACGGAATGTGGATGCCCGTTTCTCTGGACGCTATAGCCACTGTACGAATCTTGGGACGCTACACCCTTACGGGCGTCTATGTCGAAGCGCCGGAGCCGCCATCAGTTACACCGCATCCTTGAAGCAACGGCGCTTATTCGCAGATCCTCGGCGTCCTTCAATCACCAGTGGGATTGCAAGAGCCACTATTTTGAAGTACCTATAATGGACTTCAACGAGAAAGGCGGTTCAGCGATGCGACTGTCCGACGAAAACCTTAGAGGGCGGACCGTGATTGCAGCAGACGGTCAGGCGATCGGCGAGATCGCTGCTCTATTCCTTGACAGCGACGGATGGCGCGTTGAATCGCTGCAGGTGAAACTTCGCAACGAAGTCGCCGACCAGCTCGGTGCGAAACGGGGCATGTTTCACGGGGGCACACTTGAGTTGCCTATCCGCATCGTTCAGTCGGTCGGCGATGCTGTCGTCCTTTCCGTTGCCTCCGTTGAACTGAAACAGGTTCTCCCGAAGGCAGGAGACGCCTCGGCCGCCCATTAAGCACCCGCCGCGCGAGTACGCAGATCGCCGTGAAACGCGCTTTTTGGGACCTCATCTCGATCCACGTCCGCCCAATTCACAAATTCACACCCACGGCCTACCATTTAGGTATGAGCTCTCCCGGTCCGCTTAGTGAAGCGGTCGATATGGAAGACGCGATGTTTCGCCTGGTGCACGCGGAACTCGATGCCGCTCAGATTTTTTCTACGCGACGCCTTCTTACATCACGATTCCGATCCAGCGCTGGTTTATTACAATCGCCATCACGCGCGCTGCTCTTACGAAACGATCGTGCGTTACCTGCCGCGTCTGAAGCTGGCTGAGACTCAGCAGCAGAACTGGGACATGAAGGTGGTCGCGATCCACCGCGAGTTACAGGAATTGGGCGAGGTATTCGAATGAAGGTCGTCATCGGGACAGCAGTGTGAAACCTGCGGCCGTCACCATGAGTACATGATTCGCATCGGTCCGGCGGGGTGGTCATATAAAGACTGGGAAGGAATCGTTTACCCGACAGCAAAGCCGAAAGGCTTTGATCCGCTCGCATATCTGGCGCAGTATTTCAACACCATCGAAATCAATTCGAGCTTCTACGGTCCGCCGCGGCCGTCAACAGCAAAGACCTGGGCCAAGCGGGTGAAAGGCAATCCGCGGTTCCGATTCACGGCCAAACTCTGGGAAGCATTCACCCATAAACGAAACGCTTCGTCGGAGGACGAGCGCGCATTCAAAGAAGGGATTGCGCCGCTTCTCGAAGCAGATCGCTTCGGGGTGCTTTTGCTGCAATTTCCGTGGTCGTTTCGCTTCGACAACGAGAACCGGCGCTATTTGCTGGAATTGCAGAATCGGTTTCGGGAGTTTCCGCTCGTGCTTGAAGTGCGCCATGCGAGCTGGGCCGCGCCGGAGGTACTGGATATGCTTGCGGATCTCGATATCGGTTTGGCAAACATCGATCAGCCACTATTCAAACGGTCGATCAAACCGGGTGCGGAGGTCACAGCATCGATCGGATACGTCCGGCTACACGGTAGGAATTACAAAAACTGGTTTGCGCCGAATGCTGATCTTCGCGCGCGGTACGACTATCTCTATACTGTGGATGAGCTGGAACCGTGGGTTGATCGCATCAAGGCCGTATCGCGCAAAACGAAAGAGACGTATGCCGTTACAAATAATCACCATGTCGGCAAGGCTGTCACGAATGCGCTTGAGATTTCATCGTTACTCACCGGCAAACCCGTGAAAGCACCGCCGCCGCTTCTGGAGCACTACCCGGAATTGCGCGAGTTTACGGCGTAACGGTCTTCTATACGAAGTCCTCGCCGAGATCGCGCAGTTCCGCTCTGAGCGCAACACATCTGAATTCCCAGGCATCTCGTTCGCACAACGGGAGCCGAGGCAGGTACCGAGTGATCGTTTCATAGGATTGCCGAACCTGCTGGCGGTTCTGCTGTACGAGATCCGCATCCTCACGATGCGCGAACGCGTCCAGCAGAAGGATACGGGCGGCGTCCAGTTCGGCAGACAACAGGCGGAGTCTGGCTTCAATCCAATCATGCGGCTCAGAAGTTTCTAAAGCCATGTGTCACTGAGCGTATCAGTTCACTCAGCATCCTCGATTACGCGATACCCTTGCGTCTCATCCGCAAGGAATTCCGCAACCGTCTCGCTGTCCTCGCCATAAAAGGTCAACAGATCGCGCGTGTAATGACCGGATTCGGCGACGACCTCAACCGGCTCGCTCACGCCTTTCAAATGCACCGCGAACTTTTTCATACGCTTCAGTTCTGCTCGGCTGGAGGCGGCTCAAGACGATTCAACGCCTTGCGCAGCAGATCCTGCAAGATTGCATTTGTTGCAGCAGTCTGCTCTTTCCATGCCGCCGATTGCTTTCTCCACTTTTCGGACTCGGCCAGTGTTTTTTCATGCAAAGTGCGGGTCTTGTGCAGCAGGGCCATCATGCGTTCATCACTGTTGCGCGCGCCACGCTGTGCAACCAGCCGGTAGTACGCATAGGCAGCCGCTTCGAGCCTCTGTGTCAATCCATCTCGGGCAATCTCCAACGGTGCCTGCCAAGCGTCCCGGTTTTCAAGAAAGGCGTCCAGATCGCCAATTGGTTGTGGCGGGATCTCGCATGAATCTGAAGCACCGCCCATTCGAGCCTCGATGAGTACGGCGTACCACGGGAATTCCTTTTCGTTGTCCGGCAGCTCGCCTACTTCAAAATCCGCCGGGTCATGCGGCCTCAGAAAGAATCGGTATTCAATGCCTTCTGCATCGGTAAAGCTGTGAATAGGTTTTGGTATACGGAATTTAGCGTACTACGGCATTCGCGGGCGGGAATTGGAGCCGACATCCCGCTCTGGAACTTGGGCTCATGTTCCCGTTCGACGCTCCGGATCGGGCAGCCACCAGGCCGATAAAATATTCGCTTGCGCTCGAAACACAGCCTGGCCGCCGGCAATCGGACGGCCGCCGTTTCACTCGCCGCATGGTGCACGGGCGGCATACTGTTTTACGGCATCCCTCAAGTAAGACAGTCGTACTTCAGCGGAATGACAGGTGATAACTTCCCGCTGAGCGTCCTAATTCCAGGACTAATGAGTCCGATCACAAGGCATTTCCTGCTCTACGCGGCAGCAGGGGTGGCCTTGACGACAGCAATAGCGGCCTACATGATGAGATCCAAGGCGCGACTCCTTGTCGTCGTGAGCGCTGTTTTTGTTCTGTTGATCGTTGCTTGTCCGATAGCCCATTACTTCGGATCGCGCAAGGCGGAATTTCCCACGCTGCGCGATCCAGAGGGCAAGCTGGTCGGGATTGTCTACCGCGATCCCTCGACCGTTGTGGGGAAAGAAATCGATCCCGCGAACGGTACGTTCAAGGAGCATTCCGGGCTGATCATATATCCCAATCCGCAGCGCGATCTACCAGCCAAGTCGTTCAACCGCTTGATTAAGCGATAACTCATCAAAACGACAGGCGTACCGCGAATTGCATGATGCGCGGATCGCTTGCGAGCGAGGTGATCGTACCCACGCTGCTGTCGCTGATCGTGCTATTCGGCAATGCGAACTGAGGCGTGTTGGTGAGGTTGAACACCTCCCACCGCGCCTGCAACTGCGCCTTTTCCATCAATCGAAAATCGCGCATCAGCGCGAAATCGAATACGTTCGTGTGAGGACCGCGCAGCGTGTTTCGCCCCGAGTTCCCGAACGTTCCGAGCTGCGGCAGCGCGAAGGCATCGCTTACCTTGGGAGCGAGCGCCTGGCAAGCCCGATTAGACGAGACATAAAACCAGCAGTTTGTGCTTCCCACAATTCGCGGCGTGCCCACCACATTCGGCAACGAAGTGGCCGCGCCGAAGGGATCGATTGCGGAATCGTAATTGCCGCCCGAGGTCACAGTAAACGGCAGCCCGCTGGCGAACGTGTACACTCCCGACGTTCTCCACCCGCCGAGCAGCGCAGCACCAATACCCGAGTTCAGAAGCGGCTTGCCCTTTCCGAATGGCAGTTCGAGCACGTAGCTCAGAACAATCCGCTGCGGAACGTCGAAATCACTGACGCTGCGGATCGCGCCGACCGCCATTCCATTCTGAACGGCAATACCGTTGCCTTCGAGTTCCTGCGGCGCTGCGTCGATGCTCTTCGACCAGGTGTAAGCAGCTTTGAGGGACAAGCCGTTGCTAAACCGCCGCTCCGCCGAGGCCTCCAGCCCGTGATACACCCCGCTCGCTTGCGCTGTCTGGCGCTCCAGATAACCGAAGTTGGGATAGGGCAGAACGCCGTTGGCCGGCTGGTTCAAATCCGTGAGCACATCCAGATGCGTGGATTTCGTGCCGACGTAATCGATCGTGGCGACGAAATGCGCCGGCAACGCTTGTTGCAGCCCGAAGCTCCATTCCTGCACGTACGGAATCGGCGAATGTGGATCGACCGTTCGAATCTGGGTGAGCTGGTAATGAATGTTGTTCGGGTCAAGATAATCGGCTGGAAACCCATTGCGCAGCAAGAACACCGGCCGTCGCGCCGTTGAGGGAGCGGCGGCCAGGTTCTCGATTAAGAAGGGCGGATTGAGCGCCATCTGATCTTCGCTTCCGAAGCGCTCGAAGAGCAGGTAATAAATCCCGTATCCGCCGCGCAGTACAGTGCTTTGATTTGGAGAGTAGGCGAAGCCGAATCGAGGCGCGAAATTCTTGTTGTGAATGTCCACGAGCGCCCGGTCCGACAAGGAGCCGCTCTTAGCGAACACGAGGGAACCGGAGCCCGCGGTATCGAAATTCGCCAGATGGTTCTTGGCCTCGAGCGGCGGCGTCGAGAAGTCGTAACGAAGTCCGAGGTTGAGGGTCAGTTTCGGTGTGACCTTCCAATCATCCTGAACAAAGCCGGAAAACATTCGAATCCGCTGATCCACGAAATACAC
>DATGMH010000007.1:0-11516 GCA_035293725.1 Bryobacteraceae bacterium
TTACGAAGCTGCCGCATAAGTTTCCTTTCGATTCTTTGAAGATGGCGATCCCAAGCCCTTCGGATGGGCCATTCCGAGCCGGTAGATGACTTCGAGCGCGGAGAGTTCGGGATGCTCCTTCGCAAACTTCTGGCGGAATTCCGTCTCAATCGGATGGCTGGTGCTGGCCCAATAATCAAACGGCGTAGCCGTGAGTTGAACCACCGTGCTCGATTCAGGCTGGTTGCCGACGAGCATGTAACTCTCGGCAAAGTGGCCAGGCACGTTTCGCAGCTCTTTGACCGCCTCCACAGCAGGCTCAGAAAGATGCAGTACGTCGCGCAGGCGCGAGAGCTCTCCCAACTGCGCACAGATGAACTTGGCCTCCGTGTTTTGCAGGATTGCTAGCCCAACGGTATGCGGTGACTCAGCAGTGCCTACAAAATCCTCAATACCCTGGCTTGCAGCGATAATTGCGCCGTACCGCTTCCTGGCGGTGCGGAAGGCGTTGAGGATTTGGGCTCCCAGCACTGGATCGGCCAGCATCGCCCAGACTTCATCGAATACCGCTATCGTCGGGCGGAGATTCCCACCTGAGTCTTTGCGTCCGATCTGCTGATCGATGGCTCTCGCAATGGTGAACGCGACGGCGGTCTGCAATTCCGGGGATTCTTTCAGCCCGTCGATGTCGTAGCAGATGATGTCCTCGGTCTTTTCGAATTCGGGACTCGTTTCGCGGTCGAACAGTTGCGCGTAGACACCCTCGCCGGTCCAGCGATTGAGCTTCAGAGCTACGAGTTGCGCCAGTTGCTCAATCACCGCGTTCTCGCACGGGTAATGCTCCAAGGTCCATTTCAGATCGGAGAAGCGCGGTGTCTTTCCGATGGCCAGAAGGCGCTCATAGGTCATCCGAACGGCCTTCTCCAGAAAGTTGAGCGTCACGGAATCGTCCGAGCCGGTCTTGCCTGACATGTGAGCCGCAAGCGAGGCGACGCCTGCGATCTGGGCCGAGTCAGGTTCTCCGCTGTTCGCCTGAAGATCCCAGGGGCTCTTCACTAGGTTCGTTCGAAGGCTGATTTCTCTGTACTGCCCGCCAAGCAACTCCACGAGGGCGCGGTAATCTGCACCCTTGGTGACGATAGCGATTCGCGGATTCAGAACCTGCAATTGCAGGAGGAATTGCTTTATAAGAAACGATTTGCCCGATCCTGTCTTGCCGGTGACGAGGATGTTGCCGTTCGGCAACGGAGAACTGAATGGGTCGAAGCGGAGAAAAGTCCCTTCGCGCGTCCGGGTCAGGAACGCCGGCTTCCCGTCGTGAGTGCCGGTCCAAGGAGTCTCAATCGGAACGAAATCGGCAGCCTGGCTGGAAAGTATCGTGAACTCGCGGTTGGTCTTGCGGACACCGTGGACGCCGGGCAGGAAGGCGATAAACGTTGGGAGCAGGGCTGTCTCTTCGCGGTAACCGCGCGCTCCGTTCATCTGCCCGAACGCCTGTAGGACGGATTCGACGCGCTGCGCTAGCTCTTGTTCTGCCTTCTCGCGCTCGGCCGAACTGCGCGCAACCTTCGAAGTCGAGACAACTGCCGCTAGTTCGATCTCGACAATGCGCTGCGAGGATGTGACGGCCGACGCCAGCGTGTCAACGGTGTCCTTCTCAATCGCTGCTGCCTGAAAATCGCGGCGGCGGCTGCCATCCTTCCGAAGTTGAAACGCCAGGCTCTTCTTGAGCAACACCCGGAGTTTGCGGACCTTCGCGGCCTGATCGGGAACACGCACGTTCAAAACGACCTCGGATGAGAAGTCGAGCGCCAACAGCGGTCGCAGCAGAGAGGCAAACGTAGCTTCGGGCAACTCCGACAGCGTGACGACCGCCTTCAGGATTCCGCCGAGGTCGAGGAACCGCACCCCCTCGAACCAGTCCGTATTCATCAGCGTTGTGGATTGCTTTTTGCCCTTCGGCGGTTGGCGATCCCCAGGGTTCAGTGCGTGATAGACCAACTCGACCAATTCAGACTCATTGAGCCGACGAAGCGGAGTTATGGCTTCAAGCCCAATTCGGTAGGTTTCAAGAATCTGATTGAAGCGGGCGACCAGGCGTTTGTGTTCTTCCCGATTGCGCTGGACGAGTCCTCGCGTGCGCGCTTCCCGCAGCGCAGATCGCGAAATAGCGGGCAGCTTTCCGAATCCGTCCTGTACGAGCCCTTGCCAGAGAGCCGAGCCAAAACGTGACGCGGCAGACCGTGTGTCCCACGTGTGTTTCGGTTTCCAGGAAAGCAGCGCGAGAAGCCTGATCGAACGCATCTGGCCCGCATCCACCGCCGAGCGCCAGAATGAGAGGCGATTCTCCTCAAGCCAGGCGGCTGGCGAGGTCAGGCAACTGCCCAGTGCTCGACGCTCTTCCAGAATTCGCGGCGTCTCGTAGTCGATCAAGTAGCGGAACTGGAGTTCAACTTCCGGGTGACGAATGCCTTTAATGAACGCATCGAGGGTGCTGCTCAACGCTTCCAGACGCTCGGCGCCGGCAAACTGTGTGGCGACTCCTGAGCATTCCCATCCGGCACAGAAAGAACCATCCCTGCGAACGATCAAGCCATCGCGGATTTCAGAGGCCGGGATCCGCGCAGCGAGCGACGAGAGCTTCGAATCATCTTGTGCCTCGAAGCGATAACGTTCTGAACCGGCGATTTGTGGCAGGAAGACGGCGAGAGCGAGTGTCACGACGGCCAGAGCGCCGACCACGAACGCAACGAGATGGACTGTCGAAGCCTCGATCATGGCTCGTCCTCGATCAGGTAAGGCGCATCCGGGTCGTCGCACCGGGCGCAGTGCGCCTTCGGGCGGAAATAGTGCTGAATCCAAGCAACGAGATAGCCGCGCGGCTTGCCGTGCTTGGCCCAGCGAATCAGCAGAACAAGAACGCCAGCCGATCCGTAGGTCATCACGGCTGAGACCGGCAGAAATCCGAGAAACACTCGATGAATGTGATCCCCGATCAGTCGCATGACGATGGCCCAGGCGATCACGAATCCCCAGTCCTCCAGTTCGAGTCCGAGGAACTCCGCTCGAACTGAGAGCGAGCGGGCGACGGGTTTCAGTCGAAGCGGCACGGTTTAGCCTGCAAAAGTCCGAAGAAGTTGGAGAACCGATGACAGCAGCAGTGCGCCTCCTGCGCCAGCCCACTGCTTGCCGCTGGGCCGTTCGCGCGCGATATTCGCTACGGCCCAGATGACGAGGAAACCAGCGCCAAAGATGCCGAGGCCCTGGGCATAGCTGAGGGCATTCGAAAGGAACGACGTGACTTGGTCCCCCCCGATCTGAGCAAAGGCGGGCGAGGCCACGAACAGCATTCCGATGCCTGATCCGACTGCGCGGGCGAATCGCCGCGGTTCGATTCGCCACTTTCGTCTGATGATCCCAAACATCGACACTCCTCCTGCGTCACAGCAAAGTGGGAGTCGCCGGAGCAAAGGGAGTTGGGAGCAGGATCAGCAGCAGGCGGGAGTCGTTCGCTGAGAATCCTGCTCCCGGTTGGTCACATTGGCGGTCTATCTCCGAGGCTCGCAGCTCGTCCCCGAGTCACGCCGCAATCGGCGGAACCTCGGATTCGACCTGCGGCCCACGGTGGCTTGGCTCCGGTGAGTTTCCCTTCTCACTCTTCCTAATGCACATCTCGCCGGAGAAAGTTTGCGCATCTGGAGAAAAATATTTTGAATTTTTACCCTTCGGGGCCTTTTGGGTCCGTCGAATGACCTGTTCCCCCCGAATCAGGCGGCGCAAACGGTTGATGGCTCTGTACACGCGGAAGTAAAGGGCAGCGCCGGATGGCCCGTCTTCCTCCCTGCCCAACTCGTTGCGATGGAATCCGTCGCAGTAGAACTTGCGGACGAGTTCGCATTCGCTTGCCGAGAGGACACCCATGCTCTGCGCTTTCGACAGAAGTTGCTCCAGGAAAACGCCTTCCTCGAAATCGCGTGCCTGGCTGCCCGGAGTGTTGGCTGCCATTTCGTCCAATGGAAGCGATTGCAGTAGTTCGTTGATTGCCCACCGAAAAAGGCTCTGCCGAAACCTTCTCGCCAATGCGGCAGGCAAGTGGCCATTGAGGGTCTGCATCTCGGGTGATCTCGCAGTCTCCAGGAAGCACACGGCCGCCTGTTGCGCGATGTCCTCGGGACACAGCCCAGGAAATTTTTGGCAAGCCTCCCGATAAACCTTGTGGATCGTGGGCATATACGCCAGAAGAAGCAATTGCTGCCCGATTTCGTCGGCGGTCCCATTCGCGATGGACTCAACCAGCGCGTGCAGGATGCCGTTCCAAGCCTTGTGATTCACGTCCTCAACCCGCTCGTGCTCGTGCAGTTGCGCGATTACATCAGCAGGCGAATCGAAGTGGTTCAAAACGGGGTGGTTGAGGGCGAAAGCCTGGAATTGGGTTCGGGCTGTTTGTGTGCTTAGCGAATTGAGCAGACTTCGCTCAACCTGACAGACGACACAGGAGCAATTGTTCTCCTTTGGCATTTAGATTCACCCCTGGGGGACTCGCGAGCAGACGGGGCGAAACCCATCCCGGATCGGAAATCAGCGCATCGCGGCCTGGTTTCGTTCCGACCGCCCATTCAAACATTTTCCCCTTCACTATCTATGAGGCAAGTTTTCGGCAAAAACGCAGAAAGAATTTTCAACAAATTTCTAGTCTCGATTTCGGCCGCCCCGACAATTAGCCAAGGCCGTACCTCAGTGACATTGAGGACGTAGAGCCGGGACGAAGACGAAAGCTTTCATTCCGCAGCGCGGCATGGTTGAATGGGGACCTCGGAAGCCATTCCACGGTGAAAAACCAATGGTGATCTGCGACCGCTTGCGGGCGTTGCGCGAAGAAAAGAAGCTGTCACAGGGCGACATCGAGAAGCGCACAGGTCTGCTGCGCTGCTATATCTCGCGCGTCGAAAATGGCCACACTGTTCCAACAGTGGAGACGCTGGAGAAGATGGCGCGGGCGCTCGAAGTCCCGCTGTACAGGCTCTTCTACGATGGCGAGGCTCCACCGAAACTCGATAATCTTCGGAAGCGCAAGATAGCCGAAGAGATTACTCGCGGAAGTTCCGGTAAGGACACGCGGTTCCTCGCGAATTTTCGAAGGTCGTTAGAGCCACCCATCACCGCGACAGAACGCTGTTGATGTCCCTCGCTCAGAAATTCGCGTCTAAGCGCAATAGGCGAAAGTCTAGGGCCACCTGAGCGTAGAAGCTCCCCAGCCGAGGAGTCCCTTCCTCCGATTCATTGGCAAAGCTGGACCGACGGCGACACCGAGGATGCCACTCAGACTCGTTGGATCACTCGGTAGATCGAGTCCTTCTCTGTAACAACATGACAATAAATAACTTGCGTGTTGTTCCAATGTTGTTCCAGTTTTCGCTTGACACCTCGGCACTCCCTTTGGTAATGTGCGGAACAACATTGGAACAACGGAGGAGACGATGGAAAAGAGCTACAAGGCAAGTCTTAGTCAAAGCCAAGATCGAGAGGGATGGTCGATTATATTTCGCCACCCAGTTCGCAAGGACAAAGCGACAGGGCGGCCTGGCTTGCGGGTGCGCCAAGGGCTCGGAACTAAGGATCGCCACGAGGCGGAAGCGCTCGTCGAACAGATGAACGAGATATTGAATGATCCGACGTATTGGGATATCGGAGCACGGAATCGCGCTGAAGCAAAGTTTAAGCAACGCGTCGTTGACATCTTCTATTACGGGTTGTCTTCCGAAAGCACGGATTTCCTGGCGGTAAGGGAATCCACAATCCCCCTTCCTCCATCTGACGGCGAGTACCGGCGCCTCCTACTTGTTGGTACCACCGGAAGCGGGAAAACGACCATCGCGCGTCAGATACTTGGCACTGATTCCAAGAAGGAGCGGTTCCCATCCACATCCACTGGCAAGACAACCGTTGCAGATATGGAACTGATCCTCGCGGCTGGACCTTTCCGTGCGGTAGTTACATTTATGCCTCACGATCAGGTGTTGGATTATATTCAGGACTGCGTGTCGGCCGCAGCCCTTTCCTGTTGGCGGCGTGAGAATGATGTCGACGTTGCTCGTCATCTGCTCAACCATGTCAGCCAACGCTTCCGCCTTAACCACGTGTTCGGCAACGGGCCCTTCATAGAGAAGGCTTCAGATGCTGATGACGAAAATATTGACGAACCGATTCCTGAGGATGTCAACGACGCATTCCCGATCGACCTGTCCGAAACGAATCGGCACATTGCAGATTGGGTTCAACGCATCCGAGACATTACGACCCGAGTCAGCGCCCAACTACGGATTGAGTTGCAGCCCGGCAAGGGAGATGAACGCGTATTTGAAGAACTATTCGAGGAAGAATTGGACTCCAGGCTTCGAGAGGACGACGATTGCCAAGCGATACTCGACGAAGTTATGGATGAGATCGAGAAACGCTTCGACCTCCTCAGAAGCGGTAAGATCCACAAAAATAAACAGGGCTGGCCTGAGCTGTGGCGCTTTGAGACCGACGACCGAGCCCTGTTTTTGAAAACGGTTGGTGGGTTCTCAAGTAACCATGCGAAATATTTTGGAACTCTGCTGTCTCCACTAGTCAACGGCATCCGCGTGTCGGGGCCATTTCAACCGACTTGGTGCAATGAGGACCTGAAGCTGGTCATCTTCGATGGCGAGGGCTTGGGGCATACGCCCGATTCTTCCGCAAGTATCCCAACAACGATTACACGTCGCATCGACGAATCGGATGTCGTTCTCTTGATAGATAACGCTACACAGCCGATGCAAGCTGCTCCTGTCGTTCTAATGAAGAGCCTCGCTGCCACTGGCAAGACATCTAAGCTCATGATCTGTTTTACGCATATGGATCAGGTCAAGGGCGACAACATCCCTACTTTTGGTCTCAAAAAGCAGCACGTTGTGGCTTCTGCTGAAAACGTTCTTACCGCAATAGGGACAGAGTTGGGCAGGTTTGCTGAGCGTGCGTTGCGTCAAAGCATGCAGCGTGGTTGCTTTTTTGTAGGAAACATTGATCGGGAGTTGGAAAGCAACTCGAAACTCGATCAGCGGTCAATCGACCAGTTCTTACAGTTGCTTGCTGCTGTCACTGCCGTGCGCGAACTGCGGCGTTTGGCCGCTGCACGTCCTGTGTACGACAGGGTGAATTTGGTTCTCGCGGTGAAGAATGCTACTGAGAAGTTCCATGAGGATTGGGCAATTCGGCTTGGCTTGCGCTCGAAACCTGGTGTTTCCAAAGAACACTGGACCAGAGTGAAGGCGTTAAGTCGGCGATTAGCGCTTGGGTGGGCCGACGAATACGACACGCTAAAGCCGGTCGCAGATCTTCATCGCAACTTGCAGAATGACATCTACGTCTTCATCCAGAGCCCACTCCGGTGGGATGGTCCCGAGCCGGATGATGATGAGAAGCAGTCAGTCTTTGATCGTCTAGCAGAAGCAATTAGTTCCCGCGCACTTGAGCTTGTGACTCGCCGGATACGACAAGAGCACATAGAGCAGTGGCAACAGGCTTACAACTGCCGGGGAATCGGGTCAAGTTTCACGCGCGCGTCGATCATAGAGAGCGACATTTATGATCGCGCTGCGCCGATTCCCGATGTGGCTCCCTCGCCTGATCGAAATGCATTTCTGCACGAGGTGATCGCCGCAGTGGATGAAGCCGCCAGCGTGCTGAAAGTCCAGCTCGCGTGAATTAAAACAAGGGAGCCACCCTGCCTCCGAGTGACCATGTGCTCGCTAAGGTATTATTCGTCGGATGAGTTCTGCCCACTGGACGGGTGGCAAATTCTGCTATACAGAATGGTCCCGATGCTGTCTGCCTTGCCCGGCCTTCGGGTCGGCAAGAATTTTCATGTAGCGGTTGAAGCACGACGAACAGCAGGTCAGGCGCCGCTCAGCAATTTTTTGCGGCCATCGTCATGACCATTAGCAGCGGATTCGGCATTTCCCTGAGCGAACTGCTTCGAGGCGTGGACGCAGGATATAAGCACAGAGTCGGCGTGCGTCGATAGGAAATCCATGACCAAGAAGGTGATCTCCCCTGGCGCGGTACACAGTGTCCCAGCGGATTTACGAAAAGTTCTCGTTTCCGACCCGGCGGCGCTTGCGAAATGGGAGGATATAACGCCACTCGCGCGCAATGAGTGGATCTGCTGGGTTATCTCCGTCAAGAAACCGGAAACCAGAAGGCAGCACATTGAGCGGGTACGCACGGAACTTAAGGAAGGAATGCGCAGGCCTTGTTGCTGGCC
The DNA here is from genome assembly GCA_035293725.1 of Bryobacteraceae bacterium. Classification (GTDB taxonomy): domain Bacteria; phylum Acidobacteriota; class Terriglobia; order Bryobacterales; family Bryobacteraceae; genus Palsa-89. Next base: position 8,267 of record DATGMH010000007.1, read on the forward strand.
AGGCTGTCCTCACCGCTGAGCTAATGACGGCCCGAGTTCCATTCGCCATGTTCCTTCTCTCACTGCCACCGGGCGGCCGTCCCCTCTCCAATCTAATCGCGACCGTCGAGACTGAACTTCAGGTTTGCCGACCATACGTCCCATGCGAGCCTTTACCGGCTTGCCAAGAACTTAGGGCCGCCCCCGGAAACTGAAACAGAGGGACGGCGCGGTACTATTTTGGTTCTTCAATCGGAACCCCGAATTCGTCAACCACGCAACATTCGAACCAGTCTGCTGAGATCGGCTGCTTGGGAAATCCCGTGTCGGCGATTGCCCGAGCTGCTTTATGCGCTTCCCGGGCCGATGGGAACTCTTTGTATGCAATGACTTCATCCCAAAGCAATTTGTCGCTGCCAATGGGCCTAGCAGAAATGATTGCGTAGCCGGTCGCCTTCCGCCGTTCTGCGAGGGAGTGGTCGTAATAATCGCCCCGGTAGACTCGCCACGACTGCGCCTTCGTCAACCATTCAAACCGCCCGGCCATTTTCTCGTTCGCACGCGGCTTAATGCCGTTGGCTGGTAGAAATCTGGTTCTAATAAATTCCCATAAGTTCAGCTGATAGTCCGGGTCTTCGTTCGCCTTGGAGCGCACGCAATCGAAGAGGTCAAAATCTCGTTCCTGAATGTAAGGCTGGAGTCGTTCGAGTTCCTCAACTGTCAGCAACTGGAACGGATAGATATAGAAAGGTTCAGCAGGTGGCCGAATTTTCTTTACGAGTCGCTTGAGGCCCGTAGTGAATTCGGTCGCCAACGTTCTAGCAAGCCACCCGAATCTCAGAATCGGTTCGTGCACGATCACAATTGGAAGTATGCGACGGATCCGGCCCGAGGGTATCTGGCTGCATTCGCGCGGATGCTCGGCGGAAAGGATGTGCTCAATGTTTCTAAGCAGCTGCTCGACCGCCCCCCTAGGCCCACTACCGAACTTCGCGGAGACCCCCTGATAAAAAGGGGCTGCCTTCGCTGCATACCTGTCTGCAATCGGGAGGACCGAACCTTTAATTTCAATCGGAATCAGCCCATCGCCGAGGAGTACTGCGCAGTCGAAAACTTCAGAGCCATCATCGTTATACGTGGGTCGACGCAAAAAGCTGCCCGGTTCGGCGCTAAACGATTCAGTCAATAGCTGACGCACGTATTCCTGAACCAGTTCCCCCCAGAGGCATTGAAATTGATAACGGAGGTGATCGTCGACAAGACCGTTGACCACTGTCCAATAGAAGCCGTAAGAGGAAAGCCTTTCAGCCAGGAACATCGGGTCAATGAGAAAATATTTGTAGCTGCCGGATCGCCAGAGTGGAAACTGGCGAAAGATCGTCATGTCAAAGAAGAATGTGATATCAGCCTCGGAGGCGCGCACCAAGGATGATAGTTCGTCCAGGCTGGTAGCCATGGTTTCGGCCCACCTCTTCAATTTCTCGCCTGAGACGTATCTCTTCGGCTCTTGTACATCGACGTATGCCATTTGATTCGTAGACATCAGCTCGTCCAACATTTGGCTGTGTTCGATGTGTAAGTACAGCGTGATGTCCAAGAAATCTCTGAAGTTAAGTCCGTTCAGGAGTGTGAAGATCCTCTCGAATGGGGGCGGGGCAACCTCACCCTTTAGGCGCTGCAAATAATCGTCCAAGACCGGACCGAGGAGACACCTGGTGCGTACCAAGCCGTTCAAGATTAGCTCGGGGTTGTTAAGTTCGGCGCTCGCCGTGAGCTGGGCTTTGACATCGCCTTCTGGCCAATTCGGCTCGCCGCGGTCGGGACCGGAAAATGAGTTGATTGTAAGTGCTAGTTCTCCTACAAGGTACCGATCCGCCTCTGTTTCGAGAAAGCTGCCGCCTTCGCGCGGGGCGTAAAGTGCTAACAATTTGATGCCAGCGAGGATTTGAGCCCGATTCAAAACGATGGCGGTTCTGTACAATTTGTCCCCGAAAGCGCTTGAGATTTGCTGTAATCGCGACGGCGACAAAAGACCCGCAGTTAGCTTTTCATGTACGTCGGTGAAGATCGCTTCGTCCCTGCGAGCGATTGCGAGCGACAGGCAGGTATTTAGCCGCGCTAGAAATGCAGCGCCGGCCTCGTAGTTGAACCGTTTCGCCAATTCCACTAACTCTTCAGACGATGGTTTGCGCTCGCCGAGGTCGTATAAGGAGATCGCGACTACCAGTTTAAGGGCACTGTGGTTGCGCTCTTGTTCTTCCAATTAGGCCTCGGACCACGGAGACGCAGGACTATTGTCCCGCTGCTTTTCTACGTTTTAGGGTCGCTAAAATTTCCATGTAGCGATTGAAGCACGGCGAGCAGCGGGTCAAGTGATTGCTGACCTCTGCGTCGCGAGCCTCGACAGGGTGTTCAGCCATTTGCTGAAGCTGGGAATCCGGCGGACAACCGATGCGCTGAGGGTTCGGGAAGGCTTCGGACAAGTAGGACTTGGCGAAGCCGAGAAATTCAGGATCGTCAAAATCGTTAAGCTGTTGTTGCTTTCTTTTTGACATCGGTTCGCGGGGCTGGCTTCAATTTCTCATTCTGACCGGCCTGCGCGCCGGATGGCAATGATTTCTTTCCCTTTTCTTTCGCAAGCTCCGCTTTGACGCGCTTCACCGCGCTTCGCAACCTTTCTCGGGCCGCGTGTCCGGAGATTCCCTTCAGCTTGCCGATTTCGTCCCAAGCGTACCCTTCCAATCGCCGCCAGCACATGTCTTTTTCTTCGAAGCTGAATCGAGCCAAGTATTCTCGCAACAGAATCTGCATCTCGAACTGGCGAGAAGGGTCAGCCGATTTCGGAGCTGCGGCGCTCCTGACAACTACGGCATGCCGAAGCGCGTGCTCTTTGTTCTTCAACCGGTTGACGCGCCTTACGAACGCGCGGAAGACATAGCCTGCTAGATTTCGCGTGGCTGTGGCTTCGCCGGGAGGATCGCCGCGTAAAAGTCGCTGTGAAACCGTTGCCGCAACCTCCTCAAAGATGTTCACGACAACTGCGGGATCGCCGAGCAATTTTGTGCCGTGCCGGAGAGCTCTTGGAAAAACCGCCTCCGCCGCCGCGATCACCTCTGGGGCAATCTGTCTTCCATGCCGGTCCAGGGAATTGAGCCGAGGAACACCCGCAGAATCATCGTCCGCCATTGTGGTTCGTCCTGAGCTTGCGCTCGTTTGTGGGTCGTCGTTTGTGGACGCTGGAGGAAAACCGTGCAGCGGTGTTGCTGACGAC
>DATGMH010000008.1:0-4127 GCA_035293725.1 Bryobacteraceae bacterium
GAACTCTTCGCACAATTGCGCGAATGTCATCCGCTCCCCAGGCCAGCCCACCTTAAACAACCCCAAGGCAATCTCGCCTTCCCTGCGCTTCCAAATCTTGTTAGCGAGTTCCTTGCTGGTTGTTTTGGTTGACTCGAAGTACCGCTCGTCGTTCATGGTGTAACTCATCCACCAAAAGCGCGAACCACATCTCCGATAGAGTCCCACTGGCGCTCCTCTCAATTGCCGGAGACAGGCGCCGGCGCGATTATACCGCGCCGGTGCGCAGGCCGAACCCTCTCATCTTTGAATTGATCTAGAGCGGAGCGGCGGTATTCCAGACGATTCCCGAGCTTCCGGGACTCGATATGGCCGTGCTCCGCATAGCGGTACAGTGTGCTTTTGGAGATGCCGAGATATTCGGCGGCTTCGTTGTGGTGTAGCCACGCGTCGGTGGGTTCGAGCGGCGTCTCGATCTTGCGAATCAATGTTGCACTCAGTCGTTCCGCGTCGGGCGAATCTCCTGTGAGTTTCTTGAGAATCGCGAGGATCGGTTCCGAGTCCTCCGCGAAAACAAGGATGCACGTCAGCACCGCTGTGCTCGGCGTAGGTTCCTGGGCGTCGGTCGATGAGTCGCGACTGGCAGGACAGCCTTCGTCGCCGCGTTTTGAAATGACGAGTTGGATTGGAGTTGCCATGGTGCCTCCAGGGAATTTCTCGATTGAATGAGGATCTTCTTCAAGCTCAGTGCTCCAGCTTTGTCTCTTGAGAGCCGATGTGTGGGGCGCTGCTATCTTCGAAAACCGGGCTCTGGCCCTTCTCGGCTTGCAGAGCCGATTGAGCTTTGCTCACCGTCAGGCGAGCGTAGTAATCGGGGTCGTGTTTTTCGTCAGCGCGATAGTCGGCAATGCGCCGGATGATTTCTTCGGGGTCATCGCCCCGTGCTAGGGCACGCTTCGCGTAGGCCCAATCGCGCTCGGATTGCGTGAGCGTTTCACGTGTACCACTTACGCGGAGTGGTCTTTGCTCCGGTGAACGGTCACCTTTCGCCGGACCGGAAGCGACCTTGAAGTCCCGAAGGTTGTATGTCTTGTCGGAGTGTTTCGTCACCCGGACAAGGCATTCCGCGTCGTACTTTCTGTTTGCGAATCCGGGGAGACGGAGGACGCGAGACCCGTCGGTTGCGGCGATGTCCGCTCCGAACTCGTGGGCCATTCGCTGCTGTAGGTCTTCGGCTTCTTGAGGCGTAACGCCTTCGACTTTCCATACAACCTGATGTTTGCCCGGCGACGTGTCGAGAACGAAATTCGGCTTTGGGACTTCTTGGGAATGCTGGATCGTTTTGAGAGCCTCGGGACCCCGGTAGTCCAAATCAAGATAGACGTGCCTGATTTCGCTTATGTCGCGCTTCGTCCGGCTGTACGCTCCGTCTTTCAGCGCGTTCATGCCGATGTAGATGTCGAATCCCGCTTGATTCCTTTCGGTGAGCCACTGTTGAAAATCGGGGGCTGCGATCTTTTCTGCTGACGCGATGCGCTGGATGACTTCCTCGGTAGTCCGGTTCCGAAGCAGCACAGCCACTCGGTCAGACGGCTTGAAATTGTCGAGGATGTACTCGGACGCAGATAGAGAGTCCTGCATGGGCTGTCCCTTGAAAAAACTAGCTAAAGGTGCGCTGCGAAAACTGAGGAGAGGTCGTATCTGTCGTTTTCGGAGTCATAGCCACGAATTTCGAGAACGTCGGAAATGAATCGCTTCCCTGGCCGGCGCTCAAGTTGAATGAGGACATTCAACGAATCTGCGATGTTGCTCTTAATGGCGCGATACGGGAGTTCGATTCCGCTCTGGAGAACGCAGCTTGTGAAACGCGCAAGAGCCTGGGCAGCGGAACTGGCATGAACGGTCGAAAGCGTTCCCGAATGGCCCGTATTGAGCAATTGCAGTAAATCAAATGCTTCGCCGCCGCGAATCTCCCCAAGGATGATGCGGTCGGGCCGGTGCCGCAAAGATGCCTTGAGCAAGTCGCGGATCGTGATGGGAGGCATGTCGGGCTGCGCCTGGCGCGCCTCGAAGCGAACGAGATTGAGCTTCTCCAACTGGATTTCGGACGTGTCCTCGATGAGGAGAATCCGGTCTTCGTCGGCAATGAATTTTCCGAGTGCATTTAACAAAGTCGTTTTGCCGCATCCGGTCCCGCCGCTGATGAGGATGTTCTGGCGATTCTGGACGTACCCTTGCAGTCGGGCTGCGAGTTCGCCGTCGAGAGTGCCCATTCGCACGAGGTCTTCGACCGTGAAGTGGCGGCTGTTGAATTTGCGGATGGTCAGGGTCACGCCGTGGATGCTGCATGGGGGAATTACGGCGGCTACGCGGCTGCCGTCCGGGAGTCTTGAATCAAGAATGGGTTTGGCTTCGGAGATATCATTTCCCAGACGCCGGGCAATGTTCTTAACCGCGACCATCAAAGATTTCTCGCTCAGGGTCAGATCGGGGATCTCCTCAAGCACACCTGCCCGCTCAATGAAGACGTGGTTCGATCCGTTGACCATGATTTCGCTAACAGAGTCATCGCGAATCAGGTGCTCAATCGGGCGCAAGAACGGCAGAATCGTTTCGAAGCCGAGCGTCACACTTCACCGTCCGCAATCTGGCGAAAATAGGACTTATTCACGTCGTTGTAGTACGGCTTGAGATAACAAAACATCGGGGGCATCGGGTTAAGACCGTCGTAAGCGATAGCGATGGACTGTGCGTTCCTGAGTTCCGTGAAGGTCTTCATATCGAAGCGAAAGTCCGTCTGCGTGTTGTAGCTTTTAGAGGCGGTCACATTGGCACGGTGCGCGATGGCTTTTCCGGTGAGCAAGCTCACCCTGGCGTCGTGCCCGCTTTCGGAGATGTTGTAGCTGACCTTCAGCTTGTCTTCCCGCCCGCAGAGTTCGCTGGCAGTCCGTGCCGAGAAGTCATCGGAGAGCGCGAGGAAAACCTTGGTGCGGAAGGTCTGCAACAGCGTGCGCCAAGTCTCGCCCGGCAAGACGGACTTGAGGGAACTGATACTTTGCGTCGCGACAATCGGAATGCATTTGGCTTGGCGCGATAGGCTGAAAAACTTCTCGTCACCCGTTGGTTCATTCTCGCCGACAGTCGCGAAGTTCTGATACTCGTCGCAGACGAAGAAAACCTCGCGGAAGTGCTTGTTCGGATTGCGAGCCATATCCGGCACGCGATTGAGCACGGCCCGCTGAAAGTCGAGCTTCATCATCACGCCCAGGGCGCGGGCCAAGCCTGGATTCAGTCCGATGGGAAAATTCAGAGCGCATACCTTGCCGTTTTCGATAAGCCATCGGAACGATGGCAATGGCTTGCCGAGTTTGCCGTCAGCGTTGGCAACGGAGTCATAGCATTTTGCCGGTGGACAGAAGGTGCGCTTCACACGCGGATTGTCATCAAAGAGCGACAGGAAAACGGAGATGCCTTCGACAATAGAGGTCCTGAGTTTTGGCTCGATCCTGCGCCAGTCGTCGTAAAACCATCTCTTCACTGCCTCAAGCTGTTCCCGTTTGAACGAATCAGGGTCGTCGGGATAAGACTCCGTCAGCGCCTCGAATTCGATGCCTTTGTTGTGGAGGAAAACGCGGAGGTGTTCCGAATCGTCGGCGCGGTACATCCCGGAGTCGGCTACGCCCAGGGTGAACTTGAAGGGCGCGAGCTCGGTCACGTGGGTAAGGTACGCCTCGGATGGAATGAGGACATAACGGCGACCGCCGATCTTCTGTTCTGCCTCATGGATTGTCTTCTCCAGCTTGTCGGGCGAAATGGCGCATTGATAGACATCAAAGAGCGTCACGTAGTCGTAGGTGATCTTGTGAAGCAGAATGATGAACTTCACGAGGTTCGTGTATGCCTGCTGCCAGAAGGGTTCCTTTCCTTTGCCGAAGAGGTTGTTCAAGAGCGAAGCGATGCTGTAGGCAAGCGCATAGGCGTCCAGGTCGTTGTGCAAGGGGTTGTAGCGTGAGCGGTACGTGAAGTGCAGGTGCTAAGGCATGGTGGGAGGAGCGGGGATTCCCAGAGCGGTGGATCGGGCAGCTTGCGCCCGTTTCCACTGGTCGGGGAGCCAGGCGTCGAGAGGGCCATGCGGTTCGCGTAATTTC
>DATGMH010000009.1:0-8412 GCA_035293725.1 Bryobacteraceae bacterium
TGGAAATCAGTCCCACCTTCCAGCATCGCCGCTGCTCCAAGCGGACACATCACGTGCTACTTGAGGCGGACAGATCACATGCTACCAACAGACCCAATTCGCGAAATTGACTTCGGGGCGCCAGGCGCGGTATCGTGCGAATAGCCCCACCCCGGTATGGCGCGGTAGCCAAGTGGTAAGGCCAAGGTCTGCAAAACCTTTATTCGTCGGTTCGATTCCGACCCGCGCCTCCAAGCGTTCTTCTTGGATCTCTTCAGAATGGTTGTAGATGGCATATAAATCAGTCATATAGGGCAATGCACGCCTCATTGCACCGATTCCCGCTCCTTCCCGTCCAGCCCCGAAAAATCCTGTGAATTCCCGTTGGCCGTGGGCCTGTGGTGGGCCTGAGAACGCATCGACTCCGCAAACCGGCGCTTCTCTTCCTTCCGTATTCCATCAATGCGATCCATTTCGGTTTGTTGATGATCTTGCGTGGGGTGGACGTACTTCTGAACCTGCCTCAACGACGAATGGCCCAAGACCGACGCCAGCGTTGGCAGCGGCATCCCGTTTTGCGCCGCCCGTGTTGCGAAGGTGTGTCGCAGATCGTAAAGAACGAATGGAATGTCCCGGCCCTGTTCCTTGCACTTCTTCAAAACATCGTCGTGACAATTCTCCAGCCCGGATAAGGAAATGTGACCCCTGCCCGTCTTGCCTGATCTGCGCGCTGGAAAGACGTACCGGGCCTTCAGCCGTTCCCGCTGCGCGACCTTCTCGGGGGCGATCTTCAACCGCTTGGCAACGCGTTCGCAGAGGTCTTTGAGTTTCGATTCAGACTGCTCCCCTTCCTGTATCCGCCGCTTCAGCACTTCAAAGGAGTCGGCTGTGAGACGGAGCGTCCGCTTGGCAGCTTTCGTTTTGCCTTTCGGAATTCGGAGGGTCCGGGCGATCAGGTCAACGTTGACCTTCTCAATCTCCACGACCTCTTCAGGCCGCATCCCTTGGTTCACGATGAGCGTGGCAACATCGTGATGGTCGATGCTCCGTAGCCGCGCCAGTTCAAAATACAGAAATTCTTCGGCGTCGGACAGGATGTACATTCGCACAGCATCTTCGATGGACGGCTTCTTTACGCCCTTAACCGGGTTGCGACTGGCATACCCCATCTTTATTGCCCAATTGAAGAACTTTGAGAGGTTGTCCAGATCGTGCCGAAGCGTGACTCCCTTGACGGCCGCGACTTCGCCTTCACTCGTCAGCCGCCACACCTTATAGCGCTCCACATCCGGCTCGCTGATGGAAGGAACGGCGCGTTTCCCAAACATTGCCAACAGGCTTGCCATCGACGTTTTCACCCGTGTGGCTGTGTTCGGGCGGTCCTTGTGTTCTACCCGGCAGTGTTGCAAGAACTCTTCTTTGACAGCGGAAAAAAGGACCGCTTTGGGCTTACGCGGCGGCTGAAGCCCCGTCAGAATATCGTCCCGGTGCTTCTGTTCAAGCCGCTCTGCTTTTTTCCTGTTTTGTTCGGTAGCCGCCAAGTCGGTGAGGCTTGACACTCGGGGCAACCCGGCAATTTTGAATCGGTATTCCCATTTTCCGTTCTTCTGTCGAAGGGGCAATTGTCTGTTCCTCAAGAAGTGATTCGAGACCTGAAATCGGGTACATTACCTGTCTGCCGAACTTCGTCCAGCGCGGACCAATTTGTGCCGAACGCCAGTTTCGCAGTGTCTTCACTGTGATTCCCATCATCGAAGCAAGCTCGATCTCGGAGAGGTACCCGAGCGTTCGGCGGCGGAATGCAGCGGCGTCGAATACCCCGCTCGAACTCTGAACCTCATCAATCGGAACAATAACGCGGTCTGCTGTATTTTGGTAGTCGCTTGGACCGAGGGCATCCCCGGCGACGACGGCGGGCTTATACGGCATCTAGTCCGGTCGGCTCCACATCTCCTCGTTGAACTCGAAGAGATCGCCCCGGCTCCCGGTGAACACCGCTTTGTGGTCAAATGCGATCTCGAACTTCGGATGTGGCAATTCTTCAACCACGTCGAAGCGGTCGAGCATGGCATCCGCCTCGTCAGTTGGGTACTTGATCGTCTGAATGTCGATGCGGTCGAACTTCACTCGCCAGAAATAGAACTGTGCTTCATAAGCGTGCCATCTCGCAATCGTCGTGTTCCGACAGCGGCCCTTGTAGTACCGACCGTGGACGAGCCGATCCTTCGGCAAGATCGGTCTGCCGGTGAACTCGTCATGGGTCCTCGATTTGACGAGATGAACAGCGTACTCACGCACCGCTCCGATGTCTTCAGGTTCGAGGTCGGGATATTTCCGAATCACTTCGCGAGCGGTCATCCCGTGGAGCGCCAAGTCCCGATAGACATCCCAAAATTTAATCGCTAGGCCACGGATGACGGGTTGTCCGTCGAGGTTGGCCGTGATGCGTTCGATGCCCATGATTGTGCGATCACCCTTCCGAACACGCGGCAGCAGTGGGGTTGGTAGCCAGCACGACCCGACGCTTTGCCTTGTTCGATATGACTCCATTGCAACGCGTAATTGGGAATCGTCAAGAGGCGAGGGATCGGATAGGAATAAAAAAGCCCACCATTAAGCAGGATGGCGGGCGGTTGGTGAGTCGGTTTGAAGTAGTGTCAGGCTGCTACCGCGGGGTTCAGTAGGGCAAGATGCTTCGGCCTTGCCGTGCGCTCCCGTCATGATCGGCCAGCGGTCCTCTGGCGTATGCGACGTTTGTTCAAGCGCGTGGCAGTAAACCGAACCGTCTGCCTTGAATCCCTGCACATCGGCGGAAGCCGAATAGAATACACAAAGCCGCGAGTCCGGGCCTTCGCAGGGTTCGTAGCACAAGAAGCAGAATCGCAGTCCGTCTGCGTAGTAGCGGTCAATGACGGATCGCGCCCAATCGAACGGCGGGTACTCGCCGTCAGCTATGATAGCGGCCTGTGTATCATCAGCGGTGGGAAACTCAAGCCCCGGAAAGTCGTCGAGTTGAGCCGCGACTTGATCCCTCACATTTTCGTGTGCAAATCCGGGCAGCACGGAACCGGAGGTAATGCGGCTTCCGTGCTCGTCTTTGATGATTAGTTCGGGCGGATATGGCTGGACGATCTCGCCTACGTCTGTAATCCCCTCTGCGGTCATAATGCGAAGACAAGCCGTGAGATAGCCGTCATCGTCGGTGGGATTCGGCGCGTGGCCTTCCCAACCCGACTCGATCAGGCGATTGATAAAGTTGGTGTGCGCTTCTTGCGGACCCCAAATGGCAATAAGTGTGCGACAGTCGTGCATGTTGTTCTTCCTTGGTGTATCGGCTGTAGAGATATCCTGTGTCGTTCCCTCTTTTCAGGCTCACACGACTTCGCAATTTGTCAAATCCGGCGTTCTGCGACCGCATTCCAGTACTCGGTGAGCGCTCTAAAAACGGCGCGGCGAATGAAATCCGTTCTCGAACTGCCGGTTTCATAAGCCGCCACGTCGATTCGCTCTACCACTGCTGACGGGAGCCGGAAAAAGATCGGATGGTCATTCTTTGGTTTACGCATCCGCATTCTGCTCAGATATCCTCTTCAATCCGGCGTCTTCGTATTTCCTCTCCCGCTTCTTTCCGAGCTTGTTGCCGAACTTCGTGCGCGATCTCTTCCGCCAGAACTGCCATATACTCAGCGTCCCTGATGGCCTCCAAGTCCATCTCGTCTTCAACCTGCCTCTTGAGGTTTTCAAAATGGTCGTTCATGTATTTCCCTCTTGAGCCATCATTCGATAGCTATTGCTATTTAGAATTCAGAGGGAGACGGTGTGTTGTTCCTGCGTCACGCAGCTTCGCATTCCTGTTCGGAACCGTTGTTTTCTTGCTTTACTTCAGCGTTGGGAATACTGTGTATTAGTGACAAGCATTTTCCGTCACGCAGCCGTTGATGGTAGTAGAGGGCATCACGCACCACTTTGGGACGAATCCCCAACCGAAGGGCGATGTCCTTCTTCGATAGCGCCGGTTCGGTCTGATGTAGATCGACGATCGCCGCGGTGACTGGTGAGAGCTTCCGCCCCTTTTTCGCTCCGGTTGCCGTGCTTGGCCGGTGTCGTTTCGCTCGGACCCAAACGGCTGGTGTGAATTCGATTGCGCGCCGAAGAGTCCACAGTGCGTAGTTGCCACCGGGCCGTGGCTCTTCAAATTTGGAACGGCGCAGCGCGGATGCCATGAACAGCCGGTACATCTGCGGAAGGTACTTGCCGCAGTAGAAGGCCAACTTGCACGCGAGTGCGAAGTCGTCTTCGCTGGCCGAACGGTTACGGCGACCACCATTCCAATAAAACCGTGCCACCGGATCGCGGAAGACCGCTGCCAGTACGTCTCCATCTGGCGCTGGAGGAACGTAGGGGCCACTCAAGGTCTCGGAGCCATCCTGCGATGCAATGGAGGCCAATTCTGCGCCGAGAATGAGGCTTTTATCGGCGCTGTCCTCCAGCACTTCCAGCAAGAAGTCCGGGAGTTCGGCAAGGGATTGCTCGTCGGGGCGGCAATCCGCCGCGAACGTGCCGCCACAAACGTGCCGGGACCCCGGCGTGACCGCAATCCCGCCCGTAGCACGCACGTCCAGCCCCGGCAGCACTTTCGCTCGTGTGCGGATGGTCCGGTTTGGAGGGGATGTGAAGTAGTAGTGCCGGGAACCGTTGCCGCGCCCGGTGATGACCTCTATCGTATACGGGAGCCGCCGTCCGTGATCGAGTTGCAGGTATTCCAGAGTCATCAGGCCGTTCTCGTCGGGCAAGACATCCGCGTCGATCATGATTGAGTCTTTGCCCGTCACAACGGCGAAGTTGGCGATAGTGAAGTCACGGAGCCATTGTCGGATCACAGCGGCGTCGGTGGTCGCTTTGTTCCGGTACCGCGGTCGAGGATGCTTCCCCGCATTGGCGCAATCGGAATTCCCGCACTCGCACGCATAGAGACCGGGCGATGGCTCCACGATCCCGTAAAGCGGAATTATTGGACCCATCGCCAGTGACAACACTACTTGTTCCTCGCGCTCTTCTGCACGCATGAACGGTCTACGCAGCAAGAGACAGGTTGATCGGTGTCATCGCGTCAAACTGCCGCAACCGCTCTTCGGAGAGAGTGCAGTATGCTTCGTTCAGTTCAACGCCGAGATAGCGGCGTCCGTGCGTGAGGGAGACATACCCGGTGGTCGATGCCCCGGCGAACGGATCGAGCACAATCCCTTGTGGCGGGCATCCGGCCAACACGCAAGGCTCAATGAGCTTGGGCGGGAATGTTGCGATGTGTGCGCCCCGGTAGGGAGCAACGTTAACCGTCCAGACGCTCCGCTTGTTTTTGAAGCCATCCGTGCCCCATACGCGGTTCGGTTCCCGGAAAGCAGCGTCGGCAGCGGCACTGCGAATTGAATGGAATTGGCTGGCCTGTTTGCTGGCCCCATGCGCGTGCGGTTTCGTGATGGCCTCCTCTCGAATGGCGTCAGCGTCGTAGTAGTAGTCTTCGGCCTTCGACATCAGGAAGATTTGTTCATGAGCCTTGGTGGGCCTGTCAGTTACGCTTTCTGGCATCGGGTTGGGTTTGTGCCAGATGATCTCGGATCGCAGGTAGAATCCGCACTCGTCGCGCAGTTTGAACGCCACCTGCCACGGAATACCGATGAGGTCTTTCCGCTTCAACGCGCCCTCTGCTCGTGCCGCAAAGCTGTCGCCGAGATTGAGCCACATCGTTCCATCCGGTCGCAGCACCCGGAAGACCTCTCGCCCGAACTCGGTCATAGCGGCAAGGTACGCCTCGACGGTTCCGCCACCGATCTCCAGCGCTTTGTCTGCGTGGCCTTCGGGCAGGTAAGAGCGCAAGCCGTAATACGGCGGTGACGTGACGACACACTGCACGCTGTCTGCTGGCATCGTTTTGAGCACGGCTAGAGTGTCGCCGTGGGCGATGTCGTAGCCCCGCTGCGAAAGTAGCGGGAATATCTGTACCAATTGGTGATCTACTTCTATCTTCTTTGTGGACATACTGTACTTAATAAGTGAACACTCCTGTAATGCGTTCACTATTTGACGGTATCATGGGGCTGAAATTCGTCAAGCGCCATGCAAAACGGGCGCTCCAAGAACGGTAAATCTGGTGCGGTGTGCTGCCCAAGCGCCATTGCCACACTACTGCACCTTCGACACGAACTGGCACAACTTGGAGGGTGTAGCGCAGACAAGTGCTGCCGGTTATACTGCATCGAAAGATCAGAATGGGCTATTTCTTTCGACGCAGCGCACACTTCGGGCCTTTCCGCCTGAACTTTTCAAAGTCAGGGATCGGTGCTTCGGTCGGTGTAAAGGGTGCGCGACTGACAATGACGCCACGCGGCACCACATACATCACGGTTGGCCGAAACGGGTTTTATTACCGAGAGACCATATCGAGCCGCGCACTAAGGAGCGGTCAGACACCTTCGGTGCTTCCTCCCGCGATTAGCGCCTCTTCCGGGGAGATCCCGACTGCCGATGTGTCCGAGTTGGTCGATAGCTCAAGCGAACAACTGGTAAACACGTTGAATGAGCGCGCCAAGATGTTCAATCCGGCTTGGCTCGTGTACATTGCCGCCGCACTGTTGTTCGTCTTCGCCATCGGATTACAACCGGATACCAGCCCGTCTACCGCTTCGATAATGCCGCTGGCCGGTGCGGACTATCCTACATTGGTTGCACGCTACGGCTACCCAAATTCAGTCGTCGCCAGCAACCCGCTCGGTGTGGTCACGGTGCGAACAGCGTTCTACACTGCCGCGAATGTCGGTCTGGTTTTTGTGCAGGAGCCGTGCACCGGTACCTACGAAAGCGTCATTGAGGCTCTGAGCGATCAGAAGAACTACCCATCGCTGGCAAGGGACAAGATAAAGCGTCTGCATCCATGTCTTGCGCCAGCAGAGGCCGGGTGGAGCGTCCGAGGATACATCGCCACTGAAGACAAGGCGGGTATTACGACGGAGCGGGCTAGAGATCGCCTCACGGGACTGACGCGAAAAGAAACAATGCCGCCGCCCATAGAAATTGAGAAGCGCACCAGCACGACGGCAACTTCAGGACGCGCCGGAAAGAAGACAGCGCCCGGTCGGGAACTCTGGCCTGTACCAGACGGTGTTCTCCACAGCATTCAAGAAAACAATGCCAAAGCAGCCGCCGCCGTTGCTTGGCAGATGTATGCTTCCTATGGGCTGATGGTCGCCAGTCTCGGTGTGTTCGTTCTTGGTATTGTCGTCCACAAGAAGAACGCGGACAAGCGAATGTCGCGGCTGTTCTATGAACTGAGCGAAGGCGAAGCTCAAAAGTACAGCGTCGTTCAGCAAGCGTTGACTCATCTGGCGAAGTCGCATCAACTATGGCGGGTTGAAGCGGATTCACCGACTTGGGACTGGAAACGTAATGCAGGTGCGTCCAGTCTCGTTCGCCGGGTCTCAAGTACAATCGGAACTTCAAGTCCACCACGGGTTCAAACGAATATCGCGACGGCATCAGTGGATCTAGGCAGGATGAGGTTGTATTTCATGCCTGATCTGATTCTCTGTTGGGATCACGGTACGTTCGGCGCGGTCTCATACGATGATTTTCATGTAGAGCAAGGCTCGACAAGATTCATCGAGGACGGCTACGTTCCAAGCGATGCCGTCGTGGTTGGACAGACGTGGCGGTACGTGCGGAGAGACGGCGGGCCGGATCGGAGATTCAATAACAACAGGCAATTGCCTATAGCGCAATATGGCACCCTAGCGCTTACGTCCTCTCGGGGCTTGAACATCCATCTCCAAGTATCGAGCCTTGATGCAACGGCTGCGTTTACGAACTGTTTTGGAGCACGAAGCCAGAGAGCGCCTAGAATTGAGTCACGGCAATCGACTTCTCAAGCCAAACACGAGGTACCATCGGGGCCGGAAACGCAAGCACGGAAAGTGCTCGGAGTAGATGAAAGAGCGTCTTCTGACGAGATCACTGCTGCGTATCGGCGACTGGCGCAGTTGTACCACCCTGACAAGGTTGCGGGATTAGCCCCCGAATTTCAGATCATCGCCGAAACACGCATGAAGGAGCTTAACGCCGCTTATGAGCTTTTGAAGCGGCGGCACAATGCTCAATCGGCATGATCGACTGCTCGGAAATCGACCGATTGCCGCACGCCAACCTGACCGGGGTGATCGCCTTGAATATTCGCCGCGAAACCGTCGCCCCTTGGGAGACGATTTCCGAACACTTCCCGACGTAGCCGCTATAATCGGGTCGAGATAAAGCAAGTTCTTTTCTGTAAATTCATTCTTCGCGCGTAATCGAGCCGCTGTTTTCCATTCGTAAGTAGATCTTCTCGGTTTCCCACTCCTCGCTGATTTCCATCAGCACAGCGCTCACCAGGCGAAGCAGAGCCGC
>DATGMH010000010.1:0-2039 GCA_035293725.1 Bryobacteraceae bacterium
CGGAATTTCTGGATTCGGTGGCTCGTCATCCCTTTCTTGCCGAGCGCATGCTGCTTCTGCCCGGCAACCACGACGTGAACATCGTGGACAGCAGCAATCCGGCGCGCCTCGATACTCCGATAAGCCCGAACAAGACTCTGCGCAAGATCCGTACTCTGTCCGTGTTGAATGCCATTCAAGGGGACCGGGTACGAGTAGTCGACCATGGACGCCGCTGTCTCGGGCCGTCTCTGAGTGATGTCCTGGAGCCGCACATTCCCTCGTTAATCCAGTTCGCTGATCAAGGCCGTCCTCACAGGATCTTGAGAGCTGTGGCCAAGCTGTGGGCCAGCGTGTTCCCGATGGTGCTGCCGCCGGAAGCGAACAAAGGCTTGGGCGTCGCCCTCCTGAACTCGAACGCAGACACTCATTTCTCCTTCACGAATGCCCTCGGACTCATTTCGACGCAGCAGGTTCACGGCCTCGAAATCGCTATGCACGAATATCCGGGAGCCGCATGGGTAATTGCGCTGCATCACCACGTGGTCGAGTACCCCCAAGGGGCGCACGCTCTTTCCGAGCGCCTTGGCACCACTCTGATCAATGGAAATTGGTTCCTTCGCAGGATTCGCCCGCTGTCGAGCCAGTCCGTTATCTTGCATGGCCACCGGCACATAGACTGGATCGGCCAATGCGGAGGTCAACTCATCGTCTCGGCGCCGTCTCCCGTCATGGGGGGAACCGACGACCGGCAAACGTACTTCTGCATACAGACACTTTGCGCACGTGGCGACGGCCAAATGCAACTGAAGGCTCCGGCGCGAATCGTCTTGAACGGCAAGAAGGAACTGGTCGCGAGGAGCCGGCCAGAATGCGGACGTTCAGCCTTTCATGGCTAGTCATCGCGATGCCCGGCATTCTGATAAACACACGCTATCAGATTTGGCAGCTTGACTCGCCGATCGCTGATCGCCTTGAGAATCGAGGACGGGGCAGTCCCAGGCTTGGGTACTTGGGGCGGTAATTCCCCGGACGATCGATGAACTGGCCACCGGGCGCTTCTTGCACGAAGGCCGCAACGTGGTCTTCCTCGGCCCTCCCGGTGTCGGCAAAACGCATCTGGCCATCGCCCTGGGCGTGCTGACGGCCGAGTTGGGCCACCGCATTTACTTCAACATCCGCGGCGAAAGCTACCGCCTGAAAGAAAAACGCCACGCCAAAGCCGCTAAGTCGCCGGCGGAACTGGCGGCACAGCCGGCCTAATCGCGCCGCTGTGCAGGGTGGCCGGACGAATCTTTGCCTGAAAGGGGGTCAATTCTAAATGCACGCTACGGGGTCAGTTCTAAATGCGCGTTGACACCACACTCGGCTTGCGACCGTCCGCGCGCTCCAGCAGCACCTCGCGCACCCACTCCCCCAGCGTCATGCCATCGCCCTCGGCCACGGCGGTCAGCCGCTCGTATTCACTGTCGGTCATCTTGCAGCCTACGGTTCGCGTGCGCAGTTGATCGGCGCTCATAGATACAGAGTCCTCCCACAACGATTTCCTCAACATTCCACAAGAAGAGATGCTTTGCTAATCAGGTTGGAAAATCAACAAGTTAACGGAGAGCGCCCTGCGGCGCTCCAGAGCGCCGCGCTTTTCCTAAGTGGCGCGACGAAAGGAAGTTAACCGAGAGCGCCTTCCGGCGCTCCGCAGCGCCCGTTCCGGGGTGATCTGATGAAAGCGCTGCTTAGCGCTTGGTGAACGCGATAGCTTTTCGTCGCGCACCAGGAGGCGCCAATCATGCAGCAATTCATTGGATGCGATGCACACAAACGATTCTCAGTCTTTGTAGCTGTGGATGGACGTGGCAACGCAACTCCAAACGAATCGAACGTGTACGTCTGGGCGAGAGCACCGGCGGTGTTGCTGAGCCACGTGACCGTTTTCAACCCGTCCACCTGATAATAGCTGGTGGTCCCACTACGCAACATAGCCAATGGCTCGTCGATATTGAGACCCTGCTGGGCGTATCGAGCAACGACTCCGCCGCTGGCATTGGTCTCTTCGATCAGGT
>DATGMH010000011.1:0-3229 GCA_035293725.1 Bryobacteraceae bacterium
GGGAACCGACTGGAGCCCGGTCGGCCAGATCTACTTCTTTACTCTGAAAAGCACCAACCCCGCCTACGACGTGATGGAGCTGAAATCGCTCGAAGACTGGGTTGTGGAGAAGAATCTCAAATCGGTTCCCGATATCGTCGATGTGGCGACGTTCGGCGGCCCCACCCGCGAATACCAGGTTCGCGTGGATCCCAACAAACTCAGCGATTACGGCCTCAACCTCTCCCAAGTCGAGCAACAGCTCGCCAACAGCAACGCTAATGCCGGCGGCAGCTTCATTCAAGTCGGACTGCAACAGCTCAATGTTCGTGAGGTCGGGCTCGTCAAGAACGTGGATGATATCAAGAACACCGTCATTCTGACGAAGAACGGCACGCCGGTCTACCTCAAAGACGTTGCTGTCGTTGAGCAAGGGCCCAAGATTCGGCTGGGTCAGTTTGCGCGCACCATTCGGCGCGAAGACGGCAAGCTGGTCGACGATCCCGATGTGGTCTCGGCCTGGGTGCCGATGCGCAAAGGCGCCGACGCGGAGCCGACGCTTGCGGGCCTTCATGCCAAAGTCAAGGAGCTCAATGACCACATTTTGCCTCCTGGGGTAAAGATTGTCCCGTTTATTGACCGCGACGATCTGGTCCATTTCACGACTCACACCGTGCTACACAATCTGGGCGAGGGCATCGCGTTGGTGGTAATTGTGCTGTTCTTATTCCTCGGAAACGTGCGGGGCGCAATTATCGTGGCGCTTACGATTCCTTTCTCGCTGCTTTTCGCAGCCACGTGCCTCAAGCTCAAGGCGATCCCTGCCAATCTGCTATCGTTGGGCGCTCTGGATTTCGGAATGGTGGTGGACGGAGCGGTGGTCATGGTTGAAAACATCGTTCGCCATCTCGGCCGCCGCGAAACGGATGACCGGACGGTCAGGCAGAAGATATTCGATGCCGCCCACGAAGTGCAGCGGCCCGTCTTTTACGCCATTCTCATCATCATCACCGCGTATTTGCCGATATTTACGCTGCAGCGCGTGGAAGGACGTCTTTTCAAGCCGATGGCATGGACCGTGGCGTTTGCGCTGCTGGGCGCGATTGTGTTTTCAATGACCGTCGCGCCGGTGCTTGCAAGTCTCTTATTCCCGCGCGGCACCCGCGAGTGGCACAACCCTGCGATGGCGTTTCTGGCCTCCCGCTATCGGCGGGCCCTGCGCGCCGCAATCCGCTTCCGGTACGCGACCATCGCCGTCGGCGTTGCGGGTGTAGGCCTGGCCGCGTTCCTGGCCTTTGGCCCGCTAATTGGCTCCGAGTTTCTGCCGCACCTCGACGAAGGATCGCTGTGGGTACGTGGCACGCTCGCTCCCAGCACGGGACCGGATGAAGGCATCCGGCTGGCCAACCAGGCCCGCGTTATCCTGTGCTCTTTCCCCGAGGTAACCGAGTGCACCAGCCAGGTGGGCCGCCCCGACGATGGAACCGACACCACCGGTTTCTTCAACACGGAGTATTTCGTCGGTCTGAAACCGAAGGAGCAGTGGCGCCCCGGTTTTCACGACAACAAGGAAGAGCTGATTGCGGCGATGGACAAAGAGCTGGAGAAGATTCCCGGCGTGATCTGGAACTTGTCGCAGCCCATTTCCGACAACATGGAGGAGGCTGTCAGCGGCGTCAAAGGAGAGCTGGCCACCAAGATTTACGGCGACGATCTGAGGACGCTGGAAGATAAAGCCGACCAGATCGTACAGATTATGCGCGGAGTGAAAGGCATCGCCGACCTCGGTGTTTTCCGAGTTCTGGGCCAGCCCAACCTGAACGTTAGCGTAGATCGCAAAGCGGCGGCCCGCTATCAGATCAACGTAGCCGATGTTCAGGACGCAGTGCAAACCGCGGTGGGCGGAAACGCCGTAACGCAAGTACTGCAGGGTGAGGCTCGATATGACTTGGTGATGCGGTACCTGCCGCAATACCGCAATACCAAGGAAGCGATCGAAAACATTCGCCTGCTGGCGCCCACCGGAGAACGTGTATCGCTGGCACAGCTTTCCAATGTCGAAGAGCGCGACGGAGCGTCCGAGATTTATCGCGAGGGCAACCAGCGCTATATCGCCATTAAGTACAGCGTGCGTGGCCGGGATCTGGGCGGAGCCGTGGAGGAAGCGATCCGAAAAGTGAACGCGCAAGTCCAATTGCCGCGCGGTTATCGCATGGATTGGGAGGGCGAGTACGAGAGCCAGAAGCGCGCGCAAGCGCGGCTCTTCGTGATTGTGCCCCTTACGGTGCTCTTGATCTTTATCATTCTATATACGATGTTCCGGTCGCTAAAGTGGGCGCTGCTCATCATGGTGAACGTGCTGGTGGCGCCTATCGGCGGGTTAGTCGCGCTGCTCCTGACCGGAACCAATTTCAGCGTCTCTTCCGGCGTCGGATTTCTGGCGCTGTTTGGAGTTTGCGTCCAGACCGGAGTGATCATGCTGGAGTACGTTAATCAACTGCGTGCGCGCGGCCATAGCATCGTGGACGCGGCCGTCGAGGGTGCCGTTCTAAGGCTCCGGCCGATTATGATGACCAGCTTGGTCGCGACCTTGGGCTTGTTACCGGCCGCGATGTCGCATGGCATCGGGTCCGACTCTCAACGGCCGTTTGCAATTGTGATCGTCGGAGGCCTCCTCGCCGCTCTCATGCTGAGCGTCTTTCTGCTCCCGACGTTATATGTGTGGTTGGCCAGCGACCGGGACTCCCTGCCGGAGTTGCACACCGAAGAACCGATTTAGCCGAGCGCCGCTCGCGCGTACCGGCCTGCCGCACAGTCTCCCGGCTCCGGATGTGATTTAACATACAATCGGTCCTGTACAATAGAACTTGATCCATCCTTCGCGACGTGCTGAGCCGCACCGCGCTCATTTACAATGATCCGCAAAGCCGTCGATTTTGCGCTGAACAATCGGTTCGTAGTCCTGGCGGCCGCGATTCTGCTGTTCGCCTGGGGCGCGGTCTCGTTCCATCAGCTTCCGGTGGAAGCCTACCCCGACGTCGCCAACAACTATGTCGAAGTGATCACGCAATGGCCGGGTATCTCCGCCGAACAGATCGAGCAGCAGGTGACCATTCCGCTCGAAATCGCCATGAACGGCATTCCCGGCATTGAGCACTTGCGTTCGTTCTCGATTTTCGGACTATCTGACTTGAAGCTGGTGTTCGAGGACAACACCTCCAATTTCGAAAACCGCGAACGGGTGCTGGAG
>DATGMH010000012.1:0-60776 GCA_035293725.1 Bryobacteraceae bacterium
ATGCGAACACTGGGGCTCCGGGTATCAGTTCAGCGTTCCCAATGGCACCTACACGGTGACTTTGAAGTTCGCCGAGATCTGGTACACCAGCGCGGGCCAGCGGATATTCAACGTAACATTGAATGGAAACACAGTTCTGTCCGGATTCGACGAATTCGCGGCTGCGGGGGAAACCGACCGCGCCAATGACGCGAGTTTCCCGATCACGGTCACCAACGGCCAAATCGCCATCGGTCTTCACGCACTGGTCGGAATAGCCAAGGTCAATGCGATTCAGATCATTCAATAGCTTCTATACCAGGGAGCTCTGGGGTAATTCTGGCGCTGCAGAGCCAGTAGCGATGATAGATCGAATACTCCTCCTCGTATTCAACGTTGAACTTCTGTTGAATTAAGCGCCGGAGCGCAGCGGATGTGCGCGGGTAGCTGCCCCGGTCGTATCTCCACAGAAGGCGACTCATGAATGACTCGCGGGATGCGATCGGATCCAGGAATATGAGCCGGTCCCTGCAAACCCGGGAAAGTTCGTCCAGGAGTTGCAACAGCTCCTGATCATTCAGGTGATGGGCCATTGCGATACAAAGAACTACGTCAACGCTGTGTGATGCGAGCGGCATTGCTGTCGCGCTGGCCAAGATGGCCTCGATCGCGCGGCCGCTTTTCAGGCCAGCCAGCTTTTGAGGATCATTGTCGAGCCATAGATACCGAGCCCGCGGCGGAAGCACGCGCAGGCCGTTTCCGGTTCCGGCTCCAACGTCCAGAACGGAGACACCGCCAACGTCCTGCAACAGTTTTCGTACTCTTTTTCGGCTCTGACCTGCCCCACAAGCTGTCTGGACCACGTCATAGACCGCCGGCCAAGCGACCAGCCGATGCAATAGATAGGTGAACACGGACTTCGACTGAGACTTAAAGCTCAAATGCGAGGACGGCATCGATGACGCGACATAGATCGGTTGTCGTAAGGGACGTATAAAACGGCAATCTGACTAGCCGGCGGCTGATGTCCTCTGCCACCGGACATTGGCCGGCCCTTCCCCCATGGCGCATTCCCATTTCAGAAACGTTTAGCGGAATATAGTGAAAAACGCTAGTAATGCGTTGGCTCCGGAGATGAGCAATCAGCCGGTCTCTTGCTTCTGGTGTTGGCAGTAACAGATAAAACATGTGAAACGGTTGGTCGCACTCAGTGGGGACCAAAGGAAGGCGCACTCCGCAACGGGTCGCCCAATCCCGCAGACCGTCTGCGTATTGTTTCCATCGGAGGCAGCGCGCGGATTGGATCCGCTCGCGAGCCTCCAACTGAGCGTATAGAAACGCGGCTAACAAGTCGGAAGGAAGGAAGCTCGATCCTATGTCGACCCAAGTGTACTTGTCCACCTGTCCTCGGAAGAAGCGGCTGCGATTTGTCCCTTTCTCTCGCAGAATCTCTGCTCTTTCCACCAGCGACCCATCATTAATCACGAGCGCGCCGCCTTCGCCGCAGCTCACATTCTTAGTTTCGTGAAAGCTCAAAGTAGAAAGTTTGCCAAACGTTCCCAAAGATCGGCCATGATAGTGTCCTAACAAGCCTTGGGCGTTGTCTTCGACGACATCCAAACCCTCTTTGGCGGCCAGGTTCATGATGGACGTCATCTCGCAACCGACACCCGCGTAGTGGACCGGCACGATCACTCGAGTCTTAGCTGTGATCAATTCAGGAAGCGCGGTTTCATCCAAATTGAATGTGTCAGGCCGCACGTCGCAGAACACGGGCCGGGCTCCGCGCAATACAAAGGCATTGGCGGTTGAGACAAAAGTGAACGCAGGCACAACTACTTCGGAGCCGGGTTCAACATTCAGCAATAGAGCTGACATCTCCAATGCGTCCGTGCAGGAGGTAGTCAAGAGCACGCGCGCGGCAGAGTGGATCGATTCCAGGCAGCGCTCGCAGGCTTTAGTGAAACTACCGTCCCCTGAGATGTGGCCCTGATCGATCGCCTGCCGGATGTACTCGTACTCTTTGCCGACTATTGAGGGACGGTTGAATGGAATGGGCGCAGGTTCGAACGCGACTGCCTCTTGAGGTGTCATCGCCCTTTTTTCGACACGAGAGTGTCTCTCCATTCGGACTGTTTCTGTGCAAGCCCTGCATATGGGGTGAACGCCGGCGCTGAGACCGCAAACTGATCGTCATGCCAGATTTTGACTTGGAATTCAAAAGGCATATACGCATGGTGGATCATGACGCGGCGGCTGTAGCGCGCCGCGAGAGCAAGTATGTCCGTGGGGGCCGCATAGTAAAGATGCTGCTCGCGCTTCTGCGGCTCGGAGAAAGTACTCAGAAAATCGCACACAGTGGCGCGCGAACTGATCGCCCACATTTTCTCTATGGTCTCACGAATAAACTTCAAATTGCCTTGGGCGACTCGATGGTTGAAAGCTCCAATCGCGATGGCCAAATCGCACCGATGTTCGCGCGAGAATTGAGCCACGTCGGCACATACAAACTCCGAACCGGTGTCCTGGGCATGGAGCCGCCCGGCTTGCTCGATCAACTCAGGGACGAGGTCGATACCGACGTATTCCCCTTTCCAGCCGCGGCAACGCAGAAACATGAGCAGATCGCCAAAGCCGCACCCAACATCGAAAATACTCCCGAACTCATCGGAACGGAGGCCCTCGAGGGCAGCGTCATAGCGGACCCATTGGCAATCCTTGTTCCAACCGAGAGTGCGCGGATCATACCCGTACTCCATCCATCGCTTGCGGTAACGAGCGCGTGTTTCGGCGATATCTCGCTCAGTCATTCCTGCTTGATATTCCGAATAGTCGGGCTGCTGCGTCTCCCATCACCTCATTGCACATAGCCGCGTCTACTCCCTCCAGCAAGGCGCGAACCGCGTCCATACTATCGCGGAACGGTACCGACGGGAAATCGCTTCCGTATAAAACACGTCCCGCCGGCAGACGCCTGCACAGAAAACTGCAGTCGGCCGCCACTGACGATCCTTTGAAATAGACCGGAGTAAAGGACAAGTCCAAATGGACGCCATGGTGGGACTTCGCAACCAGAAAGGCATCCATAAGCCGGAAACCACCGGAGTGGGCCAGGACCATTTTCAAATTTGGAAATCGCTGCGCCACCTGGCTGTAGGCCAGCGGGTGGGTGGCGAGATTCGTGAGTGAGGGCCCGAAAGGAAATACGTCAAAAAGTACCGGAAGGGCCCGTTCGGCCGCCCAAGCGAGCACTTCGTTAACCAAGGGCTGTTCGACGGTTACGTCTTGGCGGCGCGGATGGATCTTGAGGCCCCTTGGGCAATGCCGCTCAAAGAATGATTCCATGCGTCGGATGGTCTCACTCGGCACGTTAAATTCGGGTGTATAAAGTCCCACGAGACGATCGGGGAAACGTGCACACTCCTGGTGCACGAATTCGTTGGTTGCGTCACCTGGAAGAGGCAAGACAATTGAGACGTCGACGTTGTATCCGTCCATCTGTCGCACAAGATCGTCAGATCCGCTCGGCAAATCAAAGGGACCGCCTCGCCCGGATTCGAAAATGTGCGTGTGGCAGTCGATGATCATATCGTTCGTACCTGCACAGCTTGGAACACGGCAGCCGTCGTAGCCAGGACCTCTTCCCGGGTCTTGCCGAAGACCAATGCGAGGCCAGGGCGCGACCGGTCGTCCGTGGGTTCACGCAATATATCACCGGCGGCAAATTCCAGCAGGATCTCCTCTACGCCAGGAAGCTGTGCCGCCTTTTCAAGGCCCTCGATGGATTGTACACGGCCGGGCCGAAAGCAGAAAAATGCGAGGTTGGCTGCACGAGAAGAGTCCTTATTGGCCTTAATTTGCATATCCTCACCAACCGCGAACCGTAGGTATGCCTGCGGTACTGGAGCGCCCGAAAGATACGGGACGATGTGGGAATAGACGCGACTACCGGCCCCACGCGCGGCAATCTCAACAAGATATGGTTGTGCCCCGACAACTATATACTCAGCGTGACAGATCCCGGTCTTCAGGCCTAACGCGCGGATAACGTTCCGATTGACCTGTTCAATTCGCTCGAGAACGATGGGATCGAAGTCCGCGGGATAGGTCAACCGGCTTGCCACCTCCGGCCGCTGAGCAAAGTGGTCTTTGTCTGAGATTCCCGCGACATGCACTGTGCCATCACAGCAGAAGCTTTCTACGGTTACTTCGGTGCCTTCCAGAAATCCCTCGACCAGTACGTCTCCTGTGCGTGATTGCCGAACCGCCTCGGAAAACGCCCATTCGAGCTGGGAAGGACAAGCCACGATCCGCACGCCACGGCTGGACTGGTTATCAGTAGGTTTGACCACGACGGGCCAACCGATCGCGGAGGACGCTCGATAAGCTTCCGACAGCTTACGCGCCAGCTTGTAAGGAGGGTTCGGCAAGCCCGCAGCACTTGTGATGCTGCGCATGCGGTACTTGTTGGTGAAATTCAATGCAGTCTCATAACCGATACCGGCTAGCCCCATCTGGTCAGCCACCCAGGCCATCGTGGGCACGCCCACATCGGTGGTGTCGCAAACGATACCGTTTACGTGCTGCTCGCGAGCTGCCCGCAAGGTTGCATCACGATCGGAAATGTCAACGACCGCGAAATTGTCCGCCAGTTGGTACCCTGGGCGTTCCGCGTACATGTCCGTGACGAAGACGCGGTACCCGAGCTGTTTGGCGAGCCGGATTGTGGGTACCTGCCACTGCCCCGCTCCGAGGATATGAAGGGTCTTGCGCACGGATAAGATCAGGCGGTCCGCTCAATGACCTTTTTCAACGTGCGCACACCTCGCATATTGTCCTCGAGTGTGGCAGTTCCGACGGATACGCGAACGAACCGGTCACAGGAGAGGCCATAACCGACTCCCGGCACAACGCTGATGTGCTCTTCTTTGAGCAACTTGGTGCAAAACTCCTCCGAGTTGAGCCGGGATGGCTCGATGGACACAAAGAAGTAGAATGTTGCAGCACCCGGAAGGTATCTCAATCCAAGTTCGTCCATATACCTCGCGATGCGCGCCCGCTTGCACAGTAGATCTCGGATTTGCGGCTTCGTGATTTCTATTAAATCTGTGAAATAGCGGGCCAAATAGTACTCGAGAATTGTGGCTGGGCACGTGATCAAGTGCTGGTTTACCTTAAGTACGTTGTCGAGAAGCCCAGCTCCGCCTATGACGTACCCGATTCGCCATCCCGAAATTCCATAATTTTTCGACATCGAATTGAACACAGCAACGCGTTTCTTGTCAGGATCAAGCTTGGCGAGCGAGACGAAAGAGCCATCAATCACGAAGTCGCTGTAGGCCTCATCGCATATCAGCCATAAATCGAACCTTTCAGCCAATGCAAGCAATTCCTTGAGCTCGCTGTCCGTGTAAACATAACCCCGAGGATTGTGCGGATTGTTGACTATGATTGCCCTGGTCTTCGCAGTGATGTACGACTCCAGTTCGCGAATCGATTTGCAATAAGGAATGCCGACCGGCACGCCATAGCACAGCTTGATCTGTTCGGCATAACTTACCCATGCGGGTTCCTGATACAAAACTTCGTCGCCGGGATTGACGATTGACATCAGCGTCATATGAATCGCGGCCTTAGATCCAGCGGTGATGATAATCTCACGGTCGGGATCAATCCGGACGCCGTACTCCTGCCGATGATAGTCACATAGCTTTTCGCGAAGTTCGTATAATCCCCGTGAGTGCGAATAATGATTGAGTGCAGGGTAGGGAAGCACATCCATTGGCAGCAATGGGATGTCAAAGAACGCTTCACCCAAACTCATCACCAGCACTTCTTGGCCGCGCCTTTGCAGGTCGTAGACCATCGTGTTGTACTTAATGGACATCGCCTCCGCGACGTCCGCAGTTACACGTGAGAGCTTTGGCAAGCGTTCACCTCACCTGAACCCGGCTGCTTATCGGCACGTCCACTCGCTACTATCTTATCGATTACGTAAATAGGCCGCCCTTTCGTTTGGTCGTAAATCCGGCCAATATAAATTCCGAGAATGCCGAGGTTAAGCAGCATGATCCCACCGATGAAGCTGGTACCCGTTATCGTGCTGAGCCAGCCGGGCACCGCGATGTAGGGGTTTATAAGAAAACGGATGATGAGAAACAGCCCATATCCTCCGGCTAAACCCGAGAACATTACTCCGAGCGCGATCGAAATATAAAGCGGTCGATTAGAGAAGGAGATCATTCCGTCTAGTGACAGGCGCAATAGTGAACGCAGGGTGTAAGTGGAACGTCCCTCCTGCCGAGGGGCATGCTTGACGTCCACGAACGCCGTCTCGAAACCGAGCCATTCGACCATGCCGCCGAACAGGCGAGCCGCCTCGTGCATGGTGCGATATGCTTCTACAACGGTCTTTCGCATGATACGAAAACTTCCCACGCTAGGGTTCATCCGATAGCCGGATAGCAGATTGAAGACCCGATAAAAGACACGTGAGACCAAGCGCTTCGGCAACGAATCGCGACGCTGAAATCTTCTAGCCAACACGACGTCGTTACCTTCGAGCGCCTTCTCGAGCAGGCGCGGGATTTCTTCTGGCAGGTCCTGTAGGTCGCAGTCCATCAGAACCACCCACTGTCCGCGTGCCAGATCTAACGCTGCAGTTATGGCATAGTGCTGGCCGAAATTACGGCTGAGACGCACAGCGACGACTTGCGGAATGTCGCGCGCCATTTCACTGGCAACTTCCCAAGAACGGTCCGGGCTGCGATCGTCAACGAGTATGATTTCGTACGTACCCAGCCCTGAGAGCACTGCTCTCAATCGTTGACACAGCGGGGGGAGCGTTGCTTCAGCTTTATAGACAGGAATGGCAACGGAAATAAACGTTTCGCTCGGCCTGGCTACCGCTTCCACTCTCATTATCATAGCGTCTAGCGTTCGTTTCATCATCAGTGCCAGCCTCAAGCCGACGTTCGGCGTCGATCCATATTCGGCCGGATTTCGCGACTACCCGCGGCCGGGGCTTGCGGCGTTAACATTGTTCTTTGAATTCACTGGCCATCGGGCGAAATTCGCGGATGGATCGGAGGCTGCTCAGCCGCCTCTCCTCCGGAGATGCAATTGCGGTCGGAATCCTTCTCCTGGTCCCCCTTATACAGGTCCTCGCCCAGCCGTCCTGGATATTTACACCGGACGGCTTCGATCAATGGTTCTACCACGGCTACTTTATTGATTTGAAGCGTCACATCGTTGCCTTTGCCGGAAGCTACTATGGAACCCGGCTCGCGTGGATTCTGCCCGGGTACCTTGCCCACTCAATTTTTCCGACGCTGGCCGCAAATGCTGTTCTGCGGCTGTTCGTCTGCTGGACCGCCGCGTTCGCTACGCATTTTCTCGTGAAGCGGAATTACGGTATTCGCTGCGCGCTGATGGTTGCCTTGCTGCTTTGCTCTTACGCTGACTTCCTCGCGGCAGCGGGCTGGGATTACGTAGACGGCGCAGGAATTGCGTATTCATTGCTTTGTTTGGAAGAAGCCGGTGCGGCCGCGATCGTCTCATCAAGATGGTCAATCGCGCGCGCTGGATTCAGTGGAATGTCGCTCGCCGCCGCGATACATTCCAACTTATTTCTATTGGTTCTGATTCCGATAATTACGCTCTTTTGCCTCGTCAGGTGCGGAAAGCGGTTCGTACGCGTTGCTGCTGCCAGCACCGCTGGTTTCAGCATTGTGACAGCGGCGCTCGGGTTCATCAGCCTGGAACTCGGTGGACCCTTTCTGTTCTTTCTTCCTTCCGTCTCCGAAACGCGCGCTTTGGTGAGCGCGCCCAATCCTATGTACGTAAAACCATCGCTCTGGCTCCACGAAGCGTGGTGGCTAGTCGTCCCATTCGCAATATCGTTGGTTGGCGTTGTTTTTGTATTGTACTTCTGCTCTGCGCGTCCCGTATCTGGCTGGGACCGCAAGGCTTTGATCAGAGTCTTCGATGCCTGTTCACTGCCACTACTGCTCGGCATCTTTGTGCTCATCCAGATTACAGCCTCGCCCGTGATGCAAACTTACTTCTACGTCGATTATTTGACGGTCTCTCTTCCTATTACTGTTGCGGCACTCATCGGATACAGATTGGAGGCACTTAGGACCCGCGAATTTGCAGCCCTGGCGGGCGCCGGAATCCTCCTTGCATTACTCGTAGGCACCGAAATGTCCCGGCTGTTTTCTCCTGCTGTCGCTGCAGCGTACATAAATCTTAGATCACAGCCAGTCCTGTTCTCCCAGCCGTTAGCAATCATCTTGGCTGCGGGCGTTATTGCTGGCGCCTACATCCGGCCTCGGTTTCTTTCTGCGGTTGTCATCAGCGCATCCGTTGGATTCGTACTGATTCGTTTGGGACATATTGAATTGCGCGAGTCAGCTGGCAGCAAGATCAGCCGGGAATCATATCTTTACGCCGATCGGACCTCGCGAGAACTTACCCGGCTGAGCCGCGATGGCCCGCTTTGGTTTTGGTATTCATATATTCCCGGTAACGAACATTACACCTCGGTAGCTTCCACCTATATTTGGGCAGCTCGGCTATTGAATCGAACCTTACCTAGTACCGACAAATTGCGCGTCGATGCGCTCCATCATGGCACGTACGTGGCGATTATGAATGATCACGAAGCCATCCAGCAGGAAGCGCTCGCTGCCCTGGCAAGTTGCGGTATAAAGGTGAGAATCCTCCAACGTCTCTCCTCCACCGTGGCAGGCGCCAAGCTTCTCATCAGCCTGGTTCAAGTCACAAGGCGCGAAACTCCCCCGACGGTCTATACGAGCTCGCCTGCAGAAACGACGCTGCTTCCAAAACGCGAGCTCATGGACTACGACGAATCGGCCCTCGAGGCGCACACTTCCCGGGCATTATACGGGACTCCGCGCAAGGATTCCGGCGGAAGGCCGCCTTGGATCATAAAAATCACGGATCCGCGGGATCATGCCGCAACCAATATCCAACTCCTCTCACCTTCCGACAAGATCGCGGCCATCCGAGTTACTGTAGCCGACCGGCGGCCTGAGGAGCCCTATGGTCCCGTGGACCTGATTCTGCAGAACCAGGATTACTCGATCCTCTACGATAGCGGGAGTGTTCAGGGGCAACGTTCGACCATTGTCGCTTTGTCTCCGGGGACTCGCGGAATCCGCATCGCCCTTTTACCGAATGACGACGGTTTCATTCGTTTTCCAGAGCACGTGACGTTGGAGGGCTTGCGACAGAAGTAAACCTCAAAGCTGCGAGCCATGGGTATCGGTCACGGTCCGACGCACCTCGTTTGTTACATCGGGAGCGGTTTTCAGCAACTGAAGCAGACTCTGGCGCTGTCAGATAAGGAAGCTGGGAATCATGAATACGTGAGTCGCCGTTCGCGATAAGGAATTCGTTGGAGCGATATCCTGGATTCGCGGCGTCATCGCCACACCGTCTGTTCGAACAGGTCTACGTCGCCCAGCCCCCAATTTCCCCCGTTACAGATTACGGGTGAATCGTATCGCCTCATGAGATCAACCCATTTCGCGAAGCCTGCATAGGTTAATTCGGAAACTCCCTTTGACTTGACGCGAGCAATGCGCTCTTGCTCACCCTCCGGTGTCCAGCCGGCACCGGAGCCGTGCTCGACGTGATAGATTCGCATCGGCTCGCGCAAAATCGATTCACGAATGCCGGCATGATAAGCCGTATAACAAAGCAGCGCGTCAATATGCATCGGCCAGATCGGAAATTCGGGATAGGCCCGCAGACGAAACCAATTTTCTCGAGAGAGCAGAGTAAAGTCGCCACAGGCGCTGATGTGCAGGTGAGCCGCGTTCCTGATTTCTTGCGAAAAAGGGCTTGCCGCATCGAAGGACCCGGCCCAATCGAACGCCGGACCGGTGTCGAGGACTTCTATGCTCCAGCCAGCACATCTTTTACGGCCCGGCGGTGTATCCCATTTCAAAGCAAGCACTCGAAGATTGGCTATTCGTGGTTGACGAGTGATTGGCAGGTCGGCACCATGAACTCGTAATATCAGAGCGTTTTCCGAGAATCCAGAAGGCATTTGGATGCGCAGTTGACAGCGATCGGTTACGGCAACCGCTGCGAGTGTCGAGCCAGCCTGGTTCCGAATTTCCAGAGTGACCGGCTCTCGCCCGGCGCTCGGACCAACCTCTGCAGTAAGCAGCAGCTCACGCGCGTCCCCGGCTGGCTGCTCGAAACGAAGCTCCGACTCTGATTCGAGCCAGCGGTAGCGCAGCCCTTCTGAACATTGAACCGGCGACCATCCCGTACCGAAACGGACGCCGGCGTCTTCAGCCACGATGTCCTGCTGGTCCAGCGCGCGTTGACCATCACCGGATAATTGAAATTCTCCTTCGCGCGCCGCGACCCGGAGCAGGTGGGTTTCACAGAACGCCAACAACTCGTCGAGCGATGCATTGGCGGGCACCGCCTTGGCGACGTCGTGGCGGTCGAGCCTGTACATGACACCGTTTTCGAGACGGCGTTCGGCCAAGAACCTCACCAATTCCGCTGAAAAGAGGATATCGAGGTTCGTGGCGAGCACAAATTCACCGCACGCGCGCCGGATGCCCACGTTCTTTGCGATCATCTGATGCAAGGGTATAGGAACTGCGTTCTTAAACCGCACATGGATTTCCGGCGGAACTTCGACAAAGCGAACTTGGCAATGTTCGGGACGCGAGGGCCAGCGCAACGATTCCTTTAAGCGCGGACGTTCTGCTGGTGGGTTCCACTCCACAACCACGATTTCAGACGGTAACCCGTACCGCTCTGCCTGGCCGACCCAGGTATCGAGCATCCCCTGCATCCGTCCCAGCATGTTGCCGCCATGATCGTCGTTCCGGGCGGCAAGCACCAACGACAGGTAGCATTCGCCGCGCGATCCCATCCAGACCTGGAGTGTAGCAAGAAAGATAAGGACCGAAGCACAGAAAAAACAGCTGGAGTTCTGGACAGAACGGGTTGCCGCTGCCGTTTCCTACCGTCGCCCGTCGCCGTCGCGACCCGCCGCAAGCACCTCGCGAAAGACGCTCCCCAACTGCAGATAGCCCTCCCATCGGTCCGGTTTGCGGATGTAGCGCGTCGCCCCTAGCTTGGCAGCCGTCTCGCGGTCCTTCTGCGCGTTCGATGAAGTAAGGATTACCACCGGCAGGTGCGCGCAACGCCCGCTCTGGCGCGCGCGCTCCAGTACCTGAAACCCGCCCTTTCTTGGCAGGCCGATGTCCAGAAGCAGAAGATCCGGACAGGAAATCTCCTCGCGATCGATTCGTTCGATCAGCCGTATGGCCTTCTCGCCGTCGCTCAAAACGGTCAGGTCGTATTCGAGCGCGGACTCGTAGAATGCCTCCCGGACTAGCCGGACGTCTCCTGGGTTGTCTTCCACCAGGACAATCCAGAGTCTTTCACTTGCATAAGGTCGAGCGGTTGTTTGAGCCTCGGTGGGCGTGTCGCCTCCGCCGCTGGATGACGTAGTAGTATTCGTTACGTTGTTATGCCCGGATTCTGACATCTCAGATGTGGAGAGCTACTCCCCGAGGCCTGAAATTCTCGTAGCCTTTGTCATGATAGCAGCGTAAGACAACTTCGAGCGCGTCCCGTTCGAGCCTTTCGTCTCCCAAGCTATCAGTACCGCCTGAATAGCGGCCTCACCCCCGTCACGGTTACTTGGTAATTCCATTGCACGTCTTTTTCGAGGGTGTCTGAAGCACATTCGTGGCCATGCGCTGCGAATAACACCTTTGGAGAAGTAAACAACTATTATCAACAGGGAGATTTCATGCGAAACACGATGATCGGTTCACTATTCCTGGCGGCGGTCTTGTCCTCAGGTGCGTGCTCCAACCACGCGCAAAGGACTCCGGACGTACGTGATAACGTTAGCAAGGCCCTTGATCAGGCCGGTCTGAAAAACGTAAGTGTCAGTCAGGATCGGGACAAAGGCGTAGTGACCCTGGGTGGAAATGTCCCTACTGATGCGGACAAAGCGCAAGCGGAATCTATAGCGAAAGCGAACGCGCAAGGCGATGTTGTCGCCAATGAGATCGCGGTGCTTCCTCCGAACGATAAAGACGACGTAAAGACAGTCAATTCGGACCTTGACGCTGGGATCAAAAAAAATCTGGATGCCGCGCTGGTTCAAGACCACCTCAACCGGAACGTCCATTACAAGGTGAAAAATGGCGTGGTGACGTTGACAGGAAAAGTCGATTCTCAGGCCACCCGGTCCGATGCGGAAAAGGTCGCTTCGAACGTTCCGAACGTTCAGCAGGTCGTGAACGAACTGCAAGTTCGTTACGAACGAGCAACTTCATCGAAGTAATTTCCGGCTCCGTCTGGAGCAGTGCAGCTGGTAGCAGTATGATCGACGAAGGCAGCCATGTTCTTTCAGCATCCGAGTTTTTGGCTTCTTCCTCTCGTGCTCGCGGCCGTTCTGGGTTTTCTCGCCGCGATCGTGGCGCGAACGCGCCTGAGTAAGATCTACAGGCATCGCTTCACGGAATCGCGGCGAGAGCGGCTGTTCCTGGCCTCGGTTGGTTTCTTCACCACCGTCGTCGTCGTGCGCGTAATCACGCTCGCGATTCACCACGATTTCGGGCCGTTCCACGACGTCTCGCTGCGTGGCAGGCATATTCACCATTTGGTGTGGGGCATCATCCTCCTGTTGCTGGTCGGCTATACCTGGCTCATCGAAATCGGAACGGGCGTCCTAGCCGTCTCACAATGGAGTGGGCGCCTCACGTCCATGGTGTTTGGGGTCGCAGCTGCCCTCACGCTCGATGAGTTCGCTTTGTGGCTCAACCTGCGCGACGTCTATTGGGAGCGGGAGGGCCGCGAAAGCTTCGAAGCGCTGGCGTTGTTCGGCGGCTTGCTTGCCATTGGTGTGTTCGGACGAAGCTTCTGGCACGGCATTCTAACGGAATTGACCCCGCGCTCGCGCCACAGCATCCACAGTCCTGAACACGGAGGGCCATCATGACTCTCAAGAGCGCCGCCTTCCTCGCGACGATCGGCATGATCCTGCTGAGCGCTCTCGCGTTGTACGATTTGGTCCAAAACTTTATTGCGATCGTTCGCGGCTTGCTTCCGGCAGCCCGTCTCTTCTCATCGCTGATCTTTGCGTTTTCCAGCGTTGCCGTCACTATCTACTTCTTCGTGGCCTACAAGCGCCAGGCATAAGCAGGTTTTGGAACTTTTCAAGTGATTTGGCCGAATCGTGTTTGGGTCCAGCTATACTTGTGTCAAACGGGGCGGGCACTGGTTGGAACCTGTTGCCTTGCGGCGGAATCTCTTAGAACAATGTCCAGAACAGCACGCGGCTTAATCCTGTGGATTGCGGTATTGGCGGGACCGGCCGCCGCACAGGTTTTCGACAACACCGGCAATAACCTATTAAACGGAGGTTATTACTTCCGGCAGGTGATCTTCAACCTGAACTCCGGGCTCGCTGCCGTTTTGTATGGTTCCATTAGCTTCAACGGCAGTGGCGGGTATACCATCTCCGCCATTGAGGGCGACACAAATGCGGGGACATTGCAGTCCTACAATACAACCGGCACTTATTCGATTTCAGCCAGCGGGTACGGCTTCCTCTCCAGTCAGCTCTTGAACAGCCCGATTTACGGCCTGATCTCCAACGGTATCTTCATCGGAAGCAGCACCGAGAGCGGCTATAACGACCTGTTCGTTGCGGCGCCAATCGCCTCACAAAGCGCCAGCACTTTTCAGGGCTCCTATACGCTCGCTTATATCGATCCTACCGGGCAGATCACGGGCGGTGCTCCCTTCGATGCACAAGTCCAGATGAGCCCCAATGGTGCCGGTGGCATCGGCACTGTGAACATCAGCGCCTACTCCACCACCTCCACGGCGTTTCCGCAGTCCATTTCGAATGTGAAGTATACCGTCAGCAATAACGCGTTTGTATTAACCTTCCCCACCAGTTCAAACAGTCAAGCGCTAATCCAAGGAGCTGAGTACCTATATTCTTCCCCTGACGGCAGCTTTGTTTTCGGCGGATCACCGCAAAGTTTTGACATGATTATCGGCGTGCGAAACGGCTCGTCTGGCAACAGCTTCGGCGGCCTGTACTACCAGGCCGGCTTGAGCGAGGACGTCTCGCAACTCGCGGCCACCGGCGGCGTGGGATTGGCGTCCTACTACGGATCGTTCAGCGCAAACAACGGCGCCATCATCGGCCACCAGCGGCTTCAGGCCAACGGGACGGTGGCTGGCTACACGTACTACGATTCGTATCCGCAGGGCACCAACGGCACTTATAATGACACGTATTTCGCGCAAAACTACTTCAGTGGCAGCGGCGGCGCCGTGCGCGTCGGATACGGAATCGGCCCATCGCTCGGCGTTTCGATAGCGGTCCAGGCGCCAAGCTTCACCCCTAGCGGCACGGTTTATCTCTACCCCACAGGCGTTTTAAACGCCGCCAGCTTCGCGCCATTCACGGCGGGCGTATCGCGCGGCGAGTTGATCACGCTGGTCGGAACCAATCTTGGCCCAACCAATCTGCAGGTTGCATCCACGCTTCCATTTCCCAGCTCGCTTGGCGGTGTGCAGGTATTGATCAACAACATCCCCGCCCCCATTTACTACGTCAGTGCAAACCAAGTCTCAGCGATTGTTCCGTACGAGATCACGACCTCTATTGCCCAGATTCAAGTGGTTCACAACGGAGCCACGTCGAACGCGGTCACAGAATTCGTCAATTCCACGACGCCCGGCGTTTTCACCGTGCCCGCTGGCGGAATCGGATACGCAGCGGCTTTGCATTCGAGCGATTTTTCTCTAGTTACGCAACAGAACCCCGCGAAGATCGGCGAGACGATCGCAGTCTTTGTGACCGGCTTGGGCGATGTGTTCCCCACCGTGCCGGATGGCGCTGCGGGCCCGTCTAGCCTAAGTAAAACGACCAATACGATTACTGCCGATGTCTCGGGGACCACCGCAACCGTGACGTATGCCGGCCTTGCGCCCGGGCTGGCCGGCCTGTACCAGGTGAACGTCACGATACCAACGGGAGTCACCGCGGGGAATAATTACCTGGGCATCTACGGCCCCGATTCGTACACAACCGAGGCATCTATCCCTGTGGGCGGCTCCGGTTCTGCGATCCAAAACGCGCCAACCTGGCCCAGCTTCCTGCGGCGCTTGAATGCATCCGGCTACTTGCCGCTGCCCCGCCGTTAGCCGTACCGGATCTCTGCCGTTAACTCCCAAAATCGGCGGCACCACTCTATAATGAAGGCAGCCGTGTGATGTCGGAATCGGCTCTACCGTCCCTCAATGCAAGATCTGAAGAAAAAGCTGGAAGAGGAAATTGCCGCGCTCGATATGGAGTTACGGATCGATCTCCCTCGCGAGATTGCCAAGGCCCGCGCGCATGGCGATTTGAGCGAGAACGCCGAGTACCATGCCGCCAAGGAGCGGCAGGGCATGGTCAACGCCCGCTTGGGGCAGCTTCGCGCCCGGTTGCGCGAGCTGTCGATGATCGACGTTTCGCGCATTCCGCGCGACCGTGCCGGCCTCGGGTCCACGGTCACCGTACTGGATCTGCAAAAAGACGAGGAAATCGTTTACAAACTGGTTACCAGCGAAGAGGCCAATGTCGCCGAAGGCCGCATCTCGACCACTTCCCCCATTGGCCGCGCCTTACTCGGCAAACAGGTCGGTGACTCTGTGAAGGTACAGATCCCCGGCGGAACTCGGGAGATGGAGATCACCCAATTGGTCACCATCCACGAGGCCCCGCAATGAGTCCCGCTCAGCTAGAATTAATACCTGCATGACGTACACGCGCGCCATCGGTTCGGCCTGCGACAAAGTGATCCGGCTGATCGTGCATGGGCTCGCGCTCTCCAAAGTTAACCCGAACCTTCTCACGTTTCTTGGTTTAGTGATCAACATCGGCGCGGGCGCTCTGCTCGCCGCGGGGCAGTTTCGTACCGCTGGTTTCGTGATTATCGGCGCCGGCCTCTTCGATATGGTGGATGGCCGGGTCGCGCGCGAAACCAATCGCGTGACGAAGTTCGGCGGCTTCTTCGATTCCGTGCTCGACCGCTACTCCGATCTGGCCCTGCTCATGGGCTTGCTGGTGTACTACGGAATCATCAATCGCCCGTTTTACGTCGTGCTAACCGCGATCGTGATGACCGGCTCCGTCATGGTGAGCTACACGCGATCGCGCGCCGAGAACTCAATCCCCAGTTGTAAGGTCGGCTTCATGGAGCGGCCCGAGCGAGTTGTTCTGCTGATTATTGGAGCGCTGTTTGACCGCATGGCGCCCGTATTATGGGTAATTGCCGTGTTGGCAAACATCACCGTGATCCACCGCATGGTCTTCACCTATCAGGAAACTAAGCGTCTGGAGGACGCGCAACTACGTTCTCCGGTTCTGCACGAGCGTCAGCACTAATCTCCTGTGCGGACCCGAATCCAATTTGCTATCGCACTCAGCGTGCCCGCGCTGTTCTGCACCGGTTTTGCGGCGGCCCAGGCGCGTACCCCTGTGATCGTGGAACTGTTCACCTCCGAGGGCTGCTCCAGTTGCCCACCGGCAGATCGTCTCCTGGCGCGCCTCGAAACCGAGCAGCCCGTTCCGCAAGCCGACATTCTCGTGATGGAAGAGCATGTCGATTACTGGGACCAGCAAGGCTGGCGCGACCCCTTTTCAGCGCCGTTCTACACGCAGCGCCAGCAGGATTATGCGTTCGCGTTCGCTTCCGAAGAGGTCTACACGCCCGAGATGGTGGTCGACGGGCGGCCCGGTTTCGTCGGCAGCGACGGCCGCAGCGCCCTTCAGGCGATTCGCGACGCCGCGGCATCCCCGCACGCGCTGGTCACCTTACAGCGGAAGAGCGGTTCGGAAATTGCAGTCAGTGCCGGTCGTTTTCCACCCGGAACCAAGACTGTGGACATTGTGCTCGCGATCACCGAGGATTCCCTCGCCAGCAACGTCTTGCGCGGCGAGAACGCAGGACACCGGCTGAGCCATGCGGCTGTGGCCCGCAGCATCGCCTCCCTGGCTCGCTTTGACGCGCGCAAATCGCCCGAATACAAAGCCGACCTGCCGCTGCGATTGGCGCCGGACTGGAACCGCTCCAACCTCCGCATCGTCGTTTTCGTCCAGGATCGTAATTCGCGGCGGATCTTGGGCGGGGCTGGCTTGCACCTCTAGTGCCGGCGGTCAGACCGCAGCCGAGGTTCTAGAAGCGGTATCGATTGTGGTTTCGTTGAAGCTGTAGCCGAACCCGCGCACCGCGCGAATGAACACAGGATTCGCTGGGTCGGCCTCGATCTTTTGCCTCAACCGCAGGATATAAACATCCACGGTGCGGTCCGTCACCGCCCGATCGTGCCCCCAGACAGAATCCAGAAGCTGCTCGCGGCTGTAAACCACGCCGGGCCGGCTCATCAGAAATTCCAGCAGCCGGAATTCGGTAGCCGTAAGCGCCACTTCCTGTCCGTGCGACAACACGCGGCAGCTTGCGCGGTCTAGCTCCAGCGATCCCGCGCGCATGGTTCGCGCCGGGGATCCTTGTGTCCGGAATTGGTTCTTAATGCGCGCGATCAATTCCCGAATAAAGAACGGCTTCACGATGTAGTCGTTCGCGCCCAGTTCCAACCCGAGAATCCGGTCCGTCTCGGAAACCCGCGCAGTCAGAAAAATGATCGGAACATTGGCGACATCCGGGTGATTCCGTAGACTCTTGCAGATCTCCAGGCCGTCGGAATCGGGCAACATAATGTCCAGGATCACCAGATCCGGACGCTCGCGCCGGCAAAGTTCCAGTGCGCCCTTGCCGGTTTGCGAGCCGGCCACAGCGAAGCCTTCCTTTTCCAGGTTGTACTTCACCAGGGCGAAAAGATCCGAGTCATCCTCGATCAGAACAATTTTCTTCATGGATGGCACGCGTTTTGGTTTACGCTTACTCTGAAGGTACCGCGATTTCAGTTACAAAATCATGACAGATGCGTTACCGCTATCTGACAGTACTACTTAGAATCAACCCAGGTTGGCGATTATAGCGTCTGTAAATTCGGACGTGGATGCCTTCCCGCCCACGTCCGGCGTGAGATGCTTTCCTTCGGCGTACACCCGCTCGACCGCCCGCCGCAGGCACTTAGCCGCGGCGGATTCACCCAAATGCGTCAGCATCAGCGCTGATGACAGTATCAGCGCAGTGGGATTCGCGACGCCTTTTCCCGCTATATCGGGCGCACTGCCGTGCACAGCCTCAAAGACCGCGTCCGTGTCCCCCATATTCGCGCCAGGAACCACCCCCAGCCCGCCGACCAGCCCGGCCGCTAGATCGGAGACGATATCGCCATACAGATTCGGCAGCAGCAGAATGTCAAATGTTTCCGGCCGGATCACCAGCTGCATCGACGCGTTGTCGACGATCAGCTCCTTATACTGGATCTCCGGGTGGCGTTCGGCCACCTCGCGGCAGCATCGCAGGAAAAGGCCGTCGGCCAGCTTCATGATGTTCGCCTTGTGAATCGCGGTGACCTTCTTGCGGCCGCAGCTCCTGGCGTATTCGAACGCATACTCGGCGATTCGTATGGATGCCGTGCGGGTGATCACCTTCAGGCTGGTGACGACGTCTTTGATCACTTCGTGCTCGAGTCCGGAATAGAGGTCCTCCGTGTTCTCGCGAAAGATGATCATGTCGATTACAACGTCAGTGAAGCGCGTCTTCAAGCCCGGCAGCGAGTGCACGGGTCGGACATTCGCGTACAGATCGAACTGTTTGCGCAACGCCACATTCACGCTTTGAAAACCGCCGCCGATCGGCGTCGTGACCGGTCCTTTCAGCCCCACATGTGTGCGTTCGAGCGATTCGATTACGTGCGGCGGCAGAACCTGGCCGGACCTGGAGATGATGCTCGCGTTTAAATCGGCGCGCTGCCAATCGATGCTAACGCCCGTCGCATTGACCGCGCGAACCGTAGCCTCGGCAACTTCGGGACCGATGCCGTCGCCGGGGATCAACGTCACTGGGTGGGACACGTTTACCATTGTATGTAATGGCTGCAATCAAACGCGCATTGATCAGTGTCACCGATAAGACTGGGATTGCCGATTTCGCGCGCGGCCTGAGCGACTTGGGCGTAGAAATTGTTTCAACGGGAGGCACGGCGCGCGCCATTCAGGAGACCGGCGTCGCGGTACGCGAAGTCTCCGAGTTGACCGGGTTTCCCGAGATGTTGGATGGCCGCCTCAAAACCATCAATCCTCGCATCGCGGGCGGCATCCTGGCCGTCCGGCGCAACCCGGAGCATATGCGGTCGCTGGCCGAGCACCAGATCGGAACCATCGATATGGTTGTCGTGAACCTGTACGCGTTCGAAAAAGTCGCCGCCAATCGAGACGCTCCTCTGCACGAGCTGATCGAGAACATCGATATCGGTGGGCCAACACTGATCCGGGCGTCCGCCAAAAACTATCAGGATGTCGCGGTGGTCACTTCCCCGGACGACTATCCCGCCATCCTGCAGGAACTCCACGAATGCAAAGGAGCGCTTTCGGAAGGTACTTTGTGGCGCCTGGCGCAGAAGGCTTTCACCGTGACCGCGGCTTACGATCGCGCCATCAGCACCCGCTTGGCCTCGATTGGAGTTCAGGAAACATCGTCCCAACTTCCCGCTTTTCTGGACATCCTCGCGCCGCGCGCGCTCGACCTGCGCTATGGCGAGAATCCGCACCAGAAGGCCGCCCTGTATTCCAATCGAAAAGGCGGCGTCGCCTCCGGAGAGCAACTTCAAGGCAAAGAGCTTTCCTATAACAATCTGGTCGATCTGGACGCAGCCTGGCAGTTGATTCAGGAGTTCGACCAGCCGTCCTGCGCTATCATCAAGCACACCAATCCGTGCGGCTGCGCCGAAGCAGCCACGCTCGCCGAGGCCTATCGGCGCGCCCTCGAAGCCGATCCGATCTCTGCGTTCGGCGGCGTGCTGGCATTTAATCGCGCGCTGGACGAGGATGCCGCGCGAGAGGCCGCGAAACTATTCGTCGAAGCCGTCGCCGCTCCCGATTACACCGCGGGCGCGCTCAACGCGCTCGCCTCCAAGAAGAACTTGCGGTTGCTCAGAATCGCGCCCGGCCCGGCCGATGAGCCCGTCCTGAAGTCGATCAGCGGGGGTTTCCTCGTGCAGACTCCCGATACGCACCGGCTCAGCCGCGCCGAGTGCAAAGTGGTCACCGAGCGCGCTCCATCCGAAGAGGAATGGCGCGCCCTCGAGTTCGGATGGAAGGTTTGCAAACACGTCAAATCCAACGCCATCGTCTATGCGCGCGCCGGACAGAGCATCAGCACCGGAGCCGGCCAAATGAGCCGTGTCGACTCGGTGAAAGTGGGCGCCATCAAAGCAGTTCTGCCGCTAAAGGGCACCGTCGTTGCCTCGGACGCCTTCTTTCCTTTCCCCGATGGCGTGGAGGAAGCCGCCAAGCACGGCATCACGGCCGTCATCCAGCCCGGCGGATCCGTTCGCGATGCCGATGTAATCGCGGCCGCAAACAAGCTGGGCCTGGCCATGGTCTTTACCAGCATCCGCCACTTTCGGCATTAGCCGCGGTGGCGGACGTTGTAAGCGTTTGGCGCGCAGGCACGGCTGCGTGCCTGCCTACTTCGCCTCCAGAACTCCGATTACCATCCTGGCGATCGTAAGGTCGCCGATACCCGTCTCCGCCTGGTATCGCTTCACCGCGTCGATGATCCGCTCCTGCTTGACAAGCTGCTTCAGCTCGCTTAACAGCGGATCCTTCAACTCCGCAACAAGCTTGGCTGCTCTCTCGCGCTGCTCCTCCCCGCGAGCGATATAGTCGTGCACCAGTGCGACGCCTTTTTCGTTCGGACAGGGATACACTTCGAACCACTCGCCGTGCGCTTCCGACAGGAACCGGATCAGTTCCAACTTGCCTCCCTTGAATTCGGCATGCACTTCATAGGTGGGCTGCAGCGGATAGCTGAAACCATCCTCCGGCAATCCAAGCAGCGGCGCCGGACCGTTCAGCAACGCAACGCGCGTGATCTCGTATTTTCCTTCGACGTCATCCTGCGCCTCCTGCTGGGTCAGGTAGTCGAAGTATTGATGTGTCTTTTCGTTCATGCATGCCAGCACCTGCGGATGCAGAAACGTACGGATGCGCGCCGTATCGTGCGAGCGTAGCGCCTCGATATAGCTGGGAAAGAACGTGGTGCGAATGGCCGTTTCGGCGTCTGCGGCGACTGCCTGGCTCACAACCGCCGAAAGCAGCAGAAGGGCGCAAAGAGACATCTTCATAAGGACCAGATCGTCCGCTTCGGCCCGCAGCTTTAATCGTCTATCCTATTGCAGTACCTTGAGTTCCGCCGCAGCTTGGGCGTTATAGAATTCCCGCAGCCGGCGGGCCGCTGCTGGACCAACCACCTTGGCTAGTTCTTCGGCCGACGCCTCGCGCACCCGCTCCAGGCTCCCGAACTCCCGCAATAGCCGCGCGATGGTCTTGTCGCCGATCCCGTCCACCTGCTCCAGTTCGGACGTCAAGCGGGCGGCATTGCGCCGCGTGCGGTGGAACGTTACCGCAAATCGGTGCGCTTCGTCCCGGATCATCTGGATCACGTGCAGCACCGGTGAATAATGGTCGAGCTGGATGGGTTCGTTCTCCTGCCCGCAAACGTAGATAATTTCTTCACGTTTGGCGATCGCCGCCAGGGGCTGATTGATTACACCGATCGCCTCCAGCGCCGCAGCCGCGGCATGCAGCTGCCCCAACCCGCCGTCAACGAGTACAAGGCTCGGGAACGGCTTCTTTTCCTCCTGCAGCCGCGAGTAGCGACGCG
Organism: Bryobacteraceae bacterium; assembly: GCA_035293725.1. Classification (GTDB taxonomy): domain Bacteria; phylum Acidobacteriota; class Terriglobia; order Bryobacterales; family Bryobacteraceae; genus Palsa-89. The sequence goes on from DATGMH010000012.1 coordinate 21,855, forward strand.
TGATCACCTCGCGCATCGACGCGAAATCGTCGTTGCCCACCACCGTACGAATGATGAACTTGCGGTAGTCCGATTTCTTCATCCGGCCGTCTTCCCAGACCACCATGCTGGCCACCTTATCGGTGCCCTGAATGTGCGAAATATCGAAGCACTCGATGCGCTTGGGCGGATCCGCCAAGCCCAGTGCGTCCTGCAAAGCTTCCGCCATCGCTTTCGACGACGGCTTCATCACGCGGAAGCGCTGATGAAACGCGTGCTTCGCGTTGGTCTCCACCAGCCCAAGCAGCGCCTTCTTTTGCCCGCGTAGCGGCGTCTGAATCTCCACCTTGCGCCCGCGCCTCTCGCTCAGCAGATCTTCTAATTCCTCCCTATCTTCGAAATCAACCGGTACGTGGATCCGGTTCGGGATGTACGGCTGATCGAGATAGATCTGCTTGATGAGCGACGAGAAAAACTCCGGCGCCTGGTAATCGAACAGGTCTTCCCAGAAATACTCCCGCCGGTCGACAATGCGGCCGTTGCGCAGGTGAAACAGGTTGGCAGCCACCAGCGGAGGCTCGGAATACGCGGCCAGAATGTCGATGTTTTCGCCCTCCGCGGCCGCGATCTTCTGTTTCTCTTCCATCTCCTCGACTGTGGAGACCAGATCGCGCAATGCCGCGGCTTCCTCAAAACGCGTTTCTTCGGAAGCATCGTTCATCCGCGCGCGCAAACCCTTTGCGAGATCTTTCAGCCGGCCTTCCAAGAACATCCGGACGTCGCGAACGGCCGCGGCATATTGCTCGTCGGTGGTGAGTCCCTCCACACACGGCCCCAGGCACCGGTGAATGTGATATTCCAGGCACGGGTGCGTGTGTGTTCGCGTGAAATCCACTTTGCAGGATGGAATCTTGAAATAACGATGGATGAAGGAAACCAACCGGTGCGCCAGGTTGCCGGGGAAATACGGCCCGTAATATGTCGACCCGTCCTTCACCAGCCGCCGCGTCACATACACGCGCGGATACTTCTCGTTGGTCAACTTGATATAAGGAAAGGTCTTGTCATCGCGCAGCAGGATGTTAAACCGCGGCTTCCACTGCTTGATGAGGTTGTTCTCGAGCGCCAGCGCTTCCTTGTTGTTGTCGACCAGGATGTATTCGACATCCCGCGCTTCCGCGATCAGCGTCCCAGTCTTGACGTCCGCCAGCCGGTCCTCGTTAAAGTAGCTGCGGACTCTCGAGCGTAGGTTCTTGGCCTTGCCGACATAGATGACCGTCCCGTGCTCGTCCTTGTAGAGGTACACTCCCGGCGACAGCGGCAGTTGGTTGGCTTTTTCGCGAAGGTCCATGCTGTCAACTCGGGGGCTATTTCTATTTTCGCAGGCCCGTCAATCGTGGATTCCAGCGCGCTCGTGCCTGTGCCACGGTAAAATGGAATTTCCCAACCAAATGCTCAACCGCATTACTGTCCACGGCGCCCGCCAGCACAACCTCAAGAACATCGACGTGGAGATTCCCCGCAACACGTTCACCGTAATTACAGGCCTGAGCGGTTCAGGCAAATCCTCTTTGGCATTTGACACCATCTACGCCGAGGGCCAGCGCCGCTATGTAGAAACGCTCTCTCCCTATGCCCGCCAGTTCCTGGACCAGATGGAGCGTCCCGAAGTCGATTCCATCGACGGCCTAAGCCCCGCCATCTCAATCGAGCAAAAGACTACCAACCGCAGCCCACGCTCCACCGTCGGCACCATCACTGAAATTTACGACTACCTGCGCGTCCTGTATTCGTCGGTCGGTATTCCCTATTGCCCCAACTGCGGCATTGAAATTTCGCGCCAAAGCACGGAACAGATCCTGCAGCAAATCCTCGCGCTCCCGCAGGGCGAACGTATCATGATCCTGGCGCCCATCGTGCGCGGCCGCAAAGGCGAATACAAAAAAGATCTCGAAAAGTTGTCCAAGCAAGGTTTCCTCCGCGCCCGGATCGATGGTGTCCTGCGTAATCTCGACGAAGATATCCCACTCGACCGGCGCAAAAACCACACCATCGAGATCGTCGTCGATCGCCTGCCGCTCAAGCCCGGATCGGAGAAGCGCATCGAAGCTTCCATAGAAACCGCCGCCAAGCTGGCCAATGGTCTGGTCATCGTATCGGTGGTAAACGGCGAAGAAAAGCTGTATTCCCAGAAGCTCGCCTGCCCCAATTGCGGCGCCAGTATCCCGCAACTCGAGCCGCGCTCCTTTTCTTTCAACAGCCCCTTCGGCGCGTGCGAAACCTGCAATGGCCTCGGCAGCACCTGGAGCTTCGATCCGGCTAAAGTCATCGTGGACTCCTCCAAGCCGCTGCTCGACGGCGGACTCGGCCCCGGCGCCAGCTCGTCTTATATGCAGCAGCAGCTCACCGACGGCGCCCAGCGGCTGCGCATCCCCATCGACAAGCCCTTCGAGGATCTGCCCAAGCGAACCCAAGCCCTGCTACTCGAAGGCGGCAACGGCTTCCCCGGCCTGCTCAAGATTCTCGATGAGACGTTCCAGGACGCCGGCGCGGGTTACCGCGAGTGGCTGATGGAGTACATGTCGCCCGCCACCTGTCCTGCCTGCCACGGCGGCCGCCTCAAACCCAGCAGCCTGGCCGTGCGCGTGAAAGGCGCAGGCCTCGGCGACCTGACGGAAATGTCCGCCGAGCGCGCCCTCGGTGTCGTCAAGAACTGGAAATTAACCGAACGCGAGCAACAGATCGCCGCCCGCGTAGTGGAAGAAATCCGCAACCGTCTCGAGTTCCTCACCGCCGTCGGGCTGAATTACCTGAGCCTGGCACGGTCGGCCGCGACACTGTCGGGCGGCGAGGCGCAGCGTATCCGGTTGGCGACCCAAATCGGTTCCAAACTGCGCGGCGTGCTGTACGTGCTGGACGAGCCGTCTATCGGTCTGCATCCGCGCGATAACGACCGCCTCCTCGACACCCTCTCGCGTCTGCGCGATCTCGGCAACACGGTGCTGGTGGTCGAGCATGATGCCGAAACCATCGAACGCGCCGATTACGTCATCGATCTCGGCCCCGGCGCAGGCCGTCTTGGTGGCGGGCTCGTTGCCGCCGGCACGCCGCGCCAGATCGAGAACAACAGCGCTTCTCTCACCGGCCAATATCTCTCCGGCGCGATCAAAATCGAATCGCCCGCCGGCCGCCGTCACGGCAACGGCAATAAGCTGGTCATCCACGGCGCGCGCGAACACAATCTAAAGGACCTGACCGTCGAATTCCCGCTCGGCACATTCATCGTGGTGACCGGCGTCTCGGGCAGTGGAAAATCCACGCTGGTGAACGACATTCTCTACCGCTCCCTGGCGCGCGCAATTTACGGCTCGCACGACGAGCCCGGAGCGCACGAGTCCATGGAAGGGCTGGAGCACATCGACAAGGTCGTCGAAATCGATCAGTCGCCCATTGGGCGCACGCCGCGTTCCAACCCCGCGACTTACACCGGCCTGTTCACGCCCATCCGCGACCTGTACGCCATGCTTCCCGAATCGCGCGAGCGCGGCTACAAGCCCGGCCGGTTCAGCTTCAACGTCAAGGGCGGCCGCTGCGAAGCTTGCCAGGGCGACGGGCTGAAACGCATCGAAATGAATTTCTTGCCCGACGTTTACGTCACGTGCGACCTTTGCCGGGGCCGGCGCTACAACAGCGAAACGCTCCAGGTGAAATATAAAGGCTACTCGATAGCTGACCTTCTGGAGGCCACCGTCGAAGATGCCATCGGCGTGCTTGAAAATCTGCCGCAGATCCAAGCCAAACTGCAAACGCTGCACGACGTCGGCTTGGGCTACATCCATCTGGGCCAGTCGTCCACCACGCTCTCGGGCGGCGAAGCGCAGCGCATCAAGCTGGCGCGCGAGCTGAGCAAACGCCAGACCGGACGCACGCTCTACATCCTGGACGAACCCACCACCGGCCTGCACTTCGAAGACGTCCGGCGCTTGCTGGACGTGCTCCAGCGCCTGGCCGATCTGGGCAATACTGTGATTGTGATCGAACATCATTTGGATGTGATCAAGTCGGCCGACTGGATTATCGACATGGGACCCGAGGGCGGCGAACGCGGCGGCAGTATCGTCGCAACCGGCACGCCCGAGCAGATCCTGCGATTCAAGAAGAGCCACACTGCTAAAGCGCTCGAAAAAGTGTTACGCAACGGAAAAGTTGCATGAGCAAATACCGCCGCGAGCCGCTCGACCTGAGCGGTTTGCGCACCATTCCCATTCAATCCCGTGGCGGCAACGTCCGCGCCGAGGATTTCGCCAAACCGTATGAGAGCGGCGGCATTACCGCCTGGCTGGATTCGCTTCCCAATATTCTCGCGGCCGATTCGCTCCGCGCCGTCGTCCAGGCTGTCAAATCCGCTCGCCAACGCCAGCGGATGATCCTGTGGGGCCTGGGCGGTCACGTCATCAAAGTCGGCCTCGCGCCGATCCTCATCGATCTTATGCGCCGCGGTTATGCCGGCGCCTTCGCGCTGAACGGCGCCGCCGCCATCCACGATTTCGAAATCGCTATCGCCGGTCAGACCAGCGAGGACGTCGAAGCCGTACTGCCGGACGGCCGCTTCGGCATGGCCGAAGAGACCGGCCGTCAAATGAACGCCGCGATTTCCACCGGCGGCGGTTTCGGCGAAGCGCTAGGACGGCAACTGGAACAAATCGCGGACCAGCGCTACTCATGCGCCAGCCTGCTCTACGAGACCTACCGGAACGCGACGCCAGTCACCGTCCATGTCGCAATTGGAACCGATACCCCGCACGCGCACCCTGCCGCCTCCGGCGAGGCGATCGGCCGCGCGTCGCACCACGATTTCCGCCTGCTCTGTTCGCTGGTGAAAGACCTCCACGATGGCGGCGTCTATCTCAACGTGGGCTCTGCTGTCGTGCTCCCCGAAGTCTTCTTGAAAGCCGTCTCGGTCGTTCGCAATCTCGGCAGCCCGCTCGCCAACTTCACCACGGTGAACTTCGATTTCCTGCAGCACTATCGGCCGCGCGTCAACGTCGTTGAACGGCCTCACGCCCGCGCCGGGGGCAAGGGCTACTCGCTAACCGGACACCACGAGATCATGATTCCGCTGCTCGCCGCCGCGCTGCGCGATCAGGAAGCATGAGTCCGCCGGACCCATCCCGGCCGCCTGAGCCGGCGCTCGACCCCGCTACGGCCGAACCTCAGGACACGTACTCAGAGCAGCGCATCGAAGCTCCCCCGGCGCCTCCGCCTCCCGGCACGCCACACGAGCCGCAGCCGTTCTGGAATTATCAAGACGTACTGTTGTTCCTCGCCTTCGCGCTCCCTTCCCTCATCGTCGCCGTCTTAGTCGTCCAACTCATTCCGCCCACCCGGCTATTCGGAAGAGCGTTCCAAGCGTTGCTGGCGCAACTCATCTGGTACGCACTGGTATTCGGCGCGCTATATGTCATGCTGCGCGCCCGATACGGCCAACCATTCTGGCCCTCGCTGGGCTGGCGGTTCCCGTTCCGAGGAATGCCCGGCATCGTGTTCGGCGGCCCGGTGCTTGCGATTGCCATCGGTTACGCGGGCTACCTCCTGCACACGCCCAACGTGCAGACGCCCTTTCAGCAAATGCTGTCGAACCGCCCGACGGTGGTCCTGTTCGCTCTGTTCGCGGTAGTCGTCGGGCCGCTATGCGAAGAACTTGCGTTCCGGGGCTTTCTGATGCCGCTACTGGTGCGCTCGTTCGGCGCGCTCATCGGCATCGTGGCGACGGGTGCGCTATTCGGATTGCTGCACGCACCCGAGTACTCCTGGTCCTGGCGGCACGTTCTGCTGATCACCGCTGCCGGGTCAGCCTTCGGCTGGGTGCGCTACAAAACCGCGTCCACGGCGGCTTCCACCTTCATGCACTCGGCCTATAATCTAACTCAGTTCGCCGCATTTCTAACCCAAGCTCAATGATCGAAACCATTCAGTGGACCGATGCAGGCGTCGTCATGATCGATCAGACCCGCCTTCCCCGCGAGGAAAAATACGTCACTTGCACCAGTTATCAGCAAGTCGCCGACGCCATCCGGCACATGATCATCCGCGGTGCGCCGGCCATCGGTGTCGCTGCCGCTATGGGTGTAGCGCTCGGCATCCAGCAGGCTCAATCCAAAGAAGAGTTCGAACAAATCTGTGAAACCCTGGCCGCGACTCGCCCCACGGCGGTCAACCTGTTCTGGGCTATCGATCGCATGCGCCGCCTCTTTGCGCAATTCCAAGATTGTTCGCTCGAAGAAATTCGCGCCCGCCTGGTGGCCGAGGCGCGGCAGATTCGCCTGGAAGATATCGCCATCAACGAGTGCATCGGCCGCAATGGCGCTCCCCTGGTCCCCGACGGGAAAACCATCCTGACCCACTGTAATGCGGGAGCTCTTGCCACCGCAGGTTATGGAACCGCGCTGGGCGTGATTCGCGCGGCGATCGCGGCCGGCAAGAAAGTGGATGTCCTCGCCGACGAGACCCGCCCGTTCTTGCAAGGCGCGCGCCTCACGGTTTGGGAACTCCAGCACGACGGCATCCCGACGACGCTGATCACCGACAACATGGCCGGCCATTTTCTCCATTCGGGCCGCGTCGGCTGCGTGATCGTCGGCGCCGACCGTATCGCCGCCAACGGCGATGTCGCGAACAAGATCGGTACCTACTCGGTCGCCGTGCTCGCCAAAGAGAATAATGTCCCGTTCTACGTGGCCGCCCCCATTTCGACCCTGGACCTAAACCTCGCTTCGGGCGATCAGATCCCCATCGAGCAGCGCGCCCCGAGCGAAGTGACCCACGTCCAAGGCGTCCCGGTCGCTCCCGAAGGCGCGCAGGTGGCCAACCCAGCCTTCGACGTCACGCCCCATCGCTACGTCACCGCGATCGTTACAGAGCGCGGCGTCGCGCGGCCGCCTTATTCGGAATCCCTCGCCAAGCTGGAAAATACAAGATCCAGTTGATACAGTAGGAACTTATGATTCGTCGCGTCTCGTGCTGCGTGGTGCTGATGGCAGGCGTTTTATGCGGCTCCGGTGAACTGTCCAACCGTCGCGCTCCCAGTTTTGCCCTACCTTCTTGCGATTATTCGCACTCCTACGACTTGCTGGATTATCGCGGGAAGGTTTTGCTCATCGACATCATGACCACAACCTGCCCCCATTGCGAGTTGCTCACAACGACCCTCGAAAAGGTGGCCAAAAAATACGGCGATAAGGTCGCCGTGCTTTCGGTCGTCGTGCCGCCCGATAACTTGAACACGGTGACCAAGTACAAGAGCGTCAATCGTGTGACCGCTCCTATAGCGTGCGACATGGGCCAAATGACGATTTCGTACATGAACGCCAAGCCCGGACAAGGTTCCATAGATCTCCCGCACTTATTCCTCATCGATAAGCAGGGCACGATCCGGAACGACTGGGTGTACTCGGATAAAGACAAAGGCGTCTTCGAAGGCCCAGCGCTGTACCCGGAAGTCGACAAACTTCTGAAGTAGCCGTACCGCTTTCGCGCCGTCACGCGTCCCTAGCATTTGGTGATAGGATTGCTTGTTGCTGTAGCCGAAAGGAAGCGTCGACCGCGTGTTTCTAGCGTACGATCCTGCAACGAATCCGCTCAATAATAACGAGTGGTCCTTTCCGCTGTTCGAGTGCATCCACATCTCTACCTTCGCGATGTCGGTAGGCACCATCGCTCTGGTTGATCTGCGCTTGCTCGGCTGGGCTTTTAAGAAAGAAACGTCCGGGCAGATGCTCAAGGACACTTCGCTCTGGACCCTCGCCGGCCTGATCATCGTAATTACTTCTGGCTTCGTGATCTGGACCAGCGATCCCCTGCGCTACTACTACAACTGGTCGTTCCGCTATAAGATCATCGCGCTGGTACTCGCGATCATTTACAACTACACCATCCATCGCAAAGTTGCGCAGTCAGCCACGTCTCCGCCGGCCGTGCGCGTGGTCACCGCGACGTTTTCTCTCCTGATTTGGATCTCCATCGTGTTTGCGGGTCTGTTTTATGCTTTCACGTAATCTATCCCGGGGGTCGCGAAATGTCCGTAATTGCTGATTTCGCCGGTTGGGTCGCAAACACCCAGTTCTTCACCGCGCTTCGCGAATCGGGGCTTCCCTACCCGATCGTGATGTCGACGCATCTTTCGTCGATTGCAATTTTTGGCGGCGCGATTTTGATGACAGACTTGCGCATCCTCGGTTTTGCCATGAAAAGCATGACCATTACCGAAGTGGTCAGGCAAACTCGCATTTGGAAACGCATCGGCTTCGTGATCATGATCAGTATGGGCATCCTGCTCGCCGGCGCAAAGCTGGACAAGTACTACGACAACCCCTATTTCATTACCAAATTGTCGCTGCTGCTGCTGGTGGGCGTGCACGCGTTGATCTTTCGCCCCCGCGTGTACAAGAAAACCGAAGAATTAGACAGCGCACCCACGATTCCGGGAGTTGCCAAAGCAGCCGCCTGGCTATCGATCGTGCTTTGGGTAGGAATTCTCTCGATGGGCCGCTGGATCGCATATTATGAACGCCCGGGCGAAGTTCCGCGCGCGCCCAGCGCCGTAACGTTACCTTCCTCTCCGCAGTGACCAAGCCCTGGCTGTCGTTACGCCGTAGCGGTTGAAACCGCTTCCGCGCGCAAATTCCGCACCGTCACCGCCGCAAACGTCAGGCTCGCCCCAAAAACCAAATTCCCCACCAGCACGTGCGACGCAGTGAACACAGCCAGCGTCACCGTGTTCTCCGTTTCAAGCAACTGCATGGTAAACGCGGTCACGCCCAGCGCCACCTGCAACAGCACGACGGACATAAGATGAATGGCCGGCCCGCGCAATCTCTTTTCGTCTGGAAACTGCTGCATCAGCACCATGGCGGTAATCAGCGTCACCAGCGATACCACCATGGCTCCAGCCATGTGCCACATGACGCTCGTCAATTTGTGCCGGTACAGCGCCCCCAGTACAATTTGCAGCAGCACCAGAGGTGGCGCCGAAATCGCCAATGGACGCAGGAAATGCATTCCCCGATCCCCAACCGGGGCTTGCGGCAAGCTCCATTTCTCGGATGTCAACATCGCCACGGCCGCCGCACAGCCGAAGAACAGTGGCGCCAGGCCGGCGTGCAGCGCCGCCCGGCCCTCCGAAAGCCGAATAGGCGTCGCCACCCAGGCATCCAATGCGCCTGCCGCGGCCGTCAAGCTAGCCAACGCGCGAACCGGCCAGCGCCGGTCCGCCACAAAGGCCAAACCCGCTAGAAAAAATGCCAGCACAACCACGGCGATTCCGAACACCAGATGCACGCCTGCTCCCGGCAGGCTCGCCGCTGCGGCGGCGACGTCCGGACCTGTGGTCGCCTCGCGCCCGCTGGTGACATACGCGCCCGAAGCGATCAGAATTAAAGCTGCGATTTCGACCAAGAGCGCGAACCGGTGCAACAAACGACTCGAGTTTTCCAAATTAAATAACCTCGAAGTTTCCCATCATCGCCATGTCCTCGTGTTCTAAATTGTGGCAGTGAAACACGTAGCGGCCGCGATAGCCGGTGAACGGAACCAAAATGTCGGCCGCCTGTCCAGGCCCCAGATTGATGGTGTCTTTCCAACCTGCGTCGTAGAGTCCCGGACGGCCGCTGTGCGAGAGCACCTGGAAATGCACCAGGTGGAGGTGCAGCGGATGATTGAAATCCGCCTGCAGTCGCCATATCTCCACGGTGTCGAGCTTCGGTTGCGCGTCCATGCGAGCTGGATTGAATGGCTTGCGGTTGATCAGCCATCCGCGCCCGCCGCGATAGCTGAAGTCGAAAACGCGCGTTACCGCCGCACGGCCCGGATCCGGAAAATCCAACCGGCTGAGCTTCTGCAGAATCACGGTCTCATCCCGCTCCTGACGCGTGATATCGAATCGCATGATCTGGCTCTGCGCGCCGTCGGCGGCCAGGTTAAGCAAACGGATCTGTGAACCCACCTTGTATTTCGAAAAGTCGATGACGACATCGAAACGCTCGGCGGGCGAAATTCGGACCGTGCGATGTGCCAGCGGAGCGGCCAGAAGCCCGCCATCGCTCCCGATCTGCACAAATGCCGGACCACCCGGCGGCGCTGGATCCAGAGCCAGTTCGTACCGGCGCGCGTTCGAGGCGTTCAAAATCCGGAAACGGTAGCGCGTGTTCGCCACCTCCAGCTTCGGCCATGGCGCCCCGTTCACCAAAATCACGTCCCCCAGCACGCCGCCCATGTAGTCCATGCTGACTCCGGGCTGTCCGCGCAGCGACGAATCGAGCGCCGGATAGAGAAACGAGCCATTCGCATCGAACGAACGGTCGCAGATCAGCAGCGGGATCTCTTTTTCCCCACGCGGAAGAGGAAGCTGTGCCTCTTCGTCGTCGCGCAAAATGTAGAACCCGGCCAAACCGCGCCAGACCTGGGGCGCCGTGAAATCCATGCGGTGGTCGTGATACCACAGTGTGGCCGCCCTCTGGTCGTTGGGATAAATATACTCGCGCTGTTCTTGAACCACACGCGCGCGTGTGTCATGCATGTGCGGGAGATCGAAACCATTGGGCAAAATCAGGTCGGTGGGATAGCCGTCGCTTTCGGGCGGCGTCCTGCCGCCGTGCAAATGATTCACGATCGGCACCGGCAGAGTGTTCCACAATCGAAGCGAAACTTTGCGGCCGCGTCGCGCTTCAATCGTTGGTCCCGGAAAAATTCCGTTGTATCCCCAAACTGTCGTCCCAACTCCAGGTAAAATGCTGGCCGACGCGGGCCGCACCCTCACATCGTAGTAATCTGTCGAACCGTCCTTCCGGTCCGCGTTAAGGACTGGAGGAATCGGCAGCGCGGTCTCGAATGGCTGCGGAAGCGGCACGCGGCTTGCGAGTAACGTCGCTTGGGGACGGCCGCCAATGCAGCCGCTTTCGAACAGTGGGAGCGCTAGGCTCGCGCTTCCCGCGAGCCTCAGAATCTCCCGGCGGCTCCACTTCATGCCGGCCGGTTTCCTCCCGCGGCGCGCTTTCGAAACGCCCAGAACATCATCCAGCTCACCGCGCCGAAAACAAAAACTCCCAGCGGAATATGTACGCCCAGAAACCGCCCATAGCCGGTTCCGGTCTGCAAAGCTTCGGCGATCAGGACAAAAATGCTGGCAACCAGCGTCCACAGCGGCCCGCCGCGCCTTACGAACCAGGCAGCCGCGATAATCTGCGCGACCGATAACGCCAGGATGAACCACGCGGTTCGCGCGTGAGCGACAACCGGAGCCTCCGGTCCCGACAGGAATTGCCCCGCCAGCACCGCTTGCACCAGCACCGCCAGCACGTGTAGCGACAGCACAATGCGCAGCACCAATAGCAACGGCACGCGCCCGCTGTATTGTTGATCTGTCTGTAAGCCCAGCGCTTCCACTGCTCTTCCGCGGCCTGGCCCCAAGATTCTGGGTGCGGATGGGGTAGACGATTTGATCTTAGCACCCGGCCGCCAGAACCGGCCAGAATTCTCCGGGGAAACTGGAATTCGAATTGCTTACTCAGCACCCGACCGAGAGCAGAAATAACCCGCTCGTGGACCATACCCCCGGACAATTCCCGCCGCCGTTCGCAGCGTCGTCGCCGTTGCTCGCGCAAATCATCGATCTCGCCGAGGACGCCATTGTTTCCATCGGTGAGGATCAGCGTATCGTGCTGTTTAATCAGGGCGCCGAGCGCATTTTCGGCTATCGCGCCGAGGAAGCGCTCGGGAAGCCGCTCGATATTTTGCTACCGCAGCGGATGGCGCAATTGCACCGGACCCAAGTGGCCGACTTCGCACAATCCGGCCAAAGAACCCGCCGCAAGAGCGACCGGACGTTGGTCAGGGGGCGCCGTAAGGACGGCACCGAATTCCCCGCCGAGGCGTCGATTTCACGCGTCGATTCCGGCCATCGGACGTTGCTTACGGTCATCCTCCGCGACATAACTCAGCAGGTTGAGGCCGGCGAGAAGTTGCGAGAATCGATCCGCGAAAAGGAAGCTCTCCTCCGTGAAATCCATCACCGCGTCAAGAACAACCTGCAGGTAATGTCCAGCTTGCTCGGGCTGCAGGCCCGCGGCGTACCTCACGAACCGGCGCGGCAGGCGTTCGAGGATAGCCAAGGCCGCATCCATTCCATGGCTCTCATCCATGAGGTCCTTTGCAATTCTCCAAACTTTTCGCGAATCGATATCGCCGCTTATACCCGCCAGCTCGTCGAGTACCGTCTACGGGCCCAGGCCGCCGGCCGGCGGATTCGCTTGGCAGTAGACCTGGGAGAAGTGTTCCTGGATCTTGAGCGCGCTGTCCCCTACGGCATCATCACCAACGAACTGTTCACCAATGCTTTGAGACACGGGTTCCCCGAAAATCGCGAGGGTGAGATTCACGTCACACTCCAGTGCGCCCGCGAGACTGTCCACTTAACCGTTCAGGACGACGGCACTGGATTTCCGCAGAATTTCGATTGGACGGCTGCTCCCTCTTTGGGCTTCCGGTTGGTTCGTATGTTAGCGGAGCAGCTCAGAGCTCAAATCGCGGTTCACCGCGGGAATCCTACCATCGTTGGCCTCACTTTCAGCCAACGCTGACCAGTGCTTCCGCTCGCGAGTGCTGCGGGTCTTTTTGTGCGCGATCACACCCAAGTTGGGTGCGGCAAAATGCGCAGAAACCACCGTCCGGTCCCGGAGTTCCGCTGCTTTGCCGCCCTGGCCTGTAAGTTGCAGATGTGCAGCCAACTCTGAGCTGTACAAGATCTAACAGGGAGGCCTGAATGCTTAAGTTTCTCGCCGTTTCTCTTGCCTGCGGGTTGGCCGCGCTGGCTGCCGATGCGCCCGCCCCAGTCACGTTCACCAAAGATATCGCCCGCATCTTCCAGGCAAAATGCAACGAGTGCCATCGCCCGGGTACCGCCGCGCCAATGTCGCTCGAAACCTATGACCAGGTCCGCCCCTGGGCCCGGTCGATCAAACAGCGCATCTTGATGCGGCAGATGCCGCCCTGGTCGATCGACAAAACGGTTGGCGTTCAGCAATTCTCCAACGACCGGTCGCTGAGCGACGACCAGATCGCCGCTATCGTCCGCTGGGTGGATGCCGGCGCGCCCATGGGCGACCCCAAGGATATGCCTCCCGCACAGCAGTGGCCGAGCGATGAAGGCTGGCAGCTCGCCAAGGAGTTTGGCCGCGGACCCGACTTCGTGATCCAATCCGAACCCTACACCATGCCCGCGCAGTCGCAGGATCAGTGGTGGAAGCCGCTGGCCGACGTCCCCGTCACGGAGCCCCGCTGGGTGCGTGCCGTCGAGATGCGGCCGGGCACCAAGGAAGGCCGCAAAATTACCCATCACGCCCTCGCGCATCTGGTCCAGGATGATCCCGAAGCCCTGCGGCTCGGCTCCGACTCCGGCGACGGGCAGGGCGGCGTGTTGATGGAATGGGCCGTTGGCAAGAATTTCGATGTGTATCGCGAGGGCACCGGTAAACTACTGATGCCCGGGTCGCATATCTGGTGGGACATCCACTACCACGCCGCCGGCGAAGAAATCCGCGACCATGTCGAGCTCGGCGTCTGGCTCTATCCGAAAGGACAAGAACCGAAGTATCGCACCTATCTGACGGCTTTTAATGCCACCGCGTCCAGCGGCAGCCCACTCGATATCCCACCCAACTCGATGGCCGTCAGCCAGGGCTTCCATGTACTGAAGCAAGCCGCCCGGCTCGAGAATTTCCAGCCTCACATGCATCTGCGCGGGAAAGCCATGCTGCTCGAAGCCATCCTGCCGGATGGATCCACTCAGACCATCAGCTACGTAGGCAATTTCGACTTCAACTGGATGACGAACTATATCTACAGCGATGACGCCGCCCCCGTTCTCCCCAAAGGGACTATCGTCCACGTGACCGCATGGCACGACAACACGGCCCAGAATCGCGGCAATCCCGATCCTAACCAGTGGGTCGGCTGGGGCGACCGTACCGTCGACGAGATGGCACATGCCTGGGTAAACGTCACCTACATCTCCGACGACGACTACAACGCCTGGGCCGCCAAGCACAAACCGGCGCGCACGCCCAACTCCAGGACAATCTCGCAATAGGAGAACGTTTCATGCGCTTACGGCCATTGGGAATCTCTTTATTCGGTATCGCAGCGGTCGCGGCTGCGGCTCTGATCGCAGCAGAACTGCCCTCGGAGCCGCACCACGACTTCGGCCAGAGCATCACGCCGGCTTACGAGGGCTGGTTCCAGAACCCCGACGGAAGCTATAGCTTCTTGATCGGCTACTACAACCGGAACCTCAAGCAAGAGCTCGACATTCCGGTTGGTCCCAATAACCGCATCGAGCCGGGCGGCCCCGATCGCGGCCAGCCCACGCACTTCATGTCCGGCCGCCAGTGGGGCCTGTTCACCGTCACAGTGCCGAAAGATTTCGGAAAAAACAAATTGACTTGGACTCTGGTCGCCAACGGCGTAACTACGTCCATTCCGTTCAGTCTCGATCCGCTGTGGGTAATTTCGCCTCTGGTGGATGCAACCAAAAACACGCCACCGTTCATCAGCTTCGGGAAGGATGGGCCCATGGTCCAGGGGCCCAGCCCGATCAGCGTGGAACGCTCAGCAACGCTTGCAAATCCGCTCGGTATCACCGTGTGGGTCGCTGATGATGCCATAATGCCTCCCGGTACACCGGCGCGCGCCGCAAAGGCCACGCCGGTGTCGGTGGCGTGGAGCAAGTTTCGAGGACCCGGTGCGGTGACCTTCACAACCGATCGTCCAGCCGTCGAAAAGACGGATTGGAACCCACCTCCTCCGGCCGTTTTTGCCGGAAGCGCGACGACGTCTATCGCGTTCAGCGAGCCAGGCGAGTACGTGCTCCGGTTGGTCGCCAACGATGTCTCCGGCGACGGCGGCCGCGGATTCCAATGCTGTTGGACGAACGCGTTTGTGAAGGTTACCGTCCAGGCCGGGAGCTCCGGCGGGAAATAACCGATTTTCCGATGCACACTGCTTGCATTGTGGTGGTCTTACTTTCGACCTCGGCGGCGCTCTCCGCTCAGGAAGGAGCCAGCCCTCTTTCCGCGCCTCCCAGCAACCGCGGGAGTGCCGCCGTTCTTTCGCAACAACCCGCACTCGATTACGTCTGCCCCATGGATCGGGACATCCGCTCCAAGACGCCGGGTGTGTGTCCGCGCTGTGGGATGAAATTGGTGCCGGGCATCCCGGAGTTTCGCGAATATCCCGTCGTCCTCTCCACTGAGCCGAACGTCTTGAAGCCGGGCCAGACCACCCGGCTCAAATTTCAGGTCGGCGACCCCGAAACACGAAAGCCAGTGCGCGATTTCGAAATCGTGCACGAGAAGCTCTATCACCTGTTCGTGATCAGCCAGGATTTGTCGTTCTTCCTGCATGAGCATCCCGAAATGCAGCCCGACGGCAGCTTCGAGATCCAACTGAGTTTCTCGAAGCCCGGCTTCTACCGCGTTCTGAATGACTTCTATCCCGCCTCCGGAACCCCGCAACTGGTGAGTAGCGCGCTTTTTGTGCCCGGCCCCGGATTTAACATGGCCGCGGCCGCACTGGCGCCGGACGTCTCGCCCCAGCATTCGGAAAACCTGGAGATCCAGCTCGTTACCGAGCCGCGCCAGCCCATCGCCGGAATGCAAACCCTTCTGTTTTTCCGTCTCACGCCCAAAGACGGCGTTGAACCGCTGCTCGGCGCCATGGGTCATATGCTCGCCGCCAGCTCCGACCTGATCGATCTCATCCACGATCACCCCGTCCAAGTCATGGAGCCGGCCAATGAGCAGTACACGCAGATCCAGTTCGACGTGATCTTTCCTCGAGCCGGCGTTCATCGCGTTTGGGTCCAATTCCAACGTAAAGGCGTAGTGAATACCGTCGCGTTCAATGTGCCCGTGACGGAAGTGAACTAGTCTGCGCTATTGCGGAAGTTGCGCCGCTGAGTTTGCGCTGGTCCACTTCTTTAAGGTTGCGCGCAATTTGGCGAGGTCCAACGGTTTCGTCAAATAATCGTCCATCCCGGCCGCCAGGCACCGCTCCCGGTCACCCTGCATCGCGTGCGCGGTGATAGCCACAACCGGCACGTGCGAGCCCGTGCCTTTCTCAGCTTTGCGAATCGCCGCCGTCGCGTCGAAGCCGTCCATGAGCGGCATCTGAACGTCCATAAGAATCAGATCGAAGTGCTCGCGCTCGATCGCAGCCAGAACTTCTGTACCGTTGACCGCCAGAACCGCGCTGTAGCCCGCCTTCTTCAAAATATTCAGAATCAGCGTTTGATTGACCGGATTATCTTCGGCCACCAGAATTCGAACCGCACTGCCAGGGGCAGACTCAACGGCAGCAGCCAGCTTCGCTACACCAGCGTTCAACACGCCGCTGCTCTCCGTTTCATGACGAGCGGCGCAGAGGCGAAATGGCGCGGTGAAATGAAACGTGCTCCCCGCGCCCGGGCGGCTTTCTACCCACAAGCGTCCACCCATCAAATGCACCAGCCGTGTGCAGATAGCCAGCCCTAAGCCAGTGCCTTCATGCCGCCGCGTCGTGGAGCCATCTACCTGCCGGAACGCTTCAAAAATCCAGGCCTGCTTGTCTTCCGGAATTCCAAGGCCGGTGTCGCGCACCTGGAAATGCAGCGCCGCACGATCTAACGTCCGTTCGTCAACGGCCACGTTCACGCTGATTCCGCCGCTGTCTGTGAATTTGATCGCATTGCCCACCAGGTTTGAAATAACTTGCCGCAGGCGCATCGAGTCGCCCACAATCTGATCCGGCACTTCCGCTTGAATCTCAACACTCAGCTCGAGTCCTTTTTGCCGCGCGACCACGCCAAACATTCGAACCGCTTCGTCCATGCTTTTCCGCAGGGAGAACTCTGTGGCGCCTATTTCCAGCCGCCCCGCCTCGATCTTCGATAAATCCAAAATATCGTTTAACAATGACAGCAAGGACCGCGCTGAATGCCTCGCCGTGTCCATGAATTCACGCTGGTCTCCAGAAAGCTGGGTATCTAGGACCAAATCGATCATCCCCAGCACCCCGTTCATAGGCGTCCGGATCTCGTGGCTCATATTGGCCAGAAACTCGCTCTTGGCGCGACTGGCCATCTCAGCCTGCTCCTTGGCGAGTTTCAACGCTTCTTCGGCCAGCTTCCGTTCCGTGATATCGCTATGCGAACCGACCATCCGCACGGCCCGGCCCTGCTCGTCCCATAAGGCCTGGCCGCGCGCCAGGATCCAACGGTAACTGCCGTCTCGCGCTTGCATGCGGTACTCCGCCGCATAAAAATCCGTTTCGCGTGTGAGGTGGCGCTGAATCAGTTCCTGGACCCTGGGCAAGTCGCCCGGATGCACGCGGCACTCCCACTCTTCCGGCCTGTTCTCCAGTTCGTGGTCCTGGAAGCCTAGCATCTGCTTCCAGCGCGGTGAGAAGAACACCTCGTTGGTCCGGGCATTCCAATCCCAAAGGCCGTCGTTATTGCCGCGCAGAGCCAACTGCCAGCGCTCTTCGGAAGCTCGTAACTGCTGCTCGGCTTGGACGCGCCGGCTGATGTCCACCGCAACGCCCAAAACGCGGCTCACGTTTCCACTAACGTCCCGTAATGGCTTGTACCAGGTCTCAAATGCCAGGCTGCCCACCTCCACCGTCGCGGAGAACGACTCGCCGGCCAGCGCCCGCCGGACACTCCGCAACACCTGAGGCGCATCGCGATACACATCGAATACCGACCGGCCCACCGCTTGTCCTGGCTTAACGCCCAAAACGCTCAGCCCCTGACCTTCCGAGAGCACGAAAACGCCATCCCGATCCAACGCAAAAAGGATAATGGGCAGGTTGGATGCAACGGTGAGCAGAGCGTCGCTGTCGCGCCACGGCTCATCGATAGCTTGAGTCTCGCCGGGCTCACGCGGCGTCAAATGGATTGCCGAGGTGGCGGCGTTACGCGCGCGTTCCGCGATCCGCCGAAAGCGCTCCTCGCTCTCCCGCAGAGCGCGCTCCGTTTCTTGCCGTTCCCGAGCCTCACGCCGATGCCTGCCGAACGACAACACCGTAGCAATGCCCAGCACGCAGGCCAGTGCAATCAGCAGCGGCTCCCGCCACTCCCCGCCGAGCAGCACGATTCCCAGCACAGCGCTGGCGATCGCCGTTGCCAACGCAATCCATTGCCAGCTATTCGAAAACCGGTCCCAGCTCTCAGCGGAGATGAGACGGCGTTGCGGCGTTGCCATCCAAAGCTGTATATCGGCGGTTACAGCCGGAATCTTACGTTTTTGTTGGACTTACCTAATCGCGCAGGAATTTAGCGCGCCACTCGTGCAGTCGCAGGCACAATGCGCCCTGCCGGCTCTAATTCAAAGCGCTTTTCCGTAACCGATTCGATCTTCGGCCGCGAATAAAAAATTGGAAAATATTTCCCGCGAGCCCAAAGCTGGTAGAGGTCGCGATAGTGCGGATCGTTTACGTCTCCGGATTGGCCCGGATTGTTCAGCCCCACCGAGCTGTCCCAATCCTCCGTATCCACAATGATTTTGAACGATCCACCCGAGCTCTGATTGTCCGTGCCTCCCGTCGCGGTTACGGTGTAAGAATCCCCACCCCGGGGTAAATCCCCTACATCGAATTTCTTGCGCTCATCGTCCCCAAGGGCCCCAGTCATAAAGTGGGGAATCGAAGCATGGTGATACGCGCCGAGCTTCCACTTGTCCTGTTCGGGACCGAGCCGTTTGGTAAGCTCCGCGGTCGCTTCCTCCAGACTCTTGATTAGCAGCGCATCCCGCCCCGCGATCGGATCCGAGCCGAACCGGCCGTCCGGCGCTTGAAGCCAGCGGATAATCTTCGTCATCTCGACATTGCCGATGTAGTCCTTAGCTTGCTTGGGTACCACCAAGTCCCGGACGTTCGCCATCAGCCGCCGCTGCCACATCTCATAAATCCCGGCCTCCACTGAGTCTTTGTCCAGCACATCGTTCCAGCGCAGCAACCGCCCTTGCGCCTGCGACGCCGCCGGATTTCCGATGTTCAAATCGCGCAGCAGCGGAACCAAGCTGCGCGCCGGAATCGAGAAATCGTTGTTCTGGAGCTGGATCATATCCGAGACGGTAAACATCCGGCCGGAGCGCAGGAATTGCTCTACGCTGTCGGCGCGGAATGCATCCGCCCAGGTGTAGTGCAGCGCCTCTTTGTATGGCCAATTCGGCGGAATCAGATTATTGTTCGAGGTGTTGAAAAATCCTTTGTCAGGATTCAGGACGTGCGGCAGCGCTTTGATCGGCAGATAGCCGCTCCACTCGTAGCGCCCGTCGCCCGGAACAGGAAGCAACCCGCTCCAGTTGGGCCGCATGGGCGCGATCCCTACCGCTTGATATCCGATATTTCCATTCCGGTCCGCCCAGACCATGTTCTCGGCGGGGATGCGGCTGTAGCCGCAAGCGTCCCGGAATTCGTCCCAACTCCGCGCCTGGTCCATGCGCAAACTGGCCAGATACGGTGCGCCACCCACTTCGCGCCAGGCCGCGCGGATCGCGTATGCCTTATGGTGCGCTTTGTCTTCAAACACCACCGGCCCGTGGCGCGTGTATTTCAAATCGACTGCCAGGGCGCCTTCGCCCTTGACCGGAATCGAGTCTTTGATCACAGTCATGGCTTCCCATCCGCCGCCGTATTTGTACTCCAGCGGATTCGATGGATTGGTATCGTATACGTACAAATCTTCCGAATCGGTGCCAAAGATCGTTAGCCCCCACGCGCCAGAATCGTTATGGCCAATCGATACGCCCGGCAGCGCAGGTTCACCTCCGCCGATCACGTCCCAACCCGGTGCAACCAGGTGCACCCAGTAGCGCAGCGAAGGCGTCTGCTGCGTCCGATGCGGATCGTTCATCATCATCGGGAAACCTGTAGCCGTCAGCTTTCCACTGACCACCCAGTTATTGCTGCCGATGTCCTCGCGCCGCATGCTTAGATCGATCGCCGTCGGCACTTCAATCGCGTCTTGCAGCCGCGCCACCGCTTGCGATTTGCCCCGATACCCGGCAGCGAGCTCATCGGGAATGAACTTGATGGGCGTTCGGAACGCGTGATACAGTTCCAGAATTTCTTTTGAGAGCAGCGAGCCGTCGATGGCTGGGTCCATCTTCAGATCCGGATCGGCCGGCTGAAAGTACTCCAGGTCCTTGACCTTATCGGCTCCAATTGCCTGAATGGCCAGAGCGAAATTCATTTCCTGATCGATATTGCCCAGCAAGCCGTTGAACCGGCTCACCACTACCGCCGGAGTCCACTTCCCGGGTTTGATCCCCAGCATCTTGAACTCGGGCGTCAACAGCGCCGGATTCTTCTCCGTTTCCGCGATGTAGGCGTTAACCCCATTCACAAACGATTGAATGATCGCGGCGCCCCGCGGATGATACCAGTTCAGTTCCTGGTCGAGATTTCCGCGATACATGAACAGCCGGTTGCCGATGTCGCGTTTGAGTTCTCTGCGCCCCAGAATCTCGGCCACCGTTCCGGTTGCCTGCCGCCGCCAGAGCTCGAGCTGGAACAACCGGTCGCGCGCGACGTTGTAGCCCTGCGCGAAGAAGAGATCGCTCTCGTTCTTGGCATAGATATGCGAGACGCCCCATCGATCTTTCAGGACCTCCACCGGCTCATTGAGCCCTGCGATCGAGAGTTTTTCCGGCGAACCCGCCGTCGCAGCGCCTGCCGGCATCGCAAGCACGATGCCCAGCGTATAAAGCACAAAACAAGAACTGGTCTTCATAATGCCTCCGGGCCAACCCGCACCGGCGCGCGGGCGCCTCGATCAAGCCAAGTATATAGCGCTCGCGCTCCGTTTGGTGGGCGGTTAGTCAAAAGGCGAAACGGCGCCGCACAGCCGGCGCCATACAATTAGCAAGCTGCAATCAACCAGAGCAGGCCGCGGTCCATTTTGCGCGTGTTACCGCAAGCGAGTCGAAACCGTGTCGGCCGGGAGTAGCTCTCTCCGGTCCACCTTGTTCACCTCGTCGATGATCTTCGCGTACGCGCGCGCCACCGCGGCCAGACCCGCCTCCGGAACTCGCTCTGCGACGTCGGCGTCTGTGTGCTTGATCTCCGGCGAGTCGATCACTTGGATCGACGGCGCATCGCGCTGAATGTGCCCCATGTCGCCGGACGCGTTCGGGTCCATTTCGGCCACTAAGCCGACTCCGAACTCCCGGAATGCGCGCAGCGTAATATCCACCAACCGGTCGCTGCCATTCACCCACCAGCGCCGCTCCTGAATGACGTTCGATGGGCGCAGATGCGTGCTCCACTGCAGCAGATCGTTATGCGAGATGTGCTCGCAGTTCAGAATCACGGCCGTCTTGGCCAGCATCGTATCTCGGTGATCGTGCATGTACTGCGTGGTCGGCGATCCGGCATGATGCCCCGAAGTTGCGACGAACGTGATGCCGCGCCGCCGCTTCTCTTTGGGGATCTGCGAAAAATATTCCGCCAGCGTCTCCATTACCGCTAATCCAGACGCGTTGTCGAGCGCCGCATCGTAATAGCCGTCAGTGTGCGCCAGAACGTAAATGTTCTCGTCCGTTGCGCCGGGCAGCGTGCCGAACGCTGCGACGGCCTTCAGCCCGGATCGCATTTCAGTCTTCAGATTCATCTTGAGCTTAACCGGATGGCCGGTCGCGATCAGATCGCGCAGCGCCTTGCCATCTTCGTAGCCCATAAAGAACCCCGGCGCCTTGATATCGACGCCGCGTCCGGCCGTCATGCCTTGCCACACAGCGAGGTTGTCATTGTAGCCCCAGATGGTGAATATGGCTGCCGCGCCTAAGTCGGCCGCCCGCTTCCATGCGCCTTCCCAGCCCGCCGATTCGCCCATGTTTCCGGGTTCAAGAATCGAAAGAATCAACACCGCCTTGCCGCGCACGTCGCGTCCCATGAAATCGGCCGCCGTGCCCAGCCCTACCCAGACCGCTTCGGCTTCCAGCCCTCCCGGCGCAGTCGGCGCCGAGCCAAGCGCGGGGTTCAGCGATTTGAACGTCAGGGTCTTGGTTCCATCCGTCGCCGTGACGTTCCAGTCCGTCGCAAACCACTGTGGCGCGAGTTCATATTCCTGTTCGTGAACGTCCGTCAGGCCGTATTGCCGCCATTTTGCCTCGGCCCACTGCGCGGTCAATTTCTCGTACTTCGTACCCGCGATCCGTCCCCAATACTTGTCGCCGGCATCCCTGCTCTGGCGCGAAATCGCGACCACCTCCAGATCCTTTTCTTTAATGCGATGCCCATCGATTCTTTCGTACACGCGGTCGGCGGCCGGCACGGGCAGCACCGGATAAGCGTCTTCCCGCACGTGCTCGGCCGAATCCATCAGCGGCGACGTTTTATGCGATTGCGGCGCCTGCGCTACGCATAGACCGGCCCACAACAGCGCAACATTGAATCTCCAGATCGGCATTGGCATCCCGACCTCCTATTCAAACGATCCTAGAACAAGTCCGGCTCTGTTGCTCGGCGCCGCGGCAGGCGCGCGGTCGCTCTACACCGCTGTGAACCAATCGTGGACAGCTTTGGCCGCCGGTCACTGCCTTCGATCAACTCGATTTCCAGCATTCTCAACGCGCTGTCTTCCTCAGCCCCTTCGACTCGCGCGGCCGCCTGCTAGATTCGGGCCGGCTTGTGATTTCCTATGACCACCTATAAAACCAAACGCTACGGCTGGCGCCGCGATCATCTCGACCCTCGCATTACCAGCGCTTCAGACCTCTTCGACCGATGTCTTTTCGATAATGCCTGCCTTCGAAGTGGATCTTCGCCACATCGTCGTACGTATTGCGAATCGCCTGACTCAGGCTGGCTCCTCGCGCGGTCACGCCGAGCACCCGTCCACCAGCGGTCACCAGAGCGTTGTCGCTTAGTTTTGTTCCGGCGTGAAAGACGGTCGCGCGAGCCACTTGATCCAATCCCGTAATCGCGTCGCCGGTCCGGACCGATCCAGGATATCCCGCTGCTGCCAGGACCACGCACACCGAAGGTTCGGCATGCCAACTAAGCTCCGCCGTTCGCAACGTGCCGTTTGCCGCCGCAAATAGAGGCTCCACGAAATCGTTCTGCATCCTGTGCATCAACACCTGCGTCTCGGGGTCCCCAAGCCGCGCATTAAACTCGAGGACCTTTGGACCCTGCGGCGTCATCATCAGGCCGGCATAAAGGAACCCAGTGAACGCGTGCCCTTCGGCGCGCATGTGATCGATGGCAGGGTGAATTACCCTCGCCATGATGTCAGCTTTCGTGACGTCGTCCAGAATTCGGCCGTCGCAGTATGCCCCCATACCGCCGGTGTTGGGACCTGTATCGCCGTCGAAAACGGTCTTATGATCCTGTGTGGGTTCGAGCGCCAGCACGTTCAGGCCATCGCTGAGAACGATGAAGCTGACCTCTTCACCCGTCAGGAACTCTTCGATCACTAGGCGGCCATCTGCGGTCATCAACTGGGCCAAGGCGGCCTCCGCTTCTGTTGCCGAGTTCACGACGATCACGCCTTTTCCGCCGGCCAGGCCGTCCGCCTTCAACACGACGGGGAAGTCGAAATCGCGCAAAGCGGTTCGGGCCTCCTCAGCCGTATTCACCCAAGCGAACCGCGCTGTTGGAATTTGGGCTCGCGTCATGAACTCCTTGGCGAAAACCTTACTGGCCTCCAGGCATGCTGCAGCAGCCGTTGGACCGACAATCGGGCGACCCTTCGCGCGAAACTGATCCACTATGCCCGCGGCTAGGGGTGCTTCGGGCCCGACTACGGCTAAATCGGCGTCGATCGACTCTGCGGCCGCAAGGTAATCAGTCGTCGCTAAACACGTCGCGATTTTTGCAATCCCTGGATTCCCTGGCGCCGCATACAACGCCGATGTCTGGGGGCTTTGCGCCAGCTTCCAGCACAGCGCATGCTCGCGCCCGCCCGAACCGATGACGAGGATTTTCATTTGTGTTCGCCGGAAAATAGAAGCTAGCACACTTGTGCCAAACTAGAAACTGATTCGGTCATGCCCGGCAAATACGATGTGATCGTGGTGGGAGCCGGCCACGCTGGTTGCGAGGCCGCACGAGCTTGCGCGCGTATGGGACTCCGCACTGCCATGATCACGATTAACCTCGACCTGATCGCGCAGATGTCGTGCAATCCCGCGGTGGGCGGTATTGCCAAGGGGCATTTAGTGCGCGAAATCGATGCTCTCGGTGGCGTCATGGGCGAGGTAACCGATGCGGTCGGAATTCAATTCCGTCTGCTCAACACCAGCCGCGGTCCCGCCGTCTGGTCGCCGCGCGCGCAGTGTGACAAGAAGCAGTATCGCCTGCGCATGCGCGAGGTGTTAGAGCGCGAGCCCAATCTGCGCATTCTTCAAGCTGAGGTCGCGCAGCTCCAGATCACCGGCGTGCCAAACCGGCGCGTCACGGGCGTGCTGCTCCGGGACGGCAGGTCGCTAACGACCGAGGCCGTTATCGTTACCACAGGGACTTTCCTGAATGGTCTGGCGCACGTGGGGGAGATGAAGTACAGCTGCGGACGCAGCGGCGAGGCTCCTTCCAACCTGCTCGGCGATCAGCTGCGAACTATGGGCCTCGCCTGGACGCGCCTCAAGACCGGCACCCCCCCGCGGCTGGACGGTCGAACTATAGATTGGGCCCGCTTTGAGCCGCAGCATGGCGATGCGGTTCCCACCCCTTTCTCTTTTCTCACCAACAAGATAGCACGCGAGCAGATTGACTGTTATATAACTTACACATCTCATCTAACACTTAAGATTCTTAGAGATAGCATTGCGCGGTCACCTCTATACAGCGGCCAGATCGAAGGTATCGGTCCACGCTACTGCCCTTCAATTGAAGACAAGGTGGTGAAGTTTCCTGACAAGCCGCGCCATCAGCTTTTTTTGGAACCCGAAGGCTTAGACACGTACGAAGTTTATGTCAACGGTATGTCCACGAGCATGCCTATCGACGTGCAAGCTGCGATGGTCGCTTCCGTTCCAGGCCTTGAGAATGCAGAGATGATCCGTCCGGGCTACGCCATTGAGTACGATGCCGTCGACCCTCGGGAATTGAATCATAGCCTCGAAGTCAAGTCCATCGCCAATTTGTTCCTGGCTGGACAGATCAATGGCACTTCCGGCTACGAGGAAGCCGCTTGCCAGGGTCTGATCGCGGGTTTAAACGCCGCTGGCCGGCTGAAGGGTAATGTACCGCTGATCGTGGGGCGTACCGAAGGATATACAGGAATCTTGATTGATGACCTCGTGAGCAAGGGTGCGGACGAACCCTATCGCATGTTCACGTCGCGCGCGGAATTCCGGCTGCATTTGCGGATCGACAACGCCGACGAGCGCCTCACTCCCCTCGGGCGCAGCGCGGGTTTGGTTTCCGACGAGCGTTGGAATCATTATGTGCGGAAGCAGGAACAGAAGCGGCGGGTTCATACGCTACTCGAAACCACACGGTTCGATCCAGCTCTCTTCCAGCTCCCGGAAGTTTTATCGAGCGATCGCCCTACGTTGGTAGTCTGGTTGCGCCGGCCGGAGGCCAAAATCCAGCGTCTTGAACCTTGGATCGGCAAAAGCTTGGGAGAAGAGCTGGAAAACGGTGTATTAACCACCATCGAAACCGAGACGAAGTACGCGGGCTACATTGCACAGCAAGAACGCCAGATCGAGCGGCTGCGCGATTCCGATTCGCGTCGGATACCATCCGGCTTCGAATTTTCGCGGATCCCTGGGCTGTCTACCGAAGTGAAGCAAAAACTTGACCGCGTTCGTCCCGCCACCCTTGGCCAAGCAGGCCGTATTCCCGGCGTCACCCCTGCGGCCGTCGCAGTGCTCGATATTTACCTCAGCTTAGGCGCCTTCGTGTAGCAGCATGGCCGCTCCAGCCTGGTTCAACGAGGTGCTGGAGCGCGAGCTCAGGCCCTGGGTTACCCTGTCATCTGAGCAAATCTCTGCACTCTACGCACATTATGAAATGTTGGTGCGCTGGAACCAGAAACTCAGTCTCACCTCGATCGAACCCGGACCCGAGCTGGTGATGCGTCACTACGCTGAGTCTTTATTTCTCGCCGCTCACATTCCGCCGCAAGATGCTGTAAACATTGGCGATATTGGTGCGGGCGCGGGTTTTCCCGGTGTACCGGTTGCGGTGGTGCATGCTGGAATGCGGGTTGCCCTTATAGAATCGAACCAACGGAAGGCTGTATTCCTGCGGGAATCAACGCGTCAATTGAAAAATATTCGCGTGATCGCCTCGCGCGCAGAAGAAATCCAGGACTCGTTCGATTGGATCGTCTCACGCGCCGTGGATCCCCGGCATGTGCTTCAAAACGTACCGAGGCTAGCTCCCCGCCTTGGCTTACTCATCGGGGAGGCGAGTTTCGGCGCGCTAAAATTAATCGCGGGAATTGCGTGGGACGAGCCCATTCGGTTACCTTGGGGAGACCGCAGGATCTGTGTACGGGGTGAGTTTGATAGGGCTTAGTGTTTCACGTGGAACCTATGTGTCAGGATCATCCGTGCACTCGCAACGGTTTCACGTGGAACGTGTGCGCGAAATCCACGCTTTCCGTGCTGTTGCGCAGGTGTTCCTAGTGGACCGCTGGAGTGTATGTGTTGGCAAAAGTAATCGCGATCGCAAACCAAAAGGGCGGGGTTGGTAAAACCACCACCGCTATCAACCTGAGTGCCTCGCTAGCGGCCAACGACCTCCGTGTCCTCCTGATCGACTCGGACCCGCAAGGCAATGCGACGACTGGCCTCGGCGTCTCAAAAGCCGAGGGCCAGCCAACGCTGTATCAGGTGCTCCTCGGCGAGACGGACCTCCAGCCGACCATCCTACACACAGGATTCGAAGGCGTTGATTTGCTGCCCTCCGACAAGAACCTGGTTGCCGCGAACTTAGAGCTGGTTGACGTTGACGACCGGGAAAGCCGGTTGCGCAAAGCGCTAGAGCCGGTTCGAGCCTACTACGACTACATCTTGATCGATTGCCCGCCCGCCCTAGACCTTCTTACCGTCAACGCCTTGGTCGCGGCAGATTCCGTGCTCATCCCGATTCAGTGCGAGTTCTTCGCATTGGAAGGTATTTCCCAGCTTATGGACGCCATCGATCGCGTGCGAGATTCGCTCGGCGTGCGCCTTACTATCGAAGGCGTGTTGCTAACCATGTATGACGACCGCATGAACTTGACCCGCCAGGTGGAACAAGATCTCCGGGAATTCTTCGAAGATACCGTCCTCAAGACTGTAATCCCGCGCAGCATACGCTTGGCGGAAGCTCCCAGCTTTGGAAAACCAATCCTGGCCTACGACGTTCGGTCCCGCGGAGCCGAAAGCTATATCCAGCTCGCAAAGGAGATCCTGGCTCGTGCCCAAAATGCCGGAAAAGCCACAACCTCGCAAAGTCTTGGGTAAAGGCCTATCAGCACTGCTAAGCAGCAGATCTGTAGTCCATCATACACAACCAGTTACTCCTGCAGTCCCTGCGGCCTCAGCTAGCGAGCTGCACGGTGACCGAGTAATTTTCCTTCCCATTTCAGAGATCGCCCCCAACCCCTTACAGCCCAGGATGGTATTCGATGCCACCCGCCTCCAGGAATTGGCTAACTCAATAGAAGCAAATGGGGTTATCCAGCCCATCCTGGTTCGTCAGCATGCCGGAAAATACGAATTGATAGCGGGCGAGCGCCGGCTGCGCGCCGCCAAACTCGCCGGTCTCAACGAGATCCCCGCCATTGTGCAGGATTTCGCCGACGACAAGCTGCTCGAAGTGGCTTTGATTGAAAATATCCAGCGGGAAGACCTCAACCCCATCGAGACTGCCCAGGCGCTGGACCGCCTTTCGCGCGAGATGAGCCTCAGCCACGAGGACATCGCCAACCGTACGGGTAAAGACCGGAGCACGATCACCAACCTGATCCGGTTGTTGCGGCTCCCCGGCCCCGTCCAACTCTTGGTCGCTGAGCGACGCATCTCTATGGGGCATGCGCGCGCCATCCTGGGCCTCAACTCGCCGGAGCTTCAAACTCAAGTGGCCGAAAAGAGCGCCGCTCAGGGCTTTTCGGTGCGTCAAGTCGAGAGGCTCGTCAAGAAAATGAACGAGCCTCGCGAGCCAACCGAGGAGCCGCTCCAGGACCCTAACATCCGAGCGGCGGTAGGCGAGCTCGAAAATGCCCTCGGCACGCGCGTGCGCATTGTCGAAAAATCAGAACAGCGCGGCCGGATTGAGATCGAATACTACTCGCAGGAAGAACTCCAGCGCCTCTACGAGACGATCGTTTCGACAGCGCGGGAGGACTGATGGTGCCGGCGGCAGGAGTCGAACCTGCGACCTACGGATTATGAGACCGTCGCTCTAACCACCTGAGCTACACCGGCAAACAGGTTTGCTCCTTCCAGGGTATTTTGCACCACCGGGAGAAGTCAAACAAAGGCCCTAAATGATTAAAACTCTTGACACTTTTTGGAGATTAGGCTATCTTAATGATGGAGATTGGCTGATGGAAGGCTGGTTTCCAAAGGCAGTAACCGTAGGA
The DNA here is from genome assembly GCA_035293725.1 of Bryobacteraceae bacterium. GTDB lineage: Bacteria > Acidobacteriota > Terriglobia > Bryobacterales > Bryobacteraceae > Palsa-89. The sequence goes on from DATGMH010000012.1 coordinate 50,446, forward strand.
GGTTTTATAGAGAGTACGATTGCTCATCGGGGCGGCTACCGGAATCCTCGACTTGCTACGTCACACGGATAGAAGCAGAGTGAGATAAGAAGGCCTCACCGCTCGCGGCGGTTTCACCGCATCCGAAGTTGTTGACGTGGCAAAGCGGGACTTGGCGGCCGCCCTGAATTCATGCTGGGCAACTCTCTCCACAGCCTCCCATTTGACAGCCCTTCGCCCCTTCAGTAGATTCGTCTTTAGTGTCCTCTCCGGTCGTTGAATTTCGCGGTGTCTCCAAAAGCTATCCGATCTACGCCAATCCCAGCGCGCGCCTGAAAGAGCTCGCCTTGTTCAACCGCAAATCCTTTCACCGCGACTTCTGGGCGCTGCGCGACGTCAGCTTTGAAATACACCGGGGCGAGACGTTCTGTGTTGTCGGTGAGAATGGCTCTGGCAAAAGCACGCTGCTGCAAATGGTGGCGGGTATTCTCCATCCCACTGCAGGCGAAGTGCGGGTCAGCGGACGGGTGGCGGCTTTGCTCGAACTGGGCACCGGATTTAACCCGGAATTCACCGGCCGCGACAACGTCTATGTGAACGCCGCCATACTGGGGCTATCCCGCGCCGAAATCGACGCGAAATTCCCGCAAATTGAAGAATTCGCCGAGATCGGCGATTTCATCGATCAGCCCGTCAAAACTTATTCCAGCGGCATGGCGGTTCGTCTGGCTTTCGCGGTGGCTATCCACGTCGACCCCGAAATCCTGCTGGTGGACGAAGCCCTGGCAGTCGGCGACATTTATTTCCGTCAGCGTTGCCTGCGCAAAGTCCACGAGCTGCGCGCGAACGGCGTCACCATCCTGTTCGTATCGCACGCTCCCACTGAAGTAAAATCTATCGGCGACCGTGCCCTCTGGCTGGAAGGCGGACGAATTAAGGAACTCGGCAGCCCGGGCGCGGTGGTGGCGAAATATTCGGCTGCCATGGTCCAAAAGGATAATGCCTACGTCAGCAGGGAGCACCGTAGATCGCACTCCGAAGCACACGCGCAGGCGCTGGCGCCCGAAGTGGTCACCACTATCCCGAACGTGGACCATCGTTTTGGCGATGGCCGCGCGGAGGTAATCGGAATCGCGATCCTCGAAGAAAGCGGCCAACCAGTGTACCTGCTGCAACCTTCCACCGCGATCGTCGTGCGCATCAGTGTCCGCGCCTACGAGGAGATCATGTTGCCGATTGTCGGCTTCATCATGCGGAACCACGTGGGGCTAGACTTCGCAGGTACCAACACCGCTCGCGAAGATTTCGATCTCCCCCCGATGTCGCCCGGTGATGTCTACACAGTGGACTTCCATGTCCAGCTCCCCGAGTTGTACCCATCGCCATTCTCTTTCTCGCCCGCCATCGCCGACGGAACGCTGCACAGCTACACCAATTGCGATTGGATCGACAACGCCATCGTGCTCCAGACCACGCCGGGCGAAGACCAGGTTTACGGCTACATACACCTGCCCTGCCGTGTGGAGTTGAACCGTTCGCTGGCGAAACCCGCACCTGCACTGTCCCACGCGGAGCCGCGCGTTGGTTGAGTTTACCGGTGAGCGCGTCGTTCCCGGCCAGGTGAGTGACGATCTCTGGAGCGAACACGTGGCGCGCTACGCTTTCGCGCGGCAGTATGCAGCCGGGAAACAGGTGCTGGACGCAGGCTGTGGCACAGGATACGGCTCCTCGGTGCTTGCGGGTGTTGCTGCCACTGTAATCGGTTTCGATATCGCACCGGATGCAGTTGAATACGCTCGCTCGCATTTCACTGCTCCGCGGTTTCTTCAGGCCGCCTGCAGCGCGATGCCCTTCGCGGCGCGCTCCGTTGAGGTCGTGGTCGCGTTCGAGGTCATCGAGCACCTGCAGAATTACCGCGCGTTTCTCGAAGAGTCGGCTCGAGTCCTCAAGCCAGAAGGACTCCTGATCGTCTCCTCGCCGAATCGGCTTTACTACGCGGAAACCCGCGCCGAAACTGGACCCAATCCGTACCACGAACATGAGTTCGAAGCTGAAGAATTTGTCGGCGAACTCGAAAACCATTTCACTAACGTTCGTTTGCTGCTCCAAAACCGGGTTGAGTCTTTCGCCTTCCATTCCGAAAACGGTTCTCCGCCCGCCGAGGTGCGTATCGAGCGCGGCGGCAAGGCTTCCGAGGCGCACTTCTTGATCGGCCTGTGCTCGGCGGGTGCGCTACCCGAGCGCCGGTCGTTTGTCTATGTGCCTAGCGCCGCCAACGTCCTTCGCGAGCGCGAGCGGCATATTCATCTGCTGGAAGACGAACTTGCACAAGTCAAAAGCTGGCTGGCGCAAACGCAAGCCGAGCGCGACTCCATCCTAAAGCTGCACGCAGCGTTGAAAGAGGACCTGGAGGCGAGTAATCGCTGGGCCCAATCACTTGGCGCCGAGCTGGAGGCTGCCAGGCAGCGCATCGTCTCTCTACAGGAAGAATTGGAAACAACCGCGGCCGGCTATCAAGCTAAGGTGCTGGCGCTCGAGGAGGAGAACCAGGCCAAAACCGCGTGGGCACTGGAAACCGAGGCGCGATTTACGAATGACCTCGCCGCCAAGTGCGACGAATTAGCCGAATGCGTGCGTCTGCTCGAAGCCGCTGAGCGAACCGTGGTGGAACGAACGCTGTGGGCCCAACGTACCGAAACCGAACGCGACCAGCTCTCGGCCAAGCTCGGCCTGGTGCAAGCGTCGCGCTGGATTCGCCTGGGCCGTAAGATGAGGCTTGGTCCCAAGATCGAATAATCCTGAGAACCGCGCCTCGTGAGAACGTTCCTCACCATTCTGTGGCGGCTGATCCGGTCGCTGCCGTTGCTGGTCATTTCACCGGTATTGCTGACCGCTGCAGTGGCGGCGCTTGCGCTGACCGATCTCGCCTCACGATTGCGGAAAAAGAGGCTCCCGCTGGACTCTCGTCCGTCCACCGATGCCGCATCGGTCGTCATTCCGAACTGGAACGGACGCGATCTTCTGGCGCGGTATCTGCCCTCGGTCATGGAAGCGCTCGCTGGCAACAGCAACAACGAGATCATCGTGGTCGACAACGGCTCGACCGACGACAGCGCGGAGTTTATTCGCGAAACTTTTCCCTCCGTACAGGTGCTGGCGCTGGATCGCAATCTCGGCTTCGGCGGCGGTTCGAATGCCGGATTTCGAGCCGCAAAAAATGACGTCGTGGTGCTGTTGAACAGCGATATGCGCGTGCAACCGGACTTTCTCGCGCCCCTGCTCGAAGGATTTACTGACGAAAAGGTCTTCGCGGTGTCGTGCCAGATCTTCTTCAGCGAACCAACCAAGCTTCGGGAAGAAACGGGACTTACGCAGGGCTGGTGGGAAAACGGGGCACTGCGCGTCCGCCATCGTATCGATCCGGCCGTCACACGCGCCTTTCCCTGCTTCTACGGCGGCGGTGGGTCCTGCGCCTTCGACCGCCGGAAACTCCTCGAGCTGGGCGGATTCGACGAGCTCTTCCGGCCGTTTTATCTGGAAGATACTGACCTCGGCTACCAGGCCTGGAAGCGCGGCTGGAAAGTTCTCTATCAGCCGGCGAGCGTCGTCTACCACGAACATCGCGGAACCATTGGCAAAAAGTTCACGCGCGCGCAAATCGACGCGGTCCTCAAGAAAAACTTCATTCTGTTTTGCTGGAAGGACGTCCACGAATGGCGGCGCCTCGGGCCGCATGTCATTTTCACGTTTGGCGGCGCAGTTCTGAGCGCGTTCTTCGGCGATTCGCCGGAGCGAGCCAACCTGGCGGGCCTGTGGCGGGCTTTCCTCCAGTTGCCCGCCGCGATCCGTTCGCGGGCACGCGCCCGCTCGCTGGCGGTTGTTTCCGATACCGAAGCATTCCGCCGTCCATTAGGCGGCTACTTCCGCGACCGCTTCTCCGCCCTCAGTCCTGTACCCGGCCAACCCCGTGTTCTTTTCGTCTCACCTTATCCGATCTGCCCTCCCATCCATGGCGGCGGTGTCTTCATGTACCAAACGGCCATCGAACTCGCCGCGCTTTGCTCGCTGCACCTGATCATTTTGTTGGACCTCGAAGAGGAGCGCTGGAACCATTGGGAACTGGAAGAAAAAGCCGCTTCGGTCGAATACCTGGTGCGCATGGAAGGCCAACCCAAAGGATTCGGTTCGATTCTTCCGTTCGCTGTCCGCGAGTTCGCAAACGCAGACCTGGAATGGCTGATTCACCGGGAAATTTTTCTGCGCGACATCGACATCTTACAGCTCGAATACACGCCGCTGGCACAATACGCCGCCAATTTCGGCCGCCTGGGGTGCATGCTGTTCGAGCACGACGTTTACTTCCAGTCGATCGGCCGAGGTCTCGGCGGTACGCGCGGGCTCGCGCGTAAATCGAAAGCTGCTTTTGAGTACCTCCGCGCCCTGCGATACGAGCTGAAGATGCTGCCGAAATTCGATCGCATCCAAATCTGCAGCCCGGAAAACCGCGACTACATCGTTTCGTTTCTGCCCGAACTGCGCGACAAACTGGACGATAACCGCGCGGGCATCGCGACATCGCGGTATGAGTTTGTTCAAGATCGCCGGGAACCGGAGACGATGCTCTTTTTGGGCAGCTTCCGCCACTTACCCAACCAGGAAGCGCTGGACTGGTTCGTGCAGCGTGTTCTCCCGCGCGTTTTGAAACAGTCGCCCGGCGCTCGGCTGGTGATCGTCGGCGCCGAGCCACCTCCTCGGCACTCCTTACCCGATCTGCCTGAGAACATTGAACTGCGCGGCTATGTCGAAGATGTCCGAGAGCCGCTCGGGCGCTACGCGGTCTTCGTCTGCCCGATTCTCAGCGGCTCGGGAATGCGTGTGAAGTTGTTGGAAGCGTTTGCGGCGGGAATCCCGGTGGTCTCCACGCCACTGGGAGCCGAAGGCTTGACGGCGCGCGACGGCGAGATCTGCGCGCTTTCCGCCGATCCGGCCGGGTTCGCGGCTAAAATTCTCGAGCTGTTCGCCGATACCGAGAAAGCTCGGACGCTGGCCCGGCGCGCCCGCCAGCACGTGGTGAAAACTCGCGACATGGCTGTGCTCACGCGCAATCTCCTCGAAACCTACCGCGCCGTGTTGCTCGAAAAACGCGGGGAACGACGCGCTACCAATTCTGGTTGAAACTTTCCAGCGCAATCCGTACCAGCTGGCTGCGCGTGCGAACGCCGGTCTTATCGAATAGCTGCTGCAGCACGGCCTTTACCGATCCTTCGGAGACCTGGAGCTGTCCGGCAATCTCCTTGTTTGTAAACCCTTCGAACACGCCCTTCAGCACCGCGCGCTCGCGCTGCGTGAATGGCTGCGCGGTCCGCTGCTCTTCAGATTTGCCGGTTGCGCCCGCCACCAGCGAACGCACGGCCCCGGAATCCAGCCACATCTCGCCGCGCATGACTTTGTAGATCGCTTCCAAGAGCTGCGCGGGCGGGCTGTGCTTCAGAAAGATCCCAGCCGCGCCCGCTTCCATGGCGCGCAACGTCCCGGCGTCGGGCATTCCGGCGGTCACCATCAGGATACGCCCCCCAAATGCCCTGGATTTGGCTCCCTCCAGAAATTCCGAGCCCTGCTGCTCGCCCAGATCGTAGTCCAGCAGAACCAGGTCCACGGGCTCGCGCTCGATCACATCCAGCGCCTCCGTGGCCGTGGAACAAGTCGCAGCGATGCGCAGGTCAGGTTCGGCTTGGAGCAGCCGGCTGAGGCTCTCGCGGAACAGACTGTGATCGTCCACTAATAGAATCCGGATCTCCTGACCCATAGCGTTCTTTTCTTATTTCGGACAGCAAAGGCGACAGGTCGACAATAAAGCTGGAACCGCCCGGCTCCGGCTCGTACCGCAAATCTCCGCGAAACGATCGCATGAACGCACGCGATAGATACAAACCTAAGCCGGTTGCCTGCGCGCCCTGTTGGAATGGCCGGAATAGCCGATCCGGGTTCGCTACGCCCCCGCCCGTGTCTTGAACCCGGACCGTAACCCGGTCTTTCTCGGTCTTCGCGCATACGCGCAGCTCGCGAACGGGCTGATTCCGCATCGCACGCTCGCTGTTCTTGACCAGGTTCAAGAAAACCTGGATCAAGCTCTGGCGCTCGGCCCAGACAGAGGGAAGGCCTGGCTCTATGTCCCACTGAACCTCGCAGCCCTCGTCGCGCAGCGCCGGTTCGACGATGATTCGCACCTCTTCGAGCAGATTCGCCAGGTCCAGGCCGGCGGCTGGGCTGCCGGTCTGGCGGAGCTCCATGGCCGCAATGTTCTCGAGCGCCAAAATCAGCGTACCGAGCGTTTCGAAATCCTTGTTCTCTGCCAAAGACCCGTTTCGCGCCAGGTTCTGGTGAACCACCGCGATGGCGCCGCAAATGTTGCGAATCTCGTGCGATACCGCGCCCACCAGGATTCGCGACCCGGCCATAAGTTGGTGCAGGTTGACTTCTTCGCGGCTCCTCAACTCCTCCGAGCTGTCGATCACCATCGCCGCCAGGCGCGGTCCAGCGCTAGTGCGATAGGTAGAAAACCAAACGTCGGCCAAAAAGACTTCGCCGTCTTCGCGCCGCCCGCGGCACTGCATCACGGTGCGGAACGATGGCCGGTTCTGTTCGGGTGCCGGAACATTGATTAAGGCTGGCAAGTAGGAGCGGATCGAGCGACCCGGAAGCGACCCGGCCGGAACGCCCAGCAGCCGGTGCGACGCGTCATTGGCCAACAGAACCCGCCCCTGATCGTCGGTCGTAAGAATCGCGGCCGGGCTGCTTTCCACCAGTATCTTGAGCTGCTCTTCGGCGTCCTCGCGCGCCTTAGCTTCCTTCTCAATCTCCTGAAGATGCTGCAACGCACTCTGCCGGCTGCGCACCAGCTCATACACGAACAGCCCCATTCCGAAGAAAGCGGCAAACATTAAGATGTCGCGCGGAAGTCCGGCCCCAACCGACCAGCGATAAGGATCGAATGACTCGGCCAGGATCGTGCACCCGGCGGCCACGCATGCAATCTGCCAGCGAGTCAGCGCGCTGCCGATCAGCAGCATCGGGAACAGATACAGGAACCCGAGCTGGAAATTATCCTCGATGCGCCAGTCGGCGATAGCGATAACGGCAATCATCAAGCCGGCTCTCAGGAGCACAGCCCGGCGGCTGCCGCGCAGAAGAAAGAACAGCATACCGAGATAGGGCGCGGCTCCAGGGAGCGCTACGCTTGCCTTCATTCTACCGTTAGCCGGTTCGCAGAACGCCAGCGTGTGGCCGAAAGATACAGCCCAAATAGCCGAAAGATAGGCGGCCAAAGCCTGAAAGGTAATCGACACGGCGCAAGGACTCTGGGTACATTGCAAAGTGGGGCGTTGTGTGCGCTGCGCTGCAGCGCTGCATCTAAACCCCGCGTAAACGACTATGTGAAAATCCAGCCGGGACGGTTCATTTACGCCTTTTCGTGGATCTTGCCCGACACTTTGACGTTCCACACAGGAGGTAAGTTGTTGCGAAGCCCACAGCACGCACGCGCGGCCCGCTGCATCCGCAGAGCCATTGCCGTTGTGGCCTTGCTGCCGGCCGGGATGTGGGGCCAGGCTGCCTTCACCTGGCAGCAGATCAAGGACAAGTTTGACGCCGTTAACCCTACCTTAAAAGCGGCCCAGCTCAATATCGATGAGTCGCGCGCGAACGAGATTACGGCCTATCTCCGGCCGAATCCGGACTTCACGCTCACGGCGGACGGATTTCAAATCGTGCCCAATCAAGGCGTCTGGCGCCCGCTCAGCGGCGTCCTGGAGACTCCGGCTGTGAGCTATCTGCACGAGCGGCGCCACAAGCGTGAGCTGCGGCGCGACAGCGCTCAGCAGTCCACCGTCGTCGCACAATCCACCTACTCCGATCAGGAGCGATCTCTTCTCTTCAATCTGCGCAATGCCTTCGTGGGTGTCTTGCAGGCCAAAGCGGTGCTCCAGAACGCGCGCGAGAACCTGGATTATTGGGATCGGGAGCTCGATATCAATCGCAAGCGCCTGGCGGCCGGGGACGCTGCGCTGGTCGACGTGAACCGTTTGGAGCTGCAGAGAGTCCAGTTCGAATCCGATTTCCAAACCGCGATGGTGAATCTACGGACCGCGAAGATCCAGCTGCTCACGCTGCTGAACGATCGCACGCCCATCGACCAGTTCGATATTACCGGCACTTACGATTTCGCCGACGAGCTGATGCCACTGGAAGACTATCGCAACGCCGCCGTCGAGACGCGGCCCGATCTGAAAGCAGCCATGCAGAATGTGGAGCTGGCCAAGATCAATCACCAGCTCGCGGTCGCGAACGGTTCAACCGATCCGACCTTCAGCGCCTGGTTTTCGCACAATCCCTCCTTCAGCAACCCGTTCGCGTCCGATACGGTGGGCGGCAGCGTCAGCATTCCGCTGCGAATCTTCGATCGGAACCAGGGCGAGAAAGCGCGCACGCAGGTCGATATAACCCGCAACGAGCGCCTGAAGGATGCCACGCAGGCTGCCGTATTGAGCGACGTCGAATCCGCCTACTGGACCCTGGTCCAGGCGCTGAACCTGCTGAAGCCATATAAAACGAAATATCTGCCTTTGGCAGAAGACAATCGCAACCGCATTTCGTTCTCTTACCAGAACGGTGGCGCGTCTCTGCTGGACTTTTTAGACGCCGAGAAAGCTTATCGAGACACACGCCTGGCGTATTTAAATCTGATCGGTTCCTATTTGACTGCCGCGGCGCAGATGAACATGGCCGTGGGCAAGGAGATTTTGCAATGAAGCCGGTACTCGTGATGGAATCGGCCCTGTGTCTGGGCTTGTCGTTGTTTGCAGCTTCCTGCGTCAAGAAAGTTGCCGCCAGAGAGAGCGCGGAAACGGGACCGGTGGCCGCGACGGTACAACCGGCATTCGATCCGAACAATTTCAAAATCGACCATCCGGAGCGCTTTCCCTTAGCGACTGCGGGCCAATACGTAGCCGCGCCCGAGCTGAACGTGACCGGCACGGTTACTCCAGACGTGTCCCGGCAGGTCCCGGTGCCTTCGCTCGCGACCGGCCGCGTCGTCGAAATTGACGCGCGGCTGGGCGACACCGTGAAAAAGGACCAGCTACTTTTCAAAGTCCGGAGCACCGACGTATCCGGTGCATATGCAGACTATCGGAAGGCCGTCAAGAACGAGCAGCTCGCTGTCGAAAACGAACGCCTGGCGAAAATCCAACAGGATCGCGCCAAGCTCTTGTACGAGGACGGGGCGATCCCAAAGAGTGCTCTGGAGACCGCCGACAACAACGAAATTGCCGCCCAAACGGCCGTAGCCAACGCGCGAGTAGACATCGAGGCGGCGGCTGAGCATTTGAGGCTCCTGGGTTCCGATACCGAACATCCCACCGGCATTATCGAAGTCCGCGCTCCTGTTTCAGGCGTCATCACGGACCAGCAGATAACCAATCAATCCGGTGTGCAAGCGCTTACGCCGCCGAATCCCTTTACAATTTCTGATCTTTCGCGCGTGTGGGTCATGTGCGATGTATACGAGAACAACATGGCGCAGGTGCATCTGGGCGATTCGGCGGATATTCATTTGGTCGCTTACCCCGATCGTGTATTGAAAGGCCGCGTCGGTAACATCTCGCCCATCGTCGATCCCAACATCCGGACCGAGAAGGTGCGGCTGGAGGTCGAAAATCCCGGGCTGATGCGCTTGGGAATGTTCGTAACGGCAACCTTCCGCGGGCAGTCGGCGCAAAAGCATGCAACCGTTCCCGCCAGCGCGATTCTCCACCTGCACGACCGCGAGTGGGTCTATACGCCGCTCGGCAATAACACGTTCCGCCGGACCGAAGTGACCGCCGGAGCGATGCTCCCGGACAATATGCAGGAAGTGATCTCCGGCATCCAGCCTGGCGATCAGGTAATCGCGAATGCGCTCGTGTTCCAGAACACGGTGGAGCAGTGATTCGGCTACTTAGAAGGGATCCAAGCAGTACATGATCCGCAAAGCGGTCGATTTTGCGCTGAACAATCGGTTCGTAGTCCTCGCGGCAGCGCTTCTGCTGTTTGCCTGGGGCGCGGTCTCGTTCCATCAGCTTCCGGTGGAAGCCTACCCCGACGTCGCCAACAACTATGTCGAGGTGATCACGCAGTGGCCGGGTATCTCCGCCGAACAGATCGAGCAGCAGGTCACCATTCCGCTCGAAATCGCCATGAACGGCATTCCCGGCATTGAGCACTTGCGTTCGTTCTCGATTTTCGGACTATCTGACTTGAAGCTGGTGTTCGAGGACAACACCTCCAATTTCGAAAACCGCGAACGGGTGCTGGAG
>DATGMH010000013.1:0-8177 GCA_035293725.1 Bryobacteraceae bacterium
TGTTGGCGCCGGGATAAAACGACAGCAATTCCGCCGGTTGTGACGCCGTACTGAACGCCGGTTGGCGTGCCAGCGCAGACCGGTGCGCTGGCCGCCGGTATTGAGGCCGGCAGCGCGATGAGGTCGTATTCGGGAGTGAAGCGGCGGATCAGCGCACGGCGGAACCCCCCGCGCCGTCAGCAGGAACAGGAGCATTGGAAACCCGGCGGCGTTTCGTATCCCGGCGGACCGATTCGATCACGAGATAAAGCTTATCGGCGCTGTTGACCTTGCCCGCTACGCAGTAGACCACATTGGGCCGGATGAGCTGGGCTTTGGAGAAGTCATGGACCCGATAAACACGACGTGTGTCGAGGTCCTGCATGAGGAGCACGGCGTACGACGGATATTCCGTCCGTGAGATCAGAACGAGGTGGTTGGCGCTGAAGTTGAACATGCGGAAACAAGAAGGGCGGGAGCGATAAAACTCCCGCCCGCCTCAGCAGCGCCGTTGTGGAGTTAGCCGGCGGACTCCTCCAGCCGGGTTATCGTCACAGCGCGGCGCTTCGTCGGAGCCGGCCCTAGGATTTCTCAGCCGGCGATGTGGGATTTTTGGGTTTGCGCAAACTTTCGCCGCCCAGCAGAAAGACCTCGGAGTTCTCCACCAGGCGGTCGGCAATGGCGGTAGCGATGGTGGTGTTGAAGAGGATGTTCCCCCAGTCGGAGAAGGCTGTGTTGGTGGTAATAATTGTGGAGCGTTTTTGGCTGTGTCGCGTGGAGATGACCTGATAAAAGAGATTCGAGGTTTGCTGATCGAGGGCCAGATAGCCTAGCTCGTCACAGACGAGGAGCGTGGGCTCGGTGTAGGTCTTGAGCTTGCGGACCAGCGAGTGATCGACCTGGGACGCCAGCAGATGATTGAGCATATCCATGGCGGCGGTGAAGAGTACGCGCTGATTGGCTTGACAGGCACGCCAAGCGATGATTTTCGCTAGAAAGGTTTTGCCCACACCTGGATTGCCGATCAACACGAGGTTGGTTCCTTTGCGGAGAAACTCCAGATCGAGCAGGCGCAGGATGCGCGGCTTGGCTTGCTGACGCGTTTTATGATGCTGGAACTGAAAGGCGTCGATGCTGGGCTGCGCTTGCAGCCGCGCGCATTTGTAGCGGCGTTCGATGGCGCGCTGTTTGCGTGCTTCGAGTTCCATGTCGGCGAGCCATTCCAGCGTAGCGGACGCACTGAGATTCTTGGCGGCCGCTTCAGTCAGAGTCGTCTCCACGTGACGGCTCATCGTCGATAGGGCGAGTTGATTCAGTTTCTGTTCGAGAGGAGTCATCGGATTCCTTTCCAGAGTCGAGAATGAAGGCGTCATATTGCAGAAGCGACAGCGGGTCGGTGGCGAGATCGTTCAGCCGCGGATCGCGGAGGCGGAGGGGCGGCTGTGTCTGTCGCGGAGACTGCTGCTGACGCAGAATGTTGGCGACGTAATCGGCGCCGAAGGCGCGGGCTGCCGCGGCTTTTTCGACGGCAGCAGTCACGGGTTCAGGTCCATACTGACGGACCAGTTCCAAGAGTTCGGTGAGTTGCCGCGCGAGCGCGCGATCGGTGTTTGCCGTGTCATGCAGATAGGCTTCGAGCATGGCTTGCGAACAGTAGCCATCGAGGACGGCGAAGAGGCGTTGCTGCGCATGCGAACGCTTCGCGGCGGGACGCAGTTGCGCAAGCTCGGCTTCGAAGCGATCGGCGCCGAAGGTCTGGCCGCGGCGCCAGCACCGCGGGTAAGAGACGATTTCGTTGACGCGGTCGTAGATGGTGACGGAACTGGAATCGGCCTTGAGCGTAAGGCGGCGGCCGACGAAGCGCGGCGGCACACAATAGCGGTTGCCATCGAAGTGCAGGCGGATGTCCTTGTAGACGAGCGCCTCCACCTTGTCGCGATAGTCGTAGGGGATGACGGGCAAGGGACGCAGAGCACTGGCCTGGAATCGATCGATGGGACGCTCACGTGTTTCGCGGTGCAACCGTTGATTGGCGACTTCAGCCAGCCATTGCCGTGCCTGGCGATTCACATCGTGTAAATCGGTGAACTCACGCAGAGGCCAAAAACTCTTACGTGCATACCCAATGGCGCGCTCGACTTTTCCTTTTTCCCAACCTGCCGCCAGATTGCAGGCCTTCGGATAGAAACCATATTCGCGCGCAAAAGCGAGAAAGCGCGGAAGAAAACGGACCAGCCGGCCATCATGTTCGGCGACGGCGGTCGCCAGGTTGTCATAGGCGATCTCGCGTGCAACGCCACCGAGAGCCGTGAATGCATGCGCGTGACAGCGGACAAAGGTCTCGAAAGTTTGACTGTGAGTGAACTCCAGGTACAGCATGCGGCTGTGCGCTTCGACCAGGGCGAACGCGTAAAGCTTGCGCTTGTCGCCGGCGTAATCGAGTACGCCGAAGTGGCCCCAATCCACTTCAAAGCGCTCGCCGGGCGGCGGTTCCATGCGCAGAAAGGCGCGGCTCGATTTCAACTGCGGACGGGCTGTATGAACATATTCGCGGAGGATCGTGTGTCCACCGCGATAGCCGAGGGAGCGCAGCTTCTGTTCGATGACGGCGGCCGGCACGCTGGGGTCCTTCTCCAGCCATTCGGCGATGGTGGGTTTGAAGGGATCGAGTTTGCTTTCGCGCTGCCGCTGGGCCGGTGCTTGTGCCGGCGCGTCGAGATACTTTTTGATGGTCCGCCAGCTCATGCGCAGGTGGCGTTCGATCTTGCGGATCGGCCAACGCTCGCTCCAGTAAAGGCGATGCAGGTCGTTGATCTGATCGGTGGTGAGCATGGTCGATTTCCGTTATCCGCCAGAAGCGGTCTGGGCGCCAGGACGTTGTTGTTTGCAAGATTCCGGCTGCGGCGGTTTGCGGGGCGGAAGTGCTTCCAAAACCCAGACTTGGGCCGGAGCTGAGTTGTTGTTTGCAAGATGCTGGAGTCCGGCGCTCACCAGCCAGACTCCTGCGGCGGAATGCTTTAGGTCGAAAACTGAGTTGTTGTTTGCAAGATCGCGCAGTCGCCGTTTCTGGTCGCGAACGTGCTGCCGCTGGCGATTGCGCTCGATGGCGGCCGGGTGTTGTTCGCGGTAGCGGCGCCAGTAATCCGGGTTTCGAGATCGCCACTTCTGCGGGCTGTCCAGACACACCTGGCGGTATTCGGGGTCCGCCGCGATCTTCTGGCGGTGATACTCAGCGCGGCGGCGGCGCTGGCAACCGGGATCGCTGCACACCAACTGCGCCGGTTGATATTTCGATGGCTGGAAGATCCGCTCGCAGTAGCGGCATCGCCGTTCGACCATACCGGCGGTTGTCGCATCCTGCGGCGCGTAACGGGCAGGCGGGAGATTTAGAAACTGCTATAGAGTGCGTACTGCATCTTGGCTGATGGCTGGGCTGTCAGGACGCCGCCTCTCGGCGGCGGGAGTGCTGCTTTATCGAGACTCGTTTCACATCCGAAGCTTTTTGACCACACAACCGGCGGAATTGCTGTCGTTTTATCCCGGCGCTAACACAACAGATTCCGGATGGCCGCCCCGGAGCGGAAGCATTCATCGAGCTTTAACGCATCCTCGGCCGGTGTTGAGGAACTGTATGGCAAGGACATACCAAGAGCCTCGATGGCCGAGGCCATCGTATTTGCCGTGTACATGCCTCCACATGCTCCCGCACCTGGGCAAGCATGGCGGACAATTGCGCCGCGCTGCTGTTCGCTTATGCTCCCGGATAGAAACTGGCCGTAACTCTGAAAGGCCGACACTCGTGCAACGGCTCGCCGCCCCATTTATCCGCTTCACAGAGGAAAATGCGCATCAGTTTAGCCGAACCTCGCACCTCCTCACGATGAGGCGTCTCGGCTGGCAATTCCTGCATCGCGGATTTGATCACAGCCGTCTCCTGCACTTCGATCAGGCCATCATGGACCATATCATACAGGGTTGGCAGGACCTCGTTCACTCGTTCTGCAGTATCCACAAATTCAATGCGGATCGGCATGTGCTCCATGGTCGCTTCCATGTCCATGCTGTGGCGGCGGTGGTGGGCCCCGAAACCCATCACTGGGCGAAGAACAGTTGCCCCGGCGAGGTTCTTGTGTTGGAGGTAATCGAAAACCGCCCGCCACAGCGGCCCCGTATGATAGCGGGTGTCCTCGTTGACGTAAACCGTCACCTTCTTGGCGGGTCCTTTTGGAAGCACAAGTCCCTCCTCTCGGTCGACCAGGACCGTCGCGCGGCTGCGAGCGCAACAGGCGAACTCCAGCTACAGCCTACATCATCCCTTCAACCCCGGCAACGATCGAATCGGCGCAAGACGGCCAACGGTCAGGACCATGCCCTGAACAGCCCCCAAACGGGGGTTTGACTGAAGCTGCCGCCCGACGGACAATAGAAGTGGCGTTGGAGTTCGCCATTAACCGCCCCCACCGGGGAAGATGACTCCTACCAGGGACTTGCTCTGGCAGGGTCGCTTCCGATTCAAACCCTCCTCAAGTCCCGCTGGTAATTGAAACGCTGCTGTCGGTTAAAACAGCAGCGGGGGTGGTATTGATGGCTGGTTTGCATCGAGAAGAGATGCGATCTGACGACGCAGCTGCGGGGCTGAACTCCTCACAAAGACTACATCTGCTCACCAGTTCGCAGCATGCCGACAAGCTGCTAGCAGAAGTCGAAGCCATTCTCACGGCTTCAAAATCGAAATCCGCATTTCGAAAATACAAGAACGCGCTTCCTCTTGCGCAATCGAAAGTCGTCGAGGATTACATCGCCCGGATCAGAACTCAGATGATCCGGGTGCTCGAATCCCAAGGCATCGGCCTGCCGGAGCCGAGCTTTGAATCGGTGCACTCAATTCGCGTGACCCTCGCTTTCGTCCGGATCGCATTTCAAGAGTGCACGGCGGATCGCATGCGTGGTTACGGGGAAGTCCCGGAAAGCAAGATTCGCGAGTTAAATGGTCTGGTTGATGAGATGGTGGCAGCCGTCGAGAAGCTCGACGCCTACCTCGCACAGGGATTGGGGCAGGATTTAGAAGCCCGGCTCGCGAGACTCGCCGAGACCGGTGCAGACGTCGGAATGCTGAAGACCCTCGAAAGAATAGTCAACGATCACGGGATGGTCGAATTCCGTCCGACTCTTTCGATGATTCTCGACCGGCTCGAATCCAAGAATTTCGAGATCGCGCTCTTTGGCCGGGTGAGTTCCGGCAAGTCATCTCTGCTGAACCATATCGTTCAGACGGAAATTTTGCCCGTAGGCGTGACGCCGATCACCGCAGTCCCGACACGGTTGATCTATGGCGAAACGCCTCGATTGAGTGTTTGGTACGCGGATCGTAGCCCAGAGCGGGCCGACATCGCTCGGCTGACGGAACTCGTGAGCGAGCATCAGAACCCGGGAAATTACAAGCACGTCACGCGCATCTTGGTGGAGTTGTCCTCCGACCGTCTGCGCAATGGCGTCGTCCTTGTCGACACACCAGGTCTCGGATCTCTGGCGACATCAGGCGCCGCTGAAACGCTCGCGTATCTGCCTCGCTGCGATCTCGGAGTTGTGTTGGTCGATGCCGGATCAACATTGACAGAGGATGACATCGGGACGATTCGAGCGCTGTACGAGGCCCGCATACCGGCGTCTGTGCTCTTGAGCAAGAGCGATCTGCTTGCCCCGGAAGACCGCGATCGTTCTTCCGCGTACATTTCCGAGCACATTCACTCGCAGCTCGGTTTGGCGATTTCGGTCCATCCAGTCAGCGTTCAGCCCACACACTCATCTTTCCTCGACGCCTGGCTCAAGGATGTGCTCGTCCCACTTTACGATCGCCACCAGCAACTGGCACAGGAATCGTTGTCGCGAAAAATCGGTGCGCTTCGCGAAACCGTGATCATGGCTTTAAAGCTCCGGCTCACTCGTGCTCCGCTCGATCGTCCTCCGGATGACGTCCAGCGGCTTGGAGATCAAGGTCCAATCGACGCAGAGCAGATCGATAGCACTCTCAGAAAAGCAGTTGGACGCATCACCGAAATTCGGCAGATCTGCTTCGAAACAACGCAGGCGATCCGCCAGGAAGCAGACCGAGCGCTCGATGAGGCAGCGAACGCTCTCTTGAACGCCTGGGCGGCCGGAGGAACGGCATCACCATCGAACCTTGTGGCCGATGAACTAATCCGCGTCGCCGCCGAACAGGCGGGCACAGTATCCAAGGCCCTCAAAGATCTCGCCGCAGAACTCTCCCAAGCACTCCAAACTGCATCAAAGGCACTTGGATATCAGGAAGCTCCCGTCGAACACGACTTCACCGTCTTCATCAAGGAAATGCCAAAGCTCGATCTGGGAACCCTAGACGACATGCAGGTTCATCCACCTGTTTTGGGCAAGCTTTCTCGGTCGCTGGCCTTGCGACAGACTCGCAGAGCATTGCATCGCCAGATCGGGCAACAGGCTGAACATGCGTTCTCAAATCTTGGACGCATGCTGGACGCGTGGGCACGCCGTATTCTGGGCGAGCTTCAGTTGCGCTTTGAAACGCACGCGGACCAGTATCGGGCTCACCTCAGCCGAATGGGTACGCGCGCCAGTATTCAGGGCGAAGATCAGACGGCAATCCTGCGCGATCTCAACTCTCTTGGTGAAGCGCAAACGGAGGAACAAGCCCAGATGGCTCCGGTCACATAGGGCTCAAGAGTATGGCTACCAATCGTGTTGAAACCATTCCTACACCGCCCGCAGCGGGGAGGCGCCGATGGCTGAATCGCAGCGTGATCGGAATGGCGGTCACGAGCTTTCTTTCAGACGCAGGACACGAAATGGTTACCGCGGTGCTTCCGGGGTTTTTGTCCACTCTTGGAATCGCGGCTGCCGCTCTCGGATGGATTGAAGGTGTTTCGGATGCGTCATCCAGTTTTGTCAAACTCGGAGCTGGGTGGTACTCGGATCGCATCGGCCACCGCAAGGCGATCGTTTCGCTTGGATACTTCCTAACCGGCACTGCGCTCGCCCTGTTCGCGGCTGCGATTTCCTGGCCTTTGATTCTCCTGGGTCGCGTCGTCAGTTGGTTCGGCCGTGGCATCCGCAGTCCGCTACGCGATGCGATGCTCGCGGAGTCGGTCGCACCAGAGGTCCGCGGGAAAGCGTTCGGGTTGCATCGCGCAGGCGATACGATGGGGGCGATTGTTGGACCGCTACTGGGCGTATGGCTCTTATCGGCGCTGCCGCACCCAAATCCATCCGCACCGTTCCGGACAATTTTCCTCGTATCGCTGATCCCCGGCCTCGCTTCAGTGCTCGCTTTCGCATTGCTGGTCCAGGAGAAACGCCGTCCCGCGAATCGATCGCTTCAGTTCTGGGGCGCCCTCCGTGATTTGCCCAAACCGTATACGCGATTCTTGCAGGGCGTCGGCGTCTTCGGTCTGGGGGATTTTTCCCATACACTACTAATCCTCGCTGCCAC
Source organism: Bryobacteraceae bacterium (assembly GCA_035293725.1). Taxonomy (GTDB): domain Bacteria; phylum Acidobacteriota; class Terriglobia; order Bryobacterales; family Bryobacteraceae; genus Palsa-89. The sequence continues at coordinate 7,463 of DATGMH010000013.1, forward strand.
GCAACTCCTAACACCGGTCCATGGATCCGTCCGCGCTTCCGAGATCGCTGCTTTGCTTTATGTGCTTCGGAATGCGGTGTACGCGGCAGCATCCTATTCTGTGGGCGTCCTTGCCGATGCGATGGACAAAACAAAACTGCTGGCGACAGGATATTTGCTTGGCGTATTAACTGCGGCCATGATGGCTGGATCTTTGGCGCTGAACGACCCGAGCCTGACCAGGCTGGTTGCCGTTTTCTCTTGCGCCGGCATCTACATCGCGATCCAAGATGCGCTTGAAGGCGCAATTCCTGCTGACCTCGTTCCGGCAGAGTCACGCGGAACGGCATACGGTTTGATGGGGACCGTCAATGGAGTCGGTGATCTGACTGCAAGTGTCCTTGTCGGAACTCTCTGGACCGCAGCGTCACCAGCGATCGCCTTCGATGCCGCGGCGGCCGTTATGATTGTGGGCAGCTTGCTGCTCATCAGGAATTGGCGGCGCACGCGCGGGTGGCGAGCATGAAATCCTCACTCCAGCAGCCTCAAGCCAGCGATGGGTGCAGCGCCAACACCGATATTGATCGCCTCATCGAACAACTCAATACAATCAGCGAATGTGACCAGGCCGCGGCGCGATTAGTGTGGTGTGGGCAAAGTGCCATTCCAGCGCTACGGCGATTCTTGTTTGAGGGAAGACCGAGCGTCATTTACCAGCCGCGGCGAGCGGCCGTGG
>DATGMH010000014.1:0-3165 GCA_035293725.1 Bryobacteraceae bacterium
GAGCGTCTGCTCTCGGATGGTATTCGACGGGACAAGCCACAGGCACACACCTCTGTCGGCTTGGATATACGTTTTTAGCGCCAAGCCCAGGGCGTGGCACGCCATGAATGTCTTGCCGCCGCCGGTCGGGACGCGCAGGCAAACGTAGGGCAGCTCGGGGAGTTTCGGGACAGGAAGATAAGGCCGGTCGGTCTGAAGGACGAAGGCCTTCCTCGCGCCGTGCACCGTGCAATCCCGAAAGTAATTCGCCAGCGCTTCGAGACTGCGTTCCTGGTAGCCTTTCAGCTCCACCTGGTCAGCTCACCTTGATGTGGTAAGGAATCTGTTTGAAAACGATTCCCTCGCGCTTCAGTCGCGCCGGACCGAGCCGGCACCCCTCACCGTAAATCACTTTCATCCCGGAGTGGTTCGGGAGCCTTTCAAGAACTTTACCCGTCAGTACGTTTCCACCCTCCAGGCTCTTATCGCCCAAAATGCCGTTGAACAAGAGATAGACACCCTTGCCCTCGTGAACTCCCAGGAACGGGCTCCGGGCAACTTGCTTTGGGATCGGCGACCCGGTCTCCGTGAAAAATATGTGCGCCGCGAGTTCGGGATACTTGACGCACTTGCGGATGTTGCCCCTTTCGTCGAAGAGCGGCTCGCCCAGGGTGCAAAACCGAAAACCGCCGCCCAAACCATCCACGCGGGTTTCGCCCTCAACACCACGGGGGGAGTAGCCCTCGATTGCGCGTGTAAGGCGCTGTGCCGCCACGGACCGGCATATTTCGTCATCCATCTCGACAAGGATGAATCTGCGAGTTCCGCCGTCCGCCTTGTTCGCAGCCAAGACTGCGTGGCCTGTCGTACCGCTGCCGGCGAAGGAGTCCATGATAATGGAGTCGCCATCGGCGGCGATCTCCAGAATGCGTTTCATGAGGCGGAGCGGTTTTGGGGTGATGAAAACAGAGGTGGAATCCTTGAAGTCGCAAACTGACAGCAGATCCTTCTTTGCTTCCTGCGTGTTTCCAACTTCCTTGTGAGGCCAGATAGTTTCGGGGACGAGACCCTGCTTTACTTCAGAGAGAAACCGCTTGATCCGAGGAACGTTGTTTCCTGACTCACCCCACCAAATGCGACGGTCACGATCCAACCGCTCGAATTCCTCCTTCGACACGCGCCAATACATTCCTTTAGGAGGGCCCGAAATGATTCGCCCCGAAGGGCAAGTGATCGAGTATGTTCCCGCTCCGTAGAAATTTCGTGCGGATACGTCGCCCGATGTCCAGGGACCGCGAGGGTCATTATCGGGATTCTTGTAACGTGCGTCTTGCTCGGGCCGACGTGGAATTAGTCTCGGCGTCCACTTCTCCGCATCCCTAGCGTATATGACGATATAGTCATGGCTCTCTGACAAATGCCGAGCCGTATTTTTCGGGCCAAAAATCTTTTCCCAGATTACAGTTGCAACGAAATTGCGCTTCCCAAAAATCTCATCCATCGCGCTGCGAAGGCTTTGCACTTCGTTATCGTCAATACTGATAAAGATCGCCCCGTCTTCGGTCAGGAAGTCTTTGAGCAGCGAGAGCCGCGGGTACATCATGCAGAGCCATTTATCATGGCGCGACAGGTCCTCGGCTTCAGCGCCAACAACCTTGCCCAGCCATTCCCGCATTTCGGGGCTGTTCACGGCATCGTTGTAAACCCATTTTTCATTTCCCGTGTTATAGGGGGGATCAATGTAAATGCATTTCACCTTGCCGGCATAATAGGGCAACAACGCCTTCAGAGCCAAAAGATTATCGCCCTGCACAAGCAAGTTTCCGCAATCAGGATCGCCCACTGACAGAGCAGGATCACAACGCAAGAGGCGGTACGGAACTTCCCGATGATGATTGATGACAGCCTTTTTACCAATCCATTCCAACGTAGGCATTTATCAAAGGTCCTCAGATTCCACCTTGAACGCGAGAATTATCACGAATCCATTCGCTCCTGTAAAGATCCGTCGAAAAACTCCCGAAGGTTTCCGGCTAATCTTCCTCCAGGATTCTCGTCCGGAACATCCTGACCAGCTCGTCTGAAAACCATGCCCCTGCTTGGATCATTTGCTCAAGGATGCCAACTGCCGCCTCGGCGGAAATACGGTCGGCCTCGACAGCGTATTCCAGAACTCCGAGTGTGCCGGACACTGGAATACCCAATTCCTCAGCTGCTCGTCGAGCTCGGCTATCGTTTGTCATAGCGCCGGACTTTCGAAGCTTTGCGACGGTGAGGGCGCCGATCTCGCCAGAGCCCAGCGGTGGATTATTCTTGCGGATGTCGTCAAAAAGCGCCAATTCTTCCTCGGTCGAAAGCGTTACTGCCTCTGCGCACGGCAGGCTGATGCCGGCCTCTTCCAACTCATTCAAGACAAAATCCGAAGCAAACAGCCTTCCCTGGAGCAGTCCGCATAGCAGGTCAAGCTTTCCGACCAGGAAGAAGTCCGCGACGACGTTCGAATCAACGGAGAATTCTCCGGAGCTAAGCAGGTGCAACTGCCAGCTCCTTCCGCCACTGCTGAACGAGTGACCGTACTTCCAGCACGTTCTTGCCCATGAGTTCCCCGAGCTTCCCGATTGAAATAAGGCCCGAGAGCGCGGCCTTACGCGCGAGATACAAGAACCGTGAAACAGTCTTCCACTCCGCGATCAAATCAATTTTCTCGTTCTTCAGCGGCGCGTATTCGACCTTCTCATCGGGTTGCGCTTTATAAGCGCGGACCATCAGCTCACCGGATTCTTTTTCGGAAATCAAGCCGATGTCCTTGAGCCGTCTGACAATCACCTTCGTACTGACGCGGAAGTGGTGCTTGAGGAATACGAGGTCTTCGAATTTTACCTCCTTCCGCCCGGCATTCTTTGCCCAAACGTCCCGAAGCCCAAACTCGGGAACCAGGAAATTTGCAGCGAATACGTCGGCCATCTCTTCGAGCTCGGGGTCGCGCTCCGCCGCTTCCTGCAAATCCACGTTCCTATAGAACGGGCGGTGCATCAGTAAATGCCCGTACTCGTGCGCGGCCGTGAAAATATTCCGCTCCAACGTGTTTCGCGTGTTGACGAGGATGCACAGGCCATATTGCTTCGAGAATCCCGACAGCCCGAATAGTTCGTCTTGGTCGATCGTCAAGTCGAGCAGCCGAACGCC
>DATGMH010000015.1:0-10110 GCA_035293725.1 Bryobacteraceae bacterium
CAGCTTTCGTTGCTGCATGCTCGATACCGACTGCACGCTGCCGATGAGGCGCGTGCCTTGCGGCAACAGAAGCTGCTGATGATCATGCGAGTAGTAATCCGTCGTGAGCATGATGAGAATCGGCCCATTAACAGCGCCGTCAATGTGATTGGTGACCACGCCTTCGAGCACGGTCCCCTCGAAGACTCTATAAAGCTTGCCGTCGTAGTCATCGAAGTCGTAACGGCGTAGAGCTGCATCGCGCGCTTCTGGTTTCTGCTCTGCGGCGGAGGCGCCGGATTTGTGTGCCACTGCTTCGGGCGTAGATCCCGTTTGCGGCTGGCTGGAGCCGGTGACGGGCGGCGCGGCCGTAGTCGGGGCATTATTCCCACCGCCCCGCTGTACTGCTACGGCTTCGGCCGCTTTCTGCTGCTCCGCGAGCTCGCGAAGTTCGTTTTCTTGTTGTGCGAGTTCGGCGAGAGTGCGGGCGGTCTCGGGATCGGTGGTGTCAGCACCAGATTCCGCCGGCGCGTTTGTTGCACCCTCTTTCTTCGGTGGAGCAGTCGCTGATCGGGCGAAATCAATAGCGACCGTGTCGCTGTTAATCGCGTCCTGATGCTGCTTTTCGCGAGCAAGTCGGCGCTGTTTTGCTTCTGCTTGCGCTTCAGACATTCCCGAGACGCGCTGCGGCGCGTTCGGATTACCGTCGCCGTAAATCGCTGCGCGTTGCGCATCGGTCATCGGAGGCGCGTTTTGGCTTTCCGGTCCCGGTTCCTCGAGTTGGCGCAACTGTTCCGATAGCCGCTGCTGCCTCGCACGGCGCTGGGCGTCTCTTTCGGCTTCGAGGCGCTGTTGCGTCTCGAAGCTCGCCACCTCCTGTGAATTGGCTGTTGAGGGCCTTTGGGTGATAGAGCCTTTCGGTGCCGGGTGACTCTTCTTGCCCGCAATCAACCCGATCACGTTTACGACGCCGAACAGAAGAATGATGCCCATGAGACCAATGAGCAACGGATACTTTTTGCGGAGCGGAGCAGTCGCCTCCGGCTGTTCCGGTACCGTACCGGGCGTGGGGTTTTCCATCGGCTCGGCCATTTCTCGTTACTGCCCTTCTGCCGTTCGCCGGAAATCCATGCGCTGTTTTCCTATCGCGAGATAGCCCTGGTCGAGCATTTTGGGAACGGTGTAGAGACCGTTCGCAAAATCGAAGTTGATCAGACTTCCCTTCCCGTCCTTCAGCTCGTAAACGACGGGCGGCTCCTGAAAATGCCCACATAGATAGGTGAACTTGTCATCGCGCCAGATTTCCTCCAGCCCGAGTTTGGAACCGCGCTTTTGATCCCAGGCGTAATCGAAATGCAGTTTGCCGGGATAGGTGCTTCGATACTGTTCGGCTTCCTTATGCGCCTCCTGCCGCTCTTTTTCGGCAGCGGCTTTCGCCTCATCGAGTTCCTTCCGAAGCCGGTCCAGCTTGTCGTTCACTTCCGCTGCCGGCACGAAGACCGGAAGCTGGATGAGCTTTTCTTTCGAACCTCTGTCGCCGGGCTGAACGAAAATCTTCGAATCGAAGTGGTGATCGGAGTCATTACTGATCTCCTTGAGCTGAAACGTGTACTCATTACCGTGGTCGGAAATGATGTGCACGTCTGTGCTGCTGTCGGCGATCTTGGGCTTGATGGAAACGAAACGGCTCGCGACGTGGCCGCCGTCAAACACCCAGCTGGCCGTGTCGCCGCCGAATACGGTGGCTACCTTTTCCTGTTCCGGCAAGACGATCAGTGTGGATTGCAAGAGCGCCGCGCGTACCAGGGGCGGGGTCTGAGATTCGATCACGACGACCGTGCGTGGTGAGCTGGGTGTCAGTGGAGGGAGCGTCTGGCCGAGTTCGGCGGCCAGCGCGCTCAGGGCGGAAGCTGTCAGAAGCAGAGTGATTCGTTTCATGGGCCTTACTCCTCGGTATAAAGTCATTTGGCAGATGCGACCTCCTCCTGCGCGAAACGCGCGAGACCTTCGCGCAACCCGTACAGTTCAACCAATTTGGCGCGGCGCACGCGGTCCTTCGGTTTGGTGGAGAACTTGGCATAACTGGCCCGGTCGAGATTGAGCGTCACGACTTTTGTGAGGCCATCACGCCTGATGTAGAGCGCCTCGCGCTCCCGCAAACTTTCAAACAGGTTCAGTTGCTGAGCGTTCAGGTTGAACATTTCCGCGTACAGCGCTCGGTTATAGGTGACATCCGGCAAAAACAGGAAGCAAGAGCAGGAGTTTACAATCGAGCCAGCGTTCTCGCCCATATCTTTGGCATCTTGCGCGATCAGTGTGACGCCGCCGAGGTTCTTGCGCACGGTTTTGATCGATTCCAACGCGCCCTCGAGGAGTTCTTTGTTTTTCATGTTCTTGAACAGCTCCTCAATAAGCACGTGTTTGGGAACGCCGAGATTTGCCGGGTTATAGAGCACGTCGTCGATGCAGCGCAAAATCCAGACCATCAGCGGCTCAATCAGGTCCTTGTTTGCCTTGTTGTTGATACGGGCGAAATCGAAGCACTGAATACGCGATAACGTGAGGGTGTCTTCCACGTTGTCGAAGATCTTGCCGTAGACGCCATCGCCCACCCACTTCTTCATGTAGCGGTTCAGGTTTGGCGGCAAGAAAAGATTGCCGAGACGAAGATTTTGCGGTTCGAGATGGTACATCGACCGAACTGCCTTATGGATTACGTCATCGTCTTCCGGCTGGAGCACCGCACCGCCGCTCGTGAGCAGCAGCTTGATAAACGAGTAGAGAAAGGTCAGGTTTTCTTCCGTCGGCGGTAATGAAAACGGATTGATGCGCGGGCCATCGATCCCGATCCGGTCGATGCGGCCGCCGTAGAGTTCAACCTGGCTTTCGTAGCTCCCACCGATGTCGAATATGTACGTGAAGCCGTTGTACTTCTGCTCTAGAGCGAGCATTTGATTGGCATGCACACTCTTACCTGTCCCTGTGGGGCCGATGATGAGCATCACGCGGACGCCGTTCACGTAAACGTCTTGGAAAAACGGTGTTCGCGTGCGGGTCTCGAAGATATTGAGATATTCGCTATCGAGATCGTCCGAGTAGGGATGACCGATGTGCGGGGCGTAAATCAGCGCCAGGCGAGCGTTGTGATCTTCCCGTAACCACAACGGGTAGACGTTGAACTGCTGGTTCCCCGGCATCATGGCATAGAGCGCGGACAGATTGCCGAGAGTCTCTTCGACAACTGGAGCCTGCGCATCGACGAAGATGCGGTGAACAGTGGGAATGTTCTCATTGAGCTCGGCCGCACTGCGGGCGGCAAGCAACAGCTTCAGTGAGAACTGGCCCTGTCCTTTTTTGTCGAGCGATTTGATGACTTCGGTCAGCTCATCTACTTTTTCGTTCGCCGCTTTCGCACTGGCCGTCTTCTCCAGATCTGCCTGATTGTTCTTGCTCATCAACCGCTGAAATATGGAATGTTTGAAGAACTCATTGAACTTTTCCTGCGCCGTGGCTTCGCTTTTGGCTTCGCTCGTCGTTTTGGGCCGCCAGCTCGTGCAGAGGATTGCGTCGCAGTCGAGCGTTAGGAGCCCTGAGAAAAGGCACGGGCGCGAGGCAGCGGGGGTATCTGTCAGCGAAAATAACTGGACGTAGCGTTTGCCAACGCGTACGTGATCGTGTTCTTTATGCCATTTGATCGGGCTGCTGACGATCTGGCGGTCGACACCATCATCTGTTTTGAGCGTCCGCCGCTCGGCCCAGTCTTCCAGGTTGAAAAGCTGGCTGAAGAACTGGAAGACTTCCTGCTTTTCCAACAGCGTGAGCCCGATGATTGATTTCAAGTGTCCTTCGAGCAGCGTGGCTGTCTTCTGCAGCGAAGCCAACCGCCTCGTACTCTCGACCGCGTTCTGCTTCGGATTTTTGTTGAAGACGTTCTTTACCGGGGGTTCGAGCGTGAGGCACCAAAACAGCGAAATGCGCCGGAATCCAGCCGTGCTCGCTAGGAAGGTAAGGCGGTCAGTGACGAATTCTTCCGTAACTGGGTTCTCGTACTTCGACCGCCGCGGAAGATCGTACCCGGACTGAATGCGGGTGTATTGGTACAGGCAGGAATCGTGCGGGAGAACCCGGAGCGCTCCTTCCAAAAATTTGGTGATAGCGTCCAGCTCTTCATCGGTCCGGCCTTCTTCATCGACGCCATTGAGCGAAAACAGCGCGCCGTAGCCGCCTGTTTTGAGTGCGAAGAAGTTTTTGTGGACGAAGCGCGCGATCGGCACGATGCTGCAAGCAGCGCCGGCCGTCGCGAACCACGGATTGGAGCGGTCAGTATTTGCGTGGATCATAGTAGGCGTGCTGTCGCCACCTCAAAAACCAGAGCTGAAGCATTTTGGGGTGCTTGCGGATAATCACCCACGCCGCGCCCGCCAAAGCCGCGAACGTGAGGAGGGCGATTAACCGATAGCCAAAGAGGAAAACCGTGGCCGATACAAACGCAATCGACAACCAGGTCGGGAGGTCAAGACCCAATTTTGTCCGTGCCTTATTCAAGGCTGAGTTGATCGTCAGCGGCTCTCCTCGTTTGGCAGTCAGCATCGTCTCGCTCCTAGATCGTTTGTCCGGTTAGCGAGCCGATCCAGCCGGCACCCCAACCGAGCACAGCGCCACCGAAAAGTGCGCCGAACAGTTGGGGGATGGCGTCTTGGAAACGGCCGCCCATCATCTTGAGCCCAGCCCAGATGAGGCAGCCGAAGGCAATGATTGCGCCAGCGTAGATAGCGAAGGTCTTGAAATCCCCCATGAGCGTGTTCGCTCCAGAGAAATCGATCGAGCCTTGTGCCCGCGCTGCCGCGGACAGGGCAATCATCATGAAAAACGGCGCGACGCTCCGGCCATGCGGCGCGATTTTGCGCCAGCCGGTCGCGAGCCCGTGTTCAACTTTTTTTACAACTTCCTTCATGTGTTTTCTCTTTGAATCTCCTTCTCCAAAGGTTTTGGGTTTGAACTGTTGAAAGCCTGGGGCTGCCCGAACGCTTTGGGTGCAGCCCCCTTGGAGGAATGCGTTGGTGTGTCTCTTCGCGTGTTCTTTCGCTAAACGGTTCCTCCTTTCGTGGTCGTACTCATGCGATCTCCCTCGCCGGCACAGCCTGCTCTGGGAGAAAGCGTGCGTACTTTCGCTCAAACTGGAGCTCGCCGCGGTTCAGCATGCCGTCTCGGTTCTTGGCTACTTTCCAGCGGACGGTGCGGATGGGTTCGACTTCGCTCAGCGCGTCGTCTTTCGCCCACAGGAAGACAACCTGGTGCGATTCGCTTTCGATTGCACCCGAGTCGCGCAGGTCGCTCAACTGCGGCTCCCGTCCCGTCTTTTCGCTGTCGCGGCTGAGCTGCGACAGCGCAACGACGGGAATATCGAACTGCTTGCCGATCAGATGCAACTGGCGGATCTGGTACGAGACGAGCGCGTAGGTGTTTTCAAACCGCCCGACCGCCGGCAGCAGTTGCAGGTAATCGACGAAAAGAACATCCGGCTTTTTGTTGCGCGCGGCCAAGCTGCGGACCAGCGCGGCGATGCCCTGAACAGTGATATCCGTTCGATCACAAATCAACAACCTGTCGCCGAGTTCGACAATTTCGTTCCAGGCGGTGTTGACGTTCCATCGTTCCGTCTGGTTCAACTCGCCGAGCCGGAATTTGTAGGCGCTCACGCGCGCCCTTCCGGTGATGGCGCGATAGAGCAAATCCCGATCTGCCATTTCGAGCAGGACAAGCAACGCTCGACTTCCCTGCTCTGCCGCATATTCCGCCCACTGATATGCCAACGCGCTTTTGCCGACTGCGGGACGCGCAGCCAGCGTGATCAGGCGCGATCTGCGCAGGCCGCCTAACGTGCGGTTCATCGTGGCAAACGGGATTTCAATCCCGCGCTGATTATCCGGGCTAAGGAAGCGGTTGATGCCGCCCTCACGGTCCTGAATCTCGCCGGGCGATAGGGCACGGATTCCGGGCTTGCTTCCCGACTGCAGAAGTTCGATAATCCTCTCTGCGTCAACGGCAACTTCGGCGGTGTTTTCCTGCGCGAAACACCGCTGCATCAATTCCCGAGCGGCCAAAATAGCCCGCCGTAGAGTGGCTTTCTCGCGGACTATGGCACAGAGACTCTCGAGATTCGAAAGTCGCGGCATGCCTTCATCAAGCGAAACGATGTAGCTCAGGCCCCCGACAGACTCAAGCTGCTGCTTGCGGGAGAGTTCATTGGCGAGGGTGACCCGATTTACCGTTTCTCCGCGCTCGTGCAGATCCGCAAGAGCGCGGCAGATGCGCTTGTTGCGTTCGGCGGAAAAATCGTCCGGTGAAATCATCGCCAGCATCTCGGGTAGCTGTTCTGGGTAAGCCAATGCGCCACCGAGAACGAAGCGTTCGGCTTCGGGGGCTTCCGGCAGATGCGGCAACTCGGGTATTGCGGGTTCTGGTGGGGTTGGGCGCTTGCGCGACATCAGACGATCTCCTCGATCGGGACACCCGATGGTTCTCGCTGTGGCTGCTTGAGCGATATAGCCGTCCAGGAACGCTTGGCGAGATACGCGGCTGGTTTGAGACAGTACCGTGGATGGCTTGGCGCGGCCTCTTCGAGGTAGCGCGGAATGTAGGCCACGGCCTGAAGTTGCTCGACCATGGACAGCGCTGCCCATTCGTCGCGTGCGCTCTCACGGTCAGCTTCTGTCACCGGCTTGCCCGTGGCCTCACCGTATCGGAACCAGAACTCGTCAAACCCGTCCGGCTTGTGACCATTGCCGTTGGACCCGTTCTCTGTCGGCTGCCGCCTAGTCGCAGTCGTAGTCGTAGTCGTAGTCGACGCGCGCGCGAGGCGCGCATTTGCTGACACATGCTGACATTTGTCAGCAAGCCCAAAAAATGACGAGTCGATGACATTGTTGCTGCTCTCTAAAGTGCTTGCCGGCAACTGTCCGCAATCTGCCGCCAATTGCATGCGGCTGTTGGCATCTGCGAGCATCGGCTCGCTATCACTTGGCAATGGCTCGCGTGTGGCAACACCCGCGGACATCTGCCGGCTGTTGGCGGCAAGACCATTCCCCGAATACGGTGCCCACGCGTCAGGAGGCGGATCAGGATATTTCTTCGTCCGCACCCGCTGGCCGAACTTCACAATCTGGAGTAACTTCTTACCTTCGGCTTCGTAGATGAGAACCAGTGGGTTCGGACCTTCGCAGCACTCCTGCAAAAATCCAGCAACATCGGAGACCGACACCTCATCGAGGCGGCGTGCGTAGAGCTTCACACGAAGGAGCTCCACATCTGCTTCGTAGCGGCCATAGTCATCGACAACGCTGAAGAGTTTGCGATAAAACAACTCTGCGCGTTCCGATAATTCGCCAACCCGTTTGGAATCGAGGATTCCATCGCGCAGAACTCGGCTAGGCATCGTTTTTCTCCCGTGTTTTCGCCGAAATTCGCGCACAACTCTTGCCTTTGAAATCAACTTCAGATAGACTGATGGACATAGCGAAAGTCCTTTAAGGCCTGGGATTCGTGAGAGGGTTCCGGGCCTTTTCATTTCTCCTTCCTTCGTCACCAACAACGCTTCACCTATGCAGCAGCTTCTGAACGCTGACACGTCAGAATCCGCAAAAACCGATTCGCTTCCCTTCTGGACAAGCCTTTTGCTGCGATCGCGATGAGAACATCGCTGACATGTGGCGGGTGCAGGGAGAGTTTGATCGTGCCGCGCTCCTGCAAAGCTTGCCGCACGAACACCTCTGGATCACAATCAAAGAGCTGCGCGATCTTTCGCGCCTTGTCTTCGGCCGGAGGGAGCGTGACCGGCTTACGCCGCCGCGCCTCGAGATGGCCCACGAAACTAGCTGTGCAACCCATAACTGCTCCGACATCTTCCAGGCGGAGTTTCTTTGCGACACGACCCTGAGCCAATAGATCAGCAAAATCCATCGTGTATTGTGCAGACGCATCTGCGTCTGTAATTAAACCGATCTTAAGCTCACTCCGACAACCGTGTCAAGCCAGGCGGTTGATTTTCGCCGAAATAGACTGCTATTTATCGGGAATAGCCCTGATGTGATGTCTTGCACGTACGCACGTATGCGCGTACGTGCGAACAGACACTAGCGACGGGGCTGGCCCGAAAAGGGATTCGAATTCAAGCTGCGCCGGACAGTGCTCGCGACTCGTCCTCGATCGCGGTCAGGCACGCCTGCAGTTCCCGAGCCTTCTTTAGAAACTCGGCGATTTCGGGCCGATCATCGTTGTTGACCAGGCCGGCTGAGCGAATTCCTTGGGCGAGCCAGATAATTTCAGGAAGCAAGAATTTCGTAGCGGTACGCAGGTCTTGGGGCGAAATCCGCTCCATCACGATCACGGTTGCGGTAGCAGCGGCGGCAGAACTCACGGAACCTCCTGTGGGGCAAATTGTCCCCTCCATAAAAATGAACGCTCGGCGTTCGCCGATTATCACGGCGACGCGCAAAAAATTGTTTGCCGGTTGCCACTCGGAAACGTCTGAGTCGTTATACTGGGGTTCAAACTAGCCCGGCTCTGCTATGGGTTCCTCCTCCCCAAATCTGTTTCTCGTGGACGATGAAGGCAACCCGCTCCCGCAGCCGGTCATGGAGGCAGTTCAGAAATACGAGCCTGCAATTTTCGAGCATTTTGCGGATGCCGGGTGTGATCCAGCCGAATTGAGCGACGGGGCTGAACACACGGCGCGAAAAGTTACGCGGTTCTGGCTTCGGAGTCCCTCCCTACAGGGTCTTTCGACCTTGGTGCGGCGGTCGCTTTTCAACACCGGTATCAGCGCGGTGCGCAAGCGAGGGCGCGAACAGTCACTGTCTGCGGCCGAGCAATCACTGCATAATCTCGCGCTCACACTGAATCATCAAAACCCGGAGAGTGAACTGCTCCGAGGCGAGAAGCTGAAAGCTGTGTTCTTGGATCTGACGGATCGAGAACAACTCTACATCCACCAGAAACGATTCGGTTTCGATGATGAAGAAATAGCGGCTCACTTGAAGATCAGCAAACATGCCCTGGCACAAATGAAGCATCGATTGAAGGCGAAGCTGCTGGAACGAGGACTGTTAAGGCAGTAGGGCATAATTGCGTTGAGCCCTCTCGCCTCAATGCTTACGCGTCATAAAGATGACCTCGACGGCCTCTTTGAGGACGTGTTTTTGCATGGGTATCCGAACCCCGATCGCGTGGGCTGTCCAGGAAACGAAGTCCTTCGCAGTCTGGCGGCACACGAACTCCCCATTGATCATCCGGCCTGTGCGCACGTGGCGCACTGCTCACCATGTTTTCAGGAATTCAGAACGTTTGAACGACAGGCCGCCGCAGTGCGGCGTCGCCGTTTGATCGTCGCAACGGCTGTGGCCGCGTGTTTGATCATCTTCGCCACCGTAGCGATAAGAGTCTTGATACAGCCTAAGACGGGATCTGAGATTGCTTCGGTTGCTCTCCTGAGAAGAACGGCGGACCTTTTCGAGCAGCCAGATGCCTTCCGAGGAGAACAAACCAGTCACGCCAAGCCCGTCTATCTTCCTCCAGCACCACTGGAATTGAAGGTGATCCTGCCTCGCTTCAGCAGACCCGGCACGTACCAGATTGCACTCTGCAGTGATCGCCACGCGGCGAGCACGTTGGTGAAAGCTGTCGCGCGCGCCGTCGCGGACGGTCCCCGCGAGGTTGTCACCGTTATGCTCGATCTGAGAGGGATTAAACCGGGTTCCTACTGGCTCTCAACACGAAACGCAGATAACGACGCGAGCGACTACTTTCCCGCCAAGGTCGCGCCTGGAGCGTGATTGGCGATTTATCGCCAGTAATGCTTGGCTCATTGCTGTATTTTCACGTTCTCACCTACAGCGAATTCGTCACCTCGATTGCCCGCTCGAGCTGAACGTCATGACCATGTGCGGCATCGGGGAATGACCAATCTACAGACACATCGGGCTCTATTCCCTGCCCCTCAATTTGCGTTCCTTTCCAACTCACGAATGCTGCTACCGGAATCGTGAGGCGGTATCCGAAGCCAGGCTTGAACCGGGACCATGCGGCGAGGCGGCCTGATGTTTTCGTTCCAACGATGGTCGCCAGGCGGTTCTC
>DATGMH010000016.1:0-3941 GCA_035293725.1 Bryobacteraceae bacterium
GGCGCTTCCGGCTATTTAGTGGGGGCCAAGTCCAGACCGCCGCAGTGGAAGTAGATGGCATGCACGAAGTTCTGCCTATTCCTGAAGCCCCGTGCCGTGTACTTCACCCATTGGATCTTGGCGTTAATGGATTCGCTGCTCGCGTTTGTGATGCGATGCCGAAGGTACGTGATGATGTTGTCGAACCGCCGTTTCAGCATCCGCGCCACTTCGATCATCGGTTGCAGCCGACTCCGGACGGCCCATCCGTGCCACCACCGGAAGTGTTTCCTCGCCGGCCGTTCGTAGACGTAGTCGTATAGCGCCATGGCCGTCTCCTTCAACGCCCAGGCGCGCGCCGTCTTCAATCCGCTGTTTCGCAGCTCGGCGAATTCCTTGCGATCCTCCGGTTCCATCTTCGCCGGGTTCCGGAGCCAGTCATACCGTGTCCCCGCCAAGCGGTCATCTCCGGCAGCCTTCAAGGTTTTGTGTTCCTTCCGTCGCACCTTGTCCACGGCATCGCCCAGATGCTTGGCTACATGGAACTTGTCGAACACGATCTTCCCGTCGGCCTCCGGTACGTGTTCCTTCACTGAGGCGATGTACGGGTCCCACATGTCCATCGCCACTGCCCGAATTCCGCCGATTTGTTCGACCGTTAGCGTTTCCCAGAAACTATCCAAACTGCTCTGCTTCCGGTCTTCGGCCACATACAGTACGCGTCCCCGCATCAGATCGTTCACCAGAGTCAGATAGCTGTGCCCCTTGCGAAACGCCTTCTCGTCTACGCCAATCTCGGCCACCGGTTCGGTTTGCCGCCGCCCCAGACCGCGCTGCACGGCCCGCTCCATGATGCCGTGGATTTCATCCCAGCTCAGATGCAGCAGCCCCGCGACGGCCTTCTGGCTCGCCGCCTTCAACCACTCGATTGCCAGTGCCTCGAACAGCGCCGTGAATCGACTCGAAGGTTCCGCCCAAGGGAGCTTGACTACCTTGACACCGTGCTCGCGGCATTCGCTCCGCGGCGGCTGCGCGTGCAAGATCGTCTGATACTGGCAGGTGTCCAGATGCCGCCAGCGCCTCTCCGGCTGGTGATCATACAGCTTGCAGGCCGCTCCGCATTCCGCACAGGCCCACTCGATCATCTCGTGGTGACGCAAATAAACGTGGATCTCGCCAACCTCCAATCTCAGGTCAACAGAGTCCACATACCAGGGAGCCTCGATTCCGAGAATGCGCCGATAAAGTTCATGATCCTGCATCGACGGCATTGTCGCATGGCGCCGGCCGGTGGCATCGCCCCACTACAATCCCTGAATTCCCCTATATACTAAGGGGACTGCCAGAGGCACTTAGGGACGCTGCGTCTGCGATTTTTTTGACCAAAATTCCGCGTCGAACATGTGTCGAACACAAGGACGAATCTGTCGGACGATAAAATCGTAGCGTCAACCGCGTCTTGCGGGAGGAAAAACAAACTCACGTCGGACACTTCCTTTATGTTCCATTACCAGCCTTTCGCGGCCGGAAACCGGTCTGGGGGCTGGCTGGAGGCTGTCGCAAATCGTCGCAGGTTGACGCAATCTGCCGCGGTTGTTGAATTCTGTTGAATATTGCTGAATTTTGCCGCGAAGTGTCGTAAGCTGTCGCAAACCGTCGCGGCTGGCGGGTTCTTCACAAAAACTTTGGCTCTTACCGTCCCTTACCCCCACCTGAGAATCCCTTAGTAATTAGGGGGCATTTTTTGTCTGGAGCGCATCAGACGCAGGACGACCGAACCTGGATCGCCAACGCTCGTTCCCGCCTCGCGCGACGCCGCGCGGAAAAGCCGTCCACGAAAGCGGCGCAGATCCGGGCGTTGTGGCCGGATATCGAAGCCGCGCTGGCGGTTGGCCAGAGCATGAAGACGATCTGCGCCTGGCTGGCGGAAGACGCCGGGATCACCGTTGGCGTTACCAGCCTGACGTCGTATATCAGCCGCATCCGCCGGCGCGAAGAGGCAAAGCCGCACCTGGAACGAGTGCCAGAACGATCGGCTCGCGTGCCATTACAATCCACCGCGATCGCTTCGCTGCCGGTGCCGGCGCTCATCGGTCCGCAGAGCGCCATTCGCAACCCTGATCCACTGGCGAACTACCGCGCGAGCTTGGCGAAGCGGCCCGGTTTCAATTACCACCCCGCAACGCCAGAAGACGAGAAAACCCTGTTTTGAAGCCATGACACCAACGCTTGACCTCCCCCAATTCGAGCCGTTGCTCGACACGCAAAAGGCCGCGGCGTTACTCGGCATCCACCCGAAGACGCTGCAAAAGCTGGCGCGATCAGGAGCCGTGCCGTCCCATCGAATCGGGGACCTCTGGCGATTCCGCGCGTCCGAACTGGACACCTGGCTCCGCACCGGGCTAAACTCGAAACCGCCACTCGTGCCGTGACAGGAGAATACCTTGTTTACGCGCACACGATATCAGAACGGAAGTCTTCGAGTGAAGAAGAGAGGAAACGGTTTAAAAGTATGGGAGTTTAGGTATTACGAACCCCTGCCCGAGGGGAACGGGCGAGCCTTGCGCGCCGTCACCGTAGGGACGCTTCTGGAGTATGCGACTGAAGCCGCGGCCCGCAAATCGGACGCCGTGCAATCGATCATTCTGCGGATTAACGCGGAGCACACGCTCGGGCCTGTGACGGCTTCGACCGTGGCAGCGTTGATCGCGCGCTACGAGGAGGAAGAACTGCCAGCACGCTACTCAACGCGGGCATCGTACCAGTCGTATCTGGACAACTACATTCGTCCGCGTTGGGGAGAGGCGGCTATCGCCAGCGTGAAAGCTATGGCGGTTGAGGATTGGCTAAAGCGCCTGACGTTGGCGCCGAAAACGCGTGGGCACATCAGATCCCTGATGTCCACACTGTTCAAGTGCGCTCAGCGTTGGGAACTCGTCGAGGCCAATCCCATGCAACTGGTGCGGGTCAAGAATGTCAGCAAGCGTTTGGAAAGACCATCCGTGCTCAGCGCGGACGAATTTCACAAATTGCTGCCGCACATTCGGGAGCCGTACAGGACCATGGTCTTGATCGCGGGTTGCCTCGGATTTCGGGCCAGCGAGATCGTTGGCCTCCAGTGGGGCGATTTCGATTTCGAGAAATCGACGCTGCTGGTCCAACGAGGCGTCGTTCATGGCCGTGTGGACGATGTGAAGACCGAATACTCGCGCGACGTGGTGCCGATCGCTCCGGAGCTGGCGAAGGAGCTATTGGCGTATCGGGATCGCTGCTACCCCACGAAAGAGGGCTGGCTATTCGCGAATCCCGCCACCGAGAGGCCGTACCATCAGGAGGAAATTCAGAAGAAGCACATTCGACCGGCGGCGAAGGCGGCGGGCATCAAAGCCAAAATCGGCTGGAAAACGTTCCGGCACAGCTTCCGCTCGTGGCTCGACCAGACGGAAGCGCCGATCGGAGTCCAGCGCGAGTTGATGCGGCACGCCAGCATTCAAACGACGATGAATGTATACGGGAGGGCAATGACCGACAGCAAGAGGGAAGCACACCAGAACGTTGTTCAAATGGTCCTGAAGGGGGACGCGCAGCCAACCGCCGCGGCCTCCGCAGAGAAAAACCGGAGAGAACTGGTTAATGTGGTCTAACAGGCTGCTGAAAAACGCCTGCAGCCGCCAAAATCGGCGCCGCAAGTTGTTGATTCTGTGTCGGCGCAGGTGGGGAAAACTTAGTTTTTCAGCAGCCTGCTAAAGTGGTCTTGGGATTTGCGCCGGAAGCTCGTAACCAACTGATTTTATTGGTTGCGGGGGGTGGATTTGAACCACCGACCTTTGGGTTATGAGCCCAACGAGCTACCAGACTGCTCCACCCCGCAACACTATGCTAGCTCACGGCTCCCCTTTGGTCAACAGCGCGTTACATCTCTTCCGCTCTTTCCGCCCGAGTACAATGGTTGTGTGCTCCGC
>DATGMH010000017.1:0-5896 GCA_035293725.1 Bryobacteraceae bacterium
GCCCTGATGTGCCTCATGCCTGTTCTCACCATGGCGCAGACGAAGCGGCGCGATGCCGTTTTTGTGACTGCCAGTTACTACGCGGGCGCGACATGGCCAGTTATTCCGGCCGCGCGGAACTTCTTTGGTCCCGATCCGCCGGTAGAGTATGCCGTACTGATGTGGATTGGAGCTTCCTCGCTGCTCGCCGCGCCTTGGGCGGCCGCTTGGACGACGAAGCGGCCCCAGCTTCTTTGGCGAGTCCCGTTGGGCTTGGCTATCAGCGCCGTGCCTCCGTTGGGCATCATCGGCTGGGTGTCGCCGCTCTGCTCCGCCGGACTGTTATTCCCCGGCACGGGTTGGTTGGGCTTGATCGCGACGGCGATACTGCCAGCCATCTGTCTGATAGCTCCGGGAGCGACGATTTTGCTCACATTGATGCTAACGGCGGCCTTGAACGCCACTTGGCAACCGCCAGCTCCACCACGCGGCTGGGAGGCGGTTAACACAAATTTCGGAGGAATATCTCACGGTGAGCGGACGCCTGCAGCGCAGTTCGCGAGCATGCACTGGCTCCAGGAGCGTGCTCGTGAATCGCGAGCGCGAGTCATCGTGTTTCCAGAGACGGTGGTTCCGATGTGGACCGACGCCACGGATCTCTTCTGGCAACAAACGCTCGCCGAGCTGCGCGCGAGCGGGAAAACAGTGATTATCGGCGCTGGCATTCCAACCAGCTCGGCGCCTCCTCGCATCGACTTCTCCGCAGAGCTGGCGGCGCTTCGGGACGAACCACCCATTGCACCCCACGCCGCGGCTCAGAGTGATGTTCCATCCTACTTGAACGCCGCGCTCATCTTGGGTGCGCAAACCGGCACATTCCTGCAGCGGATTCCTGTACCTCTCGGCATGTGGCGCCCGCTGGGCCGTGGCGGGGTTCCGCTGCGCCTCTTTGGCTCTGGCATCGCCGAAATCGCCGGCGAGCGCGCCGCCATTCTGATCTGTTACGAGCAGCTCCTCGTCTGGCCCGTGCTCGAATCGATGACAGAGCATCCCACCGCCATCATCGCGATCGCCGATGATCATTGGGTAATGCGAACGCCGATTCCCCGCTGGCAGGCCGCTGCCGTCGCGGCCTGGGCGCGGCTGTTTGGCCTGCCGCGACTTTCGGCAGTAAACGAGTGACTTTGCAAGCGGCAAATTGTCTGTGACTCATTCACTTGATTTGCTCTATGGCACGAGAGAAATTCGCGTGTAATGCCTGTATCAACTTTCGCTCGAATTCATCACCCCGGCTACCCCCCAAGTGGCCGCATGTGGACTAGTCGCTGGACACGGGCGATTGTCTTCCGTCAAGAGCCCAACTCAACAGGATCGAACAGGGTATCATCCCCGGACGAGGCGCGGCGGACGCTCGTGTAAAAGCTCTCGGAACTCTTCCTCCTGCAGATGTCATGGGCGGAGCAAAATAAACCGCTCCGCCCTTGACAAGCTCCGGTCGCTCTCGGGCTCCCTCCGCCCAAAACCAAGCTATTGATACCCTAATCCAACCACAGATGTCTCTGTTCGGCTCGTAAATTGCGGCCGCAGTGCCAGGAGTGTCCGCGCATCCTCTGGAGGCGAGGCGCTCTCGCGCGAACGCGGCCTTTAATCTTAGACGCACCGGACGAAAAAGCCCATTGCTTTTCACCTTGAGTCTGGCGATGCAGAGCTTGCCCGCCCCAGTTAAAGTTGTAGAAAATGCGCGGTCCGGACCGCTCTCCGACGCCGTCCAGTAGAAGCCTTGGACTTCCAATTGCGCATAGTGGCCATCTTCGGACCGGTCTTCACCGAGTAAGCCATTGAAGCCCGAATCGCCTCCCGCCGGCAGCGCCTTATGCGCCACCTTCCCATCGTCATTGGAATCCTGGCCGATCCCGCCATACGGCTTCGCGATCCGGCATTCATCGTCGGTGGGTAATCCCCATCCGCTTCGCATCGATTGCAGACTCGCCGCGCCGAATCCCATGCGTACAAACGGCTATACTGCCGGCAATTCAATTCCGAGTCTTCATAGCGTGTTGAATGAAACAAGGTCGCGTTTCGCAAAAAAGAAGGCTCATGTCTGCCGTCTGCATCTGGGGAGACGACCTCGCCACGTTGCATGCGCTAGTCCCTGCGCATCCGCTCGCAACGCTGATTACTTCGGGCGTGGGCGGCCTTCTGGCGAACCTCGTCCCATTCACGTTCGCCGGTGGTGGCGAGAATGGAATCTTTCGGGCGCACGTCGCCAAAGCCAATGATCAGGTCGAAGCATTGAGACGGCTGATGCGTCACTTCATCCACAGGACCCAGCCCAAAATCTGCGGATTCCGGGGCATGTGAATAATCGTTCCGGAGTGATGTGAATAAAGATTCCGGGGCGATGTGAATAACGATTCCGGCGGGAAATGGATGAAGAATCCGGCCCGCTCTGGATTGAATATTCACATCCCCGGAATGAATTTCTAAAAAGATCTTCATCGGCGCCGGCGGCGCTGGACAACAGCCGAGGCCCGTTCGCTCCACTGACAGGTGGAGGAACTGAGTGCCTCAGAAGAGGTTGTCTATGCGCAAGCTCAAGGAAGTCTTACGCCTGCGGTTCGGTCTCGGATTGCGGCAGGATCAGATCGCCCGCAGTTGCTCGATCGGCCAGGCCACCGTTCATCGCTACCTACAAAGAGCGACTGCGGCCGGATTGGGTTGGCCGCTGCCGGAGGGGATCGACGACCGGCAGCTCAATGAGCTGTTGTTTCCAGCCGCGCCGAAACATCCCCGCCCGCAACGGCGTCAGGAGGTGGATTTCGCTGAGGTCCATCGCCAGCTCAAGGCCCACAAGCACCTCACGCTGCAACTGCTGTGGGAGGAATATCGGGAAACGCATCCGGACGGCTATGGGTATAGCCGGTTTTGTGAGCTGTATCAGCGTTGGAGCCGCAATCAGGACGTAGTTCTGCGGCAGGAGCACCGGGCCGGCGAGAAGATGTTCGTGGACTGGGCCGGCGCGACGGTTCCGATCTACAGCAACGCGGGTGGAGAAGCCAGTCCGGCCTCGATCTTCGTCGCCGTGCTCGGTGCCAGCACGTATACCTTCGCCTGCGCGGCGCTGAGCCAGGGCCTCGCGAACTGGATTGATTCCCACATCCAGGCGTTCGAGTTTTTTCAAGGCACGACGAAGCTAATCGTTCCAGACAACCCCCGCACCGGCGTGAGCCGCGCGTGCCGGTATGAGCCAGACCTGAACCGGACCTACCACGAGATGTCGCAGCACTACAGTACGGCGATTATGCCGGCGCGCCCATATAAGCCGAGGGACAAGGCGAAAGCGGAAAATGCAGTCCTCCTGGCGGAACGTTGGATTGTGGCGGCGCTCCGGCATCATCAGTTCTTTTCATTGACCGAACTGAACGACGCCATCGCCGTCCTGCTTGACCGCCTCAACCATCGTCCCTTCCGTAAACGGGAGGGCACACGGGCGTCGCTATACGCGGAACTGGACCGCCCAGCCCTTCAGTTGCTGCCGGCGGAACCCTACGTAATGGCCGAGTGGAAGACGGTTCGCGCATCCATCGACTATCACGTCGAAATCGACCGGCATTACTATAGCATTCCCTACCAACTGGCTGGCCAGCAGCTCGAAGCGCGCTATACCGCCGCCACAGTCGAAATCTTCCACGCCGGCAAGCGCGTCGCCTCCCACGCGCGCAGTTCCGCCGCGTACCGGCATACGACCGTGCGCGAGCACATGCCGAAGAGTCACCAGGCGCATGTGGAATGGACGCCCTCGCGATTGATCCATTGGGCCGAGAGCGTGGGCGCCGCGACAGCCCAAGTCATTCGCACCATTCTGGAGAGCAAACCGCATCCGGAGATGGGTTATCGCGCTTGCCTGGGTATCTTGCGGCTGGCGAAAACGTGTTCGCAGGCGCGGCTGGAAGCGGCCAGCCAGCGCGCTCTGCAACTCCAGGCCTGCACCTATCAAAGCCTCAAATCCATTCTCAAACGCTCCTTGGATCGCGAACCCGCAATCACACCGGAGCCCGACCGGTCCGGTCCCCAGCATGAAAACCTGCGCGGCGCTCGTTATTACGACCCGCCCAGGACGCTGTTGCAGTGACTTCAGGAGAAAACGCAGATGTTGAATCAACCGACGATCGAGAAACTGCGCGTTATGAAACTGCACGGGATGGCCGACGCGTTCCGGGCGCAACTGGAAACCACGGAGGCCAGCCAGCTCAATTTCGAGGAGCGGTTCGCCATGCTGGTCGATCAGCAGTGGCTATGGAAGGAGAACCGGGCGCTGGCGCGCCGCCTGCGCTCGGCCCGGCTGAAAGAGCGCGGGGTCATTGAGGATATCGATTACCAGCATCCCCGCGGCTTGGATCGTAAACTCATGCGCACGCTGGCTACCAGCGACTGGGTTCGACACACGCACAACATTTTGCTGATCGGTCCAACGGGCATCGGGAAAACTTGGCTCGGGTGTGCGCTGGCGCAGAAAGCCTGCCGGGACGGCTTCTCCGTGCTGCACAAAAAGATGGCCGAGTTGTTTCGCGAACTGGCCGTGGCGCATGTGGACGGCAGCATCGGACGCCTGCTGCTGAAGCTCGCGCGGGTGGACATATTATTACTGGACGATTTTGCCATGGCGCCACTGAAGGACAGCGAGCGCCGCGATTTTCTGGAGATCTGCGACGACCGCTACCAGCGTCACTCCATGATCCTGACCTCGCAGATGCCGATCGCGCACTGGCATGAACAGATTGGCGATCCGACTCTCGCCGACAGCATTCTCGATCTGTTGGTGCACAACGCCTATCGAATCGAACTGAACGGCGAATCCCTGCGAAAGAAGCGCGGGCCGCAGGCCGGATGAGGACGGACAATGAGCGCCTACCGCTGTCATCTGAAACAACCGGAAGGATGGTTCGCCGCTGGCCGTGAGGTTGGGTGCGCCCTGACATTGCTCTCGGATTCCGCGTTCAAGCTGTTTCTGTGGCTGTGCTTACATGCCTTGCGCAGCCGTGGATCCGTCTGCGCGAATCCTGCTGAAATCGCGCGGGCCTTGATTAAACCCAAAGCGGAGATTGTCGCCGGCCTTCAAGAACTCATCACTAAAGGGGTCTGCCGCCCCATTCACGGGGCCCTCATTGAGATTGCCGATCGCTTTTGGCCATACCGGCCGCTCGCTGCAGCCGCGTCCGGCAGAAGACGCGTCCGAGTATGTTAGCCAAGTCAAACGCTTGTTCCTCGAACGTCGTTGTGTACAGAGGGTCTTTACGGCGGCTGACGATCAACTGGCGACCGAACTGTATCGCAAGGGGATCCCGCTTGAGAAGGTCGAACGGGCGATTCTGCTCGGATGTCTTCGCAAGTACGTCAACTGGTGCGATCGCGGCGGTGGTACGCCGATCACTACGCTGCACTACTTCACGCGGCTGTTCGATGAAGTCGAGCGGGTCAACGTCTCCGACGAGTACTGGACCTACGTCGGTCAGAAAGTGCGGATCCTCGAACAGCGCGTTGCAGGACGCGACCGGATCGCCCGGACGGAGACGAAATAATGCTGCTCGCCCCCAACCAACACCGAATCCGACCGCCGCCAGTTGACCATGTGAATAGACTCAGGCATGATTACAAATGCCAGCGTCGCTTCGCTCCGATTTATTCACTTCGCGTCGGAACGGACGTGAGCGCTACATAAACCACAGGAAATGTTTTACGGGCTGGCCATGGGCGGAGGCTGGCTAAGCTTCCATTGATCGGGCAGCCAAGCAGGAAGTTCACTCGTTCGTGCCATCGGCAGGTTGATGAGCAACTGCGTGAGATACCGTTGCGGGTCGATATCATGCCTGCGGCAGGTTGAGGTTAAGCTGGCCAAGATGGCCGCAGTTCTTCCGCC
>DATGMH010000018.1:0-3771 GCA_035293725.1 Bryobacteraceae bacterium
TCTTGCACGGCGCAAACTGCGCGTCGTCCGCCGGCGTCGCCTTCATCTTGATGCCGTCCGGCGCCACCACCATGGCGTAAATCGGGAGATCCTTCGTCCCGCGATGCGCTTTCAGCCCGAACCGCGTCTCGAGCAGCCGCCGCACCATGTCCGGAACATCGTCCCGCGACGCCCCATCCGGAATCTTCGCGTCGATATCGAACCGCGCCCCCGCCATCCACGCCGGCCCATCGACCTGGTAATACTTCACCTTGTAAGCAATATCGGTATAATCCATCAGCGACATCTGCGCCGCATGGAACTGCGCGCCATCGATGTGGATGCCCACGTGCACATTCTCCTGCAGCGACCCCGACGGCTTAACCGACGCCACTTCGAATTCCGGCGCCGCCTTCTGCCCGAAGCACACAGCCGCAAGAAGGGCCAGCAAACCAATCCGCGCGAAGCTCATACCCTACTATACGGGCCTCCAGGGAAAAGGTTCGCGTGGAATTCAGTCGCGAATCATCTCGCAGGACGACACCCAGTGACCGGTGGGCGCTTTCACCAGTCCTACCGCTGCTCAACGGCTTAGGCCGATGCCCCTATCAGTTAGCCATGCCAGTAGCGAACGGGAACAATCCGAACCGGCGGCCTGGAATTGCCTTTCGGCGGGGTTCGGAAGAACAGGTACGTAGATGTGGCCGCACCGGCGAGATTGATGGCCGCAAGCAGGAACAGCAGCGCGCGGATTTTGTACATAATCGCCTCCCTTCGCGACGGCCGCTTGATCCAGGATTCGGGATCCTGCAGGATCTGCAGGAAATCCCGCTGCCCCTCGGTCGTCGCAATGGCAGCCGTCAGGCCCGCATACTGCTGCTGGGTGGCATTGAGGCCCATCAGTCCTTCAAGAAAGGCCTTCTTCACGACGGTTCGGCGGTAATATTCGTGCGCCTTCTTTACTGCCTGCGCTCCGATCAGCGACATTCCGGTTCCCAGAGCGTAAATTGCGGCGATAAAGAGATAAATGACCGGCGGGTTCTCCAGTTTCAGAAGCCCTGTGCTTACCGACACGATCGCGCTGTTGAAAATGAGATAGTACATCGCGCGATCCCAACCGAGCTTGACCTCAAACCGGTACTCATCGACCGCGATTTTGTACAGATCCAATAGCCGCCCGGGAAGGCGCGGGAACTCGCCAAAAGCGGACATCTATGCCACTCGGCGCGTTTGATCGTAGAACCGAAGAACGTGCAGAAACGTTGGCGTGAACCGGCGCGCTCCGCTGCGGTACATCTGAAGAATGCGCTCCAGGGATTGGAACTCCAGCTTTGCAATATGATCGCGGTCGAATTCAAACGGGCCATCCGCCACGGTGGTGAAGAGCTCGATGAATTTCTTACATCCTTCATCGCTCATCTCAGTCTTTCCGACGGACGTCAACCGGCAGTGGGAAAGCCCGAGTTCCTGGGACGTACGGCGATATGCGGCTGCTTCATAAGCCTCTCCTGCGGCAACGTATCCCGCGACTGACGAACCCCAATATCCGGGATGCCGGGTTCGGCTAAATCCGACCTGTTGAAGAAGCAGGTCACCCCTGTGATTAAAGACGAATATGTGGACGACGCGGAAATTCGCATGTGCCGCAAAGACGCTGCCACGCGCAATTGTGCCCAGCGGCGTATCGTTGTCGTCGACCCGGTTGATGACCATGTTTTCGTCGGCAGACATCGTTCTACGCGATTCTAAGCAAGCTTCCGGCCACGTATGCGCGCTAGATTCAAGTTAACTTGACGACTAGTCTACTTGACAAGCGTTGGGGCGTCAAGTAAACTTCGCGATCATGCCAGCCTCGAAACCGGCTGACGAGCTTCGGCGTGCGGCGGCAGCTTTGATCGTTTCTCACCTCGAGACGACTACGGTCACGCAGGCCGCAACCGATCTCCGGGTAACGCGCCAGACCATCTACGCAATCAAGCGCGGCCAGTTCTGTCCATCCATGGCCCTCATACAACGGGCGTGTGATGCCTGGAATCTCGAATTCACCTTTCGCGGCATGAAAATTGGGAAGGGTACCTTGACTCGCAAGCGCTCCCCCGCCGAGCAACAACCGGTGCAAATGGATCTCTTAGACACGATCCGGACTCAACTGGAGAACCAGACCGCGCTCATCGAAACAAAGAAGGTGGGTAGGGCTGTGGAACTGGTTCTGCGGTTTCGGATAACGGCGTAGTTCCAACCGCGCGCCGATACTCTCTAGTGAATGGCTCGGCCGCCGCATCAAATATCGATCGGCTCCGCGCATAACAGATTACCGCGCTGCCCAAGCCGTCCATCCTCCCCCTTCCCTGGGCGTCTCGGCGGTCATCTATCTTTTTCCCCCACCCCACCGTCTAGATACGTTGAGATAGGAGGCGCTCCATGAAAACTGGCGAATTGGCCCGCGCGGCCGGCGTCAATCTGCAAACCATTCGCTTTTATGAACGCGAGCGGCTGTTGAAGGCTCCCCCGCGCACGGCCGCCGGTTACCGGTGTTACACCGAACGCGACCTGGAGCGCGTGATCTTCATCAAGGTCTGCCAGCAATTGGGATTCGCGCTCAAGGAGATCCAGTCACTCGCGGAATTACATGACCGCATGACCGCCGCTGCCGAGGGCGGCTCCGAGGAGCGATTGAAAATCGCGTCTATCGCGCAGGAACGCCTTCGCATTGTGGACGAAAAGCTGCGCCAGTTGACCGCGTTCCGCGCTCATCTCCAGTCGATCTGCGACAACGCCCTGCCCGGCACAGCCCCCAAATGTCCGGCCGCGCGCCTCGAAACAGCCTCTTGACACGGTACCGCGGTATAGGGTCCAAAATCGCCCTATGAATCCGCACCTTTTCGCGCGTCCCGTAAACGCGATCCTGCTCACACTGCTGGTAGGTTCCGCGGCCGGCATCTCTGCCGCGCAAACCCAACCGAACCCGCCAAAATTTGAAGTCGCCGATATTAAACCGTGCCCCCCGGACACCCCGGAGCCGCCCGGTCAGCGCGCCGGCATGGTCCGTTATACCTTCCCGGGCGGCCGGTTCGAGGCTCATGCCACCACCGTCGAATTTCTCCTCGAATGGTCCTACGATCTGCTGCCAACCCAACACTCCCGCGGCCCGGCCTGGCTGGACAGGGACCGCTTCGATGTCATCGCCAAAGCGCCCGGCAACGCCACCGACGACGAGATGAAGCTGATGGTCCAGACACTCCTGGCGGACCGTTTCCATCTCAAACTCCATCGGGAAACCAGGGAAGCTCCCGTCCTCACTCTGCGCCTCGGGAAAACGCCCCCGAAACTGTTTCCGCCGAAAGAAGGAGAAAAACACAGCCTGCAAATCATCCCCAAAAAGGACGAGGAGCAGAAGATCGTCTCCTATCACGTTATCGCCACCCGGTTTTCCTTCGCCCAGCTCAATCGGACCTTTGCCCGCCAAATCGGCCGCGTCATCGTCAACGAGACCGGCCTCGACGGCGACTACGATTACACACTGGACTTTACCCCCGATGAAAACCGGCCCAACCCGCTTGACCCCTCCCTCTGGATCTCGGCGCTCCAGTACCAGCTCGGCCTCACCGTTGTGGCGCAAAAGGGACCGGTCGATTTTCTCGTCATCGACAGCGTAGAGAAGCCTGACGCCAATTGAGCTGGCCCGTTTTGAGCCCTCCGCCACCCGCTACAATAGATCCAGCGGGGACGTAGCTCAGATGGATAGAGCGGTCGCCTCCTAAGCGACAGGTCGGCGGTTCGAATCCGCCCGTC
>DATGMH010000019.1:0-6233 GCA_035293725.1 Bryobacteraceae bacterium
CCACTTTCGTCTGATGGTCCCAAACATCGACACTCCTCCTGTGGAACAGCAAACTGGGAGTCCACCGGAGCGAAGGGAGTCGGGAGCAGGATCAGCAGCAGGCGGGAGGCGTTCGCTGAGAACCCTGCTCCCGGTTGGTCACATTGGCGGTCTATCTCCGAGGCTCACAGCTCGTCCCCGAGTCACGCCGCAATCGGCGGAACCTCGGATTTGATCTGCGGCCCGCGGTGGCTTGGCTCCGGTGAGTTTCCCTTCTCACTCTTCCTAATGCACACCGACTCGGAGAAATTCACCGCCTCATTGAAAATTTTTTTGTCTTTCTCGGTTTGGGTTGGCGGGTTAGACCGATCAGGAGTTCTGGATAGCGCCCCACCGGCCCGCGCTGCGCGCTGCAGCCGGCTGAGGATGGTCTGCAATTTTCGATGCAGACGGCGGCTGTTCAGCCGGTCTGTCCCGAGCGCCTCTGCCAGCTCCTTCGCCTGAAACCCCTCGTACTTGAGCTTCAGAAGGAGTTCGCACTCGGCTTCCGATAGCAGGCCATCCTGTATTGCTTGCCGGAGAATCCCCTCCAACGTGATTGCCTGCTCGAAGGTTGCCGGTTCTTGTGGCTCGGCAGTGCCCTCCTGTAGCGCAAGGGACTGCCGTGTCTCGTTCATTGCCCACCGAAAAAGGCTCTGGCGAAACCTTCTCGCCAATGCGGCAGGCAAGTGGCCATTGAGGGTCTGCATCTCGGGTGATCTCGCCGTCTCCAGGAAGCACACGGCCGCCTGTTGCGCGATGTCCTCGGAACACAGCCCGGGAAATTTTTGGCAAGCCTCCCGGTAAACCTTGTGGATCGCGGGCATATACGCCAAGAGAAGCAATTGCTGTCCAATTTCGTCGGCAGTCCCATTCGCGATGGACTCGACCAGCGCGTGCAGGATTCCGTTCCAAGCCTTGTGATTTACAGTCTCGACTCGCTCGTGCTCGTGCAGTTGCGCGATTACATCAGCAGGCGAATCGAAGTGGTTCAAAGCGGGGTGGTTGAAGGCGAGCGCCTGGAAGTGGGTTCGGGCTCTTTGTGTGCTTAGCGAATTGAGCAGACTGCGCTCAACCTGACAGACAACACATCCGCAATTGTTCTCCTTTGGCATTTAGATTCACCCCTGAAGGGGACTCGCGAGCAGACGGGGCGAAACCGGTACCGAATCGAAGGTCTGGGTATCGCGGCTCGATTTCGCTCCGAACGTCCATTCGGAAATTTTCCCCTTCACTATCTATGAGGCAAGTTTTCGGCAAAAACGCAGGAAGAATTCTCAACAAATTTTCGGTCCCAATTTGGGCCGAATAAAGCGGCTCGGCTCATGTCCGTAGTCCGTAGGAACAGCGTGGTTGACGGTGTTTGGGTTTAACCGGTCGAGATGAGAGCCAAGCGACGCCAATGGGTGGGCATTCAGATTAGTCGGTTAGCTCAGCGATTGATGTCTGAATCGGTCGGACAATCTTTTTGCGGATCAAAATCTCGCGGAAGGGATTTCGAGTCCGCTCTGTCCAGAACGAACTCACCGCTCTGATAAGAACCGTCCGGGGAAGGCACGCGATATGTGCCCGATATGCGGTTGCCACTCCTCACGCCTTCGAAGTGAATCTGATATGAGGTACTGGTCACGTCGAATTGAACGAGCGCGCCATTGATCGAACCAAGCAGCGGCCCGCTCCCGTATAGGGGCTTGCGAACCGCCATGCACCCCAAGATTGTGTCCTGCTCCTCTTCAATGAAAATTCCGAAATTTGCCTGCAGGTCAGCGGTCAAATTGTGTACCGTGCCGAGGAAGGTTCCTGTAAGCGGCTGCGCTGACTCCTGCCGCGTGGCAGTCTGCTGGGTATCATCCGGTGACGGACGTTGTGATTTCCTAGTAGTTGATAGGTGCTGTTGCCAGTAGAGTTGTTGGAGCGACACGTCCGCCTGGCTCGCTTCAACGGTCGCAATCTCGTGGGCCGGGATCGCAAAGTTCAGGTTCTGACCCTCTACCAGCTGGAACGTCGAAATTGCCACGACTTGGCCGTCAAGATTAAGTACGGGTCCGCCAGACGAACCGGGCGAAATCGGGGCACTGATCTGGAAGAATCGTTGCCCGCCATCAGAGCGTACGGCGCTGACGATACCGTCAGAGACGCTGTTCGTAAGTCCCTCTGGACTTCCAATCGTCGCGATTCGATCTCCGACTTGCACGTCGCCCGGTGCCAGCGTTAGGAAAGGTAACCCTTTTGGCTCTTCGATCTCGCCGGCGATTTTTCGCCCTAGCTGAAAAATCGCAATGTCTCGGTCGGGATCGTACGCTTGGATTTTGACGACGTTGTACAAGCGCCCGTCCCCGAGTTTGGCATCAGCGGAGTACGAACCGTTAAGTACGTGGAAGTTGGTAACGGCGACCCCATTGCTCGTGATGAGGAAACCGCTGCCCTGTGCAACCGCTTTGCCGCGCGTATCGTACGTGTAAAGCGTCACTACGGCGGGAATTCGACTGATGATCGGATCGAGAGATGCATTCTGGTTTTGATTCGACGGAACCGGAGACGACGCCGTCTTCGGATGTGTGAAGTGATATCCGCCTATAACCACAGAGAGAAGCAGGCACAAGGTGATCGCTGCTAAGCGCGGACCCTGGAGTTTGCCAGTGCGCAGGACGCGGGTCTTTGCCATGTAGTCGTGGAGAGCCTGATGCTCCTTGCTCAAGATCATCAAGTAGCCGATACCGAATATGGCGAGAGAAGCCAACTTGCCAATTGTTTCCCGAAGATAATGCTGACGCCTAGTCTTTACGGGGATCGAAAGGCCTATCAGGCTTTTGCCAAGGCTGCCATTCAATTGGTATCCCAACTCCGTAAGGCCAACCCAGATGACTAGACTCAACCACCATTTCCAACCAAGCCAAATAAGGAGCGCGCTTAGCGAGAGCCAGATCGCCATGTCTACCGAGGCAGCGCAAAAGCGCTCAAATGAACCGGCGACATTAGGGGAGAAGGCGATCCCGCATGAAGGGCAGAAGGCTGCTCCCCGGGGAACTGCGTCGCCGCACTGTGGACATGCGATTTGCTGAGTCATTTTTCGCCAATTTGGGCAAGCAATTGCGACGCTTGGCTTTCCAAGGCGTCGATGTCGCTGTCTAGAAGTTGCAGGCTATTGCGAAGGCTCGCCATTGACGCGGAACTGTAGTCTGAGCTGATAACAAGGTTGGCTTCCTGACGTAGCTTTTCGGCCTGGCGCTTTCGAATATCGTAGACTTGTTTGAGCACGACAAGCTGGGTTCGTTCTGCATCAGAGGAAGTCAAGTCTTCGGAAATTCCTTGCTGGAGCAGAGCTTGCATTCGGTTAATCTGGGCCTCGTATTGGTCCAAGTCCTGAGTCAGCGTCTTCATCCGATCTTGCCAAGCTATGAAATCGACGGCGTTATTCACGGGCTTAGTCGCGTCGATCTGTTGGTCAACGTTCCGACGAGCCGCAGTAACATCCTGTGAAGCAGACTGGATTTCGCTCTGGAGGTCCGCATATCTCTTGTCGCGGTCTTGTTTGTATTGTCCGTAGCCAATTGTGGCAATGTCTGCCACAAGTGCGATCAAAACGAAAGCAGTGAAAGCTCTTGCCAACACCTTGTTCGTCGGGCGTACGGTCACAATTGTGCCGGCGATTTCGTCGCTCCATGCCTGTTTCTTGGGCTTACGATTCGTGAACCAGTAGCCCGCGCCCCAGAACAAAGAAGCCAGAAATCGGCCGATTGTTTCCCGAACCAGAATTCGCCAAAACGCGGGATATTTTCTGCTTGTCTGCTCAGAGCGAACTTCGAGGCCGTGGATGTATTTGCCGAGCGTCGTGTGATAGGCGGTCTGAGCAACAATCATGTAGAGAAATAGACACGCGAAGGTCAAAAGTTCGCTGTCGCCTTCGCCCGTGGGTAATGGAGATTGCACAAGAGCAGAAACGAAGTAGACGATGATGACCAGGAGATAGATGACGATTAGGTCTGCGAAGTACGCCGTGAATCGCTGGCCAAGCGTACCGTATATGGTGAGCGTCGTCGATGAATTAACGTTCGACGGCAGCGAGTCGGTCTCAGCGACGGCAGTATCCGTCCCCTTGGACACCACTTCGGTTATCGCAAAATGGTCTGGCTGTGACGCGCTTTCGGATGACGCCGCGTTAGTACCGACCGCATGATCGGTAGCCGGGAGCGTAAATGGCGGCGACATAACATCAGCAGCGGGCTCGGTATTCTCCATCGCTGGTGCATCGGTAGAAAATCGGACCGTTCGCCCACAGGTACGGCAATAGACTGCGTCGTCTGGGTTGAGGGCACGACAATAGTTGCAAAACACCATCAACTCCCAACTGCCCGCTTATCGTAGAGCTCTTGACGCCGTGCCTCGACTGCTTGGCAGAATGCAGCAGTCTGCTTTCGAAACAAGTCGGCGACTTCTTTGGAGTAACCGAAAACGGCCCAAGGCGCTTTCGTCGCTGCGAACGTGAGAACTTCTCCGACCATGTTTTCAGTGGCGGGAAGGCTTTGGCTGCCTCCATAAAAAACCAGGACCGCCGCGTAGTCCTTTCCAGTTGGGATGAAATTAACGGATCGTTTTGTGACTTTTTTGTAGGCCCACAGCAGATCCTCGAATCGCAGAACGTTAAAAGCAAAGAATCTCTTTACGATCAGAAATCGGTCGGTAATGAAAACACCTTGCGACCGGTAGCGCACCGCCCCGTTCAGTTCGCGCTCAGCCTCAACGGAGATGCTGATGGGGTCAGACCAACGATTGAGGCGCTTCACTACCGGATGACTGTTTATGTCGCGCAGGCGCAGCCAAGCCGGTCGGCCATACTTGAAAAAGAGAAGCAGAAAAACAACTGCGATTCCAATTCCCCAATAGCCGGGATATCGAAAGCCCTCGGATTGGAGGTAGAACGGGTAGCAAGCATCTCGTATTGCGGGTCCATCGGCTCCAGAAAAGAGCTCGGTTGAAAGGTCTGTCGGCATAGTGGTCAGTTGGCCTTCGATTTCCGATCCTGGTTTCGTAGCGCTCTTCACGATGAGGTAGTGGTCCCCCACGAGTGCGGCGTAATACCCAGCAGAGACATAGCTTCCCTGCTTTACTCCGTTTTCCGTAGTGGTCGTGATTTCTTGAATGCCCGTGTCGAGGATCTTGTCAGGATGGATGGAAACGAAGTAGCGGGGCGTACTTTCGGCATCAGTGATCTGAGCGAGGTCCGTCCCTTGAAGGACATAGGGGCCCCGAACAAAATTGGTCAAGTATCGCGTGTTCGCAAACAGAAACAGGAATCCCGCAGTAAAGGCGAGCGCCCAAGCGATAACCTGCCGACGCGAGGTCTCGCGGCAGAGGCGGATTATCCAAGGTTCCATAACTGTGTTCGACAAGTGTAAGTCTGACTGCGCAGCCATTCAAGAACGGAGGGCCGTCTGCGTTACTAAATCGTACCTGCTGCAGCGACGAGCTTCCGCTTGGGCGAGCGAAGCGGGTGACTCATCCGCTAGAGGTGAACAATTGGGGGGTTCTCAGTCCGAGTTGGTCCGGAAGTGCGACCGCAACCAAATGGCGATCCTCAGCTTGACTGGCGTCTTAGACTGGCAAGTACCTCCATGTAGCGGTCGAAGCAGGGCGAGCAGGAGGTCAGGTGTTGGCTGGCTGCGGCGTCGCGAGCCTCGACGGGATGTTCAGCCATTTGCTGAAGCTGAAAATCGGGCGGACAACCAATGCGCTGAGGGTTCGGGAAGGCTTCGGACAAGTAGGACTTGGCGAAGCCGAGAAATTCAGGATCGTCAAAATCGTTAAGCTGTTGTCGCTTTCTTTTTGACATCGGTTCGCGGGGCTGGCTTCAATTCCTCATTCTGATCGGCCTGCGTGCCGGATGGCAATGATTTCTTTCCCTTTTCTTTCGCGAGCTCCGCTTTGACGCGCTTCACCGCGCTTCGCAACCTTTCCCGTGCCGCGTGTCCGGAGAGTCCGTGTAGCTTGCCGATTTCGTCCCAAGCGTACCCTTCCAATCGCCGCCAGCACATGTCTTTTTCTGCGAAACTGAATCGAGCCAAGTATTCGCGCAGCAGAATCTGCATCTCGAACTGGCGAGACGGGTCAGCCGACTTCGGAGTTGCGGCGCTTCTGGCAATTACGGCATGGAGAAGCGCGTGCTCTTTGTTCTTCAACCGGTTGACGCGCCTTACGAACGCGCGGAAGACATAGCC
>DATGMH010000020.1:0-8037 GCA_035293725.1 Bryobacteraceae bacterium
TCGGTAACGATGCCGTTGATCATCCCCGTGGGAGACTGCGCACACAACCCGCGCGCCAGCAGAATCGAAAAGACGAGAAGCGAACCGCAAGAGAAGCCGCGCCGTCGCAAAGGACCCTCCCCGAAGCGAAATTTTCCTCACTGAAAAGGTCTATGCGAATGACCGGGGGTTTTGTGTCAATCGCCAGCAGTCCTGTATACCGGACAACTTACTCCCGAGGGCCTGCCGATGGCGGAAACACTGGGCATATGCATTCAGTACTTTCTCGGGTTCCCTAGCGCCGGAACACCCGAATGTCTTTGCGCATTGCGTATTACCACAATAGATACGTCATCGTACGAGACGAGCCCATCTGATAGAATGACGCGCCGGGGACCATCCCCTCTCCGTTATGCCTAGCCAAACCTTTGAGGCTTTCTTTACGAAAGCTACGGGCAAAACGCCCTACCGATATCAAACCGGCCTAGCGGAGCGTCCCATTGAAAGCCGCTTGATCCGCGTTCCCACCGGTTGCGGCAAAACCGCAGCGGTGATTCTGGCGTGGCTATGGCGCTGGCGGGAATACCCTTCTGAGACGCCGCGCCGCCTCGTTTACTGCCTGCCGATGCGGGTGCTCGTCGAGCAAACCAGAGATTGCGCGCTCGACTGGCTGAATGCCCTTGGAATGCTTGCGGGTGATGTGGAGCGGCTGCCCGCGGAGAACGGACAGCGCGGGAGAATAGTGGCGGACAGCTACAGATGGCGCGCTGCGTCGGATGGCAAGGTAGGCGTCCACATGTTGATGGGAGGCGAGGAAGCCGAAGATTGGGACGTCCATCCAGAATCTGCGGCGATCCTCATCGGCACGCAAGACATGCTGCTATCGCGCGCCCTGAATCGCGGCTATGGCATGAGCCGCTACCGCTGGCCGATCCATTTTGGGCTGTTTCATACAGACTGTCTCTGGGTTTTCGACGAAATCCAGCTCATGGGCAGCGGCTTGGCAACCACATCGCAGCTTGAGGCGTTCCGCGCAACTGCCGGGGGCAACGGATGTCATTCATGGTGGATGTCGGCAACGTTGGACCCGACCTGGCTCGAAACCGTGGATTTCAAAGAGCGAGTGAAATCTCTGCCACCAACCAAGCTGGGAGAAGCGGATTTTAAGTCAGAGAAGTTGCGCGACGGATACGAAGCCAGAAAGCTGCGGAGTAGGGCAAAGTCTGCGATGGGCGATTCCGATGAATTAGCGAGGGAGATTGTTAAAGCCCATGAGGAACGCAAAGGACGCACACTCGTTGTGGTGAACACGGTAAAGCGCGCGCGCGAATTGCACGAGGCCATTCGAAAGGAATTGGTAAAGGCCAAGAGTTCGGTTGCCCTAACCCTAATCCATTCCCAATTTCGCCCCCCAGACCGGCGGAAACAGATCGATCGCTTGCTGGCCGAGCCGGACGAGCACGGGATGATCGTAGTCAGCACCCAGGTCGTCGAAGCTGGCGTAGACGTGAGCGCTCGAACGCTATTTACCGAACTCGCTCCCTGGTCATCTCTGGTGCAGCGTTTCGGGCGCTGCAATAGGCGTGGACTGGAGAACGAGAGCGCTCGCGTCTTCTCGATCGACTTGCCTAACAAGAAGGAAGAACAAGAGAAGCTCCACCATCCCTATGAACTTGAAGATTTGCTGGCGGCGCGGAAACTGCTAATCGATTTGAAGGATGTGGGACCGAAATCGCTGGAAGGCGTCCAGCATAAGCAATCATTCGAGCACTCATGGGTTATCCGCCGAAAGGACTTCGCCGACCTATTCGACACGACACCGGACTTAGCTGGGAACGACATCGATATCGACCGCTACGTCCGCGAAGTCGAGCAGTCGGAGTCGGATGTTCAGGTCTTCTGGCGCGATTGGAATGGAGAACCGTCCGCCGAGATGCCCAGGCCCAGTCGAGACGAGCTCTGCCGCGTGCCAATTGGAGAATTCAGAAAGCTTTTGGAGGACACTGAACGACGAAAGCTGGCCTATCGATGGGACTACCTTAACGACGAGTGGGTTCGCGCCGAAACATCCCGAGTCTATCCCGGCCAGATTTACTTGCTAAACGTTTCGGCAGGAGGATACGCGTCAGACCGGGGCTGGAGCCTTGATATAAGGACCCAAGTGCTTCTCGTTTCTAGTGATGCCGCTGAAAAAGAGGAAGCCTACCACGATGACGGACTTTCCCAGAGCCACTGGCAATCCATCGCTCAGCATACGGACAAAGTCTGTACGGAATTGGATTCAATCCTTAGCGAAGTATCCTTGGAGCAGTGCGAGCGCAATGCCATAAGGATCGCTGCTCGATGGCATGACTGGGGAAAAGCCCATCGTGTGTTTCAGGACGCGATCGACGACGGCCAAGTTTTCGAGCGGAACAGAAGGAATATTCAGCGGTGCGAGCGCCCAGCCGAGTGGCAAGGCAACCGCTTTGTGGCGAAAGCGCCTGGCAAGAAGTGGAAAGATGGAAAAGTTGCCGACCGCGGTTTCTGGCGCAAGTACGAGCGCAAACACTTTCGACATGAGCTTGCTTCCGCGCTCGCGGTACTTCAGCGACCTCATCCCGACCTTTCGATCCTGGGCGATGACGATCTGAACCTCGTAGCATTCCTGGTGGCGGCGCATCACGGAAAAGTACGCCTCTCCATTCGGTCGCTCCCGGAGGAAAGAGCTGCGCCTCACGGGCGACGTTTTGCTCGGGGAGTCTGGGACGGTGACGAACTGCCAGCCACCGACTTGGGCGGCGGCGTGACCGCTTCATCCGTGAAACTCTCGCTGGAACCGATGGAGGTGGGCCTTTGCCAGCAAGCACCGTTTGAAGGGCAGCCCAGCTGGGTGGAACGGATGTTGCGCCTCCGCGTCGAGTTGGGGCCTTTGCGTGTGGCTTACCTGGAAACGCTGCTACGCGCCGCTGACATGCGAGCGAGCGCGGTGAAGAATCCCCCGGAAGGCACGAATGCCTGAACTAATACTAAACGGCTGCAGACCAGAACCGCTGATGAGCTATTTGAAGGCGTTGGGCGTACTGCGTCTCGTTAGCAAACAGGCCGATCCAGAGGCTCGCGGTTGCTGGCGTGACGACATGTTCGTCTTAAACAGCGAACTGGATCGCGACGCGCTAGCGAAGTTCTTCCTCAACAAGTACAAGCCAACGCCCCTAATTGGGCCCTGGGGAGCGCGATCTGGGTTTTACGCAGGCTCTTCAGAAAAGAAGGCCCGCCAAGCTCTCGAAACTATAATGGACGCAACGGACCCTCGCTTCGCGCCCTTTCGAGAAATGGTCAGCCGCGTCCGCGACCTTCTGAGGCAATTACACATCAGCGAGAAGGCGAAAGACGAACAGAAATTAGCGTTGCTGTTGGCCTGCCGCTCCCAGCTGCCCGACGAAATTCTCCCGTGGCTGGACACGTGTTACGTGCTGCTGGGTGATGATCGGCGATTTCCGCCGTTGCTGGGCACAGGGGGCAACGAGGGAAGCGGCAGCTATTTCTCGGGCTTCGCTCAGCAACTCGTCGCTTGCTTGGTTCATCGGAAGCATGACCAAGCACTGGAGACCGCCCTGTGCGGGACGTCCCAGGAAGGAATCTACGCAGACCAGACGCCAGGACACTTCTCACCAACTGCCGCGGGCGGAGCGAATGGCACACAGGGCTTTGAAGCGTCGGTCGCTACGAACCCATGGGACTATCTATTAGCATTGGAAGGAACATGTCTGTGGGCCTCAAGCGTAGTGCGCCGCTGCGGGCAAACCGGTACGCGCATGGCGTCGTTTCCCTTCACTGTGAACGTCTCCGCAGCCGGCAGCGTCTCGCTGGCGCAGAGTGACGGCGTGAAACCTAAGCAGGCAAAACGAGAAATCGCCGAGGTCTGGCTTCCACTGTGGGTGCGGCCTGCTTCATTGCAGGAATTGATGATTTTGCTGACCGAGGGACGAGCTAGCGTCGGCGACCGCATGGCGACGACGGGACTCGATATGGCAAGAGCAGTAACAGGACTAGGTGTTGATCGCGGAATATCGGAATTCAGGCGGGTCGCGTTCTTGATGCGGAACGGCCAAAGCTTTTTGGCAGTGCCTGTTAGTACCGTGCACGTTTGCGAGCGCGAGCCGGTTGATTTTGTTCGTCAACTCGATCCATGGCTGGGCCGCTTCCGCTGGGCTTGTGAGGACAAGAATGCGCCGCCTCGACTCAAAATTGCTCTGCGCGACGTTGAACAGGCGATCTTCGAGTTTTGCCTCTACGGCGGGCGGGCATTCTTTCAAGCGATTGTGATAGCGATTGGCCGTGCCGAGCGTCAGCTTGCCCTAACTACAGGCAAGATTGGCAACCGAACCGTTTCA
Source organism: Bryobacteraceae bacterium (assembly GCA_035293725.1). Classification (GTDB taxonomy): domain Bacteria; phylum Acidobacteriota; class Terriglobia; order Bryobacterales; family Bryobacteraceae; genus Palsa-89. Next base: position 4,356 of record DATGMH010000020.1, read on the forward strand.
CCCATCACCGGTTTGACGCCCGATTGGGTCCGCGCAGCCAATGACAATTCGTCCGAGTTTGAAATCGCCTTGGCGCTCGCTGGCATCCACGATGCGGAGAGGAAAATCGACCCGCTGCGATGCAACCTCGAACCGGTGGCGGTGTGGCACGGTAAGAACCGCGCGCTTGACTGGAAGTGGGCGGAGAAAGATCGAGCAGTGGTGTGGAATTCCGCCGATCTTTCAGCAAATCTGGCTGCAGTCCTGCGTCGGCGTTTGATGGACGCCGGGCGAAACGGCTGCGCAAACCTTCCGCTGGCCGCGACCAACTTCGCATCGTTCGGTGCCGTCAGTCGGTTTCTGGCGGGAGAACTCGATGAACAACGCATAGATGACCTCCTGTGGGGCTTAATCCTGCTCCTACAGTCGCCCGGCATGCTGAGCACCACCGCTGACAAGGATGCGCCGCCATTGCCGCGCGCTTATGCCCTGCTGAAGCTGCTCTTCCTCCCGGATCCGCTTACGATCAATGGCCTGTCCATAGCGATTAAACCGGAGCCGTCCATCGTCAATTTGCCGATAGCAGGCCGGGTTGGCGAAGCGTGCCAGATCGCGATGCGGCGACTGCGCGCCTCTGGTTTGTCGCCGCTCCCGCACCCACGCAGTCGGGGCCGTGTGCGCGATGCGGATTGGAAGGAATTGGATTGTCTCGGCGCGGATGGTGTGCGATTAGCGGCTGCGCTGCTGCTTCCGATCAGTCATGCGTCCATAAACCATTTGCGCAAGCTCGTCATTCGCGAAGCCGCGACCGAACTCCAAACTCCATCGTGAAAGGAAACGCCTAGCCATGCCCATTGATTACGCCGCACTGCAAAACAGCCCACGATTGCTCATGGAAGCCCAGCTTCGACCGCTGCAGGGCGATCGGTTTCAACCCACCGGTTTCCCCGACCTGGGGGCGGCGCACTACACGCTGCCTGATGGCACGGAAATGTTGCTGGTTGAGTCCGCGCAATCCGTGGCCAACCGTATGGAACTCGCCTGCTGGGATGAAGCAAATGACGACTTAATCCCCGAACTGAAGGGCTTGCCTTTTGTTCGTATTGACTGTGGTGATTTGGGAAAGACCAACACTCTGAAAGAGTTCCATCGGCTCAATTCGCCATACGTATGGGAAGGTCTGGAGACAGAAGCCACTAAGCAGTTTCGCGAAGCTTTCATGAAAGATTTGGGGCTCAAACCCACGCAAAAGCGGGGAAAGAAAAACCAAAAAAACGACGAAGAATCTGATGTGCCCGGCGTTCTCGACCTAAGAAAATTTTGCCAAGCGGTTTTTAAGTGGGACGCCAACTCCGTCATTCACGGCCTTTTCCTTGAAAAAGTCGCAGGAAGACTCCGTATGGCCAGGGCGCTTTCGGGATTTATCGAAGCGAGTGGAGTTCAAGCTGTTGAGAGTGGAGGAACGAAGGTTGATCACATCTTGCCTAGCCCCAAAACCCTCGGCCTCGATGCGAAAACGGGGTACGGGAACGTACCTTTCCCCCGGACGGAGTTCGTCGCCCGCAAAATAGTGGCGTACTTCAATCTCGATCTTGCGCTGCTGCGCGGCTACGCGCTCGGCGACGAAGCAACTCAACTGCTTGTTGCGCTGGCACTATTCAAAATCCGTCGGTTTCTCTCGACAGGTTTGCGGTTGCGTACGGCCTGTGATTTGAAACCGGTCGGCGAGCTGACCGTAACCGAACCCGTTGGATTCAGCGTCCCTGATGAGCTGCAATTGCTGGCAGAATGCCAGCGACTGATTGCCGTATGCAAGCCCAAGTTCGCCGGCGTGACTACGGTCAAATGGGAACCCAAGGCTAGGGTGGCAGAGAAGAAAGAGGAGGAGTCTGAGGAGGACGCTGAAGAGGAGACGGAGGAATGATTGGCGTCGCACTGAGTTTTCCGTCGGGCCGCTTTCACGCCACGCCTTGGGGACGGCACGTCAATGAAGGCGCTCCTGAGTGGCCTCCGTCGCCTTGGCGGTTTTTGCGGGCGCTGATCGCGACCTGGAAGCGAAAACTTGACGGCCAGCTTGGCCAGCCGGATGTCGAGGTGCTGTTGCGCGTGTTGACCGCTCTACCGCAATTTGTGCTGCCGCCGGCCGGCACCGGCCACACTCGCCATTACATGCCGTGGTTTAAGAAAGGTCCCGACGATAGGACGCTGGTTTTCGATACGTTCATCAGTCTCCCACGCGACGCACGCGTCGTCATGCTCTGGCCTGACGCTACGTTGTCATCCCAACAGCGTCATCAACTGGAACAGCTGCTAGCCCACTTGAACTTCTTCGGCCGCGCTGAATCTTGGTGCAGTGCCCGTCTTCTGGGCGATGGTGAAGCGGCGCAAGCCGCGCGAAATGTGAATTGCGAGGCGATCGATGGCGGCGGCGTGACGCCCGACCGTGAAATCGCCCGCGTGTTATGTGCTGCGGGAGAACTGGCGTTTGAAAACCAGCACACGCCGAAACACAAAACGGTTTCAGGACGCGGCAAAATGAGGAAGACAGTAGAGACTCCCCTCTACGACCCAGACTGGCATCTGTGCATGGAAACCCTGGAACTCCATGACAAGCGATGGTCCGACCCCCCCGGCTCCCGCTGGGTCTCCTACCTGCGGCCACGCGATTGTTTCAAGATCGAGCCGGTGCGCCGCGTCTCGCGCTCCGGCAGTGATCGGAAACCTCAAGTGGCTCGCTTCGCTCTGGATTCCACCGTGCTGCCCCGCATTACGGACACACTGCCGGTCGCGGAGTCTGCACGCCGCAGGTTGATGGGTATATACGGCAGACAGTTCGCTCAGCCTGACGGTGCGAAGGCAAGATCGGCAATTTTCGCCGGAAAAGACGAAGCCTCGCGCCCGCTAAGCGGTCACGCCCATGCCTACTATCTGCCGACGGATGAAGATGATGATGGCCATCTCGACCATCTCACGGTCATCGCTTCAGAGGGCTTCTGTCCTGGAGAAGTAAGAGCGCTGGACTGTCTCAACCAACTCAAGGCGGGCGGTGAGATGCGGTCCAACCATCCCTTGCGCGTCCTGCTTCTGGGACTCGGCAGGCTGGACGAATACGATCAAGGGCCTTGCGGCTGTTCCCAATCTTGGGTTTCCGCGACTCCTTTTATCGCGACCCGCTACTTGAAGAAGCGCGGAACGAAGCGCGATCCCAAAGAAGTCTGGAACAATAGAGTCGCATTCCTAACGCTGGTCCTCAAGGAGGAGTTAAGGAGGTTTCTCGGTCGCCGAGATGACCTTCGTGACTTGCCTCCGGACGCCATCAGGGTAGAGCCAATAACCGATGCCAACGGCGTATTCCGCATCGGCCAGAGGCAACTTCGTCCGATCGAGTTTCGCCGGTTTCGCCGGAAGACTGGCGACGATGGCGGCCGCCGGACCAGCGGGGGCTTTCGGCTCGCCTTTCCCCGCCCGGTAAAAGGGCCGATCTGCCTCGGCCATTCCGCACACTTCGGAATGGGACTTTTTGTCCCGGATGACGCGAACGCTCAGCACCAGCCAGGGTGACACGCGATGCGGACTTCATACCTGGTTTGCTACGACATCTCAGATGACAAACGGCTGCGCAAGGTGCACAAGGTGATGCGCGGCTTCGGTGATCACTTGCAGTATTCGGTCTTCGAATGCCAGCTTACGCCGATGGACCTGG
>DATGMH010000021.1:0-83448 GCA_035293725.1 Bryobacteraceae bacterium
CCTCGAAATCGCGCCAGACGCTGTGGATGTGGTTGGCGTTGTCCTGCGTGTCGTCGAACTCGATCAGGAACGCCGCTGTCTGGATGCGATAGTAATGTGGATCGCGGGCAGATCTACCCGTCTGAAATTCACCGCTTTTCCGACCTGGCAACGGAGCTGGACGTTTTCCGGCTGACCGATCCTGCTCATCGAAGCTGGCTCCCCACGTCGGGCCGCGCGGTTTCCAGGCGCGGTACGCTCGTGATCTATGCGAGCGACCGTTCGGGACCGGTACAGGCGTATCGCTTGGATCTGAAGACCGGACAGTCGCACGGGCTCACCGCGGCCGATCAGCTGGTGCCTGAGTCGCTCGCCCTGACGCCCGACGAGCGGGGTCTTTGCTACATGGATGGCGAGCTATTGACGCAGGCGAACCTGACAAATCTCCGGACGCGTGAAGTGTACCGGACGCCTTCCGGATACCAGCCCGGCGGGACGTTGCATTTGTCAGAGGATGGGCTGTACGCCACGCTGATGGAGCAGAAATCCGGCACGAGCCGAGTGCGTTTGGTTCTGATGCGCACCGGCGGCGCGCAGACCGTGCTGGAGGGCGCAGAGGCGATTTCCGATCCCATGCCGCGTCCACGCCGTGCCGGGCTTTTGTATCGCCGCGGGAACAGTGAGCTTTGGGTAATTAATTTCGATGGCGCGCAGAACCGGAAGCTGCGGCTCGCGCCCGGAGCGGTGGGTCCGGCGTTTTGGTCGGCAGATGGGCGGGCCGTGCTGTACCTGAACTATCCGGAAGACAACAAGCAACTGCACGCAATTCGCGAGCACATTCCGGACACCAATGAGGATCGCCTGGTTGCCACGACGACTCAGTTTGTCGCATTCGGCGGGAATGGGGATTCAAGCGTGTTCGTGGGAGCCAGCGGCAGCAAGGCATCGCCGTACCTGCTGCTGCTGGTTCGCTCGGTGAAACGCGAGCTAACTTTATGCGAACACCGCGCCAGCGATCCGGCGAAAGTAAATCCCGTGTTCTCGCCCAATAGCCAGCGGATTTTTTTCCAAAGCGACCGCGATGGAAAAATGGCATTGTACGCGATGGTGGTAGACAAACTGGTCGCCGAAACCGAGATAGAAGATCACTAGATCGATCCAGCGATCGGCAGCCGGAAAAGAGGACCACGCCCATGTCGATTAGTACAATTTCTGGGCTCGTTGTACCGGATAGACAGGAGAACCGCGGCTCTGGGAGTTTGATGCCGCGCGCCAAGAGTACCTTGGTTCTGTGGCATTCACGCCGGTTAGACTGATACTCTGACGGGGAGTGGTAGTTCCAAGTTCTATCGAGCGCCTTGAGCCGCTCCCCGAAACTGCAGTTGCCTTACTGAACAGGATTCCATCACGCATTGCTGAAATGCCTAGCTTGAGAGATTTGCTCGAAGCTGAACCTCAGCTCGTCGAGCAAATGATCGAAGTGGCCTTGCGGGCGGGACGGGGCTGGGGCGGTCAACGGCCGGATCTGGAAGCTCTGATCGAGCGCATCGATGCCGCCGAATTGGCCGAGATCGCGATCACGGTGCTGGTGCGCGGTTATATGCGGCGGGCGGTCATCAGCTCGGTAGACCAGCGCTATTGGCGTTACACGTTGGCCTGCGCGCTATGTTGCGAGCAGGTCGCCGGTCCCCGCCAAGATGGCAGTCTGCTGGCTTACGCGGCCGGCCTGCTGCACGACATCGGACGACTGGCGCTTACCGCCGCCTATCCCGATCGCTACTCAAATCTGCTGACGCTCACGAACCGCATGTTCGCCTCCGGTGAACCGTTCGACATTTTAGAGCACGAACGCCTGCTGTTCGGGCTGGACCATTTTGCCACCGGCGTGTGGGTGGCGGAGGCATGGAATCTGCCGCCTTGGCTCCGGGCGATGGTGGGAAAGTTCGACGACCAGGCGCAGGGCAAGTACGCCAATCTGGTGTCAATCATCCGGTTGGGAACGCGCCTGGCGCACTCGTTAGGGTTCGGCTATTTGCAAGCCGCGCCGCGCGCGGATATCCGCTCGATCCTGGGTCGTTTCCCGGAAGTATGGAAGCATTGGAAGGTGTTGGACAACTGGCAATACGGCGAGGAACACATGCGCGAGAAGATTCAGACGCGGTTCAACTGGTACAGCCTGCCTGACGCGCATCAATCGAACGGGCTGGCGTAAGGCGGCGATTCGCAGGATTCCGTTCCCCGCATTTGAGGGGATTGTCTGCTCCTCTCGATTCACTACAGAAGACACGTTTGAATGCCGATTAAACGGGCAACCTAAGTGCGCCTTACTAAGTATACGTAGGAGATTGCTCTAAGAATGTTTCCGATCATAGGCATCGCGGTAGTCATCGGCTGTATTGTGGGCGGCTATCTGATCGAAAAGGGTAACCTCCTGGTTCTGATGCAGCCCGCCGAGCTTTTGATCATTCTGGGCTCCGCGGTTGGAACGGTATTGATTGGAAATCCGCCGTACCTGCTCAAAGGGATCATAGGCGGCATACTCGGGGTAGTGAAGGGCAGCCGCTACAGTTCCGGGATTTATCTGGATACGTTGCGATTCCTGAACGATTTTTTCGGCACCTGCCGAAAGAACGGCCTCACAGCCCTTGAGAAGGATTTGGACGAGCCCGACAAGAGCGCGCTGTTCAAGCGCCATCCCAATTTCGCGGGCAACAAAGAGGCGATGAATTTCTTTTGCGATACGATGCGAACCCTGCTGGCCGGCGGCGTGGAAGTGCACGATCTGGATCACGTGATGGAAACCGATCTGGAAGTACTGCACCGGCAGAGCCGACTGCCCGCCGGAGCGCTGTCGACAATGGCGGACAGCCTGCCGGGCCTGGGAATTGTCGCCGCGGTTTTGGGCGTCGTCATCACGATGGGCGCGCTGGGCGGACCGCCGGAAGAAATCGGACATAAAGTGGCGGCCGCGCTGGTTGGAACATTTCTGGGCGTGTTGTTGTGCTACGGATTAGTGGGGCCGCTGGCGGCCAATATGAAAAAACAGACCGACGCGGAGAGCGAGTATTTTCTCGCGCTGCGCATGGGCATGCTGGCATACATGAAAGGCGTATCGCCGTTGCTGGCGCTGGAGGCGGCGCGGCGTGCCATTCCACACCACGTGCGGCCCACGTTCCAGGAAATGGACAAGGCCTGCCGCAAAGCACCGGCAGCCGCTTCTGAGGCGGCGGCGTGAGCGCCAAAGCGCATCCCAAGATCATTGTCGTTCGCAAGGTCGCGGCCGGCCACGACGAAGAGCACGGCGGAGCATGGAAGGTCGCTTACGCGGATTTCGTGACCGCGATGATGGCCCTCTTTATCGTTTTGTGGCTGCTGAGCGCCAGTGAAAAGGTGCAGAAGGCGGTAGGCGGCTACTTTCAAGACCCGACCGGGAAAGGGCGCCAAACGGGCACCACCACGGCCGGCGTCGGGGAGACACTGACGCTGAACCAGAGCGAGCTGGAAAAATTGAAAGAGCGGATCGAGCAGGCCATGCGGCAGGTTCCGGCGTTTCGAGACCTGGAGAACCAGATTCGGATCACGATCACTGCCGAAGGTTTGCGAATCGACCTGCTCGAGACCAAGCGCGGGCTGTTCTTCGAAACCGGAATTCCGACGCCAACTACAGCGGGCAGGGAACTGTTGGAATTATTAGGCCGGCAGCTGTTGACGCTGCCGAACAAGGTGGCAATCGAGGGCCATACGGACTCGACGCCGTATGGGCGCGCGGACTATTCGAATTGGGAGTTGTCGGCGGATCGCGCCAACTCGGCGCGACGTATCCTACTCGAATCCGGCATGGACGAATCGAGGATCAGCCAGGTGCGCGGATTTGCCGATCAAAGGTTGCTGTTTAAGAACGAACCGAAGAATCCATCCAACCGGCGCATCTCGATCATTGTGCGAAACGTCGGGCTGGACCAACAGGAAGAAGCTGCGGCGCAATCCAAGCCCGAAGTTCAGAAGACTGGCACGAAGCCGTCTCCAGCGGCACAGCCGGCGGCAAGCGCGACGAAGGCGTCCAACCCTGGGACATCGAGCGGCGCGCCAAACTCCGCGCCTGCAGCGGTTGTTGCCGCCGCTCCCAAAAAGTAATTCGGCGCGCTCGACTTCCGCCCAGCGGATAGAATGAGGCGATGCTGCGCGCTTTATTTCTCCTAGCGGTCGTGACCGCGCCTGTGTACGGCCGCGTCAATTTTGTCCGCGACGTCAAACCGATTCTCGAGAACCACTGCGTGCGCTGCCACGGTGAGGAGGGCGCGATGCGGGGCATCCGGCTGGATCGAAAACAGCGCGCGCTGATGAGCGTGGTCAAGAACAAACCCGATGACAGCTTGCTATATAACGTGGTGAAGATCGGAGCCATGCCGCCAGGCCCGCAGAAATTAACGGCCGCGCAGCTGGAAACCCTTCGCAAATGGATCGCGGAGGGAGCGCGCTGGCCAGGCGGCGTCGAGTTAGTGGGCAAAAACCCGTTTACGGAGCGCTGATGCCGGCCCGCTGATTCTTTGGCCGATTGTTTCGCAATTTACTTGGGAGCCGAAGCGTTGTTCGATTGTTTTTCCAGTTCGGCGCTCCGGTCAGCCACGGCTTCGAGCCGGTGCTTGATGGGGAGCAGGGCGCGCAAGGTGAACAGATTCAGCAGGGCCAAAATTATCGCGATGCCATAGTGATTCATGGCGACGGACGCACCGATGACGCCGGCATTCCAAACGCTGGCTGCCGTCGCGGTGCCCCTTACGGTGGTTCCTTCTTTCAGGATGGCGCCGCCGCCGACAAATCCAATTCCGGCGATAAGGCCTTGCAGGACGCGCGACTGATCGGCGCTGGTTGCGTGGCCACCGAGAATCATCAAATAGCCGCAGCTTGCGATGCCGACCAGCGGAAACGTTCGTAGGCCGGCGCTGTGCGCTTCCCGCTCACGTTCCCATCCGATCAGGGCTGTTAATAGGTACGTGACGGCGATTTGTCCCAGGTGCGTCCAGATCTCGGGCCAAACCTGTAGCAAGTCGAGCATCGGATTAGGCCGGGCCTTGTGAGCCGATCATTGGTTATACCAGCTGGAATGCGCGGACCATCCGCCGCAGGAAGGGCACTGTGTTGATGTCCACTGGTGCAGACAGGAAGGGCACACTCCGCCCGTGTCAAACGTATTCCAGGCGTGGCGGCACGTGCACGACCACAGGGTGTCGGGACGAGGCGGCCACGCACACAACGGGCAGCGGATGCGCGGGCCGGAGTTGCCTTGGCGATCGTGAGCGCCGCGCTCGTCTTCGAGGCCCGGTTCAATGACCGTGCTGGCGCGCATCGCGGCCGGTAGCGATCTGATCATGAAATAACTATTATGACCGGGCGCGCATTGCAGCGGCGTGCGGCGCTACTGTACGCTCAGCGTGACGCCCGGTTGGCTCAGCGCGGCGCCGACCTGCAATACGACAGACGCGGCGCCCGAGTTCGACGCGTCGGGAACGCGAGCATTGATCTGCAGAACGCCGGAAACAAGACCAGGGGCCGCGCCGGCATAGAGGACTTGCGCGGGAGCGCCGCCGATGCTGACAGACACGGGGAGCATCGGCGCGTCTAAGGAACTGGACGCGATCATGCCGTCAATACCGGGCGGGTTGGTTGCGCCCGCGCCGGTGGCATACAGCACAACCACTGAACCGCGCGCGGCTGGATTGCCGGGCGCGTTCACTGATCCATCCTGGTTGAGAATTGCTCCCTGTCCTTGGCCGCTTCCGTCGGCGGTGAACAATGCGGGGGCGCTGGCGGCAACCGGAATGGTCATGGGCGCGGAGAACTGCCCGCCGTTGTTGACCATTAATTGCGTGGCTGTACGGCCGCCGAGACCAAAGGGGACGATCGTGCTCACCTGTCCGGAGGCAGTATACAGCAAAGGGGCAGCAATGCCGTCGAAAAAGGCCTGGGTGGGACCCAACTGCGTCGCCAAAAATGCGGAGGTGCCGAGCTGCGCGGCTAGACCGGGTTCCGGTCCGAGATTCGAGCCGAAGATGGTGATCAATTCCCCTGGTGCCACCGGTCCGGTCGGAATACCCGCGGCACTGACAAATGAAGTTACGGCTGGCGAAGGCAGAATTCCGGTGCGATTAATCAGCACCGTTACGGTATTCGATCCACTGTTGGCGACGAGCAGATCCGGCTTGCCATCGCCGTTTAGATCCACGACGCTGATCCAAGCGGGGGCGGTTCCCGAGACGAAGTCCAGCGGCGGAAGAAAATTGCCAGTGCCGGTGCCGAGCAGTATAGAAACCGTGTTGGCGCCCGTGTTGGCGACCGCCAGGTCGACTTTCCCATCCCGATTGAAATCGCCGCTAATCAGGAAGGACGAATGCGCACCCGCGGCGAACGTTCTAGGAGCGAGGAACACCCCGTTGCCCAAACCGAGCAACAGCGAGACAGAGCTGAAGGCGTTGCCGGCGCCGTTGGCGACAGCAAGGTCGAGAAAGCCATTGCTATCGAAATCGCCCAATGCGAGATAGGTGGGTGAGGGCCCGGCTGCAAAGGTCCGTGCGCTCTGAAAAGTTCCATTGCCGTTGCCGAGCAGAATGGAGACATCGTTCGAGTTGGCATTGGCGACCGCCAGATCCGGTTGGCCGTCGCTATTTAAGTCGGCAAGCACAAGGGACACGGGATAATTTCCGGTGCTCGCACTGGAGAACGGAATAAACGTTCCATTTCCGTTTCCGAGGAAAATCGAGACGGCGTTGGACTTGCCGGAGGTGACAGCCAAGTCGAGCTTGCCGTCGCGGTTGAAATCGGCCGCAATGACTGTGGTGGGCGCGGCGACCGCGAGCGTAGTTAACGTATAAAAGGTTCCGTTGCCATTGCCCAAGAGAATGGTCAGGCTATTGGACGCGAGATTCGCCACGGCCACATCCAGCCTACCGTCGCGGTTGAAGTCTCCGAGGGCCATGGCGCGAGGACCGGCGCCTGTAGCCTGGGTCGTAATAGGTTGGAAGAACCCCTCTCCTAATCCGCGAAGAATATTGACGGAGGCTGAGCTCTGATTGGCAATGATCAGATCGAGCCGGCCGTCATTGGTGACATCGGCGAGCGCCAGCGCGTTCGGGCTGCCGCCGCTAGCAATCTGGTTCTGCTGAACGAACGAGACCGTCTGAGCGTTCAGCGTTGCGATGGTAAGCGCGAAGAGCGCGCGCAATCCCACTCGGAGGAAAGAGGATTTCAGCATGCCGCCCCGACTCTATGCTATCCGACATACCCATTTCTCAACGCAACTTTTTAATGGTAATTCGTTCTATGACTCCTATGCCGCGGCTCGTAAGACTCGGCGGGCGGACACCGTTTCCGGTGCGACGCGTCCTATTCTTGAGTGCGTTTCCTGGCTGCCGGGCTTGCCTGTACTCTGGTTATCACTTCGGCTGTAAGTGCTCAAAACGCCAACGGATCTCTGTTAACACCGGCTCCCGCCTCGCCTTCGGTCTCAGAGAAGTGGAATCTTTTCGAGACGGAGACCTTCGCGCCGATCACCTTGCTTGGGGGTGCATTCAACGCGGGCATCTCACAGGCAACTAACTCCGCGCCGCAATATGGGCACGGAATTTGGCCTGGCTACACCGAGCGTTTCGGAGCAGGGATCGGAGACATTGGAAGCCAGAACTTCTTCGGCGATTTTCTTATGGCTTCCGCGCTGCATGAGGATACGCGCTACGTGCGACGCGGACCAGGTCTAAAGTTCTGGTCGAGAGTTGGGTACGCGATCAGCCGCTCGGTAGTTACGCATAAAGATTCGGGAGCGACTACATTCAACTGGTCCAACGTTCTGGGGACCGGAATGAGCGCGACGCTGTCCAACGCGTACTATCCTCCCGCGAACCGGACCGTGGGCATCACGACCGCGAACTGGGCGGCCGGCATCGCAGGCTCAGGATTTGCGAATTTGTTCCCGGAATTCTGGCCGGATTTGTGCGGGTGGATCAGCCAGCGTCTGCATCGCGGGCGTTAGTTCCCCGGCGCGGCGGTGGGCGCGAGCCTAATTTGTCATGGCCTGATAAACCATCTCGCGCGTTTGCCGCCAGATGACATTCAGCATCAGCTGGGGAGTTTGAGCCATGAGCACTGCGACCAGTTTGGTTTGCGGATCCACCCAGAACAATGTGCCGGTGATTCCGCCCCAGGAAAAATCGCCGACCGAGCCCGCCATGGGATTGCGGCCCGGATCGACGCGAATCGCGAAACCGAGCCCAAAGCTGGTGCCCATTTCCGGAAGCGGGCCGAAGGAGCCCAGCGCGATTGCCACCGGTGTGTGGCGCTCGGTATTGGGCGGAAGTTGATCGGACGTCATGAGGGCGACGGTCTTCGGCGACAGAATGCGCACGCCGTCCAGTTGTCCGCCATTCAGCAGCATCTGAGAGAAGCGCGCGTAATCGCCGGCGGTGGAGAGCATCCCGCCGCCGCCCGAAAACACGTTGGGTTTCTTGGTGGCATCTTCGAACGGTGCGTTGGCGGCTCCTTCCGGCTTGGCCAGGCGGGAGAGGGACTCAGGTTTTACCCAAAATCCGGTATCGTTCATCTTGAGCGGGCCGGTGACGCGCTCGCGAACGAAGGTGTCCAGGTCCATGCCGCTCACCACTTCCACGACGCGCCCGAGAACGTCGGTCGATACGCTGTATTCCCAAAACTCGCCGGGCTGATGCAGAAGCGGCATGCTGGCGATGGTCTTCACCATGTCGGCGAGCGATTTCGAATTAAAGATGTCGGCTTTGCGGTACATCTGATCCACGGGCGAATTTCCGAACAGGCCATAGGTTAGCCCCGAGGTATGGCGCATCAGATCCTGTACAGTCATCGGCCGCTTGGGAGGTACACCCTCGGGCCCGACCTTCACATCCTTAAATTCGGGCAGATATTGCGCTACCGGCGCGCCGACGTCCAGCTTATTCTCTTCGGCCAGGATCATCGCGGCCACGGTGGTGATCGGCTTCGACATGGATGCGACGCGGAAAATTGAGTCCTTCTTCATGGGCGTTTGCGCGGCGCGGTCCTGATAGCCCACGGAATCGTAGAAGGCGATCTTGCCGTCGCGTACGATCAGCAGCACCGCGCCCGGCAGACGCTTTGCGTCGACGTCCGCTTTCAGCACGCCGCGGTCGAGGTCAAGGCGCTTGGAAGAAAAGCCGACATCCTCCGGATGAGCGGCCATCGGCAGCGGTTGCGCGAAAGAGGCGGCGCAGCACAGGGCGGCGCCAACAAATACAAGTACAGCGGGTCGGGTCCGAAGCATGTGACCAGTCTATCGCGAGTGCGGCGGCGTATTCACACATGCGGGTGTCCGGGCGCGAGAATTGTGTCGTGGAGGTCCTGTACACTCATGAGCAGCGGGTCGAAATCAACAGGATGAACCAAAATGTCTGCGCGACGCTTCTGTCGCTGTGCGTGGTATCGCCAGCGCTCTGTCAGGAGCCGCATGCAACAATTCGCGTCGAGGTAACGACGCAAGGCGCTCCGGTCGCCAGCGCCGACGTGGCGGTCAATGGCGAGCACCTCAAGACCGATGCCAGCGGTGTAGCGGCCGGCCCGGTAAGTTTCGGCGCGGTCAAGATTGTAGTGACTAAAGAGGGCTTCTTCTCCGCCAGCGCGGCGCTCACCATCGATGAGGCTCGCGATTGGGTAGTGAATCTGGAGCTTCGGCCGCAGGAAGAGGTGGAGGAGCAAATCACCGTTCACGCGACTCGAACTGACGTTCGCCTGCAAGATTCGCCGACCCGGGTAGAGGTGCTCGGCTCCGACGAGATCCAGGAAGAAACCATGATGACTCCGGGCGACATCACGATGATGTTGAACGAAATGGCCGGGCTGCATGTGGAAACGCTCTCGCCGTCGGTGGGTGCTGCGACGGTTCGCATCCAGGGAATGCGCGGGCGGTATACGCGCTTTCTATCTGACGGCCTGCCGCTGTTCGGACAAGAAGCGGGAGGCCTAAGCCTGTTGCAAATCCCGCCCATGGATCTTGGGCAGGTCGAGGTGATTAAAGGCGTCGCTTCCGCTCTGTACGGCGCCGATGCCATGGCCGGCGTCGTGAATCTGATCTCGCGCCGGCCGGAAGCCAAGCCGGTCTACGAAGCGCTGGTGAACTGGTCGACGCTGGGGGCGACCGACGCGTCTCTCTTCGTTGCCTCACGGCTGAGCGAGCGCTGGCAGGCGTCATTCCTCGGCGGCGGATATTGGCAGGAGGAAACGGACCGCAATGGGGACGGCTGGGCGGATCTGGCCGGATACTCTCGCGGCGTCGTAAAACCGCGGTTTTTCTGGGATGGAAGCGGCGGAAAGGCCGCGTTCATCACCGGCGGGTTCACTTATGAGAATCGAACCGGAGGCACGCTGCCGGGATCGGTGCTGCCCCAAACCGGCGAGCCTTATGTGGAGTCGCTGTTGACCCGGCGGTATGAGCTGGGCGGAAGCTATCAATTCCTGATCGCGAATCAATACGTGATCACCGGCCGCGCTGCCGCGTCGGAACAATTGCGCGATCAACATTTCGGAGAGGTACGGGAGCGCGACCGGCAGGAGACGATTTTCGGCGAGCTGTCGGCGCGTGGCACGTGGCGGCATAATACCTGGGTGGCTGGTGTTGCGGTGGACCGCGATGCTTATCGTCCTCACGACGTACCGCGCTTCGGGTATACCTATGACACGCCGGGCCTGTTTTTTCAGGACGATTTTGCGGCGGCTCGCTGGCTGTCGGTTTCAGCCAGTGGCCGGGTCGACTTTCAGAATCGTTATGGGACCTTCTTCAGCCCGCGAGTCTCGGCGCTGATCCATTGGAAGGGTTGGACCAGCCGCATGTCGGCCGGCGAAGGATTCTTCGCCCCAACGCCACTCACGGAAGAAACCGAAGCAGCAGGCTTGACGCGCTTGGTTGTTCCTTCGCCGCTGGCTGCCGAAAAGGGACGCAGCGCTTCGCTCGATCTAACGCGTACCACGGGGCCATTTACCTACACAGCGACGTTGTTCGGGTCTCGCATCGAGCACCCGATTTATGTGGATCGGAGGGACCGCTATGAACTGTTGAATTTGACAGGTTCGGCGCGCAATTTAGGCGCGGAGTTCCTGGCCACCTGGCGCAAAGAGCCTTTCACCGCGACCGCGAGCTATACGTTCGTTAATTCGACCGAACCAGAGCCGGGGGGCCGTGCCGCGACACCTTTAACGCCGCGCCATAGTTTGAACCTCTACGGGATGTGGGAAGACAAGGGCTGGCGAATCGGCCTGGAATGTTACTACACCGGTACGCAACGCCTGGAGGACAACCCGTACCGCTCCCATTCAGAGCCGTACACGCTGGAGGGATTTCTGATCCAGCGGCGATTGCGGAAGTTTACGTTATTTCTGAACGCAGAGAATCTGGCCGATGTGCGGCAAACCAACTGGGACCCGCTTCTGCGGCTCACGGAAGGCGTGGACGGCCGATGGACTGTGGATGCGTGGGCGCCGCTGGATGGCCGCGTCTTCAACGGCGGCATCCGCGTAAGTTTTTGAACTGTTTGCCGGCCGCCAGCGGCAATGCGCGTGTAACGTTCCAGCTATGTAGCAATCTCACAAACAGGCACTGAATGCGATTCATCGTGGTAACCGAAGACTACGCGGGCCTCGGCTTCGCGGTTCGATTCCGGGATGAAGGGCATGAGGTACTTCTCGCCACGAATCCGGCTGAATCCGTACAAGCCGATCCAGAGCGCTGCCAGCGATACTCCCAGGTCGGACAAGACATGGTCGAGAAAGTTCCGTTGAGCAGCCTAATGCGGCAGCGCTCCCGCTACAAAGACGCATATTGGATCTGGGACCTGAACCATTCAGTAACGGAAAACGAACTGCTCCGAAGCGAGGGCTTCCGGGTGCTGGGCGGTGGCCGGCACGCCTACGCGATGGAACACGATCGCCAGGCCTGCCTGGATTTTGTTCAGAAGTACGGCCTGGAAGCGCCGCCTTCATTTCCGTTCGACAACATCGAGAAGGCCATCGCCTTTTGCGCGGAACATCCAGAGACCAGCTATGTGTACAAGCCGGATTCAGGACTGAATTTCGAAACTTTCCTGCCTGAGTCTGAAGATGGCGCGGAGGCAAATCGCGAGATCCAGATCCACCTACGCTCACTGGCGGAAAACGGGTGTGTGAACGGCAGCTTTCTTCTTCAGGAGCGCAAGGAAGGCGTGGAGACCAACGTTGAGGTTTGGCTTCTTCGCGGCGAGCCCGTGTTTGCGTTCATGACGCTGGAGTGCAAAAGGAAGTACGTGCTGGATCTGGGCGAGCTGGCCGGCTGCGCCTTTGACTACGATTTCGTTATTCCGCTGGAAAGCCGGGCTGTCGGTTCCTCCGTCGGCAAACTGTTTCCCGCATACAAGCAGATGAACTACACGGGTTTTGCGGACGCAAATTTCGTAGCGGCCAAGGATGGCGTCTGGTTTCTTGAAAAGTGCGAACGCTTCGGCTATAACGCGCATCCGAATCTTTTTTGGAATCTGGCCCAGCGGGGTACGGGTGAAATTATGGCGTCGCTAATCGATGGGAATTTCACGCCGGATTTCGCCGAAGGGTTCGGAGCATCCGTGACGATGTCGACGAAGGAGAGTGCTCCGCCGGGAAAGGCGATCATGTTCCCCGATAAGATCGCCAGCGACCTATATATGTATGACGCGTACCGCCGCGACGACGTCTACCTGACCGCGGGCTACGATCCGAACGGCGATATTCTATTGGTGAACGGATACGGATTCACGATGCCAACCGCGTGGGAAGCCGTGATGAAGAAGGCCGCCCAAGTTCACTTCCCCTATCGCCATTACCGCCCCGACGGCGATCAGACGAACTATCCTTCCTCGCCAATCCGGCGCTATGAAGCACTGAAGGCGATGGGCTACATCTAGGCGCGCGAGGCCAGATCGATTATGAAAATTCATGTAGAAACCATTCCTCATCAGGACCAGAGATATCCGACCGTAGGCGATTACTGGCACGAGGACGGCACCGAGCAGGTCCGAGTCTCGAAGATGACGGACTGGCGCTACGAGATCCTGGTGACGGTCCACGAACTCATCGAGATGGCTATCACGAAGCACCGTGGGATCGCTGAGCAAGACATAACTGCGTTCGACATTGCGTTCGAGAGAGCGCGCGAATCGGGACTCGTACAGGGCGAGCCCGGCGACCAGCCGGACGCGCCCTATTACCGCGAGCACGTATTCGCGACGAATCTCGAGCGGCTGTTCGCGGCTGAGCTGGACGTGAATTGGCCGGAGTACGACGAATATGTAAATGCGCTCGGGATCAAGAAGTAGCGGTGGGAATTGCTATTTCGAAACGCAGTTGCCGTTCAGCGTATTTGCGCGCGCGCGATTCCTTCCATGATCAGCCGCTCGGCTCCGTCGACATCAATCCACTTTCAGCGTATCCCAGGGCGGCATGGGGCGGCCCTACAATGGATGGAACATCGGCAGCCGCGTTCGCGTATGATTGCAGAAGAATCCTGAAAAGGGGGTGAGGCACATGCCCGCAGGACCGTTGGATCTCCGCGAAAGCGCTGGAATGTTTTGGCGCGATGTAAAGTATGCGTTGCGCTCGCTTGCCACAGCGAAAGGCTTGACCATTACGGTCATCCTTACGCTAGCGCTCGGGATTGGGGCCAACGCGGCCATCTTTACCCTGGTCCGCGGGATTCTGCTGCGGCCGCTGGTCAATCGCGACGAAAACAAGCTGATCTACATCCGGCAGAGCGCGCCCGGCATGGGAATGGACAATGCGACCTTTTCCGTTCCCGAGATCCAGGATCTGAAACAGCGTGTGAAATCGTTCAGCGAAATCGGCGATTTTTCCACCATCGGCTTCACGATGATCGGGCTGGGCGAGCCGCGGGAGGTTCAGGCGGGCGTCGTCGGCGGCACGTACTTCCATGTCATGGGCCTGCATCCGGTGCTTGGCCGGCTCCTCGACATGCGGGATGACGGCCCCAACGCCCCCGGCGCGGTTGTGCTGACGTACCGCTTCTGGACCACGGCTCTGAATCGCGATCCGTCGGTGATCGGAAAGGTAGTTCGCCTGGGTTCACGCACGGCCACTGTAGTTGGCGTATTGGAGCCCTCCGTACCTTATCCCGCGGATACCGAGATCATCGCCAACGTAGTAACCAGCCCGCACCACCTCTCGGCGACGATGGTCACGGGCCGCATTCATCGGATGACGGAACTGTTTGGGCGACTGGCGCCTGGAGCTACGTTAGAACAAGCCCGCGCTGAGCTCGCAGCGGCGGAAGGCGCGATGACCAAGGAACACCCGGAGGCTTATCCTCCCAAATCCGAGTTCCGCATCGAGGCCCGGCCTCTGCGCGACCAGATTACGTCCAAGGCCAGAACTGTGCTGTGGGTGTTGCTGGCTGCCTCAGGCTTGATCTTCATCATTGCCTGCTCGAACGTGGCGAATCTGATTCTGGCGCGTACCATTCGCCGCGAAGGTGAACTGGCGGTTCGGGCGGCGCTGGGCGCGAGCACGGCCGCTCTGCGCCGTGTCCTTTTGGCCGAGAGCCTGCTGCTGTGCGGCGCCGGGGCGGTGCTGGGCGTACTGAGCGCGCGGCCCATGGTCGCTATCCTGGCTCGCTACGCGGCGCGTTTCTCGGTGCGCGCCCTGGATCTGAAAGTGGATTCCAGCATGCTGTGGGTGGGAGCCGGGCTCGCGGTCATCGCGGCCGCACTCCTGGCCTACGTTCCACGCCTGCCTTCGAGCGATCGAACCAACGGAATCAGTCTGTCTAACGGCAGCGTGCGTATGACGAGTGCGTCCGCCCGCCGCCTGCGTGCTTTCGCCATCACTCAGATCGCGGCATCTTTCGTTTTGCTGGCCGGCGCCGCCATGCTGCTTAAAACTTTACTCGCACTTCAGGCCGTCAACACCGGGATCGACACGCGGCGCGTCCTCGCCATCAATGTACCCGTAATCTCCTACGGAAAAACCGGTTCGCAAGTGGTGGACTTCTACGAACAGGCCATGCGCCAAGTCCGCCAATTGCCCGGGGTGGACGACGTCGCCGTCGGTACCATTACGCCTTGGCGCGAGGCGGGTAACTTCGGCCCCGGATTCCAGTTCACTGCCGAAGGCCTACCTCGCGGAAACGGCGAGGACGATCCCAGGGCGCAGTTCCGCATCATATCGCCCGGATTCTTTGCATCGCTGGGGGTCCCGCTGGTCGCCGGTCGCGATTTCAATGAGCTCGACCGCAAGTCCGGCGAGCCCGTGGTGATTATCAGCCAAACTTTGGCGCAGCGGATGTTTCCTGGCCGCGAGGCGCTCAATCGCCACGTGACGTATACGGATCCTTTGCTGAAGTTCATCGGCATGAAACCCGCTCCAATGCGCGTGGTGGGAATTGCCGCCGATATTGACGATGAGCACTTGGTGCCGCGTCCTACCTTGACCATTTATCAAGCATTTGGGCAAGGACCGCTGATTGCCGGCCGCCTCTTTGTCCACGTTCACTCGGATCCGTACGCATTGATCGGGCCGATTACGAGAACCATCCGTGGTCTCTCGGTGGATCAGCCGGTGGAGCGCGCGGCCACGCTCGAAGACGTTCGCGCGGAGGTGCTGACGCCCAATCGATTGAACACGATCTTGTTCGGCGGATTTGCCATCGTGGCGCTGCTAATTGCCGTGGTCGGGGTGGCGGGCGTGCTGGCGTTTTCGGTAAGCGCGCGCACGCGCGAATTCGGTATCCGGTTGGCTATCGGATCGCAGCCCAGACATCTATTGACCCGCGTGATCGCGGAAGGCAGCGTAATTACAGCGATCGGCATCGGCGCGGGTTTGGCGGGCGGCCTGGCTTTGCAGCGACTGGCCGGCAGTTATTTCGAAAAAGTAGAATTGCCGGGCGCCTGGGTAGTGATCGGCGCCGCGTTCGCGCTGTTGGCGGCGGCGGTGGTCGCTTCCGCGTGGCCTGCACTGCGGGCCGCGCGCGTGGATGTGATGGAAGCGTTGCGGGCGGAATGAGCGGCGCTCATGCGACGTGTTTCGCCGTTCGCTCGACTCAGCGCAACGCCGGAACTTGAAAGGCCGGTCTCTGTGTTCGTTTGACAGAATCCGGCTCGTATTGTAGCCTCTCGCTTGTGAGCGCGATTCGTTCGCGAACCCTGTGGCAGCGCTGGCTAAGGCATCCGCAGAAATTGTGGTTCCGGCGAGCGCTCTTCCAACTGCATTTGTGGACCGGCATTGCCGCCGGCCTGTATATCTTGACGATCAGTATCACGGGGAGCGTGCTGGTGTACAGCAACGAGTTGTACCGGGCCGCCACACCCGTGCCGGTCATCTCGAAGGCCTCAGGGCCGACGCTGACGGATGCGCAACTTTCCGAAGCCGCGCTGCGCCTCTATCCCGGCTACCGCGTGGTCCACATCGGGCGCGCCTTGAATCCGAACCAAGCGGTGGATGTCTGGCTCCAGCGCGGCAGCAAGACCAAGAACCGGCTGTTCGACGCCCGGACGGGCACGGATCTGGGCGATTCGGTGCCGGCCGGCATTCGACTGATTTCGAAACTCATCGATCTGCACGACAATTTGTTTTCCGGACCAACCGGCCGAAGGGTGAACGGGCTTGGGGCGCTTGCCACGCTGGTGCTAGCGCTCACGGGCCTGGTCATCTGGTGGCCGGGCGTGCAAACGTGGCGCCGCAGTCTTAGGGTGCATCGCGATGTAGGTTGGAAGCGCTTGGTCTGGGAGCTGCACGGCATGATCGGCTTGTGGTGCATCGGATTCACGTTGCTTTTCGCATTGAGCGGAGCTTATTTGAGCGATCCCCAGCCGCTTCAGGACCTAGCGGATCGCCTGGAGCCGCTTACGGCCGCCAACGCCGGAACTCGGATCGGCGACAGAATCATCTATTGGCTCGCCTACCTGCATTTCGGCCGCGTCAACGGCATCGGTTTTGCGTGCAGCGGTCCAGGGCTGTGCGACCAGGCAATTAAGGCGATTTGGGCGATGTTCGGGATGACGCCCGCGCTGATGTTTATAACGGGCGCCATCATGTGGTGGAATCGCGTGTTACGCCCCCGCCTGGTATTTCTCGGCCGCAGCGCGCCCCCCGGTGCGAGATCCCAGGCTGCACGAAGCGCGCAATAGCTACTGTTGACCGGGAGGCGTTAGCCATTGGTGCGCAGATATTCCAGCATTCAGTTCGTCGGATCGACACTGGCTAATTTGCGATGGTGAATCCTGACAAGGCGGTTTCATCGATAAAGGTCTGCGCCAAGCCTACATCCAGACCCGGAGCCCGGAAAGACACGGAAGTCACGCGCCGTATCGCCGAGCTGGAAGTAAAATCCCACACCGTTGTCATTCAAGAAAAGGTCCAACTCGATAACGCCGAGGTTGAACAGTCCCGCTTGCCACAACCACTTCCACGTGCCCGGTGCATCCGTTCGGGTTCCAACTCACCGGCATGCCATTGAGCCGTGAAACCATCAGGCCGTTAGAACTGGTTGGACTGGTCACTGCGGGTAAGGCTTAAGACCGCGATCGCTTGAAGTGATTTACTGATCGAAAATCATGTTACATAAATCGCGCGTTGTTCTGCTGGCTGGCATACGGCGTGCAAAAGGCTAACGCCGATCAGGCTATGATCGACGTATGCGAAAGCTTGCCGTTACGCTTTGCGCGCTCGCCTCCGCGCTGGCTCAGCCCGCCCACTTCGATGCCATCGTCAAGAACGCCAAGGTTGTCGACGGGACGGGAGCACCGTGGTTCTATGCCGACATCGGCATCAACGGCGACAGCATCGCAGCCATTGGTCTGCTTCGAGACGCCACGGCTGCGGTGGAGATTGATGCCCGCGGTTTAATCGCGGCGCCCGGCTTCATTGACGTCCACTCACACGGCGATCGCGGAATTTTCGCGACGCCCACGGCGGAGAATTACTTGCGCGAAGGAGTTACGACGTTTATTGGCGGACCCGATGGATCTTCCGAGGTCCCTCTCCGTCCGTTTCTCAAGCGCGTCGCTGCTGCCAAACCAGCTATCAACTTCGGATCCATGGTAGGCCAAGGCAGCATTCGCGCTAAGGTGATGGGCACTGTGAACCGCAAAGCCACGCCGCAAGAAATCGAGCAACAGAAGGAACTGGCGCGCCAGGCGATGCTGGACGGCGCCTTCGGCCTCTCCACCGGGCTGTTTTACGTTCCCGGCAACTTCACACCGACCGAAGAGGTGATCGAAATCGCCAAGGTCGCCGGAGCGATGGGGGGTTATCACAGCTCGCATATGCGCGAAGAGGCGTCGCACGTGCTCGATAGCGTCAGGGAAACCATACGGATCGGCGAAGAAGGCCACCTGCCCACCCAGATCACGCATCACAAAATCATCGGCAAAGAGAATTGGGGAAAATCCGTCGAAACTTTGAAGCTGGTGGAAGCGGCGCGGGCGCGCGGTGTGGACGTGACGCTCGATCAATATCCATACACCGCCTCCAGCACCTCCCTGAACTCGCTCTTTCCGCGCTGGTCGCTCGAAGGCGGCCGCAGCGCGGTGCTGGAACGCCTCAACGCGCCCGATCAGCGGGCGCGGATCAAAGCCGGAATCGTCGAAGCTATCCAACACGACCGCGGAGCGGGCGATCCCAAGAATGTCGTGATTTCAAACTGCCCATTCGATGCCTCGCTGGCGGGCAAGAACCTTGCTCAGATCACGCAGGTTCGCGGTGTGGATGCCAGCATCGAAAATGCCGCCGAGACCGCGATTTTGCTCGAGCAGAAAGGCAATTGCGGCGCCATCTACCACGCCATATCCGAAGAGGACGTGGTTCGGATTATGCGGTATCCATTCACGATGATCGCCTCCGACGGCGACATTCCGGTGTTCGGCCAGGCTGCGCCGCACCCGCGGAGCTACGGGACATTCGCCCGCGTGCTCGGCGCTTACGTTCGTGAACAGCACGTGCTGACGCTCGAAGAAGGCGTCCGCAGAATGTCCAGTCTGCCGGCCCAAAGACTAAAAGTGTGGGACCGAGGGATTCTTCGTCCCGGCTTTAAGGCCGACATTGTTGTGTTCGATCCGGCCACGATCGCCGACAAGGCGACGTTCGAAAATCCTCACCAGTACTCCGCTGGCGTTCAGGACGCGATCGTCAACGGGAAGCTGGTGTTGCGCGATGGCAAGCTAACCGGCGAACGTGCCGGCCGAATCCTTTACGGGCCCGCTCACGCCAACTAGCAATCAAAGAGTGGCAGCAGTCAAAGACTTGCTCGACGTTCCGCGGCCGGATGTATATAATAATCCAATACGCGCGCGGTCTTCACCGCAACCAGGCGTAATAAGGAGCGACTATGTGCGATCAGGATCATTTTGAAGACGACATAAAGAAATTCGAAGCTCTCGGTCTCGTGACCCGGAAGCAATTCGGGATGATGTTGGGAGCCGGCGTTGCGATGATGCTGCCCAAGGTCGCGAACGCGGTTGCGGTGGCCGAATCGGACGTGAACATCACCACGCCGGACGGAACGGCCGACTGCTACTTCGTGCATCCGGCTAGCGGCACCGCCCCCGGCGTTCTGGTCTGGCCCGACATTTTCGGCCTGCGGCCAGCGTTTCGACAGATGGGTAAACGGCTCGCCGAATCGGGCTATTCGGTGCTGGTGATCAATCCGTTCTACCGCGTAAAGAAAGCTCCAACTGCCGATCAAGGCGCGGCCACGCCACTGCAGCAGTTGATGCCTCTTATGCAGGCTTTGAACGAAACGACGCAGGTTACGGACGCCAAGGCGTTTATTGGCTGGCTGGACAAGCAGCCGTCGGTTGACAAGAATCGCAAGATGGGCACGCAGGGTTATTGCATGGGAGGGCCGATGGCGCTTCGTACCGCGTACGCGCTGCCCGACCGCATTGGAGCCGTGGCCTCATTTCACGGCGCCGGGCTTGTGACCAAAGGACCGAACAGCCCTCACCTGGAGGCCGCCCAGAGCAAGGCACAGTTCCTGATCGCCATCGCGACCAACGATGACCAGCGTTCGCCAACAGACAAGGACGCGATTAAAGAGGCGTTCGAAAAGGCTAACCGGCCGGCGGAAGTCGAGGTGTACAAAGGCGCGCACGGCTGGTGCCCGCCCGACACGCAGGTTTACAACCAGGAAGAAGCCGAACGGGCCTGGAGCCGGTTGCTGGCATTGTACGGCAAGGCCTTGGCCTAAGTTTCCATCGACGGCGTTTCCTCATCCGCCCGCCGCACTGCGGCGCGTGGCTTAAGGTATTACCCTTATTGACGAGAACTGAGAGTACTGGTAAGGTGACGACAGCAGTATCTGAAGTCCTGCTGGCGTGCGGCCAAAACGAATCCAGAACT
This sequence comes from Bryobacteraceae bacterium, assembly GCA_035293725.1. GTDB lineage: Bacteria > Acidobacteriota > Terriglobia > Bryobacterales > Bryobacteraceae > Palsa-89. Next base: position 20,365 of record DATGMH010000021.1, read on the forward strand.
CCGCGGCCGTTGCTCTGTTCTTACTCGATCTCACTGATTTGTTCGCCGCAGCGCCATTTCACGGCACCGTTTTAGCCCTAGCCTCTGGTGGGAAGGATCGGTTAAGGAGGAGTATTCACACCGGCCAGCTAAAACCCAGAAAAGTGACGCGGAAGTGACACCGCCCAGAGCCGTGTTTGACCCCGAATTGACATAGGCAGCCTGTTTTCCCTTTTGTAACCAGGAATGACTGCTACCCCCGATTGACGGCCTTCATGCAGTGCTCGAGGTGTGGCTCTACGTCCGTCCGCCGGTCCCGCATGCGAATTCGGGACTGGCCGCTTCGGTTATTGCTCCTGCGCCCGTACCGGTGCCGTGAATGCAGGTACCGCGGACACGTACCGATCTGGCGGTTCAACACAACATCTCGTCCCCAAGCGGCTGAGGGCTCAGAGGGAAAGCTCGGTGTCAATCGCGCTAGAAAACTGATCTTGGGACTGCTAGCGCTGTCAGGGATTATTGCCGCTGTCATCACATGGCCGCGCTTCTCAAATACGATTGAAGCCGCATGGCGCGCGGCGATTACCTCGCGTCCCACGCCACGGCCTTCTCCACAAGCCGAGCCTCCGCAGCCACAGCCGATCGAAGGTCAAGCCGAACAACTACCCCAGCAGGGTGGCGACGCTGCAGCCGTTAATCGTTCACCCAAACCACAGAAGCCCCAGAGTTATGCAGGGGGGCAAAAAAGGATTCGGACTGTAACGGCTGCGGAGCCGATTCGAGCGCAACGGCCTCTGGTTCCGAGCGGTCTGAAATCCAGCATGAGCAGCGACAACGTCGTCAACGTGGAGGTTGAGATCGATGCATTGGGAAAAGTCACCGGCGCGCAGGTGGTTTCCACGAGCGGGCCAATGGCTGCATCGTTAGCTCCGTTGGCGGTCCAGGCGGCAAAAAGCTGGCGTTTCCGGCCGGCTCGCCAAGACGGAAAGCCCGTCCGCAGCAACAAAGTACTCCAGTTCCTCTTCCGGCCTTCAGATCCGTGAGAGCTAGATTTGCTCGATGCACTGCAGGTCTTGACTCATTTGACGTATTGTGGAATTGAGGACTAACTATGACGCTCTCCGCCGTTCTGTCGAGTGTTGCGCTCGCGCTCATGTTGACTGCATGCACCGCGTTCGCGACCAATGCTCCCATTCCAGGGCCCTCTACCGATGTTCCGCTTGCTCCTCATTCGGGCAAAGAAACCGCCGTGTTCGCCGGAGGTTGCTTCTGGGGCGTTCAGGCGGTCTTTCAACGGGTGAAGGGTGTGATCTCGACCGCGGCAGGGTACGCGGGCGGCTCGGCGAAAACTGCCACGTATAACCAGGTGGTTACCGAGACCACCGGCCACGCCGAATCGGTTGAAGTCGTCTATGATCCCTCCAAAATCACGTACGGCCAATTGCTGCGGATTTACTTCTCGGTGGCGCACGATCCTACGCAGTTGAACCGCCAGGGTCCCGATGTTGGCCCGTCCTACCGGTCGGCTATCTTCTATGCCAACGATGAACAGAAGAGACTTGCGGAGGCGTATATCGCGCAGCTTACGCAAGAGAAAATATTCCACGGGCGGATCGTGACCGAACTCACGCCGCTGAAGGGCTTTTATCGGGCAGAAGACTATCATCAGGACTACGCGTTCTACAATCCGAACAATCCTTACATTGAAGTCTGCGATCGTCCAAAGATCGCCGCTTTAAAGCAGCAATTTCCCGAACTGTTCGTCGATTACAAACCGAAGCCGCGGCCGTGACGCTCAACCCATTCGGGCGGCTTTTAATAGGCCGCGCTGGATGCGATTCTAGGAGTAAAATTCTGGATGCGCGCGGCGTTGAGCATCTTGTGACCTCCGGTTCGCCGCTCATCAATACGGACTGGAACCGCTGGATTGAGTTCTCGACGCCACGTTACAACGCCAGCCAAGTGGACTGGTTCGCTCTCAACGCCCGATATATCGCGTCGATGGCTTAGCCAGCGCTCAGCCATCGGTAAAGAGAGCGGTCCCCCGATGGGCTGCGGATGACTTCGACTATCGCATCTGCCGGAGTACACGCTCTCGAACGGCGTTGTACTCACACCCGAATAACGCGATCACCGCCAGCAGATACATCCAGACTAACAACGCGATCACCGTCCAAATGCTGCCATAGAGAACGCTATAGTTGGCGACGTTCCGCACGTACCAGGCGAAGACGGAGGTTGCCAACAACCAGAGAGTGGTAGCCAGGAGCGCGCCGGGCAATGCGCTGCGCAGCTTGATGGGACGGTTCGGGCCAACCGTATACAGCATGCCTGTGACGAGCACCGTGGTCGCTAATGCGACCAGATACCGCAGCGCGCCGAAAAGCAAGGCGATGCCGGTCCGGAGTTCGGCATCGGGCGGTAAGCCGAGCCATCCGAACATCCAGCGTTCGGCGCGCGTGCCGAACACAATCAACGCGGAAGAGCCGATGCCCGGTAGCGCCACTATGAACACCAAGAGAATCGCGATACCTCGTTGTTTCAGGAATGGCCGGCCGGACGGAAGCCGGTATGCGGCTTCAAAGCCCTCCATTAGGGTCATCATGGTGCCGGATGCGGCCCACGTGGCCAGCAAGACGGCTGCGATAATCAACCAGACCGGACGCTGCCCGCGATCCAGGAACTGATTGCGGACCAGTTCCTCGGACCCCGGCGGGACCACCTGAAACAGCAGCCGCGTGAGAACTCGAGCGACGGACTCGGCGTTCACGCGGGCCAGCACGGCCGCGATGGACGCCAGTACGGGGAAAAACGCTAATAGCGTCGAATACGCCGCCCCTTTCGCGATGCCGAAGCAGTTATCTTCGTACGTGGCAACTGAGGCCTGGTGCAACACGCCCCAGAACAGCATCAACGGACCCGGGCGTTCGAGGTACAGGCGCGGCGACACCGGTTTCATCCACCTTCGATTCTATGCGGAAGACGCGCTATGTTGGCGGGAGCCTTAGGCCGGCATCCGCGGCAAGCGCAAGCAGGCCGCCAAGATGACCCGAACGGTCGCGTGGATCGAAGGTATGATTTGAATACGGCATGGCCAATTCGCCTAAAGTCAGCATTGTAATGACGGCCTACAACGTGGCCGATTACATTGGCCCCGCCATCGTTTCCGTCCTGGCACAGACCTTTGGCGAATTTGAGCTGATCGTGATGGATGACGGCTCGACGGATGGGTCGGAAGGGATCGCGGAGGGGTTCAAAGACGCGCGCGTGCGCGTGGTCCGGTCCGCACACAGGGGGCCGGCGGTGCAGCTGAAAGCGGGAATCGAGCGGACGACGGCAAACTATGTCGCCCTATTGGATGCGGATGACCTGTGGAGTCCGAAGAAGCTGGAGCATCACGTCAAGTTTCTCGACGTGCACCCCGGCGCCGATCTGACGTTTTCGTGGTCCCGTATCATAGACCGAGACGGCCAAGATACGGGTCTGACGTCGCGATTGTGGGACGGCCCGATCTCGTTTTCGGAATTGCTGGCCGACAACGTGATCGGCAATGGCTCTGCGCTGGTGTTCCGCCGGGCGGCGCTGGAGGCGGCTGGCGGAATCGATACATCTTTTAGCGCCTGTCATGACTTGGATGCGTGGCTCCGGATTGGCGCCTTGCGGCCGGGCAATCTCTGGGCAATTCCTGAATTCCTCACGTATTACCGGCGGCGGCCGGGGCAACTGACCGAAGATGTCGATCTCATCGCGCGGAGCTTCGATCAACTGCTGCGGAAGGCGGGTTGGTTTGCTCCGCGCGCTGTTGCGGCCGTAGAAGAGCAGGCCCGTTCAAACATGCAGCGCTTTTGCGCGTATGGGTGGTATCAGGCTGGCTTGTACGGGCGGTCGTTGGGCGCAATGGCTCGCTCGTTACGCCGGGCTCCACGATTATTTTGCGCGGATCGCCGCAATTGGGAGATGACTGCGGCGGCTCTTAGCGCTTTCCTCTTGCCTGGACCACTGCACCGGCGCATTACCGGTATGGCGCTGAAAACCACGCGTGCCTGATCCTCAGGTCTCGGTTATTCTTCCGATTTACAACGCGGCCCGGTTCGTCCGCGAGGCTGTCGCTTCCGTGCTTTCCCAATCCTGGACTGACCTGGAGCTGATTGCGATCGACGATGGTTCAGAAGATGCTAGCGCGTGTGAATTCCAGCAGGCGGGCGACTGCCGCTCGTCGTTGATCCGGCAGGAGCACAGAGGTCCGGCCGCGGCGCGGAATACCGGCCTTCGGCTTGCGCGGGGACGCTATATCGCTTTTATGGACGGAGATGACTTGTGGCTGCCCGGAAAACTGGAGCAGGACGTCGCTTTTCTCGATGCTCATCCCGAAGCCGATCTGGTTTTTTCTTCCATGCGCATCGTGGACGAATTCGGCAACGGTCTGGGTCGAACCATACGGAAATGGTCTGGCGCCGTCACGATTCGCGACCTGTTGATTGAAGACATTATCGGCACCCCCACGGTGCTAATGCGTCGCGAAGCGGTGGAGCAGATCGGCGATTTCGATGAGAGCATGCCAGCGGGTTCCGACTACGACTATTGGTTGCGCGCGGCGCTACTGCGGCCGAACAGGCTGTACGGTGTGCCCAGGGTTTCAGCTCTGTACCGGAGGCATCCAGGCCAGATCAGCGCTGACTGGCAGGAACAGCTGGAGTTTTGGATGAGGATCATGGCGAAAATGCGCGCCATCTGTCCGGAAGAATTGGCGCAGGTGGAACGCCTTGCCGGGGCGGGCATCCACCGGGCCCTGGCCGCTACCGCGTATGAAAATGGCGATAGCGACGACGCTCTCCGTTTATTTCAGCAGGCCCTGCGCACTGCGCCAATGTTTCTGCTGAGCGATCGGCGAACCTGGCTCCTCGGTTCCGCCCTCGTTTCCGCGCTCGTGCTTCCCCGCCGCGTGCATCAGAAGCTTGAGCGGCTTGCTAGAACAGCGCGCGCCTCCCGGGATTGAAATCGTCCCACTGCCTAACACCTTCATCTGGTCCACTATTTCGGTGTCGTCCAGCAGATTCTCCACTTCCGCCCGCGTTTGCCGGCACGCCGGGCACCGCGGCAACCAGGACCTTCGTTCGATAATCCTGTACGTGCCCGGCTACCTCGGGCCGCGCATCACCCAGCCTAGAACGAGCAGAGCACGCAAGGTGCGCTAGCGGTTACTTAACTTGAACTCCATCTGGACGTCTGATCGTGCATAGAGCGACGGCTTGAAGCGCTCGGGCGCAATGTGTCGGAAACCAACCGATTCGTACAAGCGGATTGCCGGAGTCATCGTATGGTTCGTTTCGAGCCACACATGGGTTCCACCCATTGAGCGCGCGGCCGCAATCGCAACGAGAAGTAACTTCCGCCCGATACCAGCCCGCCGGACCGATTCAGTTACAGCCATCTTGGCAATCTCAAATTCGCCGTCCTCCAAGGGCACAAGCGCGCAGCAGCCGAGGGCTTGGCCGCCTATTACTGCGAGAAAGATTTTGCCGCCCCGGCCGAGAATCTTGCCTTCAGGATCGGAGAGAACTTCTTCATCTTTAGGTTCGATCGCGAAGTGGCGCTCGATCCATTCCTCATTCAAGCGCCGGAAGGATGCCGCATCGCCCGGCATGAACTCCCGGATGGAGACTTCGTTCGCCGCCGACATTTCCGCCGAGATCATGTACCCACGCTAAGCCCAGCGTCTCTAGATGTCCAATATTTGAAATATGCTTATTTATAAACGATACATATGAGCGAAGAAATCGAACTGCGCCACCTGCGCTATTTCCTGGCAGTCGCCGAAACGCTGCACTTCAGCCGCGCGGCGCAGCGGCTGGGTCTTGCTCAACCTCCTTTAAGCCAGCAGATAAAACAACTAGAGCAACTGATCGGGCACCGGCTGTTCGACCGGACTACCCGCGGTGTGAAGTTGACTCTTGCCGGCCAGTTGCTGGCAGACCGCGCCCGCAGCACGATCGAAAAAGTGCACGACGATCTGGCGCAGGTGCGCAGGTTGGGCCGCGGCGAAGAAGGCACGTTGACGGTCGGTTTCGCAGGTTCCGTGATGTTTACTGAGCTTCGTGCCGCCATTGAGGCGTACCGGCGCCGGTACCCGAAGGTGGAACTGCGTCTGCGCGAGATGTACACTTCGGCGCTCATTACGGGCCTTCTGGAGGGCACGCTGGACCTGGCATTTCTGCGCGACGGCGGTCCTACCGAAGGCGTTCAGGTAACAACACTATTCGAAGAACCGTTTGTGGCCGTACTTCCAGAAAAACACCCACTCGGTGGAAAACGGCGGCTCCGCGTCAGCGATCTGCGCCATGAGCCATTCGTATTTTTCGCCCGGCGCATGGGGCCTTTGGCGTTCGATCGAACTATGGCCTGTTGCGAGGCGCACGGATTTCGTCCCCACATCGTGCAAGAAGCGCCGCAGTGGCCGACGCTGGTGCGCCTGGTGGCAGCCGGCCTGGGCGTCTCGCTGGCGCCGGCCTGCGTATCGCCATTGCAATCCCGGGTGCGGTGTACCGTAACATTGACCCGGGTTACGGAACGACCGTCGATCTGGCGATCAAGTTTGGTTGCGACCAGGTGCTCCCACTCAATTTCAGCGGCCTGGCGCGCCGCCATCTTGCCGGAAAATGAAACGCGCGTGCTTGCCGCGCGGCGGCCGGCACGGGCCCGCGCACTCGCTAGAACTCACGTTAAATGTACTGGACCGTGACCGTGGCGGTAGCTTTTGCGCCGGTAGCATCGGTGACGGTCAAGATGTACTGATACGTTTGAGGACTGGTGAGCTGGAACGTGGGAGTGGCGGTATTTGCGCCGACGATTCCGCCGCCCGTGGGCGAACCAGGAGCAATGGCCCAGGAATACGTCAGCGGGCCCGTATTCGACGAGGTGGACTTAGATGCATCCAGAGTTACGAAATTCGAGAACACCTGGAACGTATTGGTTGACGATGTAGCGCCGCCTGGCCCGGTGATTACGATGGTTACACCCGATCCAGAAGGCGGAGGCGGCGTAACACTGCTGGGCGCGGCAGGCAGTTGCCCATTGTTGAAGGCCGCGGTCAAGAAAGGCGCGGACGTTATGCCGGCGCCGCGCGAGAGCGCGCATCCTTGCGTGTTAGGGCCGCCAGTGCAGCCCCACCAGTTCTGAGTGCCGGTGATTGTGCCCGAACCGAGGTTCTGTATGCCGACGGAGGTGAAGAAATTGTTGAGAGCCGCCGATACTTGCCCGCCAGGAGCATTAAACACGACGCCCAGCTCTTCCTGATTGATCGTGTTTTGTGAAATGACAGTGCCCGTAATGGGAGCGTTGCTGAAGATGTTGATGCCAGTGGTGCCTGGGGTAACGGCATCTTCCGTGTCCGCTGCGTTGTTGGCAATGGTGTTTCCGATGATTACGTTATCGTTCAGGTCCACTGAGGGCGCCCCGGGAGGCGCGGCATGATTGTGGATAGTGACGCCCGGATGGCCGTTGCCCGTCAGCGTGTTATTCAAAATGAGATTGCCGTATGTTTTGTCCCCAGGCCCCGGGGCAAAGAGGCCTACGCCGGCCCCGGTAAAGCCTAGTTTGGTTCCGTTGTTAGACACCTGATTGCCTGTAACCGTGTTGTTATAAACGCCCTTGCCGCTATGAGAAGCGAGCGTGATTCCGCACTCTTCCAGATTGTTGCTGACCAGGTTGCCGCTGACGAGATTCCCGAAGGTCGGGCCAATGTCGTCGCTCAGCAGGATACCGCCGGAATTATTCTGAATTACGTTGTTGGACACCACGGAGTGATCCACGCCGGTCAGATTCACTCCTTCGCCGCAGTCGAAATTCTCGCCGGATTGCAGAGCGGATGGCAAGCCGGGGCAACTCGCCTGGCCGGTGGCGGAGGTGGTCAATGCCCGATCGTTATTCAATACCTGATTGCCCCAGATGGTCACATTGCTGGCGTTTTCCACTAAAATCCCTTGCTGGTTTGCGTTTTCAACCGTGAAGCCGGATACCACGACATTGCCGAAGGCGTTGATGCCGGTACCGTCGATAACGATGCCGTTGGCGAGTCCGGTGGCGTCGATGATCGTGCTTCCGCTTCCGGCGCCGATCAATGACACCGGTGTTTTGATTGTGACCGTTTCCTTGTAGGTTCCGGCTGCTACTTGTATCGTGTCGCCCGATGCCGCTGTAGCGATGGCTTTTCCGATAGTTGTCTGGCAGCCGGAACTTCCGCTCTGATTAACGCATACAGTTGCCGCTATAGCGCGGTGTGCAGCGCCGAATACGCATAGCGCACCGAGCGCCGCGAGCACACGCCCGGACAGAGATCTCCCATAATGGTTTCGCATGATTTCTCCCGATCTTATCGTTTGGCGGCTGCAGAAAAAACGGCCGCAAAACTGGTAGACCCCGGAGCGCAGCGAATTGTTACGAAACGGGAGCCTTCAGGCTTCCCTTTTTCGCCATGTTGATTGCGTTGTCAGCGGCGCGGTAGGCCAGTGCCTCGATGGTGCAGGTGGGATGGTTACGGCCACTTGTAACAAAACTGCTGCCGTCCACGATGAATAAGTTGGGAACATCGTGCGCCCGGTTGAATTTATCGATCACGGAGGTTTTCGGATCGTTACCCATGCGGCAGCTGCCCATCAAATGGCCGCCATTTCGGGTCTCGCCCACCGGGCCGGCCCATTTCTTGGTTGCGCCGGCGGCGTCGAGGATTTCAAGCGCTTTCGCCCGGAAGAACTCTTTGGTCTTCATGCCGTCGGGATGGTCGCGATACGTGACACGCATGGCGGGCAATCCCCAGGCGTCCTTCACGTCAGGGTCCAGCGTGATGTTGTTGGTCTCCAGAGGCAGCGATGTCGCGAAAACCTGGAGGGTCAGCGTCTGATTGGCATCCTTACAGGCCTTCTTGAACTCGGCGCCCCAGCGCGGCACGTCGGGCGGCAAACCGCCGAGGGCGAAGCCGATGGGCCCGGAGAAGCCGTAGCGCGCGTCGATGCGGCCGCCGCCGTAGAAACCGCGTTTGGGATCGGAATCGTAAAAGTCTTCGATCGAGCGGGTTGCCTGAATGCTCTTGTATTCGTTCAAAGGGTGCTCGAACAGCCCGTGCGCGCTCGCGCCCGTTCCGAACATTAGATACTTTCCGACCACACCGCTGGAATTCGCCAGCCCGTTCGGGAACTGGCTCGATTTCGACATCAGCAGCAGCCGCGGCGTTTCGGTTCCGTTGGCGCAGACCACCACCGCTTTTGCCTTTTGCATTACTTCTTTTTTCTGCGCATCGAAATAGACTACGCCGTTCACACGCCCGCTCTTATCGACGGAAACCTCGCGGACGTAAGAGTTCGGCCGGATCTCGCAGCGCCCGGTCTTCTCGGCCACCGGGAACAGGGCCGCGAGCGAGCTGGATTTCGCGCCCACCTTGCATCCGAACCACTCACAGAAGCCGCAGTGGACACATCCCTGCCGGCCTTTATAGGGTTGAGAGAGAATCGCGACGGGAATTGGCGAAGTGTGCAGGCCGAGTTTTGCCGCTGCCCGGTCCAGCAGAACGCCCGACGACTTGTTTGGAAACGGAGGCAGCGGGTAGTCTTTACTGCGGGAGGACTCGAACGGGCTTCCGCCCCTCAGGCCGGAATAGCCCATGTCCCACTCGGCTTTCGTGTAGTAGGGCTCCAGATCGGCATAGGTGATCGGCCAATCGTCCAATCCCGTCCCGCTGATTGGCCCCAGTTTACTGCGCTCGATGAAATCGATCTCGCGGAAGCGCCAGTGTGTAGCGGTGTAGTGTACCGTTCCTCCGCCAACGCAACGGCCGTAGCTGATGGCGGGCGCGAGTACCGCTTTTTCCTGTTCGGTTTTGCGAAATGTGTTGGGCTGCAGCGCGTGATCATTGACCAGTTGCGGCGTATCGCGAACGCGCTTTTCGTCGTAGGTGAAATCGCTTTCGCGCAGGTATGGGCCCTGCTCCAGCACCACCACCTGGAATCCCGCTGTGGAAAGCTCTTTGGCCATAACGCCGCCGGCCGCGCCCGCTCCCACAATGACGAAATCGACTTGAGTGCTTGGCTTGAATTTTGTCATGGGTAATGCTCCCGTCAGGCCTGCTTATTGCCGTCGTAGTAGCCGAAAGGCGGCTGATGATGGAAAGTGTCCTCGAACCCGATCAGCTTCCACCCGATTTTCTCTGTATTGCCGCCGTACTCGGGATTCGAAAAGAACCCCACGACGGTATGCAGACGAACCTGCTGAAAGAAGGGCGTACGCTCGATGGATTTAAGAAGCTGCATTTGCTGGTTGGCATTTAAGGCCGAGAAATTCGCCGTGCCCGGAAACATTTCGCCCGTCTTCGTTTGGAGATCCTTGAGGCCCTGTACGTAGACCGGCTGCTTTTCGCGATCAAAGGTGGCAAGCGCGCGGTCGATGAAATGCACGCTGCCGGCTTCGCGCGCGCCGGGCGTGTCATCGGTGGGGATGATCTGGACGGTGACGGCTTCGATCTCCGCGGCTTGCTCGGGTGTGAAGTACTGGAGCTTGCCCGGCTGGGCGGATTTCACAGCGCGTGCGGCGTGCTCCTGTGCCTCCAGAATTCCGCTCCAGTGGGTGGCAATCCAGGCCGAACCAAATGCAGACGCGGAGTTGAACAGCGCTTCGCGACGGGACGTTTTGCGTTTGCTCATGGGGCGCCTTCCTTGATGGGCAACTATATCATGAGCCCCGAAGGTGTACAAGCGTGCCGCTAACGACTGCGTACAGCGCGACGCAGCATCCTCAGATTTAGGAGTGCGCGTGATATTCTGGGCTAATCATCCCACTCGAAGGACTTCCGAGTTGACCGACTTCAACCATATTCACTCCCGCGACGGCGAGGACTGGGTGTGCGGCCGCAGCATGGCCGTCCACGACGAGCAGGTGTTGGTCTCGGAGGGGCGCGATCCGGATGAAGATGAGGCGTGCCGGTTATGCGCCGAGCGGATCATCGGACGTTTCGGCGACGCGATGCACGTCCACTGATCCGCCTAAATCCTGAGGTCGAGGCCTTCGCGCTTCAGAGCCTCGATGACGCGGTTTCTGATGGTAGCAACTTCCTCGGAGGACAACGTTCGATCGTTCGCGCCCACGGTCAGGCGATAAGAAATGCTCTTGCGATCCTCGGGCAACGGCGCGCCGGTGTACTGGCGGACAAATTCGATGTCGACCAGATCGTTACCCGCGGCGGCCTTCAGACGGCGCTGGATTTCGCCCGCTGGCTCGCGCAGGCCTGCCACGACAGATAAATCGAACGCGCTGGTAGGATACCGGCGCAGCGGCTGGTAACGGCGCTGCGTCGGTTGCAGCCGCAGCATCACGGCGAGGTCTAGGTCGAGCACGTCGGCGCGGCCATCGATGCCTAACGATGGATAGAACTCGAATAGCCGGCCGATATTCTCACCGCGCCAGCTGACGTTCGCGGCACGCGCGGGATGCTCGAACGGGCGCGCGGATGCGGGTTGTAATTCGCATCCGGGCATCAGACATTCGGCCAGCCGCTTGAGTTCGAATAACGACGCAGCGCCGTCGCCGTCGCGCTGGTAAATGGCTGCAGCAAGATGGGGAATTTCATCCGGCAAGCCTTCAGCGCGGCGATGAATCTCGCGGCCGATCTCGAACAGCCGGAACGAAGCCAGGCGGCGGCTATTGTCGACGATGTTCTTATGGATTCCCGGAAGCAGACTGGTGCGCAGCATGGTCTGGTCCGACGCGATGGGATTCATCACCCGGATGTGATCTTCGGCTGGGAATCCGAACGCTCGGATCATGTCCTCACTTACGAACGAGTAGTTATAGACCTCCGTGAATCCCTGCGCGGCCGTCAAGTTTCGGAGGCGGCGTTGGAACAGCCGCGCGGGATTTTCGGGCGGTACGACGGCTGCGACCAGCGGGGCTTGTGGCGTGATGGATTCATAGCCGACGATGCGGCCCACCTCTTCGAGCAGGTCGTCTTTGATCGAGATATCTTTTGTCGCCCGCCAACTAGGGACGGTAACGGAAAAATGGCCGGGAGATGGTTCGGCAACGCCAAAATCGAGCGACTCGAGAATCGAGCGGACCTCTCCGGCGGCCAGGGGGCGTCCCAGTTTCCGGCTGAGCCAGTCGGCCTTGAGCTCGATCGGCGGAGGCGTTTTCCGTTCGGCTTTTCGATCGGCGACGCCGCCCACCAGGCGGATCCCCGGGGAGACTTCTTGGAGGAGTTCGATGGCGCGCGCTAGGCCGCGAACCGTGTTGAGCGGGTCCTGCGATTTTTCGAAACGCATCGACGCATCGGTACGCAGCTTCAGGGCGACAGAGGTTTTGCGGACGCTCGCGGCTTGGAAGTTGGCGCTTTCCAACACGAGCCGCTTGGTTTCCGGCCCGATGGCACTGTGGAGGCCGCCGATGACACCGGCAATAGCGATAGCACCTTCACGATCAGCGATCACCAGGTTGGAAGGCGTCAAATCGTATTTCTCATCGTTCAACGCGGTAATCCGTTCGCCGGGCCGCGCGCTCCGGACGAAGATCGTGTCGCCGTGCAATTTGTCGGCATCGAAGGCGTGCATCGGTTGCGCCAACTCAGCCATGACGTAATTGGTGACGTCGACAATATTGTTGATGGCATTCAACCCGATTGCTTCCAGGCGATATTGCAGCCAGAGCGGCGACGGCTGAACGGTAACGTTCTCGAACACGAGCGCGCTATAACGAGGGCAGAGCGTTAGATTCTCGATTTCCACCGCGATGGGCGCCGGATCCGCGGGCAGCAAGCCGAGCCGCACCGGATCGCGCAGCGAATGACGGGTGATGGCAGCCACCTCGCGAGCCATACCGTGATGTCCCCACAGGTCGGGGCGATGTGTGAGCGATTTGTTATCGACTTCGATGATGGTATCGGGCGCGAACAGCTCTTCCTTCAACAGCTCGATGATCCCGCTGTGATCCGTGTTAATACCGAGCTCGAGGCCGCTGGCCAGCATGCCGTCGCTTTCGACGCCGTCGATGACCTTTACGTCCGCCGGGATGTAGGCGCTAACCAGGCCGGGCCGGCAGTTGGGAGCGCCGCAGACCACGAACTTCGTCCCGTAGCGCGCGGTCTCGACGACAGCCTTGCAGTTGTGGCCGCTACCGGAGATGGGCTCCACGCTAATGACGCGCGCCACCGAGGCTTGAGCCAGCACGGCCCCAACCTCTTCCAATCCCTCGCACTCGGCCGTTTTTATCGTGATCAGACGGAGCAGCTCTTGCGGATTCTGATCGAGTGCCGGAACGAGTTCGCGAATCCAGTTATAGGAAAATTTCATCGCTCAGAATTGATTGAGGAAGCGTAGGTCGCCGCCTAGCAGCAGCCGGATGTCATCGATGCCGTAACGCATCATAGCTAGGCGCGTCAGCCCCAGGCCGAACGCGAAACCGCCCCATTGATCCGGATCGATGCCGCTCATGCGCAGCACGTTGGGATGCACCAGTCCGCAGGGCAGCAGTTCCACCCAGCCGCTTTGTTTGCAGACCGGGCAGCCGGGGCCGCCGCAGATCAGGCACTGCACGTCCAGCTCGAAACCGGGCTCGACGAAAGGAAAATAACCCGGACGCAGGCGCACGGTGACGTCGCGGCGGAAGATCGCGCTGAGCAGCGTTTTCATGAAGTAGATCAGATTGGCGACCGAAACGTCGCGGTCCACCATCATGCCTTCCACTTGATAAAAAGTGTGCTCGTGGGAGGCATCCACCTCTTCATTGCGAAACGTGCGGCCGGGCGCAATCATGCGCAGCGGCGGTCCGAGCTTTTGCATCCCGCGCACCTGAACGGGCGAAGTGTGAGTGCGCAAAAGATTGCCGCCTTCCAGCCAGAAGGTGTCCTGCATGTCGCGCGCGGGGTGTTCGGGAGGAATATTCAGCGCGTCGAAGTTGTGATACTCGGTTTCCACTTCAGGCCCATCCAGGACCGCGAAACCAAGGGACGTGAACAGGTCCTCGATTTCGTTTTGAATTTGCGTGACCGGATGGAGGCTGCCTGGGCGCGGTCCGGGTGCGGGCAGTGTCAGATCGACCCATTCCGTCCGGAGGCGTTCGTTCAGCGCCTGATCTGCGAAGGACGTTTTGCGCGCATCGAACGCGCTTTCGAGCTGCTGTTTGGCCGCATTAAGCGCTTTGCCTGCGCTGGCACGCTCTTCCGGACTCAGCTTGCCGAATTCCTTGCTGAACTGGGAGAGCGAACCTTTGCGGCCGAGCACATCGATGCGCACCGCTTCGAGGGAGTCCGAGTCCTTGGCTTGCTCAATCCGCGCCCGCGCGTCGGAGGCGAGCTTTTGGATTTGATCGTCGAGGCTCATGCGGCTGGCTGGAACACCTTCTCCGCCTTGGTAAGTTCCCAATCCAGATGATTGATGTAGAAGAGCAGTACCGGAACGGGGTACGTTTCCTTGAACTGTTCATACGCTTTCTGCTGCCAGCCCTCGGTCAGGTATTTCGAGCCGTCGATGTCCTTGGCAAAGAAGCCGTCCTCGTTGGGCACGCCGAGGTGATCCAGCACGGCTTTGATCATGTCCATATGCGAAACCAGGATGGCCTGGGAAATATCGGTTGCCAAATCCTCGTCGCGCTCCGAAAGGCGCACCCACAGTTTGGGCTCGGATTTGCGAATGTGTTCGGAATTGAGTTTGGTAAGGTGCAGCCGGGCCTTGATCCGGTCGAATAACTGGTACGTTTTCAGCTTGCCGAGGGAGATGCTGCGTAACAATTGAGCGAACGCTGGCTGGCCCAGGCCAAGGAAAATCTCGCAGAGCTGCATAAAAGGCCAGCGTAGCATGCGTGCGGCTTATCTCGCGCCGCCGGTTTCGCGGTCAATTTCCTTCGGAGCGCTACACTCGAAAGTACAGCGCAGCGGAAAAATGTTTCCTGACGGCAAAGCGCGCAGTGGTATCGGTAGAAGGCACATCCACATTCGGGGGATCGTGCAGGGCGTGGGCTTCCGGCCGTTCGTATTCAACCTGGCGCGGCGGCTTCAACTTAGCGGCTATGTGCTGAATTCGTCGGCTGGCGTGGTGATCGAAGCCGAAGGGCCGGAAGCCGGGCTGGAGCAATTCGTAGGCGCGCTGAATCGCGAGGCGCCGCCACTGGCGCGTATCGAAAATTTCGATGTTGCAGCGCTGGAGCCGGCCGGGTACACGGATTTCGTGATTCGAGAAAGCCTGGACGAACCCGGCGAATTGGTTCCGGTTTCGCCCGACGTTTCCACCTGCGACGACTGCATGCGAGACTTTCGAACCGCTTCCGATCGCCGGCACGGGTATCCTTTTACGAACTGCACGAATTGCGGTCCGCGCTATACGATCACGCGCAAGATTCCTTATGACCGGCCACTGACCACGATGGCATGCTTCGCCATGTGCGAGCGCTGCCTGGCTGAGTACGAGGATCCGGGCGACCGGAGATTTCATGCGCAGCCGAACGCGTGTCCGCAGTGCGGGCCGTCGCTCTCGCTTGCCCTGGCCGATGGGCTAGAGCGGGCGCCCGAATTCGTTCCAGGGCACAGTCTGGCGATCATTGGCGAGGTTCGCCGGTTGCTGCGCGAAGGGCGGATTGTCGCCATCAAAGGACTGGGCGGTTTTCACCTGGCGTGCGATCCCGCAAATGAAGCGGCTGTGCGGCTGTTGCGCGAGCGAAAGAAGCGCAGCGACAAGCCTTTCGCATTGATGGTGCCGGATATTGAAAGCGCGGAACGGTTCTGTGTCATTTCAGATGCAGCGCGCGCGGCGCTGGTGAGCTCACGCCGGCCGATCGTGATCTTGCCGCGCCGCGATGACGCGGCGTTCACGCGCGAACTCGCGCCCGGCAACAACACACTGGGTGTGATGCTGCCCTACACGCCGCTGCATTATCTGCTGTTCGGCGATTCGCGGGACCGGCCGCCGGAGTTCCCAGCGCTGGTCATGACCAGCGGCAATTTGAGCGAAGAGCCGATCGTGACCGGCAACCGCGAAGCTGCCGCCCGGCTGAACCGCATCGCGGATGCGTTCCTGTTTCACAATCGCGATATTCACACGCGCGTGGACGATTCGGTAGTGCGCATTTTTGAAGATAAGGAGCGCGTGCTGCGGCGATCTCGCGGTTATGCGCCTTTTCCCGTGACGCTCCAGTTTCCGGTGCTCGAGCTTCTGGCCTGCGGCGCCGAGCTGAAAAATACGTTTTGCCTGACCAAGCGGCGTCACGCTTTTTTGAGCCAGCACATCGGCGATCTGGAAAACTACGAAACAATGATCTTCTTCCAGCAGACACTGGAGCGAATGAAGGAATTGTTTCGGATCGAGCCGGCGGCGGTGGCTTACGACCTGCATCCGATGTATTTGAGTACGAAGTTGGCGCTGGCGATCGAGGGCGCGGAGAAAATCGGCGTGCAGCACCACCATGCGCACGTCGCCAGTTGCATGGCCGAGAACGGCCTGACAGAAAAGGTTATCGGGGTCGCATTTGACGGAACCGGCTACGGAACGGATGGCAAGATCTGGGGCGGGGAATTCCTGGTTGCCGACTATGCGGGATTCGAGCGGCGGGCTCACCTGCGCTACGTTCCGCTGGCGGGCGGGGACACCGCGGTGCGTGAACCGTGGCGGCTGGCCCTCAGTTATTTGTTGGACACGTATGGGCCGCGCATCGATTCACTCGACTTGCCGTTGTTCCGGCGTGTCCCGGCCAAGAAGGTCGCGGCGGTTCGGGCGATGATCGAGCGTGAGATAAACAGCATCTCGACGTCGGCTTGCGGGCGGCTGTTTGACGCCGTGGCGTCCATTGCCGGTGTCCGGGACCACGTCAATTTCGAAGCGCAAGCAGCGATCGAGCTGGAAATGAGCGCCGCTCGGGGCGTCGATGCTGCCTATCCGTTCGCGATTTCGAGCAGCGAGCCGGCGGAAATCGATATGCGGCCCGCGATCGAAGCCATTGTAAAGGACGTGATCGCGGGAAGACCCTGCGCGTGGATCGCGGCGGCGTTTCACAATACCGTCGCGGCGGTCGTTCTTGAGGTCTGCCGCCGGTTGCGCGGTAGCGACGGCATTCGTCAAGTATGCCTTAGCGGCGGGACCTTTCAGAACCTGTTTTTGTTGGAGAGGGCGGTGGCGCTGCTGCGTGCTGACGGATTTGAGGTGTTCCTGCACGCCCAAGTCCCGCCTAATGACGGCGGCATCGCGCTCGGTCAGGGTGTCATTGCGAATCGCGCGCTCAGTGGCGCGCGGGCCGGCTCGCGTTTTTGAGCGTCCGGAACGTGATCGAGTATCGTGCGGCTTTAACCGGCGGAATCACATGTTCCCAATCGCGCCTTGCCGGGCCGTCCAGAACGTAGAAGGATCCGGCCGGAAGATCGAGTGTGAGCACCTGCGCGTGATCCTCTCTCGGCCGGAATCGCATGCGGACTGCGCTCGCTAGCGAGATGCCGGCCACAATTCCAAACGAGGGTGCGTCCCGGTGCCAGCCGATCCCGGCGCCGGGCTGATATTCGGTGACCAGCACTTCCCGAAACGATTCAGGGTCGATTGCTATGACAGATGCCGCGCTCCGGCGCAGCGATTCTAGCTCTTCCGGAATCGGCGGCGCCCCTGTCAGTTGCCGCGAACCGTACGAATAGCCGAATCCGAAGTGTGCAACCCGCCGCCGGGCAGTGACGCCATGCATGACGAATTCTTTGAAGTCGAGTGTTCGAACGTAGGCCAGCAGCCGCCGCTGCTCTTCGTCTGCTAAGAATTCCGGTACGAATACGAGGCCGGGTGGCAGAGCAGCGGGAGTGCTCGCTTCTGAATCGAACAACCTAGGTTGTTGCGGGTCCACGTCCGCTATTTGGATTTCTTCTGTTTCTTCGGGGGCTTGGCCTTTGCGCCGCCTTCGTCTTTATTTTTTCTAGCCATTTCGAGTTTCTCCTATGCCTTCCAAAGCAAGTTGGCCCGAGTTCGCGGCGGTGACCAGCCGCGGCGGCTCCGAGGTAGCGATACGACTTGGCCGGACGCGACGTATTTCGATCCGGCCGTCGCGGACGCGCGTTTCAAAACAAGGCTGCGGGTGCGTTGCCGGACCGTTCAGCACTTTACCGTTCCGTACGTCGAACGCCGATCCATGCCAAGGGCACGTTACCGCATTGCCCTCCAGTTTGCCTTCGGCCAGAGGGCCGCCGGCATGGGAACAGGTGGCGTGAATGGCATGGATTTCGCCGTTGACGCGCGCCAGCAACACAGGAACGCCGTTGGCGTCGGCTTTCCGCATTTCACCTTCGGCGAGATCGGCGGCGGAACCGACTCCTACGAAGTCCTCGGGCAACGGCGGGCCGCCGGCCGCGTGATTTACCCCGACCTGCTCGTTATATACAAGTTCGCCACCAAGATACGCCGAGCCAAATGCCACGGCATACCCTAAGGCACTCAGACTGCGGCCGAATTTGCGCTGCTTTCGAGTTCGGTATACCAACGACGTGCCGAACAGCAGAGCCGCGCCGAGGTTCATGAGCCCGTGCACCAGCCCTACTTTCCGCGCCCGGCCGTCGGTTTCCGACCAATCCGTTAACCCGGTCAAGGCCGATCCAACCGCGCCAATTAGTCCGACGGTCAGCGCCAGGTCCGACGCTTTCGCGAAGCCATCGTGCTCGGTCATATCTTCCAGCGCGTCGCACACAACCGTAGCTGTCCACGCGCCCACGGGAATATCTGTGAGAACTGCGTGGACAGGATGCCCGAGCCACGTCCCATGTAGTGCGTCTTTAACGCTTCGGCCTGATTCTCCCGCCGATTCAAAGGTTCGATGTACCGCTTGTTGAATCTCCTCCGCAACCGGTTCGAGCCACTGCTGTCGATCGATCGCCTCCAAAATAGGTTCGCTGGACACAGATGTACCTCCGTTGGTAGACGCAATCCGGCGTTGAATTGTGGCGCGTGGGGCTTCCGTCGCGGTAACCGTTCGCCGGCGCAAGCTAACCTGGGCGTCAGATTGCCGCGGGCTGCTAACATTTAGCATGAAGCATGGGTCTGTGGAAGAACCGCGCCTCGGAACTAGGTCATCTAGAGTCCGAGGTCATGGAAATCATTTGGCGGGAAGGCGACAGCACCGTTAATCACGTCGCCAGTAAGATCTCGCGCCCGCTCGCCTACACGACTGTTATGACGACGCTCGACCGGCTCTTCAAGAAAGGCATTCTGGAGAGGCGGAAATCGGACCGGGCGTTCGTCTACAGCGCTCGCATTTCGCAGCGCGAATGGGAGCAGCAGCGCACGGACCGCTTTATCGCTGGCTTCCTAAACCAGCCTAAAAATTCCGGCCAGGCACTGATTTCCTGCCTCGTCGATGCGGTAGGCGAACAGGATCGCGCGCTGCTGGACGAACTAGAAAAGACGATTCGCAAGAAGAGGCGCGAATTGGAACGGCGGGGCAAGCCATGATCGCATCCTATTGGGCCCGTTTAGCCTGGATCGAGCTGGCGTGCTTTTTCTTGATTTATTTGTCCGCTGAGACTCTCCTGGCGGGGGCGGCATGCAGGGTGGTCCGACTCGCAGAACGGTTCGCGCCGCGATCTGCGGCTCGGATGCTTTTTTGGCTGCGCGTGTCTCCACTCGTCCTTGCGGTAGCTGCGATCGCCGCTGTTTGCATGCCGAGCTATGTATGGCTGGAGGCATCCGGTAGCAGGGAA
Source organism: Bryobacteraceae bacterium (assembly GCA_035293725.1). Classification (GTDB taxonomy): domain Bacteria; phylum Acidobacteriota; class Terriglobia; order Bryobacterales; family Bryobacteraceae; genus Palsa-89. Next base: position 40,028 of record DATGMH010000021.1, read on the forward strand.
CACGTGGGATGGCTTTGCATCGGAGCGGGGTGCGGGGGCGGGCTGGTATGGCTGGTTTGTGCCGGACGTCTGCTGCAGAACCTGGCTCGTTCGCGGCGGTACATGGCGCGATGGACGCACGAAGGCCGGCGTGCGCAACTGTGCGAGAATTCGACTCCCGCTTGGGTGATCGGGAGCGATGTGCCGTTCTTGGCCTTGGCAGGAATCGTTCAGCCGCGTTTGATCGCTTCGCGTGGCCTGGTGCGAGTTTTGTCGCCTGGTCAGCTTAACGCGGCGGTGGGCCACGAAGCAGCGCATCAGGCGTCGCACGATAATCTGAAGCGGCTGATATTACGTTCGATTCCGCGAATTGTGCCATTTGGCGGTGGGATGGAACGCATTGAGCACGCCTGGATGAAATTTGCCGAACGTGCCGCCGATGACTGGGCGGTTGCAGGCCAAGCCGCACGCGCACTGCTATTGGCGGAAGCCTTGGTGCGGGTAGCGCGCATCGGCGGCGCTTATGCGTCCCCACTCACTGCGCCTCTACTGGCCGACGCCCGCGAACTGCACGCGCGGGTGGACCGCCTTGTCAATCCAGCGCCGATCCCGCCAGTTGCTGGGCCGTCGGGCCGGAGGACGATCTGGTTAGGTGTCGGACTGTTCGCTGCGATCGCCGTAGGGCCAGCGGTGCTGCGGGCCGTTCACGAACTGCTCGAAAGCCTCATTCGCTGAACCATGCCGGTCGCGTTAGTCACGGGAGCCAGCCGGGGAGTCGGGCGAGGCGTTGCCATTGGCTTGTGCGAAGCGGGTTTCAAGGTCTTTGGGACTGGCCGGAATATCTCGCACGCCGACCTTCCCGAGAACGTAGTCCGCATCCGGTGCGACCATCTCCAGGATCAAGAAACCGCCGCAGCGTTCGATCGAGTGGCGAATGAGACCGGATCTTTGGACGTTTTGGTCAACTCCGCGTGGGGCGGCTACGAGCGCATGGTTGAGAATGGCCGCTTTACGTGGCCCCTTCCGTTTTGGCAACAGCCTGAACATCGCTGGCCCAGCATGATGGACGTCGGCGTGCGTGGCGCGTTCGTCGCATCCGTGCATGCGGCGCAATTAATGGTTCCGCAGCGTCGCGGGCTGATCGTTAATATCAGCTCCTGGGCCGCCGAGAAATACATCGGCAACGTTATTTACGGCATCTCGAAAGCGGCTATGGACAAAATGACATCAGACATGGCACACGAGTTGAACCTGCAGGGGGTCGCAGTCGTTTCGCTTTACCCCGGATTGGTTCGCACAGAGCTCGTCATGCAGGCCGCGGCCGCTTTCGATCTATCGAACAGCGAGAGTCCGGAGTTCAGCGGACGGGTAATTGCTGCACTCGCTCAAACTCCGGACGTGATGGCGCGCACGGGAAAGATCTTGGTTGCTGCGGCAGTAGCGCGCGAGTTGGGCGTGGTCGACATCGACGGGAGATCGCCCGAGCCTTTGAGTATTGAAACGGTGTAACTACGACGTCTGGTAGTAGCGCGGTTGGGCGAAGTACGCTGAATTGTCTCGCTCATGCGCCGCTCCCTTATCGTCTTGTGTTCCGGAGTGCTTTTCTCCGCGCTTGCCCAGACCCCAGACACAGCGACCATACGAGGTCGGGTGATCGATGCGACGGGCGCGGTAATTTCGGGCGCTAAGGTCTCGGTCGCGAATACGCTGACCGGCTTCAGGCGGACTGCCGAGAGCGATGCTTCGGGCGATTTCGTAATGGCGGGGCTGCCTGTCGGCGGGAGTTATGAGCTGGTTGCGGTCAAACAGGATTTTGTGCGTGCGCGAGTCACCGTAACGTTGAAAGGCGGCTCAACGGCGGATGTGATTCTTACGCTTTACGTGGGAAGTGAAGAACACGGAAGCATCACCGTTACCGGTGTTGCAGGCGAGATACGAACGGACCAGCCGCAGCTCGGTATTGAACTGAGTACAACGCAAGTGCAAGACACGCCGCTGCTGAATCGGCGGGTGAGCTATCTGCCGTTGCTAAGTGCGGCGAACCGTCCCGCGATCAACCAGGGCGACGTGTTCATGAACCAAAACCTCTTCACAACCAACGGCGCCGGGCGGCGCCAAACCTGGTTCGAAGTGGATGGCGCGACAAACAACGACAGTTGGGGCCGGCAGACGATGTTCACCAATATCCCGCTGGATGCCGTGCAAGAAATGACGGTGCTTACCAATGCATTCTCCGCCGAGTACGGCGGCGGTACCGGCAGTGTCGTGAATATCGTAACGAAGAGCGGCGAAAACCAGTGGCACGGCGATGTATTAGAACTCTGGCGTCCAGCGGCAACCGCAGCGGCATTGGCCGGGTTCAGCACGACGAATGCAGCCAGCGGGAACGACCTCACCAGCGACACGCTCGGCCAATCCGCCATTGATGTTTCTGGCCCGATCGGGTCCGCAGGCGGCACGCATCTCGCTGCGGCCGGTGAGTACAGCCGTGAAGATCGGGCTTCACCGGTCATTTCTCCGCTGGCCCCGGGGATTTTCATGGGACACTATCGCGGCTGGCTCGGTTTTCTGCGGCTCGACCGCCAACTGACGGATCACAATAGTCTCTTCTTCCGAAGCGATGTCGACGGTTTTCACGACACCAATCCCAACGGTGCGATCGGCGGCAACACTCTGCCGACCGTGGACCGCGTTTTCCGCCGGCGCACTTATTCCGAAGAACTGGGCGAAACCGCTGTCCTGCGCCCGACAGTAGTGAACAGCGTTCGCCTGCAATTCCAGCTTGCCTCCCCGATCACGGAATTAGATCCGGTGATCTATTCGACTCAGTTTCAAGTGCCCATCTCTTCGGGAGGAACGTTCACTACCGGCACGTCGCAGTCGGCGCTATTGATGAATCGGCAATACCAGGCCAACGACACTCTGTCGGCCGTTTGGGGACGCCATCAGGTGAAGTTTGGCACCGATGTGATCGTGGCGCACACCGGAGGAAACAGCAAAGAGTTCGGCGGGCCAATTTATCTAGGCCAGTTCCTCTACAAGGCTTGTACGCAGGCTGCCGCAGTTTGCGAGAGCAGCGCTTACCTCAACAACATCGCCAATGTTCAGAGCTATACCCAAAGCTATGGACACGCGAATTACACCGTTAACGACGCGGTTTGGGCGCTCTTCGTGCAGGATGATTACCACCTGCGGCGCGATCTCACTATCAATCTCGGTGTTCGCTACGAGCAGCAGACTTTTGCGGATTCGCGCCTCGGATTTGCCCCGCGCGTGGGATTTGCTTACGATTTGCGCGGGCAAGGCAGGACCGTAGTACGCGGCGGCTTCGGCATCTACTATTCTCAGATCGTCGATAATTCAGAAGCGAATTACGCGCTAACCGGCCCCACCGGCGTTTTCAACTACACGGCGACGCCGGACCAGATCGGGTTTCCTGCGAGCATCTCCGCGGCGCCTCTGCCGGCATTTCCCGCGGGCGCGCAGCCGCCACTGCGGACTTTGTACATACGGCCAGGAGATAGCGCTTTCCTGAATCAGTTGCCTCCGGCCTCTACTTTAGTTGGGTATTCGGATGAATTGTTGAATCCGTATACGAAGCTGTGGAGCTTCGGCGTCGAGCGTCGGCTAACCGAAGGCTGGGTGCTTAGCGTCGATTACGTTGGATCGCACACCACGCGAATTAACCGTCCGCGCGATGTGAACCCGCCCGCTTCGTTCCTCCGTACGGTGCCCGGCCAGGTGCGTTCGGCGCAAGCGGCGAACTGCACGCGCCCGTATTGGATCTGGTGGTACGGCCAACATGGGATGACGTGCAACCCCGCCGCGGCCACGAATCCTCAACCGCCCTATGCCGTGATTTTGAGCGACGTGAACGACGGTTATGCGAACTACAACGCGCTGGACGTGAACTTAAGCCATCGCGTCAGCCGGCGGCTATCCTTGCTGGCGAGTTATACCTGGTCGCAGGCTACGGACAACGTGGATCCGGACGTTCCGGGCCAGAATCCGAACGATCCCAACTTTACGGGACATATTGAGAACGGCAACGCGATCTTCGACCAGCGGCACCGGTTCGTGTTGAGCGGCGTTTTTGTCGCGCCGTGGAAATTGCAATTCGGCGGCATTGCAACACTGGCATCAGGGCTCCCGTACAACATTGTTACGGGCGTGAACAACAGCGGCGACACTGGAGCTACGACGGATCGGCCCGTGATCGGCGGTGTGGTTGTGGGCCGCAACACCGGCCGCGGGCGGCCGATCTACGAAGTATCGCCTTTTCTCGAGCGGCCGTTCGCGCTCGGGAGCGAACGCGTGCATCTGAACCTGCGCGCTGAAGCATTCAACGCGCTCAACCACGCGAATTTCGTGGGTTACAGCGGGACCTACGGCAACGGCGCAGCGCCGGGCCTCGGTTTTGGCGCCCCGCTGGCAGGAGTCACGAACCAGCTTCCCGCGCGCTCGTTACAGTTTTCAGCCCGTTTGTCGTTCTGACCGTAGCCGGGCGCGCGACGGTGCTAGACTGGCAGGATTCAAGGAGGAGTCCATGTTGAAAACTGCCCTTTGCGCTCTGGCGATGCTGCTTGCGTTCGCGATGCTGGCCCAAACTCCACCGCTTCCGGCGACCGACGTCAGCAATGCCGATATTCAGAAATTTATCGATGCCTTGCCGCGCGACGTCGTCAGCGACAAGCCGATCCGGATTGTCGATGTTGGAGGCTATCACGTCGGTGTCTACGGCGTTTTCCGCCCCAAAACCATCAAACAGGAAGCCAATCTGCATCAGACCAAAGTGACGGAAATCTATTACATTCTCGACGGCAACGCGACGCTCGTCACGGGCGGCGCGCTTCCCGATCCGCATCCGCTGCGCGGGAGCGGCACGACGCTTCAGAGCACGCGCATCGACGGCGGAGTAAGCCGGCACGTCGGCAAAGGCGACGTCGTGATCATTCCCGGCCGCACTCCGCACTGGTTCAGCAGCCAGGATGGGGATCTGCGGTATTTGATTTTCCGGCCCGATCCGGAGAGCACTCTGTCGCTGAAATAGCGCGTAAGTAGCGCGACCGCTCAGGCCCGGGAAACGGCGATGTACAACATGCCGAACGCGGCCACCGTCAGCGCGATGCAAATCCCGGCGACGGTCCGGATGAGCGGCTCTTTCCACATCAAGCGCGCGCGCGGAGTGCTGGCCAAGTAGGCGGCTACGAATCCGCCCGCAAAGCCTCCCGCGTGCGCCATGAAGTCGACACCCGGCATGAAGCTGATGATGACGCCCCAGATCAGCCATTGCGTGTAATAGCCTTTGATCATGGAAGCGATGTGCGACTTATCGGTGATGCTGAACGCGATCATCGCGCCGATCAGACCGAAGATCCCCGCCGACGAACCCACCGAAAAGTGGCCGAAGTGCGAGCTGGCATAGAATCCCGCGACAGTGGACACGAAGTAAAACACGATCATGCGGCTGGTACCGTAGAGTTGTTCCACTTCCGCGCCGAGGCCATACAGTGCCCAGGAATTCATTAGGATGTGAATAATACCGCCGTGCAGAAACCCGGCGGTGATCAAGCGCCACCACTGGCCATCCATCATGGAGGCGGGCATGCTGGCGCCCCATCGCTCCAAAGTGCCTTGAGCGAAATAATCGGCGGCGAAAAGCACGAAATTCACCAGCAGGATCATGGTCGTGGTGAAGCGCGCATGCGGGATCAGGCCGCCCAGGATCTCGCCGGGATTCCTGCGATCGACTGCGCGGGCTCCCAGCGGCGCCTCGCAATACGGGCACACGCGATCGCTGCTTGTTACAAAGGCCCGGCAATTCGGGCACATTCTTCTCTTGTCCACTGCCCTTATTGTACAGGCTGAATCCGGCGAACCGGATTGCTACAATTGAAAATCCAATTGTTCCGGCGAGAAGTAGCAGGTTTAGTGTATGCCTAAAACAGAGAACGAGACCCGGCGGGACGTGGTCGGCGTGGGTAAGTTGATTTATCAAAAAGGATGGGTCGCGGCGAACGATGGAAATATCAGTGTCCGGCTCGATTCTACGCGCGTGCTCTGCACCTGCACGGGCATCAGCAAGGGCATGATGACGGCGGACGACCTGATCGTGTGCGATCTGGATGGTAACAAGCTGGAGGGCTCGCGCGAGCGGACATCCGAGATCGCCATGCACCTTACGATTTACCGCATGCGGCCGGATATTTTTTCCGTGGTACACGCGCACCCTCCGGTCTCCACCGGCTTCGCAGTCGCAGGGAAACCGCTCACGCTGGCCTTACTTCCCGAAGTGATTATTGGTCTCGGCTGCGTGCCGCTGGCCGAATATGGAACGCCCGGAACGCCGGCATTAACCGAAGGCATGCTGCCCTACATTCCGCAGTACGATGCGATCCTGATGCGCAACCACGGCCTGGTTTGTTATGGCGAGGACGTCTACAAAGCGTTTTTCAAGATGGAAACCGTGGAGCATTTCGCGCGAATTACGCTGGTCGCGGAGCTGCTGGGCGGGCCCAAGGTATTGCCGAAGCAAGAGGTTGATAAACTGATTGATTCACGTACGCGCTATGGAATCAAGCAGCGCGCCGGACTCGAACCGGGCCGGCCGCTGGTGGCCGAAGATGTCGATCGCGGTAAAGAGCGCATCCAGATGACGCGCGAAGAACTGATCGCGCTCATCGACGAAGCATTGCGGGCGCGGGGCGTACTGACGTAACGTAGTCCAGGAGGCGGAATGGGTGAAGCGTTAGGGATGATCGAGACGCGGGGCCTCGTGGCCATGATCGAAGCAGCCGATGCGATGGTGAAGGCGGCCAACGTTCGGATGATCGGCTGGGAAAAGATCGGCTCCGGCTATGTGACCGCGCTGGTGCGCGGCGACGTGGCCGCGGTTCGCGCTGCTACCGATGCAGGCGCGGCGGCCGCGCGGCGCGTCGGCGAACTCATCGCCGTACACGTGATCCCGCGCCCGCATCCCAGCCTGGAAGACGTCCTGCCCATCGGCAAGGCGCAAGCTGCGGCCGGCGCCAAGTAGGGCGACATGATTCTAGCCCGCGTCGTGGGCACGGTGGTTGCCACCCGCAAAGATCCGCGCCTGGAAGGGTTCAAGCTGCTGATCGTGAAACCCATCGCGCCCGACGGCAAGGACGAGCCGGGCTATCTGGTGGCTGTCGATACCGTCAGCGCCGGGTTCAAAGAAACGGTCCTGGTGGTTTCCGGCAGCTCCGCGCGCATGGCCGATGGATGTAAAGACAAGCCGCTGGATTCCAGCATTGTAGGTATCGTGGATACCGTGAGCTTGAAATGACCCGCTGGGAGTTGCCGTGTTTCTAGGACGAGTGGTCGGCCGAGTGGTCTCTACAATTAAAGACGCGAGCCTGAACGGCCAGCGTTTGCTCATCGTCCAACCCGTCAAGCCAGACCTCACGTCCACGGGAAAACAGCTCGTCATGCTTGACTCGGTGGGCGCCGGCGCGGGCGAGCTGATCTACTGGTGCCGTGGCAAAGAAGCCAGCTTTCCTTTTTTGCCGGCCGAGGTCCCTGCCGACAACACGATCGTCGGCATCGTCGACCATGTTGACATCCCACAAGGCGGATAGATGTTGATCGCGCGGGTCATCGGCGAGCTGGTTTCGACCCACAAACATTCGAGTCATCAAGGCCGTAAGGCACTGGTGGTCCAGCCGCTGGATCTGGACGGTTCGAATCGTGGGGATCCAGTGATTGCGCTGGATGCGGTGGATGCGGGCGTAGGCGATCGCGTGCTGCTGGTGACGGAGGGATTCAGTGCCATGACCAGCGTGGGACGGCCCGAATCACCGATCGATATGGCCGTGGTGGGCGTAATCGACCGGCTGGACCCGTTCGACGGAAGCGGCGGCACGGCGCCAGGTGGGAAGCAGTAGACCCGCCAGCGCGACCACCAGCAGTAATTTCACCACCTCGCTGATTCCATACAACGCGTGCAGCCGTGCGAACTGGCTGGCGTCTGCGGCCGCGTCCAGATGCGCGCTAAGGGCCAGCATACGCGGCGTTACCAGGAAATGCTGGATCGCTACGAGCACGAGAGGCGCGATCGCGAGGCCGGCCAATCCGCGGCTGCGCATACCGAACCACAGGATCGCCGCCAGTGCGATTCCCAAAACCAACTCGACGCGCTCCCAGCTCACAAAGAACATCTGGTTCAAGCGTCCGGCCATATCGCGTAGAGTGGCGCGCGTCTCGGCGTTGCCGATCGTGTCCGCCATCTTAAAGTTCTGGGTGGCCACAAAGATCATAAACAGGCTCCCCAGAATCCAGGCTCCCGACAGAAAAGCAGCGATGCGCTGGTTGTGCACTTAAGTCCAGTCTAGCTGGTCTGGGCTGAAGCGGAGTAGCTAAACGCAGGGCATACGACAAACGTCATATAGTTAGTAGTTCGCGCCTTGGGTTACAATTAACTTCTGGAGGTCATATGCGGTCCTTGATCTTGGCCGGTGCGTGTTTGACCTTGGTTTGCACGGCGTTTGCGCAAGGACGCGGCCAATACTGGTCGCTGGGCGGTTTCGGCAATGTTGTGTATCCGGGAACGGGTCACGCGCCTGCCGCCGCGCCTCCGGGTGGATTCGGATTCAGCGGAGCACGGAACGGCTTTGCAGGCCGGCCCGGATTCGGCGGCGTACCCGCTGCTCATCCGCAGCATCGCCGCACCGCTATCGTGCCGTATCCGGTTTTTTACACCGGATACGGATATGGTCCAGGATACGGATATGACCCTTCGCTCGGGTACGCGCCGGGCTACGGCGACCAGCCGCCGGTAGTGAACGCCGGATCGATACCGCCGGTTATCATTAATCAAAACTTTGCTCCGCCGCAGGCCAATCCAGTGGTTCGCGAGTATGCGCCCAGCGATCAAGGGGGAGCCGAGCAGCAGTCGTCCAGCTTGAAAATGTATCAGGCGCCAACCCCTGGCCAGATGACCTCGCAAGCACAATACCCGGCCAGTAGCGGCCAGGCGACGCTGTATCTGATCGCCTTCAAGGATCACACGATCGTGCAGGCGCTGGGCTATTGGATGGAAGGTTCGACGCTGCACTACGTGACGCTGGATCACGACGTTAATCAGGTCAGCCTGGATCTTATCGATCGGGATTTGTCACAGCGGCTCAATAGCGAGCGAAACATTGAGTTCAGGCTGCCGCCGGCGCGGTAGAGGAAATTGGACGAAACCAGACTCACCATTTCACGCACCTCGCCCGAGGACGTGAAGCAGCGGCAAATTATCGTCAAGCTGGACGGCGAGTGGATCGCAGACCTGTTATTCGGCCGCAGCGTTACTCGGAGCATTCAGCCGGGCCAGCATGAATTGCGATTCGACAATACCTGGAAGAAGAAGACGGAGTCGTTCGAGGCGGCGCCGGGCGAGCACGTGAAGTTTCAGGTGGTGAATCGGACAGGGCGCCTGACCTGGGCTCTGGTGGCGGCCCTGGGGGCCGGGCCTATGTACGTGACCGTGGATCGCGAGCCGTGAGGCTGTCGATGAAGGCGGCGTCACCTTCCAGGAAGCCATAGTTTGCGAGCCGGCCGGGGGATTCCCAGCGGATCTGTTCAAAATCCTTGTTTTCAGGTTCGCCCTGGAACTCGAGCACGCGATAAAAAATCAGCAAAATGGGCGCGCGTCCGGGATATTGGTATTCGTAGCGCATGATCTCGCCGTGCACGCGCGCTTGGATTCCAAGCTCTTCTTGGAGTTCGCGGACGAGTGCGGCTTCGGGCGTTTCGCCGGGTTCCACTTTGCCGCCGGGAAACTCCCACTTCAACGGATGAGGGCCGCTGTTTTTTCGCTGCGCGATCAGGATGCGCTCGCCGCGTTCGATCACTGCCGCCACAACCGTGGTCACGCGTGGTAGGACCCTTGTTGCAGATCTTCCAAAATGTCCGCGGCGCGCGGCTGCCATCCCAGCAGCGTGCGGGCTTTCAGCGACGAGACTTGTTGATCGAGCACCAGCGCGTCGGCGTAGGGTCCGAGTGTCTTACGGGCGTCTTCGAGCGGCCAGGGTTCGATGCGGCCCATCGCGCCTCCAGCAATGCTGGCTGCTCGCGCGATTTCTTTCACGGGATGGCTGGAGCCATCCCCAGCGTGGAGCAACGTTGCTGGAGGCGCTTTCTCCAGCGCGCGGACGTAAAGATCGGCCAGATCGTCCACGTCAATCACGGGCCAGCGATTCTCGCCAGAGCCGACGTAACGCACGACACCGTGGTCTCGCGCGGATTCGACCAACCCGCCCGGGATCCCTCCGCCGCGTCCGTAGACTACCGCCGGTCGAATGACGCACGAGCGGATGCCCCGTTCTGACGTTTGCAGGACCATATCTTCCACAGCCGGGCGCCACATCACGAGGGCGGCGGGGCGAGTGGGCCAGCTTTCATCCGCGACCCTGCCATCGGTGTCGCCCAGAACCCACACACCGCTCGTATAAATGAATGTCTTTCCTGAGCCGGTGATCGCATCCAGCATGGCTCGCACTGCCGCCTGATCTGACGGCCCGTCGTTCGTGGTTCCGGTATGAATGACGCCGTCGGCGGCTGCTGCAGCGTTGGTCAGCGTCGCCGGCGATGTGAGGTCCCCCCGATGTGTGCCGATGCCGCGCAAGTGCAACTGTCCCGCTGCCTCATCCGAACGCGCCAATCCGATTACAGAGTGGCCGGCCTTCTGCAGCGCGCCGGCCGCGGCGCTGCCGATGTAGCCCGTCGCCCCCGTGAGGAAGATGATCATAATTGAGTTGAGGCCCATGTACAGCGAAGCCTTTCTCGATCATTTCAAAAATCCGCGCAACGTGGGGGAGTTGGAGGACCGCGCCGTCACGGTGCAGATCGAGAACCCGGTGTGCGGAGATATTCTGCGGTTATCGGCGCGGCTGGAGGATGGGCGCGTGGCCGAGGTGCGTTATAAGGTTCGTGGCTGCACTGCGGCTATCGCCAGCGGTTCGGCGCTGACGGAGCTGATGCAGGGAAAAACGCGCGCCGAGCTTGCGGTGCTGACCAAGGACGCGATCGAGACTGCGGTGGGAGGCCTGATCCCGGAGTCGAAGCACGCCGCGGTCCTGTGCGTCGACGCCTTGAAGAAGTTGCTCGGCGAGATTCGCTGAGGCTGCGGGTCTCAGAGGTAAGGTTTATAGCGCGAATGGATGCCTTCCCTGGGGCCTTTGCGCAGCATCGGTGCGCGGCACTGGTCCGCGGCACACTGGTCCTCGGAACGGCTGCGCGCCAACACGGGCCGCTATACTGAAATTTGTGAGTAGTTCACCGAGCAATAGAACACCCGCCCAAGACGATCCGCCCAAAGGCTACCAGCCGACCCTCGGGCGTAAGCTCTTCATGTTGGGGTTATGCATAGTAGGGTTGATCCTGGTTTGGACCTATTATTTCTCCCTGCAGAAGCCTTAGCCTAATCGGGCTGGGTAGTCTTCCGTTTGAGTTGGACCATTACGTCTGAGACCAGCTCCTTGGCGTCGGTAAGGCACTTGGAAATCATTTGGATGTCCATGGCAGGCTTGCCCGCCTGGCGCGCGCTTTGGCAGTAGACGCCGTGCTGTCCCACGAGGACTAACGCGTCCGTCAGCAGGTCCAGGGTTACGGCCAAGCGCCCCCGCTCAACGCCCATCATGAATTCTTGTTTCTCCAGTTCCTCGCGGCGCTCGTTGTAAACAGACATGCGCCTCCATTGTAAGTTGCCGGCGCGCTAAAGTCTGCGGCGGCAGCGCCCGATAGTACTCATCAGGAGAGGTACTGATGTTCAAAAGCCGTCAGTTGGTGTTTTCCACGCTACTGTTTGTCCTGATTCCGCCATTCGTGCTCAGCGGAGCGACCAGTGCTGTTGAATATATCGAGGGGTCGGTGAAATCGATTCCGGCCAATTCCACCGGCATGTTCAACTTCGAAGATGCCAAACAACTGAAGTTCGATTACGGTAAGGCGTCCTACGCGCTCCCGTATGAACAGATCACCGACACCGAGACTGGCCCGGGCGAAATGCACCATGTCCTGCGGAAGATCCCGGTGCCCTCGTTTTCGCCCAACCACAAGGAAACCTTGACCATCAGTTATAAGGACGCCTCAGGCACCGCGGGCAGCCTGACTTTCTCGCTGACCGCCAGGCAGGCGGCGCAAGTGCGCAGCGATATAGCGTCGAAGAAGGCAGTTATCGCGGCGGATGCGGACGCACGCTCGAACGACTGGTGGGGCGACCGGTACTGGAAAACGAATCGCAACAAACAATCCTGGGACACTCAGACTGCGCAGAGTGCGCAACCCGGCCAATCGGCATCTCCTGCTACCAAGTAACGAAACAAAGTTCCCCCCTGACTTAGGTCTTCTGCGGCACGGGTTACCGCCCATGCCGCTTTTTTTGTTAGTCACCTAACTTAGCAGCTAACTTCCCGCCGCGTACGTTCAATGCTAGCCTGTAAGTGCCGTAGCGGGGAGGCCTCATGTCGGCTGCTGCACTGTTGCTCAATCGGGCGCTTGCGGAACGAATGGATGCGGCGCGAAGGCGCACCGATCAGCTTTTCGACCTGCTCAAACCCAAAGCGATCTATTCGCGGCCTATCGCAGAACGCCACCGATTGATTTTCTATCTCGGACATCTGGAAGCGTTCGATTGGAACCAGATCGCGCGAAACACGCTAGGGGCGTCGTCCTTGCATGCTGAGTTCGACAAGCTATTCGAGTTTGGGATTGACCCGCCGGTGGGTCAGGCCGCACAGGATCAGCCCTCCGATTGGCCATCGGTACGCGAGGTTCTTGACTACAACGGCCGGGTCCGCGCCAGCATCGACACTCTGCTTGAAGCCGCGCCCGAGCAGATCGTGCATGTCGCCATTGAACATCGGCTCATGCATGCCGAGACGCTAGCGTATCTTTTCCACAATTTGCCGTACGATCAGAAGCTCGCTCCGGCTGGGCCGGGTGTCCGGCATTCGGAGACCGGATTGCGGCCGGAGAGGATCGACATTCCGCAGGGCGAAGCCACTTTGGGCCAGCAGGCCGGCGAATTCGGCTGGGATAACGAGTTCCGGGAACACCGTGTGCACGTGCCGGCATTTTCGATCGGTAAGTACAAGGTCACCAACGGTCAGTATCTGGAATTCGTTCGCGCCGGTGCGCCTGCGCCAAATTTCTGGATCGAACGCGGAGGCGAATGGCTCTATAGAGGTATGTTCGCCGAAATACCGCTGCCTCTGAACGCGCCGGTTTACGTAACACACCAAGAAGCTTGCAATTACGCGCGCTGGGCGGAACGAGCGCTGCCGACCGAAGCGCAATTTCATCGGGCGGCGTACGGCACGCCCGAGGGCTCTGAACGCGCCTATCCGTGGGGCAGCGCGGCGCCGGATATGAGCCGTGGCAACTTCGATTTTCATTGGTGGGATCCCATCGACGTCGATTCCACGCCCGCCGGCGATAGCGCGTTCGGTGTTTCGCAAATGGTGGGCAACGGATGGGAGTGGACCGCGACGATTTTCGGTCCCTTCCCCGGTTTCGAGCCGTTTGCATTTTATCCGGGCTATTCCAAAAACTTCTTCGACGAGGAGCATTACGTTATAAAGGGCGCCTCGCCGCGCACGGATGCCTGCATGCTACGGCGTTCTTTCCGAAACTGGTTCCGTCCCAATTATCCGTACGTCTATGCCTCCTTCCGCCTTACCGAAAACTAAAGCGGCGAGCGACGAGCAGGTCTGGGCATTCGCGCAAGACGTCCGCGCGGGTCTGATCAAGCCGCAGAAGGAGCTGCATTCGAAGTATCTGTACGACGAGCTTGGCAGCGCGTTGTTCGAGGCCATCACATATCTTCCGGAATACGGCCTGACGCGCGCCGACGAACGCCTGTTGCGCGAACACGCCGCCGATATCGCCAGCCGCGCTGGTTCGAGCTGTGTGGCGGAGTTGGGCAGCGGCACCGGCCGGAAGACGCGCTTCATACTGGCCGCGCTTGGGCGCCGGAGGCCGGTGCGCTATTTCCCAATTGACGTATCCGCTGAGGCGTTGACGCGCTGCGAACGCGAACTTTCGGATGTGGCCGAAGTGCATCCGCGCCTGCAATCCTATTTGGACGGAATGGCCAGCGTGGCGGGCGAGTGCCCCCCGGATGAACGTATGTTGGTGCTCTTTCTGGGTAGCACGATCGGAAATTTCGAACGGCCCTGTAGCCTGGAGTTTTTGCGCGATTTGCGCAGCGGGCTAAATCGCGGAGACAGTCTGCTTTTAGGCGCGGACCTGGTGAAAGAACCGCTGCGGATGTTGGCGGCCTACGACGACCCTACCGGCGTGACGGCGGCCTTCAATCTGAACCTTCTGGGGCGCGTAAATCGCGAGCTGGGCGGCGATTTCGATCTCGCCAACTTCCGGCACGAAGCACGCTGGAATGAGCGCGAGCGCCGCATTGAAATGCACCTGGTATCGCGCGTGCGCCAAACGGTGTCGATCCGCGCTTGCGACCTGACGTTGCCATTCTGCGCCGGCGAGTCGATCTGGACCGAGTCGTCGCACAAATTCTATCCCGATGAAATGTCCGCACTAGCCGAACGCTCTGGCTTCCGTGTGGAAGCGCAATGGACCGACCGCCAGTGGCCGTTTGTGGAAAGCCTCTGGACGGCTCACTGATGACGGCGGTCGAGTTCCGCCAGGTTTCCTACCGCGCCGGAGGGCTGGCAATCCTCGATCAGTTTACTCTGGCGGTACAACCCGGCGAGACGCTGGTTCTGCTGGGACGCAGCGGCGCGGGCAAGACCACGGCGCTTAAGATGGTCAACGGCTTGGTTTTCCCCACGACTGGCGAGATCGTGGTAGAGGGACGCACCACTACGGCTTGGGATTTGATCGAGCTACGCCGCAGCATTGGTTATGTAATCCAGGAGGTTGGATTATTCCCGCATCTCACGGTGGCTGAGAATGTCGGCATCGTGCCGCGCTTGAAGAGCTGGACGGCCGAGCGAATTGCGGCGCGCACGCGCGAACTGCTGACCCAGGTGGATCTGGCACCGGAAGAATTCGCCGGCCGTTATCCACGCCAGCTTTCCGGCGGACAACGCCAGCGGGTCGGCGTAGCACGAGCACTGGCGGCCGAACCGCGGTTGCTTCTGTTCGATGAGCCGTTCGGCGCGCTGGATCCAGTGACGCGGCTCGAACTACAGAACCAATTCCTGGCGTTGCGCGAACGTCTGCATAAAACGTGTATTTTCGTTACGCATGATGTGCGCGAGGCGCTGCGGCTAGGCACGCGCATCGCGCTGCTGGACCGTGGCAGACTGGAAACACTGGCTACGCCGGACCAATTCTTGAAATCGCTGGGCCCACAGACACGCGGGTTTTTGGCCGTCTTGGATCAAGAGCTGCGCGCGAAAGGCGAAGAGCCGCAATCGCACACATGAACCGGTCCGGCCTTTGGGGAGATATTTTGAGTCTCACTGCCGAGCATTTTGTGCTGGTGGTGGTCTCCATGGCCATCGCCGTGGCGATCGGTCTCCCAACCGGCATCCTGCTCACGCGCAAGGCGCCGTTGCGCGGCTGGGTGCTCGGCTTTGCCAACGTCATGCAAACCATCCCCAGCCTGGCGCTGTTCGGATTTTTAATTCCGATTCCGTTTATCGGGGGAATCGGGAAACGGACAGCCATCGTCGCGCTGGTGCTGTACGCGCTTTTGCCGATTTTGCGCAACACGCTGGTCGGAATCCTGGGCGTGGACCCGGCTGTCCGGGAATCCGCCGTGGCTATGGGCATGACGGGCCGGCAGCTTCTATTCCAAGTGGAACTACCGCTGGCCGTGCGGACGATCCTGGCGGGAATCCGCGTCGCAACGGTCACCACCATAGGCACTGCAACTATAGCGGCGGCGATTGGCGCAGGCGGGCTGGGTGTTTTCATTTTCCGCGGGATCGCTTCGGTGGACACGACGCAAATCCTGGCGGGTGCGATTCCTGCGGCTCTGCTGGCCCTGATTTCGGATGGAGGATTAGGTTGGATCGAAAAACGTTTCTCGGCTGTTTGAGCGCGTTTTTGTGGTCCGCCGCGTGCTCGCGCAAGCAGCGCATCGTAGTCGGGTCGAAAAACTTCACCGAGCAGATCATCCTCGGCGAGATCATCGCGCAACATATCGAAGCGCGGCTGCACCTGCCCGTCCAACGGAAGCTCGATTTAGGCGGCATGCTGCTGGCGCACCAAGCGCTGTTGTCGAAGCAGATCGACCTTTATCCGGAATACACGGGAACGGCCTTCGCGAACATCGTTAAAGCCAGCGGCGAGGTTGACCCGGCGGTGATATTGCAGCGGGTCCGGACCGTGTACGCGCGTATGCATCTACAATGGCTCGACCCACTGGGCTTCGAGAGTTCGTTCGCGATGACCGTGCGCGGTGAAGATGCGCGCGCCCGGCACCTTGCAACACTGAGCGATGCCGCGGCGGATCCGGTCGGATTTTCGCTTGGCTGCGGCTACGAGTTTCTCACGCACCCGGACGGTTTCGCTGCCCTAAATTCCAAATACGCGATCAAGTGGACAGCCGCCGAAAAAACAATGGACCTGGGGCTGCTGTACCGGGCGCTCATGGATCGCCAGGTTAGCATCGCTGCCGGAAACACGACCGACGGCCTTCTGAGCAAGCTGGACGTGCGCGTGCTCAAAGACGACAAACACGCTTTTCCGCCCTACCAGGCTTGCATCGTCGCGCGTGATGATACGCTCGCTCAGCACGCCGGGCTGCGGCAGGCGCTTTCCGAGCTATCGGGAAAATTCACCGACGATCTCATGCGCCAAATGAACTATGCCGTGGATGCCGAGCACCGGCCCGTGCGGGACGTGGCCAGAAACTTTTTAGAACACACGATAAAGTAGCCGGACCATCTGGCTGGTAAAGGTTCTAACTCGCGGGTTGGGCCGGTTCAGCCACCGTCTGCTCGGTCTTCTGCCGGGCGCGCGAGATTGCGCGCACCACCTTACGGTACGGCACCTCGTCCAGTCCGTGGAAACCGATCCACTCGCCGTCGCTCCAGGTCGAATAATGCCAGCGGGCGAGCAGCGCCAGATGCTCCTGCCGTTCGGACAGCGGTATCGGTTCTGGCTGGATCGATGCGACCAATTCCCGCAGGCGCGCGTCCAACGATATTTGCGAATCGAGCGCGAGCATCCGAGGCGCCTGCCAGGCACCCTGGTATACAAACCACAGCAGCACGCTTCCCGGCCGCGTGGAGGGCGCGAGGGCGATACCGAAGAGACGGTCGATATCGCAGACCAGGTCGTCTCGCAGCGCGAGAACCTCCTGGATGCGTTCCAGGCGCTTGTGCTGACGGGCGGCGGCTTCAAAGTCCAGTTCTTCGCTTAGCCGGTCGCGAGCCGCGCCGGTAACGCTCACGAGCGTGGCCCCATCGCCTTGCAGAAACTCTTCCACACGCGTCACTTCGCTGAGGTATTCCTCGCGTGTCACCGCCTGCTGGCAAGGCCGCAAACACATGTTCATTTCACCGTAAATGCACCCGGGGTGTTGCGGGTTCGGTTCGAGGTTTTCCTGGCAGCGGCGGATCTGAAAAAAGTCCAGAAATTGGTTCTCGAACAATTCTGCAGCGCCGCGCGTGCGGAACGGACCGTAGTACAGCGCGCGGCCGGCCGCCAAGCGCGTGGTCACCTGCGTACGCGGAAAGTCGTTGGACAGGATCAGCTTCAAATAAGAGGGCATACGCAACTTCACTAAGCGCTCGTACTCTTCCGGAAAATGCCGCCTTGCCAGCGCGTAATGGATCAACATCGACTCGAACCGCGATCCGGTGGCCCAGTATTCGACACGCCTCACGACATCGCGCAAATTGAGCGACCGCTTTAGCCCCTCAGAAGATTTCAAGATGCGCAGCAGGCGGCGCCGCAGCATGCTTGTTTTGGCTAGATAAGCCGAACGTTCCCCCGCCCAGACCAGAAATACCGCGTCGGAATTGGGTGCCGCTGCGACGGTCTGGTCCAACTCAGCCGCATCGAGCACCACTGGATCGGGAACCGTCATCACGTCTCCCTTTCAGTGTGTCACTATAAGAGCACTCCCCCTGAGCTTCGGATGGGCCGTCTAGGCAAGAGCGCCGCGCGTTAGGGAATCTGGATGGATTTCGTCGAGCAGCTTAAGTCCTCGGTAGATATCATCAAAACCATTGGTGAATACGTCCGCTTGAAGCGTGTTGGCAGTACGCCCCGCTACATGGGATTGTGCCCATTCCATAACGAGAAGACTCCCTCGTTCTCGGTGCACATGAGCCACCAGTTCTTCAAGTGCTTCGGCTGTGGAGTGGGCGGGGACGTCATCAAGTTCGTCATGGAGATCGAGCGCATCAGCTTCGTCGAGGCGCTGAAGCTCCTGTCCGAGCGCAACGGGATCGCGATGCCCAAACGCGAGTACTCGGACCCGGAATCCAAGCTGCGCGGCGCGCTGCAGGAGATGCATGAGATCGCAGCTGCCGCGTTCCAGAAAAATCTCGCAGGGTCTGGAGGCGCCGAGGCGCGCAACTATCTAGCCGGCCGGGGCGTCTCACCAGAACAGATAGCGGAATTTGGACTCGGCCTTTCGGATGCTTCAGGCCAGCAAGTAATTCGAATACTCAGCCCGCGCTTTGCCGCCGAACAGCTCGAGGTCTCGGGTTTAGTGATGAAACGCCAGGACGGCAGCGGATTTTTCGACCGTTTTCGCGGACGGTTGATGTTTCCCATCCATAATGAATCGGGAAAGATAATCGGGTTCGGCGGGCGCGCACTGCGGTCAGGTGATGAGCCGAAATATCTCAACTCGCCCGAGACGGCGCTGTATCACAAGAGCCACGTTCTTTACAATCTGCATCGCGCCAAGGACGCCGCGCGCAAGGCCGATACCGCCGTGCTGGTGGAAGGTTATATGGACGTGATCGGCGTGTATTCGGCCGGTGTGCACAACGTGGTGGCTAGCTGCGGCACCTCCTTGACCCACACCCAGGTGCGCGCGCTCAAGAAGCACACCGGTCGCATCGTGGTGAATTTCGATCCCGACGCCGCGGGGGCGAATGCGGCGGAGCGATCCATTCAGATGCTCCTCGATGAAGGATTCCAAGTGCGCGTGTTGGAGTTGGAAGGAGATCTGGATCCGGACGAGTACGTTAAGGAACAAGGCGCTGATGTGTACCGCAGCCGCCTGGACCAGGCACCCAGCTATTTCCATTGGCTAGCGGATCGCGCGCGCAAGAAATTCGACATGCGCACGGTGGAAGGCCGGATGCAAGGATTCAAGTTTGTCGCGCCCGCGATCCAACGTATATCTGATCGGCTGGAACGGTTCGCCGTCGCCAACGATGTGGCCGATTATCTGGGGGTGGACGAGAAACTGGTACGCGATCATTTCAGCCAGGGCTCGGCCGAGAGGCGGACCGTGTCGCGAGGCCCGGTCGTGCCGCCCAACGAGCGTCTGCTGCTGAATGCGCTGCTGGTAAGCGAAACCGCCCGCCAGGAGACGATCCCGCACCTTAGCACGCTGGCTGCCGTGGACCGGTTTGTGACGAAGCGGGTTTTTCAGGCGATTTTCGCCTTGGAAAACGATAGCGGCCCTTTCCGTTTCACGGACTTGGAAGGCCGTCTGGCAGAGGCCGATCGCGATCTATTGTCGGCGGTTATTTTCGCCGATGAAGTACTTGAGGAAGAAAAGGCTCCCGAGCAGGCACAGGCCTGCCTGCGTAGCCTTCTGGCGCAGGATCCCAAGGCGGAAATCGCCGGCTTGCGAGCCCGAATCAAGGTAGCTGAACGGGAGGGGAACATCGAGGAGGCACTGCGGCTGGCGGAACAACTGGATCGCAAGGCTCGCGGTCAAGCCTCGACGCAGGGGAGTTCCGTACAGGCATGAAAGGCCTATCGCAGGCGTTGCACGCCGGGCCGGAGAACCGCAGGCGTTGGTGTACACTAAAGTGAATCAGGGCACAGGAATCGCGGCTGTCAGTGGCAACGGAAGAAAAGTTCGGCCGGCTAAAGCAACTCATGGAAACGGGTAAAGAAAAAGGGTTCGTCCTCTACGACGAAATGAACGATCTGCTGGCCGAAGAATTTCCCGCCGGGCGTGAGCTCGACGATCTACTGACGGATCTGGACACTGCCGGCGTCGAAATCCTGGAAGAGCCCAAGCTCGACTTTGAAAAATCCAAAGACGAAGCCGAAGATTTCTCTGACCTTGAACTGGCGCAGGAAGCCGGCGACAAGACCAACGATCCTGTCCGCATGTACCTGCGCGAGATGGGCACGGTTCCGCTGCTTACGCGCGAAGGCGAAATTGAGCTCGCCAAGCGCAACGAGCGCGGCCAGTGGGCGGTTCGCAAAGCCCTATCGCGTTCGCCTCTGGTAATTCGCGAAATCATCCAATTGGGCGAAGATATCCTACGCGGCGCCGTTTCGGTGCGCGATGTCCTGGTCCTGCCCGAGTTCGTCGTCAGCGATGAGGATTTTTCCTCGCAGCAGGAAGATCTTCTCGCACGAATCGCGGATATCGAAAAACACTACAAAAAGACCCAGCAGTTCCGGCAAAAGCTGCAGGCCGTGTCGCGCCAAATGAAGCCCAAGCAGCACCGGAGCCTGCGCTACGGATTGGCGCGTAGCATGGTGGCGATCTCGCGCATCATCCGCAACATCGCGTTCGTTTCCAGCGTGCGGCGGGCGCTGGCGGGACGTCTGCGCCGCGCGGTGGAAGAGCTGAAACCACTTGAACGCGAAATCGCTCGCATCCAGCGCAAGCTCGAAGAGCCCACGCACGGTAGCAATCCGACGCGGGATCTGCGCAAGGAGCTGCGCCAGGCCGGACAGCGCATCCAACAGCTCGAGGAAGAATGCGGTGCCACCACCACCGAACTGCGCCGCACCCTGCAGATCGTCGAGCGCGGCGAACAGGAAGCCGAGGCCGCCAAGAAACAGCTCATCGAAGCCAACTTGCGTCTGGTGGTTTCTATCGCCAAACGCTACACCAATCGCGGGCTTCAGTTCCTGGACTTGATCCAGGAGGGCAATATCGGCCTCATGAAGGCAGTGGACAAATTCGACTACCGGCGCGGCTACAAATTTTCAACCTACGCCACCTGGTGGGTGCGGCAAGCCATCACGCGCGCGATTGCGGATCAGGCGCGCACGATCCGCATTCCAGTCCACATGATCGAGACCATCAATAAGCTGGTTCGGATGCAGCGCCAGCTTCAACAGGAACTCGGACGCGAGCCCACCACCGAGGAGCTGTCGGTCAAGATGGAGTTGCCGGTGGGTAAGGTTCGCAAGGTCTTGCGCATCGCTCAAGAGCCGATTTCGCTCGAAACACCCGTGGGCGAAGAAGAAGAATCGCACCTGGGCGACTTCATAGTGGACCGGCGCGTGGTTTCCCCGTCGGAAGCCGTGATTAATCTCAACCTGCGCGAGCAGACCGCCGAGGTTCTAAAAACTCTCAGCCCACGCGAAGAAAAGATCATCAAAATGCGCTTTGGCTTGCAGGACGGCAGCGAGCACACGCTGGAAGAGGTAGGCCAGCACTTCGCTGTTACGCGCGAACGCATACGCCAAATCGAGGCTAAGGCGCTCCGTAAGCTGCGCCATCCCAGCCGCAGTCATCGCCTGCGCGCGTTCCTCGACACCAGCCTTCACGAATAAATCGCCCGGATGCGCTCGACGATCGCCCGCGGAACCAGGTGTTCCCAGGGTTCGCTGCGGGCAATCCGGTTCCTCACCTCTGTCGAAGAGACGTCGTCATAGCGGCCCCGCAAGTGTAATTTCCGGATCCGGTGCCGGTGTTCGGCGGGCGGCTCGAACTCGCCCTGGCGCGCGGCAACCAGCAGTTCAAATTCGCGCAGCATTTCCTCGACAGCGCCAGTCCGGCCGTAATCCCAGCTCAGCACCCGTTCGGCGGCATCCCTGCCGCAGATGAAGGACAGCTCGACCGGCCCATAGTGCGCGCGGCACTCGGCCGCGATATCCAGAAATAGGCCGGCTTCCGAGGTAGCAATCGAATAGGGCAGATGATCGTCGCTCGCACGCTGGAGTAATTCCAGGCGCTGATCGAGCGTGGCGCCGAAATACTCTTTGTGCGGGAATGCACGCGGGACGACGCATAATACCTCGTCGACGTAATAGCCAAAGGCCGCGTCCACCAACTGCAGGTGCGCCGCAGTGGGCGGATTGAAGGAACCGGCTAGAACCCCTAGACGATGCGGCTGGCCGAAACTTTTTGCGTAGAACTTCACTCCCTCTCCGGTGTAGACTTTCGGCGCGGAAGAGCCATAGGTGCGGTCGGTTAGCAACCTAAGGCCCGTGAAGCGGACACGTAAGGTAAGTCCCCGACAGATCCGGCAACGCTTTCGCCCTAAATTTGTACTATATGCTGTACTGGACGTGCCCGGAATGCGGCCGTGAATGTTCGCCCGCAGTCCGAGAGTGCCCGGCTTGCGCTCCGGCGCAGCGTAAGGCGGCCGATCCTGTTTTCGCGCCCACTCAAGCGGAAACCGGGATCCTAGCATTAGCGCAGAACTTGGAGACCATCCACGCGATGGCGCGGGTTGCACCGGTTGTCGAGCTGGCGGCTTCGGGATTGGCAAATGGGCACGTGGGGAACGCCTTCGCGGCTGCAACTCTGGTTGAAGAAAATCCATCCCTGGATTCGGCTGGATTCGAAATCGAGGATCGAGCGGCACCCGCCGAGGAAGCATTGCTGCTCCTGGCCGAGGAAACGTTAGCGATCCCCGCGACTCAAACCGTGGACTCGCTTGTCCGGCCGCTGGTCGAGTCCATTGAACAGGATCGGACGGCGCTGCTCTCGCCTCAAGAAACTGACGACCGCGTAGCGACGGAGCCACTGGCCGAGGCCAAACCCGATCCCTCTCTACAAGAAATTGCCGCGCCAGAGTCATCAGCTGTCGCTTCTGAAACGGAACGTGCATCAGAACCAGGAGCGCCGCAGCCTGTGGCTATGCTGCTCGAGCGGCCAGATTCAGAGTCGTTATGGGAACCCGAAGCGGCAGACGCGCCTGATGTGGTGATCGAGGAGTCTGCGGCTGATACCACAGGCAAGTCCGCTGGCGAGCCGGGCGGCGCGATGCCAGCCGAAGAGCAGTTTGTGCCGCAAGCCGTGCTGGAAGAATCGCCCTCTTCCGTTTTGGCCGAAGAACAGCCCGCACCGCACCCGACGAAGGAAAATCGGTGCGTAGCGGAATCCGCTGCTCTCGACCAGTACGCCGCAGAGGAGCCACTGACCGGCATGGACCGGGCTTGGTCTCAATCAGAAGGCGCTTCGGCGCCTAACGTTGCGGACTCCATAGCGCCAGCAGAGCGGATGACCGTCCTCGAAACTGAGCCGGCTCGCTATCCACTAGAGCTCGAGACCACGCCCGCCGCCGAAGAACAACTTAACGTCCCGGCTGTCGAGGCCGAACGCTCCCAGTTGGAAACGGCGGCCGCGCTGGACTATGGCACTGCTCTAGACGAAACCCAGACGCCTCCACCGGTAGCGGACCTGGGAAAGCCGCTGGACGACCCGCCCGCGCGCACATCGCTGGAACCACACGCGCCAAACGGTGCGACTCCAGGAAACGAGTGCGAGACAGCACTGGAATCGCAATTGCCAGCGGCCGAGCCGGAGCAGCATCCCATAGCGCTCGTCGAACCGGCAAGTCAGCTTGAGACGACGCCCGAGCCAGCCGCCTGCGGCCTGGAGCAACCTGCGTCACAGTGCCCGCCGCTTTCAGAACGCGTGCCGTATCGCCGCGAGCCGCTTCTCCTCGCCCCGGCGCCTCCGGAACCGGACCGGCTGCTGCTCGCCGCCGACATCCGAGCATCAGAGCCCGTCTCTGACTCGGGACCTTCGCCGCAGGACGAGCTCGGTCCGCCGTTTGAACTCACGGCCGGTGTTCCAGAATCGAGTGCCCCGGCAGTCGGTGAGGTTTCTTCGGAGCTGCTAGCGCCCGAAAAATCCGAGAATCAGTTGGCGCTCGATCTCGCACCAGCCGCACCGGGGGATGCTGCACCCTCTGCCGATTCGGAACCAGAGAGCGAGCCTGGCCCGAACGCGCTTGCTTCGGCGCTCCACCTCCAGGCCGAAGTGCTGTTGGACCACGTCGCGGCCGAGTTAGCTGCGGCCACGGCAGCCGAGCAAGCGGCGATCGGGGCGGTGGTTGCGTCATTTGAACAGAGGCCGTCAAAATCGTTGCTGGCGCCGCCTCCCGAAATCGTGAGCGCTCCCGCGCCTCCGATCTGCGAGCGCATTCGGATTCCCCGGCCAGCGTTATCGCCGCTCCCGCCTCCGCCCGCGAATCTCGCGGCGCTCGCGCCACGGCCACAGCCTGCCACCCTGGCTGGTCCTTGCCTGACTGCGGAACTTCGTAATGTCGCGAAGTCGCGCACCCGCAAAGCCTCCGCCAAATCCCGCACATTTCCCACTTGGGTTCCCAGCTTTATGGGCGCCACGCTGTTGGTCATTCTGGCGGGGGGTTCGCTGCAATATCTCAACAACCAGAGCGACGGAAAGCCGGCGGCCCCGGCGGTTTCTCAGGCCACCCATGTTGTGGCGGCAGGCGGTATGGACGCGCTCGCCAAGTCGGTCGAAATCTCGGGATTGCGCCTGGTTAAGACCTGGAACGGCAAACAGCAAGTCCGGTTCTTGATCATCAACCACTCGTCGCGCGACCTTTCCGGCGTCACGCTACACGTCGGAGTGAGAGCTTCCGAAGCCGCGGGCGGCGCGCCGATTCTTACTATCCGCGCGCCCATCCGTTCACTCGGAGCTTATCAGTCGAAAGAAATAAAGAGCGACCTGGATGCTGAAGTGCCCGACTCGGCCCTTGCCGATTGGGAATCCGTCCGCACCGATGTTCAGATTCTCCGGGATTAGTCATCTACCCAGAAGCGCACGCGCCTGCTCAGTGCTGAATTTGCAGCGCGATGGCGGCGGAGCCGAGACACCTAATCGCTGCAAGTTCAAGCGCGCATCGAACTGACAGGCATCTATCGCCAGAGCCCGCTCAAAATCGGCCTGGGCGGCATCCCGCTGGTTCAATGCAAGCAAGGCCGCACCGCGGTTGTTGAGGGCCACGGAGCTGCGCGGCGCCAGGGCTAAAGCGCGGCCAAACGCCAGCAGAGCAAGATCCGGCCTGCCGGAGCTCAGATAGACGCGGCCCTGTTCGGCAGGGATGCTCGGATCGTCTGGCGCGATCCGCTGTGCGACCTCCAGAACTTTGAGAGCGCGCTGCGGGTCCAGCGCTCGCGCCAGTTGGAGTTTGGGCCGCACTTTCGACGGCGCCTTCGCAGCAGCATCTTCCCATATCGACGCGTCAGATCGCCACGTCGCCGTCCTCGCGATACTGAACCCGGTGAAGAAGACCAGAATCGCGGCAACGATCGATAGACGCGCAGACTGAAGCATCAGCCCGATGCCTGCGGCAATCGCGATCATCGGCAGGTACAGCCGCCGGTCTGCCGCTAAATCGGCGGCCGGAAGAATCGACGAACTTGGCAGGAGAAGCAACAGGCCTGCCAGAAACCAAAGCGCCGCGGGCCGGCCGCGCATTGCGAAATAGGCCAAACTTCCAGCGAGACAGCCGACGGCGATCCAAGCCAGCGCACCCAACCAGAGCGGAGGAATGGCGACAGCGGGATCGATCGAAAAGCCCCAGGGCAGAATCAGCATCCGCAGATAGCGCAGAATCACCAGCCCCTGAGTTAGCCCGTACGCCCGCCACGAGATTCCGGCTTGTGTCCCGGCACCGGAGCCTTCAATTTGAGCGCTCGCAATCAGCACGCGGACGCCCGCCATCACGGCCAGCGCAAACATTACGATGATCGGCCGCAGCGCGAACTTCAAATCGAGCGTCGTAGCGCCGCGTCTGGCGCGCGTCTGCCACCATTCGAGCAGCAGCAAGAGCGCCGGAAAGGCGACGCACTCCTCCTTTGCCAGCAGCGCGCATCCGAACCACGCCACCGCCCACCAGCGTTTGCCACGGATCCAGCTTGCAAGCGATGCCAGGCACAACACCGTAGCGAGCGTCGTGCTGCGCGCGAAGATGTAGTTCACCGGCTCGGCTTGAAAGGGATGCACGGCAAAAATTGCGGCGCCGATCCAGGCGGCTCTTTCAGGCATCATCCGCCTAAGAACGTCCCACAAGAGCCACACCGCAATCAGATGCAGACCCAGATTGAGAGCGTGATAGCCGACCGGATTGTGGCCGTCGATTTGCTCGTTCAGCCAAAACGTGAGATAGGTCAGAGGCCGGGTCTCGAACGGGCGCCACAAGTCGGCCGAAAATAATGAGTAATCGTCAAAATGGAATGAGCCCCACAGGCATCCGCCAAATGCGATGATAGCGGCGAAGAGGAGAATCCAGCCCTGCCGAGAACTTCGAAAGCCGATACCCCCAGTCTGACAAAAAGGCCGGCAAAAAGCTCGCCAAAAAGCTCAACGAAGCCGCTGGCCGGAAATGGGACGCCGCCGCGCCTGGTGCCGCGGCCTAAGACTGCGGCGGATCGGTCGGCGCGTGTACGGAAAATCCTCGAACTGCTCGCTGAAATGTACCCTGACGTGCAGATCCCGTTGCAGCATCGAAATGCCTGGGAACTACTGGTTGCAACCATTCTTTCCGCGCAATGCACCGACAAGCGCGTGAACGAAGTTACGCCCGGGCTATTTCGCAAGTACCCGGCGATACACGATTTCGCGGCTGCCAATCAGGCCGAGCTGGCGCAGGATATTCGATCTACGGGTTTTTTCAACAATAAAGCCAAATCGCTAATCGGTGCCGCAAAGAAAATCCTTTCGGATTTTGGCGGCGAGGTTCCAAAGACGATGGACGAACTGCTGACGGTTCCCGGGGCCGCACGCAAGACGGCGAACGTGGTGCTCGGCGGCGCGTTCGGCCGGACGGAAGGAATCGTTGTCGATACGCACGTCCAGCGCGTGTCCGGCCGCCTGGATTTGACCAAGAATACACATCCGGTCAAGATCGAACAAGACCTGATGAAGATTATTCCGCCAGAGAAATGGTTTGTTTTTCCACTACAGTTGATCTATCACGGCCGCGCTCTCTGCTTTGCGCGTAAACCCAAATGCCCGGAATGCAAACTTGACCCCATCTGTTACGCGAAAGACAAAAACGCGAGCTAGCCTTCGCATCGGGCCGTCGCCTGTAACGCGATTTTAACCAAATCGTCATTTTTCGCTAATTGACCAACGCTATCCTCAACCTTCTGGGATTCCTCTACACCCTGTACTTACGCGAGAATTCTTTAACTGAACCCAAACTTGGGATGGAGAAGATGAAAGCTTACAAGCGAAAAGCTGTTTCTTGGTGTGTCGCCGCACTGTTCGCGGCTTCAGCGGCCCTGCTGCCGGCTCAGACTGTTTCCGGAGACGCAACTTCTGCGGATGTTCAAGCGTTGAAAAAACAGCTGGCCGACCAGCAAAAGCAGATCGAGATGCTGAGACTGGCATTGGAGGATCAGAAGAAGGCTCTGGAGCGTATGAGTACGACGTCGGTTCCGGCGCCGGCTTCGCCGGGAGGCACCGATTTTTCGCTGCCCAGCAAGACACTGGGACAGGTGGCCAGCGCCACGCCGGTGATCCCGTCCGCGCCAGCTGTGCCGGTGGCCATTCCTACCTCGGTTTTGAACGCCGCGCAACCGGCCGGAGCCCCCGCGAATCCATGCGAGGCGCCGCTGGATACCGCAAACGTTCCGCCCTATTTGCGGCTCGGCAGCGTGTGCATCGTCCCGGTCGGCTTCATGGATGCCACTGCGGTGTGGCGCGACAAGAACGCCGGTTCCAGCATCGGCAGCAATTTCGGAAGCATTCCTTATAACAACACGGTGAACGGAAAGCTGTCGGAGTTCCGCTTCAGCCCGCAGAACTCCCGGCTGGGTTTGCGCGTTGACGGCAACTGGAAGGGCGTGCATTTCATTGGCTATAACGAGTTTGACTTCCTGGGTCAGAGCGGATCCACCGCCATCACCGTCACCAACGGCGCTTTTGTTCCGCGCCTCAGGCTGTTCTGGGTGGACGCGCGTAAGGGAGCCTGGGAGTTCCTGGCGGGTCAAAGCTGGAGCATGCTCACGCCTAATCGCAAAGGAATTTCGGCATTGCCAGGCGACCTCTTTTATTCGCAGGTCATTGACGTGAATTACATGGCGGGGTTGACTTGGACACGGCAGCCGGGTATGCGCGTGCTGTACCATCCCAACAATGTCTGGACATTCGGCTTCTCGGCCGAAAACCCGGACCAGTACATTGGCGGCTCCGGCGGCGGTTCGGTAATTACTCTGCCCACCGCGCTGACGGGCCTGTCAGGAACGCAGCTGGATCAAGGCAATATCGTGCTCTCCGCTCCCACCTTACACCCCGACTTCATTGCCAAAGTCGCCTTCGACCCGAGCGCGCGCTTCCACATGGACGTGGCTGGCATCGAGCGGACCTTCAAGCTCGTAAATCCGGCCAATCTCACACACGCGCAATACGACACCAAGGCAGGCGGCGGCGTTCAGCTGGGGATTAACGCCGAGGTTTTCAAGAATTTCCGCCTGATCAGCACCAATTACTGGAGCGACGGCGGCGGCCGCTACTTGTTCGGCAACGCTCCGGACGTTGTGGTGCGCGCCGATAGCACCCTCAGCCTGGTTCATTCCGGCGGCACCGTGGATGGATTCGAAGCTCGCGTGAAGAATTGGCTGCTGTACGGTTACTATGGCGGTATCCTGATCGACAAAAATGTCGCGATCGACACCAATGGCTCCAGAGTGGGGTATGGCTACATTGGTTCGCCCAACACCCAGAACCGCAACATCCAGGAGATCACGTTCGGCGTGAATCAGACCATCTGGTCGAATCCACGCTACGGCGCCATCAACGCGATGGCCCAATACGAGTGGCTAAGCCGCGTTCCGTGGTATGTCGCAGCGGGCGCTCCCGAGGGAACGCACGACAACACCATCTATTTCAACCTGCGTTATACGCTGCCCGGCAGTATGCCGGCGTTCTAACCTGTGCAGGACGTGCGGCTCAAGCGTCAAACTTAGGCACGGCCCGTTCTTAAGGAGGAACAATTCTATGGTTAAACAAATTTTCGGCGCTAGCCTGCTGGTGATTGGCACGGCAATGTCGCTGCCCGCCGCGGAAACGATCAATGCGGCCGGGGCCACCTTTCCAGCACCCATTTATCAGAAGTGGTTCGAGGAATATCACAAAGCGCATCCCGACGTTCAGATCAACTATCAATCCATCGGATCGGGCGGTGGCATTCGCCAGCTCACCGAAGGAACCGTCGACTTCGGCGCGTCGGATATGCCCATGACCGACCAACAGATCGCGGAGGTGCAGCAGAAACGGCATTTCAAGCCACTCCACTTTCCCACGGTGCTGGGCGGTGTCGTGCCGACCTATAATGTCTCCGGCGTTACGGGCGAGCTGAAATTCACCGGTGAGACTTTGGCCGATATCTACCTGGGCAAAATCAAAAAGTGGAACGATCCAGCGCTGAAGAAAGATAACCCCGGCGTGAATCTGCCTAACGAAGACATCACGGTCGCCCACCGTTCCGATGCGAGCGGCACCAGCTTTGTGTTCACCGATTACCTCTCCAAAATCAGTCCGGAATGGAAGAGTAAAGTGGGAGCGAATACGTCCGTGAACTGGCCGGTCGGCCTGGGCGGCAAGGGGAACGAAGGTGTAGCCGGGCTGGTCAAGCAGACTCCTAATTCCATCGGTTACGTGGAGCTGATTTACGCCGTCCAAAATAAGATGAGTTACGGCTCGGTGAAGAACGCGGCCGGTACCTTCGTCAAGGCCGATTTCAATACTGTTACGGAAGCTGCCTCAGGCGCGGCGAAGAGCATGCCCGAGGATTTCCGCGTTTCAATTACCAATGCCGCGGGCAAGAACGCGTATCCGATCTCAACCTTCACCTGGCTCCTGATCCCGGACAAGATCGACGATGCCGCAAAAAAGAAAGCCATCACGGATTTCTTGAAGTGGATGATGACTGCGGGCCAGCAAGACGCGCAAGGAATGAGCTATGCTCCGCTTCCGAAGGCGGTCGCAACCAAAGAAGAAAAACAGGTCGCTCTGATAAAGTAGGTTACGGATGAGCACGGCTGTGATGGCCGCGCCGCCTCGGTCGCGGGCGCGAAAGTACCTATTTCGGATGATCAATGGTGACCAGGTCGCGCACTTGGTCACCCTGGTTTTTGCTGCTAGCGTTTTCTTGGTCACAGCCCTGCTCGTCTATGAGCTCTGGGTTCACTCCGAGCCCTCGCGCGCCAAGTTCGGTCTCAGCTTTCTTTGGAGACGGACCTGGGATCCGGTGGCGGCCGAGTTCGGCGCGTGGCCCTTCATTTACGGGACGGTGCTCACCTCCATCCTGGCGCTCCTGATTTCCGTTCCGTTGGGAGTGGGGGCCGCGATTTTCCTGGCCGAATTGGCGCCGCCACGTCTGTCCAACGCTTGCACGTTTCTGGTGGAACTGCTCGCCGCCGTTCCCAGCGTTATATACGGGTTGCTCGCGCTCTTCACATTGGTTCCGCTGCTGCGCAGTCCGGTCGAACCGTTTTTGAAGCACACTTTGGGATTTTTGCCCTGGTTTCAAGGGCCGGCCTATGGAGTGGGCTACTTAGCGGCAGCATTGATTCTCGCCATCATGACCTTCCCGTTCATCATCTCCATTTCGCGCGAGTCTCTGCTGGCCGTGCCGCGTGAACAGCGTGAGGCCGCCCTGGCGCTCGGCGCCACGCAATGGGAGTCCACCTGGAAAGTGATAGTGCCGCACGCGCGGCTTGGCATTACCGGCTCTATTTTTCTGGCACTCGCCCGGGCTTTGGGGGAAACCATGGCCGTAACCATGGTGATTGGGAACAACACCAGCGTTAACGCGTCGCTGCTCGCCCCCGGATATACGATTGCCGCCGTCATCGCCAATGAGTTTACCGAGGCGACGGACAATGTGCACCTCAGCTCGCTCGTGGAGCTGGGCCTGGTCTTATTTGCGCTTACGATGGTACTCAACGGGCTGGCACAGTTGCTGATCATCGCGACTGCCGGGAAAGGATCCAAACAGGCGTGATGAACCGATTGGCTCGCCGGAACGTCCTCAATACCATCATGCTCAGCCTTACCGGCGTGTGCACGCTGTTAACGACATCGGTCCTTTTTATCATCCTCGGTTTCCTGGTATGGAACGGCTGGCGCTCGCTCGATTTGAATTTTTTCACCAAGCTGCCGCTTTCTCCGGGCGAACTGGGTAGCGGGATGGCAAACGCGATTGTTGGGAGTGCGGTCGTCATCCTGATCTCGATTGCGATCGGGGTACCCGTAGGTTTTTTCGGTGGGATTTACCTCGCTGAGTTCGGGGGAAAGACGATGCCGATGCTGATCCGCTACACGGCGGACCTTTTAAACGGCGTGCCATCCATCGTGATTGGGATTTTCGCATGGACGATCATTGTCGTGCCGATGCATCGTTTTTCGGCTTGGGCCGGCGGCTTCGCCCTGAGCTTGATGATGATCCCGATCGGCCTGCGGGCTACCGAACAGTTCTTGCGTGCCGTTCCTAACTCGCTCCGTGAGGGCTCGCTCGCGCTGGGAGCCAGCAGGGCTCGCACCATTGCTTCGGTCGTTGTGCCGGCCGCCAAGCAGGGTATCCTTACCGGATTGATTCTCGGAGTCGCACGCATCGCAGGCGAGACAGCGCCGTTGCTGTTCACCAGTCTCAACAACCAATTCTGGGCCACTAGACTCGGCGAACCAACCGCCACGCTTCCGGTGATGATCTTTACCCACGCTATATCGCCGTATGACGACTGGCACCGGCAGGCCTGGGCGGCTGGATTGGTGCTGCTGGTGCTCGTGTTCGTGGCTAACATCGCCGCCCGATGGGTTCTGTCGCGTGGAATTTCGGCCCAAAGAGGATAATGAGTGATGGGAGCTATGCCGGAACCAGCCAAAATCAATGAGACCATATTGCCGCCTGAAACGCCCGCTCCCGAGATCGAGCCCACCTCCACGAAACTGCAGGCAATCTCTCTCAACTTCTTCTACGGCACTTTCCAAGCACTGCACGATATAAACCTGCAAATTCCCGAGAAACGCATCACGGCCATGATCGGGCCATCCGGATGCGGCAAATCGACTTTTCTCAGGACACTCAACCGCATTAACGAAACCGTCAAAAGCGCGCGCTATAAGGGGCAGGTGCTGCTGGACGGCCAGGATGTCCGCGAGATGGACGTCACCAACCTGCGCCGGCGGGTTGGCATGGTCTTCCAGAGGCCGAATCCTTTTCCCAAATCGATCTATGAGAACGTGGCCTACGGTGTCCGGGTAAATGGAGTTACCGGCCGGCGTTCCTTAGACGATGTTGTCGAGCACAGTCTCCGCCGTGCCGCGCTGTGGGACGAAGTGAAAGACAAGCTCCATCAATCGGCCTATAGCTTGTCCGGCGGCCAGCAGCAGCGCCTGTGCATCGCTCGCGCGCTGGCGGTTGACCCCGAGGTCCTGCTGCTCGACGAACCCTGTTCCGCTCTCGATCCGATCGCCACTGCCAAAATCGAAGATCTGCTGTTCACGCTGAAAGATCAATGCACACAGGTCATCGTCACCCACAATATGCAGCAGGCCGCGCGTGTGGCAGAATTTACGGGCTTCTTTTTGCTGGGCCGGCTCATCGAGTTCGACAAGACCGATGTCATCTTCAAGCGGCCGTCGCGGAAAGAAACCGAAGATTACATCACCGGGCGATTCGGATAGAGTGAAGGAAAGAGGAAATCCTTGCTTCATTTCAGAGAAGAGCTGGACGAACTGCAAGCGCGGTTGTTGGAGATGGCCGGTTTGGTGGAATCCGCCATCCACCAGAGCGTCGATGCGCTAGTTCAGCGCGATGAGCAGGCCGCCAAGGAAGTGCTGTGGAAAGAGGCGCTCATCAATCAGAAGGATATTGAGATCGATGAGTTCGCCACGCGCCTGCTTGCCTTGTATCAGCCCATGGCGCGCGATATGCGATTCCTTACGGCCGTGATCAAGATCAATGGCGACCTGGAGCGGATGGGCGACCTGGCTGTGAACATCACCGAGCGCGCTCTGCAGTTGATGCGCGACACACCGGTGAAGCCTCTGATCGACATTCCTAAAATGGCGAGCCTCGCCGAAAACATGGTCCGCAAAAGCCTGGATGCGCTGGTAAAACGCGACGAAGAACTGGCTCGCAGCGTCCTGATTTCCGACGATGAGGTAGACCGGTTGCGCGACGCCGTCTACAAGGAACTCGTGTCCTTCATGCAAGAAGAGAGCACGACGATTCCGCGCGCGGTCGACCTGATGTTCATCGCGCACAATCTGGAGCGCGTCGCCGATCACGCCACCAACATCGCTGAGGATGTGCTCTTCCTAATCAAGGGCATCGACGTCCGCCATCATGCCGAGGTCCGGGAGACCGCCGCGCGCCGGTAGCGTGGCCAACCCTTTCGTCTGGCCCTCGCGCCCGTTACTTTTGCCCGTTGCCGGCCAGGAGCGTATCGAGCCGGTCGAGCTGGCCCTCAAGCTCATTCATCTTGGCTTGCTCGGTTCGAAATTGATTCTCCGCATCGATCTCGTCAGCGTGGCATTTCTGAATCTGGTCAGCTAGCGGTTGAAGCGACCGTCGAAGCCTGAAGATCAATTGTTCCGCGACTTTCTCCTGGTTGACGTTCTGTGAGCTTTTTCCAGTCGCCTCGGCTTGCTCGATTTGCGTCGCGGCGAATTGCTGCTGCATTTCGGCCGACTTGCATTCCGCGCGGACCTGATCGAGCCGCTGTGTGGCCTTTTCCAGCTGCCCATTCTGGGCCTGCAGACGGTACATCACGATCTGGATTCTCTGGATTCCTGCCACCGTGCTCCTGATGTCGCGCCTTAGCTCGCGAATTTCCGCTATCAACGTCTGCGCGATCTGCAGATCTGGCGAAGCTCCCTGCCCAGCCGCCCGCACCGTGGAACCGATGCCCAAGGAGAAGACCAGCAACCAACAAAGGCGCATTGTTGCCTCCTGAATGGAGTAGACACCAGGGCAGTTTTGATTGTTCCTCGGTGCCCGGAGCGTTGCGAAGCACTTACAATAGATGAATTGGAACCCGTCTCCCACTATTACTATTCGCATCGCCTCAAGTTGCAGTTCTGGGATTGGGGTCAAAACGGAAAACCCACTTTGCTCCTGGTGCACGGCGGCCTGGACCACGCGCGTATGTGGGACTGGGTGGCTCGCGAATTTCGGAAGCATTTCCACGTTTACGCCGTGGATCTGCGCGGCCACGGCAACAGCGCTTGGGCCCCTGGCGCGCTCTACACCATCGGTGAGCACACGCTGGACCTCTCGGCGCTGGCCGACATTATCGACGATTTCCCCATCTATTTGGTCGGCCACTCGCTCGGCGGCATTATTACTCTGACTTACTCGGGCATTTACCCCGATCGCGTTAAGAAAGCCATCGCCATCGAAGGAATGGGACTGCCGGCTGGCCACAAAATTCATCGTCCCGCGCCCGAGCGCATGCGGAACTGGATTGAAGCCATCCGCAAAACCGAGCGCCGCGAGCCGCATAGCTATCCCAACCTGGACGCAGCCGTGGCACGGATGAAGGAGGCCAATCCGCATCTTTCCGACGAAGTGGCTCGCCACCTGACGCTGCACGGGACCAACTGGAACTCCGACGCTTCACTGATCTGGAAGTTCGATAACTACGCGCGGATCTTCCCGCCGTATGGCCAAAATATCGAGGACATGCGCGCGATCCTCGGCGAGATTACCTGCCCGGTGCTGCTGTTTTGGGGCATGGAAAGCTGGGCGCCTGACCCGGAGGTGGACGGCCGGGCGTCCGTGATCCGGAACCATCGCCTTGTCAAGGTCCCCGGCGCGGGACACTGGGTACAGCACGACCGGCTTGACGTGTTCCTTGAGGAATCGTTGCGGTTCCTGTTGGCGGAATGATCTTTGCTGCCGTGCCGGGAAACATTTCGGCCGCCCATGCTTCAATAGAGAATAGGAGCGCACAGCGCGGGGCGCGCTCGCTGGACCAAACATAACAATCGCGGACCCGCTGCGTTGTGCGCGATGCGGAATGAGGGGGTGCGCGTGAAAATTTCGCTCCGATTCGGCATGCTCCTGTCGCTGGTCATCGCCATCCCGGCGCTGGCGGATTTCGCGGCTGGTTTGGCCGCCTACCAGAAAGGCGACTATACAGCGGCAGCCAAGGAATGGCGGCCTCTCGCCGAAGAAGGTGACGCCGCTACGCAGTTCAACCTCGGACTGCTGTACGTGGACGGCCATGGAGTCCCGCAGGATTACGCTGAGGCCGCCAAATGGTTCCGCCGCGCCGCCGAGCAGGGCTACACACAGGCCCAGCATAATCTCGGTGCTATGTATGGCTCCGGCCAGGGCGTGCGCCGCGACTACCTGGAAGCCTACAAGTGGCTCAATATTTGCGCTGCTAAAGGCAATGCGGGCTGCCTCAGCCAACGCGATCAGGTGGCCAAGAAGCTAAAACCGGCGCAGATCACACAAGCGCAGAAGCTTTCGTCCGAGTTTTCTCCCCGCGCGGAAAAGCAGTGATTTGACCGCATTTGGTTTTCGCGCGATCCTTCCTAAAGGCGATTGGACACGAACGTCTGTCCAGGCCCACATCCGGCAGTTTCTCCACGGCCCAGCTATCCTGAAAGTACATGGGTTTCCACCTTGCGGTCGACTACCGTCCTCGCGGCGATCAAGTCACGGCCATCGACCAACTCGTTCGCGGAGTGGTGGACGGAGAACAGCACCAGGTCCTGCTGGGCGTAACCGGCTCGGGAAAAACCTTTACCATGGCCAAGGTCATCGAGAAGACCGGCCGTCCCGCGCTCGTGCTGGCGCACAACAAAACCCTCGCGGCGCAGCTCTACCACGAGTTCAGGACCTTCTTTCCGTCCAACGCGGTCGAATATTTCGTCAGCTATTACGACTACTATCAGCCGGAAGCTTATCTGCCCTCGGGCGACATCTATATCGAGAAAGAGGCAACCATCAACGACGAGTTGGATAAGCTGCGCCTGTCGGCTACCCGCTCGTTATTCGAACGCCGGGATTGCATCATCGTCGCCAGCGTGAGTTGCATATACGGCCTGGGCTCCCCCGAAGCATATTACGGCCAGCTTCTGATGCTCGAAAAAGGCCAGAAGATCTCACGCCAGCACATCATCTCACGGCTCGTGGAGATCCTCTATGACCGCAACGACCACAACTTCACCCGCGGCACGTTCCGCGTGCGCGGCGACGTGATCGAGGTATTCCCCACGTACGAGGACTACGCCTATCGCATTGAACTGTGGGGTGACGAGATCGACAGCCTCAGCCAAATCGATCCGCTGCTGGGTCAGGTGCGCCAGACCTACCTGCGCCTGCCCGTTTATCCAAAAACTCACTACGTCATGACCCAGCAAACCCGGGACCAGGCGCTGGTGAGTATCGAAAAAGAGCTCGGAGAATGGCAGCCGGAGCTGGAAAAACAAGGCAAGATCGTCGAGGCGCAGCGCCTGTATCAGCGCACCATGTTCGATCTGGAAATGATCCGCCAGATCGGCTACTGCCACGGCATCGAGAACTACTCGCGCCATTTCACCGGCCGCCTGCCCGGCGAAGCTCCGCCGACTTTGCTCGATTACCTGCCGCATGACCACCTGATATTCATTGACGAGAGTCACCAGACCATCCCGCAGTTGCAGGGCATGTACCACGGCGACCGCTCGCGTAAGACGGTTCTGGTTAACTATGGCTTCAGACTGCCCAGTGCGCTCGATAACCGGCCGCTTACGTTTGAGGAATTCGAGAACCGCGTGAACCAGGTACTTTATGTTTCGGCGACGCCCGGCCCTTACGAGCTAACCAAGTCCTCGGGTGTGGTCGTTGAGCAGATCATTCGGCCCACGGGCTTGGTCGATCCGCAGGTGGAAATCCGTCCCATTAAGGGCCAGGTGGACGACCTTCTGAATGAAATCCGCAAGCGCGTCGAGCAGAATGAGCGCGTATTGGTGACGACACTGACCAAGCGCATGGCCGAGGACTTGTCGGAGTATTACACCGAGGTCGGTGTGCGCTGCGCCTACCTGCATTCGGAAATCGCCGCGCTGGACCGTATGAAGGTTCTGCGCGATCTGCGCCGCGGCGACATCGACGTATTGGTCGGCGTGAATCTGCTGCGCGAGGGTCTCGACCTGCCGGAAGTCTCGCTGGTCGCAATCCTGGACGCGGATAAGGAAGGTTTCCTGCGCTCCACTGGTTCCCTTATCCAAACCATGGGCCGCGCGGCGCGCCACTTGAACGGCCGGGCCGTTCTTTACGCCGACGTTTATACCGACAGCATGAAGCGCGCCATCGGCGAAACCAACAGGCGCCGCACCATACAGGAACAATATAACCAAGAGCACAATATCATTCCGCAATCAATTATCAAGCCCATCGATATGAGCCTGGTCGCGGTGGCCGAGGGCGATTATGTCACTGTTCCAATCGAGGCGGAAGACCCGGTGGAGGAAATGACTCCTGAGCAGCGCGACAAATTCGTCGCTGGCCTGGAGGAAAGCATGCGCGAAGCGGCGAAAAAGTTCGAATTCGAAAAAGCCGCCCAGTTGCGCGATCGCATCAAAATGCTCAAGTCCCCCAAAATCTATGAAGAGGCCGAAATCGGTAGCGCTGGTCGCAGCGGGTAAACTTAGCCACTCGCCGTTGACGCGATTTTCGTCGCTGTCCGAAATGCTGGGGCCCGTGAAAGCGCCGTCCTTCCGGTTAGCCAGCCGTATCGCCAACACGCTTCGGGCCGGACATCCGGTCAAAGACTACGGGGAATTCGACGCCTGCCGGCTGATCTTGATCTGCGTGCCGGACGACTCGATCCCAGGCACCGTGGCCGAACTCGCGTCAGCGGAAGTGTGCTGG
Organism: Bryobacteraceae bacterium; assembly: GCA_035293725.1. Taxonomy (GTDB): domain Bacteria; phylum Acidobacteriota; class Terriglobia; order Bryobacterales; family Bryobacteraceae; genus Palsa-89. The sequence goes on from DATGMH010000021.1 coordinate 77,962, forward strand.
AGTGACAAGTCCGCCGTCCTCTACAGCGCGTCGCGCGGCAGCAGTGAACTGTCGGTGCTCGCAGCGCGCGGCGCCTCAATCGCCTCCCTGACCACGATTCCGGGCTTCCACGATTCACGCTATCTGGTGGAGGGCGATAAGCCCGCCATTCACGAAACCAACCTCCTGGTCGCGAACCGCGAGCGGCATTGTATTGCCATCGAGCGCGATCTCAAACCGCTGTATCTTACGGCTCTAACCTGTACAAGCAGCTTGCTGTTTCCGTTGATGATGACAGCCTTCGAATCGTTGCGCACCGCCGGGCTCACACCTACCGCGTCAATGGCAATCCTGGAAAAACAGTTGAGCAAGGGCTTGCGGGCTTACGCGCGCGGCGGACGGCGCGCCTACGTGCCGCCAGCGGCATTATTCGAGCAGCTCGAGGCGTTGACAGCCGCCGATCCCGCCCTGGCCCATTTCATCGAGGAATCATGCCGGCTGACGGATCGATTGCTCGCGGAGCCAATGCGCGCGCAGAGCGCTGTCCGCAAGAGGCCCTCTCCGGCGGAGCCGTCTGGCAATGGAGACGAACAGATCCGGATGTGGGCCCTGGCCGCCCCCTAAGCCGACGCGGGGCGCGATTGCGCCGCCGCGATCCGCGCCTGCATTTCGCGCGTCAGGTGAGGCACCATTCCAATCATCCGTTCGATCAGCATGAGCTGGCCGCGGTGATGCATCTCGTGTTCTTTGACGCCCAGAATCATCTCGAAGCGCGATTTCGACGGCGGCGTCATGCCAGCCGGATACGCTACCCGTTCGCCGAGAAAATCGTCCGTGAGCCCATCCAACCACGTGGCGAAGCGCTCACCGTCCTCTCTCAGCTGAGCAACGATCTGCTTCTTGTCACGCGGCTTCTGCTCCTCGGCCATTAACTTGGTGAGGAAGCCCGGAAAATCAAAACCCTCGAGCGTGCTGCGCCGCTCTACCGCATGGATCTGCTCCTGCAGTTTCGGCGTAAGTGCGATGTGGACCAGGATGGCGGCAACCGTACGCGTTTCCGGCGCAGCCCGGAAGCCGTAATGCTGTTCGCCAATGTCCTCTGCGATCTTGATAGTGTTGTTCCGCACAGTGCGGAAACTCGCAGCCAATTCTTTCGCTCCGTAGTAGGTCATGGAGTTATTCTAACCGTGTTACCGGAAGGACAGCTCAACGCAGTGCTACACGCCTCGTGACATAATTACCCCACAGCGGCGCCGCCGCGTCCCAAACACCTGGCGGTCGTTGATCTCGCGGTTTGGCTATATTCGCTAGTGGGCCTTCAAAAGGAGGTCAATTGTTCATGATTGCATCCATCAATCCCTACAACGGCGTCACCGTAAAACAGTTCGAACCCATTTCGGATCGGGAACTCGACCGGCGCCTCGAACTCGCGCACCGAGCCTTCCTGACGCATCGGAAGACCTCGTTCGCCGAGCGCGCGGCCATGCTCATGAAAGCCGCAGCCATCCTGGAGGCCGAACAATCGCGCTTTGGCGAAATCATGACCATCGAGATGGGCAAAACGATTTCCGCCGCCGAGGCCGAGGCCAAGAAATGCGCGTGGGTGTGCCGGTACTATGCGGAAACCGGCGAGCGAGCGTTGGCTGACGAAGACGTCCCTACCAGTGCCTCCCGCAGCTTCATTCGCTACGAACCGCTCGGCCCCGTTTTGGCGGTGATGCCCTGGAACTTTCCGTTCTGGCAGGTCTTTCGATTTGCCGCGCCCGCGCTGATGGCCGGGAACACCGGGCTGCTCAAGCACGCCTCGAATGTTCCGCAATGCGCCCTCGCAATCGAAGAGATCTTTCTGCGGGCCGGTTTCGCCGAAGGAGTATTTCAGACACTCCTGATCGGGGTCGGTGAGGTTGCGGACGTGATCGCCGACGATCGCGTCGCGGCCGTCACCCTCACCGGTAGCGAACCGGCCGGTCGATCCGTGGCGAGCCAAGCCGGCCAACACATCAAGAAAACCGTCCTCGAATTGGGCGGTAGCGATCCGTTCATCATCATGCCCAGCGCCAATCTGGAACAAGCTGTCGCGACCGCAGTCAAAGCGCGCGTCATCAACAATGGCCAGTCGTGCATCGCCGCGAAACGTTTTATCATCGCCGACGCAATCTACGATTCCTGCGAGCGAGAGTTCGTTCAGCAGATGCGCGCGCTCAAGACCGGCGATCCCATGGACCCTTCTACGGAGCTGGGGCCGCTAGCGAACCAAAAGATTTTCGCGGATCTTGAAGATCAAGTCGCGCGAGCCGTATCCGCGGGTGCCCGGCTCCTGACCGGAGGTCGCCGAGCCGGTGGGACCTCCTTAACCTATGAACCCACCGTGCTGGCCGATGTTCCACGATGGTCACCGGTCTATTCCGAGGAGTTCTTTGGACCCGTAGCCATGCTCTTTCGAGTGCAAGACGCGCGCGAAGCAATCGAGGTAGCCAACGACTCGCCATTCGGGCTCGGCGCCAGTGCTTGGACGCAAGACCGCGATGAGCAGCGCCTCTTCATCGACGGCCTTCAGTCCGGACAGGTCTTCTTCAATGCCATGGTCGCATCCGATCCGCGCGTCCCGTTCGGAGGAGTAAAAAAATCCGGCTACGGACGCGAACTCGGCGCGTTCGGAATCCGCGAGTTCGTGAACATCAAGACAATCTGGATCAACTAGCGGCGGCCGCGCTTCGGCTATTGCTTCTTGGCAGCCGCAGCCTCTTCGGCACGCGCACCGGCAAGGATGCCAGCAAGACCTTCATTGCCTTCATGGCAAGCGTACTCATATACCGGTTCATGAGAAGTCCGCAGCGGAATCATGAGCGACCACGGCTTGGTCCAAGTCCCCGGATCGTCAATTGTGATCTCGTACCGCAACAACTCCGGACCGGTCCTCGTCAGGCGCTCAATCACGTGCAGCTTCTCGCTGGAGATCGACATGAACGCCTTGGGCTTGTAGTTGGTCGTATCGATCACGAGAGTGTCGCCTTCCCAGTGGCCGCGCGAATCGCCAAGCCACTCCTGCACAGCCGAACCCGGATGCGGACCGCCATCAATAGGAATGCTGCGGACGTCGTGAATCATCTCGGTCATCAGCATCACCGACTTGGGGGTTTGGACGACCTGGTAATAGCTTTGATATCCGGCAGTAAGTTGAGGCGAGCCGTACGTGAGGCAGCGCTCCGACAGACCTCGATCTTCCGGTCCTCTGGCAGGACGGCGCATCGCAACCATCATTGCCTCGCGCCTTTGACGCCCTTCCGCGGTCATAGGCGGCATCCGGCCGTCGGGCGGATCCGTGATCAGCGCCGTGCGGTTATCCCAGACCCGCTGCACGATCCACTCCGAACTGTAGTCGCCCGTACCGCTGTCAAACTCATCGTCGGCCTTCTTATGCGGACCGGCACTTCCACCTTTGAGGCTGTCCCAAACCGTCTCAAAAATGGTGTCTCCGAATGCAGCGTCGCCTTTACCGTTGTAGAGTTCCTGGGCTTTTTTCCTCATCGCCGCCACTTCGGCGTCGGTCAAGGATGCGCGGTTCGCCAGTTGTTTGGGCCGCTCGATCGGCGTGGCATTGTTGTTGGCCCAGAATCCCTGAAGATCCGGATGCCCGTCCGAAGTTCGAGGCGGCGTCCAGGTGTCCTTGACGGCCTTGGCGCTCGCCATGGCGGTGTGCGGGGCAACTTGTGCCTGCGCGGCTGCAATCATGGCCGCCATACCGCATACGAAACAAAGAGATCGATGCTTCATATTCGTCCTCGTTTGTTCAGTATACGCCTCTGGAAGACGGATCGCATCGTAACAGCCCCGGGGCTCCGGCGGGTAATGGCTCGCGCGCTGAAGACCCTCGCCCGCTCAGGTTACATGATGCGCCACCTTGCATTTTAGTTACTTATGAACGACGGTCAGCTCCGATATGTGGGGACTGGGCATACTTTTAGGCCTACCTGGAGCGCAGTCGTGAACTGCAGGGCGCAGCCGGGAAAAAATCGACATCGCGCTCCTTTGAGCTAGACTGGGAATCGAGATGCCGCAGAGGGCTGACAAGACGGAAACGCCAGCGGACCAAATTCCGGCTGGCGTCGTGCTCAAACCGCCGGTCACTACCGAGGACCTCAAGACCGCCACCGAGAATGACCCGGAAGGCGCGGAAGAGGTCGTCGTGGTCATCCGGGCGTTGCGTAGAGAAGCTTCCCTCCCCGTCGCACTCTGATGAGTGCTAGTCCTTCTGACCGCAACGACCTAAGCACGTGCGAGCAATCACCGGTTGCGCGAACGGCAACCCGGATAGCATAGAAGTGCTGCCTAGCTTCGGTCTGAACAACCGCCGTCGGGAAGGCTGGGGAATCCAGGGGCGGTGGCATTTCCCCGCAGGGATGCTGAGGAAACGTCAGCGCAGAAACAGCTAACTTGCCCGGCTGCGGTTTCGTGGTTAGCATCGAGTGATTCGAAAACCGAGCTTCTGGTTCGTTCCCTCAACTCCTTGACTACACGGTCAACATTTTCACAAGAAAATGCAGTTTAAGCGCCCTGAACACGTTCCTGGGTGAGCGAATGGGTGCGTTCTTTTCATAATGGAATCCAGACGAGTCGGCCCTTCCATTCCTCAGCATCGCTCGCACTCCAAGAGAAGAAGCTCTTCGATCGCGGTCGAGATAGGAATTGCTTCGCGCAGCAAGATTACACCGGGGCTTCTCGTGATAGCCGCGAAACGAGCGAAATGTACAAGCCTTGTCCGCCCGGCGTCGGCGGCGATCAGCAGGACTTCTGGGTCTTCTAAACGCGCGAGGGCTGCATCCGCCGCCGTGCGGATATCGATTTCTGGTGCGGCCCGTCGCAGCCCGCGCACAACGCGACCGTCCAGATCGGCGTCAGCCTGGAATTTGACTCGCACTGCGCGCCCGTTGGAGCTTCGCAATCTCAGTTCGGCATTCATTTGCCTGGACTGCCGGTGTTGAACCTCCGCGGCGCGCTGACCTTCGACAAGGTATTGGTCGATTTCCTTTTGGTTTGCCAGATAAAATGCGAGCGCTCCATGCACCTGCTCGAGCGTCAAGGCTGGGTAGCTTTCGACCATGCTTTCCGCCGACATGCCCTCGCGAAACAGATACACCAGCGAATCGAGTGACACGCGAGTGCCCGCAATCCGGTATGCTCCTTGGTTGAGGGTTACGTATTCCTTCGGCACCAAACCCATCGTCACCCGCTTACAACTAGAAGAGCAACTCCGGTGGGCCTGGTTGAGCCGCGAAACGGCTCTTCATCAGAAATGGGGGCAGGCCTGAATCCCTGAACTGATAAAACACACGGCATCAACCGCAGCCGGCTGGGACGGCGGGAAGAAATCGGCGCGGCGACGGTGGAGCGCTACTTTCAGCGCGGACTCCAACGCCAGTTTGGCGAATGGCACTCGCGGAGCTGTCCGCAGGTGCTGGGCATCGACGAACACTTCTTCACTCGCCGCAACGGCTATGCCACTACGCT
>DATGMH010000022.1:0-423034 GCA_035293725.1 Bryobacteraceae bacterium
AGGCGCGCGCCTTGGACGTTGATGCTGGCGATGAGGCGGTGGGCGTCGATGATGTCAAGCGCCACTTTTTCGTCGCCGGGGGCGGCTTGCTCGTTGGGCGGATTCTCGGCGCGGACCTCTACATAAGTGCCGGCACAACGGAGCGGCCCGCCAGCATTTTCTTGACCGGATTGTGGGCGGCTCCGCCCTGTGCCGGCTATCAGGTTGGTTTCGAGCAGCGGAATGCGGTTCAGGCGCCAAGAGGTGTCGACCAGTTCCTGGACGAGTTGGGTTTCGGTGGCGGTGGCGGGCTGGTACTCGTCGAAGAACTGGCGGCGGTGGGCTTCGTACTGGTCCGGGTCTTCGGAGGGCAGGACGACGGTGGCGGCGGTAAGGCCGTGCTTGATGGAGTTGAGCGAGGAGCGCTGTTTACCGAATTCGGTGCGCGGGCCGGTGGAGTGTTGGGCATTGGCCCGATTCGCGGCGACGCGGTTCATGGAGCTGGGGATGGCCGGAGCCTGGCCGATTTGGGAGCGGTGGATGGCACGGTCCAGGCGGCCTAATCCGAGTGCTGACATTTTGATTCACCTCGCTTTGGACATAGCATTGGTGGGGGCGCGGCGGAGGGGAGCGACGGCGGAGGTGGTTGAAAACAAGGGGAACGTAGTCGTGCGGGATTGGTCACTCCCCCAAGAACGGAATGGGTACGAGCGTGTTTCGCGTTTGCGATTTGTCGAGGCGCCAGCGGTTTGGCAGGTCCAGGGTATGGGCGTTATACAACCGGGTGACCGGGAGATCGGGCTTTCTCCGGGTAGCCGACCGATCCGCTCAGAGCAGCGATTACGGGATGCAAGCGCGTTTGTGGGCCCTAGCCCTAAATTGGCGAGCATTTCTGGTGGATAATAAAGCCTCTTATCTGCTAGCGTGGTGGCAGACCAACCTAGTCGATGTGGACGATTTCCTCGGCGACCGATATCCCGCTCCTTCGTGGTGGTGGCGGACAGCCCTTTACGGGATTCGTGGACACGCTTTTGCAGACGCAGTGCTTCGTTTACGGCGTACCCCAAGCCGCCATCGCTACGACCCTGAGGGTCAACGTCCGAGATGGCGGCGTCGATACCCGTGTCGACCAACGCGCAGCGGGTGATCAAACCGGCTATTTGGGCGAGCCAAGCGCATGGCAGTTCAAGGCTGAACCTGTCGGACGTGTGACTGACGGCTCCATCACGAAGGAAATCCACAAACACTACGCCACCGAATTGGTGCGCAAAGGATACGCATACCGAGTTTGCGTCTGTGACGAGATCACTGCCAAAAAGAAGGAGCACCTGAATAGCGCGCTCAATGTAGCCGCTCAAGCCATTAAGCCGGGTGCTGCGCAGTGCCACGTATTATCGGCCTCGGATTTGGCGCGGTGGGCCAATCGGCTCCCTGGCGTGGTGGGCACAGTTTTTGGCCGACCTACCAATATGGCTAGGCATTGGCGGGCTTGGGATGCTGCAGAACGGGCGATTACACCCAATTACGTGCTGCCCGATGGCTGGGCTCCCATCATCCAAGCCATTCAGCAACATCTGCAATTTTCATTTACTCCTTTCGATCCCGTCCTGCAAGTGCAGGGTTTGGCCGGGGTGGGAAAAACACGCTTAGTACACGAGGCGATCCGGCGAATGCCCGGAGCGCCGGAGCTCGTCGTCGTCACCAGTGATGGCCGGAGGGCACAAGAGACAGCTCTGTGGCTGGTTAATGCGGGACAGCATACCGCCATTTTGGTGGCTGACGAGTGCCCGCTCCAGGCCCGATACGAGTTGAACGGTCTCCTGCGTGGGCACGAATCGAGAATCCGGGCGATTGCCATCGACAATACCGGCGAACCGCCGCCGCGTGGTGCCCCGGGCATTTGGATCGAGAAAATCTCGATTCCAACGGCAGAACAGATTCTCCAGCAGAACTTTTCTGTCGTCCCGCCCGAAAGGCGGCGAGCGTACGCGGATCGATCGGGGGGGTACATCCGGCTGGCGGCCGATCTCTGCCGACACGATGGCGAAATGCACTCGGCGGGAAGTCTGCAGCCTGCGATTCCGACGCTACAGGATTATTATCGCAGCCGGTTGAGCCCGGATGACCAAAAAGTCGTTGAGGCCATCTCCTTAGTGCAGCGTATCGGTCATTCAGACGATGTGGCGGTACAGCTCGACCTGCTGACTGAGCTAACCGGAGTCAGATCAGAACTTGTGCGCGAAACAGTCGCTCGGTTGAAAGACGCGCCGGGATTCATTGTTGTAACGCCACGTTATTACTACGTGACCCCGCAGATCATTGCCGAGATCGCCTTTCGACGCGCCTGGGAACGCTTAGCATCGCAAAATCCCGCTGCGTTCTTGGACCGTATCCCGGAACTGTTGCGTGGGCCGTTTGAGCTGCGAATCCGTGGGCTTTCGATCGGTCAGGAGGTGCGCTCTATCGTGGGCGCACACTTTCAAAAGCGAGTTGCCGATTTTACGCCCGCCGATCTGGCCGACTCAGGCAAGATAAAGCAACTTGTCGGTCTCCTCGAAACGGATCCCGCGGCCTATTTGCCGCAGTTGACGCGCTTAGTACGTGATGCTTCTAACGCCGAATTGTTGGCGACTGGCGGATCGGATGTGAGCGGTCGGGGCACGCGGCGGGAAATGGTCTGGGCCGCTGAACGTCTCGCGATTTTTCCAGAATATTTCGAGGCGGCGGAGCTAGTTCTCCGCCGGCTCGCGGTAAACGAAACGGAGCATGGCATCGGAAATAATGCGACCGGCATCTGGCGCCAGTTGTTCCGCGTGTACTTATCTGGTACAGCAGTGCCCTTCCGTGACCGCTTTAACATCTTCCGGAGGGTTGTCTTTTCCGAAAACATAGGTGAGCGCAAGCTTGCGCTCGGGGGACTCGATCATCTCATTGATAGGGACGTGACGCGGATGGGGACGCCTAGCGTCGTCGGCGGAAAAATTCCGCCGCCAGACTGGCACCCTAGAACCCAAAGCGAATTTGAAGACTGTTTCGCGCATGTTATCGGCCTCACCGAGGAGTTGCTCGCGCGGTCCGAACCGTTCGCCGCTGCCGGCTGGAATTACTTGCGCGGCCACTTAAGGCTCTTTCTAGCGTGGGGCAAACTCGACCGCTTGGAAGAGGTTGTACAGCACCACGGGCTTCCTCCTGACCTTTTGGGACCGTGGCTCGAACAGGTGGACGACTTCCTTCAGTATGAGCGCGGCGTTGCCCCCGACGTCTCCGAGGACCACGTGGAATACTGCAACCGAGTGCGTGCCTGGCAGGAGTCGTTAATACCGCTAGACTATTCGGGTCGGCTGCGCGGCATTGTCGGCAAGGACATTTGGCACCACAGCATGCGAGAGGATGTCCATAAAGAGCAATCCGAGATTATTCCGCTAGTAGAAGAAGCGTTCGCGGATCCGCGGCTGCTTCATGCAAACCTCCCTTTCCTAGCGTCGCCCGAGGCGCGCAGTGCCTCAACCTTCGGTGTGCTGCTTGGGCGAAAAGACACCTCGGGCGACTTCTTGGAACCAATTTTATCGGTCGCTCGGAAGACCCGCTTCTCAGCCTTGCTGCGTGGTTATGTAGGCGGCCTGCTACAAACCTCGCCCGGTGAGCGCGATCGGATTTCCGGTATCCTCGATGCCCTCGAACGCGACGATCCGGAAATGGTAGCCGAAATTATAGTTGCGGATGTCGATCAGACCGATGCAGTAACACGCTTGACTCGTCTCGTAGGGGATGGCAGGCTTAGCCCGCGCTACATGCAGGTGCTGCACATCGGAGGTGTCGTGCAAGGGGCGTCGAGCCCCGAGTTTGCCGAACTCTTGAAGGTGCTGACCCGGGAGGAGTGCCCACCTGAATCGCTAAAAATTGCCGTCGAGCTGGCCGGGGATCGCATACGAGGCGTAGAGCTCGCCAACGAAGCGCCGGAAGCAGTTACAGCAATAAAGCGCGTTTTGGCCCGAAGCGCCGTGACCGAGGACCGGGCCGACTACTGGTGGAGAGATGCGATGGAGCACTTGGCATCAATTGATACTCGATGGACCGCGGAAGTGGCCAGCGCGGCATTCTCGGGCAACGACTTCAGCAAACGCGATGATGCCTCTTCAATTCTGAGCAAGATCGCCTCGAACAATCCGGACGCGGTGATGGCAGTGGTTGGTGAAGCGCTTCTAGATTCGAAGGGCAGCTGGCGGTGGCAGATCGGTTCCAATCGCGATGTTTTCTCTTCGCTGCCGGTGCAGGTGGTCATGGATTGGCTTGCGAAGACCGGATTGGAGGGCGCCCGACGCATTGCTCGGCATTTGTCTTCACCGACGGTGGCGGAGAATGGGACGCTCGTGGTCCCGGAACTGACGGAGCAGGTTCTTGTAGCGTACGGTGATGATGAGGAGGTATTTAGAGAATTCGCAGTCGGACGCCATGACCTTGAGGCGTCTTGGGGGCCCATATCCTCGCATCATGAAGCGCACGCGCGGATTGCCCGAGCGTTTCTGAATCACCCCCTCCCAGTCATTCGCAGGTGGGCGGAGCATGAATTGGCAGCCGCAGAGCACTTCGCAGGGATTTGGAGACGGCAGGAGGAGGACGAGGGATGGAGTTCGTGAATGCAAGGCGTCTTAAGCGACCCAGCCCCGCGCGAGTTCGGCTCGTCCCGGATTACTCCCGATAAGTCGGCCTCTGTCCGGCGACTCGGTCCGTTTACACGCCACTCGGAGAAAGTTGAGTCTCGTGTCATCGACGACTGATGCCTGAACCGAGGCGCCCCGCCATCGAAGGAATTGGGACCCGCGGCTCGCGTAGAGTTGCATAGAACGTTCTTGTGCCAAAAGCACTACATGGAATTCATTACATGGTAGACGACTGTGCGATTCTTGTGACATCGGCCGACGAACCCGAGAAGCAGCGAAGCTGTCCTCCAAGGGAACACCCGCCTGTTGTTGCCGAATGCCAGCCGCGCGGGAAATGAGGAGCGTCTCGATACGTATGTCGAATTGCGCGAATCCTGACCCGGTTCACACCCAAAGATGCGCGAACGGCGCCTAGGGGCCTTCGCCGGTTTCAGGAAGGCGCCTGAATCGCCGCCGAGCGACACCACGCAGTCGCGCTCGGCGATCCTGTCCAATGCCGCCGCGGCATCTCGCCGGGGATCTGCCGGCCATCTGGCAGCAGAGAGACGGGGAAAAAACTAGGCATGTGGTGGCGCGACCGTTTGCTACCGCAAGATTGGTGGCCAGTGGATCGTAGTGCACAAGCATAATTCAGTGCCCTTCAACCTTGACACTAGAAAAGCGTCACTTGATTTGGAACCGTCATTCTCCGCAGCCCACAATCGGAGTTGTAGAAGGCTGCCTGATTGTCAGCCGGGTCCGGAGATGCATGACCCTCTCACCTTGGCCTGATGCAAGCGCTTTATCGGGACTGATCCGGCCTGCTGTGCGAAGATCAGACACGAGAGGGCGGGCATATGCGTTGTCGTCTACCACTGTGCGCGCCATGACACCAACGATTGGAGTCCATCATGAGTGTTAGAACGGTTGCTAGCAACTTTGTGGAGTTGTGCAGGCAGGGTAAGAACTTCGACGTCATGCGGACGATGTACGCCCCTGACATTGTTTCGGTTGAAGGCGACGGCAAGGAGACCGCCGGCCAAGATCCGGTGATCAAAAAATCGGAGGACTGGGTTTCCGACAAAACCTTCAACGGGGAGACTGTGGCGGGGCCGTTTTTCAATGGCGCGAACCCGGACCAGTTCGTCGTCTTCTTTACCCTGGATATCACGCCCAAAGCCACTGGTCAACGTATCACCCGCGAAGAAGTCGGTGTCTATACCGTCAAGAACGATAAGATCACGCGCGAGCAGTTCTTCTACGACGGCGCGCATTGACCCGATCTCCCGGAGTTTGGTGAAAGGTGAGCAAACGCCCGGCTGCCGTGTTTGCGCGTTGCTGAACGCAAGCGAGTTTATCGCAGGCGCAATCCACCCCTATGTTCGCGGCGAACAGGCGGACGGCGAAGTAGTGTGGGCACTGGCAGTAAGATGGGAGAACTTATGCGAGTCGTGCTTCTGATGGCACTTTTCGGAGATTTGACGATCGTAACCTTACCGACGCGTGCCCCGCTCGCGGCGCAACAACAGCCGCGGGAAGTCATCGTCGAGGCCCCAACACTGGACCGGCCACTGATCTTCGATAGCGCGACCAGGGGATCGGGCGGCAACAAAATCGCCGGGCCGAAATTCCGGGTCGTCCCGCTGCGTGGTTTCAACTACCCGTACGCTCTTGCTTTCCTTCCGGACGGGAGCATCCTGGTTACGGAACGCGGCGGCAGGTTGCGGATCGTGCGTAACGGCAAGCTCGATTCGGAACCAATTGCAGGGGTACCGGAAGTCCTCAACACGCGGCAAAGGGGCATGAATGACTTGGCCTTGCATCCGAGATTCGCTGAAAACCACTGGATTTACTTCACCTATTACAAGCCGGTGGCCGGAACGATCAACGCCCGAGCGACGTTGGCGCGCGCACGCTACGACGGAGGCCATGCGCTTGAGGATGTCCGGGACATTTTCTCTACCGACGCGGGCGTGTCCGGGCCTTCGGCGGCGAAAATGGCATTCGGGCACGACGGCAAGATCTACCTGGCAATCGGCATCCCGATTCCCCGCTCGCCGAACGACACCGTCAGCGCTACCGTGACGGATGCGCAAGATCCGAACAGTTACTACGGCAAGGTGCTGCGCTTGAACGATGATGGAAGCGCTCCGGCGGACAATCCATTCTCAGGCCGCCCTGGCTATAGACCAGAGCTTTATGCGCTGGGCATTCGGAACGCCATGGGTCTTTATTTCCATCCGGAAACCGGCGAACTCTGGGAGACCGAGAATGGGCCTCAGGGCGGGGATGAAATCAACATAATCAAAGCAGGTAAGAACTACGGCTGGCCCGTGATTTCTTACGGCCGCGCCTATTCGGGTGAAGTCAGCGGCGGGACCGGTCCTGTTTTGGAGCAGCCAGTAGCGCCGGGCATGGAACAGCCCTGGTTGTTCTGGTCGCCGTCGATTTCGGCGGCGGCGATCACGTTTTATACGGGGAACCGGTTTCCGGCGTGGAAGGGCAACATTTTCGTGGGAGGACTGGTGGGCACTCAGCTCCATCGCATCGTTTTGAATAAAGATGGACTCCCGATCCGGCGCCAGGCGCTACTCGTCGAGCTGAACCAGCGAATCCGAGAGGTACAGCAAGGGCCGGACGGGCTATTGTACTTGCTGACCGATGAGGAGGCCGGGGCGCTGCTGCGCCTTGAGCCGGTGGAAAACGCACAGTAGAGGCGTGTTCAGGGCAGGGCTCAAATTGCCGCTGGGCCCATTAGACCTTCGGCTTTTGTTCAACAACGGAGCAACTTAGTCTTAACCCGATTGCGTCATATGCGAAATGCGGATGTAGAGACCACCACAGTGTCATTTGCGTGGCCGGGTCCCGTGATCTACTCGTTTGCAGTTCGCCAGGCGCACTGTCGCTCCCGTTGGGCAAAAAAATCAGCCGCAATAGTTGCATCAAGCCTATATAATCGTCGCATGTCAAATCTGACCACAGCGGGTCTGTTGTTGGCGACGTGCCTCAGCGTAGTTGCGCAGAAGCTGCCGACGGTCGCTGTGCTCTCCACGGGTGGCACGATCGCCAGCAAACAAGATCCGTCCAAAGGCGGCTACGTGCCGCTTCTCTCCGGGGAAGACCTCGTTTCGGCCGTGCCGGCGATAAAGAAGATGGCCCAGATTCAGGTGGAGCAGATCTCCAATATAGGAAGCAATGACATGACTCCTGAGATTTGGGTCCGCTTGGCGGGAAGAGTGAACGAGTTGCTGGCGAAACCTGAGATCGCCGGCATCGTAGTCACACACGGCACCGATACTTTGGAAGAAACTGCCTATTTTCTTGACCTCGCCGCGATCAGCACTAAACCGGTGATCATGGTTGGAGCACAACGTCCGGCGTCGGATCCAGACTCCGACGGCCCTCGAAACTTGTTGGACGCGGTTCGAGTGGCGGCCGCACCTGAGGCCGTCAACAAGGGAGTCATGGTGGTGATGAACGGACAAATAAACGCTGCACGCGATGTTACAAAAACGAACACGAGCCAGGTGGAAACATTCCGCGGCTTGGAGTTTGGCGAACTCGGGGTGGTCGACGCCGAAAAGGTTCGCTTTTATCGCGCTCCGCTGCGCCGGCAGACGTTCCCAGTCGAGGCAAGAACCCAACTCAGCCGTGTCGATATCGTGACGAGTTACGCTGGTGCCGACGGCCTCCTGATCCGCTCTCTGGTCCGTGATGGTACTGTCCGAGGACTAGTGATTGCCGGCCTTGGGCTTGGCGACGTAACGGCTTTGATGTTTGACGCGATTCAGGAAGCACGCACGCGCGGCATCCCGGTTGTCATCAGCACTCGCGTTCCTACTGGTCGCGTATTTCCTTTGAGTGCCTCTAAAGGGAGCGCACTTGCCCTGAAGGCGATCGGCTGCGTACTGGCGGACAACCTCAGTCCCCAGAAGGCTCGTATTCTCCTCATGCTGGCGCTCACTCGGTCGCACGATACTGGAGCCTTGCAACAGTACTTCGATAATTAAGCCGGAAGGAAACTCGGCTCTATTCAGATTGGCTTGTCCGCGACCCGGATGGAGCGGACGTGTTTCCAGGGCCGGATAGGGAACGGAAAGTCGGCCTGTGTCCGGCGACTCGGTCCGTTTTACACGCCACTCGCAGAAAGTTGAGTCTAGTGTCATCGACGACTGATGCCTTAACTAGGCTCACAGCAGCCAAGTTGACCCGTAGTCGCCGACGCCATAAGAACTGAGGGCGCTATGGTTTAATGCCGATCCGGTCGCGCACAGCTCGGCGAATGCGCTGCTTACAGCCGAGATACGCTCGGTGGTCTGGAGGGAACCGTGGCCGAGTAGGAATTGGATTTGCCCTAGTTCCCCGCCTGCAGCATCGCACGATTCGGGCACGAGCGCCTCAGGGCATGGGGCGCAAAGCGCTGAAACTGAGTTCGGCGGCGTACTGCGCCAGCAATTGGCAGAACGACGGTATGGGCGTTTTCCGTCAAACTGAAGGTATAACTTCAGAATGGCGCGTTACGTATACGAGGTCGCAAAGTGGCGCTTCGGACAATGTTCTGTCCCGTCGCGGTCTACAAGGTCTCGGCTTTCGCGTCTCAGAATCCGTATTCTTACTTATCATGACGCCGATGATAGGACGGGTAAACGTGTTGGTTACGGGATGCGCTCGTTTCAATTCAACAGCAGTCTTTCGACGTTGTGAAGAAACTCCTGGGGAGAGAATGGCTTCTGAAGAAATTCAACTGAACCCGGAGCAATGTCTGCGGAAGAAAGAAGACCGCGACGCTTCAGCTCAGTCATGCTGAAACCGCTAATATACAGAAGCCGCATCAGTGGTTGGTGCGGTTTCACTTTTCGAACGACCGCCGGACCATTACTGTCCTGCAGGATGACATCCGCAACCAGCAAGTCGATGCTCTTCTCGCGCGCCGTACATTGCCGGACGGCACAGGGTTCATTTGCGCACTCGATCACTTGAGCTTGGGTTCTTTCAAGGATCGACTGGAGCGCAATCAGTGTATTGGCATCGTCATCAAGGAGCAAGATCGTCCGGCCTTTAGCAGATTCGCCCAGCGCGACTTCTGAATCTGTCGAGGTCATACTCCTGCTCCTTGTCGAACTACCACTCGGGTACAATCGGGACACATACCGTGTGTAAAATCGGTTTCGGAGTGGCTGGCGATGTACGTCTCAAGCGGCTCCCATTCGCCCACAGAATTGCAGATTTTCTTGCAAGTGCTGCAAATACGAAGTAGCCCTCGCAGTTTTGCGAGTTCGCGTTCTCGTGACTCATCGGCG
Organism: Bryobacteraceae bacterium; assembly: GCA_035293725.1. Taxonomy (GTDB): domain Bacteria; phylum Acidobacteriota; class Terriglobia; order Bryobacterales; family Bryobacteraceae; genus Palsa-89. The sequence goes on from DATGMH010000022.1 coordinate 9,920, forward strand.
GAGCGTTGAGCCTCAATACGCTCCGTCACGTCAATACAACTACCTATGTACCCGCGAAACTCGCCGTTGCTGTCGTAGAAGGGAACGCCGCGGTCGAAGATCCACCTGTAGGCGCCATCCGCGCGCTTGAGGCGGTAGTGCATCTCGAAAATCTCGCGCCGCTCAAAACAACCGAGATAGGTCTTCAGGCATCCCTCAAGGTCATCCTGGTGGACTCCATCAGCCCATTGGTTCCCGATTTCCTGCTCCATGCTCCGGCCCCGAAACAGCAGCCACCGATCATTGAAGTAGTCACACTCCGCGGTAGTGTTGGAACGCCAAATCATGATCGGCGCCTGTTCAACTAGCACTGCGTATTCGGTCCCTGAAAGCCCTTCGTGCATCTTGATCATATTATTAACTACTCGCGTTCAGCCGTTCTTCAGTTGAGGCGGGCCGCACAGCACCAAGGGGTAAGCCGCCGGCGCCGCGATGAATGCCTACGGACCCACTATGGTGAATCGCATCCGCGCGAAAGCATGAAATAAAGGATGTCTGCCCTCCACAACTGGAGCGTTACGTGACGGCCCTCATGTCTAGTAGACTTCTTACGGCAGTAACTATTTCGGGGAATCGCGAGAAGGCCTTAGGGTTTTGAACGTGTGCGTTCGCACCAATCACGTCCGCACGGGAGTGGTCATTCGTCTCGTCAGACGACGTCAGGATCATGGTCTTAGTATCGGCCAATGACGGTTTGAACCGGCACTTCCGAAGAACATCGATCCCGTCGCGTTGGGCAGGTTGATATCGATGACGACTAAATCCGGACGCGTATCCTCAGAGCACCGCTCCAGGTAGTCCATAGCCGCATGGCCGTCATTTGCTACGGAAACCTCCACAACGAGCCCACCATTTCGGAGAGCGCGTCGCAAAAACGTCCGCGGGATTGTCTTTCGACGATAAGGATGCGATACTGGCTTCGGTTCATCGCGTTTCCCTCCGTCAGCTCCGTCATTATTCTACCAACGTTGCAGTACTACGCACCACGCGGCCGGGATCCGAATGGTGAACGTCCGCTTCCAGCGCAGGCGCTGGGTTCGGGCCCGCTCCATGGAAGAATTCAACACCCAGCGGTAGAATTGTTGAGGATGTCCGTTGTCGCGAACACCATGACGTCTGGTGCCGCAGAGGTGAAACGGCTCAGGGTTCTTTATGAGCTAGTGAGCGCGTTAACCAGAGCTCGCGAACTGGAGGACGTGTACGACGCGGCGCTCTCCAGCCTGCTTGAGGCTACCAGTGCTGAACGCGCCGCTATTCTGCTCTTCGATGACGACGGAGTGATGCGCTTCAAAGCAGCGCGCGGCTTGTCAGAGGCATACCAGGAGGCCTTAACCGGACATACTCCCTGGAAGCCGAGGCAGCAAGACGCAAAACCGATCCTTATTCCCGATGTCCGCTTGGACGGGACTCTCACAGACTACTCCCATATCTTTGAGCGCGAAAACATTCGGGGTTTGGCTTTCATCCCGCTAATGCTTGAAAGCGGCGTACTAGGCAAGTTCATGCTCTACTACGCCCATCCCCACACGGCATCGCCTGAGGAACTGGAAGTCGCGCAGGTTATCGCCGCCCACGTAATTCTCGCGGTGGAACGAAAGCGTTCGGATCTTGCTCGGACCCAAACCGAACATCAATTGCAGTCCATCCTGGACAACTCGTCGGCAATCATCTTCGTTAAGGATCTGCAGAGCCGTTATCGGCTTATCAACCGACGCTATGAGGAGCTTTTCCACGTGAGAACATCAGAGGTCGTCGGTCGGACGGACTTCGATCTCTTCCCCCCTGAAATCGCCGCGCCCTTCGTAGAAAATGATCGGATTGTGTTTGCCTCGGGCAAACCCTTGTCGGTTGAAGAGCACGCACCTCAGGATGATGGCATCCATTCCTTCATCTCTGTAAAGTTTCCCCTTATCGATGCTGGCGGCAGGATTACCGGCCTGTGTGGCATTTCAACGGATGTAACCGACCGCAGGAAACTTGAACGTGGGGCCCGGCAACTCGCGGCGATTGTCGAGAGTTCCGATGACGCGATTGTCAGCAAGAACCTGGAAGGAGTCATTACGAGCTGGAACAAGAGCGCCCAGCGGCTCTTCGGCTATACGTCCGACGAAGCGATCGGTCGAACCGTGGCCGAGCTTATTGTCCCTGACGACCGTCAGGAGGAAGAACCAGACATTCTAGCCCGTTTACGCCGTGGCGAGCGCATCGATCACTTTGAGACCAAGCGCCGCCGCAAGGACGGAACACTGCTTGATGTTTCACTAACGATATCCCCCATCAAGGACGAGAACGGCATTGTCGTTGGGGCTTCGAAGATCGCGCGCGATATCACGGAACGTAAGCTCGCTGAAGCAGAACGCGCAGCACTCTTGAGTCGCGAACAGGAAGCGCTACGGACGGCGGAGTTGCTGAATAAGATCGGCCCACGGATCGCGGCGGAGTTGGATCTGGAGAAATTGGTCCAGGAAGTCACCGATATCGCCACAAGTGCAATTGGAGCGGAGTTCGGATCGTTTTTTCACAACGTAGTGAACGAAAAGGGGGAGTCGTATATGCTGTACACTCTCTCCGGCGTACCGAAGGAGGCTTTCGCGGGATTTCCGATGCCTCGGAACACGGCGGTCTTCGATCCAACCTTCCGCGGAGAGGGTGTGGTTCGCTCCGAAGACATCACCCGGGATGCGCGATACGGCAAAACCTCACCCCACTACGGGATGCCAAAAGGGCACCTACCAGTACGAAGCTACCTCGCCGTTCCAGTCAAGTCTCGGTCAGGGGAAGTCCTGGGAGGCCTCTTCTTCGGCCATTCGGTCCCGGGTAAGTTCACACAGGCACACGAGGATGTTGCCAACGGGATTGCTGCGCAAGCTGCAATTGCGATGGATAACGCCCGATTGTTTCAACAGAGGCAGCGGGCCCAAGCCGAATTGAAGCGATCCAATGACGACCTACGCCGGGCCAATCGCGACTTGGAGGTATTCGCGTACTCCGCCAGCCACGATTTACAGGAGCCCTTACGAACGATCGCGATCTCCGCCGAGCTGATTGAGCAAAGCTGGGGGTCTCGGCTGACTGGAGAAGATGCCGAATTTCTGAACCATGTTATCGCGGGCGCCCGGCGAATGAGCTGTCTTATTGAGGATCTGGTCGCTTACATCAGGGCCCAAAAACCAGAAGAAGCCCCGCCTACGGTGGATTCCGCTCGCGTACTGTCTGGCGCTCTGGCGAACCTAAAACAGGCAATTGATGAAGCTGGTGCGTCTGTGACTAGCGATTTCCTGCCGGCGGTCGCGATTCACGAAAGTCGCCTCGCGCTGTTGTTTCAGAATCTGATTAGTAACGCCATTAAGTATCACCGAGAAGAGGACCCGCGTGTTCACATTACAGCCCAGGATCGCGACGGCTGGTGCGTATTCTCCGTTGCCGACAATGGAATCGGAATTGAGCCGGAATTCGCCGAAAAGATTTTCGCGCCGTTCAAGCGTCTGCATCGCAACGATGAGTACCCTGGCAGTGGGATTGGATTGGCCATCTGCCAACGCGTGGTGGAGCAGTACGGCGGACGGATCTGGCTTGAGGAATCTACTCCTGGCAGAGGATCAACATTCTGCTTCACCGTCCCCCGGGGATCTTGAGCGTCCCGAGTCTACGACACCCGAAAAAGCGCCGCAGGCCGCTCAGACTGTATTGCTGGTCGAGGACAACTCGATGGACGTCTTCGTCGTTAAGAAGATACTCGGGGAATTTGACCCAAGCCTTTTCGTACGCGTGGCCCGAGATGGCCAGGAAGCGTTACGGTATCTCCGGGAAACGGCGGCGGACAGTTCGGCCGCGTGTCCAACGCTTGTATTGCTGGACTTGAACATCCCCAAGATCGCCGGCTTGGAAGTGCTTCGGGAATTGCGATCCGCCTCTCGGTGCAATCTGACGCCTGTAATCATCGTGACGTCCTCTGGGGCAGAGGCAGACCGCGCCGCGGCCCAAGCATTGCGGGCTGACGGCTACTTCAAGAAACCTGCGAGTGTTACCGCCTATGCAGAATTGCGAGAGCTCATAAAAAAGGTCCTCGAAGCAGGTAAGCAAACGAATTGAACCGTAGCGCCGTATTCGATAGGTTCGACACAGAGTTTGGGGCTCACTGCAAATTTGAGAGTTTCTATGGAGCAGGCGACCACGACAAGCACGAGCGTCCGTTCGGCTGAACGCCCGCTACACCCCGTCAGCATTTTTTGACGGTAGCGGGAATCCACGGCGGTGGTGGATGGTCTGCTGGTAATCGACCGCGAAGGCTATCTGGAGGAAGGGTACTACACGTACACATATAATCCCTTTGCGGAGGAATCCGGCACGGTCGGCGGGGTCTTCTGCGTCGTCTACGACACTTCGTACACGGCGTCAAATCCACCTTGCACCTAATTGACTCTTAAAGATGTGGCTCCCCAGCCTAGACGCATTTCGAACTTTCGCTGCAAAAAGACGGGACTGCATCCCGCGAGTTTGAGCAATTCCTAAGGCCGAGGCTAGGCTGTTAGCGCCTCCGCGGCACCATGGCCACCTCTAGGGTCAGCATGATGCTGCGGCCAGGAAGCAATTGCAACGTATCGCTGCCGCTCTGGACGTAGGGCACGGCGGGGGTGGCGCTGACGCCAGGCGCCAGCGCAACTACATCGTGAAAGTCGAACAGATTGTTGAAGCTCAGCTTGAGGTTTGTCCCGTTGAAGAACGAGTTCGTGGGTAGCTTGTAATTGAAGTACAGGTTGTTCATCCAGAAAGAGTCGAGCTGAGTCGCTTGGTGGACGGCGCCGTTGTCCACGTAGCGGGGCCCGACTTGCTTGTTGAAGAAACCGGCTGCCCAGTGCCTGTCGGTGTAGGTTACGCCTGCTGAGACCGTATAATTCGGCGAGAGGGCGACCCATTGTGACAAAGTCGCCGGAACCACTGTGCCGTTGGCCAAAGTTTGAGCTGCCCTTGGCTCGTACTTGAATCGGCCGGCTGTACCGGTGAAGTTGAAGCTCAGCCCATGACCGGCATACACATTGCCGTCCGCCTCAAAGCCCGTCCCGTTGGTAGGCGCAGTGGCGTAGTAGTACGAATCGCCGAAATCGGACTTAGTAGGATCCGTCACCTTATAGCTTGAATAAGCGTTATCGAAATGGACGTGGTAAACGTCCGCATCAAAACTCAAACGGTTGAGTTTCACCACGGTACCGCCCTGGAAGGTGGTGGCAACGGTCGGCTTGGGGGTGACGGCGACCAGCGCGCCGGTCACATCGAATATTGCGCTGGGAGGGATCTGGCTGCCGCGGCCGTACTGGCCATACGCCGACCAGATGTTGGTGATGCGGTAGTTGGCCGCGACCGAGGGCAGGATGTTGTTGTAGTACGCGCTGTGCTTGGTCGAGACTCCTGCGCAACCAGCAATCAGCGTGGATGTGCATCCGAGGTTCCCCACCACCTTGCCGTCGGCAAACTGCGTCAGGTCCATGGTGTAGAGTGCGCTTTTCACCCCCACGGTGAACGTCCACCGGCGGATGCCAACAAACTGGTACTCGATATACGGCTGGGCCGAGTTGGTAATGAAACGCTCGTGGAACCGCAGGTCCTTGAGCAGAGGAGAGTCAATCCCGGTGCGGGGATCGGCATTCTGCTGAAAGCGGTCGGTGGTTGTGTACTCGTACCACGCGCCAAGCCGCAAGACGCCATACTTCGACGCCTGGCTTAAGGTTGTGATGATACCGCCGCGATTGTACTGGTTCAGCTTGTCTCTCCAACTGGCCGGGCCGACAGCTACCTGGTGCAGCGAGTCCTGAGTCTGATCGTTCATCAAATGCTGGTGGTTCGAGTAGGAGTAGCTATAAGGCTTGGTCTCAAACCTCCATCCATGGCCGAACTCGTGGCCAAAGGTGACGATTTCGAAGTCGGTCGGGACGTGGTACCTGAAGTTTTTGTAGTACTGCGAGTTCCACGTGCCATCCTTGTTGAAATTGTTGCCATCCGCGATGTAGTTCACACCGTGATCGAGGATCTGCTGGCGGGTGGGATCGGCGTCGGGCGTGTTACTGTCTACGACGATCACTGTGCTGATCAAGGTGAGATAAGTCCTGTCGGAGAACTTGTAGTTGAACTTTGCGGTGGCGGCGGTGCGCTGCTGGTAGTCGTAAGTCAGATAGCCGTCGGAGTTGTTGAGGTGGGTCTCCAGCCAGAAGTTGGCCTTATTGTGAAAGGAAAAGGCCTGAGTCAAACTGACCCAGGATCTGGTTGGTGTTGAAGGATCCATAAGATTCGGAAAGCTTGAACGACATGTCGTCGCCCATTCTGGGCGAGAACATGTGAACGGAACCGCCGAAGTTCGTCGGGCCCACATCGGAGGCGGTGCCGGGGCTGCGATCAAAGTCCACATAGCCGATGGCCGGCGCCGGTACGTAGGCCCAGGAGTGATGGGTCGGGTCGTTCGAGTCCTGCCAGGGCACACCGTCCCAAGTCGTCGTGAAGGTGCCGTCGGCGAACGCGCGAAACCGGACTTTGGAATCGCCGTTGCCGACGCCGTTGGAGGCCCAAGTGACGACGCCCGGAGCAGCTTGCAGGATGTCGGCGTAGTCGGTAGTCGGCGAGGTAAATTCTCGGACATACTGGCTCGAGATCTCGGTGCGCGGCGATTCCGCGTCAAGCAGAGCCTTCATCGGCGCCTGCTGCGACGCTACAGAAGGATCGGCATCGGCTTCAACGGTCACCTCCTCGGACACCGACGCCAGTTTCAGAGACAGCGAAATCTCGGTTGCGTTCCCGGCGGTGACGGTGACTTGCCGCTCGAAAACGGCAAATCCGGCTGCCGAAGCCTGGACCGAATACGTACCGGCCGGCACCCCCGATATCGTGAACTGACCTGCGGCATCGGTGACGGCGACCTGATTGTCCCGCACTGATCCTCGAAGAGCAATCGCGGCCCCGGCAATGGCCCTCCCAGTCTGATCCACGACGTTACCCCGCACTGAGCCCTCGCTCCCCTGCGCGGACAATGCGGCGAACGATCCGGCGAGAGCAAAGAGGCAAAAGAGCGCGAGCACGCGGGTCACGATGATACTGAACGCACGATGGTGCTTGGGGACGAACAGACCCATAGTTTCCTCCACGTTTGGTCGAAGTCGGGACGCTAACCGTGAAAGGTGTAAGCGTGACATCGTTGTATTGCAGATGGATTACAACGAGGTAAATATGCCGTGAAAAAGATGGGCCACAAATAAAAAACGTTTTGGAAATTTGAGGCGGATCGCCGGGGCGAGCCGGCGCAAAGTTCACCCGGATTCGTCGGATGAAGACGTGTTCTGAACGCTTCGCCCAGGGCGGGAACCCCAAAGATCGGAGAGCTAGCGAGGACAAACGGCCGTTATAGGTTGAGGTGCTGTCGCCCTAGTAGCACTGGCTGCCATAGACCTAACAAGATTTAGCAACTGCCTGGTCTGAGCGTCGCCGTGATCGAGGGCGAGAGCACAGCGCAACTCTGCTTCCGCGTGATCATATTGGCCGGTTGAGGCCAGGGCAAATCCCAGGTTGGAGCGATTCACGGCATCGCCTGGCAGCAGGAGAACGGCCCGTTGCAGTGAACGCAGCGCAGAAGCGAATTGTCGCATCTTAAGATATTCCACGCCTAGCATGGATTGAGTCCAGGCATCCGACTCTGGATATTTGGCGTGGGCAGTCTCCGGAACCCGATCGCGCGAACGTGATCGCCGGCATCGGCGGCGCGTTGCGCCTTTTCAAAGATCTGCTTGGCTTTACGAGATAGCGGTTGGCGGAGGAGCTCGACTGAAATGGTCTGCGGCGCGGTTTCATCGGCTGGATGCCGCACTGCCCTGAGATTCGGTTCTATCTGTGGCTGACCAACAGCGAACGATACCGTAAGCGCGACGGCTGCGGCCCCAGCGCCAGAACGTCTCATGACTTGCCTTTCTGCCCTTATCGGCAGTAAGCGAGTTCCTTAGTAGGTCGTGCAGACCAAAAAGGTCCTCTTTTTTTAGACAAACGAAGAGCGGGGAAAGTGTCGAAGTCCCCGGAGACTAACCGTAAACAGAAACGCAAGAAGGGAGCCGATGCCGGCGTCAGGCGAACAGCAACAGCGTTCCGTCTGGGTGTTCAACGGCAATGGGTTCGCGAGCCGTGTTTGGCAGCCGGGTTCGTCGATCATGATTTGCGAGGCTACCATTTCGACATTTGATGAACATTTTTCCGCCGCATTGCGTATCGCGTAGACAGGGAGTTCGAAACCTAATGTTCCAGGACGTGACGTTCGCTCTTCGGGTGTTCTTGAAGAATAGAGTCTTTACGGTCGTGGCAATACTTTCGCTGGCTATCGGCATCGGAGCTACCTCGGCCATGTTCGGGGTCGCAGACGCGCTGTTGCTGCGTCCTCTACCGGTTCTCCGGCCGAGCGAAGTGGTAACGCTCGAGAGCAAGGGTCCGAAAGCGTCTTATGGCGGGATGTCGTATCGCGATTATGTCGACTACCGCGATCGCGCAAAGAGTCTTGAGGGCCTGGTGGCGATAGCAAATCCGTATCCGCTTGCGTTCAGCTCGCGTCCGGATGGATTGCCGCAGATCAAATACGGGATGCTGGCTACCGGAAATCTTTTCAGGGCCATGGGCGTCCAGCCGGAGCTCGGCCGCGGTTTTCGGCCCGAAGAGGACCAAGTGCCGGGCCGCGACGCCGTTGTTGTCCTAGGACACGATTTTTGGATGCAGGAGTTCAGTGGAGACCGGTCCGTCGTCGGCCGGACTGTGCGATTGAACGGAGTCGATTTCAATGTTATTGGCGTGATGCCCGAAAAATTCACCGGGATGGATCAGTACTTCCATGTGGCGATGATCGTTCCGATGATGATGTCGCCTCGCCTCGCCGCGAATCCGAAGCGTGACGTGCTTGAACGGCGCGACGATCGGGGCCTGGTGGTCAAGGGCAGACTGAAGCCTGGCGTGACTATGGCTCAGGCGCAGGCGGAGCTGGCTGGAATTGCTAAGGGCCTTGCGCAGACCTATCCCGACACGAACCGCGAGCAAATTATCTTGATCAAGACCGAATTGCAGGCGCGCATTGAGCAATCACCTCCAGACGCGCAGTTGATCACGGTCCTGATGACGATGTCGATGTTAGTGTTGCTGGTGGCTTGCGCGAACGTAGCCAATCTTTTGCTCAGCAGGGCGCGATCCCGGTCGCGCGAGATGGCGGTGCGGCTGGCGATTGGCGCAGGCCGCATTCGTCTGGTACGGCAATTGATGACGGAGAGCGTGCTCATTGCTTTGGCCGGCGGGCTGCTCGGAATCGCGGTGGCATATGTACTGGTGATTCTGTTCAACCAGATCGAGGTACCGAGCGATCTGCCGATTGTGATCGCTCCGCATCTCGATCGACGCGTTTTGTTGGTGAGCATGGTGGCTTCGATGTTGAGTGTACTGGTGTTCGGACTGGCGCCAGCGATCCAGACCTCGCGCGCCGATCTAGTTCCGTCGCTGAAAGCGGCCGACGCGGATGCGTCGGGCAAGCGCCGTCTGTGGGGACGCAACTCGATGGTGGTCACGCAGGTCGCGATCTCGCTGGTGCTCCTGGTGGTCACCGCCATGATGTACCGTAGCTTCACTAGCCAACTCAGCTCAGGTCCGGGATTCCGCCACGATCACATGGCGATGATGGGCTTCGATCCCACTTTGGTGCGATATACGGAGGCGCAGACGCGGCAATTCTACAGGCAAGTGGTGGAGCGCGCGGCGGCCGTGCCCGGCATGACCTCCGCTGCGCTCACCTCCATGATTCCGATGATGCCCGGAGATCTGGACAGCGACACCATCTTACCGGAAGGCCTCCAGCCGCCTAAAGAGAAGCTGGAGTTTCCGATGTTCAAATATACAGTCGACGAGCATTTTTTCGACACGATGGGCATCGCGGTGATGCGGGGCCGGGGTCTCCTCGTATCCGATACGGCAATGAAGCCGAAAGTCGCGGTGATAAATGAACTGGTAGCAAAGAAATACTGGCCGAACCAGGATCCGATCGGCAAGCGCTTTCACTTCGGCGATGGCAGCGGGCCTTGGGTGCAGGTGGTCGGCGTGGCAAAGATGTCGAAATACATTTGGATTGCTGAGCCGCCGCTGGAAGCTCTGTATGTGCCACTCGCGCAGAATCCGCGCTCGCGCATGATGCTGGTGGCTGGCGGGCCGGCTGATTCCGCCAGTCTGGTTGCCACGCTGCGAGAGACGGTCCGCGGCATCGACCCCAACCAGCCGGTCTACAACGCGCGAACTATGGAATCCTTCTATCAATCTCGCGCGGTCAATACTCCGAATCTGATCGTCAATGCCGTGGGAACCATGGGCATGATGGGGCTGATTCTCTCCATGGTGGGCTTGTACGGCATCGTCGCTTACTCGGTCAGCCGCAGGACCCGGGAATTCGGAATCCGGATGGCGATCGGCGCGAGCAGAGGCAACGTCCTTCGGCTCGTACTGCGCCAGGGGCTGGTCCTTTCGCTGATCGGCATCGGTATCGGTCTGGCGTTAAGCTTCCCCGCTGGACGAGCGGTCTCTGGGTTCTTCTCGTCAGCGACGAGTGATCACGCGGCTTCGCTGATCGTGCCTCCTGTGCTGCTGGCGGTCACGTTGCTGGCGACGTATGCGCCGGCGTTGCGCGCATCGCGCGTGGACCCGATGAAGGCATTGCGGTACGAGTGAGCAGCCGGCGTGTTTGAAGCTCTAATGTCTCCGTGCGATAAAATCGTGGATTAAAATCAGGGCCACAGGAGATCAACCTTGCGTCAGGCGACCCATCATACTGCATGCGCAGTTATGCTTTTGATCTGGGCTCCGGCCGGGGCGGCGCGAGCACAGCAAGCCGGCCAGACGCCTGCGGGGAAACACTCGCCGAGATATGGCTCCAATTCAGCCGTGGGAAAGACGTTCACGCACGACGGCGTAAAACTTTATTACGAAATCTACGGTTCGGGAGAGCCGCTGCTGCTGATACACGGCAATGGCGCAAGCATTGCCAGCTTCGAAGCACAGATTGACTATTTTCGGCGGCACTATCGCGTGATCGCGATGGACAGCCGCGATCAGGGCAAATCGTCGGATAGCAGCGGAAAGCTGACGTATGAGAAGATGGCCGACGATCAGGCGGCGTTGCTTGACTACCTTAAATCGCCACCGGCCTACGTGTTGGGATGGAGCGATGGAGGAATTGAGGCTCTGCTGCTGGGAGTTCATCACCCTGCAAGCGTCAAGAAAATTGCCTCGATGGCCGCCAACCTAAATCCGGAAGGGGCGTATCCGGAAGTTATCGCCATGGCGAAATCTCAGATCGATTCGATCCCGGCCAACGTCCGGCAGACCGCGGAAGGCAAACGAGCGTTAAGAGTAGGCCAACTGGTCCTCGACGAGCCGCACATCGATGCAAGTTCCCTGGAGAAGATAACGGCACCCACGCTCATTCTGGCGAGCGATCACGACTTGATCACCGACGAACAAACTCTCGACATCTATCACCACATTCCAAACAGCCAGCTCTGCATCTTCCCTAACGCTACGCACATGATTCCCTACGACGATCCTGAGCTCTTCGATAGGACCGTCGATCGATTCTTCCGAACCGCGTTCGTAAAGAAGGATCGCGTCAAGGACTTCCTCAAGTCTTACGAAACTATGGAAAAATCGCAGCAGTAAGCAATATCGAGTTGGCAACGTCACGTTATACGGCAATTTGATCGCGACTCCTCGGTTTGCAGCTGAGATTGTTCGTCCCAATTCAGCCGCAGTGGGCTAGAGGTTCTACGACGCGGAAAGTTTTCCTTTTTGGGTCTGCCATTCCGCTCGGCATCGCCGGACTAGTCAGCCTTGCCTTCGATTTCTAGGGCCCCCGGAGCTGTTGAACGCCAGGCTGATTAGCGGGGACCCGGACTCGTTGCGGCTTTAAGAACGCTGACGGATGCACGCGTTCACTAGGCTGACTTTTGAGTTTGCATCCTGACCCGGCCGCACTTAGGGCACTTCCATTTTCTTTTCTTATGAAAAATGTGCCCCTTGAGTTCTTTCATCGGGATTTTGCAGGTTTTGCAGGTCACGGCAACACGCTCCAGGATTGCATTAGTGACTCGGATGCAGAATGGCGGCTACCATAGAGCCGTGCCTACCCGACAACATGCCGGCCCTGGCCCCGCCGCTCCAGAGGTGCCTGAACCTTCGCTCGCCGAACGTGCGCGGACGCTCGCGTTGGTCGGACGGATTGGCAGCCTCTCGACGCATTCGCAGAAGGTTCCCGGATTTCCCTTCGGCTCCATGATGCCTTATGCAGTTGACGATCTCGGCCGTCCGATATTCTTCATCAGCAGCATGGCGATGCACACGCACAACCTCAAGCAAGATCCTCGCGCCAGCTTGCTGATCACGCAACCCGATGTCTCCGGAGATCCCTTGGGCGCCGGCCGTGTCACGCTGCTCGGCGATGTGACGGAAGCGCCCGCCGACCAAGTCAGGGAACTCTATCTTTCGCGTTACGAGAACGCAAAGTTCTGGCAAGACTACACCGACTTTGCGTATTATCGGCTGCACGTCGCGGCGGTTTATTTCATCGGAGGCTTTGGGGTGATGGGATGGGTCTCCGCCGAGGATTATGGAAACGCGCGCCCCGATCCTCTGGTCCAGGCGGCACCAGGAATTATTCGGCACATGAATGACGATCATGCCGAGGCTCTTCGTCTGATCGCCCAACGATTTGCCGGGGAAGCCTGCGACGAGGCGGCGATAACCGCGGTAGACCGGTTGGGCTTCCATCTTAGGCTCAAGTCAGGCGCCAGAATTCATGGACGCCGCGTGGCTTTTTTGCGCGAAGTTCGAGATACAGAAGAGGCCAGAGCAGTGTTCGTGGAGATGGTTCGGCAGGCGAGGTCAACCGAACCGGATCCCGCGCGTTGAAGGCGTTTGGCGGGACCCCAGCGCGGCGGTTGTGTCACAATATCTTGCAAGTCACTGAATTGTAATAAGTTACTTCTGAGTATTGTCACTCTTCGGCCGAGTCTGCTAATATATTGCTTCGGCGAACGGGTTCTCGTTCGTCGAGTCTACATCCATACATCAAAGGAGGATCAATTCATGAATATTCGACCGCTCTATGACCGGATCGTTGTGAAACGGGTCGAAGAGCAAGAGAAGAAGATCGGCGGTCTTTACATCCCCGATTCTGCCAAAGAAAAGCCGCAGGAAGGCGAAGTAGTCGCCGTTGGAAAGGGCAAGCGCCTGGAAGACGGCAAAGTGGTGGCGCTGGAAGTAAAAGCGGGCGACCACATTCTGTTCGGAAAATATTCCGGCAGCGAAATCACGATCGACGGCGAGGAGCTGTTGATCATGAGGGAAGACGAGATCCTGGGGATCCTGGAAGGCGCGTCCAAGAAGGCGAAGCAGGTCGCCTAAGTCAAAGAGGAGATTATCATGCCAGCAAAACAGATTGTATATAGCGAGAATTCCCGTCAAGCGATTCTGCGCGGCGTCAACCAATTGGCTGACGCGGTAAAGGTCACGCTGGGCCCGCGCGGGCGCAACGTCGTACTGGAAAAGAAATTCGGCGGCCCGACCATCACCAAGGACGGCGTCACGGTCGCAAAAGAAGTTGAATTGAAGGATCCGCTGGAGAACATGGGAGCGCAGATGGTGCGCGAGGTTGCTTCCAAGACCTCCGACACAGCCGGCGACGGCACCACCACCGCGACCATTCTGGCCCAGGCCATCTTCCGCGAAGGCGTGAAGGCCGTTGCCGCGGGCGCGAACCCGATGGCCCTGAAGCGCGGTATCGAGCGCGCGGTGGAGCTGATCGTCGAGGACGTGAAGAAGCTGTCTAAGCCGGTTTCGGGCGAGATGATCGCTCAGGTCGGAACCATTTCGGCCAACGGCGATACCAGCATCGGGAACACAATCGCCGATGCGATGAAGAAGGTGGGTAAGGACGGCGTCATCACTGTCGAAGAATCGAAGACGATGGCCACCGAGCTGCAGACCGTGGACGGTATGCAGTTTGACCGCGGCTACCTGTCGCCCTATTTCATTAGCGATCCAGACCGCATGGAGTGCGTGCTGGAAGATCCGTACATTCTGATCCACGAGAAGAAGATCAGCAACATGAAGGATCTGCTGCCGCTGCTCGAGCAGATTGCGCGTTCCGGCAAGCCGCTGCTGGTGATCGCCGAGGAAGTGGAAGGCGAAGCGCTGGCCACGCTCGTGGTCAACAAGCTGCGCGGCACGCTGAACGCATGCGCGGTGAAGGCTCCCGGCTTCGGCGATCGCCGCAAAGCGATGCTGGAAGACATCGGGATCCTGACCGGTGGCAAGGCCATCATGGAAGAGACCGGCATCAAGCTGGAAGGCGTGCGCCTGGATGATCTCGGCCGCGCTAAGCGCGTCACGGTGGACAAGGACAACACCACCATCGTGGACGGGGCGGGTACGCAAAAGAACATCGAGGGCCGCATTAAGCAACTGCGCGCCCAGATCGACGAGACCACCAGCGATTACGATCGCGAGAAGCTGCAAGAGCGGCTGGCGAAGCTGGCCGGCGGCGTCGCGGTGATCAAGGTCGGCGCGGCCACCGAGACCGAAATGAAAGAAAAGAAGGCTCGCGTCGAGGATGCGCTGCATGCCACTCGCGCGGCGGTCGAGGAAGGCATCGTGCCGGGCGGCGGCGTGGCGCTGCTGCGGGCGGTGAAGGCGCTGGACAACGTGAAGCTGCCTGGCGACGAACAGATCGGTGTCGACATCGTGCGCCGTTCGGCCGAAGAGCCGGTGCGCCAGATCGTCGGCAATGCCGGATTCGAGGGCGCGATCGTGATTGAGAAGATCCGCGGGTCCAACGAAGCGAACTTCGGCTTCAATGCTGCCACGGCGCAGTACGAAGACCTGGTGAAGTCGGGCGTCATCGATCCGACCAAGGTGACGCGGTCGGCTCTGCAGAACGCTTCATCGATTGCGGCGCTGATGCTGACCACCGAAGCCCTGATCGCCGAGATTCCGGAAAAGAAGCAGGCTCCGGCGCCGGGCGGCCCGCATGGCCCGGACATGGACTACTAAGCCACTGCGTGGCGGCTAGGGCGGCTCCGCCGCACTGGCGCTGCGTCTCCGATAGAAACAAAACTAGGCCCGCCCTTCGGGGCGGGCTTTTTGTTTTATCTGGCGAGCTCCTGGCACATTCCCGCGATGCTGCGATCGAAATTCGGGTTCGCTCCCATGCCGAGGTCCTTCGCATCGATCCGCTTTGCGGCGTCCGCCGCGCCGCCGGCACAGGCGGTCTTCGTGCGACTTCGCAGCGTCGCGAGGGTCTGCTTCCATTTCATGAGGTCGGCCTTCTTAGCGACCGGGCCGTGGCCGGGAATGACCGTGTCGAAATCGAGCTGCAGCGCTTTGTCCACCGTTTGGTCCCATTCGACAATGCTGCCGTGCGCGCTGTAATCGATAAACGGCGCTTGCCCGTTCACGAACAGGTCGCCGGTGTGCAGCACGCGCTCGGCGGGAAAATAGATCACCGCGTCGCCGTTGGTGTGCCCGCGGCCGAAGTGGCGCGCATCAACCTCCTTGCCGCCGACGAACACCTGAGCCGCATCGGCGTAAGTGATTTGCGGAAGACCCGGCATTTTGCCGGCGGCCATATTGTCGCGCGCGTTGCGGTGGATCAAGACCTGGGCGCGTTGCTGACTTATCATAGCCTCGTTACCGCCCGTATGGTCGCCGTGCTGGTGGGTGTTCAGCACATATTTGACCGGCTTGTCCGTGACGCT
Organism: Bryobacteraceae bacterium; assembly: GCA_035293725.1. Lineage (GTDB taxonomy): Bacteria > Acidobacteriota > Terriglobia > Bryobacterales > Bryobacteraceae > Palsa-89. The sequence continues at coordinate 25,756 of DATGMH010000022.1, forward strand.
CTTGATCTTCTCCATGATCTGAGGAGCGTCGCGGGCGAACTTGTCATCCACGACCAGGACGCCCTCGTCCGTGGGCATGAACGCCACGTTCCCGCCGTCGCCGACGATGACGTACAGATTGGCGGAAATCTTTTCCATAGTGAGCGGCGCGGGTTGCTGCTGAGCCTGTGACCAAACCAGCCACAGTCCTGCCAGGCAGACCGCGATGCCGCCGAGCCGGATGACGAACGCCCGATGGGTCGACATATTGTGACGAGTATATCCCAGCCGGTTACGGCTTCGCGTAAATGACGCGTTCTAAGAACAGGCCAGAGGCGGGGGCGGTCCAAGCGGCTACATCCAGGCGGGAATCGGCGCGACCGCCCAGCAGCCGCTCGAAATCTTCGATGCTGGTTTGGCCGCGGCCAACGCGCACCAGGACACCCACCAGGCGCCGCACCATGCGCCACAGAAAATGAGAAGCGGTGATGTGGAACAAAATCAGGTCGCCTTCCAATTCGATCCCCGCGTCCTCAACAACCACAATGGTGGATTCGTCCGGACGCGAAGGATCCGGCGCACGGAAGCAGACGAAGTCGTGGCGGCCGATCAGCATACGCGCGGCGTGGGCCATTGCAGCGACATCCAATGGCTCCCGAATCCACCACACGTATTTCTTGAAGAATGCAGTGCGGCGTTTGCAGATCTGATACACGTAGGTGCGCGCAACGGCGTCGTTGCGGGCGTGAAAGGAGTTGGCGGCCTCGGAGACGTCGATCAGGCAAACGTCAGATGGCAGCCGCTCGTTGACGGCGCGCAGTATCGCGTCGGGAGGCGGGAACTGGCGTTTTGATCCGGGCTTCGGGCGGGCCCGGAGGTGAGCCACTTGCGCCCGGGCGTGCACGCCGGCATCGGTGCGGCCCGCGCCTTGCAGCTTTACTTCGAGTCCGAGGAAATCCTCGGCGGCTTTGCGCAACTGGCCTTGCACCGTTCGGGCGTTCTTCTGTTCCTGCCAGCCGCTGTACTTGCTTCCGTCATACTCGAGCGTCAGCTTCCAGGTTTTCAACTCCCAAGTTTAGCCCTTCGGCCCGCGCCCAGTGCTATGATGCGCACGGGAGACGTTATGTTCAAAGACTTCAAAGAATTCATCATGCGCGGGAACGTATTGGACTTAGCCGTAGCGGTGATTATTGGCGCGGCGTTTGGCCGCATCGTAAGTTCGTTCGTGACCGACATGGTGATGCCACCGATCGGATTACTGACCAAGAACGTCGATTTCAGCAACTTGTTCATCGATCTGTCGGGACAGAACCATCCCACACTAGCGGCGGCCAAAGCGGCTGGCGCCGCGACCATCAATTACGGCGTTTTCCTGCAGACGGTCGTAGATTTCCTGATTGTCGCGTTTGTCATCTTTTTGGTTGTACGATCAGCCAGTAAGCTCAGGGCCAAGCCGGCGCCGGCCGCACCGAACACGAAGGATTGCGGCTTCTGCTTTACCTCAATTCCGCTGAAGGCCACACGGTGCCCGAATTGCACTTCGCAGTTGGGGGTAGCAGGCGCTTTGGGGAGCTAAGGCTCAGAGTTCCAAACCTTCGTAGGCGCAGGCTACTTCCATGCGGGCGCCGCGCTCGCGCGCCAGAGCTTTGGCTCGCTGTTCCACATCGTGCAGGAATGCGTCGTCATGGGATGGATCGTGGTGAGTGAGGATGAGGCAGCGTGCGCCGGCGGCAGCGGCCAGTTCCACCACGTAGGTATAGGTGCTGTGGCCCCAGTTGCGCTTGGCCGGATACTCATCCGGCGTGTACTGCGCCTCGTGGATGACGATATCGGCGCCCTGCATGAACTCGGCGTGGCGCCGGTCGCCGGGATCGCGAATGGCGTCGATGCCGCCGGGTTGAGCGCCGTCGCGCCACACGCCGTCGCAAAAGGGCTCGTGATCGCTCAGGTAACAGATCGATTTGCCGTCGGCCTGGATGCGATACCCCAGCGTGGCGGAAGGATGGTTCATGCGCTGCGCGGTTATCTTCAATCCCGCAATGTTGTGCGCACCCTCGAGCAGGTCACGATAGCTGATGCGCGCCGCCAGTTGGTCCAATTCCACGGGGAAATAGTGATGCTCCATTTGGCCCGCCAGCACGTCGCGCAAAGAAAGGTGCGCGCCTTCCGGCCCATAGACGGCGAAGGAATTGCCGGGCACAAACAGCGGCGCGAAGAATGGGAATCCCTGGATATGGTCCCAGTGGGTGTGAGTCAGCAGGATGGTGGCATTGATGGGCGCCGAGCCCCTGGCGAGCAGGGCATTTCCAAGCAGGCGCGCGCCAGTTCCGCAATCCAGTACGAGGCACTCTCCCGTGGGCGTGGTTAGCTCGATGCAGGAGGTGTTGCCACCGAAAAAATTCGTGCCCGGTCCAGGCGTAGCGATTGAGCCTCGAGTTCCCCAAAAGCGAAGGCGCATTTGAACGTCAAGTATACCGCGATCGCCGTTGTTTCTCTGAGCTGTTTGTATGCTTATTAATTCGGACGAAGGGGCGGACGGCTTTAATCCACAATCGCTTCGATGGTTTGCGGCGCGTTTCCCTCCAGGCGGTTGTTGACAAAAATATAGGATGGCTCGTGGTGCTCCCGAGCGCGCGCGATCAGGTCGCGCAGGGCGCGCCGGGCTTCGGGATTGGGATCCTGGACTTGTTTGTAAGGCGAGAACATTGCCACAGCTTGTTCGTACGGCCTGCCCTGGCGCAGAAGCGCCCGCGCAACGGAGAAGTCAGCCGTGAAAGCCTGCGGCAGACGCATCTGCACCGGGAGCGCGGGCATGCGCGTCCAGCCGTTGAGCACATGCGCGATGCGGTGCTGGCGCAGGCAATTGAAGTACTGAGCCCCGAGGAAATCGGGATTGCGCACTTCGACGGCATAACGAAAGGTATCGGGGAGCGACGCGAGAAACGGGTCGAGGTGCGTCAGGAAGTCGCCGACATCGCCGCAGGCCTGTTTTGAAAACGCTCCGAATTCCAAGATCAGCACCGCGACGCGCTGGCGATAAGGTGTCAACAGATCCAGAAACGCATTCTTGAAAAGTTCAGCGTTGAGGAACGTTGGGTTCTTCTCGCCGGCGCGCGGGCCGTAGCGAGGATGTGTGGGAAACGACTTGACCGTGACCTCCTCGGGAACTTTAAAGGCATACTTCAATACCGGCGCGGCCGAGGCGAACAGGCGCTGCCAATAAGTTTCCGACGGGAACTGGTAGAAAGAAAAATCGCCGCACACGATAGGAAATGTCTCGGCATACTCGTTCAGGCACTCGGCCTGAAACCGTTTTTCCGAGAAGCGCCCGTGGACCAGGTAGCGATCGCGGGAATAGATCTGGCCGATCCAGCCTTCGTACTTCCAGGAGCTGGTGCCGATGAAGATATTCTGAGACGCGAGCGTACTCAGCTTAGAGTGCAACCGCGCACGATCGAACTGTTGCGGCTCTTCAAAGAGCGAAAGGTTGTCCAACGTGCGGCTTACCCTCGACTACGCGCACAACAGAACGCCGTGATAGCGCGTTTCCGCGGGATTAAGGTGCCGCGGCCTTCCGCGCTAATAGGCATGCGCCGAGCGGTAGCCGTAGGGATCGGCGCCCGCTTCGATAACGCCATCGGGAGTAACCCGGATCATGACCGGCGCCGCACCGCTGGACCACTTGGAATGCACGCTGACTTTATGCCCGCGCGCGGCCAGCTCGGTGGCGACGGACTGCGGAATGCGTTCATCGAGAAGCAGGTCGCCTCGGTTCCAGGCATGATTGTCAAAGCTGGAAACCAGATGGCGTGTCTGGTAGCGGGGCGCTTCGTTGGCGGCTTGCGCGTTCATGTGAAATTCGATGACATTGAGCATGAGTTGAATCAGGCTCTGCTCCTGGTTATCGCCGCCGGGAGTTGAGAGGGCCAGGAACGGCTTGCCTTGCTCGGTGGTGACGATGGTCGGGCTGAGGGTCACGCGGGGCCGCTTGCCGCCCGCCAGCTCATTCGGGGATCCAGGCACCAGGATGAACTGTTGGGCGCGCTCGGTGAGTGCGATTCCCGTGTCGCCGGCAATGACCGACGGCAGCCAAGCGCCGGAGGGCGTGGCGGAAAACACGATACCGTCTTTGTCGATCGCGTCCACGCAGGTCGTGTCGCTGGCCATCAGCTCGTCATCGATGTGAGTGCGCGCGATATCCATCTCGATGGGATGCCTGGGTGTTTTGCCGTTGATGGTGCCTGGGATGAAATCGAGAGAGGCAGTGTGGCCGATCAGCTTCCGGCGCTCGGCGGCGTAGCTCTTGGAAATGAGCGTCTCCATCGGCAGATTGGGGTTGAACTTGGGGTCGCCATAATAGGCGTCGCGATCGGCGTAGGCGAGCTTGAGAGCTTCCACGGATTTGTGGATGTACTCGGCCGAGTTGTAGCCCAGCGAGCGCAGATCGAAACCCTCGAGGATGTTGAGAGCTTCGATCATGGCGGGACCCTGGCTCCAGAAGCCGGGCTTGTAAACTTTGACGTTGCGGTAATCGGTGGAGACCGGCTCTTCCGGCTGCAAGCGGAAGGCGGCCATATCGTCGTAGCGCAGCAGACCGCCGTTTTCCTTCATGAAGGCGTCGATGCGGTGAGCGATTTCGCCGCGATAGAAGAAATCGGCCACGGCATCGATGGCCGCGGCGCGAGATGCTCCGGAAGCGAGCGCCTTCTTTTCAGCAGCGGCCATAGAGCGCAAAGTGCGCGCGAGATCCGGCTGGTGGAAGATCTCGCCCGGCATGGGTACCTGACCGTTCGGCATAAAAACGCGCTTGGAATCAGGCCAGAGGTCGAAGAAGCGGCGCGAACGGGCGATAGTGCCGGAACGCATTTCGTCGATCGCGAGGCCGTCGGCTAGTTCAATGGCGGGCTGAATTACGTCGTTGAAGGATTTGGTTCCGTAGTCGCGCAGGGCGACCAGGCCGGATTCGACCATGCCAGGGACGAGCGCGGGCATAATGCCGGCCACGGGGATGATGCCTTTGAGCCCGCCCGGGTCGAGGGTCAGGATTTCTCCGGGGCGCGGCCTGCGTTCGCGGAACATTTCCGCGGTGGCGAGTTTGGGCATGGTGCCGACGCCGGCGATGGAGACCACTTTGCCGGATTTGGTGCGGATGAGGATAGGCGCCTCGCCGCCGAAACCGAAGTGGGAAAACTCGGAAACAGAGGCAGCGAACATGGCGGAAACGCCCGCATCAACGGCGTTGCCGCCGTGATAGTACATGCGCATGCCTGCTTCGGTGGCGTATTCGCTCCCGGCAGCGACGGCGGCGTGCGTGCCGCGCGCGGCGTGCATGGCCGGCTGTTCGAACTCCTTGCGCTGAGCCGATGCGGCCGCGATCAGGCCGAAAAAGAGTACGCCAATCTTGCGCTTCATATAGCTACGGTCATTATAGCCCCGCGTTTAGCGAACGATCCTTGCGCGGCCCAGCGGCTGCGCGGGCTCCATGGGTCGGCAGTTTGAAAATGTAATTGCGAAGAGTTGTTGTTTGAATCTAGTCTGATGCGTTTTCGGCGTGCTCGATCGACTATTTACTGTGTTCACACGAATGTGAACACGGACGTGTATGAGTGCATGCGCCGAGGATTAGAATACTTGGGTATGGGACGAACATACCGCCTGTCTGTTTTTGCGGCTGGATTATCGATGGTGCTGGCCATGCCGGCTGCCGAGCGCCGGCCGATTGCCGAGACGGACCTGTACTCGTTTCAGTGGATCGCGAATCCGCGCATTTCGCCGGACGGATCGCGGATTGTTTACACGCGCGTCAACGTGAACCAGAAACACGATGGCTATGAGACCGCGCTATGGATCATTTCCTCGAAGGGCGGGGTGGCGCGACAGTTAACCAGCGGGCCGCGCGATTCGTCGCCGCAGTGGTCGCCGGACGGGAAACTGTTGGCCTTTGTGCGCGCGGCGGAAAAAGATGGGAAAACACAGCCTAGCCAGATCTACCTGCTGGCCATGGACGGCGGCGAGGCGCGGCCGCTGACGGATCTGCCGAAAGGCGCGTCCGGGCCCGTGTGGTCGCCGGACGGAAAAACGATCGCGTTCTCATCGACCGCCGAGCCGTCCGATTCCGAGAAGAAGAAAGACGGAGAAGAAAAGAGCGATGTGCGGGTGATCACGCGAGCGCAGTACCGCTCGAACGGCACCGGATACCTGGATCCGGACCGGCCGGCGCACATCTGGACCGTCGAGGCGCCGAAGGAACCTGCCCAGGCGCAGAAAGCCAAGCAAGTCACTTCGGGCCGGTTCAGCGAGAACGACATCGTGTGGGCGCGCGACAGCTCGCAGATCTATTTCACATCGCGGCGGATGCTGGAGCCATATTACGAGACGCCGCACACGGATGTGTACGCGGTGAAGGCGGGCGGCGGTGAACCAGTGAAGATTACGGCGCTGAACGGGCCGATCCAGGAGATGGCGCTAAGCCCGGATGGGACGCGGATGGCGCTGACCGGCGCGATCGACTTGGGCAAGGACGGCGTACAGCGCTCGTATAGCGAGCCGGATCTCTTCATCACGTCCTTGGAGCCGGGGTCGACGGCGAAGAATCTGACGGCGGCGTACGACTTCGATATCGGGGCAGGAATCGGAGGGGATCAAGCACCGCCGCGCGGCAACGCGGCATCGCGGCCTTTCTGGAGTCCGGATGGGCGCTATGTTTACGTTGTGGCGGCGGAAGAAGGCCGGTCGAATCTGAAGCGCATTGACGCTGAAACCGGGAAAGTGGAACCGGTGACGGATGGAAATCACGACATCTTTGCGTACAACGCGACGCCGGATGCGGCTAAGGCCGCGGTGCTGATTTCAACGGCCACCAACATCGGGGATCTTTACATCTTGGACGTCGCGGCGAAGCAGATGAGCCGGCTGACGGAAATGAATTCGGAATTGTTTTCGAAGCTGAATCTGACGGAGCCGGCCGTGATCTGGTATCAGAGCTTCGACGGCAAGCGCATGCAGGCGTGGGTGCAGCGCCCGCCGGATTTTCAGGAAGGCAAGAAATACCCGCTGATCCTGAACATTCATGGCGGCCCGCATTCGGCGTACGGGTACACGTTCGATCACGAGATGCAATGGATGGCGGCAAAAGGATACGTGGTCCTATATCCGAATCCGCGCGGCAGCACAACGTACGGGCAGGATTTCGGAAACGTCATCCAGTATCACTACCCCGGCGACGACTACAAGGACCTGATGGCGGGCGTCGACGAGTTAATCAAGCGCGGGTGGGTGGATCCGGAGAAACTGGGCGTGACGGGCGGTTCCGGCGGAGGCTTGCTGACGAACTGGGTGATTGGGCAGACGACGCGGTTCAAGGCAGCGGTGGCGCAGCGCTCGATCGCGGACTGGTCGGATTTTTGGTACACGGCGGATTTTACGCTATTCACGCCGTCGTGGTTCCGCGGCGCGCCGTGGGAACAGCAAGCCGATTTCAAAGCGCGCTCGCCGATTACGTACATCGACAAGGTGACGACGCCGCTAATGCTGATCGAGGGCGAGGCGGATTACCGGACGCCGCCGATGTCCGGGGGCGAGCAGATGTTCCGCGCCCTGAAGTACCGGAAGATTCCGACGGTGATGGTGCGGTTTCCGAGCGAGTCGCACGAGCTGTCGCGATCGGGGATGCCGCGGCATCGGGTGGAGCGGCTGGAGCATATTGTGGCGTGGTTCGATAAATATCTTCAGGGGCAAGAGATTCATACATACGACGTGCAGTAAGGAAATCTAGGATGAAGCGTGGGCTTGCAGCGCACGCGCGGCACGCATGAGTGTGTGCGCCACAATGACAATGTGAGTCCCCAATTTGAAACGAGCCCGAGCGAGGCGGATCATCGGCGGCAGTTAAGGCGCGCGGTGCTGGCCAGCACGATTGGGACCGCCATCGAGTGGTACGACTTCTTTCTATACAGCACGGTGACTGGGCTGGTTTTCGCGCGGCTGTTTTTCCCGCGGGCGGATCCGCTAACGGGAACGCTGGAAGCGTTCGGCGTCTACGCCGTGGGATTCTTGGCGAGGCCCATCGGTGCGGCGATCTTCGGGCACTATGGCGACCGGCTGGGGCGCAAGGCGGCGCTGGTGGCGACGCTGCTGCTGATGGGCAGCGCAACTTTTCTGGTGGCGCTGGTGCCAGGATACCAGCGCATTGGGATCTGGGGCGGAATCATTTTGACCGTTCTGCGTTTCATCCAGGGGATCGGCGTGGGCGGCGAGTGGGGCGGCTCCGTGCTGTTGTCGATGGAGTGGGCGCGGTCGAACCGGCACCGAGGGTTTATTGCCTCGTGGCCGCAGTTCGGCGTGCCGGCCGGGTTATTTCTGGCGAACCTGGCGGTGCTGGCGCTAAGCGCGCTCTCGGGCGAGCAGTTCCTGAGCTGGGGCTGGCGGGTTCCGTTTCTGCTGAGCGCGATTTTGGTCGCAGTGGGATTGTACATCCGGTTGGGAATCGAGGAGACGCCGGTATTCCTACGTCTGGTGGCGCAGCGGCGGATCGAGCGCGCACCGGTGCTGGAGGTGATCCGGCGGCAGCCACGCGAGATCATTCTGACGGCGCTGTGCCGGATGGCAGAGCAGGCGCCTTTCTATCTATTTACCGCGTTTGTGTTCGCCTACGGGACGGAGATGCTGCGCCTGAATCGCGATTTTCTGCTGGTTTCCGTGCTGGCGGCGGCGATTCTGTCGTTCGTTTCAATTCCGTTTTTCGGGCATTTGTCGGATCGGATTGGGCGCAAGAGGGTTTACATTTGGGGCGCGGCGCTCACGGGCGCGTTCGGGTTTGTCTACTTCGCGATGCTCGACAGCAAGGTGCTGGCGCTGGTGGCGCTGGCGATCGTGCTCTCGCTGGTGCCGCACGATATGATGTACGGGCCGCAGGCGGCGCTGATCGCCGAGTCGTTTCAAGGCAGACTGAGGTACAGCGGCGCGTCGCTTGGCTACCAGCTTTCGTCGCTGATTGCGGGCGGGCCGGCGCCGCTGATCGCGACGTCCTTGATGAGCCGCTACAAGTCGGCCACGCCAATTGCGTTATTTATTTTGGTATGCGCGGCGATCTCGATCGCGGCAACGGCGGGGTTGGAGGATAAAACGAATAAAGATGTGCACGACTGAGGGGGCCTTGTTATGAGCCACAGATAAGGACAGTAGATACAGATGCTAAAAACTTATCATCGGCAAAGAAGAGTTTCTATCGCGACGGCATTTTTTCCGTAAGTTCGGCGGCCAGGTCGCGGACGGCGGTGTCTTGCGAGAGCGCTTGCACCTCGGGGTCGTGTTTGGCGTCGTGGATGCCCATGTTCTCGCAGATGAGCTGGAGTAGTTGCAGCATCTTGGTGGCTTCCTTCTCGGCCAGGAGATCCACTTGCAGGTTGAGTTCGCCGCGGCGATCGGCGCGGCGGCTTTCACGATTCTGCTTCATCAGCACAAAGGTGGACAGCAGCACCGCCTCGACCGAGACGGCCATGTTCAAGAGAATGAACGGATAGGGGTCGAACACGGGGATACCGGGAATCCCGCGCGTATTGATGAGGAACCAGACGGCGAAGATGCCGATGTGGAGAACCACGAATCTCATGCTGCCCGCGAAGGAGCCGATGGCGTCGCCGATGCGCTCCACTACGGTTCTGCGCTCGAGAAATTCTCTTTCGAGCTCGGCGACTGAAGCGATATTAACGGAAGCCGGAGGAATCGCAAGGTTACCGGCCTTCTCAAGCCCTCGCCGGCTTGTGTCCGGGGACGGGCGCGCGGTCAGTGGTTGCTGAGGTTTTTTCACAATCTCGTAAGGTAGGACACTTTGGCGGGCGATCTCATTTCAATTTTGATGGTCGGCGGGTCGAGCAGGCGAGGGCCGGCTCGAACGACTGACTTTAGGAGATAAGCCACAGGGCTCGGAAGACCATCCGGAATTGCCGTTTACGCATCCAAACCGGTTGGTCATGTCCAGCCGCTCTGGGCTGGGGCGCGCCGCCGGGGAGGTCCGGTTGGGCAGGGGCTGCGGTTATTCCACGGCTCACTCCGGCGGACGCTGCAGTAACTCCACGCGGACGCCGTTCGGATCTTCTGAAAACGCGTACCACAAGTTGCCAAGCTGGCGCGGGAGAACGGGGAATTTGATCCCGCGACCTTGCAGCGCGGCCGTGGCTTCTTGGATGTTGGACACCCGAAGCCCGAAGCTCATGATCGCTCGATCGGCGCTCGCGGCCGGTTGTTCTTTGCTTTTCGCAGCGAACAGCCAAATGCCGCCGTAGCGGAGGCCGTCGAGCTTCCCGCGTAGCTTCGCAGGTTCGCCGCCGAAGTTTTCTCGAAACCACGCCAGCGTCGCGTCCGGATCGGTCACGCTGAGGTGAACGTGATGAAACCCGAGCATCTCAGTATCCTGCACGAGTTCGATTTTCACGCCCCAAGGGTCTTCGATATACGCGTATCGGAAAATCCCGGGAGCGTCCTTGGGCGCCGATATTACTTTTGCGCCCGCAGCTTCTGTTTCTTTCACCTTGGAATCTATGTCGGCATACGAAAGGCCGATGTGGTCGATGACGCTGCCCGTGCTTGGCAGCGGATTATTGGTCTTCACCACCGCGATCAGCGATTTGCCGAAATACACCTGCCCCGCCGCCGGTGTTGTCGCGCCGAGGTTCTTCACGTACCACTCGACCGCTTTTGCCGGATCGGCAACCCGAATGTGAACGTTATCGTAGCCAATCGCATTAACTGCAGCATCGCTGCCCGCCAGCATCGGTGCAGCAGCAAGGCAGCAGGACAACAACCAGAGTGCCCGGTTCATCGCGACCTCCCGTCTCTTTCTAAAGCGTTCGCAGCCGGTGCACCAGCACGTGCACGACTCACAACGGCTGTTTGAGCCAACCTTCGAGTTGCGATCGATAGCCCCGGCTCAGTGTGAGTTCGGTGCCGTTTTTGAGAATCACGACGTAGTCGCCGTGGGTCCGGGGCTGAAGCTCAGCGATGCGCTCGGTATTCACCATGGCCGAGCGATGAATCCGCACGAACTGCTGCGGATCCAGTTTTTCCTGCAGTTGGCCCAACGTGGCCCGGTAAAGATGAGATCGCGAGCCGACGTGCAGGTGCACGTAAACTCCAGCGGCCTCGATCCAGTCGATGTCGGCAGCGTCCAGGAACATAACGCGGCCACTGGATTTTATTACGATCCGTTCGAAATGATGGCCTGGACTGGTGGTGTTTTGGCTTTCTAACAACTGCGCGAACTTGCGGCCAAGTTCGCCGACTGTTTGCGTTCGAATGTGATTTCTGGCGCGCTGCAACGCCGCTTCAAAACGTTCATCGCTGAATGGCTTTAACAGGTAATCGAACGCCTGTGCTTCGAAGGCAGGAATTGCATACTTGTCGTAGCCGGTGACGAAAATCGTAAGCGGCCTTTGTTCCGGCGGGATCTCGCTGAGGACCTCGAAACCGCTCATACCAGGCATTTGAATGTCCAGGAACAGCAGATCAGGCGACTGGGAACGAATCAGTTGAATCGCTTCGCGGCCATGGCGGGCGAGGCCGGCGATTTCGACGTCCGGCTGCTTTTCGAGCAGCTCCACGATTCGTGTTAGCGCCGGCTTTTCATCATCGACGACCAGCGCTCGTATGTTCTCCATAAACGTCCTTTGATTCCAATACAGTTGCTTCAGGCTCGTGAGAGTCACGGAATGGGAAAGTGAGGTCCACCCGGACTCCTCTGCCGACCTCGCTCGATATCTCGAACTTCTGGTTACGGTCGCCGTAAAGTTGCCGCAGCCGCTCACGTGTATTGGAAATACCGATTCCGGCGCTCGCCTTCGCGTCCCATCCGGGAGGCAGCCCGGGGCCGTCGTCTTGGACCCGGAGATGAAGCTGGCCGTTTGCCCTCCAGGCACGCACCTCCACCAGAACCTGGTCCACCCGCGGGGCTGTTCCGTGGCGAATCGCATTCTCTACGAGCGGCTGCAGAATAAACGTAGGAACCAAGGCGTCCAACACATCCGCCTCGACGTTGACGATCGCCTCCAGACGGTCGTCAAGGCGCGCCTTTTGCAGTTCCAGATAACGCTCGATAAAAGCAACTTCCTGCGCGAGAGGAATTTCCTGATCTTCGGCGTGCGACAAGGAAAGCCGCAGCAGTTCGCCAAGTTGCTCCAGCAGCCGTCTGGCAGTGCGCGGTTCGCGTTCGACATGCGCGGAGATCGTGTTCAGGCTGTTGAACAGAAAGTGCGGATGCAGTTTCGCCCGCAGCATATCCAAGCGCGCTTCCGATACAAGGTGCTCCAGTTCCGCAGTCCGTATCTCTCGTTCTTTTAGATGGCTGGCATAATCCAGCGTGATATACGCAAACAAAACTAACCAGTACACCACGAAGCGCGCTTGGAACAGGCCTCCTAGCGCATCGCTGATTACGGCGTAAGGACTTAAGAACGGCCTTGACTTGATCAGTGAGGTAATCAGGGCATCGGAATAGAGGTTCAGCGCTGTGAAAAACAAGCTAAAGGGAATGTGGGCGAGAAACCGCTTGAAAATAGCATCTCTGGATAGGGGCAGCCAGCGATCGATGCCCACGATTAGCGGAGTCAGCAGCGCCCATACACCCCAGGCCAAAATCGATCTTTCAAACGATTCCTGCCTCGTGTACCCGTGACCGGGAGGCCCGCTGGCGGTAGAAGTCAGCGCGACCTGAAACAGCCAGAAGAATAAGACCGGAAGCCAACTAGGCCAACGTTGAGCCCGGTTCCGAGTGCGACCCGTTTCCATGCCAGTTCTGCTAATGATATACCCGCCAGGTTCCATTGCCGGGAATCTGTTGCAAGAGGCCGTTTTCAAGTAACGAGCCGGTCTCCACGGCGGGTGAGCCGGAGACCGCCCGAATCGCACTTAAGTGCTTGTAATTAGGCGAGTTGACAGCACTTGCCTTGCCAATGTAGAATCGCCTTGCTGGGGTTGTGCGAAAGGAGCAGGTAATGATTCCCTCCAATTTTGGGCGAACGGCTGGCGTGTGGGCATTCGTGGGCGCTGTTTCCATCGGAGCAGCATTTGCCGCTACGGCGAGCGACACGAAGCCGGTCACGTTTACGAAGGACATTGCACCCATTTTTCAGGCGAAGTGCCAGGAATGCCATCGGGCCGGTGCAATGGCTCCGATGTCTCTGGTCACCTACGAAGAAACTCGTCCTTGGGCGAAAGCCATAAGAGAGCGCGTAATTACAAAACAGATGCCGCCGTGGCACATCGATCCGAACGTCGGTATACAGCAGTTCAAGAACGATATGTCGCTGTCCGACGCGCAAATCGCAACCATCGTTCGATGGGTGGATTCAGGCGCATCGATGGGCGACCCCAAAGACATGCCCGCACCGAAGGAATGGCCTAAGGGGAATGAATGGCAAGCCGCGAAAGAACTTGGCCAGCCTGACATCGTTATTGAAGCCACACCGTACACCATGCCGGCACATCACCAGGATGTCTGGTGGCGGCCCAACACGAAGATTCCAGTTAACGAACCACGCTGGGTCCGCGCTGTCGAGATGCGGCCAACCAACGAAGAGGGACGCCGGATCATCCACCATGCCGTCGCTTATCTGGATCAAGACGAGCCGAACGATCCCAACTCGCCGGATCGCACGGCGGCCTTCGGCGGACGCGGAATGCTGATGGAATGGGCCATTGGAAAGCAGTACGATATGTACCGCCCCAACACCGGAAAGCTGCTGTTGCCCGGCTCCCAAATTTCGTGGGACGTTCACATCCACGCGGTGGGCGAAGAGATCCGCTCTGGCGTACAGTTGGGCGTTTGGTTCTATCCGAAGGGCCAAGAGCCGAAGTATCGCACCTATTTGACGGGCTTCCAGGCGCTCCCGCGCGGCCGCCTCGACATTTCGCCGAACACCATCGCGCAGCACGAGGGTTTCACGGTGTTGAAGCAGGCCGCAATTCTTGAAAACATCCAACCGCATATGCATCTGCGCGGCAAGGCGATGTTGCTGGAAGCGATCTTGCCCGACGGCAATACGCAAGTCGTGAGCTACGTCAGCCACTTCAACTTCAACTGGATGACGAATTACATCTATGCGGACGATGCAGCGCCGATGTTCCCCAAGGGCACGATCATCCACGTGGTGGCGTGGCACGACAACACCACCGCGAATAAGAACAATCCGGATCCGGATCAGTGGGTCGGGTTCGGAGATCGGACGGTCGACGAAATGGCGCACGCGTGGGTGAACGTCACCTACGTGAGCGACGAGGATTACAACGAGTGGGCGGCCAAGCATAAAGGGCCGCGCACAACGGCCAGTATTCAGTAGAGCAGTCGTTTAGGAGATTGCCACGGGCGCGGCGCAGTTTGCGGCTCCCGTGGCATTTCAGTATCACAAGCAGGAAACACTTCGCAAATGAATTCTAGATCGGGTTTTATTGGATTGTTCGGGGCAGCGCTCTTTACCGCTGCGGGTTTGCTGGGTCAGTCGCTGCCATTCGAGCCGGCGCTGGAAGCCGGACAGAGCGTGACCGGAGCGTATGAAGGATGGTTCCAGAACCCGGACGGAAGCTATAGCATGCTGGTCGGATATTTCAATCGAAACACTAAGCAGGCGCTGGATATCCCGCTCGGTCCCGACAACCAGATTCAGCCCGGCGGTCCGGACTACGGGCAGCCGACGCATTTCGGTCCGGGCCGAGGTTGGGGAATTTTCACCATCAAAGTGCCGAAGGATTTCGGAGAGAAAAAACTCACGTGGACGATTGTTGCGAACGGAAAGCCGACTTCCATCAAGCTGTGGCTGAACCGCGATTATGAAATTTCGCCGTTTGCTTCCGCGGCCGATGTGGGGCCCGACGCAGACACACCGCCGACTCTCCGATTCCAGGATTTCAGCGAACAGGGGCCGGTGGTACAAGGACCTGTCGGTTTGTCCATCAAGCGAACTGCAACCGTGGGCCAGCCGCTTCCCCTTACGGTCTGGGTATCCGACGACGGGAAGTGGTTCTCCAATTCGGGAGCGAAGCCCCGCAATCTAAGCCCGATCCCGGTGACCGTCACATGGACCAAGTATCGCGGTCCGGGCACGGTCACATTTTCAAAACCAAAACCCGCGGCCGAGAAACTGCCGGCGGGTGACAGCAAGTTCGTGTTCAACGGAAAAGCTACCACCACGGCTGAGTTCAGCGAGCCGGGCGAATACGTTCTACACGTCACCATCAACGATTATTCTGGCGAGGGCGGCGGCGGCGGGTTTCAGTGCTGCTGGACGAATGGCACTGTAGAAGTAACCGTCAAGCCCTAGTCGCAGTTCAACGTTGCATCAGTAATTTCGAGTAGGCAGTAGGCAGCAGACAGTCTGGTAGGAGGAACCATGAAAAGGCATTTCTCCGTTGCCACAGCATTTATAGCGATGCTGCTGGCCCTCGCAATCGCTTCCAGAGTACTTTCCAAACGCGCCACGGTCCGTGCGGCGGACACGAGCGCTCCTCGTTTCGAAGTCGACCCATTTTGGCCAAAGCCATTGCCGAACCACTGGGTGATGGGCATGACCATTGGGGTCTCCGTTGATGCGCAAGATCACATCTGGATCGTGCATCGGTCCGGCTCCAATGATCCGGGCGAGCAGCATGCAGCGACGAATCCGCCGCAGGCGGAGTGCTGTTCTCCGGCTCCTCCCGTGCTGGAGTTCGATCAGGCAGGAAATCTACTGAGGCACTGGGGCGGTCCGGGGCAAGGCTACGATTGGCCGAATTCCAACCACGGCATCACCATCGACTACAAAGGCAATGTCTGGATCGCCGGAAACGGGCGTGGACGGCCGCCCGGCTCAGAAGGGCGCGGCGCCGGCCGGGGCCAACCACTCGAGGAAGGCCAAACGGATCTCATCGGCTATTGGTACGACAACATGGTTTTGAAGTTTACTCAGGACGGCAAGTTCCTGATGCAAATCGGCAAACCGGCGCAGACCAAAGGAAGCAACGATGTCGCGAATCTGAGGCTGCCGGCTAAAACCTTTGTCGACCCGAAGACGAACGAGTTGTATGTTGCCGACGGTTATGGCAACCATCGCGTGATCGTCTACGACGCCGAAACCGGCAAATACAAACGCCATTGGGGCGCTTACGGCCACAAACCGGACGATACGAATCTCGGCCGCTACAATCCCGATGCGCCGCCTGCGCAGCAATTTCGCAATCCGGTGCATTGCGCCGAACTATCCCACGATAATTTGCTGTATGTCTGCGACCGCGTAAACGATCGCATTCAGGTGTTCAAACCCGATGGGACTTTCGTCAAAGAGACTTTCATCGCCAAGCGGACCTTGGGCGCGGGCTCGGTGTGGGATATTGCATTTTCCAAGGATCCGCAGCAGAAGTACCTCTATCTTTGTGACGGCGAGAACGAGAAGGTCTACATCATGGATCGGGACTCGCTTCAGATCCTCACCTCGTTTGGCGACGGTGGACGGCAACCGGGCCAGTTCTATGGCGTGCACAGCATCGCCGTAGATTCAAAGGGCAACATCTACACGACGGAAACCTACCAAGGGCATCGTGTCCAGAAGTTCGTGAACAAGGGCATCGGACCGGTCACAAAACAAGACCAGGGCGTTCCGTGGCCGAAAAAGACCTCGTGACCTGAGCACGTCGGAGGAGTTGCAAATGAATTTCGCGTCAATTCTTCGCTCGACGGCTCTGGTTGCCGTAGCCACTCTAACTGGATTTTCGCAAAACAAAACTGCTAAGGCCATTCATCCGGACCTTGAAGGTATCTGGAGCTTCGCGACTCTCACGCCTTTGGAACGCCCCGCGGAATTGGCCGGGAAAGCGCGGCTAACCGACCAAGAAGCCGCCGAATACGCTAAGCGCGTGAGCGAACGCAGGAATTTCGACCGGCGCGACGGCGGGAACGACGCCGACGTGGCGCGCGCTTACAACGATCTTTTCTACGACTTCGGAAAGAGTGCGACGAATCAAACGTCGCTGATCGTCGATCCTCCCGATGGCAAGCTTCCTCCCATGACTCCTTTCGGGCAAAAACGAGCAGCCGAGCGAGCCGCGAGATTGGCGGCAGTTCCGAAAGGGCCGGAGGACCGCCCGCTGTGGGAACGCTGCATCCTCGGTTTCAATTCAGGGCCTCCCATGATGCCCAGCGGGTACAACAACAACGTCCAGATTCTCCAGGCGCCCGGGCAGGTTATGCTGTTCACTGAAATGGTCCACAGCGCTCGCGTCGTTCCGCTGGACGGCCGGCCGCACGGAAACCTTCGGCAGTGGATGGGGGACTCGCGCGGCCACTGGGAAGGGGACACGCTCGTAATTGACACTGTCAATTTCACGGACAACGGCACGGGAACCATCGGATTGCGGGTGGCGACAGATGAAAAGCTTCACCTGATTGAACGATTCACCCGGCGCGACGCAAAAACACTCCTGTACGAGTTTACGGTGGACGATCCGACAATTTGGACCAGGTCCTGGACCGCGTCGGTTCCAATGACGAAGAGCGAAGAACCCATTTACGAATATGCCTGTCATGAAGGCAATTACGGGATGGAAGACATTCTCGCGGGAGCTCGAGCTCAAGAAAAAGCTCAAGAAAGTCGGAAGTAGCGAACTCGCGCGGAGACCGAAACGGAATCGGTCGCTTCTACCGCCGCGCGTAAGCTACGACGAACTGGGCTGGCGGCCGCGCAATCCGCGGATCTGAAGCACATCTACACCGAAGAACGCGCTCGGCGTCCGACGGCTTCACTGCGCTATATCTCGTATGACGGTGCGCAGCGAAGAATGGACATAGACAGTTACACTTGCCCTGTCGAAGACGAGCCATGATCATCACTGTTACTGGCGCGAGCGGTTTCGTCGGAAGACGTGTGGTCGCGAAGCTGCTCGCGGGCGGTCATGATGTACATGTGCTTGGGAGAAGACGTCCGATGGGTCTTCCCGCCGCAGTAGCCTTCTCTGAATGGAACGCGACGGTGGAACCGGCGCCCGCAAGTCTCGCCAACTCGGATGCGGTGATCCATCTGGCGGGCGAACCGGTGGCGCAGCGCTGGACGGCAGCAGCGAAGGCACGCATCCGCAGCAGCCGGATCGATGGCACGCGCCTTCTGGTGAACGCGCTCGCGCGGCTGGATCCGCGTCCGGCCGTACTGGTGTGCGCGTCGGCGATCGGGATCTACGGATCGCGAGGCGATGAGATACTCACAGAGATCTCCAGCCCCGGTGTCGGCTTTTTGGCGGATCTGGTACGGGAATGGGAAAGCAGGGCTCAATCGGCCGAGCGGCTGGGGATCCGGGTGGTCAGGCTGCGGTTCGGGATCGTGCTCGGCCACGGAGGCGCGCTGCAAAAGATGCTGCCTACATTCCGCGCCGGCCTGGGCGGCCGGATGGGGGCCGGCAGACAGTGGGTCTCGTGGATTCACATCGACGATGCGGTGGGCTTGACCCTTTTTGCGATGCAGAACGGAACCGTTTCCGGCGCGCTGAATATCACGGCGCCAAACCCAGTGACCAATCGCGATTTCACCCGGGAACTCGCCTCGGTTCTGCGCCGCCCGGCCGTTTTTCCGGTCCCCTACCTCGGTCTGAAGCTGCTGTTCGGGGAAATGGCGGATGCGCTGGTGTCAAGCCAGCGTGTGCTTCCGAAAGCATCCGAAGCAGCCGGTTATGCGTTCCGTTACGCGGACGTGGGGCCGGCGATACGCGATATTCTGGGCCAAAAGCCGGGTTCTGAGGCACAATAGGAATATGCGGTATTTGCTCCTTCTGGTATCTGCGGGCGCTCTGTTCGCCGCCTCCCAGATGAGCCTGACAGTAGAAAAGCTGAAGGCCTTCATCCAGTCCACCATTCAATTGAAGCAGCCGGACGCTCAGGTCGCACAGTACTTGCGACAGGTGAAGTTGACGGAACGGCTGGAGGACGCCACCGTAGAGGAGCTTCAAAGTCAGGGCGCCGGTCCGAAAACGGTGGCCGCGCTACGCGCCATGGTGGACGCCACAGCGAATCTTCCGCAACCCGCGCCTGCGGCACCGAAGGTCGTCTATGTTCCGCCGCCGGCGCCCAGCTCGGCCGAACAGGAGAAAATCCTGTCCGAGACGCGCGATTACGTGATGAATTACACCAAGAACCTGCCGAATTTCATTTGCGTGCAGGTGACACGGCGGTTCATCGATCCCTCCGGCAAAGGGACTGCGTTCCACAACACCGATACCATCACCGCGAAGCTCACCTACGATGGGCAGCACGAAGATTACGACATCGTGCTGAAGAACAATCAGCCGGTGACCAATGTGAAGATGGAACAGCTCGGCGGCACGACGTCATCGGGCGAGTTCGGCACAATGATGAAGGAAATTTTCGATCCGGAAAGCCACGCCAAATTCGAGTGGGATCATTGGGCGACACTGCGCGGGCGGCGTGCCTACGTGTTCGCGTACGAAATCGCGCAGGAGTTCTCGAAATACCACGTTGAAGAAACCGATACCAAGCAGGAGCTCGTGCCGGCATATCGAGGCTTGGTGTATATCGATCGCGACACCAACATGGTGACGAAGGTTACGCTGAACCCGTACAACGTACCTCCCGATTTTCCCATTCAGGAGATCCACGTTTCGTTGGATTACGATTTCGCGAAAATTGCGGATGCCACTTATCTGCTCCCACTGAAGGCGGTGCTGACGTCGCGCGCTGCTCGCGTGGCGACGAAGAACGAAATCGAGTTCCGGTTGTATCGGAAGTTCGAAACCGGCAGCACGATCAAGTTCGATACGCCCGAGCCGCTGTCCGACGATCAAACTCAAGAGAAGCCCGCCCAGGACAGCAAGACTAAGAAGTAGCGAGTCCGAGCGTTCGCACGAGTGCCAACGCCGCGCGCACGAGTTCGGTCGCCACAGGCGGCTCGCCAGCACGGAGAATGTGAGCCCCCGGCGGGGTCCAGCGCTGCAGCATACGCTCCGAAGGAAAGCCGGAGAAAATGCTGATGAGCGGGACCCCACAGGCCGAGGCAACATGGCCGCCAGCCGAGTCATAGCCAACATACAAACGGCTGCGCGCGATGTGCTCGGCAAACCCGGCGAACGAGCCGTCCCACATCTCGACACCTGAACCAGCGGAAGCGGCCGCGCGTTCCACGCGCTCGGCTTCTTCGCCGCCCCCGCCCTTGTCGATCAAGAGCGGCCGCGGCAACCCACGCAGAAGCTCTTCTTCAAACGGATCGGGGGCGCGTTTTTCCGGATTCTCGCCGACGCCGAAACTGACGGTCGTCGCAAATCGAGCTGCATCGAGACCGGTACAAATATACGGGCGCGCATCGGCCGCGCTAAACGTCTCCATGGCCCAACGCCGGGCCAGCAGCGAGAGTGGCTGGCCGGATGTGCCGCCGTAGGACCGGCTCTCGAAAAAATAGTAGTCTTGTTCAGGGCACACCGGCAGCAGACCGAGTTGCGTGAGCCGCGAATCGGGATCGATTACGATGCTGGCGGGCTGGCACAAAGCATCGCGCAGCTCCTGCCAAATGGAAAGCCGGTCATCCAGCGCACTGCCGCGCCGATACGCGATGGGGAGATGGCTCAGCCGGGGATCGGCCTGGAAGAGCTCCCAATTTTTATGCGGTCCGGCAAACCAGATCCGGGCTTTCGGGAAGCGCCGCTTGGCGGCGTCGAGCAAAACGCTGGTGATCGCAACGTCAGCACCGAGCGTAACCCGGGAAAGCACGGAAACATTTTGAATGGCGCCCGGATCGCGATCGAAAACGCGAGCCGCGCGTACGCGCTGGTATCGCAGGGCCAGATGTTCGGCATGCAATTCCGGAATTCTCCGCGCGATGGCCTCCGAAAACAGCTCGGCGTATACGCTGCACAGTTCTGGCTCGAACAGGTCGCCCAGGCGTTCCACCACTATTCGAAACAAGGCCGGGCTTGCCTCGGGACCAAGCAGCGTATCCAACAGATGCTCGGGCCACGGCCGCTTTTCCAAGCAGTATTGCAGCAGCTCGCGCGCGGCGCGCTCAGCCGAGGTATTTTGCAACCAGCAGCTCCAGCTTCTTGCGTGTTGTAGGAGGCACCGCGGCCGGATCGGTTATTAGGGCGTGCGCCAGAGCCGATCCGCATTTGCACTCGCGTTTCGCGGGCATGCTGGCCACGCTTGCCGCAACAACCTTACACGCGTTTTCCGCATTGCGGCTCAAATTGGCGAGAATGTCGGTCACGGTTACGGCGTCGTGCTCTTCGTGCCAGCAATCGTAATCGGTCACCATCGCAACCGTGACGTAGCAGATCTCGGCCTCTCGCGCCAACTTAGCCTCCTGCAGATTGGTCATGCCGATCACGTCCATGCCCCAACTGCGGTATACGTTCGATTCGGCCTTGGTGGAAAAGGCAGGCCCCTCCATGCAGAGGTAGGTGCCGCCCTTGCTTACTTCCACACCGGTCCCCATACAGGCGGCGCAAACCACTTCGGCTAATTGCGGGCAGATCGGTTCGGCGAAGCTGATGTGCGCGACCAGTCCCTCGCCGAAAAAGCTGGAAGCGCGGCCGCGTGTACGGTCGAAAAATTGATCGGGGACCACGAATTTGAGCGGGTGATGCTCCTCTTTGAGCGACCCAACCGCGCTAAGCGAAATGATGCGCTCGACACCGAGCGTTTTGAAGCCGAAGATGTTGGCGCGAAAATTCAGCTCCGAGGGTGAGATACGATGGCCGCGTCCGTGCCGGCTGAGGAACGCAACTTCCTGGCCCGCCAAGCGCCCGACGATGTACTGGTCCGACGGCCTTCCCCAAGGGCTGTCCAACAGCAGCTCTTCCTGGGCTTCAAATCCGGGCATGGAATAAAGGCCGCTGCCTCCGATGATTCCGATGGTTGGTTTCATGCGATGAATAGGTTCATTCCTGAATCAGCTCGAGCAAAACGCCGCCGGTGGAGGCGGGATGCACAAACACGTAGAGGTGTCCGCCGGCTCCCGGCCGCGGATCATTGAGCAGGCGCGCGCCGTGGGACTTCAATCGCTCGACGGTCGCCGGCAGGTCGGGCACTTTAACGGCGATGTGATGCAGGCCCTCCCCACGGTTTTCAATGAATTTTGCGATCACCGAATCGGGTCCGGTGGCTTCCAGGAGTTCAATGCGAGAGCCGCCGGCGGGGAGCATGGCTACGTTCACGCGCTCCTGCTCCACGGTTTCGCGCAGTCCGACGGAAAACCCCAGCTGTTTTTCATAGAACTCCAGCGCGGCGTCCAGCGATCGCACCGCAATGCCCAGGTGATCAATCGAGAACTTGTTTGAGCCAGTCATCGACAGTTGTGTACGGATTCATCCGGCGCTCGGCCACGTTCTGCGCCGCAGCGTGAAAATCTAAGTCCTTGAAACGATCCAGCAAGCGCTCGCGCAGCATCTCGCGCAAGCGCAGATCCCAGTTCTCGACGGCGCGGTCTTTGCTCGCGCCTCGATCAAGAAACGATCGTACCCCGGCCAGGGCCTCGGCGATTCCCTTCCCCTCTGTGGCTACGGTATGGACGATGGGGGGTACCCAGCCGTCCTTGCGAACCGACAAACTTTGCAGCGCCTTAATCTCGCGCTGCAGCCGGTCAGCGCCCGGCTGATCGGACTTGTTGATCACGAACACGTCGGCGATTTCCATGATCCCGGCTTTGATCGCTTGGACGTCGTCGCCCATTCCAGGCACC
The DNA here is from genome assembly GCA_035293725.1 of Bryobacteraceae bacterium. GTDB lineage: Bacteria > Acidobacteriota > Terriglobia > Bryobacterales > Bryobacteraceae > Palsa-89. The sequence goes on from DATGMH010000022.1 coordinate 48,426, forward strand.
AGCACGACAACGGTCGCGTCGGCGAGCTTGGCGATTTCGACTTCATCCTGGCCCACGCCGACGGTCTCAATCAAGATAATGTCTTTTCCTGCCGCGTCGAGCAGCAGAGCCATATCCGTGGTTGCAGGAGCGAGCCCGCCCAGCCACCCGCGCGTCGCCATGGAACGAATGAAAACGCCGGGGTCGGCATGGTGATTGAGCATGCGGATGCGATCGCCCAGGATCGCGCCGCCCGTGTACGGGCTAGTGGGGTCGACCGCGATCGCCCCCACCTGCTTCGCTTCCAAACGAAGTGTGTGAATAAGACGGTCCACCAGTGAGCTCTTGCCTGCGCCCGGAGCGCCGGTGATCCCGATAACGGCGGCGCGGCCCGTCCGCGAAAACACTTCCTTGAGCAGTTGCTCTGCGTCCGGCCGCCGGTTTTCGACGGCGGTGGCCGCACGAGCCAAAGCGCGCTGATCTCCCGCAAGGATCTGCTCGGACCAGGACGCCATTAGCTTTTCAGAAGCTGCCGCGCGATCACGAGCCGTTGGATCTCGCTGGTCCCTTCCCCGATGGTGCAGAGTTTGACGTCGCGATAAAATTTTTCGACCGGATAGTCCTTGATGAAGCCGTAGCCGCCGTGGATCTGCACGGCTTCATTGGCCACTCGCACGGCCACTTCGGACGCAAACAGCTTCGCCATGGAGGATTCCTTTGTGACGCGCTCGCCTTGGTCTTTCATCCAACCGGCGCGGTAAGTCAGCAGGCGCGCCGCGTCGATTTCGGTGGCCATGTCAGCCAGCTTATTTTGGATGGCTTGGAATTCCGAAATCGGCCGTCCGAACTGTTTGCGCTGCTTGGAATATTTCAGCGCGGCTTCATAAGCGCCTTGCGCGGTGCCCACCGAGAGCGCCGCAATCGATATGCGCCCGCCATCGAGGATGCGGAGGCTGTCGACAAAGCCCTCGCCCGCTTTGCCCAGAAGCTGCGAATCGGGCAGGCGGCAATCGGTGAAGAGCACCTCGCCGGTGGCGCTGGCCCGCATACCCAGCTTGTTCTCTTTTTTGCCGACGCGATAGCCGGGCACGTCCTTTTCCAGAATGAAGGCCGAGATGCCGTGGTGCGAAGCAGCACGATCTGTGACCGCCATGGCGACGCAGACATCGGCATATTGCGCGTTCGTGGTGAACGTTTTTCCGCCGTTCAGGACCCAGCACGCGCCGTCTCGTACCGCCCGGGTGCGAGTGCCGGCGGCATCTGAACCAGCTTCCGGCTCAGTGAGAGACCAGCAGCCGATCCACTCCGCCGTGGCAAGGCGCGGGATATATTTCCGGCGCTGCTCGTCATTTCCGGCCAGAAAAATGTGATTGGTGCAGAGCGAATTGTGCGCGGCGACGATCAGGCCGACGGCCGGATCGACGCGAGCGAGTTCTTCGATAATGATGGCGTACTCGATGTAGCCAAACCCGGCGCCACCCAGATCCTCGGGAAAGATCGCACCCATGTAGCCAAGGTGGCCGGCTCGCTTGATGGCGTCCAGCGGAAAAATCTGGTGCTCATCCCATTCAGAAACGTGCGGCGCGATCTCCGCCTGGGCAAACTCACGCACCGTTTTGCGAAGCTGAAGCTGCTCAAATGTGTATCCGAATTCCATCGGGACGAGTAACTTCTATGTTGACACGGCGGCCAGGCGCACGCTACGAAGATGATGGCCTAAACCCGCGATCGCGGATCCACCCGCTCGACTGTGCGCAGCCAGCCGCTGGATGCGTTGCGTCGCAGGCTGATCGGGGTCCGTCCTCGGCTGATGCGGGCGGTTCACCGGTTGAGATCGATGCCGAACTTCTTCAGCTCCTCGGCATAGTAGCGGCGGTGGAGGAGGTCCCACTCCTCGGTGCCTTCGGCGATTTCCTTTTTCTGGGACCTGATTTTTGTGCGCGCCGCGCGGTCGACCTTCTCCTCGACCGCCAGCAGTTCCGTCATGGCCTTCACGATTTCCAGCCGCACGTCGTTGGGGTCTTTCTTGACGCGAAACTCGCGCGCCTTGCGGAACGCCGCCACTAACTTGTGCGAAATGTCATTGACCTTGTCACGTGACAATTTCATGTTGTCGCCGGTGTCGCGGCCGGACGCGCGAATCACCTTGCGCTGCGAGATCAACGTGTTCTTGATCCTCCGGAACATCTCCTGATAACTGACGCCTTCGCGGCGCATGTATTCGCTGTACTGACTCAGGAGTTCGCGTACTTCGTCGTTCAGGCGGTCCTCAACCTGCAACTCGTCCTCAATGATGTTCCCGATCATCTCTGCCGCAGCATTGGGATCGCTGGTTTCGATGATTTGGGGCGTCAATCGCTTGACGAGCTGTCTGGATAGGTAGGTGACGAATTCTCGGCTCAGCAGCATGCTTAAATTTGAGAGATCAACAGCGTCGAGACGGCTTTCTCAATTCTCGCACAATCAGTTGGGCTGGTCGCCCTTATGACGGTCGAGAAAATCCTGATCGATGGGCTTGCGCCCGCGAAAACCTTCTTCGACGCCATGCCAGAATCGAATTTCGCGCTCGCCGAGTTTCCAGCACAGATAAACTTCCTGCCCGTTCAGCAGCGTGGGGAAATCGATGAGACCGATATCCAGATCCTTGACCAAGCACCCGTATTCCTGGATTTTCTCGATGGCTTCATTGAGCTGCCGCGCGCTGGAGTCGCGCCGCTGCTTGCGGCCGAGAAGCTGGGTACGGTCCACCATCAGACCCCCCTGGAACATGATCTTGCGCTGGAACTCCTGGATTTCCGATTCGGCTTGCTGGTATTCGGATTTCACGGCAATCGCGTCGCGAATGGCGGACTCGACGCGCGGCAGCAGCTCTTCCGCTTCAAGCAGTGTGAAGTATCGCGGCACGGCGCTACACGCCGGAGACTTGCACGGCAAGTGACCGGCTGCGCGGCCCGTCGAACTCTGCGAAAATGATGCTCTGCCAAGTGCCAAGCAGTACGCTGGCATTGCGCACCTGCAAGCATAGGGTCTGACCCATCAGCATTCCGCGCAGATGCGAGTCCGCGTTTTTGCGCTCGCAATCGGAGTGCTGGGGGTCGTTGTGGCGATAATACTGCTCACGATGCACCATCTGCTCCAGGAAAGCCCTTACGTCGTGCAATAGCGCGTCTTGCCATTCGTTTAAAAACACCGCTGAAGTGGTGTGCAGGGACTGCACATGGACCAGGCCGTCGCGGATCCCGCTCTTGCGAACGATTTCGTTAACTCGTTCGGTGATATTTAGCAACTGCAGCCGGTCGTTGGTGATCCAATCCACGATGCGATTGAAAACCTTAAAGTTGCCGACTGCATTGGAGATCGCCGGAACTGTCTCGACCGGCTGAAGCTTAGGCGTGCTCATTTATTCCATTCCTTACTAATTGATACGCGGCGCGGTGCAGATAGGATTCAGATAATTTCGGATGTGCAACTTGCTTGATTATAGCAGCGCGCAAAACGTGGAGCGCAGTAAGTGCAGCTATCCGAGACGCGCCACGAAGGCGCGCCAGTTCGGCCACTTAGCTGTTAAAATACTCCCGTGTCCGCCAAAGAAGTCGCACCCGGTGTTTTCCACGTCCCGCTCCGCATTGCCAACGTCTATTTCGTCGGGGACTCCGGGGGCGAGTGGGCACTGGTGGACGCCGGATTGCCGGGTGAGGGGCACAAGATTCGCGCGGCCGCAGAATCCATTTACGGACGAGGTTCCGCCCCGAAAGCGATTTTTCTGACGCACGGACATCCGGATCACGCCGGCAGCGCACTGGAACTCGCCCGATATTGGCGCGTGCCGGTGCTGGCGCATCCTCTGGAGTTGCCCTATCTCGGCGGCGAATCGCAATATCCGCCGGCGGATCCTACCGTGGGCGGGGTCCTGGGGTTGCTGGCGCGCTTCTCTAAGCCGGGGGCTCCGGATGTGACACCAGCCGTCCAAGCTTTGCCATCTGAAACGATGGGCCTGCCCGGAGCGGGTTGGAAGTGGGTACACACGCCTGGTCATTCACCCGGACACGTCGCGTTCTTCCGCCGTTCGGATGGAACGCTGCTCGCCGGCGACGCGTTCACTACGGTAAATCTCAATTCGTTTTTCGCATCGGCAACCGGATTACCGCGCGTATGTGGACCGCCCGCGACGGCGACTTACGATTGGACCGCGGCGGGCGAGTCAGTAAGTCGTTTGGCATCGCTACAGCCGCTAACGCTTGCGTGCGGGCACGGCCGGCCGATGAGTGGCGGCGAGGCAGTCAGGCAATTGGCGGAACTCGCCGTCAATTTTCACAAGCCGCGTTACGGCCGCTACGTGCAATCACCGGCGATTGTGGGCGCGAGCGGTGTTGTGTCGCTTCCGCCGAAGCCGCGGGATCCCCTCCCTGGCACCGCATTGGGCTTAGGCATCGTCGGCGCCGCGGGCGCACTGCTTGCGTTGGCTACGGTTCGCCGCAGGAGCCGGAATCGGACAGCATCTAGGGGCAATACTCCACTACAAGTATAGTGACGTCGTCACTCAGGTCCGCCTCGTCGGTGAACTCGGTCACCGCGCGCGTCAGGCGCTGATGCAATTCGGCGCTTGCGAGCAAGCTGTGCGCGCACAGCAGGTCGCGCAAGGCCGTCCGGTCGAAAAATTCACCGTCGGCGTTCTCCGCTTCCGAAAGTCCGTCGCTAAAGAGCACGAGCTTGTCGCCGGCCTGCAATTGGATGGTCTGGGTCTCGTACTCCGCCGTCTCCATTAATCCCAGCGGCAAACCGGTACTCTCCAATGTCTGAAGCGGCGAGCCGGCGCGGACGAGAATCGGCTTGGGATGGCCCGCATTGACCCAACGCAGCAGCCCCGACCGATCCACCAGGCAGTAGAACAGAGTCGCGTACTTTTCACCCTGCGTGCGCTCGTTCAGGAAACGGTTCGCACGCGACATCAAATCATCTATGCGCACGGGAAGCTCGCCGGCGACTGAAAAAGCACCCTGTAGCAATGCGGCCAGCAGCGCCGCGCTCATGCCTTTGCCGGAAACGTCGGCGATCGTGCAGGAATAGGCATTCGCCCCCGCCGGACGCACGTCGAAATAATCGCCGCCCACCTGCCGCGAAGCCATGCTGGAGCCCGCCGCGCGAAACCATCCGGCGGAAGGCAGCGCGCTCGGCAAGAGGCCGCGCTGAATATCGCGCGCGATGTTCAGCTCCTCTTCCAGGCGCTGTTTTTCTCTTTCCTCGACGAGCAGGCGCGCGTTTTCCAAAATGGTCGAGGCTTCGAGCGCCAGGGTCTGCAGAATCTCGCGATTTCCGGCCGAGAGATCTGCCGCCGAAACCCGCGAATCCATGTACAGCAACCCCACCGTGTCCTGGACGGATGCGGCCAGAGTGTCTTCGGTGGATCCAAGGCGGACGCGAATCAGCGGCACGCACACTACACTGCGCAGGTCTAGATCCGCCACCGACGTTTCCGGACGCACGCCGGCCTCTCCGGCGGCATCGAAAGTCATGGACAAAAGCTCGCGCCGGTTCCGGAGCGCCCGCAAGATAATGGAGCGCGGGACTTGGAGATCGGTACTGGCCAAAGGAGCGCCGCGCCGGTCTCGGGCGACGTTTACTTCCAGTTCCTGCCCGCTCGTGAGCAGCAAAAACCCGCGCTCGGCGCCCGTCACGGCCAGCGCGGCGTCCACCACGGCGGCCAGAACATCCTCATGGGAAAGCGAACTCCGAAACGCGCGCGCTACTTCAACCAGCGATCGCAGCTTCGACAGATTCGTGGCGGCCGGGCTCTGGATCGAAAACTGGTCCAGAACGCGGTGCAGTTCGTCCTCAAAGGTGAAGATCAAGCGATAGGAATCCGGGAGCCCGAAATCGATACGATCCGATCCGGAAAGCCTCTGGCGGGCGGCGCGCTGCCCGTTGACGTAAACGCCCTGGCGGCTGTTGAGATCTTCGATGAAATAACCGTCGCCCTCGGCGACGATGCGCGCGTGACTGCGCGAAATTCGGTTGTCGCGCAAGATCAGGTGATTCTCACCATGCCGCCCGATCTGGAATGGCAGCGGCGCCACGGCAACGCGGCTGCGCTGGCCGGAGGGATTGATGACTTCCAGCGCGGGAACACGCGCGGTCTCGATATAGGCCATGGACGTCAGCGGCCTCGATGGCGCCGCGCTTTGCGCGATGGAGACGGAATTTCCGCGGCGGCATGCATCTCCTGAGCCCGCAATACCTGGCAATGGGCGCAATAGCCGCCGACCTCGGTGCGCGCCAGCACAATCTCAAAGCCGAAGTGACTTTGAATCTGTTCGCGCATCTTTCGGAGCGGATCTCCGAAAAATTCTTCGATCTTTCCGCAGCGCAGGCAAATAACGTGCGCGTGCTCTTGTTTCAGCCGGGTCTCGTAGTAATGCTGGTCACCGGAGTGATGCATCAAGTCCAGCTCGTCCACGAGTCCGCCGGCTTTCAGAAGCTTGAGTGTGCGGTAGACGGTAACGCGGTTCAGCTTGGGATCTTTTTCGCGGCCGAGCTGATACAGGCGCTCGGCGTCGAGATGTTGGCCGGATTGATCGATGAGATCCAGCAGAATCTGCCGCTGACGCGTGAGCCGGACGCCCTGTTGTTTGAGCGAATCTTTAATTCCCGAGACGGCCATGGATCATTCCTGAGCGTAGCAAACTGGCGACTTGCGGCTTGTATGGCAGCCGATGCCGCTGGCCGGAACTCACAGCTGAAGTGAATATCAGGAACGATTCGAGGCCCGAGCCGCCCGTCATACATCAGAGACAGCCGGCATCGCTTGAGAGGAGCTGCGGAGCATTACGCGGCTAGCGCACCACGGCTCGGGAGAGAATCGCCAGCTTCTCCCACATCGGCACGCGCACTCGATTGACGAGCACGTCGTAGTTGGCGCGTTCGATGCGGCGGAGCAAACGGCGGTAAATCTCGATCAGCGCCCAAAGCGAAGCCCGGCTGGCGGGCGCAACCAGACCTATGAGCGGCCGGGCCTGTTCATAATAGTCGCGGGCGCGCGCAGCCTCAAAGCGCATGAGCGACACGAAACGGCCGTCGTACTTGAACAGGTCCGCGCCAAAGCGGCGGATGTCTTCTTCTGGTATATAAATTCGTTCGTTGAGGCAATCTTCGCGAACATCGCGCAGAATGTTGGTCAACTGGAAAGCGATCCCGCATTTTTCGGCAAGCACCAGGGCGTCGGGCGATTCGAAGCCGAAGATGTGGATGATGGTCAGGCCGACCACGCTGGCAACCTGGTAGCAATAGCGATACAGCTCCTCGAAGGTCTGCATGCGGCGCGGCTGCAGGTCGCCGCCAACGCCATCGATCATCTCGTGAAAATACCGGTGCGGGATGTGGTAGCGCTCCACGGTATCTCGAAACGCCGGCCAGAGCGGATTATCCGGATATTCGCCCGCCAGCGCGCGATTCAGGTCATGCCGCCATTGCTCGATTGCGCCGGCGGTGGCGCCTTGAGCCTCGCTTATGTCGTCGCAATAGCGCATAAACGCATAGACGGCGCACATCGCGTCGCGCTGGGCGCGCGAGAGCAGCAGGAAGGAGTAATAAAAGTTGCGGGCGCGTCTTCGGGCGATGCCGCGGCAAAACGCGTAGGAGGCGGCTAAGGCGGTAGGCCGGTTGGTTGCGGCGGTGGCGCTCATGCGCGTTTGAACGCGGCACGGACCAGCACGCGCGCCACCAGGCCCAAGCGGTCCAGCTTGGAAACTTTGGGTCGTTTCGCGAGCACGTTGTAGTTCTGCCGCTCGATTTTTTCCAGCACCCGCATCCCGCCCCGGCTAAACAAATCCAGATCGAAAGAAAGCCTCCGGTCTACCATGTTTACCAGCGGCAACCCTTCCAGGAAAAGCGTACGAGCCACTCCCACCGCATCCCGCATCGCAGCCCCGAACCCGGGAGTAAAGTTGCGCGTGGCAATATCGTTTTCAGTGCAGCCATGCCGCGCCAGCAGGTCCAGCGGCAGATAGACACGATTCTTTTCATAATCGACAGTCACGTCCTGCCAGAAATTGGCGAGCTGCAGGGCCGTGCAGGTCGAGTCCGACAAGCGGTCCCGCTCCTCGTCCGCATAGCCGCACAGCCGTAGTACCAGCCGGCCGACGGGATTAGCCGAATAGCGGCAATAAGCGAACACTTCCGTCCAGGTTTGGTAGCGCGTCACAACCTGATCCTGTTCAAACGCCCTAATCAGGTCGCAAAAGAGCTGCATCGGCAGTTCGTATTTGCGGGCCGTGTCCTGAAGCGCCACGAAGACTGGATGCCGCACCTCGCCCGCATACATCGCTTCCAGTTCGCGCCGCCACCACGCCAGGAGGCGCAGGCTCTCCGCCCGGTCGCCGATCTCGTCGCCTAAATCGTCTGCCCAACGGCAGAATGCGTATACGTTGTAGAAGTCCTGATGCAATCGCTTAGGTAGCAGGAACGTTACGACATGAAAATTTTCGTAGTGATGCGTGGCCAGCCAGCGCGTGTATTGCTCGGCTTCTGCCTTGGCGTATGCGCCGCTGAGCGCCTCAGCCGAGTGAACAAATGCCTTGGGGGCAAGCAGCGGGACCACTTCTGCACGCCTACGGTATGATCGCGGTCTTCATGTGACCGTTGTGGCTCATCAGGTGCCGCATCACTTCCAGCAGATTCGTCAGCGGTTCCACGCGGTTCACGAAATCGGACGAAGTGATCACGCCTCGCCGGACAAAATCGAGCGCCTTCTGGATGTGCGCGGGCGTGTGGTGAAAACTGGCTTTGCAGGTGATCTCGGAGTAGTGCAGCAGCGAGGTATCCAGGCTGATGTGGCTGTCGTTGGGACAGCCGCCGAAGAAGTTCACGGTGCCGCCGCGCCGCAGGAATTTCACGGCCATCTGCCACAAATCGGGATGGCCCACCGCCTCAATCGCGACATCCACGCCGTAACCCTTCGTCAACTCGCGTACCCGGCCGATCGTGTCTTCGGGATGCTGGGATTCCAGGACATCGTCGGCGCCCATCCGGATCGCGCGCTCCAGTTGCGTTTGCCGCCGGCCGATCGCGATGACGCGCGCCCCGTACGCCTTCGCCATGCGCACAAACATCAGCCCGATAGGCCCGAGCCCGATGATGGCGACGTTGTCCCCGCTCCGTAGACCGGTTTCATCCAAACCGCGCAATACGCAAGCCAGGGGTTCTACGAGCGCGGCGTCTTTGTAACTGACGTGCGCGGGCATCTCGTACATGTTGCGCTCGACGATACGCGCCGGAATGCGGATGTACTCAGCGTAGGCGCCGTTGTTAAACAGCAGGTCTTCGCACAGGTTCGGGTTGCCGCGCTTGCAATAGAAGCACTCCAGGCACGGGGCGGAGTTCGCGGCCACCACTCGCTGGCCGACGCGAAACTTACGGACATCCTCGCCCACCGCGACCACGTCGCCGGCCAGTTCGTGCCCGAACAAGGCTGGAGGCACGATCATGCGGGCATGGTAACCGCGCCGGAACACCTTAACGTCCGTGCCGCAGGTAAGGGCAGCCTGCACACGCACCAGCACATCGCTATGGCCGATTTCGGGCACGGGAACGGCTTCGATCTGCAGATTTTCGCGGCCATAAAGCACGGCGGCCATCATCTGACTGCTGATTGGAGAGGACGACATGTGCGGGCTGTTCACTCGGACCACCTCTGAGGCCGAATTATAATTTTCAACGATTTAGGGTTGGGATGCAATGCCAGCTCGATTCCCGAGCGAATATCGTCCAGCGGAAAACGATGCGACACAAGGTCCTCCACCGGCAGTGCCCCGTTGAAAACCAGGTCAGCCGACTCCTTCTGCAGCTCTAGCGACGCGCTGTAGGAGCCGAATATCATCCGCTCCCCAACGCACAGATCGGCGCCGGAGATCTCGATCCTCTCCTGGTGAGAGGTCTGGGCGAAAAGAAGAATCCGGCTGCCAGGACGGGAATACCGCACGGCTTGTTCGACAATACCCGGAACCGAAGCCGCCACGATTACTGCGTCGGCGCCGCGCCCGCTGGTCATTTCGCGGATGCGCTCGTCCAGACCCGGCTCGCGCGGATCCAAAGCCGCTGCAGCGCCGAACTTCAACGCAAGCTCGCGCCGGTGAGGCATTGTGTCGGTAGCTACAATAGTTGACCCGTAGCGCTTCACGAGCATGGTGAACATCATCCCGATCGGTCCCTGGCCCAGGATCACCACGACGTCCTCGGGCTGGGGCGCAAGCTGAACCACGCCTTTCAGGCACGTATTCACCGGCTCGACGAAGCAAGCCCGGTCGAAAGACACGCCGTCCGGTATCTTTTCGACGCCGCGGCGGACAATCCAGTCCATCGCGCGGACGTATTGCGAAAAGCCCCCGCCGGCGGGTTCGTAGCCGGCCGTGACTCCCACCCGCTTGTACACCGGACACTGCGCGTACAGCTTATGCCGGCAGTAGAAGCATTCCATGCACGGAATGTGGTGGAACACGATTACGCGATCACCCACCGAGAAGTTATGGACGCCGGCCCCGGTCGCGGCAACGATGCCGGCCGTTTCGTGGCCGTAGATTCGGGGCGGGGCCAGCAGATTGTACTCGATCTTCTTTAGATCCGTGTGGCAGATTCCGCAGCTTTCCACCCGGATCAGCAGCTCGCCGGGGTCGATCTTCGGCGTGGGCACTTCCTTCACGGCGATGGTGCTTTCGCCCGTGTAAACGGCAGCGCGCATGTGCGTGGGGACGGTTAGGATTTCAGAAGCTACTGCGGGCAAGGAAATCTCCTAGGGCCTCGGCGGCAAGATTACATCGGCGATTCAAGTGCAAAAGACTGGGAAACAGGCTCGGCCGGCGAAGGGCAGCGAGTATAATTTTGCCACGGCTGAAACGGCCTTCAGCGTCGCGGAGCCGATTGAAATCTAACGGCAAGCTTTCGCACGACATATCGCTAACGGCTTTGACGGCAAAGCACGGGATCTGCCATTCGGTTGCTTTGGCCGCCAGGGCAGCCGCTTCCATTTCGATGGCATCTGAGCCGGTTTCCCGGTGAAGCATTCTCTTTTCCTCAGACGTTGTGGCTACGTGGTCCGTCGATAACAGCTTGCCCAACTTGCGTTCAGATGACTGTGAACGCGGCACGGTGAGAGCGTGCGTGACGTTGGTCGGACCGCCACAGACCTGGCGCGCGACGATGATATCGGCCGGTTTCAGCGACGGATCTAGGGCGCCGCAGAAGCCGACGCTTATCAAACCTTGCAAATCGATATGCTCCTTTGCTATTTCGGCGGCCCTCGCCGCCAGTCTCGGGCCAGGACCATTCGCCAGCAAGACTACATCCCGGCCGTTTAACGTCGCGCTACGCGCAAAATCCATGGGCCAGTCGAGCTTCGCCACGTCTTTTGCATGCCGCAGCACGCCGGCGAACTCGCGAGCCTCAGCGGCAATGAACGCCAGCAATCAGACGTAACCGTTGGCCCGGAACCAGTCCACCGCGCGCCGCAGTGCGCCATCGACTGGTTGGGGATTAAAACCTAAATCGCGCTTCGCCTTATCGAGCGAAACGAAAACCTTGGTGCGTGCCATCTTCACGGCATCGATCGGTACCCGCGGCTCGTGGCCGGTTAGGTTTGCCCATCCAGTGCTCGCCACGCCAGCCGCGTAAGCCAGCGCATGCGGAATGCGCCAGCGCGGTGCGTGTCCGCCCGTTACCTGAGCCAGCCGTTCGAGCATCTGCCGCAGAGTCAGATTCTCCGACCCCAGAATGTATCGGTCCCCGGGGCGCCCTCGCTCGCAAGCTAGAAGATGTCCTTCGGCCGTATCGCCGGCGTCTACGAAGTTCAAGCCCGTATCGACGTAGGCCGGCATCGCCCCTTTGAGAAAGTCCAGAACGATTTTCCCGGTGGGAGTTGGCTTAAAATCGTGATCGCCAATCGGCGCGGTGGGATTCACAATCACCACCGGGAAGCCGGACCGCGCGAACTCCAACGCCACCTGCTCGGCCTGGAACTTCGAGCGCTTGTAGGCCCCCTTCATGTCCTCCAGCTTCACGCTGGTATCCTCAGTGCCCAGGCCGTTCTCGGGAATGCCGATGCAGCCCACGGTGCTGGTATAGACCACGCGTTCGACGCCGCACTTCCGCGCCGCCTCAAGGACATTGCGTGTCCCATCCACGTTGGATCGATACAATTCGCTCGCATCCTTGGCCCACAGCCGGTAATCGGCCGCGACGTGGAATACCACGCCGCACCCCATGGCCGCTCGCTCGAGAGATTCCGGATCGCGCAGGTCGCCGCGAACCACTTCGACATCCAGCTCGCGCACCTGGCTCGACGGCCGGGCCAAAGCCCGAACCTGATCCCCGCGCGCGAGCAACTTGCGAGCCACATGCCAGCCGATGAAACCCGTGGCCCCAGTGACGAGGGTCGGTTTCACCTTCCTTCTTCTATCGAAACGCCCAAGTCATCAGCTTGAACGTGTCGCCTGCTCTTGCATTGATTCCGAGGGCTGCCGAAGGCTCGAACCCACAGTGCACCATGCAGTGATCGCAGCGCGGATCGTTTCCTTCGCCGTAGCTCTCCCATTGGGTCTTGGTCATCAATTCTTCGAAGGTCTGGTAGTGGGCATCCGTAATGAGATAGCACGGACCTTTCCAGCCTTTGACGTTGTAGGTGGGATTGCCCCAGGCCGTGCAAGGATAGTCGCGTTTGCCTTGCAGGAATTCCAAATAGGTCGGCGTGCTGAACAGCGGGTACCTGGCCGCCAGCTTATCGATTTGCTTGAACTTCTCGTGGATATCGTCGCGCGTCATGAAAATCTCGCGCTGGTTCACCGCCGAATATCCATAAGCCGGCGAGATGGTGTGCCCGTCCACATTAAACTGCGTCAGATATTCGAAGAGCTCTTCGATTTCGTTCATGTCCGTCTCTTTGTAGACGGTGGTGTTGGTACACACCCGGAACCCGGCCTTCTTGGCTGCCTTCACGCCCTCGATGGCTTCGCGAAACACGCCGTCGCGCTCCACGGCGATGTCGTGATTCTTCTCCATCCCGTCCAGGTGCACGTTAAAAAAGAACTTGTCGGCGGGCCTGAATTCCTTCAGTCGTTTGACGATGAACATCCCGTTCGTGCACAGATAAATCGTTTTGTTGCGCTCCACCAGCTTCGCTGCCAAAGGCCCGATTTCGGGATACAGCATCGGCTCGCCGCCGCAAATGGAAACGATCGGCGCACCGCACTCATCCACGGCGTTTAAGCACTGTTGCAGCGAAAGTTTCTGCGTAATAGTGGATTCGTATTCGCGAATGCGCCCGCAGCCGGTGCAGGTCAGATTGCAGGTATGCAGCGGCTCCAGCATGAGCACTAGCGGGAAGCGCTTGTTAATCATCGGATGCGGCTTCCGCGGAGCATTGGTGTGCGTATAGACGATATGAAACGGATTGGACGCGTCCGTATTTGTCACCACCGTCTTTTGCCACTCGGGCTTCGGACGCATCTTGTTGCGGGCGATATAGGTCGCCATGCCCGCTGTCATCGAAAGCGGAAATCTCATTTCTTGTTGTCCTCGGAAGCGGTTCTTATTTTAAGGAACGTGTTCATTGCCAGCAGCGGGAACGAGTTCCGGTACAGGTGATAGCAAAGGTAAAAGACTTGCGGAAATCCAGTGCCGGTGGCCAGCTGCTCATCCCAGGTCCCGTCGCTCCGTTGCGTACGGATCAAATATTCAATGCCGTCGTTCAGGCTGGTACTGGTTGTGTCGCCACCCGCCAGCAGGGCCAGAATCGCCCAGGCGGTTTGCGAAGGCGTACTGGGTGCGTTGATGTAACTGCCCACGCGATAACTGTCGCAGCTCTCGCCCCATCCGCCATCGAAATTCTGGATCGAACGCACCCATTCCAACGCCCTCTGGATGTAGGCTTCCCGGTCGCTCACGCCCGCGGCTTGCAGCCCGCGCAGAGCCAGGAACGTGCCATAGATGTAGTCGACGCCCCAGCGGCCATACCAACTGCCGTCGGCCTCCTGCGTCCGCACCAAAAATTCAATCCCCCGGCGGACCGCCGGGTGCGATCGCGTGTGGCCGTATGAGCACAACGCCTCTAACACACGCCCGGTAATATCAGGACACGTCGGGTCCAGCATCGCGTTATGATCGGCGAACGGAACGAAGCTCAACGGCCGCCAGTTGTTGTCCACGTCAAACGCTGCCCAGCCGCCGTCCTTCGATTGCATATCCAGCAGCCACTGGATGGCGCGACGCTCGGCTGCTTCCTGTTCGGAGCCGCTCGAAGCCTCGGACCGGCTCAAGGCCAGCAGCACCATAGCGGTGTCGTCGATATCGGGATAAAACTCGTTGGCGAACTCGAAATACCAGCCGGATGGTTGCGTATTGGGCCGCTTCACCGACCAATCGCCCTTACGGCGGACCTCCTTGGTCAGCAGCCAGTCTGCGCACTTGCGCAAAGCATCGCGCGGAGGCTCGGCACATTCGCCCATGGCAAACGCAGCGATGGCGCTATCCCAAACCACGGAGAAGCACGGCTGGAAGAAAAACCGGCGCCCATCGTTGACCATCAAGTTATCGAATTGCTTCTGTGCTTCGACGCGGTCCGGGTGTTCGGCCGGATAACCCAACAAATCCAGCGCCATGATTACATACATCATGGGCGGATAGATTGCCGCCAGGCCGTCGGTATAGCGGGTGCGCTCCAGCATCCATTGCTCGGCGCTGCGGATCGCCTTTTTGCGGATCGCCTTCGGTCCGTACTTCTCCCACAGCTTGAGGCCTGTATCCAGCTGCAGGAAGAAATTGTGCCAGCCGAAGCTGATCCGGGATCGCGAATATTCCGGATGGCCGCTTTCGAGAAACAGCTCTTTCAAACTGAATCCCGCCGGTACCGGGCGGCGCGGGTTCAGCGCGTGCACGATCGAAAGCGGAATCACGATCGCTCGTGTCCACGACGACATCTGGTAAATGAAATTGCCGAGCAGAACAATCTCGGGTGGAATCGACGGGGTGTGTTCTCGCGGGTAAAGATCGAACAGGCTCAGATTAATTTTTACGTAGCTGTTAGCCGCGTGCAGCCCGCCCATCGATAGAATCCGCTCGCGCGCTTTCGCCAGCGGCGGATCGTTTGGATCCAGGCCCGCTACCTTCAAGGCGAAATAGGCCTTCGCCGTCGCACTGATATCGGCCGGCCCCTGGGGATAAATATTGAAGCCGCCATCGGGCAATTGCCGCGCCAGAATCGATTCCACAGCTCGATCGATCAGCGGCCGTGTCGGGGGGTTCCAAACCCCGTTCTCCGGCGGATGCAGCCAAAGCTGAAGCAGAACATAATCCGATTCGAGCGTCGTGTCCGCGGTCAAATCGGCTGCCCAATAACCCGTCTCTTGCTGCGTGCACAGCAGATGATCTAGAGCGCGCCGCGCAGCTTTAGACGTGTGGGACAGCAATGACTCGGCAACTTGCAGTTGCGGCATCATGCTCGTGCAATGGTCGTAAGCTGGAGCGCGGACCGCTCCAGGTCTGAAGGAAGATGGAACCGCACGTCTTCTTCTTTCAGCTCCATTTCTTCCATGTAGTCGAAACCAAACTGCGTCTCCAGCGATTGGATCAACTCTTGCACCAGGTTTTCCGGAGCCGAAGCGCCGGCTGTAACGGCGACAGTCCGGACATCCTTGAGCCAGTCTGGGTTCACTTCCCGGCTGTCATCCACCAGATAAGCCGGAACTCCTTCGTTCTGGCAGACCTCTACCAGCCGCCTTGAATTGGAACTGTTTTGCGAACCGACTACCAGCAGAACCTCAGTCAACGGCACCACCGCTTTGACCCCCAACTGGCGGTTCTCGGTTGCGTAACAAATGTCCTGCGTCCGTGGACCTTTGATGGCCGGGAAGCGCTCTTTCAGGCGCTCGACGATGTCGTGGGTTTCGTCCAGACTAAGCGTGGTTTGGGTCAGATACGAAATGCGAGTTGGATCTTTTACTTTCAGCCGGTCTACGTCGTCCACCGAGGACACCAGGATGGTCGATTGGGGAGCCTCGCCCAAGGTCCCAATTACCTCGTCGTGGCCGGCATGGCCGATCAGGATGATCGTATAATCCTGCCTGGCGAACTTAACGGCCTCTAAATGCACCTTTGTTACTAACGGGCAAGTTGCGTCTATAACTTGTAAGTTCCGCTGCTTGGCTTCGTCCCGTACTGCCGGGGAAACACCGTGCGCGCTGAAGATTACGCGCGCGCCCTCGGGAACTTCACTAAGTTCCTCGACGAAAATTGCCCCCGCCCGGCGGAGTTCGTCGACCACATGCCGGTTATGCACAATTTCCTTGCGAACATAAACGGGGGCGCCGTACAGGTTCAGTACGATCTTTACGACATCGATCGCCCGTACGACTCCAGCGCAGAACCCCCGCGGACGCAATAGAATAATTTTTTTGACAGCACTGCCATTGCGGACCTCGCCCATGGGTACCCATTGTAGCAAAGGGCGGGCATGTGCCTGGGATACCAAAAGTTATGGGCTTCCTCAGGCTTTGTTTCGAAGGTGTTCAAGAAACCACTTATTGTGGTTGGCTTCCTAATCTGCTCAATGCTGGATACGTGGCGTAAATCCGCGGGATCAGTACTACTCGCCGTTGCGGACTAGTACGACCCCGCACTAGTTTTGAACCGCGTTGTCCACGAGTTTGCCATGCCTTAGGTGTATTCTGAGGCCGGTGGGAGCCCTCAGTCCAAGGACTGAGTCGTAGATGAGGCTCGACCACCGTGAAAACAACCATTGTGGTGCTCGCGGCCAGCACGATCGGCACCGGTCTTGTAGCCGCTCTCGTGACCTGGCGTGCGCCTCTCAGGCAGCCCCCGCTTCAACCTGCCGCCAGTGGGCCGGCCCCGATTCGTAAAGGTCTCCAGATCACCGAAGAGTACCGGAGAGTGTATCCCTACTCGGTGGTTCCGGGCGGCGCCGTGACCGTTGAAGAAGCGCGCCGCGCCATGAGCGATCCTGCTATTCGCGATCAGTACGCCGCGGTGGACCTGAAGCGGCTCAAGAGAGTTGTTCTGAGCGCCGACCTGTCCGGATATGTTTCGTATCGCTTCGGCGACAAGATCTATTGGACCGCGAAAACAGTTCGGTTGAAAGCCGGCGAACCGGTCTTCACGGACGGTCAGCATATTGTCCGGGGGCGATGCCTGAATTCCTATTCCGTGCACCCAATGGCACCGGTACGCCCGCATGAGCCGGAGGAAAAAGTACTGGAAACCTGGGTCGAAGTGCCGGTTCTGGCCTTCAGCTTCCCGCCTTTACCACTAGAAACGCCGGTGTTGCCACCTCCAGCGCAGCGCGCGCTACCGGCCGCCCGGCCATCGCCGCAGGTCCACCACGGCAGATTTATTCCGATCCTTCCGTTCATCCCGCCGATCTGGGGGCATTCGCATCGCCAGCCAACCCCGGTGCTTGCGCCTCCACCACCGGTGACCGTGATCCCGGAACCTTCCTATACGCCGTTAGTAGCGACTGGCTTGCTGCTGCTGGTTTTTTCCAGGTGG
Source organism: Bryobacteraceae bacterium (assembly GCA_035293725.1). GTDB lineage: Bacteria > Acidobacteriota > Terriglobia > Bryobacterales > Bryobacteraceae > Palsa-89. The sequence continues at coordinate 65,946 of DATGMH010000022.1, forward strand.
CTGCGCAAACGCCGCCCGTGCGCTCATAGGTAACCATCCGTTGGAGCTTCGGCCGCGTCACGAATGTAAAGGCCGGCGAGCGAACGCCGCGTGTTGACACCGCCCATCCGAGTATTCTATTGTAAACATTCGATTTGGCCACGCCCTGCGATCCTATGGCAGAACGACGGATGCTGCTTGATTCTACGCTCGACAGCGTAGAGGTGGCAGAAAGAGCCGTATTGCAGGCCGCCGAGGACATTGGTTTCGGAGAAGATGAGTTGCATCAGCTGGGTATGGCGGTGCGCGAAGGCATGGTGAACGCAGTGGTCCACGGCAACGCTTACAACGCGCGCAAGAAGGTTCATGTGTCCATCACCAAAGCGGCGGATCGTTTGACGGTGGTGATCGCCGACGAGGGCAAAGGATTCGACGTCAGTTCCGTGCCGGACCCGCTTGAGGATAACAACCTGCTTCGCCAGTCCGGCCGCGGGCTGCTGCTCATGCGCGCCTTCGTGGATGAATTCCAGGTGCGCCGAGCTGAGCCCAGCGGGACCGAAGTGACGATGGTGAAATACCTGGCTAAAGCCAGTTGACAACATCCAGGAGAATTCGAGGAGGATCCAATTTGTGAGCGTTAAACTGACAACGCGCCAAGTAGGCGACGTGACCGTGATCGATGCCACAGGCCGTATCACGTTGGGTGAGGGAGCGAGCACATTCCGCGACACGGTGCGCGATCTGGCTGCTAAGGGGAATAAGAAGCTGCTGGTGAATCTGGGCGATGTCTCCTACATCGACAGTTCGGGAATCGGGGAGATGGTGTCGGGCTTCACGACCGTAACCAATCACGGCGGACAGCTGAAGCTGCTGGGGCTGAGTAAACGTGTGAAGGATCTGCTGCAAATCACAAAGCTCTATACCGTCTTCGAAGTGTTCGACGACGAAGCTTCTGCCGTACGCAGTTTTTCCTGATCGGTTCCGGTAGCACTGATCAGTTTGCGTTCGTGCGGCTTTCCTCCACAAGGGAGGACATGGAGCGGGGGTTTGCGTTAGCTGCCAGTCCGGGACGCAAGAAGCGCCGATAACAGCTCCTACACCGGTACGAGTTCAGCATTACCGCGCGCAGGGCTCCGATTAAGAAGCTCTGTTGCCGGGATAGCCGGATGTCCCGTGAGCCGCAGCGCGGGCAATTGGATTCCAAAGTGATCGTCACGTTGGAATAGAGCGAACCGGGCCGCAAAGCTCTCACGCTTTGCGATGCGCCCGCGCCGTGCCAAAATTGATGTAGATTCAGCTCTTTTGTCGTGCGCATACCCAATGGCGCCGCACCGTGTTTTGGTGGAGCAAGGACGCTGCGGCTGCGACGTATGCGCCCGTTGGAGCGCACGGCACGGGCTCGACCGGCATGTTATGATGAAGTTTCCCCAAAATACGAGGTTCTTGTGGCTCGCCTTACTCGCAAAGAATTGAAAAGTGACAAGTTTGCGCTGGAGGTCCAACACAGCGTCGAATATGTCAGCGAACATCGCCAACAGCTGATTCGCTGGGCTGCAATCGGCGTGGCCGTGGTCATCCTCGCTGTTGCGTTTTTCATCTATCGGACACACGAGCGCGGCGTCCGGCAGGAAGCCCTGCACCACGCCATGCAGGTTCAAAATGCGTTGGTGGGCCAGCAGGCGCCGAACGAGTTCATGCTGTCCTTTCCCACCGAAGCGGACCGTCAGAAAGCTGCCACGCAAGCCTTTTCCGAGGTGGCCAACAAATATCCCGGGACTGAAGAAGGCTCTTTGGCCGAGTACTTCTTGGGCACGAACGCAGCTGACGCGGGCAACTACGCTGAAGCTGAGAAGCACTTGAAGAAGGTCGTCGATGACGGAAATGCAAACATCAGCTCCATCGCGAAGCTCGCGCTGGCGAAGGTGTACGCATCGGAAGGAAAACTCAGCGATGGCGAGAAGCTGCTGCAATCTGTGATCGACCATCCCACCACGCTGGTTTCGAAGGACGAGGCCACCCTCGTGCTGGGTCAGTTGATTGCTCCGACCGACCCGCAACGTGCACGCAAGCTGATCGAGCCGCTCCGCAGTAGCCCGCGCGGCGCGATTAGCCGGGCGGCCATTACCGCCATCGGCGATCTGCCGCAGAAGTGATCCCGCTGGGCCGGTTGCGGTTCCCGGTTTCTGCCACCCGGGGACGCCGCTATCCCGAACCTCCCCATCCGTACCGCAACGAGTTTCAGCGCGACCGCGATCGCGTCATCCACTCCCGCGCTTTTCGGCGTCTCGAGAACAAGACCCAGGTTTTCCCGCCGGGAATTTCCGACCACTTCCGGAACCGCCTCACGCACACCATTGAGGTTTCGCAGATCGCTCGTACGCTGGCTTCGGCGCTCGGCCTGAATGAAGATCTCACGGAGGCCTTGTCGCTGGCCCATGACATCGGCCATCCGCCTTTCGCGCATGCCGGCGAGGAGGAACTGGACCGGCAGATGCGGCGGTTCGGCGACCGGTTCGATCACAACCTGCACGCGCTACGCATCGTAGAATCTTTCGAGCACCGCTACGTGCGCTTCCCCGGCCTGAACCTGACGTTCGAAGTGCGCGAGGGCATCGTCAAACACTCGCGCGATTTTTCGGCCGGGGACAATCCCGAATTGGACGAATACCTGCCCGGCTTGCGGCCGCCGCTTGAGGCCCAATTGATCGATCTCGCTGATGAGATCGCCTATAACACCGCCGATTTGGACGATGCCTTCTCGGCCGCGCTCTTTACGGTAGATCAGGTCCGTGAAGTTGTCCCCGAGTTCCACCGGCGCTACGACCAGGCCGAGGGACAGTTCCCGGCCGCGTCCTGCCGCGAAGTCTTTCAGGAGGTGGTGCGCGGGCTTGTTGACGGTTTAGTGTCCGGTCTAGTGCAAGGCACGGCGGAAGCCGCTGAAGCGGCCGGGCTCGCGGATTCCAATGACGTTCGATCGCACCCACACCGCCTTGCGATCTTCAAGCCGGAAGCACAGGCCACTAACCGCCAGCTCAAGCAATTTCTGCATCACACCGTTTATTTCTCCGAAGCCATGGTCGAGGAACGGAAGCGCTCGGCCGCACGGATCGCCGAACTGTTCGAATTTTATTACCAGCATCCAGGCAAACTGCCCGAATATTACGCCGACGCGCTTGCGGCCTCCCCAGTGCACCGGGTGGTCTGCGATTACATCGCCGGAATGACCGACGGCTTCTTCGAGCGCTGCTACGAAAGCATGTAGCGCGTAGCAACGATGCGTGCTGCACTTCACACGCGTCTGAACGGCGCTCCGTCTCCCGCACGCGGCAGCCAGCAAACGCCCTACCTTTGTGTCCGCATCCCGACATACCGGTTTCTGAATCCTTTCGGGCTTAATAAAAATCTATTCTGGTGTCGAAATCCCGGATGAGGCTACATGCCTCGAAGGGAGTACACATGTTGACTCGAACCAACCCATAAACGTAAGCGTTCGCTTACCAGAGCTACTCCCAGAAAAATTGTTGATCCGCCGAAGCCGCCCCGGAGGTGCGCGATGGCAAAAGTCTTCCTGTCTGGAATTGTGCTGGGGCTGCTCGTCCTGGCGGTGAACTTCGCGTTGCACTTGTTAAACCGTTCCAGCGATGTAGCAGTCGCCGGCGGATATTTGATCTTACTCGCACTAATGTCGCTCGTAGTGGGCGCAATTAGTCGTCGCCGTAGTTAGGCACAAGGAGGAACTATGAACCGCATGATCGCAACGTCGGCTATCGCCGCCATGACGTACTGCACCGGCTGCTACAAAGTGGTCGCGCCCGGCCACGTCGGCATCGTTGTCAAGCAATCCGGATCCGATCGTGGCGTCCAGGATTTTCCCATTCAGTCGGGTCGCGTCTGGTATAATCCGATTAATGAGGTGGTGCTGACGTATCCGACATACGTGCAGCGCGCCATCTGGAGTGCGTCGCCTCAAGAGGGCCGGCCGGTGAACGACGAGATCAGCTTTCAGTCGGCTGAAGGACTCCGCTTCACCGCCGATGTCAATGTGTCGTACGAGCTTGTTCGCGACCAAGTGCCGCATTTCTACGTGACCTTCCGCAACGACGATCTGGATAGCTTTACACACGGGTTTTTCCATGATGCTGTCCGAAACGCGTTCAAAACCTCGGCGCAGTATCGCGCCGAAGATATCAACGGCGTCCGCCAGTCGGAGCTGATCGATAAAGTCCTGGATCAGGTGAAGCAGACCATGCGTCCGTATGGAGTGGAAGTTATTCAGTTGGGGTTCGCCGCACCGCCGCGTCCGCCCGAAACCGTGAAGGAGGCGATTGAGGCGAAGATCGCCGCCACACAGCATGCCGAACGCGCGGAAAATGAAAAACGTGAAGCCGTCGCCCAAGCCGCCAAAGGCGTGGAAATCGCGCGCGGCCAAGCGCTGGCGAACGACCTGCTCACGAAATCGCTTACGCCGGAGCTAGTCCAGTGGAAGCAACTAGAAATTCTTGAGCAGAAATGGAACGGCCAGTTCCCGCAAGTAGTCGGCAATGGAGCAATGCCGTTTCTGCCTGTTCAGACTAAGTAAGACAGGGGCAGGGCTTCGGCCTGTCCCGAACTTCAAGTACGCGGTAGTCTTCAGAACGCGCACAACGGAACGCCGCGGCAGCACTTTCGCTTTGGACAGAGGATGCCGCGGCGTCCCGCGCTCTTAAGAATCCCTCCTTAACTTGTATGTCACACGCTTAAATGAAACCGACCCCTAGACGCGGCGATCTAGACGTTAGAGGTCTACTATGAGGAAATGTCTTGCTTTTACTTTTTGCTTCGGTCTTGTTTCGGCCGCCGGTCTCTATGCGCAGCAGGAGACGCACCGTTTTTCGTTTGATCTTGGCGGCGGTTTTACGCAGCCGGTTGGCAACACGGGCCGGCATCTGGATACCGGATGGAATGTCCAAGGCGGCGCTGGCTATAACTTCTCGCCTTACCTGGGCGCGATGCTGCAGTTGGACTTTAACCACATGGGCGTCAATTCGTTCACGTTGAACAATCTGGGATTTCCTGGCGGTGACGTACAGGTCTTCTCTGCAACCGTGGACCCCATCGTCCATCTGAACCCACACGGCCGCGTCGATTTTTATCTGATTGGCGGCGGCGGCGTGTACCACTGGCTTCAGGAATTTACGCAACCGAGCGTTAGCACATTCACGGCCTTCGACCCGTTCTTCGGAGCATTTTATCCAGTTGCCGTCCCGACCACCCAAATCCTATCTTCTTACGCGGTGAATAAGTGGGGAGTGAACGGCGGCGCGGGTGTCGCTCTGGGGAGCAAATGGAACGGTAAGTTCTTTGCTGAGGCGCGCTATGACCGCGTCTTGCTCGGCCACGGCCGCCACTCCGACTATCTGCCGATTTCTTTCGGCTTCCGCTGGTAAACTTCGGCCTTACTCCGCGGGAGCGTAGTATCCGTGGCGGAAGTAGGTTCTCAAATCCGGACGTTCCGGCGTGTTGAGCTTCACCTTAACGCGCCGGAATTTTCCATCTCGCGATTCGTCGCTCGGCGAGTATCCCAATAGGTACTGATTCCGCAGTTCGCGGCTGATCTGCTCGCTGGCCGGACCCAATTCGTCCAGACTGTTCACCGTAAACATTTCGCCGCCCGTCTGTTCGGCAAGTTCCTGCAGTAATTGAGGCCCATTCTGTTCTTCGATGGGGTGCTTGTGCATGTCGTCCAAATCGAAAATGCCCATCGCATAAAGCTGGACGTCGGATTCAAGCATCTCGTTTTTGATCTCGCTGGCCGTAAACCGGCTTCGATTGTCGCCGCCGTCGGAAAGGATGACAATGGCCTTCCGCAGGTTGTGCGCCTTCTTCATCTCGACCATGGCCAGATGAATCGCATCCAACAGCGATGTGCGTCCAAATGGCCGCAGGCGGGTTATGCGGTGGTACAACGAAGCGGAATCCGGAGTGAACGGGATGGTCAGCTTCGGCCGGTCGTTGAATTCCACCAGGAAAAATTCGTCGTCGGTATTGGCAGTCTTGAAGAAGGTCTGCGCAGCGTCTGCGGACTTCTTCATCTTCGTCACCATGCTTCCGCTAGTGTCGAACACCAGCCCGACCGACACGGGCGCATCGTCCTTTGAGAAATGTGTGATCTTCTGCTCCACGCCTTCTTCAAAAATTTGAAAGTTGTCGCGTGCGAGGCTGGTGACCGTGGTGCCATCGGCGGTGGTCACGTGGACGGGAATAAGCGCAAGCTCCGTATCGATCCGCAGGCGCGCCCCTGGGACGGCAGCCAGCCCGGACGACGCCGTCAGGTTCAGGTGCGGATCGATATACGATGAGGAAACCTGAGTGGCCGGCGGTTGGAACGCGTTAAAGCAAGGTGAGAATACAAGAAGGACCACGGCGGTACTGCGGGTCATGAGGGGAATTGTATACCAGATCGCACACAGGATGCGAGTGCCTCGTGACAAGCTTCCTCCTATGCGTACTGCCGCGGCATCCTCCACTCGCCGTAGTACGAACGCGTTGCACCGGTGTGTAGCGGCGCGGGACGTTACTCTATCGCCACTGTGAGAGCCGTCTGGCCCAAATGCCGGCACAGCCCACGGATCTCCTACCGCGCCCATGAGCCGAAAGGGCTGCTACTTGATCTCGATAGTAAACGCTCGTGGCGTACCGTTCACGGCTTCTTCGGTGTCCACTTGGCCGCGAGGGACAAACCGCGCATATCCGTAGTGGACCGGCTGCGCTTGCTCGTGCCCGTCGGCCAAGCGCGTACGCAGCGTGCCATCGCTCACGAAGATCTCCACGGAATCCGTCTGATGCACGTGCTGTGCGAGCGCTTTGTTCGCCGGCCAAGTAAAATCCCAAAACCGCACGCGCGCGTTGTCGATCACATCCTTGGCTCCCTCGCGCGGAAACGCCGGTTCCATGCCAGGCTTCGCGGCCATTGGCGGGGGCGTGAAATCCTTGAGATCCACCATGATCGCGTGCCGTTCCGAATCGCCCGCATTCCCTATCGCTTCTTCCTTATGCGTGACGCCTCTGGCCTGATACATCGGCCGGGGCACCTCGAACGGCTCTGCGATACTGACCTTGCCCGCCGGCGTCGTCACCTTGATCTTTCCATAGCGCAGAAACACCAGCGCCATGTCGTATTTATGTTGATGAATGGGCTGTTCTACGCCAATCGGCCAAGTCGCATCCCAAACGATCACCCGCTCGTTCTCAAACAACTTGGTGGCGCCCTGCCGGGGAAACGCGTGCGGGTAAGCCTGGGCGAATGCGACGCCGCTTATCGCTAAGCCGAACACGGATACTTGCCCGAATCGGAACATGGCCATCACCTCCGCTCCAATATACACGCCTGTTCATCGAATCGCAGGCCCTATTTCACCTTCGCGGCGCTCAACAGCTTCGCCGTTTCCAGGTAACCCCGCCGGTCGACAATGTAGTAATAGCGCACCGACGCTTCGCCGCCGCTCAGGTACACCAACAATTGCTCGAGCGCATCCGACGGGTTGTTCGCGGTTACGCCAACTTCCCTCAGGTAGCCGGAGTTGCGCAGCCGGTGCCACAATTCCGGCAATGTAAACCGGCGCTCCAGCGTCAAACCTCCGGCGCGGTGGGACCGGCTCAACAGGTACTGCACTAGCAGCAGCTCGTCGAACAGCAGCGGCGCGAGAAAAAGCCGGCCCGCGTCAATCTCCCAACCGTCTTCGAGCCGGCGCGAGCGGCGGATCGAACGCACGTGCTCGAATTCCGCTTTCCAATCAATCTTCGGCTCCTTGCGGCTCAAATAGTGCAGCGAGGCCTCGCTCAGCCAAGCGGGGTTGTCCAAATCCAGGTGCTTGCTGATTCGCTCCAGCCAGTCGAAGAAGGCCTCCTGCTGCGTGGATTTTTGTTCTAGCACGACGAACTGCTCGTTCGATTTGGATAGCGACTTGAGCAGTTCGCGCCGCAGTGCATCCGTGGCTTTTCCGCTCTCGATCCGGTGCGCGTGCATGCGCGCGTGCCATTTCGAAGAAGACCCGCAGTACGGGCAGGGCTCCTTCCCGTTTTCAGGCTGAAAGTACGGGCGCGCAACGGCGGGCGCACTCAGTTCGGCGATGGAAGGAGTGTAGCGTTTGATCTCCAGAAGAGCGGTCCGGGCCGCCAGGCCCATGTGGCGCGTGAACACTTCCCAAACGCACGCCAGACAGATCCAGCGCTCGGACTGGGTGAGGGACTCGGCCGGAAAATTCGAAAGATCGAGTGGCGTAACCGCGGGATTCTTTGTGGCTGCGGCGCGCTTGGTCTGGCGAGCCGGACGGGTCGTGCGCGTGGGCTTCCTAGCCTTGGCCACCTTAGAAGACTTCTGCGGCTTCGCCGCGTTTGGCCCCCGGCCGCTCTTCCGCGCCCTTGCCGCACTGTGGCCGGCAGCTTTCTTGAGAGCCGGTTTAGTCCCCTTCTTGGAAGCGGCCGATATGCCTACCTGCTTCCGAGCCTTCGCAGATGTTCGGGTAATCTTCGCCACAGTACACCTTTAGCAAAGTTGGACACGCTTTGCCGTAGATTTGCTTCGCTTGTCAGTACTTTTAGGTACCCGGTGCTAAGGCTTTTTCTGGCTGGTTTGCGGCGGGGCCTCGCCGTAGCATGAGAACAGAGGTTACAGCATGCGCTCGTTAGCATCGATAGCAACACTGGGAGCACTTGCGTTAGGTGGAGTCGCCTGCGCCCAGAGCTTGACCGAACACGCGGCTGCGGCGGCCGGAGCGACCATCGGTACCGCGGCCGGAAAACCGATGGCCAAGGCGCTGTCTGGCATTTTCGACAACGTGGATGATGCCACCGCCACGGCGGCAAAGACTGGCAACAAAACGTCCGGGCCTAAAGCCACGATCGCGCCGTCTCAGACGAGTACGGGCGATAAGGCAGCCTCGACCAACCGGGGAGCAGTTCCAGGTACGTTCAGCCCCGGTTTCGGGACTGCGGCCGAACCCGCAGCGGCAGCCGATTACACGCCGCGAGCCCGCCGAGCCGGTTCCAGGCGGCTCGCGGGGCAGATGCCAGCCACCGCCCATGCCGTGTCCGCGGCGTTACCGCCCGTCATCGAACCAGTGAAGGAACCCTCGCTCGAAGAACTCGCCAGGATCCAGATCGGCACTTCTGAACAGGACGTCTTCGCTGCCTTGGGCAAACCCGAATCGCACATAAGTGTCCCCAGCGATAATGGGCATATGCTTGAAAGCTGCCAGTACTGGGCGAGGGGCGCGTATCTCGGCACCGTTCGGCTGGACAACGGGCAAGTGGTCAAAGTCGAGTCCCGGGCCCAGGACTAAGCGCGAACCGTCCGTCCGCGGAGTCGCAGAAGCCCTCCAATTCAATCCGGCGTGCCGGCGGCTCGTAGCACGGCCGAATTAAGGCGTTGAATCGTCCTTACCCGCAACGCATCTACAATTACGTCTATGCACGGCATCCTGCCATTTCTGCTGCGGCACGGATATTGGGTATTGTTCGTGAACGTACTGGCCGAGCAAATCGGTGTGCCGGTACCCGCATTCCCCGTGATGCTGGCGATGGGCGCGCTGGCGGGCCTAGGATCTCGCTCCTTCGACGTTTCGCTGATCTTGGCGGTCTGCGCCGCCATATCGAGCGATATGTTCTGGTTCCGGCTTGGCCGGCTGCGCGGGCACTCCATTCTGAACCTGCTTTGCCGCTTGTCGCTTGAACCGGACTCGTGCGTCAGCAACACCAAGGGCCTGTTTTCAAGATTTGGCGCAACCACGCTGCTCTTTGCGAAGTTTGTTCCGGGACTGGGAGCTGCCGCAGCCCCGCTGGCGGGCTTGACACGCATGCCGCTTTGGAAATTCCTCGTTGCGGACGCGACCGGCGCCGTGGCCTGGAGCAGTGCTTATCTTGGCCTCGGCTTCCTGTTTCGAGATCAGCTCGAAGACGCCGCCGAATACGCGCGGCGCCTCGGGTCGGGCTTGGTTGTGATTCTGGCGGCTGCACTCGCTGCCTACATTGTTTGGAAATACTACCAGCGCCGCCGGTTCATTCGCGATCTGCGTGTGGCCCGCGTCACCGCCGCGGAGCTCCGCGGCATGCTGGAATCCGGCTCTGAAGCCGTAATTGTAGATCTGAGGCGCAGCCTGGAAGTGCAGTACGATGGGTACAAAGTGCCCGGCGCAATCTGGATTCCCCTCGAACAACTGGAGCAGCGGCACCACGAGATTCCCCGCGACAAAGAAGTAGTCTTGTACTGTTCTTGACCGAATGAAGCTTCCAGCGCCCGTGCGGCGCTGCAACTCTTACGCCGGGGCGTGCTGCGCGTCCGGCCGCTCAAGGGCGGTATCGAGACCTGGCGCGAACTGGGGTATCCGCTGGAGCCGCTCACCGGCTTGGGCGGCACTACTGGAACACAGGTTCAACGCGCGAGCCGTCCTTGAGAGGCTTTTCAGTGGGTAGCGCCACCGCATCGCCGTCATTCAACCCAGATACGATCTGCGTCTTGGTATAGCTTGCTACGCCCAGATCCACCTTGCGCCATACCACGTGGTCGCCTTCCAGCAGGAAAACCCCTGGCTGGCCGCCTTGCCGCCGGATCACCTCTTTCGGGACAACCAGTGCATTCGGCGCGGTAGTAGCTTGAATCTCCACCGTGACATTCGCGTTGGGCAAGAGATCTCGATCCGGGTTCTCGATGATGCAGCCGACCTCGCCCACCTCGCGCGTGTCCAATTTGATCACTTGGGTTGGTAGCTTATCCACCGCGCCTTTCCACTGGCGGCCGGGAAGAGCATCCCACGTAATATCCACCGGCTCGCCGGCGTGCACTCGCCCTAGATCAGGTTCGTCGACGTATACCGTTACGCGTACCCGATCCAGTTTTCCCAGCCGGCCGATCAAGTCGCCAGGATTTACAAAAGAGCCTTGCTTCAGATCGAAGTCGTACAAGACGCCGTCCATCGGCGCGCGAATTACGCTCAGGTCCAGATTGGTGCGCGCGATTTGCGCGGCCGCCTGAGCCTCCCTCAACTTGGATTTGGCGATCTCCTTGTCCGGACCGGTGACCAGCGCGCCCTTATGCTGCTCAAGCGCCTGGATGCGTAGCCGCAACTGCTCGGCCGATTGGCGGGCGGCATCTAGCTCTACCTGCGTGGCTGCGTGTTTGGACACCAGCCGTTGCAAGGCGTCCACCTGCTTTTCAGCCGCCTGCAGATCCAGCCGTGCGCGCGCCAAATCGGCCTCCACCTGCTGGCGCTCCGACACCCGGCCCCCCTCGTTCAGTACTTGTTCTTCCGTCTGAGCCTGCTGGATTCCAGCCTGTGCGCGCGAAAGCTCCGCTTCCGCTACACGGGTATCCAATTCCACCAGAGGCTGCCCTTTTTTCACCTGCTGGCCTCGGATGACCAGAACGCGCGAGATGACGCCGGCCCTTTCGGCGCGAGCGGGCATCCAATCGATCGGCTCAACTTTGCCGTTGGTGGAAAGCATGCTGACGATGTTCTCCCGGTACACTTTGGTGAACCCGATCTCAGGCGGCGTTGCTCGCCGTGAGATCGCCCAGGCCACCAGTACGGCCGCGCCGCCAAACAGCAGTGCCAGAAGCGTTCGGCCGCGGCTCATGTTCGTGGCCTCGCGCAATAATCGAACAAGAGCTGCCATTCGGCGCGCTGGATCTCTAGCGCCGCCTGCTCAATCCGGCTGCCGGGCTGGCTCCGTGCGCGCTCGCAAAGATCGATGAAGGCCAACGGATCCCAGCGGTCGCGCACCTCCAATTCAGCCTCCGGATAACGCGCGGAAATCCCCGCTGCCGCATCCGCAAGACTTCGAAAGAGAGGATGCGAACCGGCCTGCCGGAACCAATACGCCGAATTTCCCGCGTCCGGCTCTTGCCGGTGCAGGATGGCGTGCCACAAGCTGCCTTCCGCCGTTGCAATGTTTTGGGCGGCCTCGTGGGCTTCATCGAAGGACGAAAAGTATACCCACAATCCGGCCAGCGCGGCGGCAGGCGCCGGCGCCCGCGGAAACAGATCGGCTGCTTGTTGTTTCGCCAGAAGCGCGCGCGCCTCCTTCGGCGAGCAATCGCCGGATACCAACGGCATCAAACGGTTTCCGTCTTGGTTGAGAGCCAGAATTTCTGCCACGCGGCTCCCGTAAACGTTGGAATCGAATGGCAATTCCTATTGTCCCAAAAACTATTCCAGAACTACCAGTGTCTCACCCGCCCCTACGGTATCGCCGTCCCGCACCCGGACTTCCATCACGTGCGCGGCGCGCGGAGCCTTCATTTCGTTCTGCATCTTCATGGCTTCCACTACTGCGAGTCCCTGGCCGGATTCAACAACATCGCCTTTGTTGACCAGAACACGGATCACCTTCCCCGGCATCGGCGCGGTGATGTTTTGGCGCCCGCTCCCGAGGGCCGACTTCGATGAGCGGCTGGCGTTGCGTGGATCCCGTACCTCGACGTTGAAACGGCGCCCCTGCGCCTCGGCGATCGTACCGAGTTGCCCCGGCAACACACGCACTTCAAAGCTCCGGCCGCCGATCAAAACCGAAAAGACGCCCGGCTCAACCTGGATCGCGCTTTCCAGTTGTTTGTGGTCGATCTGGGTAGCGCGGCCGTCCACCACGATTTGCCACTTCATCGTAGGGAGTGGCTCCGGCCCTCGATCAGCCACTTGCTGCTGTCGGCCCGCTCGCCTTTGATTGCACTGTCTCCGTTGCGCGGCGTGGCGGCGACGGCGGCCAGCGCGACGGCCAGGTCCAGTTCGGGCGAGGCCTGTTGCCTCGACCTCCGCGCCATCAAATCGGCCAGATAACCCGTGTGCAAGGCGCCCCGCCGGAATTCCGAATCCTGCAAAATTTCGCGGAAAAACGGCACGTTGGTGGGTACGCCGGCGATCGCATATTCGGATAAGGCGCGGTCCAGGCGCCGTACTACCCAATCGCGACCGGGCGCCCACGCTACCAGTTTCGCCAGCAGCGGATCGTATTCGAGTGGGATGTTCCAGCCAGGGTACACCCCGGAATCGAGCCGTATGCCGGGTCCCGCGGGCTCGCGCAGCTGTGCGATCTTTCCGGGCGAAGGAAAAAATTGGTGGTCGGGGTCTTCGGCGCAGATGCGGCACTCCATCGCCCAACCATTCCAGCGCACGTCTCCTTGCGCAAACGGCAGCGCCTCCCCCGCGGCGATATGCATTTGCAAGTGCACCAGGTCCAGACCCGTCACCAGTTCGGTTACGGGATGCTCCACCTGCAGCCGTGTGTTCACTTCGAGGAAATAAAAATTCCCGTCTTGATCCGTCAGGAATTCGACGGTGCCCAGGTTATAGTAATTAGCGGCGCGTGCGACACGCAGAGCCGCTTCGCCCATTTCGTGCCGCATTTCGGGTTTGCGCGAAACCAAGGGCGAAGGGCACTCTTCAATGATCTTCTGATGCCGCCGCTGGATCGAACATTCTCGCTCTCCGAGGTGGACCAGATTGCCGAACCGGTCCCCCGCGATCTGGATCTCGATGTGGCGCGGCTGCTCGATTACTTTCTCGATGTAAACTTCGCTGTTCTTAAAAGCGCGCTCGGCCTCGCTGGCGGCATCGCGAATCGCGGCTTCCAATTCACTCTCCGCATTGACGCGCCGCATGCCTTTTCCGCCGCCTCCCGCCGCGGCTTTCAGCAGCACGGGATAACCCAGTTGGCGCGCCAGTTTGCGGGCGTGCTCGATATTGGTGGCGGGCTCCTCGCTTCCCGGCACCACCGGTACGAAAACCTGCTTGGCTAACGTGCGCGCCGCGGTTTTGGATCCGAGGCGCTGGATCGTATCCGCCGATGGCCCGATGAAGACCAGCCCGGCGGCTTCGCACGCCTCCGCGAATTTCGCGTTCTCGCTCAGGAAGCCGTACCCCGGATGTATGGCCTGCGCGCCGTGCTTCTGCGCGGCCTCGATTATGCGCTCGACGTTCAGGTAGCTCTGAGCCGAAGCCGAGGCGCCGATATGTTCGGCTTCGTCGGCCAAACGGACGTGCAGCGCGCCTCGGTCGGCATCGGAAAATACCGCGACGCTCGAAATCTCCATTTCCCGCAGGGCGCGGACAATCCGCGCTGCGATCTCGCCACGATTGGCGATCAAGACCTTCTGAAACATGCAGGCTGATTGTAGCAAGAGTGGCACGAATTCCTCTGCCCGCCAGAGTCGGCGCCAGGCATTTGAGCTAGCCCGGAGCGGCTTTATCTGGTCAGCCCGTTCGATCGTTGGCCCAGCGTTGCGGCGAACTGCCAGGCCGATCGCCTGGCGCGCCCTTTAGTTCACGGTGTGTAACGCCGTCCGGTAATTTCGCCTATCTGACCCGTCGTCACGGGTCCTAACCTGATTAAAATGCCCATTATCCTGCGGAAGCCCGCGTGCATCGGCTAACAGCGACATGGAGACCGATCCCGCACAGAAAAGCCCCGCGCGCCCCATGACGCGCCTCGAAAAGGTTCTTCGGTGGACGGCGATCTACGTCACCGTTCTGCTGATTGGAGTTGTGGGCGCCTTTTCGATTCCGTATTATCGGCTGTCCAAACGCATCGACAACCAGCTTGCGTCCGGTATCTGGCGCGACACGTACAGCTTTTACTCCAGCCCTGAACTGCTGTCGGTCGGAGATTCAATGACTCCGGCCGTTATGGATGCAGCGTTGAAACGCGCCGGCCTGAGTGCCTCATGGAGCGCGACCACAGCTACAATAGAGTCCGATCCGCCGGTCAGCGTGCAACTTGCGGGAGACCGCATCGCCTCCATCACCGATCTGAACACCCGGCGCCGGTTGACGCAATATCGCCTGCCTCCGCAGCTGGTCACCAACACCCTAAACGACGGGCGCGCCAAACTCACCATCGTGCACTACGCAGACCTGCCGCCGGTTCTCATCCATGCCATCATTTCGGCCGAAGACAAACATTTTTTCGATCACTCCGGCTTCGACGGATTGCGAATCGTGAAAGCGTTCTATGTCGACGCCAAGGACCATCGCAAGGAGCAGGGCGCTTCCACAATAACCATGCAACTGGTCCGCAATCTCTGGCTGGAGCGGGACAAGAGATGGAAGCGCAAAATCAACGAATCCCTTGCAACGCTGCACCTGGAGCGCAAGCTGACGAAGCAGCAAATCCTCGAGGATTACTGCAATACCGTGTATCTGGGTAGCCAAGGTACATTCGGTTTCCACGGCTTTGCGGAAGCGGCTCGCGCGTATTTCAACAAAGACATCCATGATTTGAATCTTCCGGAGGCCGCGACGCTGGCAGGAATGGTCCAGAGGCCCAGTTATTTCGATCCGTTCCGCTATCCGCAGCGGGTGACGGACCGGCGCAATGTCGTGCTGGGCTTAATGCATGAGAACCGCTTTGTCACGGCGGCAGAATTCGAGGACGCAATCGCCTCGCCTTTGGGAATCCATCCGGGCAATGCAGACGCCTCGCAAGCTCAGTATTTCTTCGACGCCGCAGGCGAAGAGGCTTCTAAAGGGCTCGCCGACAGCCAGCCCGCCGGCCTAGCCCGTATATACACCACCATCGACCTGCGCCTGCAGCGTGCCGCCGAACAGGCGATCGCCGACGGAATGCCGCTGGTAGACAAACAACTCGCTGCGGCGCGGCGTGGCCGCGGCCCGGCGCCGGAGGTGGCGCTGATCGCCTTAGATCCACAAACCGGCGAAGTGAGAGCGTTGTGCGGCGGCCGCAACTACGCCCGCAGCCAGTTCGATCGGGTATTCGCTAAGCGTCCGCCGGGATCCGTTTTCAAGCCGTTTGTATACGCAGCCGCCCTCAACACAGCGGTCGCTGGAGGAACCACCGTATTCACCCCGGTATCCACCATTGACGATTCGCCCGCGACGTTTCAGTTCGGCAACCAGGTGTATACTCCAAGCAACTTCAAAGCCGAATTTATGGGGCGCGTAACCTTGCGCAAAGCGATGGCGCACTCGTTGAATGTCGCCACCGTCAAGCTCGCCGAACAGGTTGGCCTGGCCGACGTTGTTGCCATGGCTCACCGTGCGGGCTTGAACGACGATATCAAGCCGACCCCGGCCGTCGCGCTCGGCGCCTACCAGGTAACACCCTTCGAGATTGCGCGAGCTTATACGATGTTTGTCGATTATGGGACCCGCATTCAGCCGGTGTTCATCTCATCGGTGACGGATCGCGACGGGCGCGAGCTTTACCAACCGCAGCAGCAACCCGTGCGCGCCCTGGACCCGCGCGTGGCGTTCTTGATGATTGACATGCTGCAGGAAGTAATGCGCAGCGGTACCGCGGCCGGCGTTCGGGCGCGCGGATTCACGCTGCCGGCGGCCGGCAAGACCGGAACATCGCACGACGGCTGGTTCGCGGGCTTCACCTCGCGCCTGCTCTGCGTCGTTTGGGTCGGTTTCGATGACTACCGCGATCTGGGACTGGAAGGCGCGCGCTCAGCCTTGCCCATCTGGACCGAGTTCATGGAGCAAGCCGCCCGCTACGCGCAATTTGGAAACGTTAAGCAGTTCGAGCCGCCGCCCGGCGTTGTTAGCGTTTCCGTCAACCCCGAGACCGGTCTTCTTGCCGGGCCGGATTGCTCCGGCGCTCCCGCCTATTTCATCGCGGGAACGCAACCGTCCAGGCAGTGCTCACCCCCAGAACTGGAAGTGAGCTTTACCAATGACGGTGTGACGGAGCGAGCAGTGCCCCAGCAATCGCCGCAATGGTCCGATCCGCAACCACCGTTGCGCGCGCCCGACCGCCAGCCGCTTCGTCCGCCAGACAACTACCGCCAATAGACCGGCCCCTCCCGTCACCGCTCGTACATCCGCGTAAGCTCCGCCAGCCGTTTCGCAATGCCGGATGTCAGCATTTCGCCGCCAAACCTCCAGCGCCAGTTCCCTCCTATCGTGGCGGGCTGATTCATCCGTGCTTCGCTCCCCAATCCGAGCACATCCTGCAATGGAATCAGAGCGGTGTCAGCCACGGAAGCGAGCAACGTTCGAATAAACACCCAGTTAATGTCGCTGCCATCCGTGTTCAGGTAGGCCCGCGCGAACTCTCGCTCGCCGTGGATTTCGTCGGCCGAGCGCGTGCTTTCTCCCCGCCCTTCGCTCGTCCACCAGCCCACGGTCGTGTCGCAATCGTGTGTGCCCGTGTAGGCGACCAGCTCGCGCGGATAGTTGTGAGGCCGGAACGTGGGCGCCTGCGAATCCTTGCCGAAAGCGAACTGCAAGATGCTCATGCCCGGAAAACCGAACTCGTGCCGGATCGCCTCCACTTCCGGCGTGATCACACCGAGATTCTCGGCCACCAGCGGCAGCCGGCCCAATGACTCGCGCGCAACCCGAAACAGCTCGGCCCCCGGACCTTTCACCCACCGGCCGTGCACTGCCGTCGGCTCGCCCGCGGGAACCTCCCAGTAGCCTTCGAAACCGCGAAAGTGGTCTAGCCGGATGATGTCCACCAGCTCGAAGACCGCGCGAAAGCGCCGCAGCCACCATCGATATCCGTCGGCAGCCAGCGCCGCCCACCGATAAATAGGGTTCCCCCAGAGCTGGCCGGTGGCGCTGAAATAATCGGGAGGCACGCCAGCAACTACCGAAGGATTGGCCGCCGCGTCCAGCTCGAAATACTGCGGATTCATCCACACATCCGCGCTATCGTGCGCGACATAGATGGGAACGTCGCCCATAAGCCGCACGCCCCGCGACTGGGCGTACTCTCGGAGTTCCTGCCATTGGCCGAAAAACACGAACTGTAGGAATTTCTGAACTGCGATCGATTCGGCCAGATGTTCCCGCATGCGCGTCAGGGCATCTGCATGGCGCCAGCGGATCTCATGCTCCCAACGGCTCCAGACGGCGAAATCGCGTTCCTTTTTCAGCGCCATGAACAATGCGAAATCGTCCAGCCAGTCCTGGTTCATATCGCAGAAGGATTGGAATCGCGCGCGATCGCCCGTGCAAGCGCCCCGAAGAAAGGCAACCCCGGCCGATTCCAGCAGGCGCGTTTTCCAGGGAATGACCCGCCCGAAATCTACTTCCGATTCCGGAAATGCCGGCGTGCCGCCCAGCGCGGCACCGTCCAACCAGCCTTGTTCAACCAGCCGCTCGGGCGAAATCAGCAGCGGATTCCCCGCCAGCGCGGAGAAACACTGATAGGGCGAATCGCCGAACCCCGTCGGGCCCAGCGGCAGCACCTGCCATAGCGTCTGGCCCGCCGCGGCGAGGAAATCGACAAATCGCCGCGCTTTCGGGCCTAAGTCCCCGATGCCGAAAGGGCCGGGAAGCGATGTGGGGTGAAGCAAAATCCCGCTGGAGCGCGGAAAGCGCATGCCAAGATATGTCCTCTCAGGGCGGACGCAATCCGGCTCCGGATTGCAACGAATCGGCCCACGTCCTAACCGTTAGGCCGCCTTGCCGCGCGTCAGCGGCAGGCTGGCCAGGAACAGCCCAACACCCAGCAGCACGATTGCCGGGCCCGGCAGAAATCGGAACGTTTCCGCCATCCAAACGCCACCCACCGAGATCGCCCCGCCTAACATCGCCGAAATGATTACGTACCGCCGCATACTGCTTGAAACGTTCTTCGCGATCGAGGCGGGGATGATCGTCAGCGCGCCCATCAGCAGCGTCCCCACCAGCTTGATCCCGAGCGCCACAATCATCGAAAAAATCAGCAGCAGCGCCAGATCGTACCTTCGATCGAAGCCGTGAACCTTGGCCAGATCGGGCGATACGATCAGGAACAGAAAGCGCCGGGCGAATACGAAGCACAACGCCGAAAGAACCGCCGCGCTCAACAAAATGCCCAGCAGATAGGTGACCGAGAGTACCGGAAACGCGCCAAAAAGGGATTCGATGACGTCGCTATTGGGAAGAAGCAAAATACCGATGGCCAGGCTGGCCGTGAACAGCAGGCCGACGATGGCGTCCGGCGGGATCCGGCTGCGGCCTTCCAGCCAAAAAATCAAGAACGCCGCAGCGATTAAAAAAATTACCACGCCGAAGAAAGGATCTAAGCCATACACCAGAGCCAGAGCGATGCCAGGCAATGCGACGTGCGAGAGCGCGTCTCCCACCAAGGCCATTCGTCGCAGCAGGATAAACGGGCCCACGCTGCCCGAGGCGATACCGACCAGTAGCGCGATCCAAAACGAGGCGTGGTGCGGGGGAGACATCGAGCTCAAAGATCGTGGTCGTGGCGGTAAAAGCCCGGCTCGCCGTACAGCGTCGCCAGTGCAGTGGGGTTCAGGGCTTCCACCGGAGGTCCCTGGCACACCACGGTTTTGTTCAGGCACAGCACGCGCTGCGCATAGCGGTACACGACGCTTAACTCATGCGAGATCAGCAGCAGCGCCGTGCCGCGCTCTTGCTGGACGCGGTGCAGAACGGAGTACACGGTCTCTTCGAATCCCGCATCTACTGCCGCGGTCGGTTCGTCCAGCAGCAGCACCTGAGGATGCTGAAGCATTGCCCACGCAATCAATAGCCGTTGCGTTTGTCCGCCGGAGAGCTCGCCCAGAGCCTTGTGCAAAATGCTCGCATCGAGACCCATCAACGTAAGTTCGTGGTCCAGGTGTTCGATAAAATCCGCGCCGGGCCGCCAGAAATTTCGCGATTGAAGCAAGAAGAATTCCATGGCAGTGATGGGCGCGGAAGGATCCACCGAGAACCGCTGCGGAACGTAGCCGATTTGCAGCCCCGGTGCCCAGTGGACTACCCCGCCGTGCGCCAGCAACCCCAGCAACGCCCGGAACAGAACCGTTTTGCCCGCCCCGTTTGGCCCCAGAACCGCCAGTGCCTCGCCTTTGCGCAGCGTAAAGGAGATATTGTGCAGTACCGGCGCGCCATCGAGCGTGACGCTAAGGTCTTCCACCTCTAGAATGATCTCGCTATCCATGCGCGGCCGCCCCCGCCGGCACGGCCATCCGGCGAACAAGCTCAGGACTAAGACGAGCTAAAGCGCGGGGCACGGACGAAAGGACGACCAGTCGATACCTTTCTGGAACTCTTCGTCCGGCGGGAAAACCTTGCTGAACGTAAAGGCAAACTCCGATGGGCCGTGAGCGTCCAGATAGGCCAGCCTCTTCTTGGCCTCATCGACGCCGGGAATATGCCCCGCCGGAACCCACCATAACCCAACGTACGCACCCGCAAAACGCTCAAACCACTCCTGCCGCTGCCGGAGCAATTGTGCGTGCACCGTGCGGTACACGAAGTCCTTGAGCTCATCCACGCTTTCCCAAACGGACATATTGACCAGGATGCGGTCGTCGTCGTAGGGCCGCAGATACGTGGCGTTCCCCTCGTTGGTTTGCAACCGCCAAATGAACCCGGGACTTCGATCGGCGAGCGCGTTAATCTCATCCAGACGCGCCACAAAACCCGCCATGACAGCATCTTCAAGCGGTGCTTTCATCCGGGCTATGTTGACCTGCGCGAGATGATAACGGCCCATGGATCCTCCGGTTTCCAAGCCTTAACTCTATCCCGAACAGGGCGGCGCGGACAACCCAGGACTCGCAGCGACTGTCGTGATGCGCCGCGCAGTCCAATCCGGTCTCGGCGCCCACCCCGACCCGCAAAACGCCTCCGGCGATTAAATTGCTCCAACACTGTGCAGCACCCAGCCGCTTTTGATATAGTCAGGCATTTTTCATAGGGACTTGTGGTACTAGGACGTGCTTCGGATTCGCAACCGCGCTATCGCCGGGGCAGTACTGTGCCTATCAGATCCGGAGATCTAGGTTGCTTTCTCGGCACTAGTCTTTAGCATATGTATATCTGCCGAATATGAACACCAGCGAACTGGGGGGAATCCGGCCACGCAAAGCACCGTCGGCGTGGGCACTGGGATTGCTCTGTTTCGCCTCAATCAGCCCCGTCTCGGCCGATGTGCCGCCGTCCGGCGCAAATTACACCGTTTCGGGGTTGGGTCTGTCTGCGACAGTCTTCTTGAGCGGCGGCTACCAGATCTCAGCGCCCGCGCAGGGTTGGCTTTTCCAAGGTGCCGTCAGTGGTCCGATACAAAATGCCCGGGTGTCGGACGGAACCGATTCGGCCGGCAACTGGCACCAGATCTCTTTCGATCACGGCAGCGGCCGTACCAGCTCCATTCGCCTCTACGACCGCCAGCCGGTAGTGCTGTTCTCAACTCGCTACGGCCAGGACACTCCGAACGCGGATCCGTTCCCGAGCTTCAGCGTTTATCCGCAAGGCCTATTCACGTTTAACTACAGCAATCTTTGGAGCTATCGTTTCGGAGCGTTGAACAATCGCGCGCCCTGGCTGTTCTTCGATGGCCAGGCGAACGCGTTCGTCTTTTCGCCCGCTTCGAACTTCATGACCGCCGTCGGCCAGGTCGGCGGGGATGGATCGCTTCAAATGCCGATCGATTCGCGCATCGCGACGCTCCCGGCTGGCTTCACCCACCGCACCCTCTTGGCAATTGGCGCCGGCATCAACTCCACCTTCCGGATTTGGGGCAACGCGCTGACGCAGCTTACCGGCAAACAGCGCCCTTCGAACGATTCCAACGCGCTGCTGAATCAGTTGAGCTATTGGACGGATGCGGGAGCGGCTTACTACTACTCTCCGCAAGACCCCACTCAGTATGTTCCGCAGCTGCTCCAGGTTCCCCCGGTCTTCGCTCAAGCGTCGGTCCCCATCGGTTCGCTCGAGCTGGATAGCTGGCACTATCCAAAAGGCTCCCCGCCTTCGTGGACCAGCAACGGCTCGGGCATGGCGAGTTTCCTGGCCGACCCAACCGTGTTCCCGCAAGGGCTGGCGGCCTTCCAAAAGAACCTCGGAATTCCTTTGATTACACATGCCCGCTGGATCGATGCCGCCAGCCCGCTGCGGACGCAATACAATATCTCCGGTAACGTTGCCGTCGATCCGAAATACTGGCAGGACTACGCCAACTACATGGTGTCAGCGGATATCGGCTTCTTCGAACAAGACTGGCTTTCCAACCCCGCGGTGACGGACTTCAACCTGACCGATCCGGACGCGTTCCTGGACAATATGGCTTCCGCGCTCGGAGCCGCGGGCCGCCAGATTCTTTACTGCATGCCGCTCAGCACGCATATTCTGCAATCCGCCAAATACGACGGCGTGTTCAGCGTTCGCGTCGGCAACGATGCGTTGCGCCGTGGCAAATGGGACGAACTGCTCTTCGATTCCCCAATTCCAAGCGCGCTTGGGCTGTGGCCGTTCGCCGACGCGTTCGTGAGCGCGAATGTCAAGGACGTTCTGCTGGCCACTCTCACGGCCGGCCCCATTGCCTCCGGCGACGCAGTCGGCTCTGTGAACTCGGCAAATCTAAGCCAAGCCGTCCGGGCGGACGGCGTGATCGTCAAGCCGGACGCGCCGATCGTGCCGACCGATGCGACGTTCCTGGCCTCCGCGCAGAGCAATGTGGCTCCTATCGTGGCTTCCACCTACACGGATCACGGCGGCTCGCGCACCGCCTACGTGCTGGCCTACGAGCGCACCAGCGGCGCGCTCGGCGCCATCTCGTTCCTGCCGCAGTCCATGGGCGTGACCGCGCCAGCGTACGTTTTTGACTACTTTCAGAACACCGGAACCCTCGTCGCACCCGGCGTGCCGTTTACCGATACCGTTGACTACAGCGGCTCCTACTACATCGTCGCGCCCGTTGGACCCTCCGGCATCGCTTTTCTGGGCGATTCCGGCAAGTTTGTCTCATCCGGCAAGAAGCGCATTGAACAGCTTTCCGACGATGGAGCGGTGCACGTCGTGGTGCGCTTCGCCCCGCGCGAGAAGCGCGTTGTGCTGCACTTCTACTCGGTAGCTGAGCCGGTGGCGATTGCCAGCGAAGGCCATGCAGGACGGGCCATCCCGGAAGCGCAGCATCGCTACACCGTCGACGTCTCGCCCGGCCCGAGCGGAACTGCGGTGTTGGACCTGCGCACCGTCAAGAAACTCCCGGCGCGTCCTAAGCTGTAACGAACTAATCGCGCGGTACCAGCCGGATCATGCTCAGGTTGACGGTGAAGATGCGGTCATCGGTGGCCACGCTCCACGGCGGCTGCGCGTGAATGTCGATGCGATAATCATCGCTGTCGGGCAGATCCGCTTCCACCACGAATAAGCCCGCACGGTCCAGCTTCCACTCGCCCACCGGATGGCCATTGGCGCTGGCGCTCAGAGTCACCGGATGGCCTTCAGTGGCGTGGCCTCGAATGCGCAGACGCTGCGGCCCCGGTTTTACCCGCGTCAGCCGCGCCGCGGCGCGCTCGCCGATCCAGCGGTACTTATTCCCGAATACGCCTTCCAGATCGTACCAGCCCTCGAGCAAACGTTCGGCATGGCTCGACAGGCAAAAATCGATCACGTCCTCCCGATCCCCCGGGTAAAGCTCGGCGCGTTCTCCCGAAGGCAGCAGATTGTAGACACCGCCCTCGTTCGCCGCGCGATATCCGCAAGCCGTGCATTCCAGCGTGTCGTTCGGGGCGCGCCGCATCGGACGGCGGCAATCCGGACAACGCAGTAACTCTTGAAACTCCGACGCATCGAAGCGCGGCTCGACCTGCTCCCCCGCTTTCCGGCAGACCGCCGCCAGCGTGCCGCCCAGCAATCGCGCGGCCCGCCACTCCGAACGATTTGGATCGAAACGGGTGGCCGCGCGCTTCACGATGCGCTCGCCCCAGCCATGGTCCCGCACGAAAATCTCGTACTCGGCCGCGGCAAAATGTTTGTGGATCAGTTGGTGCCAATCCTTAAGCCCCATGGTGTGGTTCTGCCGGATGCCGAAGCTCTCCTCCTGATGCGCCCCAATCACGTCGCGCACGAGATAGCCCAGCAGCCCCCAGTCGAACAGCTTCCGCTCCCACGGCTTCATTGTGTCGTAGTAAGGGCAGCGATACAGCCGGAGTGTGAGCAGGCGCTTCAGCGGTTCCTCGGCGAATAAAAATACGCCGCCCGGCGCCAGCACGCGTTTCACTTCCAGGAACACGCTTTCAATGTTCATGAACTGGCTGAGCATCTGAAAAGCCATCACGAGCCGAAGCGATCCATCGGCGAACGGCAAATTTAACGCGTCGCCTGCGATGCGCACCGGCGCGCGCGAAAGATGCCAGCGATCTTGCAACGCAACGCCGTAACGCAGCGAATCGGCCGAGAGATCCAGGGCGAATCCGCTCGCGCCGAACTCGTTCGCCAGCATGTAGCTGGAATGGCCCACATTCGATCCGATCTCGAGAAACGGCGTCATCGGCCCGATAAACGCCAGGTGATTGCGGATTACAGCGCCGCGCCGCGTGTTCTGCTCCGCGTAATGCGCGATGGCGCGCTCCGGCTCGCCCAGCGACGCGAAATTGTGAAATTCGACTTCCGCCCGCTTGACCGCGAACGACTGCGCCTCTTTCAAAACAACATCTCCGGCGCCAGCGACCGCAAATCGGCCAGGATCAAATCCGGTTGGTGTGCGCGCAATTCATCCATGCCGGCCAGCCCGGTGGCAACCGCCAGCACGCGCACGCCATTGGCCTTGGCCGCAAGCACGTCGTTCGGATGATCGCCGATCAGCCAGATGCGGGCATCGCGTCCGATCCAGCGCTCGCGCCGTGCCTGGCGAATCGCCATCCGTACCAGCCCGGCGCGATCCTTGGCGTATTCAGCAAAAGCGCCGAAACGGAAATACGGCCGCAGTCCGGCGCGCTCCATCTTCCGCCATCCGATCCGCGAGAGATTGCCCGTCACCAGGCCGATTACAGCACCGCGTTTTTCTAATCGCCTCAAGATGCGCCGCACGCCAGGACACACTTTCCGATCCAACCGCGGCGCCGTTTCCAGATAGATGGACTGCGCCTGTTCCATGGCGCGCGGAAGCACCCGCCGGATCGCGCCCGGTTTCATCCCCGCGCGCGTCATCATCGTTTGCAGAATGGTTGGATCCAGCATGCCCGCTACCGGCACGCCCTCGGTTGTGGTCTCGATACCGGCCGTGCGCCGGATCGCTTCCACCAGCGCCTGCCGGTGATGCGGACCCGCGCGCCGGATCAGCGTCCCATCAATATCGAACAACACCAGTGCGCCGTATCGTTCCAACCTTTTACTATAACTGTGTGCGCCAACCGTTTCGCATCGCGACCATGGCCTTGCTCGGGCTAATTTTCATCCTCAATATCTACCGTGCCGCGACACAATCCATCACCCACGACGAAGGCGTTACATACGAAAATTTCGTCGATGCGCCCTGGAATATCGTCTTCAATTCTTACGATGCCAATCACCACGTTCTGCACACCATCGTCTGCAAGATTTTTGTCGGCCTCCTGGGCGTCTCGCCTCTGACGCTAAGGCTGGCCAGCGTGCTCAGCGGATTGCTGTACCTGTACCTGGTCCTTCGAATCTGCGAAAGCCTCTTCGGGACGGGCTGGTATCTCCTGTTATCCGCTGCATTGCTTTCTCTGAACCCTTATCTGCTCGATTTTCAGTCCGCCGCGCGCGGGTACGGGATGGCGGCCGCGTTTCTGTTTCTTGGATTGTGGGAAATGCTGGAGTGGCTGCGCGAGCCGCGGCCGGCGCGACTGATCCGCGCTGGACTGGCGCTCGGTCTGTCCATCGCGGCCAACCTGGTGTTCGCTCCCCCGGCCGCCGGACTGGCGCTGATGTTCCTGGTCGCTGTCTGGAGCCAGCGCCGCAGCTTCAAACCTACGGTCACCGTAACGAAGAAAGGTACGAAGAAGGAAACACCAAACCCGTTCCCAACGCTTGGGCAGGCGCTGTTGCAGTTCGTCCTTCCCATGATCGGAATCGCCGCGTTGATCGTATTGTCGCCGCTCAGCAACTCGTCGGGCCAGCAGTTTTACGTAGGCGCTGCATCGCTGCGCGCCGGTGCCGAGAGCATCGTGCGCAATTCGCTGCAACCTGCGCCGGCGTGGCTGATCGCAGTTGTCGCATCCATAGTGTTACCCGCCGTGATTGTCGCCGCGGCATGGATCGCCTGGCGCACCATCTCGCGCTGGGCCGCCGCCACGCTGCTGGAACGAAGCATCCTGCTGAGCGCCGGAGCAATGCTGATCGCGTTCCTGGGCGTCGTGGCTGCACACCTCCTGTTCGATGTCCCGTACCCGGAGGGGCGCACCGGCATCTACTGGATTCCTCTGCTCACCTTCACCGGTCTGGCACTCGCAAAGCTCTGGGAACGTGCCACTCTAGTGCTCGCCTTGCCGATGGCTGCCTGCATCGTACTGTATATCGCGCAATTCCGCGTCAGCTATTACGCCGACTGGCCGTACGATCGCGACGACCGCCAGCTCGCCAATTTGATTCGCCAACATAAACCGGACGCCGGCCGCAAGGTCACCGTGGGAGGTAGCTGGCAGCTTGAGCCCAGCATCAATTTTTACCGCGTCAGCGACCATCTCGATTGGATGAACCAAGTGGAGCGCGCTACCCCGAAGCCCGGCTCGGATTTCTATCTCCTGCTCGCTCAGGATTCCCATTTTGTGAACGATTTGCACCTGAAGGTGCTGTTCCAAGGCAAACAGTCCGGCACGATGCTCGCTCAGCCGTAGAGAGCGCTACGATACCAGCATGGAAATTGAGTTTCCGGGCGGCAAAAAGCTGCGGCTCATCGTCGGCGATATCACCAAACTCCCCGTAGATGCCATCGTGAATGCCGCCAACTCCGGACTACGCGGCGGCGGCGGAGTGGACGGCGCGATCCATCGCGCCGGAGGTCCGGTCATTATGCGCGAATTGGACGCGATTCGCGCCAAACAAGGCGGCTGCCAGACCGGCAGCGCGGTGCCCACCACCGCGGGCGCGCTTCCCGCCCGATTCGTGTTCCACGCCGTCGGCCCGGTTTACCACGACGGTAAACACGGCGAACCGGAACTGCTGGCCGGTTGCTATCGCACTTGCCTGGAACTCGCGGAAAAGCACGGCGCGAAAACTATTAGCTTTCCCGCCATCAGTACCGGCGTCTATGGCTATCCGCTCGCGCAGGCAGCCGAGATCGCATTGAACGCCGTCGCCGCGCACTTGAATTGTCCCGGCTCAAAACTCCAGGAAGCTTTATTTGTGTTGTTCGATCAAAGAGCGTACGACGAGCACGCTCGCGCCGCGAACGCCCTTAAACGGTCACCAGCGCGTTCTTAAAAAAGTGCTGGATCGATTTGGTTGCCTGCCGGATTCGATGCTGATTCTCGACCAGCGCAAAGCGAACGTATCCCTCGCCGAGCGGCCCAAACCCAATTCCAGGCGAGACGGCGACCAGCGCTTTCTCCATCAGAAGCTTCGCGAACTCGAGCGAGCCTGACTCCCGATATGGCACCGGAATCGGCGCCCACACGAACATCGATCCACGCGGCGGCTCCACTGGCCAGCCGGCCCGCTGTAACCCGGTAACCAGCGTGTCCCGGCGCTTCTGATACATCGCGCAAATTTTTTCCGTCTCGCCGCCGCACTCGCGCAGCGCGATGATGGATGCGATCTGCAGCGGCTGAAAGATTCCGTAATCGAGATAGCTCTTGATGCGCGCCAGCGCCGCGATCAGCTTCCGGTTGCCCACGCAATATCCCACCCGCCAGCCCGCCATGTTGAAGCTTTTCGACATGGAGTAAATCTCCACCGCCAGTTCCTTCGCGCCGTCCACTTGCAGGATACTGGGCGCGCGGTACCCGTCGAAGCAGATGTCGGCGTAAGCGAAATCGTGGACCACCCAGGTGCCGTGCCGCTGCGCTAACCCCATTACGTCCCGGAAGAACTGAAGATCTACGCAATGCGTGGTGGGGTTGTGCGGGAACGAAATCAGAATCATCTTCGGTTTCGCCGAAGACATGTTGTACAGGTGCTCCAGCCGGTTTAGGAATGTCGCCGGATCCGGCATCGGCAGCATGCATGCCTGGCCCTCCGCCATGATCACGCCGTACTGATGAATGGGGTAGCAGGGATTCGGCGAGACCACCGCGTCGCCCGGCCCGATCACGGCGAACAGCAGGTGAGCCAGGGCGTCCTTCGCCCCTACTGTGACAATCGCTTCGGTCTCGGAATCCAGTTCCACGCCAAAGCGCGTTTGATAATGATGGGCAATTTCCTGCCGCAGCCTCGGAATGCCGCGCGACATCGAGTAGCGGTGGTTGCGCGGGTTGCGAATCGCTTCAACGGCTTTCTTGACCACGGGCTCCGGAGCCGCGCCGTCCGGATTGCCCATCCCGAGATCCACCACATCCATCTGTGCCGCCCGCGCTTTTGCCTTCATCTCGTTAATGACGGCGAACACGTAGGGCGGCAGCTTCCGGATGCGGTAAAAATCGTCCGTTGGTAGAGCCATAATTTATTGTAAAGCGATGCTCACTGACCTAGTCCAGATCAAACGCCTCGGCGACAAAAAAGAACCGGAGAACAAGCGCTTCCGCGCATATCTAAAGCGGCACCACCAGCGCAACCCGCGGCTCCGCCGTATCGCCGAAGAAATCGAGACTCAGATGGACTGCACCTCTTGCGCCAACTGCTGCCGCGAGGGCGAGGCAGGCGTCACGAACCACGACATCGATCGCCTGGCGAAATTCATCGGTGTATCCCGCCAGGAATTTCGGGAACGTTTCACCATGCGCGCCTCCGATAACGAATTGATCCTGAAACGCACGGACAAAGAAGGCTGCGTGTTCTTGAAAGACAACCGCTGCAGCGTTTACGAAGCGCGCCCGAAGAGCTGCGCGCACTATCCGCATCTGATGCGCGGCGACGGCTCCATCGTCAGCCGTATGTCCTACGTTCTCGATCGCGTCTCTTGGTGTCCCATCGTTTATAACTGGCTGGAGACCGTGAAGGAAGAGGTCGGTTTCCGCTGATCGGCGCGTCCCCCCACCCAGCCGTCATGCTGCGGCCAGCACCTCGTCCAGGATTTCCAATCCTTCATCGGCCTGTTCGCACGTCAAAATATACGGCGGCAGGAGACGGATCACGTTCTCTTGCGTGCAGTTGATCAAGAGTCCTCGATCCAGCGCATCCTGGACGAACTCGTGTGCGGGCCGGTTTAGCTCGATTCCGATCATCAGCCCACGGCCTCGCACCTCGCAAATCACACTCCGCCGCGAACGCATCGCGTCCAATCCCGCGCGGAGCCGATCGCCCATGGCCCGCACGTGCGGCAGTAGTTCGTCCAGCATTGCCAAAAACTCCACGGCGGCGCGGCACGCCAGCGGTCCTCCTCCGAACGTTGTGGCGTGCGTCCCTGGTGGGATCGAGCGATTTACCGCTTCAGTAAACAGAACCGCGCCCAACGGGATCCCAGCCGCCAGCGGTTTCGCGACGGTAACGATATCCGGCTCAATCCCGCTCCACTGGAAAGCAAAATGTGCTCCCGTGCGTCCCAGGCCGCTCTGGCACTCGTCCGCGATCAAGAGCGCGTCCCGGGCCTGCGTCGCTCCCCGGGCTGCCTTCAGAAACTCGGCGCTGAGCGGGCAAACACCGCCTTCTCCAAGAACCGGTTCGAGAATCACGGCAGCCGTGCGCTCGTCCACCGCGGCCTGAATGCCGTCTCGATCGTTCGGAGCCACGAAGGTCACTTCAGTCGCATACGGCCCGAACGGATCGCGCAATGACGGTTGCCCGGCAAGGCCGAGCGCGCCGCGTGTTCGCCCGTGAAACGACCCGCACAGAGCCACAAACCGCGTTTTTTTACGCGGTATGCCATAGCATCGCGCCAGCTTGAGCGCCGCCTCTGTCGCCTCCGTCCCGGAATTCGTGAACAGCGCGCGATCCATGCCCGCCATCCGGCACAGTTCGCGCGCCACCCTCGCCTGATACGGATGCGAGTACAGGTTCGAGATATGAACGCATAGCCTCGCCTGCTCCGCAATCGCTGCAACGATGCGCGGGTGATTGTGGCCCAGCGCGTTCACCCCAATGCCGGAAACAAAATCGAGATATCGCCGTCCGTCTCCATCGAAAACATAGCAGCCTTCGCCGGAATGGATCGCGAGCGGCTGAATTCGAGGGTTTGGAAGCAGGTAGCCGGTGTCTGTGGTTTTCATCGTCCCAGCGTAGGCCGGAAGAGTCCGATACGTCCAATATGCGCATAGGATGTTTCTGATATGAATTTCATATGGAATCGCCCACGCTCCGCCAGCTTCGATATTTCCTCGCCGTCGCCGGCGAACTCCACTTTGGCCGGGCCGCGGAACGCGCCGGCATCGCGCAGCCTCCGCTCACCCAGCAGATCCAAAAACTCGAGGGCTCGCTCGGCTGTCAATTGCTGGTGCGTGGACGAAAGACGCGGCTTACGCCTGCCGGAATCGCCTTAGCCGCGGACGCACAGCGTCTCCTGGATCAAGTGGATCAAGCATTCGATCGCGCGCGCAGAACAGCGCGGGGCGAGATCGGCCAGCTCCGGGTCGGCGTGCCGCCCTCGGTGATGCTTACAGCTTTGCCCGCTTCCATACGCCGCTACCGCCAACTCTATTCCAGCGTAAGTTTCACTTTGCGCGAAATGGCAACCAGCGCAATTGAGGAGGCCCTTCGCCGCCGCGAGATCGATCTCGGCTTTCTTCGGGAAACAAAACCGCAAAACCCACTGGGTTCCGCCCTGTTCCTCACCGAACGCATTGTTGTGGTGCTTCCAGCAGCACACCCATTGGCATCCCGATCCAGTATCAACCTGCGGCAACTCAAGCCGGAACCCTTCGTCCTATTCCCTCCGCAGCTTGGCCCTGCTTTCCATCAAGTGCTGATCGGCGCCTGCGTGAGCGCCGGTTTTGCGCCGCGCATTGTGCAGGAGGCCACCCAGTGGCAGACGATAATTTCGTTGGTTGAGGCCGGAATGGGAATCTCCCTCGCGCCTGAATGTGTCACCAGGTTTCGTCGTGCCGGTGTTACCTACCGGGTGCTCCCGCACGCCATTACCAACGTGTACGCAAGCTGGTACCAGGGCGAAATGGCGCCGGCAGTGGATCGGTTTCTGAAAGTCGCCGCCACGCGCATGGCTGCGCGCAGTCAGGCTTAAAGGGCTGCACCTCACGGCGGAAGTTATTACGCCGCGGATCCGCAAATTTGCTCCGCCACTACAGCGCACCGCATAATAGTAAGAAACACTCCATGCACAAAGCTTTTAACGGACTAGTTACAAGTTCCGCTTTAGCGGCAATTGTCTCCATCAGCATCCTGCCGTTGGCCGCACAAACGTATCGCGCCCCGCGCACGCCCGATGGCCATCCCGACTTGAATGGAATCTGGCAAGCTCTAAACGAGGCCAATTACGATCTGGAAGGCCACGTGGCGCAGCCCGCTATGGCGCTTCGCCCCGGGCCGTACGGTCCTGTTCCCGCCGCCAAGGTGTTGGCCCTCGGCGCTGTCGGCGCTGTCCCTCCTAGCTTGGGCGTTGTGGAAGGCGGCGAGATCCCCTATAAACCGGAAGCCCTCAAGATCAAGAAAGACAATCAGGAACATTGGCTCGACCGCGACCCCGAGATCAAGTGCTACCTTCCCGGCGTCCCTCGCGCCAACTACATGCCCTACCCGTTCCAGATCGTGCAAAGCAACAGCGCCATGACGTTCGTTTACGAGTACGATGGCGCGGTGCGGAACATTTATCTCAAGGACCCCGGCCCCGCCCCGATCGACTCCTGGATGGGCCAGTCAGTCGGACACTGGGACGGCGAAACCCTGGTGATCAACGTCACGGATATGAACGACAAAACCTGGTTCGACCGTGCCGGAGACTTTCATAGCGACAAGCTGCACGTAACCGAGCGCTACACGCGCACCAGCCCCGATGTGATCCGGTACGAAGCCACCATCGAGGATCCCGACGTTTTCACGCGCCCGTGGAAAATCAGCATGCCTCTGTACCGCCGCCAGGACACACAGATCCTGGATTTCAAGTGCGTCGAATTTGTCGAAGAACTGCTGTACGGCCCGTGGCGGAAGCAGCCGCTTGATAAATAATAGAGAAAGGTTCAATATGCGGAATCGAATGACCTCAAGGACAAGCGCCGCCGTCATAACGGCCCTGGCGTTCATCTCACTCACAGCCGTTGCCACGGCCCAAACCGCCAAAACCGCAAACTCGGGTATCCGTAGAATGCCGGACGGCCATCCTGACTTGCAGGGCACTTATGACCTGGCCACCATGACTCCCATGGAGCGTTTGCCGGGTGATCCGCCGGTGCTTAGCAAAGAGCAAGCCGAAAAGCTCCAGCAAGCCGAAGCCGCTCGCCGCGCGGTGGACGCGACCAAACTGGACCCCAATCGCCCAGCCCCGCCAGTCGGCGGCGACAAGACGCCCGGAAAGTCGTTTTTCGAAATTCTGGAAAAGGCCGGCGGCGGCGCAGTGGGTGGCTACGATCGCCTGTGGCTGAATCAAGGAACCGCTTACATGGTAGTGGACGGCCAGATTCGGACGTCCATCGTTGTCGATCCGCCCAACGGACACGTGCCGCCGTACAACGCCAAAGCCCGCGCGCGTATGCGAGCGGCCGGCGACCGTGCTTTGCCGACCTCTGACACGAGTGAAAACCAGGATGTGCAGGCTGCGGCCCGCCGCGGCGAATACGACAATCCCGAACAGCGGCCGCTGAGCGAGCGTTGCCTGCTGGGATTCGGTTCCACCTCTGGTCCACCCGCTTTGCCGGACTATTTCTATAACGACCTGCACCAGATCGTCCAAACTCCCGACAACATCATGATCCTCACCGAGATGATCCATGAAGCGCGCGTCGTCCGCATGAATCAGCCGCACCTGCCTAAGAACATCCGCCGCTGGATGGGCGATTCAGTGGGACATTGGGAAGGCGACACGCTGGTAATCGACACCACCAACTTCAACGACAAGACGCGATTCCGTGGAGCCACGGAAAACCTCCACGTCATCGAGCGCCTCTCCCGCATCGATAGCAATACGCTGCTCTATCGCTTCACGGTGGAAGATCCCGACACTTGGGATCGTCCGTGGACCGGCGAACTGACTTGGCCGGCCACCGACAAACCGATCCTGGAATATGCCTGCCAGGAAGGTAACTACGCGCTGGGAGACGTGATGCGTGGCGCGCGCAAGCAGGAAGCCGACGAAGAGGCCGCCGCGGCTAAGGCCAAAGGCGTCACGGCGAAACCGAAGCAGTAGTTCGGAAATTATCTAACCCGTTAGTGGCGGCGTTGCGCTGCGCGTACGGGACGGACTCTCCGGGCTCACCCATCTTCAGCCGTCCAAGTGCATATCTAGACAAGAGCTAACTGCTCTTGGGTGGGCTCGGCTCAACAATACCAGGGCTCGTCCATGTATGGAATGGTCACGCGAGGCATCAGATCGAAATTTTCCGGCAACGCTTGCTCGTTTGCCAGGCGCCATAGCTTTGCGAAAATTTCCGGGCGCGATCCCGATTCGGCCGCGATTTTAAGAGCCTTCTCCGCCAGCGCGTCCATACCGGGGTCGGGATGCTTCCACCTGTGCAGCAGCGCTGCGTGCTCGAAGCCCGTTACCACCGCCCGCACATCCTCGAGTTCCAGCAGCGGCGAATTGTTTGGGATCAGTAGCCGTAAGGCGAGCTGAACTGGAGCAACATTATCGACCAGACCATGCTCCACCAAGAACCCGAGCAACTCGACATAAGACTCGCGCGTTGTCCAAGGCGTAAATGGGATGAAAGTCGCGGCCAGCGCCAGGTCGGCGGCGCGAAACCGTTCAACGACAGCTACAAAGTCGCTGCGTGTGTGTCTTTTGTCCAGCTTCATCAGCACCGCATCGTCGATCGACTCCACTGCGCTGGTCACGAACAGGCACCCGGTTTCCTTTAAGCGCGGAATTAGCCCGCCATGTTTTTGCAAGTGTTCGATCTTGATGGTGGCGTCGTACGTGAGCCCGGGAAAATCGCGGTGCATGGCCTCCACAATGCGCATCGCGTGTGTGGGGCCGTTGAAGAAATCCGGATCGCCGAATGTGATGTGTTCGGCTCCGGCCGCAACCTGCTGGCGGATGTCTGCCAGGACAACCTCGGGCTGCACAACGCGAAACGCGCCGCGATATACCGGCACAATCGGGCAATGGCGGCAAAGGTGCTTACATCCGCGGCTCGCTTCGGTATAGCCGGCACGCTTCGTGCTGCCGTTGACGCGCAGCCTGGCATAGTCGGTGAGCGGCGGCAAGCCGGAGCGTGCGGGCGTTAGGAACTGCAGGCGGTCCAGGGAAATCAGCGCTTCGGTCTGCGGCGCACGCGACCCTTGCGCCACGCGCTCGGCCAAACTCACCAACCCTGCCTCGAACTCGCCCCCTAATACCGTTTCAACGCCCAAGCTCCGCAAGTAAGCTTCATTCAGCGGCGCGTACAGACCGTAACAGCACACGTGCGCATCCGGATTGAGAGTGCGGATCTTGCGAATCGCGCCGGCTGCCAGGCGGGTAGCGGTGTGCATCGGCAGATACAAGCAGATCAGTCGCGCGCTTTGCACCGCATCTTCTGAAAGGGTCGCAACGCTCAGATCTGCGCAGGTGACTTGGTGCCCTCGCGCCGCCAGCCACGCCGCCGGCGAGGACAGGCCGAACGGCTGGCGTCCCAGCTCATACGTGGATACCAGAAGGACGTTCATCGGTGCACCTTCATTATGGTAGACTTGCCCCCAGCGCACAGGAGGCTTCACCGCAATGCACCTCACCCCGGCAAGGCTTAAAAAATCTGCTCTGGGACTGCTTATTGCCGTGCCGCTCGCGGCGGGCACGATTCGGATTGTTCAGACCAACAGCGCGGGCGACGATGTCAGCATCATCGACCCGGCTACCAACAAAGTTGTGGGTGTGATTCAAGGCATCGAAGTGAATCACGGCGCCACTTATGCGCCCGATGGCAGCCGCTACTACATCACCAATGAGGCAGAGAGCACGCTGGATGTCGTGGACGCGAAGACGCTCAAAGTCATCCACCACGTTCCGCTGACGGGCCATCCCAACAATCTGTCCATCACCAGGGACGGCAAGAAGGTTTACGTCGCCATCGCCATTCAGCCCGGGTTCGTGGATGTCATCGATACCGCATCGCTCGAAAAAATAAAGAGCATCCCGATTCAAGGCGCAGTCCACAACACGTTCACGACGCCGGACGGTAAATACATCGTCGCGGGCTCCGTCGTCGGAAAAACGCTGACGGTGATCGACCCCAGCACCGACGAGACGCTCTGGTCTATGAAGTTCGACAACGGCGTGCGGCCGATTGCATTCGAAAAGAACGCAGACGGATCCACTAAGCGGATGTACGTTCAGATTTCCGAGCTGCACGGTTTCGCAGTGGTGGATTTCGCGACGCATCAGGAGATCAACCGCATCACCCTGCCCGATCCTCCCGGCGAAACCAAAAACCTGGAAGGAATTCAGGGTTCGCCTTCCCATGGAATCGGCATTACGCCCGATGGGAAAACGTTATGGGCCACGAGTAAGTGGTATGGCTACGCGTTCGAATATTCCATGCCGGACCTGAAACTCCTGGCGAGCATCAAAGTAGGCATGGACCCGGAATGGCTCACGTTCACTCCAGACGGTAAATCGATGTACGTGGCGTGCGCCGGATCGAATTGGGTCGCCGTAATCGACGTAGCCTCGCGCAAGGTAGTCGCCAAGATTCCCGTTGGACAAGTACCCAAGCGCAACGTAACGGCGGTCTTTCCGTAGACGTTGCCGCGCCGCTCCGGCGGCTGAGCCTATTTAGACGCTGCGCTCAGTTTTTGGCCGTGCGCCCATTCGTCCAGAATTTTCCACTCGGGCGCATCTTTCGATTCCCAGTGCTTGCCGCCGGGATGAAAATGATTGCCGCCCGCCGATTCGGCTAACGGCTCGCGCAGAAGCAGGCTCTGTTCGGGTTCGCTGGTATTCACCATGGCGGACGACGCGCGGAAATTCTTGCGCGATTGCTCGTCGTCCCAGCTAGTCGCGCCGGGCGAAAGGCGCTGCAGCCGGAACGGAGTCCCGGTCGAGTGGCACACGTAGCAGCGCGCATGGCCGGGGCGCTTGGCCAGAAAAATGGGTTGAACCTTGGTTTTGAAAAATTCGTAGTCCAGCGGCGAAGCATCGCCTGAAGAGGAAGGCGTTTGCGCGAACGCGCCGGCGGCCATTAGCGCCAGGAGGGCCAATCGCATGGGAGACTGATTCCTTTCCACACGATTCTACACGCGACGAGCCGGTGGCGCAAATGTTTCGGCCCAGGTGTTTCGGCCCAAGACGCGCGCAAGCCCTCCGGCACGGCACCGCTGCTGCTCATGTACGAACAGCTCGCGATCAACCGACGGTCCTAAGCGCTGCGGACGTAGATGCGATTAGCCGTTGGCATCAGCGTTACCTCTGGCCGCGTCAAGCACGCTGCTCTGCGTTTGCGCTGTTACGATTTGGCGAAATAGAGAGTGGCGGCGCGCTCCAGCTCGGTTTTGCTCATATACGGCGCACGGCCCTCATATTTTCCGATAGACACCAGGATGTTGCAGATGTCGCTCGGATAACAGGCGCGCAGTTCGGTGCGGCCATCGCGCAAACATAGCTTGCGCAAATACTCGGAGCTGTCGGGCTCGTGAGGAATATTGGTTTTACCCACCACCCTGTGGAAAATCTGGTCGAAGACCTTGTCGTCGACAGCCTCAACGTAAATCTTGTTGTGAATACGGCGCAGGAACGCTTCGTCGGCAAGATCGCTGGGCTCGAGGTTCGTGGAAAACACCACCATCAGCTCGAACGGGATCTGGAATTTCACGCCGTAGCGCAGCATGAGATAGTCCACTCGCCGATCCAGCGGAACGATCCAGCGATTCAGCAAATCGCGCGGCGACATGAGCTGCCGGCCGAAGTCATCGATGATGAAAATGCCATTGTTGGCCTTCATCTGTAGCGGCGCGGCGTAAATTCCGGAAGCTTCGTCCAGACGCAGCTCGAGCATGCTCGGGATCAGCTCGCCGCCTACAACAATGCAAGGCCGCTTGCAAAGCACCCAGCGCGGATCCATGTCTGGATCGTCCAGCTCCAACTTTTGATGCACCACCGGGTCATACAAACTGATGATTTGCGAGTCCACTTCCACCGCGAACGGCAGCAGAATCGCGTCTTGGTAGACGCGCAACATGCGCTCCGCCAGACTGGTTTTGCCATTCCCGGTTGGGCCGTAGATGAAAATCGAGTTTTGAGAAATCAAAGCCGGACCTAACTGGTCCAGCAGACCGTCCGGCACAACCAAGTCCGAAAAAGCTGCTTTGAGCAACTTGCGATCGACTCGCACTTGCGCGGCCTGTGTTTTGGTGGCCGCGTGGTAATCCTTGAGCGAGACCGGTGCCGCGCCCGCGTACTGTGTGATCTGGAATCGCTCGGCTGCCAGCGTTTTGCCGGCTTGCGACAACGTGAAGTGATAGTCGTTGCCCAGCATCCCCTTAACTTCCACCATTTGCTGCTGCCGCATGTGATTGAAAACGACGGTCAGGATGGGCAGCGACAGGCGCAGGCTATGGCTGAGGTTTTGCAGATTGCTAAAACCTTCCAGCAACATGCGCCGGAGCACCAGATCGAGCACTAACGACTGCGAAATACCTAATTCCTCAAAGGTTTGCGGCGCAGCAGGCCGGAAACTCGGACGCGTGGAAGCGGGTGTGGCGGCCATCAATTAGTTCTTTCTCCCTCTCCTTATCGGCCGTTTTCAACCGATGGTTTATACACGGCAACGCATGCGCCGTCGTCACTACTTTTAGTATTCGTGTGAAGCTTCGCCCTCTTATCCTTTTTGTGGCCGCGGCCACGCTCGCCTTTGCCGCTAGTCAGGCCGAGATGCTCTTCGAACAGGGCCAGAAAGCCGAGCGCGCGGGCGATCCGGCGCGGGCATACCTGTTGTATTCTCAGGCTGCCGCCGCCGATCCCGGCAATCTCAAGTACTGGTCGCGCGTGCAAGCGCTTCGCCCCGAAGCCGGGCTGCTCGGAGTTCCCGAAGCCAAGCGCGGCGACGATCTTGGCGCGGTAAAACTCGATCCTGCGGTTTTCGGCCACATCACCGATCAGGAACTGGCCGAAGCGCGTAAGCCTCTGCCACCCGCCGAACTCAAAGCCACGCCCGGCCGGCGCGATGACGACTTCCGCGGCGATTCCAAGTCGCTGTGGGAGCAAGTTGCCGCGGCCCTGCACCTGGGGATCATCTTCGATACGCAGTACCAACCAACTTCCGCCCTGCGGTTCCAGCTCAACGATGCGGATTATCGCGAAACGCTCCGCGCGCTAGAGGCCGCCACCAACTCCTTCATTTCGCCGGTAACCGAAGATCTGATCTTCGTAGCCAACGACACCACCCAGAAGCGTGCCGAGTTCGAGCGGAACGCAACCGCGGTCGTGCCATTTCCCGAGGTCGAAAGCGTGCAAGAACTCCAGGAGATCGCTACCAGCGTCCGAGGCGTATTGGACATGCAGCGCGTCATGGTGGACAACCAGCGCAAGCTGATCCTGGTGCGGGACCGCGTTCAGAAGGTTCGCCTGGCGGAAAAAGTACTGCACGACCTGCTACGTTCGCGCGCGCAGGTTTCCATCGAGGTGGAGATACTGACCACTGATCTCTCCTCGTCGCTGAGCTACGGCATTTCGCCGCAGACCGCGTTCCCGTTAGTAAATTTCCCGAACAAATCGAACTTGATGAATTTCATTCCTTCGGGCTTTAACACGTTTCTGGCGTTCGGCGGCGGCGCCAGCGTGATCGGGTTGGGTGTTACCAGCGCGCGGCTGTTCGCGACCGCGGCCAAGTCCAATAGCCAGACTGTACTTCAATCGGAACTGGTGGCTTTGGACGGGCAGCCCGCTTCGATGCACATCGGCGACCGGTACCCAATCGTGACGAACAGCTATCTGGGCGCGGGAACATCATCGCTCGGCGGCGGATCTTCTCAGGGAGGCGGCGGCACAAACCCGGGCGGAAATCCCGGCATTGGGGCAGGAACGCTGCAACTCGGACAGACAACCCTGACCTGGACTTACGCGAGCGGAGGCGCGCTGCCGGTCGCCTCCGACATCACCTTGACCAGCACGGCGGGAACCATCGATTACACCGCCACCGTGCAAAGTTCGAGTCCCTGGGTGCTGCTGAACGGCCAGGCGGCTGCTTCGGGCACTCTGCCAACGACCTTGACCATCTCACCTGGTCCGAACTTGACATCGCTCGGAACAGGTTCCTATCTCGCGACGATTCAGATCAACGGTTCGGATGGATCGGTTGCTTATCTGAACGTGAACCTGACAGTGAATGGCGGAGCCGCAAGTTTGTCCGTTTCGCCAGGCACGATCACACTTACGGGCTCGGCCGGCGGATTAGAGGTACAGCAGCCCGTTACCGTAACGCCCGCCATCGCCGGAACGCTCTCGGCCAACGTAGCCGGAACCGGCCTGTCGTTGTCGATTGCGCAGACTACGGCAGGACCCAACTCGCCCGCTACCGTAACCGTGTTGGGCAATCCGGCCGGCCTTTCTGCGCAGAATTATCCAGGCATTCTCAGCATCACTGTGGACGGCTTAACTCAAGAAATCCCAGTGAGCTTCAATGTCGTCTCGACCGGCAGTTTACAGCTCAGCGGCTCGTCCATTCCATGGACGTACACCACGGGCGGTGTTTTGCCGGCGGCCACGACGGTCACCGTGTCGAGTTCCACCGCAACGAGGTTTACGGCCACGGCGGCGAGCGCCAACGACTGGTTGCTGGTGAACGGCCAGACCTCAATTAGCAGTACATTGCCAGCGACTTTGACTGTCTCGCCGAGTTCTACGTTGGCGCAGCTTAGCACGGGGAACTACACCGGCACGGTGCAACTCACCGCGCCGGACGGATCGATAACTTACCTGAACGTCAACCTGAGCGTGAATGGAGGGACGGCAACAGGCCTGACGGTCTCGCCCAACCCGATCACCTTGAATGCTCCTCTGGGCGGACAGGCGGTGACCCAAACGATTACAGTCACCAGCGCCATCGCGGGAGCCTTGACCGCGAATGTGAGTGGCTCCGGCCTTTCCATTTCAGGCAATCCCGCAACCGTCTCACCAAACACGCCCGTAACGTTCACGCTAACCGGCAATCCTGCGAATCTGGCCGCGCAAAACTACACCGGCTATCTGACGGTATCTGTAGGAGGCGCGACACAGACGGTTCAAGTGACGTTCAGCGTCGGTGCGATCAATAGCGGAACAAACGGAACTGGCATTTTTGCGCCACCTCCGACGTTCAATTTCGAAGATCTGGGTTTCGTGATGAAAGTGACCCCGCACGTGCATGGCGCCGACGACGTGACGCTGGATGTCAGCACCGAATTTAAGCTGCTCGGCTCGGCTTCGGTGAATGGAATTCCCGTGATCTCAAACAAGAAGTACGAGTCGAAGGTGCGAGTCACGGATGGCCAGTGGGCGGTGCTGGCCGGCCTAATGACAGCTTCGGAAGCGAAGACCATCACTGGCCTTCCAGTGCTCAGCCTGGTTCCGTTGTTGCGAAGCAACACCGTGACACGCGACAACGGACAGACGTTGATCGTGCTGAAGCCGCATATCACGATCCTGCCGCCCACCGAATATCCGACCTGGCGGGCCTACACAGGCACCGAGACCAAACTTCCAACGGATTTCTAAACGGCGCCGGCCTGGCACGCGCGCTTCTTGCCGGCGAGGGATGCGATCCGCAGCCGGGCTACTCCAACACAAGCACGTTTAAACGCGAGCCATCGGCGCCGCCGCGGTAGACGCGTTCGGTTGCTTTCTTGAAATCGGATGGCTTGGCGTTCGGAATATCCAGGAACTGCTGCGGGTTGCGATCCACCAGCGGGAACCAGGAACTTTGGATCTGCACCATGATGCGATGGCCGGTACGGAAGGTGTGCAAGACGTCCGGCATCCAAAATTCGATTTTCTCCGGCTTGCCGGGCGCGAACGGCTCAGGCTTAGACATGCTGTTGCGGAACTTGCCGCGGAACGGCTCCCCGCGCACAAGCTGCTGATAACCGCCGCGGCGGATACCTTTGGGATTCGGGTCGGGATCCGGATAATCGTTGGGATAAACGTCGATCAATTTGACGACGAAATCCGAATCCGTACCGCTAGTGGATACGCGCAGCGTGGGCGTGATCGGGCCGGCGACTGTCACATCGCGATCGAGCGGCTCGGTCTCATAAGTGAGTACGTCTGGGCGTGTCGAGGCGAAACGCTGGTCGAAGGTCATGTAGTCGGCGGGCATACCGAATCCGGGCGCGATCTCGCCGACTGAAGGCACGGGCTTGTTGGGATCGCTCAGGTACTCATCGAATCCGGCCCCGGAGGGCTGGTTGAAAGAGAGGGCGCCACCGGTGTCGAGGTAGAGAGCGCGGGCGGTGACATTCTTAGGCGGCCACGAATCGAAGCGATGCCATTCGTTGCGGCCGGTCTCGAAGAGATAGGCTTTGGGAACCGGGGCGTCGGCTGCGGCTTTCAGGCCATTGCCCTTCCCCTTGAGATTTTGAACGAAGAAAGGCAGCTCGATGTTGTCGCGGAAAAATTCGCCGGTTTTAGTGTCGAAGTTCAGATTGCCGAGCGCGTCACCGGCGTCGGCGGACCATCCGCCGTGCCGCCACGGACCCATGACCAGCGTGTCGGGGGCAGCAGGCCGGTTCTTTTCCAGGGCGTTAAACAGCTTCAAGGGACCGGACAAATCCTCGGCATCGAACCAGCCGCCAACCCACAGGACAGCGGCCTGAATGTCCTTCATGTGCGGGGCCAGCGCTCGGGCCTGCCAGAACTGGTCATAGGTGTCGTGTTGGATGTTCTCGTCCCAATAGACATTCTTGTGCTTCAGATATTTTTCGTTGGCATTCGAGAGCGGGCCCATGCGCAGGAAAAATTCGTAGGCGTCGGAAGTGCCGGGATCGAAGGGGAGGGCGCGCTGGGGGCGCTCCGGCTCGGGTTTGCGCGGCATGAACTCGGCATAGAAGCGGAAATTCGCGGCCAGATAAAACGCGCCGTTGTGGTACGCGTCGTCGCCATTGCCGACGTCGCCCATGGGCGCCTGAGGCGAAACGGCTTTGAGCGCGGGATGCGCGTTGATCAAGCTATGCGCGGCGAAGAAGCCGGGGTACGATATGCCCCAAATACCGACGCGGCCGTTGTTGTTGGGGACGTGCTTGATCAGCCAGTCAATGGTGTCGTAGGTATCGGTGCTCTCGTCCGGATCGGTGCGATCGTTGATACCGGCGGTGTGCGGTGGGATGTCGACGAATACGCCTTCGGACATGTAGCGCCCGCGGACGTCCGCGTAAACGAAAATGAAGCCCTCTTTTTCGGCGGATTCGGACGGCCCAATCACGGGCCGGTAGTTGTCGATGCCGTAAGGGGCGACGGAGTAGGGCGTGCGCTGCATCAGGATCGGATATTGCTGCGAGGCGTCTTTCGGGACGTAGGCAGAGGCGAAAAGCTTCACGCCATCGCGCATCGGGATTTTGTATTCGTATTTCGTATAGCGCTCACGCGTGTAGGCCAGCTGCTTGCGCCGGGTTTCCTGGGGGTTCTGAGCTACCAGCGCCGAGGATGCACAGAGCAGGGTGAGCGCCGCAGTTTTACAAATGGCCATGTGCGAATAGTATCAGGAGACAGAGACCGGCGTTTATGTTTTCTTCGGCGCCGGCTTGGCGCTCGTGCGTGCCCGGGGCTTGCGGGCCGGTGTAGCGGGCGGGCGGTTCTTGACTGCTTCGAGTCTTAAATAGGCGGCGGCTGCGCGAAGACGCACTGGTTCGTTCTTGTCATCGATTAAGGGCGCGATGTCCGCCTGACGCGCCGGATCGTCGTGGAGCGCCAGCGAGTGTATGGAGGCGGCGCGGACGGACCAGTCCTTATCACTGAGGGCCTCGCGGAGAGCATCGATGGTCTGCTGGTCTTTTTCCTTGCCGAGCAGTAGCGCGGCCGTCGCGCGGCCGGAGGTGCCGGGGTCGGACAGCAAAGCCTGCATAGATGAGACACCGGTACCGAGTCCGGGCACCGGCGCGAGACCCGCTCCTTCCTTGATCGCGAACAGAAACATCGTTTTGGGCGTATGCATCATGCGCAAAGCGTCGCGCTTCTGTTTCGTGAGAAAGCCCGAGGACGTTTTCGCATCGCCCGCCAGAACCGACAACAACGCCGCTTTACCGTCGGGGTTGCTGAGTGTGTAGAGGGCTCGGGCGGCGGCGAAGCTGACTTCAGGAACGGAGTCGTTCAAAGCAGCGTGCAGGGACAGCATGGTGCGATTGCCGTTGTTCAGGTCTACGAGGCTGGAGATAGCGGCCAGACGGACCTCGACGTCTTTGTCGCTCAGCATGGACTGGAGGTCGGACGGATAAGGGTCGACGGAACCGGCTAAACTCAGGGCAATCACGGCCTGGCGGCGGGTATCGGGGTTCTTGTCCTGAAGGGCTTTGTCCAGGGTGTCGCGGGCTTGTTTATCTTGGGGCGAACTGGTCTGGGAAGCGGCGGTCAGGGCGCACAGCAGTAGCAACGGGATCGCTTTTCGCACGAGAAATTCCTTTCTTTCCGCGAAATTCAGTATACGCCGTGGCTTGCGGCCCGCGCTGTCTTCGTCGCCGGTGGTTTAGCTGGTATGAGCGCGCGGTCTTTGGGAGGGAAGACACCGGCGGGTGCTGAGCGAGAAACGGCCGGGTGCGATACGGGCGAGCAGAATTTTTTGTTGACGCGCTAAGCCAAGTGCCGAAATATCGGCACCGTTTTGACGCATCCTGCGATTTTTCCCGGA
This sequence comes from Bryobacteraceae bacterium, assembly GCA_035293725.1. Lineage (GTDB taxonomy): Bacteria > Acidobacteriota > Terriglobia > Bryobacterales > Bryobacteraceae > Palsa-89. The sequence continues at coordinate 109,609 of DATGMH010000022.1, forward strand.
GCGTTGGGAAAATTTTAATCAAATTTTACCGATTGGCCTGGGGAGCCACAGATGGACGCGGACGGGTGCTTCATCGGGCTCAGAGTAGCATCTGGATTTGCGGGAAATGAATCGAGTAGCCTGCAAGCGGCTGGGAGTGCGGGAGAAATCGCCGCCCGGCGGCGGTCACTGGCCGAGATAGCGCCTTCCAAGGCCAGGGTTATCGAGCGCGCATCGATGGCGGTACTGCCACGGGGTGGCCAGTCCCTCGCAGCGTCTAAACAAACATGAGCGCGAATGTTTTATACTGGCGGACAGGTAATGCCGGAACTTGAACCTTCCCCGACCGGTCCGCCCGCTGTCCGAAGCATTTCCGCCCAGAACTTAGCACCACGGCCGCCGGCAGGCCACGACCCGAACATCACCTGGTCGATGGTGGTGCCAAAGATGTACCGGCCGTTGCCCAGGCGGAGACAAGCGGCGGAGATCCTTGCGGCTCGTACTCCGATCCGGACTCCGGCTCCGCTTCAAATCGAGGCGGCCCAGACGGAGGGCACGCCGCAGAGGCGAAGCCGGAAGCCGCGAGTTTTCGCGATAGCCGGAGGAGCGCTGGCGGCTGGGATTGCGGTTATTATGTTGATTCCGAGCGCGCCGGTGGAGAAACGAATTCAAACCGCACCGCTGCCCAGTCGTCCTCCAACAACGCGACCGGTGGAGAGTGCAGCACCCGAGGTAAGGGGACCCGTACGCGAGCACCGGACTCGGGCCCGAACGGCGCCGCCCGCAAGCCGCGCGAGCTATTCGGTTAAAACTGCGCATGCTGGGCTGCCGGAAGTCCGTACGGCGGATGAACCAGGCGTCCGGATGCCGGAGCGTAGGCCCGTGTCATGGAGTGAGGGGCCGGAGGCGATGGAGGCGGTGGCGTTTGAATCATCGCGCGCGATCCGGAAGGTGAAGCCGGTTTATCCCGAGATGGCGCGGATTACGCTGGTCCAGGGCACTGTGCGTTTTCGAGCGACGATTGGGCGCGATGGCGCGGTGGAAGCGCTGGAACTGGTCAGTGGTCCGCCTCTGCTGGTGCAAGCGGCGCGGGAGGCGGTCGAGCAGTGGATATTTCTGCCCGCCACGCGCAATGGCGATGCGGTGGAAGACGTTACCCAGGTCGCTCTAAATTTTGAGCTGGCGAAGTAAGTGACGGCAGTAAACTCCGGGCCTTAAATTCCTAAGTGGACAGCAGCTACGCGGTTGTGTATTATCACCCTATGCGTTTACTGCTACCGTTTGTGGTTGGGGTTTCCCTGTTCTGTCTACAGGCGCAAGATGCGCCGAAAAAGCAGCCGCCCGCGCCCAAGAATTTGAAACTTTTGCAGCCGTCGGATATACGTCCGATGATGGGCGCGTTTCGCACCGCACTCGGTGTGCAGTGCAACTACTGCCACGTGCAAGGCGCATTCGACAGCGATGAAAATCCGAAAAAGGAAGTCGCGCGGCACATGATCACGATGATGCGCGAGATTAACGCCAAGTTTCCCGACGGCAAGGTTCACGTGACATGCTACACCTGCCATCGCGGGAACGCCGAGCCGGCCACGGAACCGCCGCCATCTTCCGCCCCGGCGCAATAGGGCGAGCCAGGCGGCGCGATTTGTGCCGGGCGGGTGGGGCTTTCCCCGTGACGCGCGGGGGGCCGAGGCGAGCGAGCCTCGCGAGCGTCAACGCTGTGATGGCCGAACGCGAGGGAGGCTGACCGAGACGCGCGGGAGCGCGGTCACTTCCTTGGTTTCCTCAGAGCTCTCTGACGATCAGATCCGGAATCCTCTCGAAGTCGCGAGCATTGTGCGTCGCCAGTTCGAAGCTAAGCTGCAGAGCGGTCGCACCGATCAGCAGATCTTCGAATGGCAGCGTAATGCGGCGCTCCGCTGCTTGGCCTGAGATGATGCCCACGCGTTGGGCGATTTCAGCGGTCACTGGATAAACTGTGAACGTTGCCAGCACATCGTCGACGAAAGCCTGGCTACGCTGTCTTTGCACCTCAGTTTTGCAGCGGTGGACGCCGTGCGTCAGTTCAGCGAGGGTCACCACTGAAATACCGATCTCGGTCTCTCCATGGTTTTCGCGGATCTGCGCCAGGATCTGGGCCACGCTGTGGCCTCGCCGCTCCGCTCTGACGATAACGCTCGTATCGAGAATCAGTCCCACGAAGACGGATTCCAAGGCTTCCGGTTACGAACCATCTGCTCGACCTCGGCCGCGAACTCCGGATCGAGCGTGACGGCGTAGCCCCGTTCCTTTTCGCGTTCTTCAGCCAGTGCGATGCACTCCGAGATGGTCCGCCGTTTCGGTTCGGCCGCGCGCAGCACAGCCAGCGGCTGGTGATTGCGCTCGACCACAACTTCGGCTCCTTGCCGCACTTTCTCGAGCACGGCGTGGAGGTCGCGCGCCAGCTCGGCTTCGCTGATGTGGACTTGCGCCATATCTTCGATCATACGTCTTCGGTCTCCTCGGCTTCCAGTTTCGCTTTGAGCTCGTGTGTGTCGCGCTCCAGTTTCGCTGGGTACGTGGCGCGGCGGATCTCCTGCACATGCGGATGGGTTTGCCGGTGTTGCGGAGCGGTTCCCTCGGATTCGCTGGACATTGTGCCACTTGGGCGGCACGATTCCGTACCTGGTGGAACGGCTGGACCGCGGCTTCCATGCGTTCGCCGATTGCCGCACAAATATCAGCAAACCTCCCAGCGAGTATCTCAAGCATTTCTACTACGACACGGTTAACTTCAATCCGCGCGCCATTGAATTGGCGATCGCTTTCGCGGGCGCGGAGCACATTCTTGCCGGCAGCGATTATCCGCACCAGATCGGGAGCATTCCCAAGATGCTGGAAAGTATTCAGGCTCTGCGCATCAGCGATTCGGATAAAGCTGCCATCTTGGGACGCAACGCGGCGCGCCTGCTCGGCCTTTAATCGCCTTTAATCGCCGTCGCGCGCTGGGTTGCTCTCGATATACTAAGAGCGTGGTACGACGAAGCGCGCTGTGGGCATTGGTCGTAGCTGGCGGACTCTGCGCCCAGCAAGACAAAGCTCCCAAGAACAAGACGCCCGATCAACCCAAAGTCCAAGAGCAAGCTCCTCCGGAAGAGGACGAGACTCTGAAGCCGCGGGAGTATCCGTTCAACCCTCTTGAAGCCGAAAACGATCTCAAAGTGGGGAATTTTTACTTTAGGCAAGGGAAATACAAGGCCGCCTTGAGCCGGTTCCGCGAGGCCACGCGCTACAACCCCTCCTATGCCGAAGCGTTCCTAAGATTGGGCGATGCCGAGGAAAAGATGGGCGACAAGCAAGCCGCGTCCGATGCGTACGAAAAATATCTCGAGCTTGCGCCCGACGCCAAGAATGCGACCTCCATCAAGAAAAAGATAGTTTCCAAGCACTAGCTCGCGTGTCATCTCGTGGTGAGAACACGCCAGAATAGAAGCTGTGCAAGCATTCCAGCCTCGAGCAGTGATCCCGTGGGCCGTAGCATTACTCGAAGGATTCTCTACGCTCGCTGTGGAGGTCATCGCGATTCGTCTGGCGGTGCCTGTAGTCGGATCGAGCATTATTCTAACCGGCGTGATGCTGGGGGTCGTGCTGCTAGCGCTCAGCGCGGGATACTGGCGCGGAGGCGAGCTTTCGGCCCGATGGGAGAGCGCCAGGACGCGCAAAGTTTTGGGCCGGAATCTCCTCTTAGCAACCGCGCTCTATGCCGCGGTTGCGTTCCCATTCGAAGCCAGGCTGCTCGACCGCCTGCTGGATTTCTTAAATCTTCCAGTGTCCATCGGAATCACTGCGACACTTTTGTACCTGCCGCCGATTTATTTTGCCTCCCAAACCGTTCCCATGCTCGCCGAGGTGACCGGCGGTGACGGCCACGCTGGTCGAGCGTCGGGCAAGGTGCTGTTTTTTTCGACCTTAGGATCGGTCGCCGGCGGAGTTTTTACGCCAGTGTACTTATTTCCTTGGCTGGGTGTGGCCCGATCCAGTTATCTGGTGTGTGCCGTATTGGCAGTAGCCGCCGCAATGATGGTAGCGAGCCGTGCAGACGCGATTCGCGCGCTGGCGCTCGGTGCCATGGCCGTGTGGATCGGCATCGGCATTCACGCGCTGACATCTTCATCCGGCGACCTGTTTTCTTTTGACAGCGCCTACCAAACCATTCGCGTTGTCGACGAGAAACAGGCCAACGGCAGAACCGAGCGTGTCCTGATAATGGGCGGCGGCGGAGCCTCCGGAATTTTCGCCGATACGGGCCAGACTTCGTTCGCTTACACTATCGCAGCTGAACATCTTCTGGCCGAAACCGGTGCAGCGAGCGTGCTCGTGATTGGTTCGGCCGGATTCACTTTCCCGCGCGACGTTGCTGCTCTCCCTGGAATTGAGCATGTCGATGCTATCGACGTCGACCCGGCGGTTAAGGGCATCGCCGAACGGCACTTTCTCAACGCGGCTTTATCCGGCAAGATTCGTTTCGTGCCTCTATCGGCCCGCTACGCGGTCCGCAAGCTTGCTCGAGACGGCCGGCGCTACGGTTTCTCTTTTGTAGATACATATTTCGGCAAGGGCATCCCGGATGAGCTCGTTACCGCCGAGTTTTTCCGCGACGTTCGCGCGATCTCGGATCGTACCGTGGTGAATGCGGTGGTGGACCGCGGCCTGCGGTCGGCCTTTGCCCGAAACATGCTCGCCTCCTTTCGCGACGCATTCGGCGGGGCTTGGCTGATGGATGCCAAGCCAAAAGACGACAGCTTTCTCACGAACATGCTGGTGCTTAGCTGGCCTGCGCCAGGATCGCAAGTTTGGAGCGGAACCGGCCAGCCCTATCGCGACGATCGCAATGACGCCGACCGCGATCGCGTCGCGCTCATGTGGGGGGACGAAAACACGGCTCAATAAGGGCCCGGTAATTATCCCGCCAGCGGCAACAACTTCTTCTGCCGGTTTGCCTCCTGCCGCGCTACGATCGCTAAAATCTTGTTTAGGCCGGTCTCCCAATCAGGGAACATGTCCACATACTGGATGCTCTTGGTTATGGAGACCGGCACAAGACAGTCTTGGAATCGCACTGGAATGAAGAAAATCTCGTCCAGCGGCACCCTTGCGGCGCAGGTCAGCGCATACCGCAGTTCACTGTGGAAGCTGCCGCGCTTTGTGGTGGAGCGTCTGGAAAAGCACGCCACAAAAAAGTCTGAAGTTCGAATCGCATCTTCAATGGCGCGCGGCCAGTTCTGTCCCGGCATAAGTTTTTTTTTATCGAGCCAGGGGCGGAACCCTCGCGACTCAAACGCCGCGTAAAGCTTCCTTGCGGACGGGAGATCCTCTTCCACATAGGCGATGAAAATGCGCGGGCTGTTCTGAGCGACGAATCGAAACCCGCGGTTTTCGCCTGGCAAGAACGTACCGAGCCCGTCGATTTCGACAGCGGCGCCGCTTTCGAGCGCATCCCGGACAATCCGGGCGAGATGGCGCGCCGCTGTTTCATGCGAGCGAGGGGGCTTCACTCTTGCCCCTTGCCCGGTACGCTACGCTCCTGATGGCCCGGCGTCTCGGGTTCGAACTGAAATTCCTTCTGTGTACCGCCTTGAAAAGTCCCCAGCCCCGGCAGGGAAACGGACTGCCCGCGGCGGACCTTGGCCAGCAGTTCGCTGACGATTCGGTCCACCTGGTCGGCTGCAGCGGCTGTCGGAATGTGGGTCTCCTTGGCTAGGCGGCGCGTAACTTGCTCCTTTTTCATCTCAATTGCATGATACGCGCCGAGCGCGAGGCGATACCCAGATCAGCGGCGGGTCCGGTGGAACAAATGGTGTACAAACAACAACATACGCAACGCGGCCGGTCCGTTGGCGAACGCGTGAACGGGAGTCGAGAGTGCGCGAATTCCGGCATCGTGAATGAAGCTATTTTAATACCCGCTTAAGCCGACTTTCATGTCCAACTGGAATCATGGACACGGAAGTTAACGTATAGCTTCTACACACTCAAGGAGATCTCAATGAAGAAAATTATGGCAATGATGCTCGGCTTGTCCCTGATCGTGGGCACGACCGCGCTGTTCGGCGACGACGCCGGCAAGGACACCATGAAGAAGTCCGAAAAGAAGGGCAAGAAGGGCAAGAAGAAAGGCTCCGACAAGTCCACCAGCTAAGCTGGCCCTTAGCTCTGACACATTCGTCGCGCATGCGCCCGCCGTCCGGCAGGGTGCGTGCGCGACAAGTTTTTTGGGCCGTGGCTTAAGCTGTTTAGTGAGTGCCTGATCTTCGACAGGAGCAGATTCAACGCCTGACAGCGGCGCCGGTGGATGTCTTGATCGTGGGAGGGGGCATCAATGGCGCTGGCGTATTAAGAGATCTGGCGCTCCGCGCTGACTCTTCAGGCAGTTCGCTCCGGGTAGGGCTGGTCGAAAAGGGCCATTTCGCGTCTGGCACCAGCGGAAAGAACTCCCAGCTTATTCACGGCGGCCTGCGCTACCTGAAATACCTGCAGTTTCACCTGGTGCGCGAATCCTTGCGCGAGCGCTCCATTCTGCTTCGCATTGCGCCGCATTTTGTCCAACCGCTCCAATTCCTGCTGCCCATGTACGGTGTAAAGTCGCGATTGGTGTACGGCACCGGCTTGTGGCTATACGATATGCTCGCAGGATCGCGCGCGATTGCACGTCACAGAACGATTTCCCCGGACGAGGTCGCACGGATGGAGCCGGCATTGAGCCGCAACGGGCTAACATCCGCCGCGCTGTTCTATGACGGCGCGGTCCGTTCCGCGCAGTTTGTGGTGGAAAATGTTCTGGACGCCATCGCGCATGGCGGCTTCGCAGCCAACTACGTTCTGGCGGAAAGCTGGCAGGCGGGTCGGGACAACTTCTGGCGAGTTTCCTGCCGGGATACCCTCACCGGCGAGCCTTTCGAGTTGCAAACCCGAAAGATTGTAGACACGCGAGGCGCATGGATGGACGGAACTTCGCTCCGGCTGGTGCGCGGATCGCACATTGTGGTTCCGCGTGTTACGGCAGGGGATCACGCCGTTGCACATTTCGAGCCGGACGGCCGCATCATCTTCTTCATTCCCTGGGGCAGCCGGAGGCAGCTTACGCTGGTGGGAACGACGGACAAGGACCACCACGGCTCGCCTGATCGAGTGCACATCACAGAAAAGGAAATCGAGTACCTACTGGCCATTGTGCACAAGCTTTTTCCAGAAGCAGAAAATATTAACCCCGTCTCCGCCTTTAGCTCCTTACGCCCGCTAATTCGGACCGGCGGGCAATCAGCTACCGCGACGAGCCGGGATCACAAGATCTGGAATTCATCGGACGGGGTCCTGCACATTGCGGGAGGAAAATATACTACCTACCGGCTGATGAGCGAAGAGGCTGCCGATCTGGTGTGCCAGGAAATCGCGCCGGAACTTGCGCAAATTCACCGGACTCGCGAGACACCGTTTCCCGAAATTCCGCGCGCTCCCGGAGAGATGATGGAGCAGCATTTGCGCGACTACCTGTTCATATCCACGTATTTGGGATACGAGCGGCGTGGGGAACGTCAAGAGCTTATGCCGGATGCGTGCGCGCTGGCCGCAAAGTTATCGTGGAACGAAGCACGACTTCAGGACGAGCTGAAAGACGTTAGCGCCAGACTGCCGGCGCTCTGAGTCAGGCTGCACGCTTGCGGCGCCGAAGTTCCACGATGCCCGCCAGGAGCAAAAAACCAATTATTGAACTGTACACAGTAGACGGTTCCGGAATCGTCTCGGTGTTGGTGAACTCCGGCAACTGGTTATTCGGGAAGATTTGTTGCGGATCGTTTACTGTGGCAGTCGCAATCCAGCCTGTTAGATCTATATGGAACAGACCTCCAGGCGGAATACCTTCCTGTTCATTGATTTCGCAGTCCGGGCTCGGGCATCCTTCATCACGATCCGCCCGGTTAACGCCAGAAAACATAAAATCTAAAACGCCATTCGATGAGTTGTACGTGATGTTACAGTTCAGGAAATAGCCGGCGCCTCCTTGACCGCAGGTGAACGGAGCGTCTTTGATGAGATTCCCGTTGGGATCGAGCCCCGGGTTGATAGTCACCTGGAACATCAGGCTAGTGATGATGCCGTTGGCTTGGTTTGCCAAGTCGAAACAGGCATTGCCATTCGCATCGACGTTGCCACTCGCCTGAACTTGACTCAGCGTCACAAGCTGACAGGGATCACCACCGATCACATCAATGCCGATCGCCAGCCCAACGCCGGGAAATGCAAACAGGCAAACAACGGCGATGAGCAAACAATAGCGAAGCATCAAAAAATCCTCCCAGCTGTAATTAACAGGTTCATTGATTTTACACCGATTTAGTGCAGCTTCATGAATACGAAAATACCATCAGTACCACCCCGACAGTACTACTACTGTTGCCGCATCACTTCGCTGATTTGTTGGACAATGAGGCGGTGACTTGGCCAAACTCTGGCAATTCGCGGATCTGCTTTAGTTCCGGATCCCCCTCCGCCTGTTTGAGGGGATAGCCCTTTTGGAGCGCCTCCTGCAGGCTGGCCAAAGCTGCTTTGGTTTGTCCCGCGAGGGCATGAACGATTGCCTCTTCGTACATCAACTCGTTGCTTTCGCGATTGATCGCGCGCGCTCGAGCGATGAAGCTGGCCGCCTGTCTGGCGTCACCTTTCTTGGCGTAACAAATCGCGAGGTAGCCCAAAGCTTCCGAGTTCTGCGGATTGACCTGAATGCTCTTGTATGCCAGCGTGATCGCCTCTTCGTAGGTGGCCGCAGCTTTGGCCTGTTGTCCGGACCAGCGATAAGCGTCGGCAAGGTTGATGCGGAATCGGGCATTGTTCTCGACCATCGATACTGCTTGCGCGAAGGCTTGAGCGGCCTCAGTGTAACGGCCAAGATAGAGGTAAGTGGTTCCAAGATTGTAGAAGGAGGTGGCATTCGGCTGCAGCTGAATCGCCTTCTGAAACATGGGAATACATTCGTTCCATTTCCCCTGCTGGTAATAAACTGCACCGGTGTTAGCCCAACCTTCCGAGCGGTCGGGAGCCAACTCCGAAACGCGTTTGAATTCTTGCAGCGCACGGTCGTTCTGCCCGAGCCTGAAATAGCCAACTCCCAGCTGATTGAAGTTCGTCCAAAGGTACGGATTTACCTCAGTGGCCTTGGTATAGGCGGCGATTGCTTCCTGGGGCTGATTCGCGTTCAAATAAGCGGTACCTAGCCGCCGGAGCGATTCGTCGGAGTTGGGCGCCAGTTGCAAAGCACGCTGCAACTCCGCGACCGCTTCAGCCGTTCGGCCAGTTGCTGTGTAGATGCTGCCGAGCGTGAAATGCACCTCCGGCAAGTTATCGTTGAGCGACTGCGCTTGTTGCGCGGCACCTAGGGCGCGTTGGGTCCAAACTGCGTCTTTGGTCTGGTCCCACATCCTCCGTTCGGCATCGGCCAGCCCTGCATAGGCGAGGGCGAACCGCGGATCGACTTTAATGGCTTGATTGAACAGGGAAATCGCATTGTCTAGATCTTTAGGGTTCTGCGCGGAACGCCAGACGTTCCGGCCCTTCAGGTAGAGTTCGTAAGCGCCGATATTTTCCGTTGGCCGGGCGGTGCTGCGTACCATCTCCTCGTTACTTTCCTTGATGGCGAGCGTGCTGACCAGTTTATTGAAAATCTGGTCCTCGAGCGTCAACAAGTCCTGGCGTACCCCGGTGAAATCCTGGTGCAGGAGGTTTTGTCCTTTATTGGCCGTATCGTCGAGGGTGACGGTAATAGCAATCGCATCTTTCGCGCCGGTCGTTACCGTGCCTCGCAGCAGCAACTTAACACCGAGCGTGCGCGCGAGTTTCTGAGGATCCGCCTGCTTGGCTGCCGAGGTCACCGCGTTGGATGGCGCGACATATACATTTTTCAGGCCCGCGAGCTTGGCCGACAACGAATCCACGACCCCGTCGGCGATGTACTTGGCGTCCTGCTCGTCTCCGTTGACGCGGAACGGCAGAACGGCCATGTAATGCTGGATCGTTGCTTGCGCCGGATTGCCGGCGCCGGCTGGCGCCGGGAAAATGCGATGGCGGACCCCAGGAATGCTGAAGGCCAGGGCTGCCAGGACCACCACCGCTCCCGCGCCGATCCACCACGCCGGCCGGGAGGGCTTGCGGACCTGAATACTGATCGTTCTCGAACCAGCGGGTGCGCTCACGGGCGCGGCACTCTGGGCCTCCAAGTCGGCCAGAATCTCCTGAGCGCTCTGGTACCGCTTAGCCGGGTCTTTCTCCAGGCACTTCATGATCACGTTAGCGATGTACTCCGGCAGCCCGGCACAAATCGTGCGCGGGTCTTTAGGCGGCTCGTTCACGTGCTTGTACATCAACTGGAAGGTCGACTCGGCGCGGAAGGGCAACTCCGCCGTGAACATCTCGTAGAAGATCAGCCCCAGCGAGTACAAATCGCTGCGTTGATCGATCTCTTTGGCCTCCACCTGTTCGGGAGACATGTAGCGCGGGGTTCCGAGCACCTGGCCAGCCTGCGTCATGGCGGTCATGTCCGGTTCCAGCGACTTCGCCAATCCGAAATCGGAGACGAAAAGCTGATCAGATTGATCGATCAGAATATTCTGAGGCTTCAGGTCGCGGTGTACGACGCCTTCAGAATGAGCCGCGTCTAAGGCGCTACACAACTGTTTAGCGAACTTCAGGGCGCGCTCCAGAGACAGGCCGCCGTCCTTTTCAATGAGTCCGGCCAGGTCCGTGCCTTCGACGAAGGCCATGGTGATGAACTTAATACCGTCCACCTCGCCCAGGTCGTGAATACGCAAAATATTCTTATGCGAGATCCTGCTGGCAAGCAGTAGCTCCTGCTTGAATCGCTGCATGATTTGACGGCTGCTCGCCAGATCCTTCTTCACCAGCTTGAGAGCGACGGTGCGGCCCAATTCCGAGTCATAGGCCTTGTACACGGCTCCCATGCCGCCTTCACCGAGTAGTTTTTCGATGCGGTAGCGCGATCCGAAGGAAGTTCCAGGCCGGAGTTGAGTATCGCCCGTTTCAGCGAAATCCTCGTCCTGTGGGACGGATTGCAAGATCTCGGTGCGGTCTTCAACGGGTGCAGGTGTTCCACAGGCCGGGCACTGGCGTGCGCTGGCGGGAACAGGCGTTTTACACGCGGGGCAAAGCATGGAGGGCACCCGACGATCGCTCTCTAACGGTAGCTTCTATTATCTGACAGAATTGTCCCGTCCGGAGTACCAACGCATGTTCAGGGTCCCAGGTGAAGTAAATCAGCCCAAATACCGGAGCGCCAACGCGGTGATGTCGTCGGCCTGCGGAGCGCCCATGGCGAATTCCTGCACCCGCTGGTGCAAACCGTTGACGAGATGCTCGGCAGGCTCGGAGGGATGCTCTTTGAGATAAGCTTCCAGCCGTTCCTCGTTGAAAAACTCGTCTGCCGTATCTTTTGCCTCGGTGACGCCGTCGGTATAGACCAGAATGCACTCGCCGGGCGCCAGGCGCGTAATAGCAGCATCGTACTTCAGGCCGGGAAAGAGGCCCAACATCGGCCCGCCCTTGTCTTCGAGAGGGCGGAATGTGCCGTCGCTGTTGAAGACATAAGGCGGATTGTGCCCGGCGTTGGCAAATTGAAGCTCGCCGGTTCGGGTGTCCAGCACGCCGTAAAAGAAAGTCACGAACATGCCGGACGTGTTCTCGTTGTGGAGCGAAGCATTCAGGTAATTGAGGCACTCGGACGGCGAGGGCCGGTGCGGCGCCGTGGCGCGCAGCAAGGTGCGCGCTACCGCCATGAACAGCGCAGCCGGCACACCCTTGCCGCTGACGTCGCCCACCGCGAATGCCAGGTGATTCTCATCCAGCAGGAAGAAATCGAACAGATCTCCGCCTACTCCGCGCGCCGGCGTCATGGCAGCGTGTAGTTGAAATTCCGTGCGATCGGGAAATGGCGGGAAGTTGCTCGGAAGAATTGACCGCTGAATCATGGCGGCATGCTTCATTTCCTGCGCGCGCAGTTTTTCGGCTTGCTCGAGTTCGGCCAGCCGCGCATGCTCGATACGGACGGCCGCGATGTTGCTCATGACGGTGAGCACGCTCAAATCTTCCTTGGTGAAATCGCGGATCAGGAACGGGGAATCCAAATAGATGAGGCCGATCACACCGTTTTTGGTTTGCAGCGGCACGGCAAGCATGCTGCGGATCTGGTCCTGCACGATGCTCATGCGCGCGCCCAGCGCCTGATCCATGAGGGCGTCACGGACCAGCAAGGATCGTTTTTCCTTCAGGACAAGATCACGGACGTGGGAGCTGATGCGAAAACCGGCGCCTTTGGACGCACGTACCTGCAGTTCGCCTTCTTCGAGCGTCATCAAGACGCCGCGCGCGGCGCCCACTGCTTCGACCGACAGATTCAAGATCAAATCGAACAGCTTGTCGAGCGGCATGTGCCCGGCAAGTTCGCGCCCAGCCCGGATTAAAGCCTCAATATGCGCCGCGCCCGCGGCTTTGCCGTCCACCGCGAGTACCCCATGCAGGCTGTCGCTATCGGTCATGGTGGTCTCTTCAGCAGCCGGGGAAGGCTTTTCGACAAACACGACCGTTTGCGCCGGTGAGCCGCCGCCCTCAGAAAATACGACCGTCAATTCTCCGGCCGTAACACGATCTTTGGGCCGCAAGACGCGAGCTTCCGTAAGCGGCGCGCCATTGACGAACGTGCCGTTGGTGCTGCCGAGGTCGCGCACCGTCCAACTACTGCCGTTGCGCTCAAATGCAAGATGCTTGCGGGAGAGGCCGGCCACCTCGCGGAAGCAGAGGTCGTTTGAATCGGCACGCCCCAGTTCATAGCGATCCTGCTTCAAGGCGATCACTTGTGTTTCGCCGCCGGGAGTCCGAATGGACAGTTCCGGACTCTTGGTCCCCAGTGCCGGTGCCATAAACCTAGAGTAGCGAAATCCCGGACCCCAGGAACACTACAGGAAGTTGGGGTCCGTACTAGTGATTATGGGTCAAGCGATCGTAGATGAAGCCGCCCGCGCCGCCTGCCAGCGCCCCGATCCCCGCGCCTTTGCCGCCGCCGGCTAAGGCGCCGATCGCGGCTCCCGCGCCGGCGCTACCCGCGACGATTGCCACCGATTTTCCAGTGGAGCGGCGATAATGCCCGCGCCGATACTCGTATTCGGGCCTGGTAACATATTCCTGCCTCTCGATAGTCTCGGAAGGCGGCGGAGGTTCTTGCGCATAGACCGGTTCCGGCGCCGGCTGATGCACGACAACGGGCTGAGGAATCAGAGTCGCGTACGTTTCGGCTGGAGCATAGTATGCCGGCGGATATGGCGGCGCCGCGTAGCCGGAATTGACGTAACCCGATTGCGCGTAGCTCGGCTGAGCGTACCCTGGTTGTTCATAACCCTGCCCATACGCGGGCTGGTTATTGTTGTAAGACGCTCGAGCGTTAGCAGGCGCGTAATTAGGAGACGCGCCGTAGTCCGCCGGATAGTTCGCGCTACCGGGCACTCCGGAGCCGGGAACGAGCCCGCCATTGACGGCCGGGGCGTTCGTTGCCGCCTGCGGGTTGCTGTGGCGTGTCCATCCAATGGCGGCTACGACAGCTATAGCTGCAAAGGCCGCCGCAATAAGTCCGTTCCTCAGATTCATCTCTTCACCTCTCTCGATCCAGTACGGTGCTCAGCGCTTTTCGTGCCAATTTGGCCGAGAAGGTGCTTTCAACACATCGTCTGGCGCCCAGGAGGCCATAATCTATGACTTCGGACATGGGAACTGTAAGAAGTACACGGCCGCCGTTCATCGTGGGAAAAAACCACCTCCTAATAGCTGGGTTACTCGCGGTGGTACTTTTCGCGATCGCGATCATAATTTGGTTTTCGACGATTCCGCGATCGTTGTACCCGGTCCGTGTAAACGGTCGCTATGGCTACATCACCAGAACCGCGAAGCTTTCGATACAACCGCAATTCGATCGCGCGGCTATGTTTACCGACGGCCTGGCTGCGGTGGAGATCGGTAACAAGTGGGGGTATATCGATAATTCCGGCAAGTTAGTGGTGCCGCCGCAGTACGACCTGGCAGATCCTTTCTCGGAAGGACTCGCGCTGGTAGGAGCCGGCCCTCGTCTGGGGTATATCGACAAGAGCGGCAAATACGCGATCAATCCTCAATATCAGGGTGCGGGCCAATTCGGCAACGGCCGCGCACCAGTGCTGATGAATGCACGCTGGGGGTACATCGACAAGCAGGGGAAGATCGCGATCAACCCGCAATTCGACCAAGCCGGCAATTTCTCGGACGGCTTGGCGCAGGTTCGAAACGGGAACAGCTTTGGCTATGTCAACACCTCCGGCAAAATGGTCATTGCGCCGCAATTCACTTCAGCGGGAGACTTTCACGACGGGCTGGCCGTGGTGCGGCTGAACGATAAATTCGGGTATATCGATAAATCGGGAAGAATGAAGATCGCACCTCAGTTCGATTCGGCAGGCGATTTTTCCGACGGGCTCGCGCCCGTGGCGCTCGGCGGCCGGTATGGCTACATCGACAAAGCGGGCAAGTTCGCCATCAATCCCCAGTTCGATCAGGGCGGAAGTTTCCGCGCGGGCATCGCACCCGTTTGGATGGGAAACCGGCAGGGCTATATCAACAAAGAAGGCCACTACGTCTGGAACCCAATAAGCTAGCCGTCACTCAGCTTTGGGCCCATTCCATAATGACTTTTCCGGTGTTGCCGGACCGCATCGCTTCAAACGCTTTTTCGAATTCGTCATAACGGAAGCGGTGCGTAATCACCGGCTGGATATTCAGGCCCGACTCGAGCATAACGGTCATCTTGTACCAGGTCTCATACATCTCACGGCCGTAAATACCTTTGATCGTGAGCATGTTGAAAACGACCGTAGTCCAGTCGATCGCAATCTCGCCGGTAGGGATGCCGAGCATCGCAATCTTCGCGCCGTGGCTCATGTTGGCGAGCATCTCGCGGAACGCGGAGGCATTGCCCGACATCTCCAGGCCGACATCAAAACCCTCCTGCATGCGCAGCTCTTGTTGCACTTGCCCCAGGGATATCCGCGCAGTATCGATGGCGCGGGTCACGCCCATTCGTTCAGCTAAGTCGAGCCGGTAGGGATTCTTGTCCGTGATCACGACGTGCCGCGCGCCTGCGTGGCGGACGACCGCCGCGCTCATGATCCCGATCGGCCCCGCGCCGGTAATCAAGACATCTTCGCCCAGTACCGGGAATGACAATGCCGTGTGGACCGCGTTGCCGAATGGATCGAAAATGGCGGCCACATCGAGATCGATGTTGTCTTTGTGGCGCCAGATATTCGTCATCGGGACGGCGATGTAATCGGCGAACGCCCCTGGGCGGTTCACGCCTACGCCCTTCGTGTGAGCGCACAGATGACGGCGTCCCGCTAAACAGTTGCGGCACAGGCCGCAGACTACATGGCCTTCACCGCTGACGATGTCGCCAGGATGGAAATCGTGTACGTTCGAGCCCGCCTCAACGATCTCGCCCACAAATTCGTGGCCGATGGCCATCGGAACGGGAATGGTGCGCTGCGCCCATTCATCCCAGTTGTAGATGTGCACATCCGTCCCGCAAATGCCGACGCGGAGCACGCGAATCAACACATCGTTGATGCCGATGGAAGGTTTCGGAATTTCCTCCATCCACAGGCCAGGTTCGCGCTTGCTTTTTACCAGTGCTTTCATGGATTCGGACGATCGAAGGCGCGCAATTAGAGTTTCATTTACATCATACCGGGCGCCTGCTAGCGGTCCGCCGGCGGGGTTGGGATGCTAATGAGTTGTCGACAATTTTTCGTTTCGCATATGACATTACGCGTAAGTAGAGGCTAGTGTATCTGTTCGATTGATCCAGTACCGAGGCGATGTTAGTTTGCTTCCAGTTTCGTAAAAAAATCGTTGCGGAAGAGGAGACCAATGTCGCGATTCCATGTGCTCGTGTATCTGGGCATGATAGCTGGGGCTGCAGACTTAGCAGCGCAAACAGACCCCGGTCCGAGGGGCGGCGCTCCGGGCGCGGGCGCCCCGATGCCCGGCCTGGGAGCGGCCCAGCAGACACTGTTTACGCAAGGCCTGGCCACTTTTCAGGAAGTGGATTCGGTGTCGGGAACGATGCCTTCCGAAACCGGATCTGGGCTCGGTCCAACGTTTAACGGCAATAGCTGTGGGATGTGCCATGCCGAACCGGCAATCGGAGGGAGCCGTCCAGGATTGAAGAGCCCGCAGAAATCGGTGGCAAACCCGCAAGTAGCACTCGCGAAGCTACACGGCGCGTCCAATACGGCGCCTGCCTTCATTACGGCGGATGGTCCGGTGCGTGAAGCGCGCTTCATTTCAACCAATCCCGGCGTGTTCGGCGCGCCGCTGGATGGGGGCGTGCACGGCCTCTATACAATCAAGGGCCGCCCTGACGCTATCGGATGTGGTCTCGATCAGACCGACTTCGGTCCGCAGCTACAGGCGCACAATGTGATTTTCCGGATTCCCACCCCGACCTTCGGGCTGGGGCTGGTGGAGAACACGCCGGACGCACTGCTCCAAGCGAACCTCGCGGCCAACCAGGCGCAGAAGGCGGCGCTTGGGATCGGCGGCCGCCTGAACACCAGCGGTAACGACGGCACGGTGACGCGATTTGGCTGGAAGGCACAGAATAAATCGCTGATCATTTTCGCAGGAGAAGCCTATAACGTGGAACAGGGCGTTTCCAACTATCAGTTTCCGAACGATCGGTCTGCTGTTCCAGGCTGCGTGTATAACCCGACGCCCGAAGATACCGGCGATGTGGCGCAGTTTGCCGATTTCATGCGATTCTCGGCGCCGCCGGTGCCCGTGGCAAATCTCACGACATCGCAGAAGAACGGCCAAAATGTGTTCACCAGCGTAGGCTGCGCAGCCTGCCATTCGCCCTCGCTCACCACCGCGGCATCGCCCTTTTCGGGAATGTCGACGGTTACATACCATCCCTTCTCCGACTTCGCGTTGCATCATATGGGCTCGAACCTGGCTGACGGAATTCTGCAGGGCAGTGCCGGGCCGGACGAGTTTCGCACCGCTCCGTTGTGGGGTGTCGGTCAGCGGCTCTTCTTCTTGCACGATGGGCGCACATCGGATCTGCTCCAGGCCATCCAGGCGCATTTCAGCCCTGGCTTCGATTGCGTAAGCTCGCAAAACTTGCTCCGGTTTGAAGCTAACGGCAGCCTGTTTCAGCCGTTTGCGCAAGCTTTCGAGTGCGGATCGGAGGCGAACCAGGTAGTGGAGAACTTCAGAGCGCTAAGTGCTTCCCAGAAGCAGGATGTTCTTAGTTTTCTGCGGTCGCTTTGAGCCGAATTGGCCTAGGCAGTGGCGCGCTGCGGCTGCAGATCGAGACCGGCCGCAAGCGCGCCTTCGTGGCGCAGCAGCCATTGTTTGCGCTCGAGTCCCGCCGCGTAGCCGGTCAATGCTGAAGAGGCGCCAATGACGCGATGGCAAGGGACGATGATTGCGACGGGATTCAGAGAGTTGGCATGTCCCACGGCGCGCGCTGCTTTGGGTCGATGCAGCCGCAGCGCCAGCTGGCCATAGGTCCAGGTTTCACCTGCCGGTATCGTCCGCAGTGCCTTCCAGACCAGTTCTTGAAACGCGCTGCCGCCGGTGCGCACGGTAGTAGAGTCAAACGCGTGAAGATCGCCTGCGAAATAATCGCGGAGCTGGTGCTTCAGCTGAAGTGGGTCGGAGCCGCGCCGGAATTCGACCGTCCCATATCTGCGTTCGAGCAGCATGTCCATGCGCGTTTCGAAGCCGGAAAAATCCAACGCGCAGACCGCTTCTCCGTCGGAGGCGAACAGGATGCGGCCGATTGGAGAACTGAACTCATCGTAATGAAGCAGCATGATTTCCTTCTTTCTTTCGCAACGATTCCCACAAATAAAGCGCGGCATACGATCGCCACGGCCGCCAGGTTTCCGCGACTTGTTCCAGGCGCCGTGGCGAAGATACGCCAGTCGCTTTGAGCAACCCCAGATCCGAGGCCGGAAACGCGTCGGGGTCGCCGAGCGCGCGCATGGCGACATAGTTGGCCGTCCAGGGGCCGACGCCCGGCAGTTCGCACATACGGCCGATCACCTCGGCTGGAACAAAGGACCCGTCAAACCGGATACTGCCGTCGCACACGGCCCGCGCGAGCGCGCGCAGCGATTCGGCTCGCGCTTTGGTCAATCCGATGCGTGCCAGATCCGCGTACGCGAGCGTTTCAGGTTTCGGCGGGCCGAAGCGCTCCACCAAACGCGCAGCGAGCGTGCTCGCTCCCTTCACCGTTACCTGTTGGCCCAGGATGGCACGCACGGCCAGCTCGAATCCATCCCAGCAGCCCGGCAACCGAAGTCCGGCGTTCTTGCCGACAATGTCCTTGAGCAGGGGCGATTTTCGAAGATGCGCCCCGATCTCCCGCGTGTTGGCGCGAAGATCGAAGAAAAACCGGATCTGCTCTACCACCGAACGCAATCGGTTCACATGCGCCGGTTCGATGCTTGCAATCAAGCAATTTGCGGAAGCATCGTGCCGCACGACAACCCCATCGCGCCGGTAGCTGGACTCATCGACTACTTCCAGCCCGGCAATCGCGCGGTGTCCCACGAAGTTGATGAACGCGTTCCAATCATAAGGAGGGCGGTAATTGAGCCGGAGTTCAATGGCAGACTGCTGGGTTTCATCCGGCGGCGCGAACCGGCGCAGCTCTTTCGGATTGCGTTTGTACGTTGCCCGGATCGCTTCATTGAAGCGCCGTAGGCTACCGAAGCCGGAAGCGAACGCAATCTCGGCGAACGTCAGGTTCGTCTCCGTAATGAGTTTCTTGGCGAAGAGAATTCGGCGTGTTTCGGCGACCACGATGGGAGGAACTCCGACATGTTCCAGGAAGAGGCGGCGCAAATGCCGGTCCGTCACGCCCACGCGCTCGGCCAGTTGCGCGGCTGAGCCGTTGTCCAGCGCGCCCTCATTGATCAAGCGCAGTGCGCGGTTGACGGTGGCGGAAGTTCCCGCCGATACCGGGAGATCCGGCGAAACCTCGGGCCGGCAGCGGAGGCAGGGCCGGTATCCGGCGGCCTGAGCCGCGGCCGCGTTTGGGAAAAATTCCACATTCTTGCGCAGCGGGGTGCGCGCCGGGCAGACCGGCCGGCAGAATATGCCGGTGGTGCGCACGGCGGTAAAGAACAAACCGTCGAACCGCGCATCGCGCGCCTTTAGCGCCCGATAACAAAGCTCCGCATCCATGCTTCGAGTATGCCCCAATCCGTCGCCCGCGACTCGCGGTTTTCGGACATATCCATTTCTGACGGATTGAGCGGCTAGAATGGACAACGTGACTCGACGAATGTTCCTCACCGTCGCGGCCAGCTCTTCCGCCATGAGTCAGGACATCCTGCAATTGCCTCCACCTAAAGCCGACGTGCGTATTCCTTACGGCAAGGATCCGGCGCAGTTCGGTGACCTCTGGCTGCCCGGTGGGCCAGGACCGCATCGTACGGTAATCTTCATTCACGGCGGATTCTGGCGCAACGCATACAACCTGGGCCACGCCGGCCACCTGTGCGCCGCGCTGAAAAAAACGGGTCTGGCGGCTTGGAACATCGAGTACCGGAGACTGGGCGACCCGGGAGGAGGCTGGCCGGGCACCTTCGATGATGTGCTACACGCGGGCGAATATTTGAACAGGCTTGGGCCGCGCTACAACCTGGATCTGCGCCGCACCGTCGCGGCGGGCCACTCCGCAGGCGGGCAGCTTGTGCTCTGGCTTGCCGCGCAGCGCGCCGTGGAACTGCGGGGCGTGATCCCGCTGGCTGCCGTTTCGGATTTACGCCGGGCGTACGCTTTGCAATTGGGCGGTGGGGTAGTCGCGCAACTCCTCGGCGGCTCGCCGGAACACGTCCCGCAGCGTTATCAAGCCGCCTCGCCGATGCAGTTGCTGCCGATTTCCGTGCCGCAGCGTTTGATCCATGGCACGGCCGACAACATCGTCCCGTTCGAAATGAGCGAACGGTTCGCCAAGGCATCGCATAACGCCAAACTGGTTCCGCTTGCGGGCGCCGGCCACTTCGAATTGATCGATCCCCGAGCGCGAGAATGGGAGACGGTGCAGAAGAACATCTTGGAGTGGGAATACTAAGGGATTAATCTCGAGCGGCTCGTTGCTTTCGCCGGCCTTGGTCAGGCAAAACATTCGCAAAAAATATGTTTTGATTTGAGGCGGCCTTTGATAAAATAGAACACGTGACGTTGCGATGGATTGGCACGCTCGCGGCGTTAAGCGGCACACTGCTGGCCGGTCCTGGTTATTTCATTCCTGAACATCGCCTTTCCGGCATCGGTGTGGACCGCGCTGAGATCACGCCCGCAGTTCTGGAAGCGCGCATCTCGCGCATGGTGCAATCGCAAACCTTTGTGATCATGCGTGAGCCGCAGGCCACCGCCGGCGCCGAGCGCATCTCCAGTCCCAGGCTGCAGCGAATTTTCCGCAACGCTGCGGAGAGCAGCGGCGTTCCGGCGTCGCTGATCTCGGCTATTGCTTATCTGGAAAGCTGGGGTGACGCGCAAGCTGTAAGCCCGGCCGGCCCTAAAGGCATTATGCAGTTCTCCGAAGCGACGGCGCGCGCGGCCGGACTGCGTGTTGTTCGCGTAACAAAATTCAAGGTTGCATCCGAGCGCAAACTGGTGCGCGGGAAATCAGGCAAGGCCACTTATCGCATCGTGCGCCGCAGGACACCTTATACCATCGCCGTGCGCGACGACCGGTTGAATCCGGAGCGAGCCGTGCCCGCGGCCGCCCGGTATCTGGCGCGTTTGGAGACGAAGTTCGGCGGCCTCGATTGGGCGGTGTTCGCTTATCACTGCGGCGAGGGGTGCATCTCCGAGCTGCTCTCGCTCGCCGGGGCGGCGCTGGGAACAAATCCGCAGCCCACCGTAGCGCAGGCGTTCTTTGCGGCCACGCCGGCGCGTCATACAGAACTGTTCGACGCCCTGCAACGCCACATGCAGCGCGACTATTCGCCCACATACTGGTTCCGCGTGCAACGAGCCGAACAGTTGTTGAGCCTGTATCAGAACGACCGCGCCGCATTCGACGAAATTGCTGACGAGTACCGCAATCCGATTAATGCGCTCCGGCGCGCCAACGACCGCCTCGTGGTGTGGCTTAAGTCGGAGGACAAATATTACGAGTCCGCCGACGATCTGAGGACCGCCTGGGGCAAGAATCTGGTCCCAGTGCTCAACGATCCGAACTACTTTGGGTTCATGCCGCCATCTTCGGCGGCTAGCGAGGAACTGTATTTGCAGGACTCCCCTGCGGCCATCGGAACGCTGCTCTATATTTCGTTCGAAACGCGGCGGCTGTTTGACGCCCTAAAACCCAAGGATGAGGAGTTCGTGCCGCTGCGGGTCGTGGAACTGGTCAGCACGATCGACCGGCCGGCCGAAGGCGGCGCGCGTGTTGTCGATCCCGAGTACCCCGAACATGCCACCGGACAAGTGTTCGACATCGATATGTCGAATCTGCCGCGAAGCGAGCGCGAGGCGCTGAACTTCACCCTCGACGATATGGGCTGGGACGGCTATCTTGGATTCATTCAGGTGACCGGCGACACGATGCACATTGGCTGCTCTCCGTCATCACGCGAATTTTTCACCACTATCTTTGACGAAGCTTCTCAAGCCCGGCCCTAATATTACAAGGCCGTCGCCGCCTGTGAGAGCGACTGAATCTGATTGATCACCAGCTCCAGCTCTTCGTCCCTGGTGTAAAAATGCGGAGCGATCCGGATGCCCGCACCCGGCCGGTAGTCCACCAGATAATCGCGGCGCAGCAGCTCCTGCGTGACTTCGTAACCATTCGGGACGTCCAGCGTGACCGTGCCTCCGCGTTGCGAGGCATCGCGAGGCGAGTTGACCTGATAACCGGCTTTATCGGCCAGCTCGATCAGCAGCGAGGTTTGGCGAATTGATTTGGCTCGGATATTTCCCACACCCACTTCGTTGATGATTTCGTAGCCGGAGCGCGCTGCGTACAGCCCGGGAATATTCGGCGTGCCGTTAAGAAAACGAAACGCGTCCTCGGCGAACCCGATCGCGCCGGGATCGAAATCGAAGGGATGCCGATGCGCCATCCATCCGGTCAGCCGGGGCTCCAGCGAAGGCCAGAGGTCCCGCCGGACGTAGAGATAGCCCGCGCCAGGCCCGCCGCACAACCATTTTACGGAGCCACCGGTGGCAAAATCGACGCCAAGCTCGCGCACGTTGAGCGGCACCGCGCCGGCCGATTGATAGATATCCGCCACCACCAATGCTCCCATCTGGTGGGCGCGTGCGACGATCGCGCGCAGGTCCTGTATGAATGCGCTCTTGAAGATGACGTGAGAAACAGAAACCAGCCGGGTCTGATCGTCGATCGCGTCCAGCAGCTTTTGCTGCGGAATCGTAATGCCGTCTTCGGATTCCACAGTAACTACCCTTGCGCCCAAGGACTCGAGCTGACGGTGGATATACAGATTGGAAGGAAAATTCAAGCCTTCCGACACGATCTTGTTGCGGGCGCCGCTCCAATCGAAGCACGAGGCGATTAAGGACTGACACACCGAAACATTGGGGTGCATCGTAACCTCGCCGTCGCCCGCTCCGATAATTTTCGCGATCAAATTGCCCACCGTGATGGGCATCTCCCACCAGCCCTCCTCCCAGGCTCGAATGCTGCGTGAAGACCAGACGTCAGCGTATTCGTTGAGACGGTCGCGCGTACGCCGCGGCATTGCCCCCAGAGAGTGGCTGATCAGGTAAACAGTTTTATCCAGGGGAGGAAATTCTTTGCGCCACCCGAGCAGCGGGTCTGACATGGCTATAATCATAGCCCGGTGCCCGGGTTGGACGAGCTGGTTACAATCTCAGCCGTGGGATCGCTAACCATCATTACCGGATCTCCGGGCGCTGGGAAAACGACGCTCGCATCGCGCTTGGCTCAGTTAAGCCCACGCGGCGCTCACGTCGCCGGCGACACGTTCTATACGTTTCTCGCGCATCCGATCAAGCCGACACTGCCTGAATCGCACCGGCAAAACAACGCTGTCATACGAGCCGCCGTCCGATCCGCCGCCGCCCTGGCGAATGCGGGCTACGAAGTGTTCTTGGATGGAATCTTCGGTCCCTGGTTCCTGCCTGAGATTTGCGAAGAATTGACCGGTGCCGGTTTTGAAACATATTACTTGGTGCTACGTGTCACGTTGGAACAAGCGCTAAAACGAGCTGCCGAACGCGACCCACTGCTGGACGAGGAGGCGGTCAGGCAAATGCACGGCGCCTTCGCTCAGCTCGGCCGGTATGAAGCGCACGTCTTGGACGCCGGTGGGATGCCGCCTGACGAGTTAATCCATCGAGTGCGGCAACTACACCCGGCGTTGCGCCTGCCGCGGGTTTGAAGCTTACACGCGAAACGTGTCCGGACGCCAGGTTACGATCGCCTTCTTGATGTCTCTGCCGGCCAAGGGCGCGCTGAGCGCCTTCTCGACGAGACCGGGCAGTTCGGCGTCGGAAGCGAAACGTAGCGCCACAATTTGCGATTCGGTGAGATCGTTGATGCGCGCCTTCAAATGAGCAGGCAGGAGCACCTCCATGCGCTGCCGCTCTTCCAGGCGAATCACGCGGTCCTGCACCCGGAGCGGATTGATGCGGATCAGCAGCACGGCTACCGGAGCCATCACGCCGATCAGCAAAAGGATCCAGGACTCGAGCGCGCCCGGATGACGCACCACGTTCACGATCACAAGTATCAGGAGCAGTAGCGTCGCAGGCATCAGGAAGAAGTGAAAGGGCGGATGCATGCGGACATGGTTCGCGTAGGTCTGCTGAGTTTTGTCGGCCATAGTGCCTCCTTGCGTTAGAAATAGTATTCTACTAAGAGGGGGTTTTCGCCGTGCAAACCGCGCGAAAACCTCGCAAAATCCGTCACTTCCTTCCTTGAATTCAACGTGACAACTATGCTACGGTAGCGGTGTTGGGAAACCGGTTTCAGGCGCGCCGCGTATAGTGCGACCGCCTTCTCGAAGTCTAAACCCTCAACTAGAAAATTCATGGACGCGACGCTCAACCAGCTAGGTGGAATACTGCTAAAGGCCGTTCCGACCATCATCCTTCTGCTGGTTGTTTTCCTGTATTTGAAATGGATGTTCTTCCGGCCGCTGGAAAAAGTTCTTGCCGAGCGTAAGAACGCGACGGCGGGAACGCGCGAGAAAGCCGAGGCGCTGCTGGCCAAAGCGGATCAGACCGCGGCCGCGGTTGAGAGCGAGCTGCGAAAAGCTCGCGAGAGCATTTATCAAGAGCAGGAGGAAGCGCGCCGCCGCTGGGCCGTCGATCAGGCAGCGCAGCTGGAAAAGGCGCGGCACAGTGCGCGCGAGATGATTCACCAGGCGCAAATCCAGCTCGAATCTGATACCGCGGAGGCCAAACGCGAACTCGCCGGTACGGCTGAGAGTCTGGCCGAGCAGATTGCTGACACTCTGCTCGAAAGGAAGACGGTTTGATTCGCCGGGTGCTGCTGGCCCTCCTGTTGGCACTCGTGCTGGTTTCGTTTGCGCTTGCGCAGGAGAACCCGACACAACCCGTCGCAACGAGCGAGACCAGCGATCCCTGGCTGGTATGGCGCTGGGTTAATTTCGCGATCCTGGTGGTCGGCCTGGGGTACTTGATCAGTAAGGCCGCTCCCGCGTATTTTCGTGCCCGCCAGGAGGAAATCCACGACGCGCTTGCGCAGGCATCCAAAGAGATCAAAGACGCCGACGCCAAGGCGGCCACTCTGGCGATGCGCTTGGCCGGGATTCAAAAAGAAGTGGAAAACATGCGCAGCACCGCGCGCGCGGAAATGGCGACCGAGGGCGAACGGATCCGGGCTGAAACCGAACGGCATCTGAAGAGAATTCAGGAACAGACCACACAGGAGATCGCCTTGATGGGGCGGGCGGCTCGGCACGAGCTGCGCAAGTACTCGGCCGGGCTGGCGCTTAATCTGGCCGAGCAGCGCATCCGGGCGCGCATCACGCCCGCCGCGCAGGCAAGCCTGGTGGATGGCTTCGTGCGCGACCTGCGCGGCCTGCGTCCGGCGGCGCGCGCGGGGCAGGAGGCCCGTTAAGCCATGGCATCGGCCGTAGCGAACCGATACGCGCGAGCTCTCGTGGACCTGGTGCTGGAGCCGCGCTCGCCCATTAAGCCGGAGGAAGCTGTCGCGCAAGTTCGCGCGGTCGAGCAAATGCTTTCTGAGTCCGGGGAACTGCGCAACGCGCTCATGACGCCGGCCATTCAAAATTCACGCAAGCGGGCCGTTATGGGCAAGCTGCTGGAGCAGATCAAAGCTTCACATCTAATCCGCAACTTTATTTTCGTCGTGATCGATCACCGCCGTATCGGGATGATTGGGGAAATCCGTGAAGCGTTCGAGCTGCTGGTGGACGAGCGGCTAGGCTATGTACGGGCGGAAGTGACCTCGGCCGCGGCGCTGGACGAGGCTCGCCAGACGAATCTGGAGACGGAACTGTCGCACATGACCGGCAAGCGGATGCGGCTGCGGTTTGCGGTGAACGCGGATTTGTTGGGCGGCGTCGTGGCGCGTATTGGATCCAAGGTGTATGACGGCTCTGTGCGCGGCCAGCTACAACGGATGCGCCGGGAATTGGCCGGGGAGATCGCAGAATAAAAGGGGTAATAGATGGCTCAAGTCCAAGCTGACGAAATCGCGCGCCTGCTGCGCGGCGAGATTGAGCATTACGAAAAAGCTGTAAATGTGGCCGAAACCGGGTCGGTGATCTCGGTCGGCGATGGCATCGCGCGCATCTATGGCTTGGAAAACGTTATGGCGGGAGAGATGGTCGAGTTTCCGCATGGCGTGGTCGGGATCGCGCTGAATCTGGAAGAAGACCAGGTCGGTACTGTGCTGCTGGGCGAGTACCAGGAGATCAAAGAGGGAGACGAGGTGCGTCGTACCGGCCGGATCATGTCAGTTCCCGTCGGCGAGGCCATGGTCGGGCGCGTGGTGAACGCGTTAGGAGAGCCGATCGACGGCAAAGGACCGATCCCTACTTCGCAGTCGCTGCCCGTCGAATCGATCGCGCCCGGCGTCGTGGACCGGCGCTCCGTCAAAGAGCCGCTGCAGACCGGTATTAAGGCCATCGACTCGATGATTCCCATCGGCCGCGGCCAGCGCGAGCTGATCATTGGCGACCGTCAGACGGGCAAGACCGCCATTGCGCTGGACACCATCATCAATCAGAAGGGCGGCGACATGATTTGCATTTATGTCGCCATCGGACAGAAGCGCTCCACAGTCGCGCAGGTGGTCAAAACGCTCGAAGACTACGGCGCCATGGACTATACCATCGTCGTCGCGGCCACTGCGTCCGATCCGGCACCCATGCAGTACATCGCGCCCTACGCCGGCTGCGCCATGGGCGAATATTTCCGCGACAGCAAGCGCCACGCGCTGTGCGTTTACGACGATCTTTCCAAGCACGCCGCCGCGTATCGCGAGATTTCGCTGCTGCTCCGGCGGCCGCCGGGACGCGAAGCGTATCCCGGCGACGTGTTTTATCTCCATAGCCGGCTGCTGGAACGCGCAGCGAAACTGAACGACGCTAAAGGCGGCGGCTCTCTGACTGCACTGCCGATCATTGAAACGCAGGCCGGCGACGTTTCCGCGTATATTCCCACCAATGTGATTTCGATTACCGACGGCCAGATCTTCCTCATCGCGGACCTGTTCAACGCCAACGTGCGTCCTGCGATTCACGTCGGCATTTCTGTCAGCCGCGTCGGCGGCAGCGCCCAGATCAAAGCGATGCGGCAGGTGGCGGGCTCGCTGCGTTTGAACCTGGCGCAGTTCCGCGAGTTGGAGGCGTTCGCTCTATTTGGATCCGAGCTGGACAAGACGTCTCAAGCGCAGTTGAATCGTGGGCGGCGTCTTACGGAAATCCTCAAGCAACCGCAGTATTCGCCGCTTCCGGTGGAGAAGCAGGTGCTCATAATCTATGCCGGTACCAACGGTGTACTGGATGATCTGGAAGTGGAGCAGTGCCGTCCGTTTGAAGCCGAAATGTATAAGTACATTGAAGCATCGCATCCGGCGATTCTCCAAGAAATTCGAGAAAAGAAGGCGCTCGACGATCCGCTCAAGGCCAAGATTGACGCAGCTTTCAAGGAATTCAAGAAGCGCTTCGTCGAGCAGCATAAAGTGGCGGCAGTCGCCGTTTAGCCGATGCCTAGCCTGATCGATTTACGCCGGCGGATTCGCTCGGTTAAGAACACGCAGCAGATCACCAAGGCCATGAAAGTGGTCTCGGCAGCCAAGCTGCGGCGCGCGCAAGAGCGCGTGCTGGCCGCGCGTCCCTACGCCCAGATCATCCGGCGGATGTTGGTCAACGTGGCGCAAGCCGCGGCCGAGCATCAGAACGGCGAGGCGATTCCTTTGCTGGCTCGTCGGCCCGAGAAACGCATCCATTTTTTGGTGGTCACGGGCGACCGCGGACTGGCGGGTGCATTCAATTCCAACGTTATTCGAGTTGCGCAGAAGTTCGTGCAGGATCACCCCGAGGCCGAAGTTCAGCTGGAGCTGATCGGGCGCAAGGGCCGCGATTTCTTCCGCAAACGGCACCGGCACGTGCTCGGCGAGTACACCACGCTGTTCCAGAAGGCGCCCCGCTATCAGGACGCGCTCGACATCGCCAAGAAGGTGATCGAGCGCTTCGAAAAAGGCGAGACGGACGCCGTGTACCTGGTGGTGAACAATTTTAAGAGCATGATGTCGTCGCGGCTGGTTGTCACGCGGATCTTGCCGTTGGAACTGCCCGATACACAGGAACAGATCGACTATATCTACGAGCAGCCTCCGGAAGCCTTGCTGGAAAGTCTTCTGCCGCGCTATATCGAAGCGCAGATTTACCGCGCCATGCTGGAATCATCCGCGGCCGAGCATGCTGCCCGCATGACCGCGATGGAGGCCGCCAGTTCCAACGCCGCCGACGTGATCGATTCTTTAACGCTCAAGATGAACCGGGTACGGCAGGCCAGCATTACGCGAGAAATTATCGAGATTGTAAGCGGCGCAGCCGCCCTGGAGTAAGAACATATGGCAACAACAGCAGCCCCCATCGTTCAAGGCAAGGTCATACAGGTGGCCGGCCCGGCCGTTGACATTCAGTTTCCCGAAGAGCAGATTCCCGTGATCAACACGGCCATTCACATCACCAGCGAGGGCTTCGATGTTCCCAAGCCGATCGATGTGATGACGGAGGTCGCGCAGCACATCGGAGAAGGGCGCGTGCGTACCATCGCATTGCAGCCTACCGATGGCATGGTCCGCGGCATGAGGGCCGTTAGCCTGGGTCATCCCATCGAGGTGCCGGTCGGAGAACAAACGCTCGGCCGGGTGATGAATGTCATCGGGGAGCCGGTAGACAATATGGGACCGGTGAACACGAAGGAACGGTGGTCGATCCACCGCGCAGCGCCCGCGTTTGAAGAACAGGCCACCGAAATGCAGATGTTCGAGACCGGCATCAAGGTTATCGACCTGCTCGAACCGTATCTGCGCGGCGGAAAGATCGGCTTGTTCGGCGGTGCCGGCGTCGGAAAAACCGTCGTCATCATGGAACTGATTAATAACATCGCTCTTAAGCATGGCGGTGTTTCCGTGTTCTCCGGAGTGGGCGAGCGGACGCGCGAGGGAAACGACCTGTGGATAGAAATGCAGGAGTCCGGCGTCCTCGATCCGCGCGATTACAAGAAATCCAAAGTCGCATTGATCTATGGACAGATGACCGAGCCTCCTGGGGCACGTCTGCGTGTCGGCCTTACCGGCTTAACGGTGGCGGAATATTTCCGCGACGTGGAAAACCAGGACGTTCTCCTGTTCATCGACAACATCTTCCGTTTCACGCAGGCCGGCTCTGAAGTCTCGGCGCTGCTGGGCCGCATGCCTTCCGCCGTGGGATATCAACCCAATCTCGCAACCGAAATGGGTGAACTGCAGGAGCGGATTACATCCACAAAGAAAGGGTCCATTACCTCCGTGCAGGCCATTTATGTGCCTGCCGACGACTACACGGATCCCGCTCCGGCAACAACATTCGCCCACCTGGACGCGACCACGAATCTCACTCGCAGCCTGGTGGAGCAGGGAATCTACCCAGCGGTAGATCCGCTGGCTTCTACTTCCCGCATTCTCGATCCGCGCATCGTCGGCGAGGAGCATTACGCAGTGGCTCAGCAGGTGAAGCAAATCCTGCAGCGTTATAAGGACCTGCAGGACATCATCGCTATTCTCGGCATCGACGAATTATCGGACGAAGATAAACAGATCGTCGCGCGCGCGCGCAAAATTCAGAAATTCCTTTCCCAACCGTTTCACGTTGCCGAACAGTTCACCGGTATCTCGGGTAAGTACGTGCCACTGGCTGATACTGTCCGCAGCTTCAAGGAAGTGGTGGACGGCAAGCACGACGACCTGCCGGAACAGGCTTTCTATATGCAGGGCGATATCGAGGACGTCAAGAAACAAGCCGAAGAGTTACGGAAACAAGGCGCAGCTTAATGGCGGACAGCTTCGAGATCGAGATTGCCACTCCCGAACGGCTCTTAGCCCGCGAAAAAGCCATTCGCGCGCAAATTCCCGCCAAGGACGGCTATATCGGCGTTTTGCCGGACCATGCGTCGCTGTTGTCCGAGCTTGGCATCGGCGCTATGACCTACACTACGCCTGACGACCATCGCTACAGCCTGGCGATTCGCGGCGGGTTTCTGGAGATCCACAACAACGTGGTCCGCGTCTTGAGCGATATCGCGGAAAAGGGCCAGGAAGTCGACGTTAGCCAGGCCGAGAAGGATCTCAAACACGCCCAGGACGAAATGGTGGATCCAGCGCTGGGCGTCGACATTGCCGCGGCGCTAATTGCTGTCCGCCACGCCCAGGCTCGGATCGACGCTGCGCGAAAAGCCGCCAGTCGGGAAGAATAGTTCCGTTTCCGGCGGGTGCGACGGCAGATGCGGCCGTCTGACGCTTAGTCCGCTAGAATCGAAATAGGCGATGTTCCGCGCGATCTTCGAGCTGCTGCTCACCATTGTCGTCATTTTTTTCCTGCGGGCAGTCATGAGGACTCTCTTCAAGGGTTTCGGCGAGATGATGCATCCAGGCGCGAACGCACATCAACAACCAAGCCCACCGAACCAGCTGCCTTTGACGGGCGAGTTGAAGAAGGATCCCAGTTGCGGAACGTACATTTCCGCCGCGACTTCCATTAAAGAAAAGGTCGGAGGAGAAACGCTCCATTTCTGCTCGAAAGAGTGTCGCGACAAGTACGTGGCGTCCCTGGCTCGTTAGCGCTGTTTTCTGGGTTACGCCTGCAACGGCTGCACGAGCCGCACCGCCCACCTTCTACAAAGAGGTCCTGCCGATTCTTCAGGAGCGCTGCCAGGAGTGCCATCGTCCCGGCGAGATCGCGCCCATGGCCTTCCGCACGTTCGCGGAAACGCGGCCCTGGGCGAAAGCTATCCGCGACGCAGTCCTTACGCGCAAAATGCCGCCGTGGTTTGCCGACCCGGAGTATGGCCATTTCGCCAACGATCCGTCACTCTCCCCCACTGAGATCCAAACGCTGGCGCAATGGGCGACCGCGGGGGCGCCCGCTGGCCGTCCGAGCGATGGGCCTCGACCGCGCGAGTGGCCAGAGGGCTGGAACATCGGTGTTCCCGACCAGACCTTTGAAATGCCCGACGCTTTTTCAATTCCTGCGAGCGGCGCAGTCGAATACCAATACATCGTGGTGCCGACGCATTTTTCCGAAGACAGATGGGTGGAACGCGTCGAGGTGCGGCCGTCGAATCGCGCCACGGTCCACCATGCGGTGGTTTACGTCCGCGAGCGGGGATCGCAATGGCTCAAAGACGAACCGGTGGACAGGGTGTTTTCGCTGCCTGCCTCCCCGGCTCACGTGCCGAATCCGAAGAGCGTCACTACGAGCGACGTTCTGATGGTGTACACGCCAGGCAATTCTTACGAGACATGGAAACCGGGCGTGGCGAAAAAGATTCCTGCGGGAGCCGACCTTGTCCTCCAGGTGCACTATACCGCCACCGGAAGACCCACGTCCGATCGCACTAGCATCGGGGTGATCTTTTCGAAGCAGCCGCCGAGACAGGCTGTGCTTACGCTACAAATGGGCAACGACCAATTCACCATCCCGCCCGGTGATCCCAATTACCGGGTCTCGGTTGCCGGAACTCTTCCGAACGATGCAGTGCTGACCGGCATGCTGCCGCACATGCACTTGCGCGGCAAAGCGTTTGAATACCTCATTTACGCGCCAAATGGCGCAGTCGAGACGCTGCTCAAGATCAACAACTACGATTTCCACTGGCAGATCGACTATCGGCTCGCCAAGCCGCGGCTGCTCAAAGCGGGTACACGCGTCGCGTGCGTGGGATACTTCGACAACTCGGCGAATAACCCGCGCAATCCCGACCCATCGGCGGAGGTTCGCTTCGGAGAACAAAGTTGGCAAGAAATGTTTATTGGCTTTTTCGACGTGCTGGTGGACGCCGACACCTCCAAAGCCGCGTTCTTCGAACGCAAGTACTGAGCAAGTTTTCCCGGGTGTTGGCTAAAAAATACCAGGTTCGCCGCAGTTTCTTGAAGGGCAGCTGTGCTAAGCGCATCCTAACCCACGCGCCCTGCGTTGGAAGCTCGCGTGCTCACGATGCGTCCCATGTGGAATAAAACTCGTGAGGGACAAGTGCATCCAAGCGCGCCTGCACCACCGGCCGCTGCGCCGGACAGCGCCGCTTTTACCGCAGGTCAACCCGGCATTGCGCAGCGAACCGTCTTCGGCAAATCGATGAAAATCATCGGCGAAGTGACCAGCGAGGAAGAGCTGCAGTTGGAGGGTGATCTCGAAGGCAAGTTGACATTGAAAAACCGGCTCACGATTGGCCCATCCAGTAAGGTGAAGGCCAACATCAAGGCTAAAGAGGTGGTGATCAGTGGGAGTGTGCATGGAAATGTGGAATCGGAGAGCCGTATCACACTTCGCACCGGAGCCAACCTGGTTGGCGACATTAAGACGGCCGGAATCGTTATAGAAGACGGCGCATACTTCAAGGGCGGGATTGACATCTCGCGGCCTGAGCCCGCCAAAGCTGCGCCGCAGACCTCCGGTGCCAGCGCCGGCGGGAAGCACTAATCGTAAAGATCACGTATTTAGGGTAGTAACGCGTTCTCCCGCCGTGCTGTCTAATATATTGAGGCCGCACCCTCGTTAAACAGGAACTGTGGCCGTGGAGGAGAACGCCCGCCAGCAATGGCGGGCGCTCCCATTTTATGGCAGCGCTTTCAATTTGCTGCCAATGCGTTTGCGCGACGCCCGGGCTGGTTTGAGGGCCAGCGCCGATTCGTAAGCCGATCGCGCCGCCGCGCTATTTTGACGCGCCGCTTCCAAATCGCCGATCTGTTCAAATACGTCCGGATTCTGGGCGTCTTCCCTCGAAAGCTGATGCAGTTGCTCCAGCGCTTGATCGTTCGCCCCCGTCTTGATGAACAGGCCGGCTAGCGCAAGCCGGGCGCCCACGTACTCGGGCTTCAATGCCAGCACGCGTCGATATTCTTCGATAGCTGCGGCATTTTCGCCGCTCTGTGCCAATGCCGCAGCCAGACTCAAACGCGAGGGAACATAGTCGGGCGACTGCTGGAGATTCTCGCGCCATAAATCGATCGCTTCCTGCTGCCGGTTGCTTTCATCCGCCAGCAGCAGCGCGAGATTATGCCGTGCCGGAAGCAGTTTCGGATCCCTCTGCAATGACTCCCGATAAAGCTGCTCGGCTTCCGTCCGCTTTCCTTCCGATGCCTTAAGCGTCCCAAGCGCGTTGTACGGTTCGGCCGAGTTCGGCTCCAACATTACCGCTTTCCGGTATGCCGCCTCTGCTTCATTGCGGCGGTTCAAGCGTTGGTAGACAAGTCCCAGGTTGTAAGGCAAGTAGCTGTACTGCGGCGTGAGCCGGATCGCGTCTTGATAGGCGCGAATCGCGGACCGGTAATCGCCCATCTCCACGTACGCCAGCGCCTCGTTGTGGAGCGGATACGACCAGTGCTGCGCCCGGCGGATCGCATCGTGAAAAGCAGGCAGCGCCTTGTCGTATTGCGCCTGCTCCAGGTAAGCGATGCCCAGCGCATTGAACGCATACGCTCCGCCTGGATCCATTCGAACCGACTGTTCGAGCAGCTGGGCCGCTTCCGGAAACATTTTGTCGAACAATAGGGCGCGGCCCTGAAAGAAATCTTCACGTCCTTCCAGAAACAGGGATTCCTGAGTGAGCTTCCGCGCCGCGTCCATATACTGCGCTCCCTGTTCAAAAGCAGCCCGCGATTGCGGCGTTTCGTCGCCTTCGAGATAACGCAAGAGCACCTGCTGCGCTTTGTCTTCCAGAGCGACCTGCAGCTGATTCTTACGTTCCTGGTACTGTTCCGGCGCGAGCTGCGGCTGCAGTGCCTGCAGAGCGCTAAAGGCATTGTCCGGATCCGTCGGCAGCAGGCGTCCGGCCGCGATCGCGGCGTTAAAGCGGTCCACTTGTTCGGAGGTTTGATCGTCAAAAATTCCAGCCACCGGCCCCGCCGATGCCAGGTATTTCGGTTCGCCGCGGCGCGAATCGAAAATGATGCGCCAGTGCGCGATGTTGATCCCCGGCTTTCGCAGATCCGACAACCGCATGCTGTTGTCGTAGGTGCCGAACTCGCGCGGATGCTGCTTATCATTCGTCGCGGTTTGCACCTGGTCAGTAACGTATTTGATCAGCTCGTTGGCGTCTACGTTGCCATCCTGGTTCTGGTCCGCCGCACCTTCCAGGCCTTTGACGACGAAATAGCTGAATACGCCGTGCCCGCCGCCGAACTGCGGCCCTTCCAGCGAAACCTCCTTCGGG
The DNA here is from genome assembly GCA_035293725.1 of Bryobacteraceae bacterium. Classification (GTDB taxonomy): domain Bacteria; phylum Acidobacteriota; class Terriglobia; order Bryobacterales; family Bryobacteraceae; genus Palsa-89. Next base: position 143,626 of record DATGMH010000022.1, read on the forward strand.
CGGCTGGCTAGAAGCCCGAACATATCGCCTTCGACATCGCCTAGCTGCTGCACGTTCGCGCTAACCATGGTGTTGTGGATGGTCCCGATTGTGCCCGCCTTACACACATCCACGAACAGCAGCACGCGGCCGACTTTGGAAAGCTGGTCTTCAAACAGCGCCTGAAGCTCTGGAACCGCAAGCGCGGTGCTTTTCAGGTCCTGCGGATCGGAATCGTAGGTCAGAATGTACGCATTTTTGCTGCCTGGTACCTCGACTGTGCCGTGGCCCGCAATCAAGATCACAACGGTATCGTTCTTGCCCGCGCGACGCTTGAGAAAATCCTGAAACCCGTTACGGACGGCTGCGGTTGTCGCTTTCTCATCGGTCAAGAGCAGAATGTTGCCCGCCGGCAGGGCGCCTCCGCGGGGGCTTTCAAGCAATTGACTGAAAACGTTCGCGTCCGCATCGGCGAATTGCAGCGACAGCTCGGGCTTGGCATATTTCGAGATGCCGACCAAAAGCGCGTAGGTCTGTCCGCCAGGAGCGGCTGAGGCCGTCACAGCGGCCGCTTGCGTAGCGAGCGCTTCTTCCAGCTCGAAAATCTTGCTCTTGATCCAGACCGCGTCAGGCCATTGTTCGCGCAGCTTGTAATAAATTTCCAGAGCATTGGCGGCGAGCTTGTGATTCTCAAAGACAGTCGCCTCACTGACCAGCGCCGCCTGATCCTTCGGGTCAGCGGTCAACACGGCATCAAAGGGCGCAAGCTCGGCAATCACGTCGGCCGGCAGCTTGTCGCGCGGTGTGGGCGGAGTTTCGGGTTTGTTGATGCCTCGCGTCATGCTGACGCCGTAGTGCTGCTGGCTGGCCACGGCCACGCGCAAGGTCTGCGGCAATGTGCAGGCTCGCGCCGGCTGTTCGGTGATTTTGCCCGCCCGAACCTTGGGCTGCTTGGTTTCGAAACGCACTTCTCCCGAAGCGCTCAGCGTGTCGATCGCTTTGGCGGGACAGAACAGAAACGAAGCCGCGCCGGTCTCGGTCCTCAATCCGTCGCCGGCGAACAGGAGATCGCCGGACCGCGCGGCCAGCGGTGTCTCAGTCTCGGCGCGCAACAACTTGCTGCCGGCAGCGTTGAGGATCAAACCTACCGGTTCCTCCCTGGTGTCGGCCCCGAGGCCCACGGCGCTAACAATCAAAATGGACGCGGAAATAAGAACGGCTCGGCTACGCATTTACAACGGCTTTCGCGGAAACCAGCGAGGAGACAGTGTACAAATCGATTGGCAGCGCCTTTCCACGTACCGGCACCATACCTAAGTGCTCGGTCTTTACGCGGCCGGAGAGCCGGCTCTGTGTCGCACCGGTCATTAACAGCTTGGTGTGGCGCTCCTTGTTCAGACTCTCCAGCCGCGAGGCCAGATTGACAGTGTCTCCCAAAACGGTATATTCCATTTTATCGGCTGAGCCCACGTTGCCGACAACCGCCGGCCCGGTGTGGATGCCCGCGCCGGTTTGAAATTGACTCGAGGCCGTCACAATTCGCGCGGCGCACTGTACCGCGCGCAAGGCGTGATCGCCGGGTTTGGCGCCTTCGTCCTCATCGCAGAAAATTGCCAGGATGCCGTCGCCGATGAACTTGTTGGCGTGGCCGTGGAACATTACGATGATGCCCACCATCATCGCCATGTACTCGTTCAACAACCGCACAACTTCTTCGGGACCTTGCTGGGCGCACACTTCTTCGGTAAATGCCGTGAAGCCACGAATGTCGGTGAACAGCACTGTAACTTCCATGTTTTTGCCGCAGAGCGCGATATTCTGCGTTTCCTCGAGTGAGGTAGCCAGCTGTTTTCCGACGAACAGCGAGATCGCGCGCTGGAACAAGTTGCGGCCCTTTTCTTCGGTCCAGAAGCGATACACGACGGAAGCGATCAAACAAATCAATGTCGCCAGCAGAATTTCGGAAGTCGAGACAATGAATCCACTCTCGAATGCCAAATGAGTGGAAGCAATAATCGCCGCCACCTCCAGCAGCATAAATCCGGCCGCGCCGGCCGCGCGAAAAGAAGTAGCGATCCAGACTGCGACGGCCGTCGCCAATAATAAGGCGAACCATCGGACCCACTCCGGCACCAGCGCCAGATATCTGTGCTCCAAAATTGTGCGGATCGTATTGGCATGGATCTCGACTCCCGCCGTGGTCCACTTGGGCCCGCTGAACAGCGTGTAAAAGGGAGTGGCCTTGCGATCCTCGTCGGCGAAATCGATGCCGAGCAACACGATCTTGCCGTTCACCCAGCTTCGAAGTTTCGCCCAATCGCCTGCCTTGGCGGCTGCTTCAAAATCCGCCAGGGAGTGGCTCGGGAACGTGCCGGGCGGTCCAGCATAGTTGATCGCGATCGCCCGGTCGGAGGAAATTGGGATGCGCTGCCCGGCCAACGTCAGACTCCCGTCCTGGAACTGGGCGTCCGTACCCATATATTTTTCCGCCACCCGCAGCGCGAAGGACCGTGCCGGCGGCGCATCGCCGGCCTTGCCAGGCTGCTCGATCAATTCCTGCCGGCGGACAAAATCGTCAGCGTCCGAAGTGAGATTCGCGAATGCGCCCAACCCCAGCGCCGCCGCCATCATGTTGATCGGTATCGCTTGTGCGCCCGGGCTCGTGTTCAACTCCGAAACGTAACCGCAGACAACCGGGGCGGGCGAAGTGCCTACCGCCTCACCCAGAAGGCGGTCGTAGTCGGGTTGCCACTGATCCACGGCAACGCCGAACGCTAAATCTAGGCCGATCACCTTAGCGCCCGCTTGTCCCGCCGCGCGAATCGCATCGGAGTAATGCTTCTGCCAGAAAAGCCGCGGCTCGGGAAAAGTATCTGAGGTCTTCTGGTCGGCCGTCAGAAGGACGATGTTAGAAATCGTGGGTTGGGAGCTCAGTAAAGAGCGCAGGACGAAATGTGCGTCGTACGCCTTCAGATTGAGGATCTGGAAGAAACGGACTCCCCCCAGCGACCACGCCGCTAGTGCGCTTCCTCCCGCGAGAATGGCACACAGCCCCCAGTGCCGCCACTTGCGCTTCATGGTAACCTGCATCTTACTACGGCATTGCTGTCAGAGCGCTTTAGAGCTTTCATGATCAATTTGTGCAGCCGGGCGCTCGCATTGCTGAGCTTCTGCGTCATGGCGGCGTGGGGACAAACGACGCAGGGCCTGATTTCCGGACAACTCGTCAACTCAGTCACGGGGCGGCCCATCAGCCGCGCTACCGTCCTCTATTCCAGCTCGCTCAGCAATCTCGCCGGCGCCTCCGCCAGCGATGAAACCGGCTACTATTATCTGCCGCTGCTTTCGCCGGGCTTCTACCAGATCCGCGTGAATGTTCCAGGATACCAGTCGCAAGAGATTCAACAGCTCGAGCTGACGGTGGCGGCCCGCGTGGAACTGGATTTTCGCCTCCGGCCCTTGAGCGACGTCTGGGAAGCCGGGCAGTACAACAGCGTTTTTCTGCCGGGCTCGAAAACAATTGTGACATTTTATGGCCCCGACGTCGACCCCACCAAAACGGGCTCCTTTGAAGCGCAAAAGGGCCGGCGCGCGCCGCTGGAGTCGACTGTGTCCGAGGTCATCGATTCGGGCGAAATCGACAATCTTCCGCTCGAAGGACGCGACGTTTACACCATGCTCATCACCCAGCCGGGTGTGACATCGGATGCCGCGCTCGGCCGCGGCCTGGGCCTCTCCGTCAATGGACAACGACCCTCGGCTTCCAATTTCCTGCTGGATGGCGTCGAGAACAACAATTACCTGATCACCGGACCTTTGAACGTCCTGCCGCCCGAAGCGATTCAGGAGTACCGGATCTCCACCAACAATTTCTCCGCCGAATATGGCCGCACTTCCGGTTTTCTGGCCAACGCCATTACCCGGTCCGGCAGCAACGCGTTTCATAGCGCGGCGTACCTCTACTTGATAAACGATGTATTGAACGCGAATGGATTTCAGGAGAATCTAATCGGCGCGGCGCGCACTCCCCAAAAACAGGTCGAACCGGGATATGTGTTTGGCGGCCCGGTCTTAAAGGATCGCCTGTTTTTCCTGAGCACATTCGACTATTTCCACAGCGGCAGCCGGCAGGCGCCCTTCACGTTCATTGTTCCTTCCACGAATTTCGTCCCGCAGTACACCGCGCCGGGATCGCTGGCCAGGCAACTGCTCTCGGAATTTCCCGCGCCCGCCGCCGCCAGCGGCAATTTACCCGTGGCGCCCCTGACCCTTGCGCCTCCCGTCACAATCAACCGCAAGGACGCCATCGAGAGGTTCGACTACAGCACGCCCAGCCAGAAGGACCGGCTGATGGGACGCGTGCTGTTCAACCGGCTGGAGCGCCCGGATTTCATCTGGTCGCCTTATAAGGATTTCGTCTCGGCCCTGAACGAATACAGCGTGGAAGGCGCCGTAAGCCACGTTCACCTGTTCCGGCCGGATCTGACGAACGAGGCCCGGTTCAGCGTGAGCGACGACAATCTGCATTGGAACCGGCCGCACCCTGAGATTCCGACGCTGGCTGCTGCCGCGACGTTTTTTCCTGGAGACGTGACGCTGCCGGGCAGCCCCGCCTTCTACGCCTATAAAAACGCCAACAAGAGCTGGGAACTGTTGGACAACGTGATCTGGTCGCGCGGCCAGCACCTGGTGACTGCCGGTGCTGGATTGCTGCTGCGCTCCTCCGATGGCTACCTCACTGCCGGGCAGGACGGCGAATATATTTTTCCCAGTATCGTTTCTTTCGCTCTCGGCCAGCCGCTCGGGCCTCAGCAGCCGGTCTATTTCGCTGCGCCGATAAATCGAGCGACACTGCCTAACTTGCTGCTCCCGGATTTCAACCGCAGCTACGCTTATACGCAGTATTTTCTGTTTGCTCAGGACACATACAAGCTCACGCCGCGGCTGACGGTGAACTACGGCGCACGCTATGAATTCTACGGCGGCCCGAAAAACGTGGGAGCCACCAAAGACCAACTGGTTCAGCTCGGTTCGGGATCGACGCTCGCCCAGCAGTTGGTAGGCGCGCGGCTCGCTCAACCTGGCGCGGGCGACCAGCAGCTCTTCGGCTCCGACAAGAGCGATTTTGCGCTGCGCGTTGGCGCGGCCTACGACCTTCTCGGCTCCGGAAAGACGCTCGTCCGGGGCGCTTATGGAACGTTTTACGACCGCCCGTTCGACAACCTTTGGGAGAATCTTCGAAACAACAGTTTCATCCTCCCGTTGCTTACCTTCGCACCCGGACCTGTGAACTATCTCGCGCCTGTCGCCACCCAGCTCGCGAAGTTCGCCGGGCAGAGCATTTCAAGCGATTTTCCGGATCTCACACTGGTAGATCCCGGCCTTCGCAATGGCTATACCCGCAGCTATTTTGCCGGCGTGCAGCAGAGGATCACGGACGACTTCGCGGTAGAAGTGAATGCCCTCGGTTCTTACGGCCGGAAGCTGATCACCACCGATATCATTAACCGGGACTTCTCCACTCCGGCGGGCCGTTACAATCCAAATCTGCCGGATATTGCCTACCGAGCCAATCAGGGCTTCTCGGATTACAATGCCCTGACCGCAGTCGCCCGTTATCGAACCAGCCGCGGAATTGTGCAAGCCTCCTACACGTGGAGCCACAGCATCGACAATCAGAGCGATCCGCTGATCGGAGACTTCTTCAATCTCAACTTCACCGCGATTCAGAGCGCTTCGGCTTCGCTCGGCCGATCCAGCTTCTCCGAGCAGTTCAACGCGAGAGTGGACCGCGGCAGCTCGGATTTCGACCAGCGCCAGAACCTCGTAATTTTCTCGTATTTGAACCTGCCCAACCCGGTCCCCAACTCGCGTTGGGGTTGGCTGCTGCGCGACTGGACCACGGGCGAGTTGGCCGCCTTCCGCAGCGGATTCCCATTCACGGTCCTCGGGACCTCAACGGCGGTGCCGGGTGGCGGATTGATCATCAACAACCGTCCAAATATCCTGGACCCGCGGCAAACCGTTTTTACGCCAGCGATTCCCGTTCCCGGCGGCGAACGTTTGCTCAATCCCGCAGGTTTCGCCGAGGCTGCGCCGAGCACTCTGGGTAATGAAGGACGGAACGCGTTCACCGGCCCCGGGTTTTACAGCTTAGACGTTTCGCTGGCGCGATCTTTCCCCGTGCACTGGCTGGGCGAAGGCGGGCGGCTGCGCTTTCGAGCCGATGCGTTCAACGTGCTCAATCACGCCAACCTCGGCAATCCCGATCCTTTTTTCACTTTCCCGCTTTCGTCCACATTCGGCATCGCGACTTTTGGGAGGCAAGGCGTGCAGTCCGGGTTCCCGGCAATCAGTCCGTTGAACGAAACGCCGCGCCAGGTTCAGCTTAGTGTAAAGGTCGAATTCTAGGCACGGGCAAACGCCGTAGCGTTCGACGCCAGAAAGCGATACTATTGAGCCACACGGTTGCCCGCCGCCATCTAAGGGCCTCGTCGCCGGATTTCCCCAAAATTTAGCCAATCAGGAGACAGTTATGCACCGGAACTGTTTTTGCCGGCTAGGCTCCGCATTCGCGCCGGCCTTGTTTCTAGCGCTCAGCCTCAGTTCGATGGCGCCCCGCTTGTCGGCGCAGTGGCATGCCAAGGACACCGAATGGCCAAGCTACACCGCGGACGTCAAGGGTTCCCGCTATCGTCCGCTGGACCAAATCAACGCTTCCAATTTCAACAAACTCGAGGTCGCCTGGCGATTCAAGACCGCGATGCTGATCAGCGCCTGATCGTGCAGAGCGGGGGTGAAATCGATCAGCATGTTGGGCGTTACGCCGTTGCGCGCGTAAGCGGGCGGCTTGGTGGGGAACACTGGGTGGGCGAATACCACTCGCCCGGCACGCTTTCGCGCTATCATCGCTTCCAGGGCCATTAAGGCCCTTTGGTTGGGGAGCGAACTCATGTTTCACAAAGATCGTCGAAGATTAGTGCGCCTGGCTGGTCCTGTATTGGCAATCGTGGTTCTGGCGTCAAGCGCGCCCAAGGCTTTCGCGCAATGGCACGCTAAAGACACCGAGTGGCCCAGCTACAACGCAGATGTTGCGGGCACGCGTTACCGGCCTCTGGGACAGATTAACGCCTCCAACTTCAGCAAGCTCGAAGTGGCCTGGCGCTTTAAGACGGACAGTCTCGGCAACCGGCCCGAATTCAAATTGGAAGGCACGCCGCTCATGGTGAACGGCGTTCTCTACGCGACCGGCGGTTCGCGCCGTGCCGCGTTCGCCCTCGACGCGGCTACCGGTGAATTGCTCTGGGTCCACGGCGAGCACGAAGGCGAGCGCGGCGCATCCGCTCCCCGCCAATTGTCCGGCCGCGGCCTCGCTTATTGGTCTGACGGCAAAGATGAGCGCATCTTCTACGTTACGCCCGGATTTCGGCTCATTGCGCTGGATGCCAAGACCGGCGCGCTCCTCCCGTCCTTCGGCAGGAACGGCGTGGTCGACCTAAAACTCGACGACGATCAGACTATCTCGGCCTGGAACGAAAAAGGCGAATGGGTACCCGACCTGGTGCACGGCGAGATCGGCCTTCAATCCGCCCCGGTGGTCGCCAAAGACACAATCCTGATCGGCGCGGCGTTCCGCGAGGGCATGACCCCCAAAAGCATGCGCAACAACAAAGGCTATGTGCGCGGCTTTGACGTGCGAACCGGCAAGCGCCTTTGGACGTTCCATACCATTCCGAAAAAGGGTGAGTTTGGCTACGACACCTGGCTCAACGGATCGGCCGAATACACCGGAAACACGGGCGTCTGGAGCCAGATCACCGTCGATGAGGAACTCGGGCTGGTGTATCTGCCGGTTGAGTCTCCAACCGGCGACTATTATGGCGGCCACCGTCCCGGCAACGATCTGTTCGGCGAAAGCTTGGTATGCGTCGACTTGAAAACGGGCCAGCGCAAGTGGCATTACCAATTGGTGCATCACCCGCTTTGGGATATGGACATCTCCTCGGCGCCGATCCTGGGCGACATCAATGTGAATGGTAAGGCGATCAAAGCTGTTGCGGTTCCCACTAAACAGGGTTTTCTGTATGTGTTCGATCGCGTCACCGGGCAGCCCGTATGGCCTATCGAAGAGCGTCCGGTGGAGAAGGGTAATGTGCCCGGTGAATGGTACGCGCCCACTCAGCCGTTCCCCACCAAGCCTCCGGCCTATGCGCGCAACGGCGTTACCCCCGACCAGCTGATCGACTTTACCCCGGCGCTGCACGATCAGGCTCTGACCAATGTCGCGAAATTCAAGATCGGTCCCGTGTTCACGCCGCCGGTAGAGAGCAAACTGGACGGACCTTACGCCACGCTCACTCTCGGCACGGCCGCCGGCGGGACGAACTGGCCCGGAGGGTCGTACGATCCGGAGACGCACACGGTTTACGTGTACGCTTGCAACGCCTGCCTGGTTCCGATTGGCGTGGTCGAGTCCCCCAAAGAAGTTTCGGATATGAAGTACGTCATGGGTATGGCGGGGCAGAAAGTGCAGATTGCGCGCGGCCCCGGTGAGAACGCCGGCGCCGATTCTCCGCGAGCGCCCCGAGCCGCAGCGCCTCCGCCTCAGCCGCCCGCCGCCAGCTCGGGCCCCAACCTCTATACCCTGCTAAGCGTGCGCGGCCTGCCGCTCATCAAGCCGCCTTATGGAACCATCTCGGCGATCAATCTCGATAAAGGCGAGATTGTCTGGCAGACTCCGCACGGCGATACACCGGATTCGATCCGCAATAACACCGCGCTTAAGAACCTTAACATCCCGAAGACCGGCCAGTCGGACTACAACGTCGGAACGCTCGTGACCAAGACGCTTGTGATCGCCGGCGACGGCCAGATCACTACCACCGCGGAACATCCGCGCGGCGCCATGCTGCGCGCCTACGACAAGCAAACCGGCAAGGAAGCCGGCGCGATCTGGATGCCTGCGCCGCAAAGCGGTTCGCCTATGACTTACATGTTCAACGGCAAGCAGTACATCGTTGTGGCGATTAGCGGCGGCGCCTATTCAGGCGAATACATCGCATACTCGCTCCCGTCCGCCGAATAGCCCTTGTGGCACTCGCACGAGTGCGCCACGGCGCGGCTCGCTATCATCGCTGCCATGCAGCCAAAGCTGAAGGCTGTGTTTCGTGTCCGTGCGTTTCGTTAAAAGCCGCTCGGGCGAATCCAGAAGCTTTCGGTCCAAGTTTGGCCTGGCGCGACGCTTTGGAGTTCTTTATACAGGCCTGCGTGCGCGAGATTGAATCCGTTCGTGATCGCAGTCATCGGTTCGAAGCACACGACATTCCGTGTGCTGGGCGCGTACACGACCGCCACGGGAAATTTCGGACCGAAGCGGACTGAGATCCGGCGGCCGCCCTCTTCAAGCCAAAATTCGTCGTTGGAATTGACGCCGCCGAACACGTCGTCGAACTGGTGGCGCGCAAGCGGCAGCGGATCCGGTAAATGAGCCGGCTTCCTCTCTCCGGTCGGCACCAGCTTGTCCGTCAGCGTGTAATGATCGCTCACCGGCATATGCACGGTCCAGCGATCCCGCGGCGCACCGGGAATTTGGTACCACGGATGAAATCCGATGAGCAGCGGCATCGGATCCCGCGATTCGTTATGGATCGCCGTCCGCACTTCGAGAACGCCGTTCGAGAGGCGCTGGGTCATCTCGATGGAGTGCGCGAAGGGAAACTGCGCCATCCACTCCGGGTGGCGCCAAAATTCCAGCCGGCTGACTACTTCGGCGGCGTTGGCGTCAGCGTGCACGCTGAGCACCTGCCAGTCGGAGGCAAACAGCAATAGACCGTGAATCGCCAGACCGTTCGAATCGCGGCGGAGATCGGCCGCATTCGGATTTAGCAGGTACTTCTTGCCGTTCGCCCAAAAAGCGTCCGGATCCATCCGGTTGGCCCAAGGGGCGAGAAATGGGATGCCCGCCTGTGCGGGTTTGGCTTTCCAGTCCGGCAGCCTGGCTGACGGCGGCATCAAAATTGGCTGGCCGTTGACGCGCAGATCGTAAGCGATGTTCCCTATCGATGGGGCTATTGAGACGTCCATGCGATGCGCTGCGTCGGAGAGGCGCACGACCTCGACGCCATCCACGATTTGTCTTTCAGCTGAGTAGTTCGCTACTTGAGCCATAGTGGCCAAGGAAAAAACGAATAATGCGATGAAGATCAATCTCGGCGCCAGGCGCCCTCCACATGCTGCACCGGCTTCAGCCGGAGCGAAGTTGATTATAACGATAGCAAAGCATTGTTTGCGCTCTGCAGTCGCATTGCAGCGAACTCGCCGCCAATCCCAGAATGACTGCTGTTACGGCTGGTGCGGCCGCATACGGATCGCATTCATGCGCGTAAGGAATCTGGCCACCGCCTGAAGCTCGGACTCCGAAGTTTCCGCGAACACAGCGTCGAGTTGACGGTTGATGCCAGCGTACAGCGCGTTCACCGGTCTAAGTTTCCGCGGATTTACGCGAATCAGAAGGCTCCGCCGGTCGCTCGGGTTGGGCTCGCGCTTGACGAACTTCGCCTTTTCGAGACGGTCCAGCATCACCGTGACACCCCCGGTGGTCAGGCCCGTACACTCGGCGAGCTTACCCGGCGTCACGGGCCCGAGCAGATCCAGGATGTTTAGGCATTGCATGTCGGTGAGGCGGAGCTGAAAGCGGTCGGCCACACTTTGGTTGAACAGAATACTCCCGGCAATCGATTGGCGGATCAGCCGGTTAATCTCGTCGCGCAAGCGGGCGCAATTTTCGGTTGACAAGCTCATGATAGATAGTTTATTTTAAGTATAGCTTAGTGAATAAGATATCATCGATATAAGACAAGGAGGCAAAGCCCATTATGACAGCCGCGCTCGAAAAAGGCCACAAGGGCATTGGCATGGAAGGGCCGCTCGCCCGCTGGTACGAAAAGACCACTCGCAATGCCATGGATGAGTTCCGCCGAATCGCCGGCCGCATCCGGTCGCTGGCTCCCGCCAATGCCGCCGTCCTGGAAGTAGCGCCCGGCCCGGGCTTTCTCGCCATCGAACTGGCGCGGGGCGGCCGTTTACAAGTCACTGGCCTGGACATCAGCAAAACGTTCGTCCAACTGGCGCGCAACAACGCGGCCGCGGCGGGCGTAAATGTCGATTTCCGCCACGGCAACGCATCGCGAATGCCGTTTCCTGATGAACAGTTCGATCTAATTGTCTGCCGCGCGGCGTTCAAAAACTTCACCGACCCTGAAGGCGCGCTTCGTGAAATGAAAAGAGTGCTGCGCCCGGGTGGCCGAGGCATGATCTTCGATCTCAGGCGAGACGTCTCCATGGCGGAGGTCAAGCGGCACGTAGATGCATTGAACCTAAGACCTTTTAGTCGCTGGTTCACTCTGCTGACGTTTCAGTTCATGCTGCTGAAACGCGCTTATACGAAAGAGGCGATGGAGCGCATGGTTCAAGCAGCCGGATTTAGCCAGGCCGGTGTCGATACAGGGGACATCGGACTCGAAGCCTGGTTCCGAAAATAGAAAATACGAGACCTAGAGATAGATCGTGCCGTCGAAAAAACGCGCGGCATTGCCGCTTATGATCACCCGCTCGCCTCGATCTTCACACCACAGTTCGCCTCCGCGCTCCGAGACCTGGAAGGCATGCAGTTTCTTCTTGGCCAGGCGTTGCGACCAGTACGGGATTAGAGTGCAGTGCGCCGAGCCGGTAACCGGATCTTCAGGAACGCCCTTGGCCGGCGCGAAGAATCGCGAAACGAAGTCGGATTGCTTGCCCGGCGCGGTGACGATCACGGCGAAGCGATCGATTCGAGTAAGCGCGTCCATGTTGGGTTTTAGCGCCCGGACTTCGTCTTCGGATTTGTAAATGACCAGGTAATCGCGCGCGGCCAGGACCAGCTCCGGTTCCCCGCCCAATGCGGGAACCAACTGCGGGTATACGTCACAGGGCTGCGGCGGGCGCGCCGGAAAATCGAGCGAGTAAAGATCGCCCTCGCGTGTCACGTTGAGCCGGCCGCTCTTGGTTTCGAACCGCACGCTGCCTAGTGACGGACACAACTCGGTCATGATGATGAAAGCCGAAGCCAGCGTCGCATGGCCGCATAAATCGACCTCCACTTTCGGCGTGAACCAGCGCAGATCGTAGCCGTCGCCCGCCGGCACAAAGAACGCGGTTTCCGCGAGATTGTTCTCGGCCGCGATCGCCTGCATCTGGTCGTCGGGCAGCCATTGGGCGAGCGGACACACGGCCGCCGGATTGCCGTAGAATACCCGGCTAGAGAACGCGTCCACCTGGTACATCCGGATGCGCATTGCAGCCTCCAACCCGCGCCTAACGGAACGTCCCGGCAGCCCGTTCTTTCGACGAGCGTGCCGCGGCCTCCTGTGGGCTCACGCCGAGATTCCGAGCTCGCGGCCCATTTCAAAGCTCGGATGTTTGCGTCTCTCCACCAACCGCCGGTCTTCCAGCAGCGCTGACACCAGGATCGGCATGGCGATGGTCGAATCGGAGTGGCACGTCACCATGGACGCATCCTTCGCGATTTTGCCCCAGCTCTGAGCTTCCTCGAAAGTGCAGCCGGAGAGCCCGCCCCAATGCGGCGCATCGGTGACGCACTGGATCGCGTATTTGTGGCCGGTCACCCCGGTGTTCATAATAATCGCGGTCACCTCGGTCTGCTGGACGAAATTCTTGGGAGTACCGCCGCCGAAATAGATGACGCCGGTGGCATGCGATTCCGCCACGATGCGCGCCGTCTCCACCACGTCGCCGATCACGTCGAACGTGAAGCGATTGCCGCCCATATAACGATTGGCTGCGATGCCGATTCCGATGGAGCTGTCCGCCACAGCCGGACAATACAGCGGAATCCCTGCTTTGGCCGCCGCCGAGACGATCCCGTCTTCCTTGGCGTGCTTGCCTAGCTCAATACCGAGCAAGTAAAGGAATTCGCGCGTGGTATAGGCGCGCGACTGGTCGAGCGACGCCGCGAACCGGCCGATCCATTGATCGTGCTGCCGGAACTTCTCTTCATCCGCCAGCACATCGTACATCCGATCCACCAGGTTTTCCGCCAGAAGCACGTCATCGATGGCGGGGGAACCCTGGTAGTGGAAATTTCCCAAGGTCTCGTGCAGGTCGTGGAAAAAGTTCGCGCCTGTGGAAACCAGGCAGTCGATCAGGCGGTTCTCGATCATCCGCACCACCAGGCGGCGCATGCCGGCCGGAACCATCGCGCCGGACATCCCCATCATGATGGTGCAGCGGTCGCCCAACATTCTTTTCCAGACTTCATAGGCCAGGCCGAGTTGCTTGCCTTGAAACGCAGTGCCCTGCATTCGCGTGAGAATTTCCGACGCGCTCGCTGCGCCCACCGGGTCGAAAGGCCTGGTCGGCGTAGAAAGAATCTGTTCTTTGGTGGCGTGCGATTCTTCCGACGCCGGAGTGTGGGTATGATTCATCCCCTATAGTGTAAAGCGAAGCTTGTGACAGGCGGATGAAGCCCGGAGCTGGGGTCAGACTACTGGAGCCGCATGCGGCTCTTCTCGTTCAGAACCAGTTCGTCGAAAATGGCCAGCACCTGCTTACGGTATTGGTACACCCGGCGTAGTGAATTGCGGAAGCCCATTTCATAACGGCGGGAGTTGAGCCATTTTTCGAGCAGGGGCTTGGGAACGTCGATGTCGCGCCGCAGCGCGTCGGCGGAATGCCCGCGCAGGAACAAACCGTAGAACATGGCGGCCTCGCGTTGCGGGGCAAGCGGATCGAAATCTTCCCGTGGCGTCATGTCAAACTACTTATCGACAAAAAAGCCAGTATAAACAGCGCGCGAAGCCGAATCAAGCGGTCTCAAACAAGAATCGCACCGGCTGTTTTCCAGCCTAAAACCCGATTTTACCATGCAAGACCGTTGCTAACTTCGTTACAATTCGTTGACTCGCAGCACGACGTCAGCATCCCTCCAGGCGGCCTCGAACTCGCGTTGCACCCATTGTGCCGCATCGGTTTTCTTTTGGGCTTTTAAGCTTTCCAGCAGGCCGAAGAGCATGCGTCCGTTGTTGGGGCTGCGCCGCAAACCGTCGCGAAACACCGCCTCTGCCCCTCCCGCGTCTCCGGAACTGAGCAGCGCGGCGCCAAGGGATTCTCGAACCGGATAATACCAACCGGGCGGTTCGTCATATACCAGCGCATCCTGCATCGCCGCCGCCCGCCTCCACTTCGGAACCGCTCGCGCAGCCGGCGATTCCAGCCGCGCGTCGAGCACGACCGAGGCGAGATCCAGCACGTCGCCCATCTTGTTGGTGTCCCACTGCATGTTTCGGTCCAGCGTCTTCCGTAACCGCTCAAACTCCGCCTGCTCTTTACGCGCGTCGCCGGCACGGCCCTTGAGGGCCAGAGCCATTCCACGCGAGAAACGCCAGAGTGCCAGCGAGGGCGGCGCTTTGGGCTGCGCGCTTTGCAGGATGTCATCCCACAAATTCGCGCGAAGTTCGTTCAGAGTGAGCCAGGTGCTCATGACCTCGGCCATTTCGCCCATCTCGCTCGAATGTGCTTTGATGGCGGCCGACATTTCCTGAGCGGCCTTGCGGGCCTCGGCTGCATGTCCCTGCATCGCGTGCCCGTATACCAGAAATTGCATATTGTGCAGCACGTACATGCCATAGCCACCCATGACACCCTCTTGCGCGATGTACTTGCGGTCGACCTCCACGGCACGTTCGTTCACCGCGATCGCATTGTTGAAGTCGCCCAGCGCCAGCCAGATGTGGCCCGGCATGTGGACCATGTGTCCGGCGGCCGGCACGATTCCCATCAGCCGCTGAGCGCTGGGGACGGCGCGCTCCGGCGTCGGCGAAGATTCGACAGCATGGATGTAAAGATGATTCGCCCCGGGATGCTGGGGGTAACGGCGTATTACGGACTCCAGGATACGCTCGGCTTCGAGCACTCCGGGAGCCGGTTTGCCATCCGGCCCGTACCATTTCCAGCGGACCGGAATCATGAGCGCTTCGGCATAAAGCGTTTGCGCGTCGGGATCGTCGGGTGAATGTGCGGCAATATCCCGCATAGCCCGGATGTATTTGGAAGGATCTGCGTAGTCGGGGCAGCGCGTTCCGGCAGCCTCCAACCATGCCCGATCCACCGAACCGGCGGCCGCGGCCTTCAATCCCGCTTGCACGGCCTCGCAAGAGGGCTTCATCTGCACGTCAGGGTCGCCGTCCATATTGATGTAGGGACCCAGCGACATCGCAATCCCCCAGTACCCCATGCCCGAATGCGGATCCAACTCCGAGGCGCGGCGAAACGATCGCAGAGCTTCGTGCTTGTTGAAGCTATACATCAGAACGAGGCCTTGATCGAAAAATTTTTGTGCTTGAGAGTTGTTGGTGGCGATGGGATGATGCCAATTTCCCAGACCGGCTAGGAGGGCAACCGGTTTTTCAGTACCGGTTGCCTGGTGCTGCGCGAGCCCGAGGGCCGCGCTCAGGGTCATGCAGAGTACAAATCGAAATCGAGGCACGCTGATACCTCCTCCAGGGCAGACGACGTCAAAAATCCACTGTAATCCTTTGGCCAGTCACAGTGCCGCCCAACTGAACCAGATGGGTGCCGTTCAGGTCGAACAGATCGACGGTAAACGTGCCGCTATAGGTATTTCCGCTCGGCGCGACGGTGATTTGCTCCCGGATAATCGCCGTGCCGTTCAGATTACCGTTGTTGTCATAAGTCCAGGAGGGGTGCTTCAGTTTGTACGTGGCAGCACCCGCTTTGATGAATACGCCCAGGCAAATATTGCCTAGGAGCGGAGATGGGTTGTCGTTCAAGACCTCGGTCCCGTCGCTGTTCCATTGTTCGAACGCTTCGTCCACTACCTGCGCGCCGGAATACGACGTGGTTTTCCACAGTCCGACGATAGAGCGGCCATTGCCTTCATCCTGCTGCGGGGCCGCCATCTCTATATCTGAGGGCCCATCGGCGCGGGCTGTAAGCGACAGACCCGGAGGCATGGCAGCCACGGAAAGGCGCGGCAGGACTGTGAACTGATTGGCCGCGATCATACAATCCGCCTTGGCGCGTCCGGCGAGTGCCAAACATAATAGGGCAAGCGCTGCACCGGTCTTGCGAAAGTTCTGTAACGTAATTTGTTTCACGATCGATTCTCCTTGTGCGATGGCTCTTAGGCGGCCGTCGCATAGGTGCCAAGATACGGTGGGCGGCGAACGACCTACAAGCGAAATGGCACGAAATACAGGTATTTCGTTCTTTTTCGTGCCGGTTTTGGCGGTATACTGGCCTCTCAACATCTCATGTCAGAAGCTGTACCGATCGATCGCCGGTCCCCTCCCGAGCCGGACCGGCTGGAGTCCTGGAAGGAGATTGCGGCTTACCTCGGCCGAGAGGTTCGGACCGTCCAGGGCTGGAAAAAGAATGAGGGTCTGCCCATCCATCGTCACCAGCACGCGCGGCAGGGGTCGGTGTATGCGTTCA
The DNA here is from genome assembly GCA_035293725.1 of Bryobacteraceae bacterium. Classification (GTDB taxonomy): domain Bacteria; phylum Acidobacteriota; class Terriglobia; order Bryobacterales; family Bryobacteraceae; genus Palsa-89. The sequence goes on from DATGMH010000022.1 coordinate 160,114, forward strand.
AAGCCGAGCTGAACGCCTGGCGCGAGGCGAGAAAACAGGTTCCCGAGGGTGCGGCCCCCCTGGCACCGGTTCCCGCGTCAGCGCGGAAGTCCTGGGTAGGCCCTGCTCTTGGAGTGCTGGCCGTCCTGTTGCTCGCCGGAGGCTTTGCCGTATGGAAGGCGCGAAAGCCGCCCTCCGGGCCGGGCCTATCTTCGGTCGTGGTGCTTCCGTTTCTCGATTTCAGCCCGCAGAAGGATCAGGAATATTTCAGCGATGGCTTAACCGAAGAGATCATCGATGCTTTGAGCCGCGTGCCGAATCTGCGCGTTGTGGCCCGCACGTCCGCATTCGCGTTCAAAGGAAAAAATAACGACGTCAGAGAAATCGGCCGGCAGCTCAACGTCGACTCAGTTTTGGAGGGCAGTGTTCGAAAATCCGGCAATGAACTTCGGATTACAGCGCAGTTGAATCGCTCCTCGGACGGTACTCATCTGTGGTCGCGAACGTACGAACGGCAACTGCGCGACGTGTTCGCGCTGCAGCAAGAGATCTCGCAGGCGATCGCCCGGGAGTTGCGCGCCGGAAGCGTGCCCCAGCGGCAGGGCACAGCCGATCTGGCCGCCTACGATTTGTATCAGGAGGGCCTGTATTTCTTCAATCAGCACGAAATGCCGGACTCCTATTGGAAAGCGATCGACCGCTATCAAAAAGCCATCCGGCTCGATCCGAAATACGCTTTGGCGTATGCGGGGCTGGCGGATGCCTACGCATACCTTGCGGAGAACTTTGGAGTATGGCCGAAGGACGTCATGCCCAAGGCCCGAGATGCTGCCAATAAGGCGCTCGCGCTCGATGATCATCTGGCCGAGGCGCACATTTCCGCCGGGATCGTGAAACTCGACTACGATTGGGACCCGGACGGAGCGCAACGCGACTTCCAGCGCGCCCTGGATCTGAACCCGGGTTCCGGTTGGGTGCACCACTGGCTCGCGCATTCGCTCGAAGCGCAGGGACGGCTTGGCGACGCGATGAAGGAGATGCGGGCGGCCCTGGATCTCGATCCTTTGTCCGTGGTCATTTACTGGGATATCGGCAACGAGCTGCTGATGGCCAAACGCTATGACGAAGCGCTCTCGGCGCTGGCAAAGGCAAATGAGTTATTCCCGAATTTCCCGATCGTTCTCTGGGAACAGGCCGAGGCTTACTATCAGAAGGGAGATCGTGACCGATGGCGCCGCACCATGGAAACGCTGAGATCGGCGCATCCCGAAATGGAAAAAGACCCGACCTTCCTGGCCCTGCTAGGGTTCGCGGCTGCGCGCGACGGCCGGCGCGCCGAAGCGCAGCGGATTCTCGATCGCGTAGAACAGTTCCATCGCACGCATTATGTCGAACCCGTAATGGTCCTGGGGGTCTGCTCCACGCTCGGTGATCGACAGGCGTTCCAGCGATGGCTGCAGCGTGCGCGCGACGAGCGCTCCGCATTCTTCCTGTATGCCCCGCTCGCGACGTATTTCTATAACGACGATCCGGAGGCGAAGGCATTTTTCCTCCGGCGGTGAAGGTTTAAGCCGGACGAAGCTATGCCCCGGCGGCTTTGCCGTACGCCTTTACGGCACGCTCAATCCCGGGTCCAGCCGCTCCCAGATCCGCCGCATTCATTGCTGGCCAAACCCCGATCTTCGCGTTCAAAGCCAAGAAGAATGGTTCCGCGAGAGAGGGCAACTGCGAGGCGTCCGTCATGTCGAAGAAAATGTAGCCTGTCCGCTCCCCGTTCTCGGCAACGAAGTAGGCAGCCTCCGCCTTCATCTCTCCGAGGATCTTCTGAATGGTCGTACCCAGGTTGCCGTTCCGTGCCGCTGCGTTACCGGCTTCCACGGGAATCGAAACTTTCATCATCATGCGCATCTTCGAGCCCTCCTAAGGCAAAGCCATTATATTCTCGTTAAGCCAGCGCCGTGCTGATGAAACCAAGTAATCTTAAAGTAGAGTGTCCACCGAGGTTGTCCCTGGCACCCCTGTCGCTGAGCAGCTTTATTCGCAGCTCGAGCAGAAGGCGCGGGCACTCCGTCCCAATGAAGACCTCTCGCAACTCGAGAAGGCTTACCGGATCGCGGTAGAGGCTCACAAAGATCAGACCCGGGAATCCGGCGAGCCGTATATCATCCATCCCATAAATGTCGCGCTGATTCTGGCTGACATGCAGATGGATCTGGTTTGCTTGGAAACCGGCCTGCTCCACGACACTGTGGAGGACACCCGGGTCGGGCTCGAGCAGATTCGCAAAGAATTGGGCGACGAGGTAGCGCGTTGCGTCGACGGCGTCACCAAGCTCAGCAAGCTGCACATGTACTCGCGCGAGGAGCGCCAGGCCGAGAGCGTCCGTAAGATGCTGCTCGCCATGGTTAGCGACATTCGCGTCGTAATCGTCAAGCTCGCCGATCGTCTGCACAACATGCGTACGCTCAACTGGCTTCCGGCTGAGCGGCAGCATCGCATTGCGCAGGAAACCATCGATCTGTACGCGCCCATCGCGCATCGCCTGGGCATGGGCAAGATCCGCGGTGAACTGGAAGATCTCTCTTTCCAATACCTCGAGCCGGAAGCTTCCGCCGAATTGATCCGCGAGATGGAATCTCAGCGAGCGCAGAGCGAAGAGTTTCTGGCCAAGATGCGGCACGAAGTGGAAGTAAATCTCCGCCGGGAGAACATACCCGCGCGAGTGGAGACCCGCATCAAGCGCGCGTATTCCGTTTACCAGAAGATGAAACGGCAGAAGATCGGCCTGGACCAGGTATACGATCTGCTCGCGCTGCGCATCATCACTGACTCCGTAAAGAACTGCTACGCCGCGCTGGGAGTCATCCATAACGAGTGGCACCCGATTCCAGGCCGCATCAAGGATTTCATCGCGATCCCGCGCCCGAACTTGTATCAATCGCTCCATACCTCGGTCATCGGGCCCGGCGGCCGATCGTTTGAGGTACAGATCCGCACCGAGGAAATGCACCGGTTGGCCGAAGAAGGCATCGCCGCGCACTGGAAGTACAAAGAAGGTAAGAAGGGCCCGGGCGCCGACGACCAACGCATTACGTGGCTGCGGCAATTGGTCGAGTGGCAGCAGGAGATGCGCGATCCAGGCGAATTCATCTCCACGCTGAAAGTGGATCTGTACCCGGAGGAGGTGTACACGTTCACGCCCATGGGCAAGGTGATCGTGCTACCGCGCGAGGCCACACCCATCGATTTTGCCTACGCCATTCACAGCGATGTTGGCAATACCTGCGTGGGCGCGAAGGTCAACGGGCGAATCGTGCCTCTCAAGTACGCGCTCAAGAACGGCGATGTGGTCGAGATTCTGACGCAGTCCGGCCACTTGCCCAGCAAGGACTGGCTGGCGCTGGCCAGGACCTCGAAGGCGCGCAACAAGATCAAGCACGTCATCAATACGAAGGAGCGCGCTAAGGCCATTGAGATCGGGCAGAAATATCTGGAGCGCGAAGCGCGGCGTTTGAATATCCAACTCGGCCGCATCACCAAGGCCGAGATGGAGCAAGTCGCCGGCGAATACGGGTACAGCAAGATCGAGGATCTGCACGCGGCGCTGGGTTACGGCAAATATTCGGCGCGGCAGGTGCTCCAGAAGCTCGTCCCAGGACCAGTGGAGCTACAGCCGCCGGCCGACACGCCGAAGACGCCTTCGCCTGCCGCGGCCCCTGCGCCTCTTACCGACACCGGCGATCTGGTGATCAAGGTCAAAGGCATCGACGACCTGCTGGTGTATCGCGCCAAGTGCTGCAATCCGATTCGCGGCGAGGCGATCGTCGGCTATGTCACCCGCGGCAAGGGCATCGCGGTCCACTCGATGAACTGCTCCAATGTGCAAAACCTGATGTATGAAGTCGAGCGCAAGATCGACGTGGAATGGGCGCGCGCCGTCAACGAGACCTTCCCGGTGAAGATGAAGGTGTATACCGACGATCGTCCCGGCATGCTGAATCAGCTCACCTCCGTGCTCTTTGCCGAGCAGTCCAATATCCGCAGCCTTGAGGCGCTCGCCGACGATAAGCGTGGCGGTGATGGAGCCCTTGTGGATATGACCGTGGAGATCCGGGACAAGAAACAGCTCGAGCGCGTACTGTCGGCGATCCGGCGTATTTCCGGGGTTCGCGACGTGGAGAGAATTCAGTGATCGAGGCCGAGCCGCAACACATCGCGATTTCCAAATCCAAGGGCGTTCAGATCGACTGGAAGGGCGGCCACCACAGCAGCTATACGCTGGCTTACCTGCGCGATCATTGCCCTTGCGCCAGTTGCACGGGCGCGCATGGGACCGAGCCGCAGAAGAGCAACTACTCGGCGCAGCCATCCAGCCAATCCGCCGCCGGCCCTTTCAAAATGTATACGCCGGTGCTGAAAATGTTGAATATCGAGCCGGTGGGCCACTACGCCTTTCGGATCGAATGGAGCGACGGGCACAATACCGGGATTTATTCCTACGATCACTTGAGAAAGATTTGTCCGTGTGAGGAGTGTAGAACCGTAGGCGTTGAACTGCCTTAGCGCTCGGATAGGCATCGCGCAGGAAAGCGTGACCTGCGGAGGCTAGGCCCAGATTTCGGACAATGCGCGCTGGAAGTTACCGCCCAGGATCAGCGCAATGTCGCTCGGCGAATACTTCCTCCGGAGCAATCCTTGCGTTAAGTCGAAAACTTTCTTTCCGTAGTCGATCCCGTCCAGATCGTTTTTTCTGGTGACATGCGCATGCGTGTCGCGGCCGTCCAAATCCACGTCGCTGCCCAAGCCCACGTGCTCGACGCCGCACAGCTTCACCACATGATCGATATGATCCAGGACATCCTCGATCGTGGCCGTTGAACCCTCGTGCACGAAATAGCGGACCATGGTGATCCCGATCACGCCGCCTTTGGCCGCCGTTTTCTGAATTGCTTCGTCGGTCTTGCAGCGCCGGCTGCCGGGCACCAATACGCGGCAGTTGGAATGCGTAATTAGCACGGGCTTGTTGGATGCTTCGATCGCATCCAGCGTGGTGCGATCCCCGCAATGCGAAATGTCGACGGCCATTCCCAGCTTGTTCATGCGCTCGACAACCTGCACGCCGAACGGCGTTAGCCCGGAATCCGCGGCATCGAAGGAGCCGCCGCCGAGCGCGTTATGAACATAAGTGAGTTGCGATACCCGTTGGCCGAGCCCATACCAGAAGTCGACGTCGTCCACGCTGCGGAAATGCTGTGAGTTCTGCTGCCCCACGAGAATGCCTAGTTTGCCTTCTTGCTTGACCCGCTCGAAATCGCCGGGACAATCCACTCGGAGAAACCGGTCTGGATGCGCTGTGATTAAAGCATTCAGGCCCGTGATGTCGCGCAGCGAACTGGCGCAAACGTCGCCGTCGGTAAATCCCACCGCGGGATGGAAAATGTTGATGCCGGAGTTCTTCAGTTTGTCGTACTCCGCGGAGGAGAACGACTGCGGCTGTGCTTCCCACGTCAGTAGCTTCCGATAGTCCAGCGTCAGCAGGCCGAGCATATCGATGACCATGGACTGCCGCACTAGCTCGATCGTGAGGGCGGAATAAATCTGGGCGTACGCGTCGTGCGCGAAGAGGCGGAAATTGCCTCTGTTGATGAACGGCGCCGCCAAACCCAGCGCCGCGCTCTTGATTAGAGTACGACGGGACTGCACAAAAAAGGAAGCCTCAGTGTAACACGGCGCCGGAAGTCATATTGTCATCTGGTCTCAAGAAGCTGTATCCTTTGGGCGATGCTGGGCGAAGGCGTCGAGAAGGCAGCCGTCCGGGCGCGCGAGCAGTTGCTCGAAAAGCTCCGCGAAAGGATCGTCGGCTTCGCGGCATCCAGAATGCAGAGGGACGCGGCCGAGGACCTGGCGCAGGAAGTGCTGCTCCTGCTGCACGAAAAATACGGGCACCTCGACAAGTTGGAAGATCTTCTCCCGTTGTCGTTGCAAATCGTCCGCTACAAAACCATGGCGTACCGGCGGAAAGCGCAGAGGCGCGGCGAGTACACGCAGATGCCGCTGGATGACGTGCAACTGGCGAGCGATGCCGCGGATCCGTTGAGCGCCGCCGAACAGCGCGAAATGCAAGAGCGGCTGATCCGCGCCGTTTCGCAGCTGGGCGAACGATGCCGCCAGCTTCTGGCACTTAAGTTAGAGGGTAAAAGCTTCGCCGAGATTCAAAGCGCGCTGGGCGCCGCCTCCCTGAACACCGTCTACACCTGGGATTTCCGCTGCCGCAAACATTTGCTCCAGCTGATGGGCGGGAGCTGGGAGAAAGGCCAATGAGCCAGGAAGAGATCCGCAAACTGCTCGGAGGCTACGCCACCAACACACTTAGCGAAAGCGAGCGCAACGCGCTATTTGAAGCGGCGCTCGAGAACCAGGAACTATTCAACGCGCTGCAACAAGAACAGACGCTGAAGAGCCTGCTCGCGAATCCTGCGGCGCGCGCCGAGATCCGCCAGGCGCTCGAACGCCGGCATTCTGGTACGGTGCGGTGGTGGGCGTCGAGCGGCGCGATCGCTGCTCTAGCTGCCGCGGCCGTGCTGTTCATCGTTTTCCGCCCGCATCCGGCAAGGACGCTGGAACCTCCGGTGCAGGTCGCATCGGCCGAACGGGCGCCCGCGTCACCTCCCGTTAGCGACAGCAACGAATCGAAAACCCCGCCTGTTCCGGCACCTAAACAGCCAATGCCGAAGCGGCAGGCCAGGACGGCCGCTGCCCAATCTGAGCCGCCCCGTTCTGACTTACCCGCGGACGGAGTACCCGCCGCACCGCCCCCGATTCTTTCCCAACCCGTCCAAACAGAAGCCGCGCCAGCAGCCATCCAAACGGAAAACAAGGCGCAAGGCGCCGCTGAGCAGCAACTCCGAAAACCACGGGACGGGCGAGATCGCGTAGCCATGGCATATGCGCCCACGGCGGGACTGTCCGGGGGCGTTCAAACACCGGTATTGAGATATTCGCTGCTCCGGCGCGATCCCACCACCCAGACTTTTCTACCTGCATCAGCGGCCGAGCTCAAACCCGGCGATCTCGTCCGATTCCAGGTGTCGCCACCCTCTCCAGGCCGCCTGATTTTGAGCACCGTGAGCGATACAGGACAAGCGCGGCCGCTCAGCGACATCGAGGTGGAGCCGGACTCCACCTACACGCTTCCGGACTCGCCGATTCAAGCCACGGTTGCACCACAAAAATTCCGGCTCACGTTGCTGCCGCCCGTTCCCGCGGGACAAACCATCGGCAGTATCGCGGGCGCAAAGCGGGCCGTGCGCACTTCGGCTCCTGAATCGAATGCGCGCGCCGCAGCCTCGGTCGAAATCACTGTGGTCGCGAATCCCTGAAAATTACGGAGCGGTTTCTAATTCTTGCAGCAGCTGGACCATGCGGCCCGCCGCCTCCGGCCGGCCGCCGAATCGCAGTTGGTTGTAAGCCTCGGTCAAATTCTCGACCCGGCGCGCCAGCTCCGGCTCCTGCAACACGCGCGCAAACTCGCACGGCGTCAGCCACGCGGGTTTTTCGATGCCGCGATGAATCAACACCGTAAGCATCCGCTGGTAAAGCAGCGTAGCGTCGGAAGCCTGGGCTTCGCCGCGCTGCACTTTAAGAACACGCTGCCGAGTCTGCCACCAGCGCCAACTGTGGCGCCCGAACACACGCCCGGTTAACGCCAGCACGACGATTCCCAGGAGAACCAAGCCATACCGCTTGCCGAAGCCGAGCAGTGCCGAGCGCAATCGCCCGCCGGAAAGCGAGCTGAAATCGTACCACCTCAGCCCTACGTTCCGGCCGGTTTTCCCCACGCCCCGGGCAAGCTGCAGTTGCCGGTCCAGGTTGTAGTTCAACACCCAGTCGTTCCAGAACACTTCGGCGGCATCGGCATAAAAGCCGAGCCGCGTCCACCAGGAAAGCTGCGCGGGATTCGGATCCGGCGGAGTTGGATCGAACGTCGTCCATCCATGGTTGGGGATCCAAGCCTCCACCCAACTGTGCGCATCAGAGGTCCGGATCAGCTGGGTCCCACTGATCGGGTTGTAAACTCCGCTTTGAAAACCGGTGACCATCCGCGACGGAATGCCCAGCGTCCGTAGCATCACTGCCATGGCCGAGGCGAAATATTCGCAGTGTCCCTTCTTCCGGTGGAACAGAAAAAATCCGAGCGGATCGGCGGGTTCTGCCGGCGGAAGTTCCAACGTATATCCGAAATGGGTGCGCAGGTACACCTCAACCCGCCTGGCCTCGATGCCCGGCGAAGTTTCCGCGCCCACAATGTTGCGAGCCAACTCCGGAATTCTCGGGTCCAGACGCGGTAGTTGCAAATAGAGCCTCCGTGCACCGGCCGGTAAGGGATCGATCAGCTCATCGGCCTCATGCGATTCGCGGAATGGCGGCTCCAGCCGGCTGTAAACCTGATACCACAGGTTCCGGGCTTCGCCGTACTGTACTGTGAGATTGTCGGATGGTCTGCGGATCACCGGCGATTGAATGCGCAGAAATTGCGGTGTGCCGGCGAAAAAGAGCGCGTCCGAGCCCTCTTCGTTCAAGTGCACTTCATAGGAAATGTGCCGGTAGCCCTCCTCGCGGCGAGGTGAATCGTCTAACTGCAGCAGGCCGCCCGCTCCCGGTTGCAGCAGATCGCCTGCCGCGGGCCGGTTGAACCACGCGCGGCCATTGAATTCCGACAACGTAGCCCCGCGCCACTTCAGCGGCAGCCCGCGGTCGTCGGGGTGATCCATTTCGACATGCATCACCGGAGTATTTTCCTTCTTGATCTCTCCGATCTCACCCAGCATGACGTGGTCAGAAAATCCCGCCAGGTGGTAGCGATGCGATACCAGATGCTGAAAAGCCGCGCGCGCCGTGCGAGGCAAGAAAAAGAACAGCCCGGCGGTGATGACCAGGATTCCGAACGAGACGGAAAGCACCACCGCAGTTAGCCGCAGCGAAAGTCCCAGCCCGGAAACACGCCCCGCCGAGCGTCTCTGCTCGCGCGATTGCCGGAGTTCGGCGCTTGCGAACGTTGCGACTCCGAGGACTAAGAAAAGCAGTAAAAAAACGAAAAAATTCAAGTGCGTCGATAACACGCACGCGGCCAGCAGCTCCAGGAAGGCGATCAATTTCAGGAACAGGTAGTCCCGATTCGTCCGCCCCGTCACGATCTTCACCACCGCGACGAAAAACACCAGGTGCACGGCCGCCGGAATGAAGTTCTGGGAGATAAAGAAGTAGTCGACTGGGTAAAACGCGATGTAGGCGAGAGTGGCCGCTGTGACAATCGCGGGCGGCAGCTCGAAGCGAATCGCACCCGCCGCCAGCAGTGCCCGGACGGCCAAGGCCGCGGCCGTCGCCGCCATGGTGGGTAAATCCAAATAGCCGGACCCTGCCACCGCCAAGAATCCGCTGGTAAGCAGGCCTAGCAGCGCGAACTCGAAGAACCTTTCCACCGGCGACGGGCGCGCGGTGGCAGTCGCTTCCATAAACCTATTTTACGCTTTGACCGATTGCTATCATGGATAGTTTGGAGGCGTATTGAGCACCACCACTGTTCCGGCTCCCGCCGTCACCATCGATCACGCAAAGCGCCGTCAGGCTGTGCTGTTGGTCGTCGCTGGCACGCTGCTTTGCGCTATCGCTCAGCTGCTCATCAAGACCGGCGCCAATCGGCTCGGACACGCGGACCTGTTTGGCACGGTCATAGGCATCTTCACTATTCCCCCGCTATTTGCCGGCTATTGCCTGTATGGTATCTTTGCCGTCATCATGGTTTACGCCCTCCGGCACGGGGAATTGTCCGTGTTATTTCCCATCATTTCCCTCAATAGCGTTTGGGTTGCCGTCCTCTCCGTTATCGTATTTCATGAAACCATGAGCCCGCTGAAAGCCGCCGGAATCGGCATCATTGTTGCCGGCGTAGCCATTCTTGGCCGTGGGGGCATCCGTTGACCACCCCGGTTGCATCCATGGCGTTGGTGCTAGGCGGTTCCGTCATCGGATCCGTCGGCTCGGTCTTCCTCAAGGCTGGCGCAATGGCAGTGCGCGGCCACTGGACGAGTATTCTCAAGAATTGGAAACTCGCACTCGGGGTTGTGACATACCTGCTTTCATCCGTGCTGTTCGTAAAAGGCATGTCGCACGGCGAGCTCTCCGTCCTGTTCCCGATGGTCTCGCTCTCCTATATTTGCTCGCTGATCTGGTCGCGTTTCCTGTTTCAGGAATCAATCACCAAATCCAAGCTCTACGGCGTTGGAATGATCCTGGTGGGGATCGTCTGCCTCGGGCTGGGAAGCGCTTAGGCTTGTTCCGCGCTTAAGAAACGGTCGACGCCCGCGGCCGCTTGCCGCCCTTCAGCAATGGCCCAAACCACGAGCGATTGCCCACGCCGCATATCGCCTGCCGCGAAGACCCCCGGCACGTTCGTGCTGTAGCCGCCGTTGGCCGCGACATTGCCTCGTGAATCCAGCGCAACGCCGAGCTGATCCAGAATACCGCCCGGACGTGGCCCGGTGAAACCCATCGCGAGCAGCACCAAGTCAGCATCCATTGTGAACTCGGAACCAGAGATGGGTTCGAATTTCGGCGGCGGACCGACGCGAATCCCGTGCAGCTTTTTAACGCGGCCGTGCTCGTCGCCGCTGAACCGCGTAGTCGCGATGCTCCAATCGCGAATGCCGCCCTCTTCGTGAGAGCTTTCGCTCCGTAGTTGTAACGGCCAGAGCGGCCAGGGCGTCTGCGGCGCGCGATCTTCGGGAGGCTTGGGCAGGATCTCGAACTGGTGCACAACGGCCGCCTTCTGCCGATGCGACGTGCCCAGACAATCCGCGCCGGTGTCGCCGCCGCCAATGATTACGACGCGCTTGCCCGTGGCCAGAATCTGACTCGGCACCTCATCCCCGGCGCAGCGCTTATTCTGCTGCGGCAGGAATTCCATCGCAAAATGGATGCCGTTGAGCTCGCGGCCCGGAACCGGCAGGTCGCGAGGATTCTCGGCGCCGCCGGCCAGCAGAATCGCATCGAATTTCGCGCGTAGTTCCTCGCCTGAAATCGTCCGGCCCACTTCGACATTGGTCTCGAACTTCACGCCCTCGGCGATCATTTGTTCCAGCCGCCGGTCGAGGACCCACTTCTCCATTTTGAATTCGGGGATACCGTAACGCAGCAAGCCCCCGATGCGGTCCGCTTTTTCGAAAACCGTAACCAGATGACCGGCGCGATTCAATTGCTGCGCCGCCGCCAGTCCCGCCGGACCTGATCCTACAATCGCGACGCGCTTGCCCGTTCGAGCTGGCGGCGGCTCGGGCCGGATCCAGCCTTCGCGGAATGCGTGCTCGACGATGGTCTTCTCGATGACCTTGATGGTGACCGGCGGCTCATTGATGCCCAGAACGCAAGCCGCTTCGCAGGGCGCCGGGCAAATGCGCCCGGTAAACTCCGGAAAATTGTTGGTCGCGTGCAGCGCGCGGACCGCGTCCCGCCACTTGTCTTTGTAAACCAGGTCATTCCAATCCGGAATTACATTGTTCAGCGGGCATCCGGTGTGGCAAAACGGCACGCCGCAGTCCATGCAGCGCGCCCCCTGCGTCCGGATCTTATCTTCGGCAAATTCTTGGTAGACCTCGAACCAATCGTTAATCCGCTCGGCCGGCGGCCGGCGCTGCGGCAGCTCGCGCGTGTATTCAATAAAACCTGTTGTTTTACCCATGGGCGACTTTTTGCTGAGCCGAGGCTACCAGGCGCACCGTCATCTCCGCCGCAGCCGGTTGCGGCGCGCGCTTGATGCCCAACACTCGCTTGTATTCGTGGGGGAAAACTTTGACGAATTTGGGCGCCAGTGGCAGCCAGTTCTCGAGAATCCACTGGCCGCGCGGGCTCCCCGTGGCTTCGACGTGTTTCTCGATCAGGTTCCGCACCGCGTCTAAATCCGCAGCTTCGAGCGGCTCAAGATCCACGCCCGCCCTGTTGCACATGACGTTGGCGAACGCGCCATCTTCGTCCAGCACGAACGCGATACCGCCCGTCATGCCGGCCGCGAAATTGCGCCCGGTCCGGCCCAGCACCACCACCAGCCCTTTGGTCATATACTCGCAGCCGTGATCGCCAACCGCTTCCACTACGGCAGTCGCGCCGGAATTGCGCACCGCGAACCGTTCGCCCGCCATGCCGTTGAAGTACGCTTCGCCGTTCGTCGCGCCATACAACACCACGTTGCCAACCAGCATGTTCTCTTCCGGCAAGAACGTGGATGTCCGCGGCGGGTACACCACCAGCTTGCCGCCCGAGAGTCCTTTGCCGACATAGTCGTTGGCGTCGCCTTCCAGCGTTAAAGTCACACCCTTGGCCAGGAACGCGCCGAAACTCTGGCCGGCGGATCCAGTGAAGTGGAACCGGATCGTGTCGTCCGGCAAGCCCTCCGATCCGTACCGGCGCGCGATTTCGCCGGACAGCATCGCGCCCACGGTGCGATGGACGTTGCGAATCGGCATTTTAAACTCAACCCTGGCGCGATTCTCCAGCGCTTCTTTGGCGTGATCGATGAGCCTGTAATCCAGCGCTTCCTTCAGCCCGTGATCCTGCGCGATCAGGCAGCGCCGGCCCACCTTGCGCGGCACAACCGGATTGTAAAGAATGCTGGAAAAATCCAGCCCACGCGCTTTCCAGTGCTCCACGGCCGGCCGCATCTCCAGCTTGTCCACGCGGCCGATCATTTCATCCACCGTGCGGAACCCCAGCTTCGCCATCAGCTGCCGCAGTTCCTCGGCAATGAAGAAGAAGAAATTGATCACGTTCTCCGGCGCGCCTTGGAATTTCTTGCGCAGCGCCGGATCCTGCGTGGCGATGCCCACCGGACACGTGTTCAGATGGCATTTCCGCATCATGATGCAGCCCATCGCAACCAAGGGTGCCGTCGAGAAACCGAACTCCTCGGCCCCGAGCAGCGCCGCGATGGCGACGTCCCGGCCGGTCTGTAGCTTCCCGTCGGTCTGCACTCGAATGCGGCTGCGTAGGTCGTTCAGCACCAACACCTGTTGCGTTTCAGAAAGTCCAAGCTCCCAAGGAATGCCTGCGTGCTTGATGGAGGTCAGGGGCGACGCGCCCGTTCCGCCGTCATGCCCGCTGATCAAGACCACGTCGGCATGCGCCTTGGCCACGCCCGCGGCCACGGTGCCGACGCCTACTTCAGCCACCAGCTTCACCGAGATGCGCGCCTTCGGGTTTGCGTTCTTCAGGTCGTAAATCAACTGCGCCAGATCTTCGATGGAATAGATATCGTGATGCGGCGGCGGCGAAATCAACGGCACGCCCGGAATCGAATGCCGTACTCGCGCGATCACCTCGTCCACTTTGTGGCCCGGCAGCTGCCCGCCCTCGCCCGGCTTCGCTCCCTGGGCGATCTTGATCTGCAGCTCGTCGGCATTCACCAGGTAATTGGTGGTCACGCCGAACCGCCCGGAAGCAACTTGTTTAATCGCGCTACGCCGCCAATCGCCGTTCGCATCGCGCCGAAAGCGTTCGTCGTCCTCGCCGCCCTCGCCGGTGTTGGATCTGCCTCCAATCCGGTTCATCGCAATCGCAAGCGTCTCATGTGCTTCCTTGCTGATGGAGCCAAACGACATGGCGCCCGTCGCGAAGCGTTTCACGATCTCCGACGCCGGTTCCACTTCCTCGATCGGAATGGGCTTGGCGGGGAACTTGAACTGCATCAAACCCCGCAGCGTGCATAGCTCGCGATTTTGGTTGTCGATGAGCTGTGAGTATTCCTGAAAGGTCTCGTACTTGGACTGCCGCACCGCGTGTTGCAGCTTGCTTACCGTGAGCGGATTGAATAGGTGATATTCGCCGCGCGCGCGATATTGATAACTGCCGCCGATAGCCAGTTCCGTATCGGAATCCGACAGCGGCCGGAACGCATGATCGTGCTTCATCTTGGCTTCACGCGCCAGCACGTCCAGCCCGACGCCTTCGATTCGCGACGCCGTTCCGGTGAAATATCGCGATACCAGCGACTTGTTCAACCCGATGGCTTCGAACACCTGCGCGCCGCGATAGCTTTGCAGCGTCGAGATGCCCATCTTCGAAAAGACCTTCAGCAGCCCTTTATTGATGGCCTTCTTGTAATTCTTGAGCGCCGTCTCGAACGCCACGCCGCCAGACAAATTCCCGCGCGCCGCCTGATCCTCCAACGTCTCGATCGCCAGATAAGGATTCACCGCGCTGGCCCCGTAGCCGATCAGCAGGCAGAAATGCATTACCTCGCGCGGCTCACCGGACTCGATAATGAGCGCCACCTGGGTGCGCGAGCCTTCGCGGACCAGGTGATTATGAACGGCCGAAAGCGCCAGCAAACTCGGAATCGGCGCATATTCTTCGTCGATGCCCCGGTCGGACAAGATTAGCAGCGTGTATCGCGACTTCACCGCGCGAGACGCGCTCCGGCACAGCTCGTCGAGTGCCCGCTCCAGCTCTTTTTCGCCACCCGCCACCCGGAAATGCATCGGCAATGTTGTTGCCAGCAGATCGCTGGTCGAAACGCGCCGCAGCTTCTCCAGATCGCGATTCGTCAACAGCGGATGCGGCAGCTTCAGCGTATGACAGTGCGCCGGCGTCTCTTCCAAAATGTTGCGCTCGGTTCCGATGTAGCTGGTCAATGACATCACCAGCTCTTCGCGAATCGGATCGATCGCCGGATTGGTGACCTGCGCGAACAGTTGCTTGAAATAGTTGAATAGCGGTTGTGGTTTGTCGGAAAGGCACGCCAGCGGTGTATCGGTGCCCATCGAGCCCACGGGCTCCTCGCCCGTCGCCGCCATCGGCGACATCAGCACGCGGATGTCTTCATCCGTGTACCCAAACGCCCGCTGCCGCATCACGATCGTATCCAGATCCGATGCGTAAATGCGCGGCGGCTCTGGCAGACTGTCCAGCGTGATCTGGTTGTCTTTGATCCACTCGCCGTAAGGTTGCCGTCCAGCCAGGCGCTGCTTGATTTCCTCGTCGGGAACAATCCGGCCCTCGCGCGTATCCACCAATAGCATGCGCCCAGGCTGTAAACGGCCTTTGAACTTCACGTCCTCCGGTTTCACCGGAAGCACGCCGGTTTCTGACGCCATGATCACTAGGTCATCGTGCGTTACCAGGTAGCGCGCCGGACGCAGCCCATTGCGATCCAGGGTCGCTCCGATCATGCGTCCATCGGTGAACGCAATCGCCGCCGGCCCGTCCCACGGCTCCATCAGCGATGCGTGGTATTCGTAAAAGGCTTTCTTCTCGGCCGGCATCGTCTGGTCGGCATCCCAGGCCTCCGGAATCAGCATCGCCATGACATGCGGCAGATCGCGCCCCGCCAGCGTCAGCAACTCCACAGCGTTATCTATAGACGCCGAGTCGCTGCCTCCCGGCGCGATCACCGGAAACAGCTTCTTCAGATCGTCGCTGAACAGCGATGAAGCCAGAATCTTCTCGCGCGCGTGCATCCAGGCGATGTTGCCGCGTATGGTGTTGATCTCACCGTTGTGGCACAGATAGCGGTACGGGTGCGCCAATTGCCAGGAAGGAAACGTGTTGGTCGAAAAGCGCTGATGAACCAGGCACAACGCGCTCATCGCATCCGGATCCGTAAGCTCGTTGTAAAACTCGGCGATTTGCGAGGCTAGCAGCAGGCCTTTATATACAATCGTCCGCGCCGATAGCGACGGAATGTAGAAGAAAGTCTTATCCGGAAGATCGGACGCGGCGATTTCCGATTCAGCGCGTTTGCGGACCAGATACAACTTCCGCTCCAGCTCATCCTCTGTCATCCCGAACGCGCCGCGAATAAAGATCTGCTCGATGTAAGGCTGCGAGGCGCGCGCCACCCGGCCGATCGCATCCACATTGACCGGCGTGTCGCGCCAGCCGAGCACCGTCAGGCCCTCTTCCCGCGCGATACGCTCCAGAATGCCTTCCGCAATCAGGCGGTGCGATGGTTCCACCGGCAGGAACACCATGCCCACGCCATACTCGCCCGGAGGCGGCAGTGTGAATCCCAGGGCTTCACACTCGCGCGCAAAGAACTTATGTGGAATCTGGATGAGAATGCCGGCGCCGTCGCCGGTTTCCGGATCGCAGCCGCACGCGCCGCGATGAGTGAGGTTAATCAGGATTTGCAGCCCCTTCGAGATGATCTCGTGTGACTGCTCGCCCTTGGTGTTGACCACGAAGCCAATACCGCAGGCGTCGTGCTCGTTTTGAGGATCGTAGAGACCTTGCTTCTCGGGAAGGCCGGCCATGCTTGACTGTATCAAACTTCAAATTATAAGTCTAGCGGAAAGTGACCTTGACATAACTTCAGGTTTACTAATACTATAAGAGCGGGGATGGACCTGGAACATCTCAAGCTTTTCAAAGATATAGCGCAGGCCCGAAGCTTTAGCCGCGGCGCCTCGGCCAATGGAATCAGCCAATCGGCCGCTAGCCAGCACGTTCAAGAGCTGGAAGAGCAGTTTGGCGTCACGCTTCTGGACCGCGCCACCCGCCCGCTCACCCTCACCGAAGCCGGCAAACTGTACCTGGAAATGTGCCGCGATGTGTTACGCACGCGCGACGAATTCCTGGTCGCGCTGGAGCGCATGAAAAGCGAGGTGGAAGGCGCGGTTCGTGTCGCGTCCATTTACTCCGTCGGCCTCTCGGAAATGTCGCGTCTGGAGTCTGAGTTCTCGCGCCGCCATCCGCAGGCGCGCTTGGAAGTCGAGTACTTGAGGCCCGAAAAAGTATACGAAGCCGTTGTTTCCGATCAGGCCGACTTGGGTTTGATGAGCTACGCCGAGCCCACCAAGCAAGTCACCGTCCTCCCCTGGCGCCAGGAGCAAATGGTGGTCGCTGTCTCTCCGCATCACCCACTGGCTGACAAAGCGGAAGTCCGCCCGGAAGAGCTGGACGGCCTGGATTTCGTCGGGTTCGACGAAGACCTCCCGATCCGCCGCGATATCGACCGCTTCCTGCGCGAGCACCGCGTCCACGTCAATCTGACGCTGCACTTCGACAATCTGCAAATGATCAAAGAAGCCGTGGCGCACGGCTCGGGCGTAAGCATTATGCCGGCCCGCATCATGGAAGACGAAGTCCGCCAGGGCCGTTTGGTGCCGGTCCCGATTGCCGGTTTTCATCTATTCCGGCCGGTCAACATCGTGCACCGCCGCAAAAAGCGCTTCCACCGTGCCGGGCAAGCCTTTCTGGAATTGCTGCAAGAACCGCCCGCTGGATGGGTGCCGGCCTCCTCCACACATTGATTCAGCCGCCTGAGCTCTAAAAGCGCAGCTCAGCCCTTCTTGCCCAGAACCGTCGCCGGATCCGGCATCTCCGCTAGCGGCGCGAACGTCATACTTGGCATAGTTGTACACCCGCGACATCGCTAGCAACAGGTCCAGTTCCTCGAGCGACGGCCTTTATCAGATCCGGACCAGGCTGTCCGGTCTCCAAATGCCACAGCACGAGAAACTTCAAGCTGTCCTCCTCTTGATGCGAAAGTGGTAAATCGCGGCGCCGGCTGCGACGGTGAAGATCGCAATCGCCGCTGTCACCGGTTTATAAGTGATGCTGAAAATGGTCATGCCGACGCCGACCAAAATGAAAAATACCGGGATCAGTGGATACGCGAAGCTCACCACTCCGAGTTTGCGCCAGCCCGGCCGTCCCCGGAACTTGAACAGAGATGCTACCGAGAGCAGAGCAAAAAAATTCAATAAAAAGCCGATATACATGAGCAAATCCACGAATGACCCAAGTGTCATAAACATCGCGCACAACCCTTGCCACACGATCGCGACTGCCGGCGTATGCCAGCGCGGATGCACCTTCGCGGCGCCGCCGAAAAACGCTCCGTTCTTCGCCATCGCGTAATAGACGCGCGGCCCGATGGTCACTTCGGCATTCATAGTTGCCAGCAGCGAGAGCGCCATGGCCGCCGTGAACACTCCCGCAACCGCCGGACCGAAGAGACGCGTTGCCGCCTGCGCCCCCACCGCAACGCTCTTCATCGATTCCAGCGGAATGGCGTACACGAAAAGAACGTTCAAGCCCAAATACAGGGCGGCCACCAGCAATGTCCCGCATGCCAAGGAATAGGGCAGCGTTCGCGCGGGCTGCTTCAGTTCCTCGGCAATATAGGTCGCGGCGTTCCATCCGCTGTAGCCGAAGTAGACCAGCAAAAGACTGACAATGAACTGCGCGTAAAGGGGCGTGGTCGACGTGCGGACGGCCGGATGCGCGAAATTGCCCCAGTCCCCGTTGCCGAACGCCAGCCCAGCCACGAGGAACGCAACAATTACCAACACTTTAATTAAGGTCAGTACGTTCTGAACGCGCGCGGTTAGCCGAAGCCCCAGACAATTAACGACAGTAAAAATTGCGATGACAGTGCAGGCCGCAGTCTGCGGCGCACCGAACTTGAACTCCAGCGCGCCCGACCCGATCAGATGCCGGGAGTTTTCCAATTGGAACGCCGGAAAAAAATGGCCCAGATAATCGGAAAACGCCAGCGCGGCGGCAGCGATCGGCGCCGAGAATCCGGCGAAGAACGAGACCCAACCGGTCATGAAGCCCCAGGTAGGGCCGTAGGCTTGCGTCAGATACACGTACTCGCCGCCGGAGCTGGGAAAGTTCACTCCCAGTTCGGAATAGCAAAACGCGCCGGCCAGCGCGCAGATCGCGCCTACTGCCCACACCAGCAAAACCATCCCAGCGGTGCCGAGCTGCCCGGCCAGGATGCTCGGCGTGCTCCAAATTCCGGCGCCGATCATATTCGAGATCACCAGCGCGGTTGCGCTGGCAATCCCTAATTGCCGCAGAAGCGTAGTGGTTTGCGACGTCAATGGCTTTCCGCTAACCGCAGACTCGATCGGACCAGCGACTGCCCGCCATCGCACACGTACACCGCGCCCGTGATGTAAGCCGCTGCATCCGAGCACAGGAACAACGCCAGGTCCGCCAGCTCATCCTTCGTTCCGTACCGGCGCAGCGGTACGTTCTGTTCGATTTTGCGCCGGCTCTCGGGCGTGGGCGCCAGCCGCCGCATGCCTTCGGTTTCGTCCGTAGGCCCGGGCGTAACACAGTTGGCGCGAATCCCGTCCGGTCCCCACTCGATCGCCAGCGTCCGCGTGAGCAGCTCCACGCCCGCTTTCGCCGCGCATACATGCGTCTGCCATGCCACCGGCATCGTCGCGTGACTCGCTGAGATCGCGATCAAGCTCGCGCCGGGCTTGCGCAGATATTGATGCGCTGCGCGGAACGTGTTAAATGTCCCGAGCAGGTCAATGTCGATAACCGCCTTAAACGCATTGGCCGACATGCCCAGCACCGGGGCGGGAAAATTCCCGGCCGCGCCCGCCACCACGATATCGACCTCGCCAAACTCGTCGCGGGTACGCTCAAGCGCCTCGTCGACTGCCTGGAACTCGCGCACGTCGAGCGCCGCAGTGCTAACCGCTCCACCCGCTTTGCAAATCGACGACGCGGCGGCATCCAATTTCTCCTGTTTGCGGCCAACCAGCATTACTTTCGCGCCGTGCTCGGCAAAACGCTCGGCCATCCGCTGCCCGATCCCGCTTCCGCCTCCGGTTACGAATGCAGTTTTGCCGGTTAATAAATGATCGCGAAAGATACTGGCCATCGTTGGCACTGTATCACACGCGTTCCTCCAATCGCTTCATTACTTGGCTGACGCGGCCGATCTACGCCACGGCCGTTCGACGCGGTATTCGGGGACCGCTGTCGGCGAAGCTCGATCGACGTTGACCAGCTTCCTGCGCGTCAGCAGCCGGATACCGCCCTGCACCGCACTCTTGGATAACCCGGTCGCGTTCGCGATGCTCTGGTGACTCAGACGCGCCGTCTTCCTTCGCTGTCCCAGGCTGTGGCTCCATAGGTGCAAATAGACCAGGTACGCAGAAGGCGAGCGATCGTGACCGATCAGGTCCCGCATTAAGACGTTCAAGATGTAGTCGTCCAGTACTATGGTGATCGCCACTATAGCATGGAAAACAGGATTGCAAGCTGCGCCCGCCTCCTTTAATCTACTCGCATGATCAAGTCCGTCAAGTTCGTCAGCATCCCCGTGCGGGACCAGGATAAAGCGCTTCAATTCTATACCGAGAAGCTCGGTTTTCAGATCATGACCGACCAGCCTTTCGGAGATGGCCGGCGTTGGATCGAATTGCGCATCGCAGGCGCCGAGACGGAGGTGGTGCTGTTCACGCCGCCGGGTCAGGAAAACAGGGTCGGATCGTTCACGGGGATTTCTTTTGCCACCGATAGCGTCGAAAAGACGTTTCAGGAATTGAACGCCCGCGGTGTCGAATTCCTGCAGCCGCCCAAGAAGGAGTCCTGGGGCACTTCGGCCATCTTCAAGGACCAGGATGGCAACGCGTTCGTGCTGTCATCGCGTTGAGGGGAGTTATTGTTTGAAGGCGTCGAGGAAGAGCCGCCGGAATTCCGCAGCGTCGGCGCGTAGAGCGACCCGTGCGTTCGGGCGTCCAACGGCGGCAATGCTTCGCCCCTGCTCCGGTGGATCCTGAACCACCTCGACGCGCAACGGGATCGAGTCCGCAATGCCTGGACGAAGCAGCGCCGCCGCGGCCAGCGGGTCCCAGGCGTAGAACAGATTCTGCTCGATCATCTCGTGATCGGATTTCAGAACCTGTCCCACGAACCGGCCCAGAGGCGATCGCGCGCGCGACTCCAGATCTCGCAGAAACTCGGCGCCGATCGGCACCGTGTTGGTGGCATCCAGGGGAATCAACCGGATCTTCACGCCCGAGCGGAACACGATCTGAGCCGCCAGAGGATCGATGAACATGTTCCATTCGGCCGTTTTATTCGACGTCTTGAAGAGCCCGCCGTCGGCGAGGTTGCCCGGCACACGCAACGCCCCGCCCATAATCACAATCTCCTCGATCGCTGTGACCGCGGACGGTTCGCGTTTCAGGACTTCGGCAAGGTTCGTCAGCGGCCCGAGTGCCAGAATACGGACCGGGCGGTTCGGTTGCCTCAGGCGGTCGATGAGGTAATCCGCGGCCGGCCGAACTTCCGTTTTGCGTTGCGCCGTCGGGAGCGCTGTCACACCTGGCAGTTCATCCGAGATGGTGCGCCATTCGGCCGGAAACTCTGCCATACCGCGCAGCGGCTCGCCGCGCCCGGCAAACACCGGCACATCCGTGCGCCCGGCCAGCGCGAGCAATCGCGCAACGTTGCGCGCGCCTGCATCCACGTGCGCCAGCCCGTTCACAACCGTGATCGCGTCGATCTTCACGTTCGGGTGTGCCAGCAAAAATGCAATAGCCATCAGATCGTCGGTGCCCGCATCGGTGTCCACCAGAACCGGGGCAGGCTGCGCGGCAGCGAGTGTGGCGATTGCGGCGAAGGCGCCAGCCAGCATTCTCCGGAGCATGGGAATGCCCAGAATAGCAGGCGCCTTCGGCGCGCTACTGGGCTTTCGAATTCAGCGCCTTGGGATAAACCATCACGCCGGTTTCTGACGCTCGAAAGATGTTGTGCAGAATCTTGTTGTCCGGCAACTGGCCCTCCAGGTAATCCACACCCTCGGCGCTGATAATGAAACTGCTGCGATCATCCTGAAGCACGTAGCGCTTCGCCTTGAGGTACCACAGCGCAAACAGCAGCCGCTCGCGCGGAAACGCCATGATATTCTCCATGTCGAGCAGCGAGAGCGCCGCGTAATCCGGATTCGCCCGCCGCTTGCTGTACAGAAGGCAGAGCACGCCGATCCGGATCTTTGCCTCCGCGTCGATTCCGTCTGTAAATTCTTTACCCAAGAAAATCGATAGCGGTTTGGCTGCGCTGGATTCGAACTGGCGGTCGTACTCCTTGCGGCAGGCCGGATTCCGCAGCACGTCGCAGGCTTCCTGGATCAGGCGGAAGCGTTCCGCATCGCCAGTCTCTTGATTGTCAGGATGGTATCGAGCGGCCAGCAAACGATAGACGCGCTCGATCGTCTCCGGTTCGGCCTGTGGACTGATTTGCAGCAGATCGTAATAGTTGACGGGAGAAGCAGACATCCTACTTCAGCTATCGGCCGCGGCTCGGCGTGGCAGATAGGTGTTCTACCCTAATTGCGGAAGCGCCTGCTCCAGTGCTTCCACGAAAAAGTATTCACCCCACATCACTGACTCGTCCACACCCAGCTCTTTCGGCAGATGGAAGACGCCGCCTTTGAGAATGCCTTCCCATTTCTTGTCTTTTCTGGCGAGGTATTTTTCGCAGAGCGTCCGCAGGATCAGGACCGCGGTCGACCAATAGAAGTGGCCTTTCATCGGATCCGGCAACAGCCGGCATAAGCGCAGCAGCCCCGACGCGGCGATGGCAGCGGCGGAAGTATCCACCAGCGCGCGGCTCTCGGGCGGTGCGTTAAAGTCCCACGGCGGAATGCCATCGCCATTGGAGTGCGTCACATAATAATCGGCGCAGGCTTCGGCGGTTTCCAGAAACCGCGGATCTCGACTATACTCGTGCGACGCGCTGAACCCGTACAGCGCCCACGCCAGCCCGCGAGACCAGCAGGAGTCTGCGCGATAACCCTGCTGTGTCGTCTGACGCAAAAACTCGCCCGTATCCAGATCGAAGATGCCCTCGTGCGCCGTCGAGCCGTCGCCGCGAACCAGACAGCGACGCGTCGTCAGACAGTGCCGCGCCGCGATGTCGCGCAGCTTGCGGTCGCCGGTCGCGTGCGCGGCGTAAAAGATCAGCCCTACATTCATCATCAAGTCGATGAATATCGAGTTCTCGCCGATCGACGATCGTAAGTATTGCCCCTTCTCCTGGAACCGCAGCGCCTGCGTTCGTCCCGCTTCGATAATGACGTCTCTCAGCTTCGGATCGCGCGTGAGCCGGTACCAGCGGTGATAGGTTGAGAAGAAAATAAAGCCGAGATCAATGGATTCCGGATCCTTCTTGCGCGTCTCTAAAGGCGTCGTATACCGGATGGCCTGCTCCAGCCAGAATTTATCTTGTGCGTTCCGGCCGCCATTGTACTTGTGAAAGATCCACATGAGGCCGGGCAGGAACCCGTCCGTCCAATTCGATAGCGCTGGGCCGTCATGGTTCCAGCGCCCGTTCTCTGTATATACGGGATAGAAGTTTGGCTGCGCTTCAACCAGTTTTCGGACCTGATGTTGTGCGAACCGCAGCGCCTCTTCAAAGAGCTCGCGGTCGGGCTCGAGAACGAATTGAATCATTGTTGTCGGATTCTAGACCACAGGCTTGGCTACCGGTGGCGCCAGATCGCGCGCCGGGCACACGGATTCGAAGCTGTTGACTTTGTGCGATCCGTCGCAGAATGGTTTATTCTGCGAATGCCCGCACCGGCACAACGAAATTACCTTGCGCCCGCCTAGCCCGAACTCCCGGCCTTCGGCATCGTGAACCGTAAAATCCCCTTCGATACGAATCGATCCGTTATTGTTTATCGTTATTTTTGCCGCCATCAGTGCGATGGTAGCAGACGTAGCGCCCGCGCTCGTGCGTGGACACAATTTATGTCTCCGTCAGCACGCAGATATCGCGTAGATTGCGGTAATCTTCGGCAAAATCGAGGCCGTAGCCGACCACGAACTCGTCGGGGATTTGGAAGCCGATGTACGCCACGTCCACCGGCCGCAGCCGGCGATCCGGCTTGTCCAGCAGTGTCGCTATCTGCAACGATTTTGGCCGGCGCTGTTTCAGAACATTCATCAAATAGGTCAGTGTCACGCCGCTGTCCACGATATCTTCGACGATGAGGACGTGATGCCCCTCAATGGAAACGTCCAGATCTTTGGTGACCTTGACCTGGCCGGACGTGGTCTTTCCGCGGCCGTAGCTGGAAATTCCCATAAACTCGACGCGCGAGGGAGTCTTGATAGCACGCGACAAATCCGCCAGGAACATGAACGCGCCCTTGAGAATGGCGATCAGATAAATCGGCCCCTGGGGAAAATCGGCGCTGATCTGCTCGCCCATTGCCCGCACACGATTTTGAATCTGTTCCGAGGTAAGAAAAACGCGCGGCGCCAAAGCCATCGGCTAGTCGGCGGCTTCACTAAGGCGGGTGCTTCCGGGCCCGATATGGATGTGTGCACCCGTGGCCTTGCCCGGCATGGCGTGGGTGAAGGCGTAGTATGGAATATCGCGCGTTTTCAAGTAATCGCGCAGCCAGACGCCTTCAGTGCTGTTGGGCGCAACGGCGACGTCCACCCGGCCACGATGATCCAAACCTAACGAACGATGCAGCGCCGTTTCGCCGTCGGCACTGATCGGCAACTCGCGGTCGAACTTCTTTTCAAAGGCGGCTTCAATCGCCTTGAGTTCGCGGGATTCACTAAAATGACCGCTGCCTTGGAAGTGCTCCATGCCGGCCACCACATCGGCTTGGCCTTCGCCGGGTTGACCCTCGGCGTGCTCGGCCTCGGTGCTCCGCTCGATCGATTCTTCCAATCTCGCCAGCTCTGCTTGGCCGTTCATCTGTTGAACTTGCGCGTGCGCCATATCCAATTTGCTCTGGCGCATGCTCAATTCAGCCTGCAGCGGGACAAGCGCGGCCTGCGCTTCCAAACCCTCGTCCACCATTTTCTGCGTTTGCGCCAACCGATCCTGCTGGCGTTGGACGCGCCGCTCGGCTGCCGCCACCATCTGGTCAGCCATCTGGCTGGTCCAGTCCTTAAGCGGAATATTGCTGTATAAGGTCCCGGCGAGAACTGCATCGTCCTGCGCATCGGCTAGATTCTGCTCGGCAGCAGTAACCTGGAGGCGCGCTACGGCGCCAGCGTCCACCAACTGCCGGAGCCGGTCGAGTTGCTTCTGGGCCAGCTCAACACGCTGATCCGCAATGGTTTGGAGCGACGCAGCGGGGGTTTCCGCGAGCAGCGCAACCGGGAGTAAGCACAACAAGAAAAGCGCCGATTGTCGCATGGGAAATTTCAGTGTAGCATAGGACTAGGAGTGTCTTAAGAACCATTCGAGAACAACTGAACGCCGCAATTGAACCAATCGCCCCGCCGCTCGAAACCCCGCCTTGGTTGACCGCTGTCCGCGCCGCTGAATCGAAGAAAGGAATCGATATCCGCGTGCTCGATCTGCGAGAGGTCACGTCCTTTGCCGACTTCTTCGTGATCTGCACCGGCTCGAATCCGAAACAAATTCAGGCCATCGCCGAAGAGATCGCGCTACAGATGGAGCAGCGCGGTGAATATCCGGTGAGCGTGGAAGGTTTCAACAATGCCGAGTGGGTGCTCGCGGACTACGGCGATTGCCTGATTCACGTATTTTCGGCTAAAGCACGCGCGTATTACGAGCTGGAGCGTCTCTGGCGGCACGCTAAGGACGTACCGATTCCCCCCGCTCGATAGCCGCTGGTCCGGCCGGTACAGCGCTTCATCGGCGCTGGATTGACATCCGCATCTCGCCCGGCATACGCTGCCCACATGGCCATCGAAACCAGACTGGGCGTTGCCGCGGCCGCGCTTTTGCTGCACAGCGCGTTCCTCGCTTGTGCGGCTACAGGCCCTAAGGAGAAATCCATGCTCAAGGACAGCTACGTCCACGTGAACGGAATCCGGCTGCACGTGGTGACTGCGGGAAAAGGACCACTCATTCTATTTCTGCATGGTTTCCCCGAGTTCTGGTACGAGTGGAAGAACCAACTCGCCGAATTCGGCAAAGACCACCTCGCGGTCGCGCCGGACATGCGCGGCTACAATCTATCCGACAAACCCGCCGAACTGGATCAATACAAAATGAATGTCCTGGTGGAGGACGTCCGCGCACTAGGCGACCACTTCTCGCATCAGAAGAAGTTCATCCTGGTGGCGCACGATTGGGGCGGTGCGGTGGCCTGGGCATTCGCGATCGCGCATCCAGACATGCTGGACAAGCTGGTTATCGTGAACGCACCCCATCCCGGCGTTTTCGGCCGTCTGCTCGCGACCGATCCGGCGCAGCAGCGCGCCAGCCAGTACATGCTGATGTTCCGCAGTCCGCAGGCCGAGCAGAATCTGTCGGCGAATGACTACGCATGGCTGGTGAGCGCGGTACTCGGCGAAGGTCTGAAGAACGGCGTGTTCACCGAAGAGGACAAACAGACCTACATCAAAGCCTGGTCGCAGCGGGGCGCGCTCACCGGCGGCTTGAACTACTACCGCGCGAATGAGGCCGGACCGCCCGCGGCCGCTGCAACCGCGAGCGTGAGTCCTCCTCGCGATCCGGGCACCCTCACGGTCAAGGTGCCAACGCTGGTGATCTGGGGCGAAAAAGACACCGCGCTGCTGACCCAGAATCTGGACGGCCTCGACAAGTTCGTCCCGCAATTGACCGTTAAGCGTATTCCGGACGGCTCGCACTGGGTGGTTCACGAAAAGCGCGATGAAGTGAACGCCGCGATCCGGGAATTCATCCGCTAGGGCAGATCCTGCACCAGCAGGTCGTGAAATATCGCATCGCCTTTGCCGAAGACTGCGAGTCCGGTCAGGCCGTTTGGCAGTGTGTCGTCATGGACGGAAGCTAAGCGCTGATCGTCTACGCTGACCGCGATTTGTCCGCTCTGGTACTCCACCGAAATTTTGTGCGGCTGGGCCGCGCCTCCGGAACTAATTTCGGCCGCCGGCGATGAGACCGGCGTCCACGGAATCAAATCCGTTTCGCGTGCTTGCCCGTCGTCATTGAAAAGGGTTCGTCTCAGTTCGTAGTCAATGACGGGCACCGGTTTGCCGGCTGCATTCTTGACGCGAGTCCCGGCGAGAAGGACGGCGTAATAACCTCGCTCACTAAAGTGAAACACGAGGCCAGGCACAGTTTCCGCATAGGGCAGCGCTTCACCAGCCGGAGCGTTGCCGGGCTGCAGATGAAAAGCGCGCGACCACTCAGTCTGCACCGACACAGCCGCACGCACATTGTCGAAAGGCGGTCCGTAGGCACCGATTGCCCCATCTAGAACAGGTCCCGAGCCAGTCAGCCCGGCAGGCGGATGGCGCGAGATCTGGTACCCTCCCGGAACATAACGCAATCCGGGCTGGTATTCGCCGCCGCCTTCGGGCAGTTGGCGCAAGGTGGCCGGACGCGCGGTTGGAATCTGCTCCCGGCGGTTAGGCCAGCCGCTCTCGGGATCGGAGAAGTCTTCGTGATAAATCAGCTCACCGGAGACGCTACGGACCGTCTTGAGTTCCCATCTAAGCGGGTGATCTTTGGCCGACACCTCGCAGGTGGACGCTTCAAAGTGCACCGGCCCGATTTGCGACGACGCGCCTACGCCTCTGCGCGCGATCACCTTGACGCCGCCGCGACGGACCCGCACGTCGATTTTGCGGAAACGGCCGGCTTGTTGGGGATAGTAGGCCAGCGTGTATTGCGCCTGCAGCATTTCGGAAATCCGGCCGAGCGCGGCTTTCAGGTCTTGCTCGGACGAGGGAAAGAACGATTCCGCGCCCGACTCCTTCGCCAGACGCTCGAACACAAGCATTGGGTTGTCGATCTCCCTCTCGCCTAACAGCTTTATCGTCTTTTGTCGCTCGTGAAACACCTGGGATTCGGCGCGGCTGAAGAATCCGATCATGAAGATCTGCGGCGTGGACATCTGCGCCAGCTCGATCAACTGTTCCAGATTCAGACGGCTGTGCTGATCCGCGCCGTCGGTGATCATTACCACCGCTTGGCGCAGGTTATCGGCAGTTCGCATCCGGCACAGTGCGGATGCGAGCGCGTCGTACAACGCCGTCCCGCGCTCGTCACCGCCGCGCGCGGTTTGAACCAGTTCCGGATGTAGCCGCTGCTCCCGCGTGAGCTGTTCGAAGGCTTCGATTTTATCGGTAAACGGCATCAGGAAGATCTGGTCGTTTTGAGAATGCCCCGCCATGAGCGGCGCGATGAATTCGCGGGCGCGGTCGAACTTGCGGCCGAAATCCATGCTGCGGCTGGAATCCAGCAGAATCGCCAGGCTCACCGGCTGCTGCTCGGCGCCAAAGAACGCGATCTTTTGCGGATGACCATCTTCCAGCAGAGTGAAATCGGCGGCGGTCAATCCGGGTACAAAGTTGCCGTTATTGTCGAGCACTTGCACGGCGATGGACTGCAGGTTGGTCGTAGAACGAAAAACCGGTGTTTGTGCCAGGGCGAGGGACACTCCGGCCAAAACCGCGGCGCGGCAGGCTCGGGTGCTGACAGGCATGTGCGGCCCTACGGCGCGGGGGTGGCGAGCGGCTTACCCTTTTCCACGACATAAACCGCGACCAGCTTTAGCGGCTGCGTTCCGGTGTTGCGTGCGTCGTGCTTGGTGCCGCCCGGAATGACGAAGCCATCGCCCGCTTTCACCTTGAGCGGCGCCTTGCCTTCCATCAAGATCTCGCCTTCGCCTTCAGAGACGTAGCTGATCTCTTCGCCCGGGTGCGTATGGCGTCCGGCGGAAGCGCCCGGCGCGAGCTCGACTTTAACGATCACGGCCTCGCGGCCCGGGACGGTGGTATCACCGCGTGTGACGATGGTTCGCTGAAGTCCAGGATTTTGCGCGCAGAGCGCGGCGCCGAGTAAGGCAGCCAAGGCCACCCAATTTCGTTTGCTCATGATGCGATTGCTCCTACCCGCGCCGAAGCGGGGTGAAAACAATCGTACCACCGAGGCTGCGGCGATCAGTCGGCTGCGGGGCCGGAACGCGACACGAAATGCTTGGCGCGACACGCGCCGTTCTTCGAGACGCGCGGCTCCAGAATGCTGGTGATCGCCTCAAAGACGTATCGCGGCGAGCGATCGCCTCGGATCACGTGATAATCCGCATCCTGATAATGCGCCAGCACTGGGCGGCTCAACGCGTTGTACGTCTTGAGGCGCTCGGTGACCACATCCTCCTGGTCGTCCTTGCGCGTGATCAACGGTGCATTGTCGTTGTCGCAATAGCCGGCTGTTTTCGGCGGCTGATGCAGCATGTTGTAAATGGTCCCGCATTTCGGGCACTGGCGGCGCGAGGTCAGGCGGCCCACGAGTGCGTCCATAGGAACGTCCAGATGCAGAACCACGGGTTTCGGCAGGTGCCGCCGTTCGAGCATGCGATCCAGAAACTCAGCCTGCTCGACCGTCCGTGGATAGCCATCCAGGAGGAAGCCGTGCGAGGCATCGGGCTGCGACACACGTTTTTCGAGCATCTTGTTGACGAGCTCGTCACCCACCAATCCCCCGCTGGCCATAATGGAGTGCGCGGCGCGGCCCAGCTCACTGCCGGCCTCGATTTCGGCGCGCAACATGTCTCCGGTAGAAATGCCCGGAATCTCCAGCCAGCTGGTGATTAATCGCGACTGCGTCCCTTTGCCGCTACCCGGCGGTCCAAAGAGCAGAAGGATCAAGTTACCTCCGTTGATAGACTACAGAAATGAATGTATCGGGTCAAGTATGATTACCCAAGGACCCCATGCAAAAACTTCTTCTATTCTGCCTGATTAGTAGCGCCCAGTACAGCCTGGGAGCGCACTTTGAGCTCAAGGCGAGTCCTAGCACAGTGGTTTGGGGGTACTACGCGGCTTCAGCCAAGCCCGTACTGCGCATCCATTCCGGCGATACCGTTCGTATCGAAACGGTCTCGACCGGGAGCCCAACCCGTTTTGAAGCAAGCGGGGTGCCAGCCAGCCAAATTCCGGATTCATTCCGCACCATATACAAAGAGGTGAAGGATCGGGGTCCAGGAGGGCACATCCTGACCGGACCCGTTTACATCGAGGAGGCCGAGCCCGGCGATGTCCTGGAGTTGAGAATCCAGAAGATCGAAGTCGATTACCCATTCGCCTACAACGGTTTTGGGCCCTCTTCCGGGTTTATGCCGGAGGATTTTCCGTACGCGCGAACCAAGATCATCCCGCTGGACCGGGAACGCAATCTGGCGCACTTCGCCGACGGAATCGAAATTCCCATGCACCCGTTTTTCGGGAGCATGGGGGTCGCTCCGCCGGAAGGAAGCGGCCGCATCAGCAGCGCGCCGCCGTGGATCCACGCCGGGAACCTGGACAATAAGGATCTGGTCGAAGGAACTACGCTGTACATCCCAATTCACGCCAAAGGGGCGCTATTTGAAGTCGGCGACGGTCACGCGGGCCAGGGCAACGGCGAGGTCGATATTACTGCCATGGAAACCGGCCTGACCGGAACCTTTCAGTTCGTCGTGCGCAAGGACATGCACCTGAATTGGCCGCGCGCGGAAACGCCAACGTATTACATAACGATGGGCCTGCACCAGGACTTAACCGAGGCCACCAAGCTGGCGATACGCGAGGCGATTGACTTCCTGGTGAACGAAAAGCATCTGAGCCGCGACGACGCTTATATGCTGGCCAGCGTAGCCGTGGACTTCGATATCACGCAGCTGGTGGACGGCAACAAGGGCGTCCACGCGATGATCCCGAAGAACATCTTCGTGGGAAGAAGATAACGGCCGGTCCGGCACCTGGCCGTGTGTGGGCGAAGAGCACCACACGTTGTTGGGGGAAATCCCGCAAGTTGGCGCATAGACTCCAGGGGCTGATCGATGCTCAAAGGCGTGGCGGCAATGGCCCTCGCCCGAAGGGACGGCCATCAGCCGAAGACGTGGTCGAATCTCCCCTCGGCGCGGCATTTATCCCGTCAGTCCGCGATTGAAACGATTCCAACTCTGGAGTAGTCTGTTAGACACTCTGCCGGTGACGGCAGCGTTTCCGGCGCTTGAGGAGGAGCATGTCTCGTTGGGGTGATCTTTCAATAAAACCCTCGATGAAGCTGACCTATATTCTTTACGTGCTGGGTTTGATAGGCGTGTTGTTATTCGCCGCAAACTGCAAATGCGATAAGGATGACGCTCCGGAGCAGAAAACGGTGATGAGTTTACCTTGTTTGCCGACCCAGGCCTACGTTCCTGGAATGCCTCCGACCGTAATCACACTGTCGAATGGAACGAAGGTTACCTTCCCGGGGACACCCGGCCACGTTGTCACCGTCAAAGTACCGTGCCCCAACACGACCAATTCGAACATCTGGGCAAAGTCGCAACATCCGGTGTACGGCAGCGGGGCGACATCCAAATCTAAGGCGCATTTGGCGGGCAGAGCATCGAGTTCGGGTCCGGCGGCTTACCTTCCTCAGGTATTGCTGGATCTGCCGTTTTCAGCGCAATCCTCGGCCAGCGACGTTCCGCCTTCCAACTGCGACCCCGCACAACCAGACGTGATCGCGGTGGACCATGACAATGCCATGGTAGACCGGTTCGGAACGTGTCCGTTCCAGATGGTAGCCACTATTCCTGTGGCGACACGTCCGCTGCAAATCGATATCACGCCTGATGGAAAGACGGCTTTGGTGACGAGCTTCGATAATGCGATCAATTTTATCGATCTTGGAACCAACAAGGTCACATTCACATTGCCGACCGGCTCGCTCCACCCCAACGGCATTGCGATCACTCCGGACGGAGCGTTTGCTTATTTCACGAACTACGTTCCAACCGCATCGGATTCGAGCATTTCGAAAATTGACTTGTCCACGCGCACGATTGTGCAAACGATTCCGGCAGCATTCGGGCCATACGCACAAAACCTTTTCCTGTCGCCGGACGGCTCTCAGTTGTATGTCACTTACCCGTACCAAAATGTGGTCCAGGTCCTCGACACATTAACAAACGCGCCCATCACCAACATTTCGGTGCCGGCGCCTCGCGGGATCGCGTTCAACAGCAAGGGCACGAAGGCATACATCGCCGGCGCGGGCAATCCCGACAACGCGACGCTGGGCGTAGTGGAAGAGTTTGACACCAACACGTTCCAACCCGGCCCGATGTACCAGGCCGGCCTGGGTCCGAACGATATTGCCGTGTTGTACAGCGATCAGTACGTGATCACGGTCAATTACGAGGGGCAGTCCGTTTCTGTCATCGACACCGTATCCGGGACGGCTCAGACGACGAACGTGGGAGGTCAGATCGCAGGCCTCTCGATCCTGCGATGAGTTCTATCCGGTCCTTTCCGGCGGCTTTCGAATCTGCTCGATACGCTACACGGCAGCGGATGTGCCGGCTGCTGCGGTATCGGGCGGTGCCGGCAGGTAGTCTCGGGAATCGTCTGCGCTCCCGAGGTCCGTATCGCGGCATTTGATTTCGCCATTTGAAAAAACGAAGCCAGATTCACGGACATCTTGTTTCTTTTGAGCCGGATTGCGCGGCGCCGCGCCGGGGTGATTGCCGACATGGGAGGGCACGCGCGTGTGCGACGCCTGGATCTGCCGCAACGTAGCTAGTGTCTTGTTGAACTGCCGCGAGAGACGCTGGCCGTGCAGACCGAGGGTGGCGAGGGCGCGGGTGGTTTCCGTTACGGTGGAGACGCTGCGGTTTCTGCGGAGGCCGCGTTCTGCGATGTCGAGGAGTTCGGCCTCGAGCCGTGGGATCCGGTTCAGGCGCCACGAGGTGTCGGCGAGCTCCTGGACGAGTTGAATTTCGGTTGGCGTTTGAGGCTGGTACTCGTCGCGGAATTGTTGGCAATGCTGCTCGTAAGCGGCGCGATCTTCCGAGCGCAGGACGGGGCTGCGGCTGGTGAGGCCGTGCTTGGTTGCATTTTGCGAGGCGCGCTGCTTGCCGTCCTCCGTGCGCGGGCCGGTGGAGAATTGGGCATTGGCGCGATTCAAAGCGGCGCGATCGGCGGCGGCAGGCGGGGGAACTGGGTGCTCGAGACTGGGTTGCATGGGAAATGTCCTTTCGAACCCGAGATAGCACGCGAGTGAACCTCGGCACCGGGTGCATTGGCGCAGGGCCTTGATACCAGGGCGGATTTTCGAGGGCGGCTGGTGTGATTAAGCGGCTACGAACCGGGCGCGGACATGAGTGCACGCGCCACCTTGTGCGCGGTTTCAGAGCCGCAGACTGGGAGCGCGGCGTCGGTCAATAATCCGATCTGCTTCAGCACCGAAGCCTGATCCCAATAGATGTGCTCGTGCGCGAGCTTGCCGTCGCGAAAACGCACAATCGCGACCAGCGGCACCTCGACATGTTTGTTGGTGGGCGTCACGCCCGGCAGCATCCAAGGCATTTCGATGGTGTGGGTAAAGGAAAAGATCATCTCATCCACCAGCTGATCTTTGCCGACCGTGCGCGACACCGGAGTCAATTTCGTGTCCGGCGGCATGCACGGGATGAAATCGGTGGAATAGAACCGGCGGAGCTCATCTTTGCCGCGACCTCCGGTCAGAACCGGAACGTGATTCACGTAAGCATCCTCGACCATAGTAGCGAGCGTGGCTTCCGTATCGCGCGTGGAGAATTCGTGCGCGGTGTGTTCTTCCCATAGAGCGCTGAGATCGGGCTTAGACATCAGGACTATCTTAACTTCGCGCCACGCCTGAGTGAACGTTGCCGGCGTGGATGAATTCGCGTGTACCCGGGAACGGCAAACGGGCGTCTAAAGGCCATTATGCCGAGCAGTATCGCAACTAAGGCTATCGCTTTCTTCGTCCTTACGCTTTTCGTGGCTGCCGCAGCCGACAATGGGCCTTCGAAAACGCCCGAGGTTCCTCTCGTAATTGCCGCCGGTGTGCCGCTGCGACTTTATTTGACCAAGCGTCTTCCCAAGCGCGCCGGAGCGGCGGTGGAGGCCAAGGTACTGGAGCCAGTCTATGTATTCGACCGGCAAGTCATACCGGCGGGCGCCGTCGTACTGGGCAGGTGAACGGTTTGCAGCCTGTTACCAAGGCGCGGCGCGCTCAGGCCATCCTGAACGGCGACTTCACCCCGCTGCATATCGCGCCGGTGGAATTCACCACGCTCATCATGCCAGACGGCCGCAAGGTTCCGCTGCACACAGCCGAAAGCGCGGGTCTGATATCGATCGTGCCGTCCCGACCCGCAAAGGCAAAACCAGCGTCTTCGCAGCCGCAGAATCAAAACACAGGCGTGTTGGGCACCGGTAAGCAGCAGGTGCAGGATGCCATCCACGCGCAAATGGATAAAGTAAAGAGCATTCCCGATCTGGTACGGGGTCCGGACAAGAAGGAGCGCATCGAGGACTACTTGATGACGAAGCTGCCCTACCATCCGCAATACGTAAGGAAGGGCACCCGCTTCGACGCGGAGCTCGAGCAGCCGCTCGATATCGGCGTAGCAGCCGTATCGGCGCAATCGCTGGCGTCCATCGGAAGCCAGCCGGCTCCGGCAACTGTGGTTCACGCGCGGCTCATCACGGAGCTCGACTCGGCATCTTCGCAGCCGGGAGAGGCGATCAGCGCCGAACTGGCCGAGCCGGTCTATTCCGCCGATCGCAAACTGATTTTGCCGGAAGGCACGGTTCTAAACGGCAGCGTGGTGACAGCGAAACGCGCGCGCTGGTTTCATCGCAGCGGGCAGCTCCGCTTTACGTTCCGCGATTTTCAGTTGCCCTCGGATGTCGCGCACCTCGAAAAGGTCCTTTCGGAGGCTGAATCGCAACCAACGGCGCAGAAGGCCGAGGCGCCTCAAGTTCTGAAGACTCGGACCGAAGCCAACCTGCAGGGGGCGGAGAGCACGGGCAAGGCGCAGCTGAAGGTGGATCGCGAAGGTGGCGTTCAAGCCAGTGAGTCAAAGACACGGTTCCTGGTTGCGGCTGCAGCGGTGTTAATCGCGCGACGCGCGGCCGATAACGATGCGGACCGCGCGGCATCTGGTCAAATTGCCGGTCAAAGCCAGAACGTCTCGGGCCGGACGTTGGGAGGCGGGCTCGGATTCGGATTGCTTGGCATGGGGATCGCTCAAAGCTCGCGCTGGGTGGGCACCGCGTTCGGATACTACGGCATGGGCTGGGCGCTCTATTCAACGCTGATCTCGCGCGGGTCAGAGGTTCACTTTGACAAGAATGCGACGATCGATATTCGTTTCGACATGCCCGTTGACAAACCTGGAGCGGCCTCGCCGGCGGCGGCTGCTCCGGCGGTGAGTCCCGCTGCGGCTTTGCCGGAGGCGGTGCCTGCGGCATCGGCCGCGACTCCGGGACAACACTAAGGTTCGAATCTGGCCTGGCGTTGAGAGCGTGTGCAACTACGGCCATGGCGTTCACACGAGTGTGAACGCGGCACGCAGGAGTGCGTGCGCCACATTATCTTTCGCCTCGCCGGGGGAATGTGCGGGTGACTGGCGGGTGCGCAGTCCGACTGCGATCTGCCGCTTAAGGTCGCACGGTGTAATTCAAGTGCACCACACCGTCTGGGAAGGAACGCGAGGAAATCAATTCGAGCGGGATATTCCGATGGCGAGGAGCGACCAGCGGAATCCCTTCGCCAATCATCACGGGGACGACATGGATCGAGAATTCGTCGATTGCCCCGGAGTCCAGGAACGAAGCAATGATCGATGCTCCGCCCATCATCCAGATGTTTTTGCCCTTTCGTGCCCGCAGCTGGGCCACGAATTCCGGAATAGGCCCCGAAACAAACTCGACTTCTGGAAGTGGATCGGAAGGCGGCCGGCGGGAAAACACATAGTGTTTGAGTTTGCCATATGCGCCGAGTCCGCCCATCTTTACTGCGAAATCGTAGGTCTTTCGTCCCCAAAGCACCGTGTCGATGGAACGTGCAAAAGCGTTCATGCCGTAGGCGCCTTTGGGCATCGGTCGATTCAGCCAGTCTATGCCGCCATCCGAACGAGCGATATACCCGTCCACACTGGTCGCAATGTAAACGATAATTTTACGCTGAGACGTCTTTGACCCCGCTCTTGCGTTGGTCGTCGTCCGGTGTGAACGTCCTATCTGCTTCATGTCATCCTCCTGTTACTTTTTCAATGCCAGGGTGAGCCCATCGCGGATGGGCAGCAGGCTCAACCATACGCGGGCGTCGCTCTGCAGCTTTTGATTGAAGGCGCGGATGGCGCGCGTGTCCTTATCCTGCTCGCCGGGGTCGATGACTCGGCCTGACCATAAGACGTTATCTACGGCAATCAGTCCGCCGGGGCGAAGGAGCGTGAGGCAGCGCTCATAATAATTGTCGTAGTTCTCCTTGTCGGCGTCGATGAAAGCGAAGTCGAAGGTGCCGGCCTGGCCGAGCGCGATGAGGTCGTCGAGGGTCTGCAGCGCCGGGCGCAACCGCAGATCGATTTTGCGCTCGACGCCTGCCTCGCGCCAGTAGCGGCGGGCGACTGCGGTCCATTCTTCATTGACGTCGCAGGCGACGATGCGGCCATCTTCGGGGAGGGCCAGTGCGACCGCCAATGAACTGTAGCCGGTGAACACTCCGATCTCAATCGTGCGCCGCGCTTGCAGCATGTATATCAGCAGCGCCATAAACTGGCCCTGTCCGGGAGAAATTTGCATGCTGACGCGAGGATGGCTGGCGGTTTCCTCGCGGAGGCGGCGAAGGACGTCGGGTTCGCGGAGGCTGACGCAGCGGATGTAGTCGGACAGTTCGGGAGTGATCTGCAGGTCGTCAGAGGGCATAACTCTCTATTGAACCATCAGCCGCGCGGCGGGCAGGAGCGAACGTGCGGCGCGTGGGATCGGGGGACGCTGGCTGGCAGGAGCGGTGGACGCGGCGGGACAGAGCCAGCGAGCTAGGTCTGGTTCTTCTTTAACTGGTCGGCGGAGCTTTTGACGAACATAAGAACCACGGTGATGGGGATGCAAACCGATAGTGGAGGCGCGAAATTGGTAAACATCGAAAGCCCGGTCAAGCCCAGGCTCATATAAAAAACGATGGAAACGACGGTATTGAAGCCGCCGCCCTTGGTTTTCTCTTCGGCGTTTTGCTCGATGGCGGATCCGCAGCTATAGCACACCTTTTCGGTCTTGGTCAGAATCCCGTTGCACGACGTACATCGGAGCATGCCTGATTAAAACCTGAAAAGGTGACCGTGTCCATCGCCCGTGCGTACCACGCAGTGTCAGGTCTTTGCCTCAAAACAGAACTGCCGGAGCCCTAAGGCTCCGGCTCGTTTTTTTAAGGGGCTCGCTGTCAGAGACAATGCTGGGTGGTGCGGCCCGTTGTGCGGCACCCCTTAGAAGATCAGCTTCATGGCGAGCTGGATCTGGCGCGAAGTGCCGAAGTCGCCGGCGGTGAAGCGCGTGCCGCTGGTGATCAGGCCGAAGGTCGACGAACTCGGAATGGGCGCACCCAATGTCTGAGTGGTGGGGACGGTCAGAACGGGGTTGAAGAAATTCGCGTGGTTCAGCAGATCGAAAGCGTCGGCGCGGATCTGCCAGGTGATCCGTTCCGTGATCTTGGTGTCTTTCCACAGTGCCAAGTCGATATTGGAGAAGCCCGGGCCCGTGACGGCATTCCGGCCCAAGTTGCCGAATGCGTTTCCTGGATAGTAAAAAACGCTAGGATTCTGAATGTATGTCACGGCCGTTGCGCTGCCGGTTGTGGCGGGGCTAAACCCGGTTTGGACCGGTCCGGTGACGCTGGGCCGCAGCGTCGCTAGACCCGTGACCGCGGAATTGGTGGTGTGGAAGTTCAACGGATTGCCGGTCTGCAGCTGGACGATGGTAGAGATGGACCAGCCTTCGGTAAAGCGGTTGCCCTTGAACGGGAGAGTATAAATCGCGTTGGCGGCGAAGCGGTGGCGTACGTCGTAATCCGACGGGCCGTAGTCGCCTTCGAGATTGTAGCTGTTCTGCGGTAAGAAGGCCGCCGCGCCGTTATTGGTCCGGGAATTGTCGTCGAGAGACTTCGACCAGGTGTAATCGCCGTTCAGCTGGAGCCCCTTGGAGAGCCGCTTGGTTACAGTCAGCCACAGCGCGTTGTAGTTGGAGTTGGAGGCGCTCTGCTGCACCAGGATGTTGCTCAAAGCCTTGCCGGGCAAGATGGGACTGTTGGCCGAAAGCGCGGCATACGGCCGGACGCCATTGATGGGCTGGTTTTCATTCAGGATGACATTCAGGTTGGTGCCCTTGTTTCCGAAATACCCAACCATGACACCGATGTCGCCGCGGAATTCCTGCTGGACATTGAAATTGTAGGACTGGACGTAAGCGGCTCTGTAATCCGGCGTAATGGAGACCGGTGCTGCCGAGCCGCTGGCTACAGGGTAGGCGTTCGCCAGAGTAACGAAGGGTACGGCGGTGGTCGGCGCGAATGACACGGGAAAAGCGTAAGGGGGGTTAGTGGCGAGGCCGGTTACGATTCCGGTGATCGGCTGGTCGGTCATGATGGCGTAAGCGCTGCGCACGACCGTTTTGCCGGTGCCAAACACATCCCACGCGAATCCGACGCGCGGCTGGAAGTTGAGAGCGCTTTGGTGGTAGGGCTGGCTGCTATGTTGCAGCGTATTGGTGGCTTGATCCCAAACGACGAACCGGTTGCCCGCTTCCGTTGGGGTTCCATACCAGTCATAGCGCACGCCCAAATCCAACGTCAGGTTGCGCGAAATCTTCCATTGATCCAAGGCGAACGCGCCAGCCGAGTTCACATAAACGCGGCTGGAGCCATTGGTTGCATTGGCCGTGAATCCGGTGGCTTGGTCGGCGATAAAGGCGGCTACACTCGGGAACGTATAAGTGCCCTGCTGGTAGGCGAAGTTATTGTTGTCGATACGCCGGTATTCGCCGCCGAATTTGAAATTGTGTTTGCCGTGCGTCCAGCTCAGCGTATCGGAAGCGACAGCGGAGTAATCGCCGCGGCCCTGAGGAAAACCGTTGGCCGTCCCGAACTCCAACTGGCCGCCCTGCACGATGATCTGTGGCAGCCCGACCGAAGACGTCAATCCGTTGCTGATGCCCAGGGAGTTGGCGTTGGTTTTTTCGTCCGGATTAAACGTGATGTGAATCCGATTGTAGCCGAGGCGCGCCTCGTTCACCACATTGGGGCTGAACACTTCCGTATCGTTGATGGTCATGATCTGCCTCCTTCCCTCGCGCTGATCTCCGAACTGCGGCAGCGTGTTGGCCTGCGTCGTGGGCGGCTCTCCACGCAAGTCGTGTTGCAGTGCGTAATACACGTTCAGCCGGTTGGAGTCCGTGAAATTGTGGCTGACGTTGGCAGTCCCCTGATGGATATCCACGTTGGCCGTAGCGCCCGAGACGTACTGATTGGGACCCGAGTTGGCGGCTGGAATGACTTGCAAGAGGCTCTTGACAATGGGATCGCTGGTGGCCAAGACCTGCGCGCGCTGCGCATCGGTCAAGACCAAGCTCGACAGGGGAACAGACTGACGCTGGATGAGGCCTTCGTAGCTCAGATAAAAGAACGTCTTGTCCTTCTTGATCGCGCCGCCGCCGTCGGCGCCGAATTGATTGCGTTTGAAGGGCGCTTGCAAATTCGGAACGAGGTTGCCGCCCGCGAGCACGTGCGTAGGGTTGGTGAAATTCCGCGCATCGAAATAACTGTTGCGCATAAAGTAATAGAGTTCGCCGTGCCATTCGTTGCTGCCGCTGCGGGTTGCGATGTTGACGATGGATCCCGCGTTGCGGCCGTACTCGGCGCTGAAGGTGGAATTGTCCAGCTTGAATTCGCTCACCGTGTTAATGGTGGGTTGGAAGGTGATTTGGTTCTGGACGGGGTCGCTCAAATTCACGCCGTTGATCTGGTAATTGATCATGTCTTCGCGCAAGCCGGCGCTGTTGAATGCGAAGGAGCCTTGGCCGCGCAATGGGGCGGTGAGGAAGCCATTGGCGGGCGGCGTGACGGTTCCGGCGGTGAGCAACGTCAGGTCGATAAAGTGGCGGCCGTTCAGGGGCATTTCCTGCACGGTGGCCTGATTGACGACGGAACCCACCGAAACCGTGCTGCTGTTGATTACGGGAGCAGTGGCGGTGATTTCGATTGTTTCGCTGGTGGCCGCCACCTTGAGGTTAAAATCCTGGCGGACAGTGCTGCCCACGTTGAGGGGCAGGTCGGCGGCCGCCATGGTTTGCATGCCGGTGGCCTTCACTTCCACGCGATAGGTGCCGACCGGCAGTGAGGGCACCTGATAGTTTCCTGCCGAATCGGTTTGGGTGGTGCGCTCTTCGCCCGTGGCCTGATTCCGCACGGTCACGGTGGCGTTCGGAACTATAGCGCCGGTGGGATCGGTCACAGTGCCAGTAATCGAGGCGGTCGATTGCGCAAAGGTTGCAGGCGTGATGAACAGGCACAGGGCTAAGATCGAAACGATCACAGCACCGAAAAACCAACGCGATCGGAACATGCCTTCCTCCTGGTATTCTCCGGCAGCGGACACAATGGGGCCCATGCCGTTCGTTTTCTGATTTCTCATGTAAGATTCCTCCTGAAGCGAGATTGTTTTGCCGGCGCGCGGAAGAAAACAACGCCAGCTAAGACCTGAGATTGGCCTTAGTCTACCACGTATAGGTGGGGCTTCGGAAGAGGATAGTTTGTACTGCTTTTGTAAACACTTAGCGAATGCGCGCGAAGGTGGACGCGTGGCGGCGCGGCTCGATCCGGTTCCGGTCA
The DNA here is from genome assembly GCA_035293725.1 of Bryobacteraceae bacterium. GTDB lineage: Bacteria > Acidobacteriota > Terriglobia > Bryobacterales > Bryobacteraceae > Palsa-89. The sequence continues at coordinate 200,485 of DATGMH010000022.1, forward strand.
GGTTCGGTCGAAAGGCTGCGAGTTACTGCATATCGGCAACTTCGGCGGCCTTCATTTCTTTGGCATCTCCCGTGGCCGCCCAGCGCAGGAAACTGATCAGATCCACCAGCTCCTGGGGCGTATACTCGACCGATGCCGGAGGATGCTTCCAGGTCTGGTCCCGCTCCATGGATACGATCTCGCTATTGGGCAGTTTGCGAAGCACGGGCGGGATCTTGCTGAGGTCCCAAACCTCGGTTTCGTCGTTCTGCTTGCCTTTTAGCATGCCGGGGAAAGTGCCGCCGTGCACGGTCTTGAACGACTGCACGTAATTCGTCATGGTCATCCGCATGGTCATGACGATGACGTGGGGCGTTCCCATGGATCCCATGGTTTTCAGGTCCGGCCCAACGGCGGTCCCCTCTCCGGCTAGTTCATGGCAGGTAGCGCAGGCGGTTCCTTTGGCAGACTTCACGAACAGGTCATGCCCGCGCTGGATCTGTTCCGTGGGCGGGCGCTTTTCATCTTTGGCGGCGAAAACAGGCAGGGCCAGCGCGAGTGTCAGGCCGGCAGACAGAGCTTTTCGCATAGGTTTCCCCTCGCCGGGCAGAAAGAGCAATCCGAGGCCCAGCGAGGGAACTGCTTGAGATGGCTGTATTGCCGGCCTGGGCTGAGCCGCTACACGCAGGAGTTTGGGTGGTATGGCTCAGGTAATTGATCCTCGGGCCGACGGAGACGCGCGACGTTTATGCGATGTCGCCCATCTTGCCGGAGCGGTAGTCCTCGAAGGCTTGGACCAGTTCCTGGCGCGTGTTCATGACAAATGGGCCGTGCCGGGCCACCGGTTCGCCGATGGGTTCGCCGGCGACGAGCAGCACGGACGCGGGTTGGGTTCCCGGGTTTGTGAAGCTCACCTGGTCGCCGTCATGCGAGAAGAGGACGAGCCGGTCCTCGTGCTGCGGCTCCGAGCTGCCATGGAACTGTACCTCACCGCCAACGATGTACGCGAAGGCATTGTAGGTTCGCGGCAGGGGCTGCGTGAAATTTGCGCTTGGCTTCAGAGTGACGTGCAGATAGAGGATAGGCGTGCGGCTCTGGATGGGTCCGCGAATGCTTTGCGATTCGCCGGCCACCACCTTGACGCGGACGCCGTCGCTGCCCGCCTCCGGAATTTGGGCGGCCTTCAATTCCTGATAATGCGGCGGGGACATCTTGTCGCGCCGGGGCAGGTTGACCCAGAGTTGGAAACCTTCCAGGCGGCCTCCGGTGCGGACCAGGTCGGCGCCGGGCATCTCCGAATGAACCAGCCCGGAGCCGGCGGTCATCCATTGCACGTCGCCGGGATTGAGCATTCCGCTGTTGCCGAACGAGTCCTTGTGCTGCATTTGGCCGGATAGCAAATACGTGACGGTCTCGAATCCACGGTGCGGATGGCCGGGGAAGCCGGTGTTATCGCCGGGCCGGTAATCGATCGGGCCCATGCGGTCCATCAGCAGAAAAGGATCGATGTCGTCCAACTGCGGAATTGGGAATGCGCGGTGGATCTGCACTCCTCCGCCTTCGAGCGTGTGCAAGCTGGGAATCGAGCGGGCGATGTTCCGGGTAGTCATGGGTGTTCTCCTTGGTAGCCGCGGATCGGCGCAGAACGGTATCGACGTCCCCCGGTTGGTCCGGGTTTTGGGCCGCGGCTGGTTTATCTTGATATCAAGATATATGATGCGCGGTCTTTCGGAAAGATTCACGTTAACCAATCCGTTAACCTGCCGAGCGGCCGGCTGCGGAAACACGATGTACAGTAAGGCGTCGAATCAATAGGCAGGTCGTGGTTAGTTCCCTCACAGATCGATTGGGCTTGTGGTTCGGTTCGGTCGGTGAACTTGGGTTGTTCGGATGGAGAGCGATCGAAGAAAGCTTTCATCCGCCTCTGGAATTTCGCGAGACGATCCGGCAGCTTGTGCAGATAGGGTGGCGGTCCGGGCCGCTGGTGCTGGTTTCCGGATTTGCCTTCGGGATCGTGCTGGCGCTTCAAACCGGATCGTCCATGTCGCGGTTCGGCGCCCAGGCCATGATTCCCGAGGCTGTATCTCTAGGCCTGTTCCGCGATGTGGGTCCGCTGATTACCGGGCTATTGATTTCCGGGCGGGTCGGCGCGGGAATCGGCGCCGAATTAGCCGGGATGCGGGTCACTGAGCAGATCGATGCCCTGGAATCGCTGGCGGTGGATTCATTCAAATACCTGGTGGTAACGCGCATTGTCGCGTGCGTCATCGCGCTCCCGATCCTGACTCTGATGCTGAACTATTCCGGCGTGCTGGGCGGGCTCGTATCCGAAATGATCGAGTATCACGTTTCGGTGCACGCATTCTTGGGCAACGCGTTCGGCCCGATGGGCTGGTCCGACTACATTCCTCCCACGCTTAAGACTGTGGTTTTCGGGTTTATCATCGGCACCGTTTCTTGTTTCCTCGGCTATACGGCGACGCAAGGTGCGGTCGGCGTCGGACGAGCCTCTACGCGCAGCGTGGTTCTTTCTTCTTTGCTGATGATCTTGTCGGAGGTCATTCTAGTCAAGATCATCCTTTTCTGGTGGCCGTAATGGGCGCGACTACCGATATCGGGCCTGCTCAAGCCGATGCCGGGGCCGATCCAGCCGCGCGGCAGCCTCAGCGGACACAGGAGCGCGAGCAGGCGCCGGTTCGTTTCGACCACGTGTTCAAGTCATTTCAGAACAAGAAGGTGCTGCAGGATGTCTCGTTCCAGATTGCGCCGGGCGAGGCGTTCTGTCTACTGGGCCGCAGCGGCATGGGAAAGAGCGTGACACTAAAGCTCATGATCGGGCTGCTGAAGCCGGACCGAGGCGGCATTTTCATTCACGGCACGAACCTTGCCGATGCGGATAACGTCACCTTGAACAAAATCCGCACCAGCGTCGGATTTCTATTCCAAGGCGCGGGGTTGTTCGATTCGCTCACGGTGGGCGAGAACGTTGCCTTTCCGCTACGGCGGCACACCCGCAAGTCGAACCAGGAAATCCGGAGCATCGTTCAGCAAAAACTCAAGGCTGTGGAGTTGGAGAAGGAACTGAACACGATGCCGTCGGACCTTTCGGGCGGCATGCGCAAGCGCGTCGGGTTGGCGCGCGCGCTGTCGCTCGATCCCAACATCCTGCTGGTGGATGAGCCCTCGAGCGGCCTGGACCGTATCACCGCGACGGAGATTTACCGGCTCCTCCTCCGCCTGAAGAAAAACCGGAATGTCACATTGGTGGCCGTTACGCACGATGCCATGGGCGCGCGCACCTTCGGCGACCGGTTCGCGGTGCTGGACCGAGGCTCGATCGTTGCGTGCGGGAGCTTTGAAGAGGTGGAGAAGAGCGAGAACTCTCTGGTGCGCGAACTCGCCGCAGGATCTGAGACATAACTATGTCCACGAACGTAAAGGTCGGAATTTTCATCGTCGCCGGGGTTCTGCTATTTTCCGCAGGGCTGTTCATCATCGGCAGTCGCAATCAGGTCTTTGCGCATCATTACTACATCTACACCGAATTTGCCAACCTCGATACGCTTGAGAGCGGAGCAAAAATTCGGGTATCGGGTATGGACGCGGGCGAAGTCAGCGACGTGGCCCTTCCGGGCCAGCCGAACGGCAAATTCCGGCTGACGTTGAAGGTGGACGAAAAATTCCAAAAACTGATTCGCCAGGATTCAAAAGCGAGCATCGAGACGGCGGGAATGGTCGGCAACAAGTACGTGAACATCGTCAAGGGAACCAATAACTCGCCCGATTGCCGCGCCGGCTGCACGATTCCGAGCGAGGAACCGTTCGAGATCGGCGACCTGATGAAGCAGGGGAACAACCTGGTCAAGACCGCGGAAGGCACCATTACCGACATTAAGCAGCGTGCCGACAGCACGATCGGCCACGTGGATGGATTAATTGTGGCCATGAGTCCCAACGTCCAGCGCATCGCATCCAACGGCGCGAATATCACCGATAACGTGAATGGAATCGTTACCGGCGTCAAAAACGGCCAAGGTACGGTAGGCAAACTGCTCACCGACACACAGATGGCGCAGAACGTAGAGGACACCATCGGCAACGTCAAGCAAGCCAGTACGAACGTGCGACAAGCCTCCCAGAGGGCCAACCAGATGGCGACGCAATTACAGCGGGAAAACATCCCGCAGGATGTGCACCAGACGGTCGCCAATGCGCGCGATATGAGCGAGCAGATGAAGAAAGCGGTGGGCGACTTTCTGAACAGTCCGAAGAATGAGAGCACGGCCGAAAACCTGCGCGAGACCATCGACGAGGCGCATCGCGCGACCACGAATCTGGCTGCCGACACGGAGGCCATCAAGCATAATTTCTTTCTGCGCGGTTTCTTTCACCGCAGAGGTTTCTACAACCTTGCGCAGTTGAATCCGAACGAATACCAGAAAAGCAATTTCGTAAAGAAACCGGCCAAGCGCATCTGGCTGACGGCGGACGGCATGTTTACGAAATCGCCGAATGGCGCGCTGCAACTTTCCGACAGAGGAAAGGCCGAGTTAGATCATGCGATATCGGAGGTTGCGGACGATCTGCCGAACAATCCCATCATGATTGAAGGCTACGCGGATCAGGGATCGCCCGCGGACCGCTACATCGCCTCCACGCAGCGCGCCGGCGAGGTCAAGAAGTATTTGGAGACGCGGTTTCAGTTGAATCCGGATCTGATCGGCACGATTGCACTGGAGGACCGGCCACCGGCCGGCACAGGCAAGAACGACTGGAACGGCATTTGCCTTTCGCTGGTTGTCTCCCGGAATTGAACCGCTGCCTTCTACTGCTTGAGAACGCGGATGCGGTGGTTCTCGCTATCGGCGATGTAGATCACCCCGGCGCGGTCGATGAAGATGCCATGCGGCCGCGCCAGCAGGCACGAACGCGGCGCTCCGTCCGGTCCGTCGCCGCGGGTCCCGTTTCCGGCTACGGTCTCGATGGTGCCGGTTTTCGGGTCGATGCGGCGCACAGTGTGACTCTCGGTGTCATCGATGAAGACAGTGCCGTTCGGGGCAATCGCGATGCCTTTGGGTCCGGACAACTGCGCCTGAACTGCCGGGCCACCGTCGCCGGTATATCCGTTCGCACCTGTGCCCGCGATGTGATGGATGGTTCGGGCGCGCATGTCGATGCGATAAACGGCGTTGCCCTCGCGCAAGACCAGGTACATATCGCCCCGCGCGTCGAACGCCATGGCGCGTGGGCCGTTCAGCGGAGTACCGTCCAGTGACGCGCCGTCCGGAGTGGGTTTGCGCTCGCCCGTGCCCGCGAAGGTTTCGATCAGATCCGACTTCAAGTCCACGCGCCGGATGCGGTGATTTCCGATATCCGCGATATAGAGGAAAGCGCCGGCCGGATCGATGGCGATGCTGTGCGGCTGCCGCAACTGCGCTTTATCGGCCGGGCCGCCGTCGCCGGAGAAGCCCGGCTGGCCGGTGCCCGCCAACGTCGAGATGATTTTGGTCTTCGCGTCCACGCGGCGGACCACGTGGTTGGGCATCTCAGCGAAGTACATGTTGCCCGCGCGGTCGAAGCGAATCTCGTAAGGCTGATTCAAGGACGCGGCCAGAGCCGGGCCGCCATCGCCGGAATATCCTTTCTGGCCGTTTCCGACGACGGTGGAGATGGTGCCGGCTTTCAGATCGATTCGTCGGATCACGTTGTTATCCACTTCGCAGACGTACAGAGCGCCATCGGGGCCGATGGTCAGGCCGTAGGGGTTGTTCAACTCCGCGGCAATTGCGGGACCGCCATCGACCGAATGTCCGGGCTGGCCGGTTCCGGCGATGGTCCGAATGTCGGCCGCGCGCAGACTAAGGGCGGCGGTAAAAACGATCGGGAGTGCAAAACGTAGCGCGATCATGGCGGTGTGAGACCGCTAGGGCGCGCTCTTGGCGATCTGCGGCGGAAGGCTGTAGGGAACTTCAATCACTACGTCCACATCCACCGGCACGCTGTCGCGCGTAGCGGGCTTGAATTCCCAGCTGGACAGATCCTGGACCACAGCCTGCTCGATTCCCGGGCTCAGAGCTTTTAGCAAAGCCAGGCCCTCCAGTTTGCCATCCTGGCGGATGGTGCCCGAAACCTGAACGCGCAGCTCGGTGCGCGCGCCGGGCAACACCGGCTCAACCGATTCGTACTTGCGCAGCGGCACGGGGGCACGGACGAACGGGGTATCGCCGGGCTTGGGCTCGCGTTCGGCGAACCATATGATCCAATCGCCCGAGTACGGTTCGAAATTTTCGATCGGGACCACCATTGTGTAGACATTGCGCCCACGGAAGCGGCCGTCGATCTGGCGCGGAATGGTGCGGGAGGCGGGGCGCAGCGGCACCGACAACGTAGTTACCGGGATGCTGCGCAGCTTGTCGGCGTAGAGAACGACTTTTCGATTGGCGCCGACGTTGGGAGCCGCCGCGGTTTTGCTGCGATCCTCATGGATGGTGAGGTTCGGCACTTTCAAGCCGCTACCGCCCTCTCCGCTGGCGGGCTCGCCGACGGTGGGGGCTCGCGAGAACGCACCTGAGCGCGCGCCATCCGGCACTGGACCTTTGCCCGGATTGAGGCTCACCACCGCGACGTCGGTTTTCGCATTGCCCGCGCTATTCTCCGGTCCGGGCGGCGCATTGGGTGGCGGAGGGGCACCTTTCGACAAGGCTGCGGTTCCGACTCCCAGCGGAAGCGCCATGCGCGCCGAACCGCCGCCGGTAATGGAAGCATCGGGCAGAGGAACATCGGCCACCTGGACGGGAACCGGCAGCCGAGGTTGCTCTTTCGATGCCGGAGGAGGAACGAACGCTTTGCGCGGTTTCGGAACCTCCACCGGCTTCACTGTGTCGTCGCGCGATTTATTCGGATCGCCCTTCGGATCCGGCTGGGAGAGGTTCGCCTGCTCGGCCTTGGGCGCATCGATGTTCGGCTTGTCGATCTTCTTCACTTCAGGCGGCGGGGGCGCGAGCGCGGGCACTGCGGTGGCGGCGCGCATGATCAGATTCGGGGCCGGCTGATCGCGCGGAATCTCGATTTTCGGCACCGGCCGCCAGATGATCTGTTGGGCCGATCGGGCGCGCGGCGCCGCGGCAATAATCGCGTCTTTGGAAAACTCGCGGCCGCGCGGCTTAGGAAACGTGCCGATGCGCTCGGCGGCGCTCACGTCCGGCAGCGGCTTTTTGTAATCGTAGTAGACAATTTTGTGCTCGTCCGGCTTGATCAGCTCGTCGTAGATCGGGCGGTTAGAGATCGGCTGCTCCCGATATGCCGGGATCAGCCCCAGGCCGAGGATTGCAAGGGTATGGATGCTGACCGAAGTTAAGAACGAAACCGGACGGAACTGGTATCCGGTCATGGCCGTAAGACGCGAATTGGAGCCTGGATTGCTCATGCGTACTCGTACTTTCAGAGCCATTCGCGATCGATCCGGGAGTGCAACTTCAGGCTCATAAGCCTTTTATCGGGCGAAACCTGGGCGGTCTCCAGCGACCGAGCTCCCAGGCGAACTGTGCCGCGATTCGGTGCGGGTGCGAACTGCGGTCTTACATCAGCAGAATAACAGAGTCGCTGAGTGCCATACATGGCCATTAGTACTGGACCGGAGTCCCATAGTTCTAACGGGAACCGAGTGCGGCCTGAAGCGCAGCTTTGCGGGCTGCGGAGGCGGAGAAAAGCCCTTCCGGGAAACGGCGAAAGCTCAGCATTTGCTCGTAAATGAGATTCTCCTGGCTCTCGTTGAGCGCGAGGCCGGCCAGGTATTGCAGCCGGAGATTCCGGTCGCGATTGATCTGAGCGCCGGCGAGCCAGGGCTTCAGATCCTGAGCGCGTCCGGCATAGGTGGTGAGCAGATTGATGGCGGATTGAAAATCGACTTGGGCGAGGGATTTCGCGACCGGTGCGTAATCGCGCGACGCCAGCCGCTGCTCGATTGCGTCCGCGTCGATATGAGGTGCCGCGGCCGTGCCGGCGAGCACGATATCGTAGCCTCCGCCGGCGTTTTCGTTGCCCCAGATCGTGCCATTGGGGAACACGTCGAAAAAGGTCGCGATCTCGCTCTTCACCGTGGCCAGATCCGTTTCGTACAACGGGACCCACTGGGTCACAATTCCGCCCGGATTCAAGTGCGCTTTTACAAGCTCGAAATATTCTTTCGAATACAATGTCGCGCTGCCTTTTACCCAGGGATGAATAGGATCTGAAGTGATGATGTCGAACTTATCGGGCGAAGTGAGGATGTAATGCCGTGCATCGTCGAAGATCAAATGTGTGCGGCGGTCGTGCACAACATCGTAGTTTTCCTTGGGGAAGAACAGGGCCGCCGTGCGCGGCACCAACGGCTCCATCTCGCAGATCACGATGCGCTGCATGCCTGGATAGCGCGTGAACGATCCGGCGGTGACTCCGGCGCCGAAGCCTACCACCAGCACCGATCTCGGGTCGGGATGGAACAGGCCCGGCAAGTGGCCGAGCATGCGTTGCAGCCGCATGTCGTAGGGCTCGGTGGACGCCTCCACTTTGCCGCTGACGTGGAACTGCACGGCTCCATCGTTCCATTGCGAAATAGCGATGGACGAATTCATGCCCTCGCCAGCGTAGAGGATCCGCGCTTGACCGGACGAGGTGGTCATGCGGCGGCCGAAGGCAATCAACATGCCGGGTACGGGGGAAACGGTGACGACCAGCCATACCGTGACGGCGATGCAGGCGATCAGGGCGAGCGCTGCCGATTTTTTTCGGGAAGCCAGGGGAGCCAGCAGGAGCAGGCCTCCGATGGCCGAGAGCACGATCAGCACGCCTTCGCTGCGCCCGCTGCCGATGTGCGGGACGAGCAGCAGGCTGAAGGCGAGAGCGCCCAGGATCGCGCCCGCTGTGTTGGCGGCATAGATGCCGCCGGCCATACGTCCGGAGTCCTCATCGGGCGAGGCAATGGAAGCGAGCGCGAGCGGAAAGCTGGCGCCCCACAGCAGGGCGGCGGGCAGGATGGCCCACAGGCAGCGGACTATGTCCACCTGGAACGTGAACCATGGGCGCGAAGAGATCAACGGATTAACGGGCCAGTAGGGAAGGGAATCGGCCAGCATGTAAGCCGTCCAGGCAACGGCTGCGGCCAGCAGCATCTGGCAACAGCCGAGAGCGAAGCGGGGGCTGCGCAGTTGGCGCGCCAGCAGCGATCCGGCGCCGCTCCCAATGCCCAGGCCAATCAAAAAAACCGCCAGAATGATCGAAAAAGTATAGACGGTGGCGCCGAGAAGCAAGCCGAGCAAGCGTGTCCAAAGGACCTCGGCGCCGAGCGCGCAGGCGCCCGAGATCGCGATGCTGGCATACACGGCCCAGCGTCCTTCGAGGGCGACCAGACCGGGCTCACCGCGAGCGTTCAAAGGTTCATAAGAACTGCGGGCGGCGACGGCAAGGCTGATCAACGCGACGGCGACGTTCAGAGCAGCAGCCGCGAAGGTGGCAACGGTCAGATCGAAAACGCGAAGCAGATAAAATCCAGCCAGAACGGAGCCTGCAACGGCGCCCATCGTGTTGGCCCCGTACAGCAGCCCCATTCGTGAAGCGCCCTCGACGTCGCTCTCCATCCAGCGCGCTGCCGCAGGCAGAGAAGCGCCCATCAGCATGGTGGGAGGCATCAAACAAACGGCACAAATCAGGGCTCGGATCAAAATCGCCGGAAGACCGTGTCCCACGGCGGCGATATAGATGTGGTCGACCAGCGGCATCCCAAACAACGCCAGCAGACCGCACGCGCCGATTCCCAACTCGATCCAGGCATATAGCCGCATCGGATGCCGGCGCGCTGACATCCAGCGCGGGAAGAGAAAACTACCCAAGCAGAGTCCCCCCATGAAAGCGGCCAATAATACGCCGAGCGATATGGCGGTCGATCCGATCACCAACTGCAACAGCTGATACCAGACCACCTCGTAAATCAGGGCCGAGCAGCCGCTTCCGGCAAAAAGAAGCAGGAGAACAGGAAGGAACCTGCTGCTCGATGTTCGCGCGTGGATCTCGCCGGCGAGGGTTCCAGGATGATTAATGACAGACATTTCGGTTCGGAGGGTTTGTCGCATGATACCTTACAACGCTGGCAAAAGACACGCTATGGGCCGGGGGCAGGAACCAGAATGGTAAGGTGCAATACTATCCAAAAATCCTGTATACCAAACGAGCGGAAAGTACTATTATGCTTAGTATGCTTGGTACGTCGCGGTGAGACGGATAGTACTGATTTGAGGTTGCGGGTAACGCGTCAGTTTGCTCTATAGCCAGAAGTTGCTGACTTTAAACGGTTTGTAAAATGCGCGTGAGAATTCTATTTTTTTGTCCTCGATGCGGGTCATCAGCCTTCCGGCCCTCGATTTCGCGGCGCTTGAAGGATTCGTTCTTGGAAAAGCTGGGTGTGCATCCGCATCGCTGCTACATGTGCCGGCTACGCTTTTATCTGTTAAAGCCCGTCCGGCTGAAGGCATTTGTCGCCGCACTCGACCGGCCGCTGGTTACGGCGGAGGCTCCCAGGCCTCGGCCTGTTGGGTCGGCCGTGGAAGCTTCGGGGCGATCCATGATCGGTCGCACAGGGACCGGAAACGCGATCGCGCAGTAGCTTTCACCTTACGGTCCGGCGGAAGCGGGAGCGACCTCCCGTGCCTGGCAGCAATCCAATCGGCATGCCTTCCGTTGGCCGGGTGCTGGAAACCTCTCTATATGTAGACGAAGTGGCGCGGTCTGCCGCTTTCTATGAGCGAGTCTTCGGATTCGAAAAGCTGGTTGCCGACGACCGCTTCTGCGCGCTGAATGTGCAGGGCGAGCAGGTGCTGCTGCTATTCCGGAAGCACGGAACGACCGAGCCGATGAGGATTCCCGGCGGCATCATTCCACCGCACGATGGGGAAGGAACGACGCATCTGGCGTTTACGATTCGGGCCGAAGCGGAGGCCGAATGGACCCGGCAATTGGCGGCGGACGGCATCGCGATTGAATCCCGCGTGACATGGCCGCGAGGCGGATTCAGCCTTTACTTTCGCGATCCCGACGGTCACCTGCTGGAACTGGTCAGTCCCGGCTGCTGGGCCATTTACTGAGCCGAGGCTGGGAGCGGCGGAACATCGCGAAACTGTGCAGCCTTATCAGGCTCGTTTAGCGCCTCATACACGTTAACCAATTCGCTGCGCGCGGATCGAATCCAGCTCGCCGATGGGCTCGCCTGCTTCATCAGAATCTTATAGCCGGCCAATAAATGCGTCTCTGCGTCGGCGTACCGTTTTTCGCCCGCCAGCGCACGGCCCCACTTGATTTGTCCGATCCCGGTATATAGATGATCGGCCGAAAGAGCGTCTGTGTATCTTTGCACTGCTTCGCGAAACATCGGCTCGGCGCGCCTATAATCCTTCTTGGCCAGGAACACGCTGGCAAGATTCGCATACGCGAGCGCGTACAGGTAATGGCGCTCTCCATAAGCGCTCTTGTAGATATCCGCCATCCGCCGGAAGCGTGCCTCGGCTTCATCGAATCGCTCGCGCTGGAGCGCAACGGTTCCGAGTTCGTTCAGCACGTTTGCCACCTTGGGATGCGCCGGCCCGTATACGCGCTCCTGAATTGCGAGCGCCTGCTCCACCAGCGCCACCGCCTGGTCATACCGTTTCTCGAATACCAACGCGCGTCCCAGCATCGACAACGTCGATGCGACCTCGGGATGATCGTTCCCATACCAGGCCCGATTGATGTCCAGCGCCTGCCGGTAAAATTTCTCCGCCTCGGGATAATGCGCGCGTTCAAACTGGACTGCGCCTAAATTGATCAGATCGTCCGCTACCAACGGATGATGGTCTCCGAAAATTTTCCGATGCAGCGCCAGCGCCTGCAAATTCAACGTGTCGCACACGTCATAATGCCCTGCATAGAACTGTGCGTCGGCGAGCTCCTTCACCGCCGCAGCGAGATTGGCGCTGGCGGGCGCGATCCTGGATTGCAACTGCACTGCTCGATCGAGCATCGGAATGGCCCGGTCATATGCGCCACGCGCCTCCAGGACTTTACCCAGCGCGGTCGTGGCTTTTGCAATGGCCGCTTCATCGCGGGGCCGCATGCGTTCCGTGCGCTCCAACCCTTCTCGCACCAATCGCTCCGCCTCGTCAAGCTTGGCCTGGTCCACTCGCAACAGGCCTAACGCAATCAGGCTTTCGGCCACCTCCGGATGTTGCGGTCCTAACAGCGATTTGCGCTCGCTCAACGCCATATTCAGCAGCACATCGGCCTGCCGCAGATCTCCCAATTTCTGGTAAATCCCGCCCAAAGTCTGGTACAACTCGGCCTGTACCTCCGGGTCACGCTGCAAAGCCTTCGCTTGCGCGTACCCGCGTCCGATCAGCGTGGTCACACGCAAGTCCTCGGCCGGGGCTGCTGCGCTATCCCCGCCTTCAAATAAGCTGAGCATGAACTGTTGTACGCGCTCCAAACGCAGCGCTGTGGCTTCCGCCGTGTTGCGTGCGATGGTGAGCCGCACGGTGAAGAAAACCACCAGCCCCATCATCACTGCCATGGCAATCGCCGATGCAGCCACCGCGCGCCAATTCCGTGCGACGAACTTCCCGGCGCGATATCGCAGCGTGTCCGGCCGCGCTTGCAGCGGCTCGCGGTTTAAGTAACGATCGACGTCGCCTATCAGCGCGTCGACAGTGCGATACCTCCGCTCCGGATCTTTGTGCATGGCCGTGAGGCACAAAACATCCAGATCCGCCCAAGATGACGCCATCAGCCGCTGCTCTGACGATGAAGGCCGCGGCGGCTCTTGGTCGACAATGATTTTTTCGGCCTCCCCAGGAGTCCGGTCGGCTAAGTGAAAAGGGGCGCGCCCGGCCAAGAGTTCATATAGCAGAACACCCAGCGCGTACACGTCGGTAAAGATTCCCACCTTCCCGCCGCGCAGCTGTTCGGGAGCCGCATACGCGGGAGTCATCAAGCGTAGCTCCGTGCGGGTCTGGTCCATCGCGGTATCATCCAGCTGCTTGGCGATGCCGAAATCCAAGAGCCGCACCTCGCCGCCGGTCTTCACCAGAATGTTCGACGGCTTTAAATCGCGGTGGATGATGGCATGTCCGTGCGCGTACTGCACTGCCTCGCAAACCGAACGAAACAGACGCAGCCGCTCTTCCACAGAACATGCCCGCTCGCGCGCATACTCGGTAATCGGCCGGCCCTGCACGTACTCCATCGCGAACCAGGGAGTGCCGTCGGCGAGTGTGTCGGCATCGTACAACCGTGCGATGCTGGGGTGAATCAACTGTGCAAGCAAACGCTGCTCGCTCTCGAATCGTTCCCGACGCGCGGGCGAAAACCAGGCATCGCGCAGAATCTTAATCGCCGCGGCGCTCCCCAGATCCTCCCGCTGGGCCAAATACACGACTCCCATGCCGCCTTCGCCTATTAGCCGTGTTAGCCGGTACGGCCCCAAAAACTGCCCCACCAGGGAGGGACCTGGTTCAAAAACGCTGCGCGCGGCGCCCGCCAAATCGCCATCCAGCACCGAATCGGAACGCGCATCGGCGTCCAGCATCGCGCGCACCTCCTCGAGCAGGTCCGTGTCGCCGCCGCAGGCGTCCTGCAAACAGGCATGCCGGTCCGCTGCCGGCAACTCCGAAGCTTCTAGAAAAAGCTGCTGAATCCGCTTTAGACGCGCGGAATCCATGTTCCTCCGGGATTTGCTATTCCACTTCTCGCAGACGGAGCTTCAGCCACGCCCTGGCAGCCTTCCACTCCCGATGCACGGTAGCTTCTGAGATGTCCAGCAACGACGCGGTCTCGGCTACGTTTAGCCCGCCATAGAACCGGCTCTCCACCAGGAGGGCTTGTCTGGGGTCCAGCCGTTCCAATTCTTGGAGGGCGCTTTCCAGCGCTAACAGGTCCTCGCGGCACAGTGGCGCTTCTATTGCCGGATCTCCCACCAGGGCAATCGTCAACCCGCCGTCTCCGCCCCGCTTAGAAGAAAGCCTCCGGCGGGCGGCCTCCACCAGCACCTGCCGCATGGCCCTGGCTGCGATCCGCTTAAAGTGCAAGTGCGACGTGGTCGCAAACTCGGGCGATCTCACCAGCTTTAACCAGGCTTCATTCACCAAAGCCGTCGGACTGAGCGTCGTGGTGGGCTCGTTTCGCCGTACGGTGGCGGCCAGCCGCCGGAGTTCTTCGTAGGTCACGCTGAACAGTTGGTCCAGCGCCGTCCGCTCCAGCGGCACACCGGAAATATCCGGCCCAGCTTTGCTATGTTTTCGGACGTTCCGAGATCGCATGAAAGTTTTTCCCGGCGTTTGCGCAGTAACAATGAATGGCAATTCCGCTGTCACGCTGCTGATGAACCCTACCATACTACCTGTTAATCGTGGCCGCCGCGTCCGGCGGAGGCAAGCTGTCCCATTCGCTTCAAGCCGCGTGTACCTCAAGCTCGATTGCCTTGGAGCCGCTGGCACTTTCTAAATTGATGAGAGCTTTCCCGTGCGTTTGCGCAATGCCCGGTAAGAGGGTTATAGAGACACGCGAAGGGATCGCATGGAATGAACGTCACCCACCGGTTGGCCGTTCGATTCGGCCTTCTTTTGTTCGCTGTACAGGCATCTCCGGCGCAGACGCTGCAGTGGGCGCGCCAATTCGCGGGCACCAGCGCCAACACGATTTCCCAAATCGCGGCCGATGCTACCGGCGTGTACGTCACCGGCGCCACAATGGGAGCGCTTCCCGGCCAAACTGCCGTGAACATCCAGCAGGATGCGTTTCTGCGGAAGTACGACCCCGCGGGCACCGAATTGTGGACGCACGAGTTTGCGGTGAATAACCGGCCATCTTCCGGGTTCGGCGTGGCCGTCGATTCCACCGCCGTCTATGTAGCTGCTACCAACGAGAATACCCACACGGCGTCCACGACCACCGTAGGACTTGTCTCCAAGTACGACCTCAACGGCAATCTTGTTTGGACGCGCCAGTTCGGCGCCAGCCCCCAGGGCGAATCCGCACTGGCGGTTGCAGCCCGCGACGGCGCCGTCTACGTACTTGGGCAAGCTCTCGTCACCGCTCAGCTCGTTCCGGGAGGCTTGGTTACGCTGAGCAAACTGGACGCCGGCGGCAACCAGGTTTGGAAAAGCCAGTTCGCCCCAGTATTTAATACCGCTGGCTATGGCGTAGCAGTGGATGCAACCGGCGAGTATATCGTCGGTCAAACAGCATCTCCTCTCCCCGGTGAAACCTACCAGGGCAGTGTGGATGGTTTCATCCTCAAGTACGATCCCAACGGAAAGCTCCTTTGGACGCATGAGTTCGGAACAGTCAACACGGACCGGACCTACGGGGTGGCTGTCAACTCCAGTGGCGTCTACGTGGTGGGCAGCACCCAGGGACTGCTCGGGATCCAAACTCTGCCTACGTTCGATTTCGATGCATACGTCCGCAAGTACGACCTGAACGGGAATTTGTTGTGGACCCAGCAATTCGGCACCATCGATCGCGAAGAAGCCTTCGGCGCCGTAGCCGATGATACCGGCGTGGACGTAGTTGGCTGGGCCCGCAGCGGTCTGAACATAAAAACACTGGGGGGAGCCGACGCGTTCGTCCGTCGTCTTGACAACAACGGCAGCGCTCTCTGGACGTTTCAGACAGGAACTGTCAACGACGATTACGGCTACGGAATCGCGCTCGATCCGAACGGCGGGCTATTTATCGGCGGCTATACGGATCGCAACTCCGTTCCGGGCAGTCCCACCAATGCCGCCGATTCTTTCGTTCACAAGTACACGCCGCCGGGCGTGTCCGGCCCATCCGTTCTGGACGGCGGTATCGTGAACAACGCCAGCTTCGCCGTCTTTCCGTCTCCCGTCGCCCCTGGCTCGATCGCGGCGATCTTCGGAACGGGACTGAACGACGGCTCTGTGGTGACATCCTCCGCGTTCGGGCCCGATGGCAAATTGGTGACCACTTTAGGGGGCGCCTCCGTGACGGTCGGCGGTTTCCCCGCGCCCCTGTTCTACTCCCTATCCGGGCAGCTCGGCATCCAGATTCCTTTGGAACTGGCGGGTCAAACTTCGGCGCAAGTTCAGGTGACCGTGAATGGCCAAAGTAGCGTTACGCGTACCGTGAATCTACGTGCCGAATCGCCAGGCATCTTTACGCAGTCCCAGGACGGCCGCGGGACCGCGCTGTGCGTCCATCAAGACGGTGTTACCGTCATCACGCCCGATAGCCGCGCCAAGCCGAACGAGGTAATTATCTGCTACGCCACGGGGCTAGGCGCTGTGTCGCCGCCGCTTGCCACCGGCCAGCCTTCAGCCACAAGCCAAACCGTCGCGCTTCCACAAGTCACGATCGATGGGATACCCGCGACTGTCATTTATTCAGGATTGACCGCAGGCCTGGTGGGATTCAATCAGATCAACATCATCGTTCCGGGCCTCGCCCGGACCAACGCCGCCGATCCGATGACGCTGAAAATCAATGGCGTAGCGGCCAATGATGTGACGCTACCGGTGGGGCCCTGACATCGGATTTTCTTATGAGGACCGTCATTTTCAGCCTTACCCTACTCGTTTCACCGGCAGTCGCCGACGTGAGCGGAACCTTAACGGTGACGTCCGCGAGCGCGCTCGATCTCGATGCCGGCACATCTGGTGCATGGGTTGGCGACACACTCTGAAACGGGAGCACCATCGTGCCACAAGCCACGGCGAGGACGTACAATTTCGGAAATCTCGGCGCGACAGGTTTCAAGCCTTTGGGTCAAGCGCAGCTTTCCGGCGTGTTAGCGATCGCAACAAAGGCAGAATCAAATTTCCGCACCCCTCTCTGCGCGCGGTTTGGATGTTTCGGGCGCGGGCGCCGACATTTCGTTCTCCGAGACCGGGACGGTCAAATGAGAGGACCATTCATGAAAGCGTGACGCGCGCAATTTTCACATTTACAAGGAACACGAATTGCCATGAAACGCATCCTTAAAGCAACCATCGTTTCAATTTGCACAGCGATCTGCTGTGCGGCCAGCACGGTTTACGTCGGCGCCAGTTATGGACTCTACAAGAGCACGGACTCCGGCACTACCTGGACGCTGGTCAATATTCCTTTAAGCAATGCGCTGCTCGCGCAGCCGGTCGTCCCGTATTCGATCGCGCTGGACCCGCACGATGCCAACAAGATCTACAT
Organism: Bryobacteraceae bacterium; assembly: GCA_035293725.1. Lineage (GTDB taxonomy): Bacteria > Acidobacteriota > Terriglobia > Bryobacterales > Bryobacteraceae > Palsa-89. The sequence continues at coordinate 217,672 of DATGMH010000022.1, forward strand.
GGTAGGACACGCGAAGGCAGACGCGTTCTTTGCGAGCCTGGATGGCGGGCAGACCTGGACCGTGAGTCCGCTAGCCGGGATCGGTATTGACGGCTCCGCTACGGTGAAAGTCGATTTCTCGGGCCAAGTGATTTACATCAATGCCTATACTGCTGCCGCAAAGGGAGATGTCCTGTACAAGAGCACCGATGGCGGAGCGAGTTGGAAGCAGTTAACAATCCCTCTTTTGCCGGGAACGAATTCCGTCCCATTTCCGCTCGGCTATACGACCGACCTGTTCAGGGTGGACAAAGCAGTCGCAGGAACGCTCTATGCGGAGACGGCCGATGGGTTCTTTAGGAGCACTGACTACGGCGCCACCTGGACCTTTGTCGCCAAACACGTCACGGTAAACGGCAGACTAGCCGGGGGAGTGCTTGACATCGCGCAAGATCCGCTGCATCCGAATACCTGGTACGCGGGAGGCAACAGCGGCATGTTCAAGAGCACCGACGGCGCAGCGACCTTCACCGCGCTCAGCATCCCCACCAACATTGTCAATTCCGTTGCTATTGGCTCACCCGACGGCACAGTCTACGCAACCGGCAACGTAACCGGACTCGGCCGCAGCATTTTAAAGAGCACCGACGGTGGAGGCAGCTGGACACCTATAGCGAACGGATTCTTCTCCAGTGACAGCGGCAAGCTTTGGGCCGACGCGACTTCGTCTATAGTTTTCGCGAACGACACCCTTACCATCAGTAATCCTTTGCATGTCTCTACCGATGGAGGCGCAACTTTCAAGCTCAGCACCATTCCGCAGGGGCCGGCCGGTTGTAAGCCCGGCGCATGCGTGGGCCAGCAAATTCTGGACCTGGCGATCGTCCCCACTTTGACACCCGTCATAACTTCGGTGGTCAACGGCGCCAGTTTGCAACCAGGCATCGCGTCGAATACCTGGGTTACGATTTTCGGTTCGAATCTCGCTGCGGCCCCCGACAACTGGGATAAGTTTATCGTGAATGGCGCTCTGCCCACGAACGTCGATAGCGTACAAGTCACAATGCAGGGCAAGGCCGCATACGTGTACTACATCACGCCCGGACAATTGAACGTTCTAGCTCCTGACCTTTCGCCCGGCCCTGTTGACGTAAGCGTAACCAATAGCAACGGTACAAGTCCGGTGTTCAAAACCACGGCTGCCGAGTTCGCGCCGGCCTTCTTCACCTGGCCCGGCAGTCAGGTAGTTGCGACACGCCAGGACTTCAGCCTGGCCGTGAAACCCGGCACCTTCTCAGGCACGACCACTGTGGCCGCGAAGCCCGGGGACGTGCTCATCCTGTGGGCCACCGGATTCGGCGCTACCACACCTGCGTTTCCACTAGGCAAGGCAACACCGGGCGATACCACCTACTCGACCGCGGCAACACCGGCCATTTCGCTCAACAACAATCCCGTGGTCGTATTCGGCGCAGCTCTAGCCCCCGGCTCGGCGGGTCTCTATCAAATCGCGATCCAGGTACCCAACGACATACCGAATGGCGACTTCCCGCTCCTGGCGGGCATCGGCAGTTCGCAATCGCCAACAGGCGTCATTCTATCCGTCGCCAGCCCGCCGAAGCCATGAATCCTGGCGCCGCGGCACTATGCGGCAGCGCGTACAAATCGCAACGCCTCGGCACACGAACGCTGATTAAGAGAGGAAATCCGGAACTCATTCCACAGGCCGCGTGAGCACAAAGACAACCTCAGGTTACTTTGCGCCCGAGGCGGTCGATGCTTCTTTCGCCTGCTCCGGCTTGGACGCAGTCGCAGACATGAGCAATTGACGTACTGCGCTGATCGGATCACCTGCCTCTGATGTGTGTCCGGCTCCCAAAGGAAGAGATATCGGCCCGTGGTGGCGACTAGATAACCCTCCGTCGGCGGCGAACTGAGGTCGGTCCCAAATTTCAGGAATTGTAGCCGCACACGAACCTCTTCGCCCGAACGGATCGCTTTCGGGCATAGAACTGCGTGAACGCAAAGAAGTAGTACGCCACTGCGGCAAAAGGCGCCACTTGACGGACGAATCGAATAGCCACGAAGGACCCGGCGCGATGCCTCCAGGCCGCGTAGTGTTTTGACACGCTGGTGCCGAAACGGATCACTGAAAACGTCGCGGCCATGATGCCGACAGAAAGTGCGACGAACGCAAGTACAACTGGGTGGCGCAAGCCTGCCATAAGGAAGTCCCCCGGTTCCGCGTAGGTCAAGAAATCCGTGCGGAACTCGCGCAGAAGGAGGGTCTCAAATGCGATCCCGATGCAGGAAAGCAGAGCGTAGCCGAGCGGGAGGACCATCCCCAATTTATGTCCGGCTGTTTCAATCAAATTCCGTTCAACGTGCTCGCTCCGATGTCCAGAGCCCACCCCATGCGCAACACACTATGACTCATTGAGTGCGCTTCCTCCTGAATTCCCCATTGTTCCAGAGCAGACATCCACCCGGCAGTTGCGTGCTGCTGACGACGCACCTGAATTGGAAACCGTCTGTCGCGGCGGCGCCCCAGTAATTTTGCCGGGCGAAACGGAAGCGGCACTGCGGGGACGCAACCATGCTGAGGGATAGTCCGGTGGGCTCATTGAGACGACGAATGGAGCGCGGTGGCTTCGTTTCCGCGCTTTTCAAAAGCACCACATCGGATCGGTAGACCGCGATGCCTTGAAAATCGGCGCCGGAAGGCCGGAATACTCACTTAACGGAGAGCGCCCTCTCTCGATTTGACGCTGAACCAACACAAGTCTAGCTGATCCAGAAAACAACTTGCGCCAGGACGAGGTTACTCGGAGCAAGCTCTGGTTCGGGCGGTACGGGCCGCTCTGAAACTTCAAAGGGGTCGCTCCTGGGGAAACCCCGTAGCGCTAAAGCAATCAAAAAGCACTGCGGCGGTGAAGTTGAATTCTATTCGAATCGATGACCTACGCTCGCGAGTTGTGAAACATTACCCATTTGGGTAATGACAGCGGCATAGCCTTAATTTAGACTGAATCGCGGGTCAGAATCGAAATGTCTCTGCGAATGATAGCCGCAGTTTGCGCTGTAGGTCTGGTCGGGGGAACGAGGTTGCATAGTCAAAGCAATTACCTGCTCCACGGCATCGTTATACTTGACTACGCGGCGTCACCGAATTCGGCTGCGCGGGGATGCAATGGCGGGCCTTATACGGCGACATTTGCCGATATTCAAATCAATCTTGGTTCCGGGCAAACGCCGAGCGGTATTACGGCTTGGAAGGATGTCTTAATGTACCTGCAAGACTATCTTTCGGGGGGGAACCGGTTCGCGGATGTCGCAGGCCCCACACAGGGGTTCGTCAAGCTAACGGGAGGGTGCAGCGGCACGTATTCGATCAGTCAGAACTCCGATTGGACGTTGGAGCTGGATGCGGATGGGACTGCGTTTCTTGATTTCGCGTACAACATCGACAACATCGAATTCGCCGATGCTGTATTTTTTGACAACGTGGGGGTGGATAAGAATGGCATATTCGGTACCACGACGGCTTCGGGGCGGCATCAGAACAGCGCGAATTTGATGCAAGGCCGCGTTTGCCTGGGGCCGGATCCGGTCGTTACCTGCTTGACAATCACGGGTGTCAGTGCAACGTCCATTGTGGCCGGTACCCCCGGCTTCGAGCTGACGCTGAACGGAACTGGATTCGTGACGGGAGCAATACTCCTGTGGACCGTCGCCGGGCAAACAACCAGCTTGCCGGCCGAGAACATTACCAGCACCAGCATGACGGTCCAAATTCCGGCGAACCTGCTCACTACGCCTGGAACTGCTCAGATCTCGGTAAAGAACCCGAACAGCCCGCCATCGGCCCCAATCACGATAACGATTACGGGTGCTGCTCCTACCGGATCGCTGACTGTTTTGCATAGCGTCGTTTCGAATAGCAACGGCGCAGCCAGCGGTTCGTGTGTCGTGCCGAATGCGGTAACGAGCTTCGAGACGACCGCGCCAGAAGCGTGGCTGTATTTCGATGTAAAGGGAGCCAAAGCAGGGGATTCGGCACAGATAATATTCGTGCGACCTGATGGGACGGTGTACAGTAGTTCGACAGTTCTTGTGTCCTTAGCGGGAACCGGAGGGTACCAGTGTTTCACCTACCCGCTCTCGATCAATGGAACCAGCGCGGCGTCGTATCCAGGGGCATGGACTGTGCGAGTGTTCTGGGATCAGTCGACGGTGCCCCTGTTCACGCTCAATTTTTCAGTGCTTGCGCCTTCCGTGTCGACGACGATTTACGGCGTCGTGGATGCAGCCGGCTTTCGGCCTTTGTTATCTCCCGGCGCTTTATTTACGATATTCGGCGCTAATCTCGATTCGGTATCTCAGCCTCAGAGTCTGGGGCTGCCACTGCCGACCTCCGTTAATGGGACTAGTGTCACAATCAATGGCCAACTCTGTCCACTCATTTACATTGCGCCTGGACAAATTAATGCGCAGGCCCCGGCGAACTTGACAGGGACGCAGGCTACTGTGTCGGTCATAGCCAATGGCCAGACGGCGACTTTTACCGTCCCGGTTGCGGCTGCCGCGCCGGAGCTGTTTTCCGCGGATAATCAGCACGCTATCATTCAAGGGCTGGATTTCTCACTGCTTACGAGCGCAAAGCAGGGTCAAACCGTAACGATGTACGGCACAGGCATTGGGCCGACCAACCCGCCGATCTCGACCGGGCAAGTGGCGACCGGCCTTGTTACGGCCGCTGGAAGTGTCTCGATGACGATTGGGGGAGCTCCCGCCAGCGTTCTTTTCGTCGGACTATCGCCGGGATTCATCGGATTAATGCAGGTGAACGTGCAGATTCCGCACAATCTGCCGAGCGGCGACGCGGCGGTCATATTGACGATCGGGGGGCAATCGAGCTGCGCTGCTGGCACGAGTTGCTCGCGCAGCATAACGATCGAGTAGGTATCGGATTTTGGCGCCTTCGGGGCGTGGTTTAGAGGATGGTCGGCCAACCTGTCAGCGCGGTAGCCACCGGTGACTTTTGTGTTGACCCGGGTCAAGCCGGTAAGCACGCGGCCGCGCGACGCTTGACCGATTCTTGCCCGTTGCAGCTTATCTCCTTGCATAGACAATCCATGCAGCGACGTTGCCGATGCCAGCCGCGCTCCATCGAGTAAAATGACACACTTTGTCAAGTAGTCAATCACGCAAGAATGTTTCAAAAGCGGATCATCGGCGATGTTTACCTTCGGTTGCTCGAAGAGCGGCATGCTCCAGCAGCGTTTGCCGCGGTCGAACGCGACCGAGAGTACTTGCTGGGCCATCCACTGAGCCGAGGCTGGGAGCGGCCGTGAATGGTGCTTTGCCCACCCATTCCGCTCAACAACAATCCCGTGGTCGTATTCGGCGCAGCTCTAGCCCCTGGCTCGGCGGGTCTCTATCAAATCGCGATCCAGCTACCCAACGACATACCGAATGGCGACTACCCGCTGCTGGCGGGCATCGGCAGTTCGCAATCCCCAACAGGCGTCATTCTATCCGTCGCCGGCCCGGCGAAGCAATGAACGCTGGCACTATGCGGCAACGCGTACAAATCGCAGCGCCGACTCGTTGATGCAGTATCTTAACCCGGTCGGCTCTGGCCCATCGTTGAATACGTGACCGAGATGTGCGTCGCACCGGCGGCACAACACCTCTGTCCGTTCGATGAACATGCTTGTATCGCTGCGCGTCCGGATATTTTCCTCGGCCGCAGGCGCCCAGAAACTAGGCCACCCTGTCTCCGAATCGAACTTCTCCTCGGACCGGAAAAGCGCGTTATCGCAACAAATGCATCGGAACAAACCGGATTCGTGAAGCTGGTAATACGTACCGGTGAACGCCGTATCGGTTCCTTCTTCGCGCGTGACGTAAAACTGCTCCGTGCTGAGAAGCTTGCGCCATTCTTCTCGCGATCGCGCGACTTTCCGGACGCGTGCCGGCCCCAGTCTTTGGCCGGAATTATTAAACGTAATGATCGTGATCTCGCCACCGGAGTCCGGCGTCGCTTCCTCAGCCGAATCAGAGCCTTTATGGGACGAGACTGCCACCAGGCCCGCGAACGCAAAGGGCGTGATCAGCAGCGCTCTGCGCCGTGTAATCGCTTCCGCAAGCGTGTGGCTCATCTCTTTTCATTATTCCCGAGATTCGGTGGAACACGGGCCCATGGGCGCGCAACTGCGGGGTGATTAGCGATTGGCGATTTCGATATCCATGAGCTTGGGCGGACTATTGGAGATGCCTGACAGTGCGTCGCGGAACATGGCGAGGCTCTGGGTGCTCGCGACGGTTGTGAGGTACATTGAGTGCGTAGGTCGGATATGTTCCCGCAGGAGGTACGCCCTGGAGCAGCAGCTTGGGCTTCTGGCTGGAGGCGAAGAGGGGGCCAATCGCGACGCTCGTCATCGATCACGTCGAAAGGCCGGATGAGAATTAGGAACGCGCTGATGCGTTGGACGACAGTCTTTCTGATAATCCTTCTGTCGCATCCGATCTCGTCACAGACGCCGGCCGCTCGATTTGGGGTCGCTTCCGTAAAGCCCAGCACGGGGACGGGGAGCACATTTACATCGTGGTCTCCTCAAGGGATAAATGCGAAGAATATCCCGCTGCGAAATCTCATCGAAATGGCATACGAGGTTCGGGATTTTCAGATCGTTGCCGCTCCTCAGTGGATCTCTTCGGAACGTTACGACATCGCGGCTAAACCGAATGCGACGGACACGCAGGGCGGCCAACGGCCGATCGAACGGCCGCTGGTCCAAATGCATCTGATGCTTCAGACGCTGCTGGCGGATCGCTTTAAGCTTAGAGTGCATCGCGAGATGAAAGAACTTCCTGTGTATGCGCTGACGGTCGCAAAAGACGGTGTCCGTATGCGTCGATCCCAAGATGCAACGTGCCCGACGTTCCGCTGGAGCAGAAACGATCCCGGTATCGACGCCCCGCCCCCCTACCATTGCGAAGCGATCCTGACGGGGCCGAATCGGCAGTTGAACCATACGCTGGATGCAGTAGGAATGAGTATCGCGCCTGTAGAGGGTAGCCGGGCAGTTTCTAGCGGGGAGCCATCTGGCGATCTGATCGATTTCCTTTTGCAATGGGGACGGCTGGATCATTCCGTTATCGACAAAACTGGACTAACTGGACGGTTTGATCTGCACCTGGAGTGGAGCTGGCAGACCGCACGTGATGCATCTGCGCTGGACCAGTTCAGCAATCCATCCATCTTCAACGCGTTCGAAGAGGAGCTGGGATTGAAAATGGAATTGACGAAGGGCCCGGCGCCGGTTGTGGTCATCGATCACGTTGAGAGGCCGGATGAGAAGTAGGTAGCGGCAGATACGTGATTTTGGTTCGGACCGCGAGCCCTTCGCTCAACCGGCCGTATGCTTCTGGGCGTTCAATGCATTCCGGGCAGACTGGAGCTAGTCCGTCCCGGCGGCTGGGCCATCTACTGAGCCGAAGCTGGCAGCGGCGATCTGGGCGATATCCATGAGCTTAGGCGGACTGTCGGAGATACCTGACAGTGCGTCGCGGAACATGGTATTGCAGAACGGGCAGGCGGCGCCAACCACGTTGGCTCCGGTAGCGACTAGTTCTTTGGCGCGGGTGACGCTGACGCGATCGCCCGTCTCTTCGCCGAGAAAGGCGAGGCCGCCGCCAGCCCCGCAGCAGAAGGAGCGCTCGCGGGCGCGCGGTGGATCGACCACGGTTCCGAAGCGCGCCGCTACGTTGCGCGGGGCATCGTACACGCCGCGGTAGCGCCCTAAGTAACAGGGGTCATGGTAGGCGATGGTTTGCCCGTCCGAGGTCTTGGCGGGAAGCTCATCCAAATGCCGCGCCAGAAACTCGCTGTGATGTTCGACTGGCGGTGCTTGGCCGTATTCCTTCCAGTCGGTGCCAATCGTGCGCACGCAATGCGGGCAGACGGAGACGATTTTTTTGACCTTGGTCTGTTTCAGCGTTTGCAGGTTGGTTTCGGCCAGCTGGCCGAACGCCAGGTCGTTGCCGAGCCGCCGGGCGGGATCGCCGGTGCAGCGTTCTTTGCGCAGCACTCCGAAGCTGACGTTGAGCTTGCGCATGACATGCGCGAGCGAGGCGACGATCTCGCGGCCCTGCGGATCGTAGCCGCCCATGCAGCCCAGCCAGAGACAGTATTCCTGAGTGCCGTCGAAGATCGGAAATTCCTGCTTCTGGATGAATTTGTCGCGCTCAGTCGAGGAGAAGCCAAGCGAGTTGCCGTTGCGCTCCAGGTTCAGGAACAGTTTGGTTCCATAGTCGTCCTCCCACTTGCCTGTGTTCACGGCGCCGCGCCGCAAGCCGACAATAATGGGCAGATGCTGGATTCCGACCGGACACTGAAACTCGCAGGCTCCGCAGGTGGTGCACTGGAACAGCGCTTCTTGCAGGATATGCGTGCCGATCAGCGGCTTTTCCTCTTTGGGCCCGTATTCATTCAGATAATGCCGCACGCCTAGTGCGATTTCTTTGGGGTTCAGGACCTTGCCGGTATTATTGGCCGGACAATGCTCGGTGCAACGTCCGCATTCGACGCAGGAGAACGCCTGAAGCGAAACCAGCTCGGTGATGTCCTTGCCGGTATCGATGCCGAAATCCTCGTCGCCCACCAGCGGCGGAATCTTGCTGAAGCCGTTGCGCTTGAGAAAAACGGTAATGGGGCTTAAGACCAGGTGCAGATGCTTGGTATGCGGGATCAGCGGGAGAAACAGCAGGATGGTGAGCGTGTGAGCCCACCACAACGCTTTACTGGACTCGCCGCCTGGCAAATACGTCATCAAGTACGTGATCATCAGCAGGAAGATCAGCAGCGCGATAACGCCCGATTCGTATGAGAGCGGACCCAGCCATTTGGGACGGATGATGAAGCGGCGGAACGCCAGGCCGCTGATCGATACGACCACGGCGACGGCGAAGACGGCAGCCAGCGTGAAATAGATTTGTCCGAACGCGCCGTGCCGGTCGAGCAGGTCGAGGTGCAGGCCCTCGGCGAAGTGGTTGATGGTGACCAGCGCAAACGCGCAGAATCCCCAAAACACGAAGGCATGGGCCAAGCCGGGCAGCGGCCGCTGCCGGATCACTTTTCCCTGAAGCAGAACCTCCCAAATAAAGGTGCCGATCCGGCTGCCTACGGGCTGGAGCTGGAATTCCGGGTCTTTCTTCGATGCCAGTACGATTCGCCAGACCCGGCCGAACCGGAGCCAGAAACCATAGACGGACAGTGCCAGCAGGGCCAGAAAGACAGCAGTCTCCGGCCAGGAGAAATGAACCATAAAGTCCGAGTGTAGCGCAGGGTGGTGCGGAAAACGGTCGCGAACGCGCCGCGCGGTCTGCGCTTGGGCTGCAAGTTACGGATTCGTTGGGGTGTTTTGATCTTGGGAAGCCGGGCTAGAAAACGCACTGCGCTGATTCAAAGCTATTTCGTGCTCACCGATATGAGTAGTAGGGCGAGTTCGGGCAAAAGCCGGGCACGCGCTAGAGGTGACATTCGTGAATTTGGACGCAACAGCCGTGGCGATCTCGCGCAGCGAATCGGATTACGCGCTGACGCTGCGCGGGATTTTTCAGTTCGAGCTTGCGCGGCGGCTGCATGAGTGCGCACTCGAAATCGCGGCGGCGCCGCAGAACGTGGCGGTGGACTGCAGCCGGCTCGAGCACCTGGACGCGAGGACTGTACCGGTGCTGCTGGCGCTCAAGGAGACGTTGGAACGCAGCGGGGCGCCGCTGCGACTGAGTAACCTGCCGCAAGAGGCGCAGAATTACCTCACCTGGGGTGGATTGGCGGGCCGCGTGGGCACTGCCGACGGCGGGGGCTCGGGACGCAAACGGAAAAAGACCAAGCGCACGCTATGACGTTTTGGGCTCGCATCCGCACGTTTGTCACGGGTGGCCGCGGCCGCCGATTGGCGGAACTGGCCGAAGAGGTCGCTGGACATTGGCCGCACCTGCCGGTTCTTGAAACGCAGATCCGCGAGGCCGTGCAGCAGGTGGAGACGTCGGTGACCGCCGTATGCGGAGCTTTCGAGGGAATGGCGAGGCGCGCACGCGAGAGCGTGGCGGGCGCCTTGCGCTTGCTGGGCACGGACAAGAACAGCGGGATTGAAATGCTGCTGACAGCATCGCGCCAGACGCTGGCGCGCTTGCAGCAGCAGATCGAAGGCGGACAGCAGATTTCGGCGCAGGCGCTGGCGCACATGCAGGTAATGGAGGGCAGCGGGGGCGAGATCGTCAAGGCGCTGGCCGAAATTGACCGCATCGCGCTGGGAAACAAGCTGGTGGCTCTCAACGCAAAAGTGGAGGCGGCGCACTTCGGCGATCAGGGCGCGGCGTTCGGCGTGGTCGCAGAATCGATTGCGGCGCAGGCCCGGCGCTCGGAGGAAATTACCGCGCGAGTCGCCACAGAGATGGTGCAGCTGCGGAACAAAGTGGCCGCTGCTTCCGCCAGCCTAAAGGAAATCGGGCGCATGAGCGTGGACACCTTGCAGGCCAGCCGGGCTGACCTGGAAGCGGCATTAGGCGAACTCACCAAGACGCACGGACAGTTGGAGGGCGCGCTCGGAACGGCCGTCACCAACAGCCGCGAACTGGCCGATGAGATCGCGCGTTCTGTGGTGGCGCTGCAGTTACAGGACAGCGTGAGCCAGCGGCTGTCGCACGTGGCCGATGAATTGGCCGAAATGCGCAAGAACGTGCACGTGCCGCTGGAGTATCTCGCCCAAGAGACTCCGGTGCTGGGCCAAGCGCGGCGCAAGGAAGTCGGAGCGCGCCTGGAAGCGCGCTATACGATGGCGGCCGAGCGCGAAGCGGGCCGCGAAGACGAGGGCCCGCGACAAACGATTTGCAATACCGCGTTCTCAAGCGGGACTCCGGAAAAACGCGCCTGCGGCTCCGGTTCACCGCGCCCGCCCGGCAGTGCCCCGCAGGATGAATTGGACGGAGTGGAGCTGTTCTAGCAAGGAACGCAAATGGCCAAGACCGTACTCATCGTGGACGATTCAATGCCATCCGGCAGGTAGGACCGGCATGGGGGCCGACGGCGCGCGCGGATTGCTCGACATGCGGCACGCTGGAGCGCGCACCATCGCGCAAGATGAGTCGAGCTGCGTTGTTTCGGCATGCCTCGCGAGGCAATCGCGCTGGGAGCTGCCGAGGAAATCCTCCCGCTGCCTGAGATCCCAGGTTGCGCGCTGCGAATGGCCGCCCGCGCGCCCCGCGGCTAAAAAACGCGAGCGCTTCTTGGCTGGGCATTGTTCCTCTCGCGCCCGCGCTAAAGAATGGTCCCCTTGGCTACGATAGATACGATAGGAGCGAACTTGCGATTCATCATATCCGGGGCGGCCGGCTTCATCGGCTCCCACTTCTGTGACCGGCTGATTGCTGAAGGCCATTCTGTCCTTGCGCTCGATAATTTCATCACCGGGGCGGAACGGAATATCCACCACCTCATGCATAACCAGGCCTTCGAGTTTCGGGAATGGGACGTGTGCCGGCCGCCGGAAGTGGAGGTGCCAGTGGATGGGGTATTGCACTTGGCCTCGCTCGCCAGCCCGAAAGATTACTACCACCATCCCATCGAGACCTTGGAAGTCGGATCCACCGGCACGCGCAACATGCTGGAGCTTGCGCGGCGGCACGGCGCGCGTTTCCTGATCACCTCCACTTCGGAAGCTTACGGCGATCCGCTGGAACATCCGCAAGTAGAGACCTACTGGGGGAACGTGAACCCGGTCGGCATTCGCTCCTGCTACGACGAAAGCAAGCGCTACGCCGAGGCGCTCACCATGGCGTATCATCGCGTGCACGGCGTGCGCACCAACATCGCGCGAATTTTCAACACCTACGGCCCCAAGATGCAGCTCGACGACGGCCGTGTGGTGCCGGAGTTTATCGATCAGGCGCTGCGCGGCGAGCCGTTCACGATTTACGGCGACGGTTCTCAGACACGGAGTTTCTGCTATATCCGCGACATGGTGGACGGCTTGTACCGGCTGGCCTTCTCCGACGAGCGTTATCCGGTAAATCTCGGGAATCCCCGCGAGATGACCATCCTTGAATTTGCCGATTGCATTCGAAAGATCACGGGCACAAAAGCGCCGATCGCGTACAAGCCGCTGCCTCAGGACGACCCGAAGCGGCGCCGGCCCGATATCACGAAAGCCAAGCGCATTTTAGGTTGGGAGCCGAAAGTGGTTCTGGAAGACGGGCTGCGCGAGACCATCGCCTATTTTCAGCAGTTTCGCTCTCTGGCGTTGGCCGGCAATTAGGGCCGCCGCGCCGGACGCAGCTCGACCCACACTTTCGCCGCTACGCCGCGGCCCAACTGGAACGGCTTCTCTTGGATGCGCAGCGTCAGCGTGTCGTCATAGTTGAACGCCACCATCCGCATCGCCGCGCCGGGATGGATGCCCAACCCGTGCAGGTATTCGAGCAGCCTGCGATCGCGTTCGAACACGCTGACCACGGTCGCGTCGGCTCCGGATGGCACTTCGTCCAAAGGCAGGAGCCCGCGGTTGCGCCGGTCCTGCGGAGTGTCCCTCTGGACGCGGTTGCCGTGGGGGCAGGCTTCGCCCGTCCCCAGCCGTTCGGCCAGCCGGCGTTCGAATTCCTCGGAGACGGCGTGCTCGAGCTGCTCGGCTTCATCGTGAACCTTGTACCACTCCATGCCGAAAATTTCCGTCAACATGCGTTCGATAAGATGGTGCCGGTTCAGCAGCCGGTTGGCGATTTCGCGTCCCGATGCGGTTAAGGAAAGCTGTCCCGCGCGTCCCACGCGAATCAGCCCATCGCGCTTCAGGCGTTTGATCGCCATGGTCACTGCCGGAGCGGAGACGTTGAGCCAGCGCGCCAGCGTGGCGGCGATAACAGGCTCTCCTTCGCTCTCGGCCTCAGCGATCGTTTTGAGATAGTTCTCCTTGGAAATCGTTATTTTCAGGGCCAAATTGAATTGTAGCCCGGGAGGTAAGCGGGCCCGGCGTCCGGCAGCCTTAGCGTGAATCCACCTCGCCACCGTGGTGGCATAATAGCGACTATGCGCGCCACCATTCTCGCTCTCGCAATCGCTCTTCCGGCCGTCGCCGCCGACTCAGTCGACCTCGGCGCGGTCAACCGCATCAAGTCGGAAGCGTTCGAACATTCCCAGGTGATGGATACCTTGGAGCTGCTCACCGACCGTTACGGCCCGCGCCTCACAGCGTCGCCGGAATTCAAGGAAGCCGCTGATTGGGCCGCGGCGCGCCTGAAAGAATATGGGATCGAGAATGTGCACCTGGAGCAGTGGGGACCGTTCGGCCGCAGCTGGTCGCTCGAAAAGTTTGCGCTCGAGATGACGCAACCGCGCTATTCGTTGTTGTCGGCCTGGCCGCTGGCCTGGACCGCTAACACAAAAGGCACAGTCACGGGCGAGCCGATCTTCGCGCCTCTGGCAGGCAGCCAGTCCGTCGGCCGCGCCGAGGCTAATCTCAACGAATATATCCAGAAGAACAAGGGCAAGCTGCGCGGCAAAGTGGTGCTGATTTCCGAGCCGCTGCGGAACATCGCCGATGCCGAGTCGCGGCCGGACCTGCGCCGTTATACCGACGCGGAGCTGACAGAACTCGCCATCGCGCCCGTCCCAGTGCCGCGCATGAGGATCGATCCGAACAATCTGACACCTCCCGAGGATCTGGAAGACCGCCTCCGCTTCAATGCCAGCCTTCCGCCCGATGTTCAAGATCGAATGCGCGAGCGGCGGCAAGCCGTTACGGCCAAGCGGAACAAATTTTTCCTGGACGAGGGCGTGCTCGCTGTAGTGCAGGACGATCGGCGGGCGCGCGATGGAATCGATTTCGCCGAGGCCGCCGGCTCACAAGAAGCTTCCAGCCCGCTCGCCCCGCCGATGTTCGTCGTGACTTCCGAACAATACAACCGCATCGTCCGGCTGCTGGAGAACAAGACCAAAGTGGAGATGCAGGTGCTCCTTCAGGCGCACGCATCCGAAGGCAACGCTCCCGTCTATAACATCGTCGGCGAAATCCCCGGCACGGGGCCTCATAAAGACGAGCTGATCATGGTGGGCGCGCACTTCGATTCCTGGCACAGCGGAACCGGCGCCACCGATAACGCGGCCGGCAGCTCGGTCATGATCGAAGTGATGCGGATCCTGAAAGCGTTAAACCTCAACCTGGACCGCACGGTGCGCATCGCGCTCTGGAGCGGCGAAGAGCAGGGCCTGCTGGGCTCGAAAGCGTATATCAAGGAGCACTTCGGCGATCCCAAGACCATGAAGCTGACCGCCGCGCACGCCAAGCTGTCGGGCTACTTCAATCTAGACAACGGCAGCGGCAAGATCCGCGGTGTCTATTTGCAGGGCAACGACGCCATGCGACCGCTGTTCCAGGAGTGGTTGGCGCCGTTCCGGGATCAAGGCGTGAGTACGATCACCATTCGCAATACCAGCGGCACGGATCATTTATCATTCGATGCCGTGGGTCTGCCCGGTTTTCAATTCATTCAGGATCCACTGGATTATTCCAGCGTCACGCACCATTCGGACATGGACACCTATGACCACGCCATCGCGGGGGACCTCATGCAGGCATCGGCCGTGATCGCATCGGTGGTGTACGACGCGGCGAACCGGACGGAGATGTTGCCGCGCAAACCGCTCCCCAAGCCGCAGGAGACGAGCGCAGCCACCCGATAGCGCGTTCACGGCAACGTTCTAAAGAAAATGCCGGAGAATGCCTCCGGCTTGTGGAGCCAGCTGAATGGCGGTGCGCGGCACTACCAGCGCCAGCGGGAGCGCGTATAGCCAGTTCCGCTTTGCGAACGCGCCCAAGCCTACCAGCAGCAGAAGCGGAGAGAGCGTTCGGCCGAACGCGTAGACCTCCGTCCAGGCCCCGGGCGAATACAGGAAGATCGCCAGCAGCGCGAAAGCATAGGTTGTAGCTTCCGTGGCGCCCCACTCGCGCCGTAATGCCATTCGAACGGCCAGCGCGACCGCCAACAGAATTCCGGCCAAAGCAATATAGTCCAAGACCGTCGAGATCGCGCCGATCCAGGCCGCGAACTGGTATTTATAGGGCGTCAGGATGCGCTGCGCGATGCCTTGAAAAGGAATGGACGAGAGCCCTGCGAACGCGTCCGACTCTGTGTTGAGGAGGACGAACAGATACCAACCCAAGGCCGGGAGCGCGGCGGTGGCATACAGAACAGCCTGGCGCATTTTTCGTTTGCTCCCCAGCCAAACGAAGTAGCCCGCCACCAGCAACAATCCCGTTTCCCGGACCAGCGGCGCGGCGACCAATGCGGCATACAAAAGCCAGCGGGAGCCGCGCGCGACGCAGATCGCGAACGCTATGCAGAGCGCGACCAGCAGAACATCCACGGTGGCCCGGTCCATTGAAATCAAAGTTGCGGGTACGAGAAGAAATGCCAGACCCCAGGCGGGCTGGTATGCCAGCATCGAACAGTAGACGCTCAACCAGTAGCCACCGAGAAAGACGGCGGCGAGAAGCACCGCGAAATACGCCGCATCGATCCGGCGGTCTTGGCCAAGCGCCAGCACGTGCGCCGCCAGCGGGACCAGAATACGCCGGTACCGCATCCGGGGAGCGTCCAAGTAGGCATCGAAACCACGCACAAAAAACGGATCGTGCGCGACATAGTGGTACATCTGGCCGTCGTAGCCCTGGCTGTCGGCGAACAAGTAAATATGTTCATCCGCAAGCTCCGGCGGCTGCTTCAGTTCGGCGCCGGTGCAGAAGATCGCGTTCCACTTGGCTTGATAATTGGCATGCACCGTCAACCATTGCCAGCAGAAGACGAGCGCGGCGCACGCCAAGCCCGCAAGCACACTGCGGCGCTGCGAAACCAATTTATATTCGAAAATAACGTGCCTCTCGGTGGACAAAACTGTCGAAGCAGGAGCCTGCAAATCGCCGATAAGCACCTATAATAGCAGCGTGACGCAACCGAGCAGCGGCGCCGCGGCCGATCTTTGCAGGTTATCGGCCATGGAGCTGGCAAGCCGCATTCGCGCCAAAGATGCTTCCGCGCGGGAAGTCATGGAAGCGCATCTGCGTCAGATCGAGCGGGTGAATCCGCGCGTCAACGCGGTGGTGACGCTGATCGCAGAGCAGGCGCTCGATCAGGCTCGGCGCGCCGATGAGGAGCTGGCACGCGCCGGCGCCATCGGGCCGCTGCACGGACTCCCGATCGCGCATAAGGAACTGCAGCCGACGCGCGGCATTCGGACCACTTCTGGGTCCAGGATCTACAAAGATTTTGTTCCTCAATTCGATTCGCTGCTGGTGGAGCGCGTGCGCGGCGCCGGAGCCATTCTAGTAGGGAAAACGAACACACCGGAATTCGGCGCCGGTTCCCAGACCTTCAACGAAGTGTTTGGCGCGACTTTGAACCCTTACGACACCACCAAAACCTGCGGCGGAAGCAGCGGAGGCGCTGCGGTCGCGCTTGCCTGCCGCATGCTACCTATCGCGGACGGCAGCGATCTGGGCGGCTCCCTGCGGAATCCGGCGAGCTTCTGCAGCGTAGTCGGCTTCCGCCCCTCTCCCGGACGCGTTCCGGTTTGGCCTACCGGCTTGGCTTGGTCGAGCTTGAGCGTGGAAGGTCCGATGGCGCGCAGCGTGGCGGATGTGGCGTTTTTCCTGTCAGCGCTGGCAGGCCCCGATGCTCGCGCGCCGATTTCCATCGAGCAGCCAGGCAGCCGCTTTGCCGGGCCTCTGGGACGCGATTTCGGCGGCGTTCGGATCGCCTGGTGGAAGGACTTGGGCGGGTTGCCTTTCGATCCCCGCGTGCGCGGGGTCGTGGACGCGCAACGCGGCGTGTTCGAATCGCTGGGGTGCATCGTCGAAGAAGCCGAGCCGGATTTTACGGGCGCCGACGAAATATTTAAGACTCTTCGGTTCTGGATGAG
This sequence comes from Bryobacteraceae bacterium, assembly GCA_035293725.1. GTDB lineage: Bacteria > Acidobacteriota > Terriglobia > Bryobacterales > Bryobacteraceae > Palsa-89. The sequence goes on from DATGMH010000022.1 coordinate 234,626, forward strand.
TCACTCGGCCGCGGCCGCGATGCCCGAGCGATTGGCCAACCGGCATCTGATTAAAGACACCCTGCTGTGGGAAATCGAGCAAGGAGCGAAACTCAGTGCAGCCGATATCGGCGCCGCGGAGATAAGACGCACTGAGCTATACCATCGCTTCCGCCGGTTTCTTGAAAAATATGAGTTTTTCGTTCTGCCCGTGAGCCAAGTCCCGCCGTTCGATGTCAACCAACCGTATCCGGCGGAAATCGCAGGCGCGAAGATGGAAACCTACATCGACTGGATGAAGTCGTGTTATTACATTTCGCTGACGGGCAGCCCGGCCATCTCGGTCCCATGCGGATTCACGAGCGACGGTCTGCCAGTGGGGATCCAGATCGTCGGCCGCCATCATGACGACTGGGGCGTGCTCCAGATGGCGTACGCGTTTGAACAGGCACGCGGCTTACCTCAAGAATTGCCTGGGGCGGCGCGCTAGTACTCAACCGAAATCAAAAACAGCCCCCGCGCGGGTGCCGTCGGCCCGGCCGGAATGCCGCAGCCGGGCTCGAAGCGCGCTAACACGCCCGCGCGATCGATGTTGCCTTTTCCTGTCTCCAGCAGCACCCCAACGATATTCCGCACCATGTGCTTCAAAAAGCCGCTCCCCGTCACGCGATAGATGAGCCGCTCGCCTTCGCTCGTGAGCTTGGAGCAAAACACGCGCCGCACTTTCGATGCGCCCAACTCATCGCGCTCATCGCTGGCCGCGAAAGCCGTAAAGTCGTGCTCACCCTCAAATAGCGCGGCGGCGTCCAGCATTGCGTCAACCCGCATCGGATAGGGATGATGCTTCACGTAGCGCCGCTCGAAAGGCGGACAGATCTCCCCTCGAAAAATCCGATACTCATAGGTCTTCGCCTTCGCGTCGTAGCGCGGATTAAAATCCGGCGCGGCTTGTTCGACGCGCAGGACGCGGATGTCGGGCGGAAGGAGCCGGTTCGCCGCCCGCCGCAAATTATCGACCGGGATGGGGTTCTCCAAATCGACGGCTGCGACCTGCGCCAGCGCGTGCACTCCCGCATCGGTCCGGCCCGACCCGGCTACGTGCACCGGCGCGCCTTCAATCTCGCCCAATATTTTTTCGAGCGTGCCCTGAATTGTGTTGAGCCCAGGCTGGACCTGCCAGCCGTGATATCCGGTGCCGTCGTAGGCGAGCGTCAGCTTAAGACGCCGCATGCACCGGCCGCGATCCCGGCTTCACTACGGGATTGCCGGCGCGGCACAGCGGGCAATCCTCCTCGCGATACGCGACCACTTGCATGGTCTTCAGCGCCACGCGCGGGACGCCTAAATCCACGGCGCCGCCGCTACGATCGATAATCGAGCCGGCGCCGATCACGCGCGCGCCCGCATCTTTCAAAATATCGATGACCTCGCGCGAACTGCCCCCGGTTGTGACCACGTCTTCCACAACGACTGCCGTCTCGCCGGGCTCGATCGAGAATCCGCGCCGCAGAACCATCTTGCCGGAGGCGGCGTCGCGCTCAGTGAAAATGAACCGCGCCCCCAACGCGCGCGCCACCTCGTGCCCGATGATAAGGCCGCCGATGGCAGGCGATGCCACTACGCCGACATCCAGCGGAGGCTCCAGCCGCCGGAACTCGGTGGCGAGCAATCGTCCGAAGTGCTCGGCGTGGCGCGGGTATTGCAACACCAGCGCGCATTGCAAATACTCCGGGCTGTGCAAGCCACTGGTCAGGCGGAAGTGCCCCTTCAGGTAAGCTCCGGTCTCGAAAAAAGCGTTCAGGATGGCGTCTGCCGGCTCGGTCACAACCGCCAATATAACAACCGATACGCATCCATACAAAGCCTTACGTGCTCGCACATACAGTCCACGTCAAATATATGGAGACGAAAATGAAAACGAAACAGAAGAAGTCTCTCGCTGCCGGCGCAGCGCTGCTGGCGGCGGGCGCGGGACTCTGGTTCTACATCGGCCGCGGTCCGGCCGCGCACTATCAGACCGCGGCAGTGGAACGCGGCAAGGTGCAGGCGAGCATCTCGGCCACCGGCAACTGCAATCCGGTAGTCACGGTGCAAGTTGGCAGTCAGGTCTCCGGCGACATCAAAGCGCTGTATGCCGACTTCAACACCAAGGTTAAGAAAGGACAACTAGTGGCCGAAATCGATCCGCAGCCGTTCCAGGCGCGCGTCGACCAAGCCAAAGCCGCCCTCGATAGCGCGCAGACTGCGGTGGCCAGCGCGCAAGCGCAAATCGCGAAAGCGGATTCCGACGTCGCGGCCGCACGCGCCACGGTGGCGAACCAGACCGCTGCCATCGCGAAGGCCAAGGCCGCCGCCAACGATGCGCAGATAAAGCTGAACACCCAAAAGACGCTGTTTCAGGAAGGAATCGCGGCCAAGCAGGATTACGACACGGCCCAATCGACTTACGACCAAGCGGCCGCCGAGCAGCAGGCCGCGGTCGCGCAATTGGACGCCGCCAACCACCAGGTCCAGTCCGCGCAGGCGACTTATCAATTGGCTAAAACGCAGCTCGGCTCAGCCCAGGCGCAAGTAGCGCAGGCGCAGGCTGCGCTCGCGCAGGCGCAGCTCGATCTGGATCACACCAAGATCATCGCCCCGGTCGACGGCACCGTCATCGCCCGGCAAATGGACGTTGGGCAAACCGTTGCCGCTTCCTTCCAGGCGCCGACCATTTTCCAAATTGCGCAGGACTTGACCAAAATGCAAGTCGACACCAACGTGGACGAAGCCGACGTCGGGCAGGTGCAACTCGGGCAGCCGGTGCGATTCAGCGTGGACGCGTATCCGAGCACGACCTTCCGCGGAACCGTGACCCAGATCCGCCAAGCTCCCATCAACGTGCAAAATGTGATCACGTACGACATAGTCGTCGGCGTCTCCAACCCCGACCTAAAGCTGTTTCCCGGTATGACGGCGAACGTGAAGATCTTGACCGCGCAATCCGGCGATGTTCTCCGAATTCCGAACGCCGCGCTGCGGTTCCGTCCCGCCGACCTGCAACCGCCGACGTCGGTGCACGCCGCCGGACGGAAACAACAGACCAACGAAAGCACTGTGTGGGTGCTTGGACCGGATGGCAAGCCCAAACCCGTTAAGGTGACGCTCGGCATCACCGACGGACAATTTACGGCCATTACCGGAGGCGACCTGAAGCCGGGCGACGAAATCATCACTGCCAGCCTGATGAAGGCCGCCAGTAGCGCTCCGGCCCAGCAGCGCTCCTCCGTGCCGCGGTTCTAGCGAGAGGATTTATGGCCGACCGGCTGATCCAAATTCACGATCTGGAGAAGATCTATAAACTCGGCGATGTCACCGTTCACGCGCTGCGCGGTGTCTCGCTCGAGATCGAGCGCGGAAGCTTCGTGGCAATCATGGGGCCGTCCGGTTCCGGCAAATCGACTTTCATGAACATCATTGGATGTTTAGACAAGCCCACTTCCGGCGCCTACATGTTGGACAGCGTCAATGTCAGCACGCTGGAGCGCGACGAACTGGCCGAAATTCGAAATCAGAAGATCGGATTCGTCTTCCAGCAATTCAATCTGTTGCCGCGCACGTCGGCGGTTGAAAACGTCGAGCTTCCGCTCCTGTACAGCAGCCACGCGACCGCCGAGCCGGAAAAAAAGGCGCTGCAGGCACTAGAGTGGGTGGGCCTGGCAGGCCGCGAGCATCATCATCCCAACCAGCTCTCCGGAGGCCAACAACAGCGCGTTGCTATTGCCCGGGCGCTGATCAACGATCCCCGTATCATCCTGGCCGACGAACCCACCGGCGCGCTGGACTCCCGCACGAGTATCGAGATCATGGCGTTGTTCCAAAAGCTGAATCGCGCTTCGGGGCTATCTATCATTCTCGTTACGCACGAGCCCGATATCGCGCAATATTCGAACCGGATTATCCGTTTCAAGGACGGCCGCCTGGTCAGTGACGAGGCAGTCCGGCGCCCACGCGAAGCCCAAGAGGAATTGGCGGCTCTGCCGCTTGAGGAAAACGAGGCGCAGGAGGCGCTGGCATGATGAACAAGATCCTGCCCGCGATGCGCATTGCATTTCGCGCCCTACGCGTGAACAAACTGCGGTCTGCGTTGACTATGCTGGGCATCATCATCGGCGTAGGCGCGGTGATCGCGATGGTGGCCGTCGGTTCGGGCGCCACCGAGCGCATCCAGGAACAGATCGCCAGCATCGGCAGCAACGTCATCATCGTTATGCCGGGAAGCATCACCGCCTCCGGAATCCGTTTAGGGAGCGGCAACGCCGTCACACTCACACTAGACGACGCCAAGGCGATTGCGAACGATTGCCCTTCGGTGCAAGCGGTCGCGCCCAGCAGCCGTCAAGGCGCGCAAGTCGTATTCGGTAACAACAACTGGGCCACGTCGATCCAGGGCACCACGCCGGACTATCTACTGATCAGAGATGTCGGCATCCAAAGCGGCAGCGCGTTCACCGACCAGGACGTCGACTCTACGGCTAAGGTGGCGTTGCTCGGGCAAACCGTAGTCAACAACTTGTTCAATGGCGCCGACCCTGTCGGCCAAGTCATCCGCATTAAGCAGGTGCCGTTTACCGTCGCCGGGACATTGGTGCCCAAGGGACAATCGCCCACCGGCCAGGATCAGGACGACATTATTCTCATACCTATCAGCACCGCCCAGAAGAAGGTCTTTGGTGTGAACCAGGCGCGTGCGAACTCGGTGGGATCGCTGATCGTACAGGCGCGCGGCCCGCAATTCATTCAGGCCGCGCAGGATGAGATGCGGGCCGTGCTGCGCCAGCGCCACCACCTCCAACCTGGCCAGGACGATGACTTTACCGTTCGCGATCTCGAGGAAGTTTTCCAAGCCCAGGAGACCTCCTCGCGCGTCATGTCGATTTTGCTGGCCGCTATCGCGTCCGTATCTTTGCTAGTGGGCGGCATCGGAATCATGAACATCATGCTGGTTTCTGTAACCGAGCGGACGCGCGAGATCGGTTTGCGTCAGGCTGTTGGTGCGAAAACCCGGGACATCCTGACGCAGTTCCTGGTCGAAGCGGTCACGCTGTCGATCCTGGGGGGCATCGTGGGCATCCTGCTGGGCGTGCTTGCCTCCAAGCTGATCTCGCTGTTCGCGCAGTGGTCCACGCTGGTATCGCCCGGCGCCATTCTGCTGGCCTTCGTGTTTTCGGCGCTGGTGGGAGTGTTCTTTGGCTTCTATCCGGCTCGTAAAGCGGCCCTGCTGGACCCCATCGATGCGCTAAGATTCGAATAAGCCGAGCGTTTGGTGTAACGTCAGCCAATCTAAAGTCGCCAAATGTATACGTCCCCGGAATCGCGAATGGGGCGAGTTTCTCGTTCGTTTTGAGTAGCTTGGTCGAAATGGGCGAAGATCTCGCGCGATGCCTCTGGCCCCAAATCTTGTTGTTGGAGAATGCAGCTTGAATCTCTTAGCTCGATGCCGTGAACTTCTGCGGCCGGACGCCGCAATCGCCGTCTTGTGCATTGCCTTGCTGGCGCCCGCCAGCTTCGCGCAACAGGCGCCCGGGCCGGACAAGCCGCCGCCGACCCCGCAGCTTGCCTCCGATCACGCACATTGGTACTCCGCGTTTACGTATCCATACACGCCCCGCATCGTTGCTCCGATCAACATGTCGAACAGCACGCGGCTGGAATCTCTGATGCGCGGCGGCAAGCTCTACCTTTCGGTTTCCGACGCGATCGCGCTCGCGCTAGAGAACAATCTGGATGTCGAAGTAGAGCGGTACATTTTCCCGCTCGCCGATGCCGACCTGCTTCGTGCCAGAGCCGGCGTTTCCACGATCGGAATCCCGACCAGTGTTCTGCCGGGCATCTCTACTTCTCCGGGTGTCTCGATCTTTGGAAGCACGAACGCCGGTTTGAACTCAGCCGGAGTACAGACTTCGCTTCTGCCGGGATTCAGCTATGACCCGGTGGTCAACGGCACAGCCACCTGGGGTCACACCACAGCGCCGCAATCCAACACCATTTTGGTCGGCACCACCGAGCTGATTTCCACCACTAAAGTCGCGAATGTCAGCATCGGGCAAGCGTTTCCGACCGGCGCGACCGCACTGCTGAGCTTCAACAACCAGAACCAATTTCAGAATTCGTTTCGCCAAACCATCAACCCGGTCCTCAATTCGAGCCTTGACCTCACTGTGGTCCAACCGCTCTTGCAAGGATTCGGGTGGGCTCTGAATAATCGAACGATTCGGGTCGCGAAGAACGATCTTAGGGCTGCCGATCAGATCTTTAACCAACAGCTCATAAACACCGTCGCCAACGTGGTTCAGCTTTATTGGACTCTGGTCTCCGCCAACCTGAACGTCGACGTAAAGAAACAGGCCATAGACGTTTCCAACCGGCTGGTGGATCAAAACAAGAAGCAGGTGGAAGTCGGAACTCTGGCCCCAATCGAAATCGTTCGCGCGGAAGCACAACAGGCTTCGGACCAGCAGGCCCTCGTTCTGGCTCAAAGCCAAGCCAAGCAATTGGAAGCCGTACTAAAGACCGCTTTGAGCCGCAATGGTCTGGCCAGCCCCGCCGTAGAAGAAGCGGATGTGGTTCCGCTCGACCAGATCAAAATCCCCGATGTCGAGCCGGTGCAGCCGATTCAAGACCTGGTCCAAAAGGCGCTCCAGAACCGTCCGGATCTCAACCAAAGCCAGATTCAGCTCGAGAACGCGCGGATTTCGCTGCAGGGTACGAGGAACGCGATGCTGCCGTCGCTAAATGCAATTGCGGATCTCCGCAACAACGCACTCGTCGGCCCGCAGAACACGATTATAGGTCCGGTCAGTACCACCACCGGGCTGGTCCAAAACCCGCCCATTGCCGATCCAGCGTTCCTCGGCGGCTACCCCAGCGTTCTCAGTCAAATCTTCTCAAGAAAATTCCCCAACTACAGCGTGGGTCTGAACCTGACGATCCCGTTGCGAAACCGCGCCGCGCAGGCCAACATCTTTACTGCAACCTACAATCTTCGGATGAACGAATTGCAGGTTCAGAGACAGACCAACCAGATCAGGCTGGATATCCAGAACGCACTGATTGGTCTCCAAGAAGCGCGCGCTCAGTATCAGGCAGCCGTCAAACAGCGGGATTTGGAGCTGCAAACCGTAGACGCTGACCAGAAGAAGCTTGCCCTGGGTGCGACGACCGTGTATCAACTCATCCAGGATCAGCGCGACCTTTCGGCCGCGGGCGAAAGCATCGCGGCAGCCGAAGCCGCCTATGCCCAGGCGCGTGTCCAGCTGGATGTTGCCACCGGGGCCACTCTTCAGAACAACGATGTCGAATTCGATGAAGCCAAGACCGGTGTAGTGAAGCGGCCGCCTAGTCCTTTGCCGGTCACGGTGCCGGGCGCTCAAGGGAGCGCTCCCGCTTCCCCAGTCCAGCCCGCTTCTAACGCGTCGCGGTGAAGCGCGTGCCATTCCGGATGAAAGTTCCGGTTTTGCACACGGCGTTTTCCCGAATCGGTAAATTTTTCTGGTGATTCAGGTCAACTCTTTGTAGAACCAACGAGTTAGAGTTTTGGAATAGCGTTTGCAATCCTTAGGAGCGTGAAATCAATGAAAGCTCAAGGAGCAATGGCTGTTCCGCTAGGCAACCCCCGGTAAACCCTCTCCAACCTATAAACTTCTTTGAATTTCCCTACTGAGATTCCCTCCCAGCCGGCTCCTTGAGACCTTTCCTCCATCCGCCGGCTGTCGGCCGCGGCAAAGATCCGTCACTGACAAATTGCTGTCACTTCCCCTAGAGTGAAAGGGTGCGCGTCGTCTCGTTAATTGCCAGTGCGACCGAGATTGTTCACACACTCGGCTTAACCCCTTTCCAAGTCGGCCGATCTCATGAATGCGATTACCCCCCGGGAATACAAGCACTCCCCATTTGCACATCGCCCAGTTTCGATGTCGAGGGCACCAGCGCCGAGATTGACGCACGGGTAAAACAGCAGCTAGTCAACGCGCTCTCGGTTTATCGCGTTTTTGACGACGTGTTGGATCGTCTGCAACCAACCCATGTAATTACTCAAACCCAATGCCGCGTATGCGCCGTCAGCCTGGAAGACGTGCAGCGCGCTCTGGTAGGCGCCGTCTCCAGCCGTCCCAAACTGGTCGCACTCGAACCTAACGCGCTGGAGGATATCTGGACCGACATTCGACGCGTAGCGTCAGCCTGCGAGGTGCCTTCAAAGGGAGAACAGGTGGTACAGGAGCTGCGATCCCGGATGGACCAGATCTCTTGCCGGGCCAAACAGTCTAGGGAACGCCCGCGGGTAGCCTGTATCGAGTGGCAGGAACCGCTGATGGCCGCCGGAAATTGGGTGCCGGAGCTGATCGAATTAGCAGGCGGCGAGAACCTGTTCGGAAAACCCGGCGAGCACTCGCCGTGGATGAGCTGGGAAGAGCTATCCGCCGCTGGTCCGGACGTGATCGTGATCTCGCCCTGCGGCTTCGACTTGGAGCGGACGCGGCGCGAGATGTACTGGTTGACGAACCGTTCCGAATGGGGCCGCCTGCGCGCCGTCCAACGCGGCCAGGTATATCTGGCCGACGGCAACCAGTACATGAATCGCCCTGGCCCGCGTGTCGTAGAGTCGTTGCAGATCCTGGCCGAGATCCTGCACCCGGGCGTTTTTGCGCCGGCGCTGGAAGGTTCAGCCTGGCAGCGGCTGTGATCCCTGCCTACGGGTTGCTTTTGCTTTTAATTGCTGTTGGTTGCGCCGCGCGGCCCCGGGCAGGCCTGCGTGCTTTGTCCTGCAACACTGAAGTTTACACAGGGAGATGTGTAATGGCCACTAATCTCGCCATCGACGACAAGCTCATAGAAACAGCTCGTCGGACCGGGCATCACAAGACCAAGAAGGAAGCAGGAACGGCGGCTTTGTCGGAGTACATCGCACACCGAAAGCAGCTCGAAATTCTTTCCTCTTTCGGAACGGTCGATTTCGATCCTAAGTACGACTACAAAGCCGGGCGCAAGAAGCGATAGTGCACGTTCTAGTGGACACGAGCGTTTGGTTCCTATCGCTCCGGCGTTCGGGTACACAGCTGAGCGCAGTAGAGCGCGCGACCGTGGACAACCTGGCGGAAATTATCCGGGACGGCCGCGCAAAGCTGGTCGGACCCATCCGGCAAAAACCTCCGTCGCCTACTCCGCAGTAGTTCAGATCGCTCCTTTCCGGTTGGGTCGCCCAGTCAAGTGCTACGGTGCGCCGGGCGGCGGCACGCGCCGCTTGGTGGCTTGCTCGAAGGCGTAGGCCAGCTCGATGAGGCGCGGCTCGCTGCACGCCATTCCAGTAAAGCTCACGCCGAACGGAGACGGCTTGGCGTCGAACCCTTCCGGAAACGGCTGCTGCATGGGCGCGTTGGGGACCATGGCGAAGGGGACGATCACGGTCGGATAGCCAGGCTTGGCCGCGATGGCAGCTCCGTTGGCGCCCGGAAAGAGCAGCGCATCCAGGTTATTGGACTTCATGACCTCATCAATGCCGTGAGTTGCGGCGAGGGCGATATCCTTGGCGCGGTCGGCCTCATAACGTGCGCGATCCGCCTCCACGTCCATCTCGTCCGATATGTCCAGGTTGGACTGCCCATACTTGATCGCACCCATTTTTGTATGGGTGATGTTCCAGATGCGCAGCTCCGTCAAGCTCTTCACCGGGGCACCGGTGCCCAGCGTCTCCAGCCATTTGTTGAAATCGCGCTTCATGCCGTACTTCAGAACGACGGAACAATCCGCATCCCTGCCTTTAGCGCCTTCGACACCGCTGCACTGGCCCCACAGCACGAGGTTTTGGAATGGGTCCTGGTTGAGGACGCTCGGAATGTCGGCGGGGTCCACGATGATGGCGCCTTGTTTTTTCAAAATGTCGATCGCGTCCGCCATCACTTTGGCCTGATCCGGATTCAGCCCGCCTCGTGCTTCTTTGCTTCCCGGTGGAGTGGCCCGATCGTAGTAAAACGCGCGGGGGATGCCTATGCGAGCGCCGTTCAGCCCGTCCGGTCTCAGGAAGCGCGTGTAATCGCGTCCCGGCGGAGGCGTACAGTTGGATGTTGCGGGATCGTTGGGGTCGGGCGAGGCACCCTCCAGCGCGCCCAGCATTATGGCGACATCCGTCACGGTTTTGGCCATCGGTCCGGGTGTGTCCTGATCGGCCGTGATCGGGATTACGCCGTACCGGCTGACGCGGCCAACCGTCGGCTTTATGCCCGCCAGCATGTTCTGATTGGAGGGGCTCAGAATCGAGCCGGATGTCTCGGTGCCCACGTTGCCGGCCCAGAAATTGGCCGCTGTGCCGACGCCCGAACTGGACCCGCCGGTCTGCAGGGCAGGCCGTCCGTCGCCAGTGGCTTCCCGAGGATCGCGGCGCGGATCATACGGATTAAAACCGTATCCGCCGACCGCATTATAGTTGGCGGGCATCGGCATCGGGCCGCCCGCCACCCAGTTGGCCAATTCCGTCATGCCGGTCTTCGCGATGATGATGGCGCCGGCGTCGCGAAGATTCTTGACCAAGGTCGCTTCGTAGGGCGGGACATAGCCTACAAATGCCAGCGCGCCCCCGGTGGTCGGCATGTTCGTAGTCAGAATGTTGTCCTTGACCGCGACGGGAATGCCGTGCAGCGGGCCGCGTATGTGTCCCTCAGCGCGCTCGCGGTCGAGCGCGTCGGCCTCCTGGAGCGCGTTGGGATTCACCGTCAGCGCCGCGTGCAGTTTGTCTTCGTAGGTTGCGATCCGCGATAGATACTGGCTCACCAATTCGCGCGAGGTGACGCGGCCTTGCTCGAGAGCGGCGCGCATTTCGGAGATGCTCGCCTCGACCACGGAAAACGGCGCGGCGTGCGCGTCGCGTGCAGCCGGTTTTGGCTGGGCGTCTACCGGCGGCGTCAAAATGGATGCGATCAGTGCGAGCCAGAGGATTCGCTTCATTCGCTGCTCATTCTACTATGCGCTTCCGCAGCGCTGCCCAAAATAGAGCGGCGGTGACGCTGCGGTTGCCCGTTCCGCCCGGCTGCGATTCCGTGGCGTGGCACGTCGTCCCGGATTCCCACCGGTGACTCGATCCTGTTAAAGTTGACTGCTGAACGGACGATCTGACGATTTGGTCCTCAAATTGAGCGCTCTGGCTTCGGGCGTGGTTTTGCTCGACGGAAAACCCATCGAGTTGCAGGAACTGGACCGCGTGCTGAGCGAAGCGGACAAACAGCGGACCGCGGTTTGGTATTACCGCGAGGGAGGTACGAAAGACGCGCCCCCGCACGCGATGGCGGTGATCCAGCTGGTGGTGAAGCACAAGCTGCGGGTTAGCATTTCGAGCAACCCCGATTTCTCGGATTACATCGACGGCAAGGGCATTTCACACCCCCGCGCGGCTCCATCGGCGAAAATGCCCGATGTTGTGCCGGCGGCCAACATAGAAGAGATCTTCGCGAAGATCCGGAAAATTGCGGCGGGCGAGAAGAGCCAAGGCGGCCTGGTGATCCTGCGTCCCAACAGGACGTACTTGGTTGTTCCGCCGATGCGCGACAATCCGGAACTCAAGAAATTCGCCGAGGGCCTGTCGCGTCTGATCCCGCCGGGGGTTCAGCGCAACGTTGCCGTGATCAGTTGCACCGAATTCCCCGGTGAGCCCGCGCCCAGCATCACGGACGTGAATAAAGCAATTCCATTTTTCGGCCTGCTCATGGGCTTAAGCTATCTAGGGCATGCGGTGTGGATTTTCGAGGGACACGCGTCTGCTTTTGAAGCCGGCTGCCGGGACGCGGATGCATTGATCATCGACAGCGCGATCCTGCCGCTGCTTTCACCAGGCTGGCAGGACAGGGCTGCCGCGACTATGCGCAATGCCAACATCCTGGTGCACGATCGCGCCAGCTTTCAGCTCAAAGTGGCTCGCAAGGTGGGTACTGGCGCTACGCTCGAGTTCGCGGCTCAGCCCGCCCGCGCATAGCGCCGGACCGCCGTGGCACGGCCGGTCTGCGGATCGACGGTAACGATGGTGGCGTGCAACTCGCCGCCTTGCTTGGCGCTGTCCAGCCGGATCGGCATCGCAGTAAGAAAGCGGCGGAGGGCTAATTCTTTTTCCGATCCGATCACCGAGTCGTAGGGACCGGTCATCCCGACATCGCTCTGGTAGGCGGTTCCGCCCGACAGAATCCGCTCATCGGCGGTCGGAACGTGGGTATGCGTGCCTAGCACCGCCGATACACGCCCGTTCAAATGCCAGCCCATAGCCATTTTTTCGCTGGTCACCTCGGCGTGGAAATCCACGATCCGGACTGGGACGTTATGGTCCAACGATTCGAGGATGCAATTGGCCTTGTGGAACGGGCAATCCGTGGCCGGCAGGTGCACGCGGCCCTGCAAGTCAATAATTGCGACGTCCACCCCGTTTCTCGCTTTCGTGACCAGCAGGCCCTGGCCCGGCAGTTCCTTGGGATAATTGGCGGGCCGGAGCAGCCGCGGCTGGCGCGGAAGGTATTCGAATATTTCTTTTTTGTCCCAGATATGGTTGCCGGAAGTGAGCACATCCAGGCCCAGAGAAAACAGCTCCTCGGCGATCAGTGGCGTGATACCGAAGCCCCCGGCTGAGTTTTCCGCGTTGGCGATGGCGAGCGAAATCTTTTCGGTGGAGATGATTTCCTGCAGGTAGCGTGCGACGAGACCGCGGCCGGTGGAGGCGAATATATCGCCGATAAATAGAATGTTCATCGATACAGACGGAACGGGCAGGAAAAGGAGCGCGCCTCCGGTGAACCGGCCCCGTCCTTGACCCCAGAACTCAACAGGGGCGGAGCCCCCCGAGCGTCTTCAGGCTTCTCCATGGCGGCTCAGTGCCACCGGAGCTTGCACACCAACGCTTACACCGAGTCGGACCCCAAGACAATTGACTGTCGGATCAATTATAGGAAACCGGTCCCAACTACCCGTTGGAACGCTCCTTGGCAATCATACCAGAAGGACGGCGTTTTCGACCAGAACTAGGGTGTATATCTATGCGTTCTAAGCGTTTAGAACCGTGACCGGGAAGCGCCTCGTGTTAATGGAACACGAAGGCGTTCAGCCCGGGCCGACTCCTGGACGGGCGCAGCCTCCCGTCCGATGTTCGTCGAATGGGCGTTGGTCATCGCGCGCCGGCCGAGCTTGCGCCTGATGCTAGACTCAGAACCATGAATTTCGCTGGTCCCAGCAATGCTAAACGTTGCACAACAGCACGCGCAATCGCAGCCGTTGGCAGACGCCCTGCCGCCATCACCGCCTGTTCGTTTCATGAACGGCGGCTTTCGTGAACGAAGCCCAAAGAGCGCGCGCGATTGCCTGGTTCGTGTTTGCGGCCGTAACCGTCGCGGCGTACGGCAATTTCTATGTCTACGACTCCATCGGGCCGGTTGCCGACCTGCTCCAGCGGCAGCGTGGGTTCAGCGACACACAGATCGGCATGCTCAATGCGATCTACAGCATCCCGAATGTCATTCTGGTCCTGGTCGGCGGGATACTCGTGGACCGCTTCGGTGCGGCTCGCATGTTGTTCGGAACGACGGCTGTGTGTCTGGCCGGCGCCGCGCTTACAGCCCTGAGCCCTGGGTTTGCCACGATGGCGGCTGGCCGGCTCCTGTTTGGCATTGGCGCGGAGACGTTCAACATCGCCACGCTCGCGGCCGTCGCCGAATATTTCACGGGACGTAATCTGGCATTCGCGATGGGCTTGAACCTTTCCATTAGCCGTGCGGGATCGTTCTCGGCGGACATGTCGCCGGCGTGGTTTGCGAAAGCTTATGCCGGGGGCTGGCAACCACCTCTGATCATTGCCATGCTGATCGCGGCGACGTCTTTCGCCGCAGCCGCGTGTTATTTCTGGATCGACCGCAGGGCGCACGCGAAGGCCAAGTCAGATGCTGCACCCACGGCTCAGCCCTTCCGTTTCGCCGATCTATTGGGATTTGGGCCGGCCTATTGGTTTCTTCTGATTCTGTGCGTGCTCTGGTACGGGGTGATCCTCGCGTTCCGGAGCACGTTCTCGATCAAATACTTTCAGCACGCGCATGGCCTGAGCCTGGCAGCCGCGGGAGAAATGAACAGCTACGTATTTCTCGCCGCGGTGTTCGCGACACCCGCCTTTGGATGGCTATGCGACCGGATCGGCCGCTACGCACCCATGCTCGCGTTCGGCGCCCTGCTGCTCCCCATAGCTATTGTGATCATGGCCGCGACCGAGTGGAGTTTATGGATCGCGACAGTCCTGATTGGGGTGAGTTTCTCATTGGTGCCGGCCGTCATGTGGCCGTTAACGAGCAAGCTGGTCGCGCCCTCGCGGTTCGGGACTGCGTTAGGCCTCATGTGGGTCATACAAAACGCCGGAATCGCCGGAGCCAACGTGGCAGCCGGATGGCTGAACGACCGCGCCGGCGCCAGCGCGCAGAATCCAGCTGGGTATCAGCCTATGATGATCTTCTTCGGTGTCATGAGCGCGCTCGGCTTCGGGTTTGCTTTACTGCTCTGGCTCACAGCCGGCAGGCGGCGGCACGAGGCTCTTCCGGCTGTTGGCGAAGCAGTTCCGAGCAACATGACGTAGCCGCCATAGTTTGAGCTGCAAAATATGAGTTTGGACCCGCCATCCGATTGGCGTTATGATGCACTATACATTATGAAACTTGCATCCACACTCGCTCTTGCTCTGTTTGTTCTGGCTGGTTCCCTGAATGCCGAGAAGAAGATCATTCAGCCCAAAGGTTCGAATCCCAACGCGCCCTACAGCCCGGCCGTTCTGGTGGACGGGACCCTGTTTGTCTCCGGCACGCTTGGAGTCGATCCGAAGACTCGAAAGACTCCGGAAAAGTTTGAAGACGAAGTTCACGCCGCGCTCGATAGCATCGGCGAAATTCTCAAAGAAGCGGGCATGAACTATTCGGATGTAGTGTCGGTTCAGGTGTATCTCACCGATATGGATTTGTTCCGGCAGATGAATACGGTTTACACCACCTATTTCAAAGAACAGCGCCCAGCACGGACAGCGGTCGGTGTAGCGAAGCTCGCATCGCCGACGGCCCACATCGAGATCACGGTAACCGCGCACCACTAAAGCGAAACAGCCTATAATTCCTCCGTGGCTAACATTCCGATCGGTACCAAGGGCGAATCGAAGCTCCGCGTCACGCCCGACATCGCGGTGAATTTTCTAGGGCCGAAGGGCGCGCGCGTGCTCGGCACGCCATACCTCATCAGTCAACTGGAGTTCACCGCGCGCAACTCCGTTCTGCCGTTCCTCGAGACCGGATTCGACACCGTTGGGGCACGCGTGGACGTGCGGCATCTCGCCGCTACGCCGCTGGGCATGGAAGTGACGTTCCAGAGCGAGTTGGTCGCTGTGGACGACCGCCGGCTCACGTTTCATGTGCGCGCCTTTGACGAAAAAGAGCTGATCTCGGAGGGGACGCACGAGCGCGGACTGATCAACGTGGAACGCTTCGCCGCGCGGGTCCAAGCCAAAGCTGCGGGCAAGTAGAACTCTTGGTATCCTGATACATCGACAAAGGAGCGATTCTATGAAAAGAATCTTGAGCACCTCCACGATTCTGCTCGCGGCCGGCCTCAGCGTGGTGCTAGCCCAAGCACCGAAAGCGCCGCCGCGGCCCGGCTTGACTCTGACCACGACGGCATTCTCCGACGGCAGCGAAATTCCGGCCAAGTACACGCAGCAGGATCCCAACCCCATATCGCCCAAACTCGACTGGACCAATGTGCCTCAAGGCACGGTGACGTTCGCCTTGATCCTGCACGACCCGGACGTGGCCATCCGGAAGAACACTGAAGATGTTTTGCACTGGATGATCTTCAATATTCCAGGTTCCGCTATGTCGCTGCCCGAGGGCATGCCTGCCACGGCAACGATGCCCGACGGCGCCATCCAGGCCAAGAACCTTCGCGGCGCAGTCGGCTATATGGGACCGGGCGCGCCGCCTGCCGGACCGGATCATCATTACACCTTCGAGTTGTTCGCCCTCGACACCAAGCTCGATCTCGGTCCCGACGCAAGCCGCGCGGACGTGCTGAAGGCCATGGAAGGCCACATTTTGGGCAAGGGTGTGCTCGTGGGCCGGTTCCACCGCCGCCAGTAAAATCGCAACCGCTACTTGTTGAAGTACAGGGTCACGTCGACCGTGTGGTCGGCGTTGATCTTCGTTTCCGATCGCGTCGTTTTCAGATTGTCGAAAACGCCGCCTTGTTTAATCCGATTGAGAAAATGCTCCGGATAGCTATCGTTGAACGGCTTACCGGGTTGTAGCGTCCACATTTTTCGGATTACAGGCTCGCTTTCGATATCCAGGCCCACGATCTCCAGCTTGCCGAGCGTGAATAGCGGTCCCGGCTTCACGTCGATGACGATACTGATCTTCTTGTTCTGGTCGTCGATGTCGCGCTTCACGCTGGAGTTGGCCTGCAAATATCCGCTGTGATGCATGCTTTGCGCGATGCGGTCCTGCGCGGCTTTCACCTGGTCGAAATCGACAGCTTGGTTGGTTTTGAAGTTTGCCAGTTTGGCGAAAGGTTCGTCCGGCGCCTCCGCGCCGGTGAATGAGACATGCTCGAGCGTGTAGACCGGTCCCGGTTCGACCTGCACCGTCACGTCCACACCGTCCACATCTTTAGCGGGTTCGGTGGTGATTTTCGGAAACGCGACCCGGATCTTGCCGCGCGCCTCGAAAATAGGCCGAATTTGTGAGTCCAGGAGCAGACGAAACTCCGGCTCATCGTAAGGAATGCCGACCGCGACGCCGAACATCGCCGTTTCCAGCATGCCGGTTGGGAGATCGCCCGCATTCGTGAACTTCACGCGCGCGATATTAGGCCGCGCTTTGGCGGGCCGGAAAACAATTACCAGGTCGCTCGTCGCGTCGGACGTCGGTTTGGCGGCCACCGGCTCATGATAGTTTTTGGCCGCGAGAAACTCGCTAAGCGCCGCCACGTAGCGGTCCAGCATCGCCTTCGTTGCCGGCATTTTTTCGCCGAACAGCGGGAACTTCTTCTTGAACACCGCGCGCAGCTCGGCATCGCTGGCCGGAAGATCCTGAAAGCGCAGCGGGTAGACTTGGGGCACCTCGGTGACTTCGATGGCTGCGTCGTAGCCTTTGCCGTCAGGAGCGGGAGCGAAATGATAGCCGACGTTGTCGAATGCGCCGGTGGCGTTCAGACGGTCGCGCGCCGCTTCGAACTCCGCCTTTCCCGCTATCTCTCCAGCGCGCAATCCAGCCACCGCGAGGATCTGATCGGCGGTATAGAGGTGGTTGCCCTCTACGCTGACCGTTTCAACGGGCCACGGCGAGCCCGGAGCGGGCGCCCTTGTTTCTTCGCCAGCCGCTGGAGCCGACTGCTTCCGGTCTCGGCGCGTCTGCGCGGGAGCGGCGGAGACAGCTAGCACCCAGGCCAGCGCAAACGATAACAACTTCATTCAATCTCGATCGGAACGTACGTCAAATGGCCCTGGCGCTCCACCTGCAGCACAGCGGGTGAGCCCGACTTCAACCCATCCAGCCCGTTCCGCAACGCGTCCACCGAAGTCATCATGGTGTTGTTCAAGGAATAGATGATGTCGCCCGGTTGAAGCTGAGCGCCGCTTTCCAGGTCGCTCGTCGACCCTGCTGCCACCACCAAGCCATATGGATTGCGCAGTTCCGGGAGCATCGCAGCCAGGTTCTTGTCGATGGCTATCACCAGAATACCAAGCTTGGAAACCAGGTTATTTTCAGGCGTAACCATGTCGGCGAATCGTTGCGGATCGTCGACTGTGTCGATAACGGCTACATCGACTTTCAATTCCTGGTCGCCGCGCAAGATTCCCAGCGTGACCTTTTCGCGCATGGGCGAACGAAAGATGTACGCTTCCAACTGCCGGGCATTGCGCATATCGCGGCGATTGACAGTCAGTACGATGTCGCCCACCTTAATTCCGGCCTGATCGGCAGGGCCCTGCGGAAGGACATCGCTCACGAGTACTCCCCAGTCCTGAGACAGTTTCAAGCCTTCGGCAATGGCCGGTGTGATGGTTTGGACAGAAATTCCAATCCGTCCGCGATGCACGTGGCCTTCCTTGCGGAGCTGCGTATAAACGGTCTGGACAATGTTGCTGGGAATGGCGAACCCCAGACCTTCGCTGCCACCGGACTGAGTGAGGATGAAGGTGTTGATGCCGATTACGCGGCCTTGTGAATCGATCAGCGGACCGCCGCTATTGCCGGGATTAATCGGGGCGTCAGTCTGGATGTAGGCGAGCATATCGTCGGGGTGCAAGGCGCGAGAGGTGGAGCTGACGATACCCATGCTGACGGAGCCTTCCAGACCCATCGGGTTTCCAAAAGCGACTACCAACTCGCCCTGCCGCACGGCGTCGGAGTCGCCCAGGGTAACGTGCGGCAGATCGGCGCGGTTGATCTTAATGACGGCGACATCCATATCGCGATCGCTGCCCACCAGGCGTGCCTCGAGCAGCTTGGGTTCCGGCTCGATCACCGTGCCGCGGCCGGTCGGCGAGCGGCGGATGCTAGACAGCCGGACCTGGATGCGGCGCGCGCCCTTAACCACGTGCGCGTTGGTGACGATGAAACCGTCCGGCGAGACAATGATGCCCGAGCCGGTGCTCCGTTGCTTGGAAAGCAAAGCGGCGGCATTGCCCGACTCTGAGTCGTCGGCAGTGACGTAGCCAGTGGAATAAATCTGGACCACTGCCGGATGGATGCGATTTACCAATTCCTCTAAACGCGTGCTCAAATCGTGCAATGTGACGGCGGGGGAAGATGCTGCATGCTGCTCGGCCGCGGGCGCCGGTTGCGGCGGATGCTGTGGTGCTGTTGTGGTCTGTCCACGGAGAGCGCCCAAACCGGCAAGCGCGAGAATCGAGAGCAATGGCCATCGCCTCATATGTTCATCTTCTCCTTTTGCCCCACCCTTCGTAACGCCTGCTCGGGGCGATCGGTTACCCGGTGGCTTAGGCTCCATTCGCGACTCACTATCTTACAATTCAATGACTTCCGCCGCCTGCACGGTAGTACCGATCGCCATAAGCGCCATAGGAATTTTCAATTGGACCGCGGCTCCGGCTCTCGCCTACGCTTTGTATATGGCGACCACGCATGTCATGGAACCTGAAACCACACAAGTTGGACTCCTACATCGCATCAGCAGTATCGTGAGTTCGGAATTATCTCTGGATGAAATGTTGGGCGAAATCATTGGAATTACTGCCCAAGTCACGAATTGCGACGCTTGCCTGGTATATCTCTTGGATCGGCAAAGCGGCGAGATCGTGTTGCGCGCGTCCCAGGTGCCGCACGCGGCCGCGCTGGGCAATTTGCGCATGAAGATGGGCGAAGGCGTGACCGGCTGGGTGGCCGAGCACAAATCCGTGGTGGCCTTGCCGGCCAATGCCGGCTCCGACGTGCGATTCAAACGCTTCCAGACGCTCATTGAAGACACCTACGAGGCATTTCTTTCCGTTCCTTTGGTCAGCAGCGGCGACGTTATCGGCGTCATCAACGTGCATCATCGCCAGGAGCACCGGCACACGAGCGATGAGATCGCCCTGCTTACGTTTGTCGGCGAGCAGATGGGCGGCGCGATATCCAAATCGATGCTGGCGGACGCTAATGCGCGGCTGTTCGAAGAAGCGCAGGAGATGAAGCGGCAGCTTGAGACGCGCAAGGTGGTGGAGCGGGCCAAGGGCATTCTTCAGCAGCGCTACTCGCTCAGCGAAGAGGACGCTTATTTGCGCCTGCGGAATGAAAGCCGCCGGCTGAGGCGTCCCATGAAAGATCTGGCCGAGGCGATCATCCTGGCCGAAGAGCTGAGCCGAAAGAACGAAGCGCAGGCCACCTAGCACTGAACAACGCCGGGGCGGGGCAGCGAGCTTATGCGCCGGCCCCCACCGGCTCAGCCCGAACGTCCGCGGTTACCTCTTTCGACGCGTCGATCTTAAGCCATAGCACAGCGCCCAGGAATAACAGCGCCGCCATTGGAATAAACGGTACATCGAAGCTACCGGAACGATCCACGATATAACCATACGCCACCGACCCCAGCAGGCCTCCGACTTGCGATGCTGTGTTCATCAGCCCGACCATCGCGCCCGCGTGCGCTTGTCCGATGTCCAAACACAGACCGAACACTGCCGACTGCTGGAAGGTGATGGCTCCATAGACCAGCGACAGGAAGACTACCGTCAGCATCTGCTGCCGCGTCAGCATGGCCGCGAGAGTAAACAGACCGGCGCCGGCGAGGCCGGAAACGCCGATCGCGCGTCTGCCCCACTTCAATCCCAGGCGGCCAACCAGCGCGTCGCTGGCTGCTCCGCCCGTCAGGTTCGCGCACGCCGCCACTAGATAAGGCAACGCCGACAACGCCAAGCCCGCTTCGCTGAATCCGCGCCCCTTGACCAGAAAAGTGTGAAACCACGTCTGGAAAAAGTTGTACACGTAGACATAACAAAAGGCGGTGCCCAAAACCGCGAGTACGTTTCGCGAGCGCAGTGCCGCCGTCCAGGGAAATCCATGATGAGAGTGCGCGCCATAGGGTCGCGCGCTTACCTGAATTCCTTCCAGGCTCGCACCCGGCTTCTCGGCCGGAGAGTCGCGGAACCAGATGTACCAGATGACGGCCCAGACCACGCCCAGAGCTCCGAACACGTAGAACGACGCCCGCCATCCATAGCGGATTTGGATCGGAACCACCAGCAGTGGCGCGACGGCTCCGCCTAACTGGCTCGCCATCAGCGTGGTCCCGGAGATGCTGGCGCGCTGGCTTCGCGGGAACCACCGCGCCACTACCACTGACGAATTCGGAAACACCCCAGCCTCGCCCGCGCCGAAGCTGAATCGCGCCAGGAGCAGTAGGTAGTAGTTCGACACCGCGCCGGTCAATGAAGTGAACACCGACCACCAGAGCACAATTCGGGTCAGCACGCGCCTTGGACCGATCCGGTCCCCCAGCACCCCCGAGGGAATCTCAAACAGGCAGTAGGAAATGGTGAACATGGACGTCACCCAGCCCCAGCCGATCACACCGATGTGAAGGTCCGACTGCATGCGCGGCCCCGCCACCGAAATGCACACACGGTCGAGATAGGTTATCGCGAAAAGGAGAATAAGCATCCCTAGAACGCGATAGCGCTGTCTCATTGACGGCTCATTTGTAGAGGCCCTATTCTCTCATGCGGGACATGCGCACGCTACAATTGCCCAGGAAAGCTGCCGCGGTTATGCGTCCGATCCGAGTGAGCTATCTCCAAACGGTAGCAACCAACTAGCGCCGTGCGGCGGACTATCCGAACACTTTCACCTTGTCGCGGCTGGACGGGACAGCTCCCGGATGGCTACTCGGAAGCTGATTCTTTTTAGCTCGTCGGCTGTGCGCCCAAACCGCGACCATGGAAGAGTAGTGGAAGGATGGCGCGTCATCCAGGACTTGGGCGATGGCGCATTGGCTTAACTGACTGATCCCCGTTATTCCGGCCACAAGGTCGCTCGCATGAGAGAGCAATAGCAAGAGTGCCGAGGCCATCTTCGTTTGGACCACGGCCTGCTTCCTGCCGCACTACCTCGATGGCATAATACCCGGACATCCCGGCCCCGCTGCTGATGCCCTTGGTGTCGCCGTCTGGATCATCAACCTGGCGATCCACGCCCGCCGCTTCGCGAGAACGGGTCACAAAACATACGGAACCAGCGCCCGGACGCGTGCCCGGTAAGCAGAATATTCCTCCGGAAAGCTCCTGACCAAAACCTTCTCCTCCTGCCTCAGCTTGATCCAGAAGCCCACGAAGAACAGCGCTAGCGCCGCGAACGCAACCAGCCGGCCGGAGCCAATGGCCGTCCCCAGCCCCATCAGCAGATGGCCGGTGTAGATCGGATGCCGCACGAATGCATACGGTCCCCGTTGCACCAGCTTGTGCCCCTGCTTCAATTCGACATCTCTGCTCCACTCCATCCCGAGCGCCCTGCGCGACCATACGGACACCAGCAGCCCCAGTGCGCAGATCGCAACCGCGGCTGATCCTAGTAACCGAATGGCCAATAGGCGTTCTTCAAGCCGGGGCATCGCGCGCCCCCCAACGAGAATCTCCACAAGCGCGATGACAGTTTTCGCGTTCGGTTTCCGCCGTCAAGTATAGGGGGGAATCAAGTCGTATTTCGGTTCGATCGCGGCTTGAAGCTCCTCAAGGAAAGAAACATCGCTTTATGAAACCGCAATGAGAACCTTAGTACAGAACAAAAAAGCGGGCCTGAGCCGATGGGCCGGCAGATATGTACTACTGCGATCACAGAAATGAGGTAAGGCAATGGGCACAACGTCGAGGCTCCGGTACGCTGTCAGACCCTGGAAGCTTCACCGGGTGTGGCTGGTGGCCGCCGCGATTTGCGGATTTGCGCACGTGGCCTCCGCGGACCTCATCGATTTCAGTGGCGTGATTACTCAATCCACGTCGGATGGAACAGGTCCGGCTGTGAACAATACCGAACTGAATCATATTAACGACGGCGATACCTTTACGGTAACGCTGAATATCCTCGGTTCCGTTAGTTCCACTGGGACCTTTACGAACTTCACTAGCGCGCTGTTCAGCGATCCCGCCGCCACCCCTACTCCGGCGAACGAAAGCAGCTTCGGTTCTATCAGCCTCACGATTTTGCCGGATGCCGATGGCACTGATTTCGACTTGAGCCTGCTCGCCTGCCTGACGACCGGTACCAGTTGCGCGGTCGGCAACGAGCTGGATGCGAATTTCAAGATTCCCATACCAAAATTGCAGTCGCAGAACGTGGCGGCGCAGACGATCCCCGGCCTGGTGCCGTCAATGGATCTCTTGGAGGATGACGGCGTCACGGTCATCCAGGGCACGGTGACCGGCTACACCTATACCGGTGCCGGGCCAGGGACAAGTGCAGTCCCCGAACCTTCGACTGTTTTCTTCGTGTTGGCACTACTAGTGTGGATTTCGCTGCGATCGCGCCACGCTCGAATGTCGTCCTTAGATTCCTGACCAAGTTGAGGAGAACAACTTATGAAGAAACACGTGGTCTCAACGCTGGCGATGGCGCTGTTTTCCTGTTGCGCCTATGCGGCGGATGGCGTTGTATTGATTAACCAGTCCACGGTCTTGGCGGCGGGTGGCTTCCCGTACGAGATTTCTCAGCCGGGAAGCTACAGGCTGTCCGGAAATTTGGTCGTGGTACCCGCTGGCGTAGATGGGATCAAAATCCTGGCCAACGACGTCACGTTCGACCTCAATGGTTTCTCTATTACCGGTCCTGTGACCTGTACGGGAGCGGGCGCTACCCTCGGTTGCACAGGTCTGGTCGGCTCTCCAGTTGGGATCTTAGGTGGTGCGCAAGACGTCATCGTCCGCAATGGCTCAGTTGTCGGCTTCGACACCGGCGTAAGCATGAATGGCAGTGGTCTGGTCGAGGAGATCAATGCCCGCAGTAATGCTCTCGTGGGGATCGCAGTAGTGAACAGTGTGGCGAGACGGAACAACGCTAGCCGGAACGGTACTGGGATTCTTGCGGGTGCGTCAAGCGTGACCGAGAACGTAGCGAACTTCAACCTCCTCAATGGTTTGCAGACCTCTTCGGGAGGGGTCTATGGCAGCAATACATTTTGGGGGAACGGCGGTGCACCAGTTGTCAATAGCTCCTCCAGTTCCGTCTCGCAAAACAACAACGCCTGCAATAGTGCTGGGTGCTGAAGGGAAGATCCGGAACGGCGTAAGCGCCTGCATGCGGTGTGTCCGGCGCTGTCTGCAGTCCGCATAGTGCGCACCCTGCGATTGACCACAGCTCTACGGGGCGATCATAACGTGCAACGGTGTTATCTGCAAACGCTCGGCGATCGTTCGCCGGTTGGGAGAGCCGGTGCACCAATCAATTCGCCTGCGCCGCCCATCGCGGGTAGGGAAGGATCCTTACTTCTACCTGAGTCGAGGCAGGCGAGAGCCCCCGATTCGGGAGTCCCTTGCGGTGCTGCAGTCCGCCGGTTAGTCGCTCCCTGTGACCGGTTTGCGCTCACCCCGTGCAACAGGAACACCCAACCGATTTTGTCGTAAACAGATTGCGAACGCCGCGGTTGGCCTGTGTGCCGAATGGCAGCGGACTTGCCGTACCAGCCGATCCCGCGCTTGCGATGAGCGAGCCGCCCTGTTGTTTCAGCTCGTGATCGGCCCGCCGTCCAGCGCCCCGGAATCCTGTCTCGATCCGAAATTGCCGGTTGTCGATGGTGCTGTCGATCCGAATGCTGTTTGGGCCCGTCACTTCAAATCGGGTAAACGCCTGGCCACCGACCGAGATGCGGACCGCGCTCGCGGAAGGCAGACCAGTGACTCGGAATGACGTCGCCGCGCCACGCTTTTCCGGCGACGCCGCGTAAGTGCCGACGCTGAGCGTGCCCGTAGCCGAATCGTTCCACGCCTGGTACAGGCCCATCGCCGGAAAGTCCACGCCTTCCACCGTGGGAGCCGAAAACTTGTCCATAAACGGCGCCTGCAGAGATCGGCTCCAGTCACCGGGGCGGCCAATGTCGGCCACCATCATAGTGGCGCTGGCCTGTCCGCGCGGGTAGCCTTCCGTGGAGAAGTTTGTCCACCAGCCAAACATCTCGTTCTGCTTACCGAAGAAGCGGGATCGCTTTCGCGATCGGCAGCGGCTTTGAGTTTGTCCGCCACCGTAGTATCACCCAGTTCGCGCGCCATCAGGAGCAATGCCGGGTTGGGTCGCACCGGAGCATTCGGGGCGCGGTAGCCGGAGGCGTTCACGGCGGCTTCATACAGGAAAGAAGCGAACTCGCGCTGTTGCGGCGCCAGGAGGAAGGCGGTGATCAGGCCGGCGGCCCGTTGAGCTTGAAATTTACGAGCGGATCGTAATAGGCGGTTACCCACTCGAGCTTCCCGTCTTTGGATACACCCACGTAATTCTTGCGTGCGTACTCCAGATAATTCTGCGCCGAGAGGTGCGTCTGCCGCTTGTATACCTTGTCGTACAGGTACATGCCAAGCGCTGCAGCCGTGTTGCAGTAGAACCAGATCTTTGTGTTCTCGCAATGTGGCCCTTCGGCATGCGCCCGGTACTGTTCGTCGAGACGGGTCGCAAGGCGGTGGTGATCCCACTCGAACTCTTCATCGCCGTACCCAACAACCTTGAAAGGCTTCGCCCACTTGTCATCACCGGAAACGTACTTGTATGTGCTGAGCAGCAGGTGGAACCAGCCGCGGAAGAATAAGTAACCGTCGGCGCCGATGGGGTCCTTCTGCAGGCCCCATGGCTGCGTACCGTTGGCGGTCCAACCGAACCGGTTGTAGTTGCCGCGCAGGTTTGGGGGCAGCGTGGCCATGATGGCCTGCGGGTATCGCGCCCGTTTGGGGTCATCGCCAATCTGACTCAGCCAGTCGATAGCGCCCCAGTAGGTCGGGTAGCGCTTTGCCATTTCGTCGATGATCCGGGTGTGCACCTCGCGCCAGGCCGGAGTCTGGTCGGCCATCATCATGATGCCGTACGCAGACAACGAAAGGTCGAAGCGACCGTAGCTCAGCACAACCGGGTTGGTATAGCGGTCCCACCAGGGGTGGGGAACGCCGTTGCTGGTCCAGTCGTCGAGTGTCGTGCTCTTTTCCCACAGAAACCGCAGCCACCCGAGAGTGCGCTGGTTCATCGTGGGAAAGCCGAGACCGGAGGCTCGGGCAGCCCGGAAAGAGACGGTGCGCTTTGTGCAAAGGCTTCAGTCACCGCCACCATGCGTAGGCTGGCCGCACCCGCCGCAATGCCAGCGTTCTTGAACAGACCTCGTCGCGAAAAACCGTCTTTTCGGCCCACTTTGTTCTCTCGGTGTGCGCGCGGAAAAGACCATCATACGACTCGCTGCCTTGCTGTGTCATGGTGTTTCGCGGTTCGCTGGAGCCCGGTGCAGGATGGTGTCGTGCTCCGGCCAGCGGGTCTTTTCTTCCAGGAAATTGGAGTCGTGGCCGGCTCAAAATCCAAATGGTTAGGCCGATAGGGAATGGTCTGTCGGCGATATTTCCGCTACTTTTGACCGTTCCAAGAATGTTGCGCCAAATCCCTCATGAATTCAGTGCCTCGAATTCCAATTCCGTAGTAATCGCTATGGCGGGTTTCAACGTCCGATAGACCGGACATCGGTCAGCGAAGAAACCATGAACACGGGTTGCAGTCTCTCTGTGCGACGCCGGGGCTTTCAGTTTCAGGACGACGTGGATCCGGCGGATGACGAGCACGTTGTCATCTAGCTCCACCTCGCCAATCGCTTCAGACACCAACCGCTCATTCGATGCGTCTACTTGACGCGCCTCCAGCGCGCCTCCGAAGGTTCCGGTCAGTCAACCCGCTGCGGCGGCGACTATGTAATCTAAGGTAGTGGCGTGGGGTTCGAGAACCGCGGGCGAAACCTTGTAGTGCTCCGCTACGGCGCCATGCACTCCAAATATCACCGGCTCCTGTTCGGCGGGTAGATACGCTTTGCGCAGTGGGCCCTTCACGCGCTCAATGCGTACATGAGATTGGTAAACCACATCGGACATGATTGTGGGATCGTATCACGAAAGAGACGCCCGCCGCGCCAGCTTCGTTCTGCCGCGCATCTCGCTGAAGTGACGCTTCTGGAATAGCTCCTGGATTGTCGGCAACCCGGACGTTATCTCCAGGTCTGCAGCTTTGCGCGATTGTTCTGCCTGGACACGTCCGCTACCTCATTATTGGTGCGGTACATGGGTGACGCAGCCGCTATTGCGATTGCTGCAGCCGTGGCGAGTTGCTCATTGACCTTGAGTCAGGCGCTGACTGCGTCCGCATAGTGCCTTCCCTGCGATTGACTACAGCTTTACGGGGCGATCTTCATCACGAACGCGTCCGAAGGGTTGAATTGCGAGCCCGTGTAGATTTGTAACGAATTCGCGGGATCGATGGCGACGCTGCTGACGATCGGAATGCGCAGCCCAGGCACCAGCGAGAAGGTCGCGCCGGCGTCCGTGCTGCGATAGAGTCCTCCCGTTGGGAGCGCGGCGTAGACCACCGAAGAATTGCCGGGATCGACGGCCAGCGCGGAAACCGGTCCATCCGGCAGTCCTGACCCGATCTTCATCCAATTGTTTCCGCCGTCGTCGGTGCGGTAGACGTTTTTCGTCGGAGGAAATGACCCGATGGCGTAGACTCGCCCTGGCGAGGAAGGATCCACGACTAGTGAATTGGCGAACCATCCGGACGGAAGTCCGTTGCTGCCGGCGGTGAAGGTGGCTCCCGCGTCGGTGCTCTTGTAGATGCCACCGCTCAGGGAGTTGCCGACTGAGGCGTACACAACCGCGGAATTCAGAGGGTCCACCGCAACGGCCGCAATGGCGCCGGCGTTCCGCAGAGAGCCCATCAGGTTCCATGTAGCCGCTCCGTCCGTGCTCTTGAAGATGCCGAAGCCGGTGGAGGCGTAGAGATTTGATGGGGTCTTCGGGTCGATAGCCAAGCCGAGGATCGGTACGAAAGCGTTGTTGGGAAGCCTAATGGCGTTGACGGTCCAGCTCATACCGCCGTCGGTGCTCTTGGAGACCCCGCAGATCCGGCCGCCGCTGTTGGGCTGGCAGATGTTTGCAGAATACATGGTTGTGGGGGTGAGTGGATCGAGGAGCAACGTTAGCTCCAAGAAGGGCTCCGCAACCAACTCAGGGCCTGGTGTGCCGAGCGGCGTCCAACTTTGGCCGCGGTCATTGCTGACATACAGGCGGGGCGTGCCAAAGCTCGTGTTGTCGGTGAGCTCATATACGCGAGACGTTGTTTTCGGATCGATCGCGATGGTTGGAGTTAGGAACGGTCCTGTGGACGGGGCTCCCGGGGTGGGCGAGCTTGCGACCCAGGTTGCGCCGCCGTCAGCACTATAGAAAAAGTTGCTGGACATGTAACACTGGATGGAACTCGCCGTCGGAAAATCGGCGGAAGAAGCGCCGCCAGTCAGGTATACTTCACCCGCCGGCCCGAGCGCCATTCCCTGCGGAGCGGCGCCGCCCAATAAGCTGGACCACACCAGTTTATTGGTCGAGTCGAATTTGGCGGCGAAGCCGCTGCCACTTTGACGAAATGCCCCCTGTAGCGGGAAGTCGATGGAATCCGTCGTCCCCGCAATATAGGTATTTCCTGCTGCATCCACGGCGATCGCAGTAGAAGCGTCCGCACTGCCGCCGCCGAGGTAGGTGGAATATTGGAGAGAAGTGCCGTCGGAACTGAGCTGAGCAAAGAATCCATCCGAGCTCGGGGACGACCCTAAGTAAAGCGTTTGAGGTGTCCGTGGAGCAAGCGCCAGAGACATGGCAGAGCTCGAGAGCGAATCTGGGAGCCCGGCATTCGTTGGCTGCCAGGTGTCTCCGCCATCCGTGCTCTTATAGATGGCAACATTTTTGGCAACAGTTGCCGCGTACCAAGTCGAGCTGTTCGTTGGGTCGATCAGAAACGCCATTACCAGCCCCGGGGCAATCTTATCGACAGGAACGCCACTTAGCGGCAATACGTGGATGATGCTGCCGGAAACTGTATCTACTGTATATAGGGTGGACTTTGAATCCACTACGATTTGATTCACATCAGCGCCGATAACAGTCCACGTCTCGCCTCCGTCGGTGCTCCGGACCAGGCCTCGGCTGCGCGCCTCGGCGTAAAGTGTGGATGGGTTTGCCGGATCGATGGCGAGCGGGCCAGAGCCGGTCATTGCTCCACTTAATCCCGTCGGTTTCCATGTGTCACCGCCATCGGTACTCTTGTAGACTCCGTCCGTTAAGCCGTTCCCGCCCCAACGAGCGTATATCACTGACCCATCCGTCGGATCGAACGCCATCTGATTGAGGTTGCCGCCGGGTGCATTTGCGAGGGCGGTAAACGTGACGCCTCCGTCGCGGCTTCTAACGAAATCCCCATGCGTGGTGCCGATGTAGAGCGTGGAATTGACAGGATCGATCCAGAGCGAGTTAACCGCAGTAGCGGCGGTCCCATGCCACGTAAGCCCGCCATCAATGCTCTTAAAAATGCCACCCGCGCTGGCCGCATAGACTGTCGACGGCTGCTGAGGATCTAATTGCACGACCGCCGCCGGTGCAGACAGGCCCGAGTCGCTGCGGCTCCAGGTGTTGGCTGCATCGGTGGTCTTGAAGAGAAAGACTCCGTTAAACCGGCTTTGAAGCGCGTTCCCGGTGATGGGAAGGTCCACGGAAGTTGTACTGCCGGCCAGGTATGCCTTGCCCGACGTATCCGCGGCAATGGCGAGAACCGAATCGCCGTTTGAGCCGCCGAAATAAGTCGAGTATACGTAGTCAGACCCATCGGCCTTGATCTTGGCGACGAAGGAGGGGAAGGCAGCCGGCGGCCTCGGTTGGATCGCGTTCTTAATCGGGAAATCCGCGGAATTCGAATACCCTGCGAGATAGATGTTGCCCGTAGGGTCCGCGGCGATCGCGCTGATACGGTCGCCGTTGCTGCCACCCACGAAACTCGAGTACAGCAGAGTGCCATCCGGTCCCAGCTTGAGCACGAATGCCCTCGGCGCCTCCGGATTTGCAGGGGGTGTGTAGGGCATCGGGTTCACGAGAAGGAAATCTGATGCTTGCGCCGTGCCTCCAACGTATGCGTTGCCGTTGCCGTCGGAAGTAACCACAACGGGGCCTTCGACGATTGAACCCACGATACATCCTGAGTAAAGCAGCGATGCTCCGTCGGAACTCAGCTTGGCTGCGTACAACAAGCCCGCGGTGCACGGTCCAAGTGGCGCGGGCCCCACGGCCGGAGCGCCCGGGGCATTCGGTGCAAAGGCGCCCACGAAGTAAACGTGGCCCGAAGAATCTACTGCAACATTTCCGGAACCTTCTGCGACCGGGAACGAAAGATAGGTCGAATAGACGAGAGCGTCGCCGGCCGAATTGATCTTTGCAAAAAAGGAGCCGCCCTGGCCGGACGCGCCGTTGACCACCGGAAAATTGCCATCATAGGCGGAGCCAACGACATACGCTGATCCAGCCGAGTCTACGGCGATCGCGTGGCCCCCGTCAGCGCCCCCTCCGCCGAAAACTGAGGCGTAGCTCAACACCGGATCGATGACCAGCGGCCTTGAGCGGTCATAGGCAGCTAGTTCGAAAGTGACACGGTTGCCGCGGCGGACGGCCCGGCCTTCGATGGCACGCCCGTTCTGGTAAATGTGCGGGAGCCCAATTTGCAGGTTGGGGTCACTCAACTCGATTTGGATGCGGCGGGGATCGGCTCGCGGAGATAGGACGAAATCGAACTCAAGAAGGCGCGGGTTGCCATAATAAACTACATCGATCCCTCGATAAACACTCCGGTACCGAACCCGCCGGTAGTTGGGCACGTGCTTGCGCCATTTGTGCGGATCGGGGTCGGTCAGGTAGTTGCTGTAGCTCGGCAGCAGATCTTCGGGCCGCGCAGGAGCATTATTTTGCGCGCCGATTAGCCGCATGCTGCCCCGTCCGATCTCGACTTCGGACGGCCTGAGGATCACGTTTGGACCGCCGCTGTGGGCGATGAATTCTGCAGTTCTGCTGCCCGGCTCGAAGGTCAGCGGCACACGGGCGAGGCTCGATGCGCCCCAAAGTACCATAGCCGACTGTACGGCCATTGCGGCGCGTATCGAGACCAGCATGGGAATCGAGTATATCTAAATCAGCGGCACTCCGGCGAACCGCCTTTGGTCCGGCTGCTTCGGCCGGATGACGCGTCGGGCTGACTGTATTTTGGTCGCCCGGTTCTGCGTTGTTCAGTCAAGTAAGGCTGGTTAGCAGCTTCCGCATCTGGCCATGCGCCAGCACGACTTCCGGGTCTCGCTGCAAGGCTTCAAAATACCGGCGTGGGTAACCGCTGCCCATCTCGTCGGGCGACAACAACTCCCAAGCCTGCGCGATCAGCCGCTCCGCCTCGATCCCGCCGGGCGGCTCTTTCGAGTCCAGCGTCTCATCGATCAAGACGACGAACTGCGACAGCTCGTGCAGCCAGGCGAACCAGGGATCGTACATCACCAGCTTCAACAACTCGCCGCTGGAGCTGATTCGCGCCACATCGCGTTCGTAGCGCGCGCGTTCGGATTCGAGCAGGGTCTTGTGCAGCCGCAGAAGGCCGTTTCGAAGATCCGTAAGGCGCTGCTGAACAGGGTCCAGAATGGAGCCGCTCGATGACATCCCCTGGTGTTATAGTAACTCCAAGTCCCTCGGACCCATGGCTCGAGGGCCGCTAGAATATAGGGTAGCCGTGAGCACGAACAACAGCCTTCAAATTGCGACGCGTCAGCTTGATCAGGTCCGCCAGGAAATCGGAAAAGTTATTGTGGGCCAGCAACACGTGGTGGACGGCGTGTTGATCTGTCTGCTGGCCGGCGGCCACGTCTTACTAGAGGGCGTTCCCGGGCTCGGCAAGACCACGCTGCTGCGTACGCTGGGACGCGTTTTGCACTTGAAGTACTCACGCATCCAGTTCACGCCCGACCTGATGCCTGCCGACATCGTTGGCAGCATGATTATCGAAACCGACGATCACGGTGCGAAGGCCTTGCGCTTCCAGCCGGGGCCGATCTTCGCCAATCTCGTGCTGGCGGATGAGATCAACCGCGCGACGCCCAAAACGCAGTCGGCGCTGCTCGAAGCGATGCAAGAGCGGACGGTTACCAGCGGCACTACGACGCATGAGTTGGAAGCGCCGTTCCTGGTGATGGCTACGCAGAATCCCATCGAAATGGAAGGCACCTATCCGTTGCCGGAAGCGCAACTGGACCGCTTCCTGATGAAGATCCTGGTCCTATATCCTTCGCGCGAGGATCTGAACCGCATCGTCGAGCGGACCATCCATGGCGCGGATACTTCGCTGCACCAGGTGATCGACCGCGAGGAGATTCTGCAGTTACGCGCGGCCTGCCGCGAGGTTCTGGTCGCCGAGCACGTGCAGGATTTTGCGATCGATCTGGTCATGGCTACTCAACCCGGCACGAGTCAAGCGCACAATCTGGCGAACAAGTACATCCGCTATGGCAGTTCGCCGCGGGGCGCCCAGGCGCTGGTGGAATGCGGACGGGTTCTGGCGCTCATGCGCGGCCGCCTCAACCTGAGCATCGACGATGTTCGAGAAATCGCTCCGGCCGTGCTGCGGCATCGCGTCATTTTGAATTTCGATGCGCACGCGGACGGACAAACGCCCGAAACGATTCTTGGCGAGATCATCGGAAGCATCACTTCCGCGGCAGTCGCGTGAAACCCGCACCACTGATCGATAGCACCTTCCTCGAGAAACTCGAGCGCCTGGCCATCCAGTGGCAAAAATCGTTTCCCGGGCTGGTGGGCGGACACAACATCTCGCATTTTTCCGGACCTGGCCAGGAGTTTCTGGATCACCGGCAGTTCCATCACGGCGACGACCTGCGCGCTGTGAACTGGCGCGCGTACCTGCGGCTGGAAAAGCTGTTCCTGAAGATGTTTCAGGTGGAACCCCGCATCCCGGTCCGGGTGCTGCTGGATTGCAGCAACTCCATGACCACCGGCAGCGTGTCGAAATTCGACTACGCGCGGAAGCTCGCCGCGGCCCTGTGCTACGTCGGCTTGGTGCGCCTGGACACGATTGCGATCCAGCCCTTCGGCAACGGGTTAAGCGATTCGTTCCTGTGCGGCGGCGGCCGTCATCGCTTCATTCCCGCGGTCAATTTCTTGCAGGATTTGAAGGCCGGCGGGCGCACCAATTTCTTCGAGGTAGCGCGCCAGTTCATTACGAAGTATCCGCAGCGCGGGCTGCTCATTATCATCTCGGACTTTCTCGACGATCGCGAATGCGAGCGTCCCCTGCAATACCTGGCGGATTTCGGACACGAATTGATGCTGCTGCACGTCTGGGATCAAGAGGACCGCGATCCGCCCTGGGAGGGGCAATTAGACCTGACGGACGCCGAATCTGGCGCAACCATAGAGATCGGGTTCGACGCCTCCGCGCGGCGCAGCTATATGCAGGCATTCGACGATTTCGCCCGGAACATCCAGCGCATCGGTCTCCGGAACAGCGGCCGGTACGTCGGGCTCTCCACCAGCACCGCCATCGAAGATGCCATCTTCGGGTCCATTGCGCGTACCGGAGGTATCCAATAGCGGCGCCATGTTTTTCCTGAACCTCAGCCTGCCGGAGTTTCTAGCGATCCTCGGCTCGATCTCGGGCATCACGGTTGCGCTTTACTTGCTGGACCGTATGCGCAAGAAGCACACCGTGGCAACGCTGCGGTTCTTCGAAATGACGCAGCGGCCGCCGGTCCTCAAGCACCGGCGAAAGCTGCAGCAACCTTTATCGCTGCTGCTGCAGCTCCTCAGCATGCTTTTGTTGCTGCTGGCGATCGCGCAGCTTCGGTTCGGCTCGCCGGCACGCTCCTCCCGCGATCACGTCCTGATCCTGGATACGTCGGCGTGGATGAATGCGCGCAGCGGGCAGGCGCGCCTGATCGATCAATCGCGGGCCGCGGCGCGAAATTACGTGAAGCTGCTGCCGGCGAGCGACCGCGTGATGGTATTACGCGCCGACGTTCTGGCAACGCCTGCCACCGTGTTCGAATCCGACCGGCTGAAGATTCAGGAAGCCATCGATCAGACCCAGCCCGGCGCCGGCCCGTTGAACATCCAGCAAGCTCTGGATTTCGCGCAACAAGCTCAGAAGCTGCAGGGCCAGCGGCCCGGCGAGATCGTGCTGATTGGCGCGGGGCGCGTATCCGCGGAAGAAGCGTCTCTCGCCACTACCCCCGCGAATCTTCGGGTGATCTCGATCCCGGGGCCGAATGAACACGTCGGCCTGCGCAAAGTCAGCGTACACCGGTCCGCCGTGTCGCCGGATGGCTGGGAAGTTTTCATCGCTGTGAAGAATTACGGTGCAGCGCCGCACTCTGCCCCGCTCTCGGTCCAGTTTGGCGGATCGCCCATCGGCTCGCAGCGCTTCGATTTGAAGCCGGGCGCCGAACAGGAAGCGAGCTTCCGCTTTAATACCCGCGCGGCAGGATGGTTAGAAGCGCGCCTGCTGACCAAAGATCCGTTTACCGAAGACACGCGCGCGATTCTCGAGTTGCCGGCCCGCCGTCAGGTTCCGGTCACCGTGTACTCGGCGGAGCCAGATCTGTTGAAGCCCGTCTTCAACGCGATTCCAGGTGTGCAGGCCACCCTCCACCCGCCGTCGAGCTACGATCCGAATACTCGCAGCGGCGTGGTTCTGCTGGACCGGTTCGCGCCGCCCAGCCCGCCGCAAACCGACGCCATCTGGATTGAGCCGCCGGCCGCCAAGTCGCCTGTTCCCATCGCGACCACGGCGAATACCGTCAAGCTCAGCCGCTGGCGCGTGGATCATCCGTTGGGCACAGGTCTTCGCGCGGGTGACATTCAGCTCGCCAACGCCGAGCTGTTCCGTACTTCTTCGAGCGATATCGCAATTGCCGAGTCCGACGCCGGCGCTCTGATCGTTGCGCGTGATGCAAAACCCAAGACGGTGGTGCTCGGTTTTCACCCGGTGCGCGCCGGGATGAAGTATGAATTGGCGACTCCTTTGCTGTTCGCGAACATCGTCCGCTGGATGGCGCCGGACGTGTTTCGATCCTGGCAGCTAACCGCCGGAACCGTGGGAACCGTGGATGCCGATCTCGAAAACGAAGCCGATCCGAGCACTATCCACGTCCAAACCGAAGACGGAAAGGTGCTGCCGTTTAGCGTCGATGGCCGGACGGTGCGATTCTTCGCCGGCGCGCCGGGAATTGTGCGCGTGCTCACCGGCGATCGCGAATTGGTGTATTCGCTGACGCTGCCGCAGCCTGGAGATGTCGTGTGGAAGCCGGACAACGCGCGCCGCGGGATGCCCGGCCGCGCTCCGTATGAGCCGGCCGCGCGAGATATTTGGCAATGGCTGGCGCTACTGGCGGCCGCGGGGCTCATCGCAGACTGGATCCTGTTCGGCCGCTTGCGGAAGGGCTGGCTTTCCGCCACGCAAATCATGCCGCGCCTGCCCTGGAGGAAAGCGTCATGAGCTTCGAGCACGCGTGGGTGTTGGCTCTGCTGGCGCTGCCGCTCGGCTGGATGCTGTATGAGTGGCGCCGCACGCGCCGCTCGCTGGCGCTGATCCTGAAAACCCTGACCATCGTCGCAATTATTCTGGCGGTGTCGGAACCCAAGCTAAGCATCCCGGAAACAAAGATGGCGGTGGCCGTTTTGGTGGATACTTCGGCCAGCCTTTCGGAGCAGGATCTGGCGCGCGCCTCGCAACTGGCTGAGACGCTGGAGCGGTCGCGGGGCCGCCATTGGGTTCGGATTTTGCCGTTCGCCCGTTCGGTGCGGAACGCGGCCACCGGCGAACAAAAGGACGGCTGGCATTTCAACTACACGGCCGGCGAGGCTGGGCAGGCGACGGACCTGGAAGCGGCGGTTCGCGAAGCCATCGCTTCGCTGCCCTCAGGTCTCATTCCGCGGCTCCTTTTGATTTCGGACGGCAAGGAGAACGCCGGCAGCGTCACTCGCGCTACCTGGCAGGCTCAGAGTCTCGGTATCCCCATCGATACCATCGCGCTCGCAGGAAAGCCGCAACCGACGTTGCGGCTGGAGTCGGTCAGCCTGCCGACGGTGGCATTCACGGGAGAACGATTCCCCATCGACCTGACGGTTTCTTCGCCGGCCAATGTCTCAGGAAGCGTGCAACTGAGCGCGGAAGGAAAGCTGCTAGGCGCCGATAACGTGAAATTGGAGCGCGGGACGAACCAGATTCGCGTGCACGCGCGCATTACTGCCGCCGGCGCGCTGAGTCTTTCCGGTGTAATGCACGCGGGCGAGCTCGGCGAGGTGCGGTTCGATCGCGCGATGACACTGCGCCGGCCCAAAGTGCTCTACATTTCGCAAGACCCCGAGGGCACTGAGGCTCACTTGATGCAAACGCTGAGCGCGGCCGAGTTTGACGTCGATCGCACCGGAGATCCGATGCACGGGACATTGTCGGATTACCAGTTGGTGCTGTTGAACAATATCGATCTCGAAGCATTGCCTGCTTCTCGCAAAGACGAGCTGGAGAGTTTCGTAAAGGAAGGCGGCGGCCTGTTGGTGGTCGGCGGCGAGCGCAATGTATACAACGAAGCCAAGACCACCGAAGACGCGCTCGATCGGACGCTTCCAGCCAAGCTGGCGCCGCCGCGATCGCCCGAGGGGACGGCGGTGGTCCTGATCATCGACAAGTCGTCGTCCATGGAAGGCCGCAAGATCGAGCTGGCGCGCCTGGCGGCGATCGGTGTAGTGGACAACCTGCGTCCGGTGGACCTGGTTGGCGTACTCATTTTCGACAACTCGTTTCAGTGGGCCGTTCCCGTCCGCCGAGCCGAAGACAGGGCCATGATCAAGCGCCTGATTGCGGGAATCGTCCCGGACGGCGGCACCCAGATCGCACCCGCGCTGGCCGAAGCATACCGGCGCATCCTGCCCGCCCGCGCGACCTTCAAGCACATCGTATTGCTGACCGACGGTATTTCCGAGGAGGGCGACAGCCTGGATCTTTCCAAAGAAGCTGCGGCACAGCACGTTACGATCTCAACCGTCGGACTCGGTCAGGATGTGAATCGCGCCTATCTGGAGAAAGTCGCAAACCTGGCCGACGGCAAAGCCTATTTTCTGAATGAGCCAGCCGGGCTGGAACAGATTCTGCTCAAAGACGTGATGGAGCATACCGGATCGACGGCGGTGGAAAAATCGCTGCGCGCCGTGGTTGAAAAGAACGTCGAGATCCTGGATGGAGTTGGCATCGAATCTGCCCCGGCGCTGAAGGGTTATGTGCGGTTTGTGGCGAAACCGTCGGCGGATACGATTCTGCGCGTTGATCCCAAGGATCCGCTACTGGTTCGCTGGCAGTATGGACTGGGCCGCGCGGTGGTGTTTACCTCCGACGCCAAGAGCCGCTGGGCTGCCGATTGGGTTGGCTGGAAGGGATTTGACCGGCTCTGGACCAACGTCTTCCGCGATCTGCTGCCGCATTCCGAGGCCGGCGAGGCCAAAGTGGATTACGATAGCGCCAGCGGCGACCTGGTGGTGAATTATCAACTCGGACGCGATATGAACGCGCCGGATAAGCTCCCCGCCATTTACATCTTCGGGCCTGGTGGATTCCGGCATCCTCTGCCGGTAGCTGAAGTGGCTGACCGGTCCTACCGCGGGCGCATTCACATTGGTCAACTTCAGGGTCTATTCCGCATCCGGCCGCTCGAGGAGTCGCGCGCGTTTCCCGAAGTCGGGTATTACCGGCAAGAACAAGAGCTGCTGGACTACGGTTCCAATCCGTTCCTGCTACGCTCGATCGCCGAATTCACCGGCGGCCGCTTCAATCCGCAGCCGCGGCAGGTGTTCGATGCGGCCGGGCGTTCGCAGCCGTCCTCATTGCGGTTGTGGCCGGAACTGCTGGTGTTGGCCCTTCTGTTGAACCTGGCCGAGCTAATCATGCGCAAAGGCAGGGCAGTGCTGGATTCGCTGCTGTCGCGGCCAGGCGAGGCGGCGGCGTAAGACGCGCATCGGTGCGCCGTTTCCGGCTAGTCGCCTGATACGCGGCGCGGAGAGTAGCGGAACGAGAAGTACGCAGCAATCGGCGGCCAAATGGTGTTCCAGCGTGTCCGCACGATCGATAGGCCCAACATCGCCACGATCACGACAGCCGCGCAGAACGCGCATTCGACGTTGCTCAACGATTCATGCCAGGCGCCGAACCAGCGCCCATAGACCAGCTCGATGTGCACCCAATAGACCAGCAGAGACGTGGTGCCCAACTGCCGGATCCAGCTAAACGCGGCGCCCAAGGCGTACTCGGTCCAAACGAATGCGAATGCGATCATAATCATCACCACGCCGAGTTTGATTATGATCAGGCCGGGGCTATTCAGCCAGAACTCCGATTTCGGAAATAGCGAATAAGGCACGTTGGAGAAATATTGCCCGCCGAGGATCAGCACGATTCCACCCAGCGTGCCCCACTGCATCACGCGGCCCATGTGCTCCGCTTTCACCAGCCGCAGAATGCTCCCAATGCTCATGCCGAACGCGATGAAGGCGGCCCAGGGGAAAAATGCGAAATATTGATAGCTCGGAACGAAGTAGTCCGAAATGCGCGAGGGCAGCCAGCTCCAATCGAGTGAGGATACCAGCGGCGATAGCGACGCTATGGCAACGCCCAAGCCGGCGCAGAGCCGCACGCGCTCGGCCGTCGTGAAGATGGCCATCACGGACATCAATCCGATCGCAAAGCCCATGCAGTTCAGAATGTCGACGCGGAACAAGTCCGTCCATGGACTCCCGGGAAACGCAAACAGCCAGAGCTGCAGCCGGAACGCAAATGCCAGCGAGAATAGGTAGCCTGCGCGGCGCAGCGCGGCTTTCCAGCGGCCCAACGGGCCGATGCCTTGGCGTTCCCGCCCGTCCATCAAAAACGCAAGAGTGATCCCCGTGAGAACCAGGAACACGGCTGGCCCGATGCCGCCTAAGAACTGCGAGATCGTGAACGGCCCCTCGGTGCGAATGTCCTGCTTCGCAAATGAGTGGAACACGTGCCCCTGAAGCATGGTGGCGACGGCCAAGCCACGCGTCCAGTCCAAAAACGTGAGCCGGCCGCGGGCGTCGCGATTGTTCAAACGAGGCTTGTCGGCGAGGGCTTTCATCGGCCTGGGTAAACAGTTTTAACCCCGGCCGGCAGCTTCAGTTGCAATGCGTCTGGCTTCAGAGGCGGATTGATCTTCAGATCGCTGTAACTGACCACGACGTAGTCGTTCGACGGCTGGAGGATTTTTTCTCGAATCGGGTAAGGATCGCCTTGCTCTGGGATCCATTGCTCTAGGTTCTTTACATACTGGCGGGCTTCGGCGGATTTCGGAGTTAGTCGGATATGAACGAACCTTCCGGATTGGCCTTTCAATGGTTCCACGTCCAGCACCACCACGTCGTAGTCCTTAGCAAGTTCTGCGCCAGAGGTCCCAAAGCCGATCATCAAGAATTTATCCAGTTGCTCGCCGTTCTTCTCTAAGTCGTACACTTCGAGCGTTTTAATTTTCGGGAAGTATCTCTGCACGTGGCGTCTTTCGAACGTTATGATATGCGGATCCGGTGTAACAAAGTCGACGCGCCCCTTTACTTCGCCGGGCTGTACTTTCTCCATCATCGCTGTACCGGTTTCCGTGTTGTCCTCGTTCAAAACGTCAGTGTGAGTTACATAACTGACTTGTGCGGTCATGGCTTTAAACTCGGACGCTGCCTTATCCATGCGCGCCATCAAGGAGTGGAGCTCCTGTGTGTCGGCGGGAGGCGCACCGGCGGCGGCACGTGTCAGCAGCGCGACGAGCGCAACCACCATGGGAGAGTGCAGCTTCATTCGTTGGCTTGAAGAATTCGAGAGTTACGGCGTCGTGAACGCCATGTACCCCTTGATTTCCTTTTCGGAATCCACGATCGGCTCGAGCCGTACCACGTTGTACTTCTTCCCCGTGCGTGCTTTTAATAGCGCGCCGGCTTTGGCGGGCCTTTCCGAATCGGCCGCGCTGGAGAATTGCTCCGCATCCATCCAGAACACGGTCGCGCCGTGCTCCGATGGCAGCATGACGATGCTGCTGGCGCGCGGCTGATCGCGAAACCAGGCGCGCGGCGTAAGGAAAATGAATGCCAGGATCAGGCCGACCATCACGTCGTACTGCCAGCCGGCGCGAGGGTAGTCCCAAAACAAGAAACGTTTGATGCCAGTTACGGCACTGCCCATGTCCGATACCAGTCTAGCATGTGAGGTTTGGACAGACGTTCGTCGCGCTGAGATCGGCGCAGCAGCGCGCAGACGCGCGTGGGTGGGTGTAAGTAGGCCGGTTTACTTGTACTTTCGAAGGACCGCCAGCACGCGGCCTTGGATCTGGACGTCCACCGCATTCACCAGGATTGGCTGCATGGACGAGTTAGACGGCTGCAATCGGATGCGCCCGCCGGACTCATGATAGATGCGCTTCAAGGTGGTTTCGAGGCCGCCGACCAGCGCCACGACGATCTCTCCGTCACGGGCCTGCTGCGCCCGTTCCACCAGGACGTAGTCGCCGCTCATGATGTGGTCTTCGATCATCGAGTCGCCGCTGACCTGAAGCGCGAACGTTTCGCCTTTGCCGGTGAAGTCGGCGAACTGGATGGTTTCCTGGCCTTGGACGGCTTCGACCGGCGCGCCCGCCGCGATCCGTCCTGCGAGCGGAATTTCGAGCGGCTGGACCGGCTTGCGGTTCTTGCGCCGCTCCTGAAGGTACTTCGGCGCGACGTCCAGCGAGCGGCTTTGGTTGAACTGGCGGCGCAGGTAATTGCGCGATTCGAGCGCCTGAATGTGCTTGTGGACGGTGGCGAGCGACGCCAGCTTCAGCGCTTGCGCGAGTTCGTCGTAGCTGGGGCTATAGCCATTCTGTTCCACGAAGTCCGCGATGAAATCCAGGACCTCCTTTTGGCGTTTGGTCAGGGCCATGGGTTCATTGTGGGCGAAGAAAAGGAGAAAGTCAAGTGGAAGGGGTCTTATCCCTTGACAACAAGTATGAAATCCGGAGGGAGCATATGTCGCACTGCAGCGGTATACCATTAAATTTCTTAAGCACGCCACTGGACGATTCCATCTCGGAAACAAACCATTAGTAGCCATGAAGTGTTATTTCGATGGGAGCGAAGGACTCGACGACTCAAACCACGCCTGGGTGACGCTTGCAGGATTTGGTGCCCCTGACGCGACCTGGGCCAAGTTCGAGGCGAATTGGGTAGCTATGC
The DNA here is from genome assembly GCA_035293725.1 of Bryobacteraceae bacterium. GTDB lineage: Bacteria > Acidobacteriota > Terriglobia > Bryobacterales > Bryobacteraceae > Palsa-89. The sequence continues at coordinate 275,466 of DATGMH010000022.1, forward strand.
TACGCGATCGCTACCCAATTGCCCCATACATTCACATGAACGAACTGATCGGGTGGGAAGATCCATTTGAAAGGACCGTCGGCTGGAATGAAGAAAAGAAAAACAAGCTCATTATAGATGCCGTACAGCTTCTGCAACGGCTTGATCGGACGTTTACCGCATGTCTCTGTATGATCGATTTAACAGCAAACCAAGAGTTGCGGGCCATGGGATACCCTGTGTCCGACCCTTATACCATCTGCGCGGAAATATGTGTCGCCAAATCCGTGTCATGGTACAACGATCAACATCCGCACAAATCGGAACTAGCCCACATCTTCTTTGATAGAGACGAACAGTTTATGCACACAGTAAAGGAACGATGGCTGCAAGAAAGGACACCGCGACACCAAGTCACCGTAAAACCGGCGTGGGATGTAATCGAAAACATCACCGATGTTGATATGCGAGATTACCCCGCAATACAGGCTGCCGATATGATCGCTTGGGGTAGATCCCGGCAATTGTCAGAAAGAGAGCGCCCTTTTAGACACCTCTTAGAAATAATTCAGGCAGTTGTTCCTAGTTGGACGTACAAGATCGACGAGGACGTAATGCGCCGCAAATATCCACGCCTAACGTGAGTCGCAGAGCTTTGGAAAATGTGCGAATGGGATTTTGGGCAGCGGGTCAAAGAATACGAAGTCCATTTCTATTCGTCGGGCGCGATGGAGGAGGATTGGAACGAAAAGGATCTGCCGGAGAACTTCGAGGTGGCAAGCTTGGGATCGATTCTCGGCGCCGTGCTGACGGTGGCGCTCCTGGCAATCGACGCGCTGGTGTTTATGCCGGAGCGCGTTTTTCCGGAGCACCTGAATGTCGCCGTCAGCGGTATTGCCACACCGCTGGGCAAAACAGGATATTTGCTGGTGATTCTGGGAACGCTCGCCTGCTTAGCCGGAGCGAGCGTGGAGACGGTGTTGTCGGGCGGCTACAATCTCTGCCAGTTTTACAACCTGACCTGGTGAATATTTCTGTGGTGTTTGGCATGGTGGTGATGCCGTTGACCTACTACCCCATCATGGACAAAGGCGTGATGAAACGTCACGCGAATGCAGCGGTGGTTACCGCGGTCGCAATCGTGTTTCTTGCCCTGATTCGCGTTCGCCGTGTGCCGATAGTTTGCCATTCGCGCCCGGGATCTTTTGCGCGTAAGGTGGGGCGCTCAGGCCGGCGATGGCTGAATCGGACGGGAGCTTCATAAACTCTCTCAACGGCGTCAGCCCCGAGTTCGCTCCCGGTGCCGGATGTGGCGTGCCGCTTCAACAAACGATTATCCAATCAATAACCGTCTGTAACGAAACGCCGGCGCCCCCAGGTAAATATCGCGGCGTAGACCGGCGAGAAATCCTACATAATTTTGCGGCGCTAACACAGCCGTATCTGTCGAGCCGAGTGACGCGGGCGGATTTTGAACCAAGGTCCGGCTTACAATTGTAGAGGTGCACCTTTCCATTGAGATCGACCGGGAAGATGACGGCCGCTGGATTGCCGAGGCGCTGGAACTCCCCGGAGTAGTGACCTACGGGCAAACGCGCGAGGATGCCATCAGCAACACCGAGAGGCTGGCCATCGAGGTGATTGCAGATCGGATCAAGCACGCCGAACTGCCACCGTCGGCCCTCAACGTCTCGTTTCAGGTGCTGAGTGAGCAACTGGCCGGCGATTAAGGCGCGCCGCGTTCTCGCGGCGCTGGAGCGCATCGGGTGGCGCATCAAGCGGCAGAGTGGTTCTCATAGGCTCCTCGCCCGCGACGGCTGGACCGATTACGAGTTCGCATTCCACGATAACGACGAGTTGGGTCGAAAGATTCTCAGCCGTATCGCGAAGCACACGGGCTTGCGTCCGGAAGACCTGTAGAAGTTGGAATTAGCCAGTCTGGCGTGCGTCGGTCCCTGGAACGGAAAAAGCCGCTAACCTCTCGGGCTGGCGCGACATCGTGCTGCTCGTGCCAGACATGAACCCCTGTTGCCGTGATTCTGCCAACCTGTGACCTTGGCGATCTCGCCCATAGTGGTGCCGGTTTTCCGTGGAAGCATCTCCGGGACGATTATTGAATTCGCCCGGGAGAGCAGTCTCAGCCAGGTCGGTGGCCTCGTTGGCCGCCATCCGAGTCGGCTGTTTGGCGGCAGCGTTACCCGATGATCTCAATGCGGCCTTCTCCGCGCGACGCTTGGGTTTCTGCGACCCTCTCCGGGTGCTGGCCGACTTGGTCGAGCCGGCCTTTCCCGGCGCAACTGGGGCGGTCTGTGGCGCAACGGCGGGTTCGGTGCTGGTGCGGGCTTCGTTCTCAGTATTCATGTGGGTATCCTTTTCTGCGGCGTCTTCGCCGCGCACCACATGAATCACTCTTTAGGCGCAGAACATCAAGCGGAATTCGCTTCTACTCAGAATGCACGACTGCCAGCGTGCAATCCAGATGGGATCGCGCCATCGACGCGAGTTGAGTGGCCAGTTGCATTCCCTGGATCGTCTCTCGGTCCCAACGTAGATCGTCGGCCGTGTGCGGTGGAACGGCCACAGGATCGGGTGGTGAAATCTCCAGTGTTCGAGCAAGCTTCTGGACTTCCCCAGCCAGCCGATCGGTCGTAATCGGCTCGGCCCGCCTTGCCAGAGTTTTCAGGTGGCGCAGCGCCTCTTTTCCAGCCGTTGCTTCACGTCTGATTGGTTCCGAGCACAACCACCCGAATCCAGCGTCGGCGGTTTCGAATGCAACAACGTGATCCTCGGTATTGTCCACCGATCCAAGTTCGGCAGGAGAGAAGAGGATTGAGTTCTGAACCACCTGTCGGCAACGGTAGAGCCGCTGCCAGTCTGGTTCATAGTAGAACCCCGGCGCGATGTAGTAAACCCGGTTTCCGGGCCTATCGAGTTGAATCAGCAATTCGTGCTGCGTCATGCCCGAGGCAGTCACGTCATTGCGGATGTGAAAGCGGTAGTATTCCTTGCTCGGGAAGAGGCCTCGTTCTGCCGCGGTTGGGCCACACATGTAATCGGAGAGTTTGAACTGTAAATAGGTCAGAACACCGGGCGTATTGAGGCGCACGTCGGCTCCCCCGCCGGCCTGACCCTCCCGTCGCGAGGACGGAAATTCGGGCGGGTCGATGATCCTCAAGGCAGGATCGCGTACGAATTCCGCAGTCACAGCGAACCCGTATGAGAACTCCGAGAAGTAGTACGGTCGCATATTTGCTAGCTCGAGCGAACCAGGTACGCCATCTCCTTGTCGAGCAACTGCGGGTTTCGGCAGACGTGAAACGTCCACTTTCCGAGTTCGCTCCAGTTGTTCACGGCGGTGATCCAGCGCTTTGCTGCCGTGTGCTTGGCCTTATCCTGATCGTCTTCGAAGCCTTTAATCTCCAGCACCACGGTGACGCCGTTGGTGAGGCGCACCAGAAAATCCGGTTCGTACGAGTGGTCGATGTCCATGTACTCGTAGGGGATCAACAGGCCGAGATGATCATTTCGGGCGTAGAACGCCACAGCATCGCTCGATTCGAGGCGGAAGCTCGCGCTTGCCTCCCAGGTCAGGTTGTCCATCACCACCTGGTCGATGTGGCTCTTAAACGTGGCGTGGCACGGGCGCGTGGTTTTGAAGTCCACATCCGCGGTGGTGCCGACGGACTTGTACCGATTCAGGATCGGCATGAGCGGCGGCTCGCCCTCGCTCTCATCCGGCACAATGCCGTCGCGCAGGCGCTCCACCATGCGCTTCACGTACTTCTCCAGGCCCAGCTCGCAGGGATGCGCGCCGTTGAAATTCACCTTGCGCCGGACGTATTCGTTCACATACCGGAACACCTGCGGGAACAGCTGGTGCCGCGACTGGAATCGCAGCACGCGCCGCCGCACGTCCGTTGCCGCCGACGCTCCCACCGTCAACTCATCCACGATCAGCCGCGCGATCTGGAATTCGATGGTCTGCAGGTGAGTGTGGGCGTAGTACTCATCGCGGTCCTGCTGAACGAACTGGAACGGCGCACTGTGGGCGGCGGGGCTGCCCTCCTGGTATCCGACTGTGGGCCGCACGAACGTGGCGGTCGGTTCGCGGTTCGGCTCAATCACCAGCGGGTCCAGCTCGCCGACGTCGCAGCGAATCAGGTTCTTCCGCAGCGCAAACGCATAGCCCTCCACAACCGGGAATCGGATCTCCATCGCCTTGCGTTCCGCAAGCGCCCGCACGTGGTTCTTCGGCTTGTCCTCCGGAGCGGGCCCCTTCACGGCACGGCCCTTAAAGGGGATCACAGAGAATGGGATGCCGTAAACATCAACGTACTCTTCGGTCAGCAGGCCTGTGGTTGGGTCGGGAACGTAGTCCATCCGGCGGAGTCCTCGACCTACCACCTGCTCGCAGAGCAACTGGCTGCCAAACGCGCGCACGCCCAGCACCTGCGTGACGTTGTTCGCGTCCCAGCCCTCGGTTAGCATGGAGACGGATACCACGCAGCGCACGTACTCACCCGGCTCGCCGCGCTTGCCCACCGTGGCCACAACCTTGCGCAGCTCCTCCGCGGCATCCTGCTTCTTCTTGTCCAGGGAATCGCTTTCGGCTTCAGCCAGCAACTTCGTGTCGATGCGGATCGTGCGCTTCTGCGCCGGTGTATTCGAGAACAATTCCGGGAAAATCGCGCCCTGTCCGTAGGTGACGCGCTTCTTTTTCTTCGCGGCCTTGCCCTTTTTCGGTGCGCCGCTCCCGTTGTTGCCATTTTCTTCCTCGGCCAGGACCTCCGCGACTTCTGCCTCGGTGACCACCTCCTCCTCGATCTCGCCCGAGATTTTGCGGTAGAAGACCTCGGCTACGTCGGTATCGTTGCAGACGATGATCAGCACCGGCGGTACCTGTTCCTGGCCGGGCTTCGCCGCCTGGATTTGCTCGTACCGCTCCTTCCACTGGGAAGCGATCTGCTGGAGGGCACCTTCTGCCTCGCGGTACACGACGTCTGGTTTGGGTCGTCCTGCTTTACCCGGTAGGCGCTCAGCCGGCTGGAGATCTTCGTTAATCGCCTTCCAGAGCTTGAAGTACTTCGGATCCGGCCGCCCCGTGGTGTCTTGCACCGGCAATCGCGGAATCTTCACGATGCCGCTCTCGATGGCGTCCACCAATCCAAAATCGGAAACGATCCAGGGGAATGGACGGCCCTCGGGATACCCGCTTCCATGGATGTAGAACGGCGTAGCCGAGAGATCCACGCAAACGGAGATACCCGCCTGCTTCGCAGGGATGGGAGTGCAGTTGTTTATGCGGTCCAGCCCGTCGAGCCAAACCCGTGCTTCCTCGCGCTCTTCCTTTTCCTCGCCGGTCAAGTCTTCCTCGGACGGAGCGGGACGCCAGCAGTGGTGGCCCTCGTCGTTCAGCACCATGATCGGGAGCCGCTCATAGAGGTCTTCGAGCACCCGCCGAGCAAACGTATCCGGAGTCTCCGGTCCCTTGTTCACCACGGCGTACGACTTCCCGTTTTCCACGTGCTCGGACTCCGGTGCGAAGCGATGCCAGTTCGTCACCAGCACCTTTCCCGCCTGGAGCAGCGGGCGGTACTTCACGGGTACGATGTCGAACTGCTCGTAGTAGTTGTCCGGACGCTCGGGCCGCAGCACCTGGAGCCGTTCCTTCACCGTCAGGTTCGGGCAGCAGATGAGCACGCCATTCGGGAAGAACGCGCTCGCCTCATTCTGGCCGCGGTTGCAGAAGGCCCACGAAATCAACATCGACATCACGACCGTCTTGCCGCTGCCGGTCGCCATCTTCGCGGCCAGCCGCCGCAGCGCAACTAACCGTCGTCCGAAGCTGGATCGATGAGCCGCGGGAAGAACTCTTGCGTAGACAGACTGAACGACGGCCGCGTGCCTTCGAGCAGCCGGGCCAGGTCGTCGTCGCTCAGCGCCGGCTTGAACGGCATGCGCTTAGTCCTCCAGATGCCGAACTCGAACAAGTAGAGGATCGTCTCCACCGCTTCCCGCTGGCAGAAGAACAACCGCCGACCACGATCCGGGCGCGCCCAATGCTGGAGCAGGTCGCGCGTGATTTTCGGCCAGGCGGCATAATTGTTCGCGCCCAACCGCCTTACGTCTTCCCGCAGGAAATTGGGCAACGGCAGGTCGTCTCGCTGTTCCTCGGCAAACAACTGCTGCTGCGCGCTGCCTGTGCGCTCGGTTTTGTACCAGTAGCTCGCCGGACGCCGAATCCCGGCTCGGCTCGCAGCGCCCGTTTCCGAGTCGTAGATCCAGTGATCCTGCGGCTCATCATATGGATTGCAGATGATCGGCCTTTCGACCGGCTGGACCGGCAGTTGTTCCTGAGCGGCCGCCGCGCCGTTGCCTGCCGGCTTCCCACTCCGGCGAGCCATCTAATTCGCCTCCGGAGTGAGGGCGTGAACCCGCATCACCTCATTGCCGCGCGGGTCGATGACTTTCACGGCGGCGCATCGGTGCTTTCCGGCAGGGAAAGGCAACGACACGGTGCCAGAGAAAGCCTCGAAGCGGTCGGGATCGACCACGCCGTCCAGAGCCTTGCTCAACTTCTCCCAAGCGCTCCGGTCGGGGAAGAAGGCCTGCGTGATACAGAATGTCCGCCCGTCATAATCGCCATCCACGAACCAGGCGGCCACTTTCGCCGCGCCGGTGTCCACAATGGCGTTCGTCACCGGATCGTAGATGTCGACGCCCTCCATCTTCAGGCGGTACATGCCGTCGCTGTCCGGCCCGTCGAGCGCAGTGCGTGGTCTTCCGAACACAGTGAACAACTGGCTTCCCGGCTGTTCTTTCAGCAGGCCGTTCATGCCGGGGTTCACATCCGGGCGGATGTGCGCCAGGTGCATCCGCAGCCGCGGGTGGCCTTCGTCGATCACCGCCTGGGCGGGACCATCAAAGCTGAAGCCGGCAAAGACCAGATCGTCGTAGCGGCGCGAAGCCGGCTTGATGACCTCCTCGATCATCTTCGCTGTAATCGGGCCATATTGCGGGCCGAAAACCACGCCGACCGTCGCGTCGCCTTCTGGGTCTGCATCGGTTTCACCCATCGTCACCCAGCGCCCCTCCGCGTGGATGCCTGCCGCTTTGCCGCTGGCGTAAACGGCGTCCAGGCGCGTGAACTTCATGTGCTTGTTATCGGGAAAGCGGACCCCGTCCATCTTGAGCAGGTCTACCATCTTGGCGAGATACGCTTCCACGTTCTGCGCCGACTCACCCATCTGGACCTCGCGGATAACAAACGTCTCGCCCAACTCGTCGGGCTCGCCGGCAAAACCGCCGGTGTTTACCTCGATGGCATCGCCCAACGACATCTCCGGCGGCTGCACGGCTTCTACTGTGAACGGCCCACTCACGCGCGTGATCTTACGATCCACCTCCGGCTGATCGACCAGTTCTTCCTGCTCGGCGTTGGCCGCGATGCAGGCGTTTACCTCGTCCATCTTGGCGCGCCAGGCCGCGCGGTACTCCTCGACGGCCCTCTTCAGGTCGGCTGGGTAATCCGGATCGGTGTCGAAGGGAACTTCCCAATGCTGCCACTGCTTCGGCAGTTCCCACCGCCGGCGGTCAGCGTCGGTGATGGCTTTCTTGCCTTCCTGCTTCTGCTTCAGCGCGAGTTTGGTGCGGAGTTCGTTGCGGAGCTTATCGGAGACGCGCTTCAAGGCGGCTTTGGCTGCGGCAAGCTTGGCCTCGAGGATTGGCTCGTGTTTAGCGAAGATCGGTTCGAGGTTCAGGTTTCGCACGACGTCGCTCAGCCGCACGTGCGGGGCACGTTTGTTGAGGATACCGCCCGCGATGCCCGCTCCCTGATTCTTCATCCTGTAGAAATCGAACCGGGATGTCAGCAGCCGTTGACGCGCGATTGCGACCGCTACCCTGCTGGTGTCAATCGTGATCCAACGGCGACCCCACTGCTCGGCAGCGAATGCTGTTGATCCGCTGCCGCATGTTGGATCAAGCACCAAGTCACCAGGATCAGTAGTCATCAGGAGACAACGACCGATTACTTTCGCAGTTGTCTGAACTACGTAGAACCGTTGCTCAGCAAAGCCTCCGGTCACCGTGTCGGTCCACAAGTTGCTTATGGGCATGTAAGGGAAGTCGGAGGCCAGCCGTCGATACGAAAGAGTCTCGCCATATGCCTCAAGGCGGTCACTGTCACGCAGTCTATTCAAGCCCATGAGGTCGGTCTTGAAGGTTCCTTTTCCGGGCCCATATTCCCGGCCGCAAAACGAATATGACCTTAGATCCGTCCCCTGCGCCGGCCGCTGGCTAGTCAGGTTGTCCCGCCTATATACGCTGAAGCCGTTTTCGACGGTCCCGTAGTCCGCACGCTCTTCGGATGTCAACCGGCGGTACGTACCGTCCGGCGACAATCCGTAATCGTAGTTCACCCAACCAGATCCGCTCCGTTCGAAGTAGAGTGGCCGCACCTTGGCCGTTTCCTTGTTCCTGGCGTACCAAAGAAGGAAGTCGGCTACCGTCGAGATTCCCTCGCCAGACGCGCTGGTTGTCTTTTGGACAGTGATGATCGACATGAAGTTCTGGGCCCCGAACACTTCGTCCATGACTTCACGAACGTGGTGCACGTTCTGATCACCGATCTGCACGAATATGCTGCCAAGATCCGAGACCAACTCCCTTGCGACGATCAGACGATCCCGGAGGTAGGCCAGGTAAGAGTGCACGCCCAATGCCCACGTATCCCGATACGCCTTAACCATTTCCGGTTCGCGGGTGAGGTCAGTCTCCTTCTCCTTCACATCTCGCTTGCCGATTTCCGGCTGGAAGTTACTCGCGAACTTGATCCCGTACGGCGGGTCGATATAGATCATCTGCACTTTGCCCGCGAGATCCTCGCGCCGCGCCAGCGATGACATGACCTGCAGGCTGTCGCCCAGGATCAGCCGGTTGGACCAGTCCACATCGTGGCGGTAGAACTGAACGGCCTCGTTGTACTCCTGCTCCGGGTCGGCGAACAGCGAGCGGTTCACGTCCTCGCGCGCGGCGACCTTCAAGATGGCCTGCGCGCTCACGCGTTCGTGGATGTGCAGGGCCACCGGATCGACGGTGAACGAACGCGCCTCCCGCTTCCCCGCCCACTCGAGCCACGGCTCATGGACGCGGAGCGCCTCGGCCAGTGCCCATGCCTCAGCCTCCGTCAACTTCCGCTGCCGCGCCGTGGCCAGCAACTCCGGCAATTCATCCGTGCGGCCGGTCGGGTCGAAGCGCAGTTCCGGCGGCCGGCGCGGGCTGTAGAAATACTCGGCCTTCGGCACCAGCGGCACGTGACCTTCGGCGGCGATCTTGGCGGGCGGATTGTTCTTACGGGTGGCTTCCGGGAACCGGTAATCAGCTACCTTATCGAGGCTGGGTCCAGCGGGAGCCCCGGCGGCAACGGCCTGAGCCTTTTTCTTGTTGTTCGCCATGATGTGATTGAAGACAACTACGTAATTCTATCGAGTTGCGCGGGCGAGTGGGCCAGATAACGACGAAAATCGCGCTGGCAAAGATGGCTCCAAGCGACATAGAATCGTTTTTATTTATGGCGGATTCCTTCACTGATTTGTGCGTGTACCAAGCACTCCGACGACCTGGTCGAGGGCCGCAGCGATCCTTTCCACGAACGGCGTGCATTGGACCACGGCGAAACGCCTGCGGGCAGATGCTGAGCGCCGGGGGAACGCGGTCGCGGTGATCTTCGCGGAGGCCGAGAACACGGATAAGCTCGTTGCCTGGGCGGTACTCCAGGATATCCAGATCACACCTGACGGGACCGACTACACGTTTGCCAACCTGACAAGATTCAAGAAGCCGTTGCGATCAAAAACCGACCTGCGGAAGCGCAACGGCGAGCCGCTGAGCCGAAATTTTATCCGGCCTTAGCCATCTGCCGTAAGCCGAAGTTCATCGGGTGAGAGACCGCCATGGAAATGAAGGTAATCGTCGTCCGGCAACCGTGGTCCTGGTTGATCGTCACTGGTCACAAGGATATTGAGAACCGAACCTGGCGAACGCACTATCGAGGCGCGTTGCTGATCCAGGCCAGCGCGAATCTTCCGCCCAAACGTGAACTCGAAGAGCATCGCGCCTTCGCGAAGAAGCGGGGCGTGACATTGCCTGACGAATTCGAGACCGGCGGCGTAATCGGCCTCGTCACCCTGAAGGACTGTGTGTCCAAAAGCGCGAGCAAGTGGTTCGAAGGGCCGATCGGGTGGGAGTTGGAAGAGGCAAGGCAGCTCAAGTTCATCAGGCTGAAGGGCCGACTCGGAATTTTCGACCCTCCCCTGTCGGTCCAAAGGCGCGTGATGGAGCAGCTCGGCCTACGTTGATCATGTCGAATCAAACGCTCTCACCGCCATTTGTGAATCCGGGATGTTTTTTTCGAGAATGATCCGGGCCCGCCCCGCCACTCAACAAACCAGCGCGAAGATGTTCCTGGCGGAATCTCCGGCGAGGATCCCAATTCTCCAATGCAACCATGACCCCCGAATTCGGCTCGCCCGGAGTAGGACGATCGTTACGGTCCTTGGGAATCGGCCACACCAGACCAGACCAATTACGAGGGAAAGCGCCGCTAACCGATAGCGATCTATTCGGCTAGAAAGCTAAGAATTTGAGCCTGCCACGAAAAGCAATCGCGACTGCCGGCATATGCCGCACAGCCGCGACTTGAAGTTACTGCCTTAGGAGTTGCGCCCGTCGCGCGACTCCATTTCGCCGAGCAAGCGATTTCGCTTGCCGCGAACCTACATCTTTACGCTGTCTACCTGAATCGTGTCGCCATCGACTTTGCCAGTCACAGTGACTTTATGACCCGCGTGGTCAACCACTTTGGCCTGATCGGACAACTTGTATACCTTGCCGTCATCTGTGACCAGAACGGCAGGACTACCCTTCTTGATACAGCTCTGCGCGCATTGAACGTTGCCTCTCATGGCAGGTTTGTCGGCACAGGACTGATCAATGATATAGCCCGTGACATTGGCAGCCATGGCGGTAAACGAAAATGTAGCCGTCAAGGCAAACCCAGCTAGGACCTTCTTCATGATGTTGCCTCCCTTAGTCTGGGCCAGAAAGACCCAGGTGGTGCGAGTTTATCGCGTTCCGGGCCATGAATGCAACCGGGTGCTTATCTTAGTGTGCTTATCTTAGGCACGTGCTCGAACCTGGCCGGTGGGCTGAAAGCCATGGCGCAAAACTGCTACCCGGCCTTGGCAACCGGCTCCTGCGTGCTGCCATTTTCGTGCGCGGCTTCTAACAGGCGGTTGGCCCCCAATTCGGTATCGAGGAGTTCGGATTCGGCAAAATCGACTCCCTTGGCGGTTATGGCGTACCGGGCATTGTCGCTGCGCGTGATCAAACCGTTTTCCTTGAGATACCACAGGCTGAACTCGAGGTGTTCGCGCGGGCATCCCAGCAGATCCTCCAGTTCATGCAGTGTCATGGACGGAGCGGCGGGCTGGTTGCGCCGAGAAGTGTATAGCAGTTCCAGAATGCCGCGGCGCTTGGCCTTCTCTGCCGATTTGCCCGTGACGGCCTGGTGCTGGTCGAAGATTTGCCAGCGCAACTGCCGGTTCGATTGGTAATTCACATCGTAGGCTGCACGCTTTTCCGGATCGCTCAGGATTTTGTACGCTTCGGTGACACCGCGAAAAATGCCGTCATCCCCCGTACTCGCGTTATCCGGGTGATAGCGCTGGGCCAGGATCCGGTACACACGGTGAATCATTTCCGGATCGGCCTTCGGGCTGACTTGCAGAAGCTCATAATAATCCGGAACGGTTTCCTCGAGTTCGCCCCCCGATTCGCGTTTCTCCTCGTATGTCAATCCGGCGTGGTAGCCCTCCGGGATCGAGGTACAGTGAATCACCCGAGCTTTCACTTTGCCTGCCGACGCAGCCGTACCCGGGAGCCCTTTAATAACAATTACTTCTTGCTCCCGTAGCTTGAACGGAAGAATCAGCCCCAATCCCTCATCGCTGGTGTCGGCAACCTTCGCCCGCACCTCGCCCGAGCGGCCCGGGACATTTTGTAGCATGACCCACCGCGGCTCTTTGGCGTGTGAGTTCTTCTGGCGGCTTTTCCGGCGGCGTTCTGTGGCTTGCGACACGACGTCTAATCTCCACTCTGTCATCGGCTTTTCGGGGGTAGAATCTTAGGCAGAGTCCGCAAATGAGCGTTCCCATCCCGCCCGAACAACTCTCGCGCATTCAGCCCGTCGTCGATGCGGTCCTTACCACGTTGCATGAATATACTCAAGGACTTACGGATCAGGTAGGCTTGGCTCTGGATTATGATCCCGAGGCCGGCGCGTGACCGTTCGCGAAGCCGGGGCTGCGCTGCGCTCTCGGAAGATCTCCTGCCTGGAGCTGACCAACCGGTGCCTGGATCATATCGAGAAGCTCAACCCCCGCATTAACGCCTTCATCACGATCACTGCGGAGGCAGCAAGAACAAGAGCCCAGGAACTCGACTCGGAGCTTGCAAGAGGGAACGATTACGGGCCGTTCCACGGAATCCCCATCGCGCACAAGGATCTGATCTGGACGCGCGGCATCCGAACCACCTCCGGATCTAAGCTCTTCGCCGATTTTCTTCCCGGCTCCGATGCTCCGGTGGTCGCGAGATTGCATCGGGCCGGCGCCGTGATGGTCGGAAAAACAGGTCTGCACGAGTTGGCCTACGGCATTACCTCCGAAAACCCTCACTTTGGCGCTATTCGAAACCCGCGCGACTTGGAGCGCTCGCCGGGCGGTTCCAGCGGAGGGTCGGGTGCGGCCATCGCCGCCGAAATGGCCTTCATGGCCACCGGAACCGACACGGGCGGCTCCATCCGTATTCCGGCTTCGTTTTGCGGAGTTGTGGGGCTGAAGCCGACCTATGGCGCGATCGACCGCAGCGGCATTCAGCCGCTGGGCCTGTCGCTCGATCACGTTGGGCCTCTCGCTCGAACGGTCGACGATGTCAGCCTGGCTTATCAAGTCATGACGGATCAACCACGCGCCCGAACCCCGCTCCCCATCGGCGGCATCCGGGTGGGTCTTCCCACGAATTTTTATTTTTCGGGTGTTCACCCTGAAGTGAGGCAGGCGGTGGAAAACGCGGCTCGCCAGGCAGAGGCGCTCGGTGCACATGTCGTCCCGATTGACGTTCCAGACATCGAAGCCCTCAACGCCGCTGGCCGCGTCATCCTCCTGGCCGAAGCATCTGCGCTTTACGAACCCTATTGGGATCGCCGCCAGGACTTTGGCGCCGACGTCCTGGCACTTCTGGACCAGGGGCGCTTGGTCCCGGCCACCGACTACGTCAACGCACAGCGCTTGCGCCGAAAGCTGCTGAGCGAGTTCCACTCGCTGTTTCGCAACATCGACTGTGTGCTTACGCCCACAACCCCCATAACTGCGCCGCGCATCGGACAAAAGCAGATCGATCTGAATGGCGAGCTACAGGACACCCGCCTGGCGGCCACCCGCTTTGTTCGCGCCGTTAACGTGCTCGGGTTCCCGGCCCTGTCGCTTCCATGCGCCAGATCCAGCGAAGGACTCCCCATCGGCCTGCAGATGATCGGCCGGCCGTTCGAGGAGGCGCTGCTTCTGTCTCTCGGCGCGGCATTGGAACCGGCGCTGGCCTGCTAAGCCGGGCGAACCTCTGGCGCGTCCCAGTGTGCTAAGGTTCGGCTATGACACCAGACCAGGCCGAGTTTCTTCTTAAAGAAGTTTACCTTCCGCAGATTCACAACGAGCGGAAAACCACGCGGCGCGTAATTGAAGCCATACCGCAGGATAAAAGCGGTTGGCGTCCGGACCCCACCTCCAAGACAGCTCTTGAACTCGCCTGGCACTTGGCCTCGAGCGAGTGTTTCTTCTTGAACGGCGTCGCTGCCGGAAATTTTGCCTCGGGTGGCGCCATGCCGGAGCATATCAAGACATCGGCGGATGTGGTCAAGTGGTATGACGAGAACAGCGCCAAAGCCACAGCCGCAGTAAGCGAGCTGAAAGGCGATGCACTCACTCGATCCATCGACTTTCGCGGTGTGTTCAACTTCCCGGCCATTGCGTATGTCGGCTTGATGAACAGTCATTGCATTCATCATCGCGGCCAATTGGCAACCTACCTCCGGCCGATGGGAGCGAAGGTGCCGCGCATCTACGGCGGCAGCGCTGACGAGCCCATGGAAATACCCGCCACGGGCAGAACCTAACCACGGCTCACGATCGGCGCGTCTGCACCCGGGCACGGGATGTCCTGACGTTCCTCCATCGAACGCCGGCGCGGCTGAGTGGCTGCGTTACACTGGCATTTGGCTGTTTCGAGCAAGTCGCCCTCCTTTCGCGGCGAGCCTCTGCCGCTCGCCAAGCACGTCGCGGAAGCTGCAAATCTCCCGGTCTTGCGCGATGCATTGCAGTGGTTCGTTCGCGAAAAGCAGTGGATTAACGAACAACATCTACGCTTGTGCCGCATCCCGGCGCCCACTTTTTTTGAGCAGCGCCGGGCCGAGTGGATGCTCGACCAGTTCCGGTCGCTGGGCTGCGTCGCCCGGATCGACCGCGGCGGCAATGTCATCGCGCACCCGTTGGAGAATCGCGACGGCTCCTATATCGCCCTGACCGCGCACTTGGATACAGTATTGGCGCCCCGCAACGACGAAGAGATCTTCGTGACGCCGGACGGCCGCATGCACGGCCCGGGCGTTTCCGACAACGGCTCCGGTTTGGCGTCTTTGCTTGCTATTGCGCGGCTGGTCGCCAGCTCTCCGGGCCTTAAAGAGCGATTCCATAACCTGCTTTTCGTCGCCAATGTCGGCGAGGAGGGCGAAGGCAACCTCAATGGCATGCGCTACCTGTGCCGTCAATCCAGCACGGGAAGTAAAATCCACGCATTTGTAGTTCTGGACGGTCCGAACAACGATCACATAACTTCGCAAGCACTTGCCAGCCGGCGCTTTGACATTACCGTCAGCGGGCCGGGCGGCCATAGCTGGAGCGATTACGGTATTGCCAACCCAGTGCATACGCTGGCCCGGGCAATCGCTTATTTCACCGAACATCCCCTGCCGGCGAGCAGTGCTCCGCGTTCCTCGTGCAATTTCGGAATCATCGAGGGCGGATCCAGCATTAACTCCATCCCCACCCATGCACGTACCAAAGTGGATGTGCGTTCCGAAAGCACGGTCAAACTGGACGAGATCGCGAATTTGCTGACCAGTTCCGTGGAACGCGCCCTCGAAGTGGAGAACCATCGAGCCAACGGCGGCAAGGTCACTGCCAAAATCAAAGAGATCGGAACCCGGCCGGGCGGTGCGCTGGAAGATAACGCGCCCATTCTGAAATGCATTCGCGCCGTCGACGCACACCTCGGCATCCGCTCACATCTGGACTGCGCTTCCACCGACGCCAACATCCCCTTATCGATGGGCTTGGCCGCGATTTCCATCGGAGCCGGTGGACAGGGCGGCGGAGCGCATACCCCCCGCGAATGGTTCCATCCCGAAGGCCGTGAACTCGGCCTGAAACGCATCCTGCTCACTTTGTGGCTGCTGGCAATGGACCTTGACATGGCCGGCCCGCAATTCTCTTCGGCCGCCGGCAACGTCTCGCGGAACGGGGGATGATCCGGGAAAAGCCGCCGCGAGCCCTCGTCGACATCAGCTTGATCTCGGTGGCGCTGATCTGGGGCGCGACTTTCGTCCTCGTCAAGCGGGCGCTGGATGACGTATCCACGCTGTTCTTTCTTGCCTTGCGCTTTGCGGCAGCGGCGGTCGCGCTGGCCGTGGTGTTCCGCAGAAGTTTGCGCTCGACCGATTTCGCGATTGGCCTACGGGCAGGAGGCTTGGCGGGCGCTTGCTTGTTCGCCGGTTATGTCCTGCAAACGTTCGGCCTTAAATTTACCTCGGCGTCCAAGGCGGGATTCATCACCGGTCTCTACATCCCACTCGTTCCGTTGTTCGGCAGCATCGTTTACCGCCGTCTCCCGCAGTTCGTCGAATTGGTGGGCGTTGCCATGGCTTTCGCCGGTTTGACGCTGATGTCGGTGGAGCGTGAAGTCCTTAGCATGAACCGCGGCGACCTGCTGGTCTCTGGCTGCGCCGTCGCCTACGCGTTCCATATTCTGGTGCTTGGCCGGTACGCCCAATCGGTGGACGCCGGCTTTCTGGCGGTTGTGCAGATTGCGACCGCGGCAGTGCTTGCGGCGTTGACGTTCTGGTGGGCCGAGCCGGTTCGCATACGCTGGTCGGCCGATGTGTGGATCGCGCTCGCCGTGACCGGCCTGCTGGCCACCGCGCTTGCGTTTTTTGTCCAAACCTGGGCCCAGCGCTGGTCCAGCCCCACCCGCACCGCGCTGATCTTCTCCACCGAGCCTGTGTTTGCCTGGGCTACCTCCTATGTGGTCGCGCGCGAGGTTCTGCCGGCGAGGGCCATCGCGGGGGCAGCCCTGATTCTCGCCGGCATTCTGCTGGTCGAATTGAAGCCACTCAGGGCCCGCTTTTAGCTCCTGTACAATGCCCTGCGCGCGGCCCAAATTTCCTAGCGTACCGATTCTCTTTCCAGCGGTCACTGCACCGGAATGCTCACTGCCGCTCCTGAAATCCACGCGGCGCTTACCTGAACGCTTACCGGTCCTTTGGCGGTATCCGGAGGCATTCGAAAATTCACCTGGTACCCGTCCACAGCGCCGGGAAGGCCTGTCGCGCCCAGCACCTCGGCGGACGTCCCATTCACCTTGACGTCGATGGGCGAATTGGCTGCGGCCAACGGACTAGATGGAAAGGGCTGCCCGGGATCGACCGCGGGCACCGTCGGGCCCAGCCCTGTAGCAAAGATAGACAGGACCTCTCCCGCCGCGGCCGGCTTCGCCGCAGTGACGAGAGAGAAATCGCTGGAATGCGTCACGGCTGGGCCGCCGGTAGTCATCACGATTTGCGGCGCCGATATGGGGATTAGATGGATTACATACCGCTGTGTTCCGCCTCCAATCAGGCGGCGGTTCGCGGGGTCCTCTGTTATGGAGGCTGCCCGTTGGTTAGCCACTCCCGGCGGGTTTGCCGCTATCTCCATCTGGCCCCGAGCGCCGAGAAAGGCTCCCGTACCGCCCGTGATCGCGAAGTTATTTCCTCCCGTTGCAGACAACGGAGACCCTGGCGGCGCCGCGCCGCCGGCCAATCCGGTAGCAACAAGGGTTCCAATCGGGGTGCCATCGCTCTTCAAGATTTCGAAAGTGAACACGGCCACTGCAACCCGCACCGTGTCCGCGATTGTCCCGCCGGGCGCCGGGGCCGTGCTGGAAAAAAAGTTCTGCGCGGAGCGGATGTTGGTCCCCGTCATGGGCTGACCATTGACGCCCACAATGTCGGCCACGCCGAAGCCCCTGTTGAAGTTTGTCGCGCCGTGTCCGATCACGGTGGTAGCTTTAGGATCCGTCGCGAACTTGGAAACGTCGGAGGTGTCCTCCAGATATAGGACATTGTTTGCTACGTCGATTTGCAGAATCGAAGGCGCTGCGACTTGGGCCAGGGCCAGTTGCGAGAACGATGCGGCGCACAGTGTGGCGGCCAGAGCCGCTTTCCAAAGTTTTGGGCAGGGCGCACCGGTTTTCAATTGTTTTTGCATCTTGTTCCTTCTCCTTTTTCGAATCAAATGGCGCCATGCTATCGTCGGGCGCCACTCCGAATAAGGAAATGGAACAGGAAGGTTACACCGAGGCGCTACTTCGCGGTGAGTGCGGCTGCCAGATACCGTAGTTCGGATTCTACTTCAGCGGGATCGGCCACGGTATCGGCGATCTCCCGACGAAAAAGCTCGCGATAGCGTTTGCGCAGTCTGTGAATCGCCACTTTGAGCGCTCCCTCGGAAGTGTTCATTTCGCGGGCCAGCGTCGCGTAAGGCGCGTCGGCCCGCCCGAGAAGAAAGACCTTTAGCCGCTCGAAATGCTCCGGCCGGCCGTGTTGAACGAACTCGTCCCGCAATTTCTCCACCACCCGGTCCAACACCGAAAGCGCCCAGCGCCGTTCGAAGATTCGCTCCGGTGTTTCATCGTGCGCCGGCTCGCGCTGATAGCGCTCTTCGCCCGCCGAGAATTCAAGCGGCAGGATTGCTCCGCCGCCGCGTTTGAGCGCGCGATCCCGGTCGTGTTCGTCGGCCACGAAGAATTTCAATGAAGTCAAGAGAAACGACCGGAACCGGCCCTTCTCCGGGTCGGCGCGATCTAGATACCGCCCTTCCAGGACGCGGATGAAGAACTCTTGCGTGAGATCCTGCGCCTTATCCGCCTGATAACCGCGCCGGCGTAGATACGCATACAACGGGTACCAGTAGTTCTCACAAAGCGAAACCAGAGCGGACCGGGCGTCCTTCCGATCTGGATCGCCGGCGGCGACCACTAAGCTCCATCGCGTCGTCGGAAATTGAGAGGATCCGGGCAGCGTATGCATGGTCTCGCCGTTCGTCATAGTGTTCTCCTCATGCCACTCCGCTAAACAGAGTAAGGAATCGGAGCCCAAAGGTTACGGCGCGATCTACAGCCTGCTGTATTCTGCTTTGGCGATCTTCAGGATCGGGACGTCAGGGTCTGCGTCTTTCCAAAGCGTGAGGAAGGTCTCATAGGCAGCTTTCGCCATGCCCTTTTCCCCTGACGCCGCGTACGTCCTCCCGAGTTGCAAGTGCGCCAGCACACCCATGGGATGCAATCCCGTAAGGCCACGATGGTCCAGTATCTTCTTGAACTCGGCAGCCGCTTCGGCATGCCGGTGCTCGGCAAGGAAGGCCTCGCCCCGAACATACGCCGAGTACAACCCACCCAGATTAAAACTAAGGATGTTGAGGCCATTTGCCGCCAACTCATATTGACGAGCGGTTTCGAGGTGCTCCAGGCTTTCTAAGGGGTTGCCCCGGCGCAGCGCCACTAACCCCCGAAGGACCGGGACGTAGGTAAATTTCACGAAAGTATCTTCCGGGGAGCGCTTCTCCAGATCGGCGGCGAGCGTCTCTGCTCGAGAATAGTCTCCCGAAAGGGCCAGAGCAAGGCCGGCCGCGTATTCGATGTCCCGGCCGTTGGAAAGTTCGAGCGCAGCCATGGCGCTCTTGCTACCTTCGTCGGCATTCCCGGACACGGCTTCCCATACGGCTCGCGCCGCCCGGAAACCCGCCGCCGTCTCGGGTTGCCCATCCTGCAGGGCCAGATCTATGGCCCGGCTCGACGACCGCCGCGCGGCCTGTGAGCGTCCAAAACGAGCGAGAGCAACAGCCTCTGCCTCGGCCACTTGGCGTTCCGCTGCATGCTTGGCCCTGGCCCGAGCCACTGCCCGGTCCATCTCGTCCTTGTCACCCTTTAACACTGCAAGGTCGTATCGAATAACCAGAAGTAAAGGTGATTCCAGCTTGCGTTCGGAAGCTCGCTGAAGGGTGTTCTCAACTTCGGGGAAGCGGTCGAGGAAGAAATAGTTCAGCGCAAGATTGTGGTAACCGAAGACGATATCGGGCTCGGTCGTGAGCTCTGCCTGGGCTGCCTCAATGCCTCTTTCAAAGCGGCCTGTCCCCTGGACCGAAAGGCCCGACAACAAACCTAGGGCATTCGGCGGGTCCCCACGCGGATAGGTCTGAAGCCACAGCTCGAGGGTTTGGTACGCCTTTTCCAGATTTCCCGTCACCTGCCGGTCGTAGGTAAAATCGATAAAAAACTTCTCCCGGTCGCTCACTCGATTCCGCGCTTGCCACGCTTTCGTAGTACTTTCAACCGCCAACACAGGCTGGCCATTATCGTTGTACTTGAGCCCCAAGTGCGCGAGGGCCATCGCGAACTGTGGATCGATTTCGACAGCGCGACGGAAGAAAGGTATAGCCGCGGCACCGCCAGCGGAAACGTCCACCTTCATTCCGGTGCTGTAAGCCTTGAGGGCCTCAAGCGACGGCGTCGTAGCTTCGGCAAGCGACTTGGAGTGCCTTGCTACTGCAGCCAGCGATTCGCCTACGTGGGTTCGGAATTTACGCGCGATCTGGCTGAGAGAGTTGAGGACCTCCTCTTGCTTTACTACTTGGATCTGCTCCTGATCCAGGACACTGCCGGTAGTGCAGTTCCTGGCCCGCAAACCCAGCACATACTGGCGTCCAAGGTTTGCGATGGAACCTTCCAGCGCCGCGGCGCTTCCCGTGCGTTCGCAAATTTGCTGCGCGATTTGAGGAGTCAACCGCGCATTTTTCGGCTGACCCATCAGAGACAGCGTTTGCTGAACCTGCTGGTCCCCAATCAGACTGAGGAACGGCGACTGCTGCAGCTCAACTGCCAGCCCCTGCCGTAGCGTGTCATCAAAGACGGGATCGCCGGTCTTATTATCGAAATCCGCGAGGACGATTGTGTCTTTGTCGGTGAGCTTGGGTCTTGACCCGGAAAACGACCAGACCGTGAGTCCGCCCAAGACGAGCAATACGGCTCCCGCGGCTGCGCCGAGCGCGGCCAGCCTGTGCCTGCGGAGAAACTTGCGCGCCCGGTATAGCTGGCGCGGAGGCGAGGCCAGCACCGGCCGGTCCTCCATGTACCTCTGGATATCGGCGGCGAGATCTGACACCGAGGCATAGCGCCGCTCGCGCGTCTTCTCCAGGGCCTTCATGGTGATCGAAT
This sequence comes from Bryobacteraceae bacterium, assembly GCA_035293725.1. Taxonomy (GTDB): domain Bacteria; phylum Acidobacteriota; class Terriglobia; order Bryobacterales; family Bryobacteraceae; genus Palsa-89. The sequence continues at coordinate 296,085 of DATGMH010000022.1, forward strand.
TCAAGTCGCCGTTGACCAGGCGGCGAAGCGAAACCGGATCGGTCTGCCGGCGGCTGGCGACGTCGCTAGCCGCCGCGCCCATCGAAGTAAGCTTTCGCGGCAACGACGGCGCCTCGTCTTCGCGGATGATTCGCAACATTTCCGCCAGACCGCCGTTTCGCAGCTTGGCGGTATCGAATGGCACAGCTCCGATCAGCAACTCGTACAAAATTACGCCCAGTGAATAAACATCGGACGCCTCATCGATGTCTCCCGTCATCGTGTCGGCCTGTTCAGGGCTGGCGTATTCCGGTGTCCCGACGATCTGGCCGAACTGCGTGAGCAGAGTATTCTCCACCGCCCACTTGTCCGTAGCCTTGGCAATGCCGAAATCGATTACCTTGGGAACCGGCGCGCCGTCCTGCTCGGCGACAAGCACATTGGACGGCTTGAGATCGCGGTGAATCACTCCCTTCTGATGCGCATGGTGGACTGCGCGGCAGACCGCCAGAAATAGCCCCAGCCGTTCCTTGGTGATCATCCGCTTGCGATCGCAATATTGCGTTATAGGCGCGCCTTCGATGTACTCCATCACGAAGTACGGGCGCCCTTTGGGAGTCGCGCCGGCGTCGAAGATCTGGGCGATGTTCGGGTGGTCCATCATCGCGAGCGCCTGGCGCTCGTTGTGGAAACGAGCTAGCACCTGAGAGGTATCCATCCCGAGCTTTACAACCTTAAGAGCCACACTCCGCTGAATGGGCTCAAGCTGCTCGGCCAGGTACACGGTGCCCATGCCTCCTTCGCCTAAAGGTCGAAGGATGCGATAGCGGCCAAAATCGTCATCACCACCGGCCCCTGCCGCTGTGTCGATGGTGCGGGTTCCGGATTCCTCCGCTCCCACCGAACTCTCGAATGCGCCCAGGATTAGACAGTTCGGGCACAGTCCGGCGGGATCGCCGGAATCCAGTTGCTCCCTGCACTGAGGGCAGTTTGGCATTTTCAACCCGAGGCGTGGGCCTATTGTACCCCTTTCGTCCCGGAGGCTTTTGTCCTTTTCTCTTAGACGCGGTAACCTTCAGCGCCGCGATCCTTATTGGGGGTAGGCGAGACGGACTCGGTTCCGGATGCCTGATCGAAGACCCGGCCTCCCGAAATGGAGGCAACTAATGAACGCAAAGGAGATGATCATGAAACGCAGCACCATCGCAAAGAATTTCACAATCGCCGCAGTCACGGCGCTCGCTCTGAGCCTGGCGCCCACCGCGAAGGCCGAGGACAAAGGATGCTCAAACGCTTCCCTTAACGGCACGTTCGCCGTCACAACCACCGGATACGGTGTCCACGCGCCCGACCCGGTTGGGCCGGCGTTTGCCCAGGTCAGCATGCAAACCTTCGACGGGAGCGGCGGCACCACCAACGTTGGAATGACAAACTCCAATGGCACGGTAGGACAAGCAAACAACACGGGCACATACACCGTGAATCCGGATTGCACTGGCACCTTCACGATGGCTGGCCATGGGGGTACATATTTCTTCGTGATCGCTGACAACTGGGACGAAATTCGGGCCATCTGTGTGGACCCTTACGCCGTCCTTACCAAAATCGGACGGAGGATATATCCAGGACGCATTAAGTGAACGCCTGAGCGTCTCGAACCAACTCACTACCGGCGCCGTTCCCGGCTTAGCCTGCTGCCCACAAAGCGGGCTAACCCTGGATGGCGCCACCGCGATCACTACAGTCTGCCCTACTCGCTGCAGCTTGCGTATCCCGCCTTGGCCCTCTGCTGCGGCAAGGGCACACCGGTCCATTTAACATAGCCGACGCCGCCGACTATCAGCGATTCGAATCGTGACGTCCTCCCGCGAGTGGCCCGGCTGTTTGTACTGGGCGACAGCACGGGACGGTATTTTTAGGATCACTCCAACAATCAGATCATTGCGACTTTGGACCCGCGCATCACGGCGGGACAAGCGCTGGTCTATGCCGCAACCGGTTGCGAACAACAGTCAGCCCGCCTCTGCAAGTAACCGTCGACTGAGCTTCCCTTTTTGGAACCGTTCCGCCGGAAACCGGGTATATTGGTTATAGTTAGTCGGCTTGAGCGTTCCAGAAAGGCGAAGAATACAACATGCGGTGGTTTAACGTAATGCGGCAGCAGAAGTTGCTGTCTTTGAGTCTCCTGCTCATCACGCTCTCGATCGGGATTGTGATCGGTACGCTCATTAACACCGGTGTCCACGCGGCACGGGGAGGGCAAAGCGCCGCGCCCGATGCCACACCGTTGGTAATCCCTAATCCCGTCAAGCTGGGCAACGAGTTTAGCGGTCTCGCCAAAAAACTGGAGCCTTCCGTCGTATACATCACGGCCGACTACACGCAGCGAGCCTCCGCCGAAAATCCGCACAAGCGCGAAAACCCGCAAGAGGATCAAGGCGACGGCGACGACAATGGAAATGATTTGCTGCGGAAATTCTTCCGCAACGGGCCGTTCGGTAACGATGCTCCTCCGCGTTCCTTCCGCCAGGAGCAATCGGGCACTGGATTTGTCGTAGATAAGAACGGCTATATCATCACCAATCATCACGTGATCGCCAAAGTGGACCACATCAAAGTTAAACTGCACACCGACGATACGGAGTACCGCGCCCGTGTGGTGGGCATCGATCCGGAAACCGACTTGGCGGTGCTAAAAATCGATCCGAAGGCTCCGTTGACCCCGGTACTCATCGGGAATTCCGACGCGGTGCAGGTGGGCGATTGGGCCGTGGCTATTGGTTCGCCGTTCGGACTGGAAGCGTCGGTCACGGCGGGAATCGTCAGCGCGCTCGGCCGCGATATCGGCGGGCAATTGCAGCTTCAGCGTTTCATCCAAACCGATGCCGCCATCAATCCCGGCAACAGCGGCGGTCCGCTGCTGAACATTCGCGGTGAAGTGATCGGCGTTAACACCATGATCGCGACCCAAAGCGGCGGGTATCAGGGTATCGGATTTGCGCTGCCCATCAACATGGTGGCTCGCGTATACAACGACATTATTAAGACCGGCAAGGTCACTCGCGGCTCCATCGGCGTGAGCTGGTCCAAGGGCGATAAGCCCGAACTGTTCAAGGCGCTCGGAACGAATCAAGGCGTCCTGGTCGGCACCGTCCAAAAGGGCGGACCGTCTGACAAAGCCGGAATCAAACCGGAGGACATCATCGTGGCGATGAATGGCAAACCGGTCAAGGATGGCGACGAGCTCGTGTCGCGCGTTTCGGACACCCCGGTTGGCACGCCTGTGACTCTGACGGTTGATCGTGATGGGAAACGCATGGACTTCAAGGTAACCATCATGGATCGTGCGGAGGTTTTCAAGGATCGCCCCGAGTTCGCTGAACTGCAGCAGCCTGGTACGGATGAACCGAAAGCCGAGGAAGGTCAATACAAATTCGGTATCAAGCTGCATGCCCTGACCGACGCTGAACGGACCAGCATGGGTGTCGAGGGCAAAGGCGGCCTGGTGGTCCGGGGCGTGGACGAAGGATCGTTCGCCGAGGACATTGGCCTGGCTGAAAAAGACGTGATCCTGGCGATCAACCGTCAGCCCGTCGCCACCGTAGAGGATGTGATCCGCATCCAGTCGGCGCTCAAACCCGGCGACGCAGTCGCCATCCGCATCATGCGGCCCACACCAGGCGCTCGCGGCCATGCGCCGGAATGGACCACCATGTTCGTTTCAGGCACGCTGCCGCCGCGCTAGCTTTACGCTTCGATCTGGTTCGAGAAGTCAGACTTCGGCGTTCACGGCACCGAAAGATCTCCGGAATGTTCGCGTGGGCTTGATCCCGGACAGCTTCCAAGCCAAATCACCTCATCGGCTCAGCCCCACTGGCCTTCGGTGACCTTAACGCGCCGGAAATTTAACGTTGCTTTTGAACCACTTGGCCCAAGCCGTTCGAACATATCCCAATCGGCGTGCGATGCTCATCGCAGATGCGCCGATCCGGACTCAATGCTGCACCCAAGAACCCGCACACATCCGCATCTTATTTGTGGACCAACCAACAAACCGGTAAAATTAGATTAAAATTTTCCCAACGCTCCGGGAAAAATCGCGGAATGCGTCAAAACGGTGCCGATATTTCGGCACTTCACGCCTAGCCGCCGCTGCTCAGCGCTTGCACCCGTCGTGCGCCCGAAACCCTTAGTTCCGATCGACCTTTCGGATGTTCCCGATAACATATATCCATGGCCACCAAACTTTCAAATGGGACCGTGCACAACGTGCCCGCGGATTTGCGAAGAGCGCTTCTTGCCGATCCGGCTGCGCGGAAAAAATGGGAAGATATCACCCCGCTTTCGCGCAATGAATGGATCTGCTGGACCATCTCAGCCAAAAAACCGGAGACAAGAAAGCAACACGTCGAAAGGGTTTGCTCCGAACTGAAGGAAGGGATGCGGCGGCCGTGCTGTTGGATTGGATGCATCCATCGCCCTGATAAGTCGATAAGCCCTTCGGTGCGGTGGGTGCTCAGCAGGCGTTCTACGCGCGGAAGCACGGCAGCCGGCAGAACCGCGCGGCAATGCGCCCAGCCGCTAAAATAAGATCAGTGCTCGTCTCCATCTCCACCGAACCTCCGCGTCCCACCTGGCTCCGCGCCCCGGCCCCCGCCGGCAACAACTACCACCACCTCAAGCGACTGGTCACCGATCTCAACCTCCACACCGTCTGCGAAAGCGCCGCCTGCCCCAACGTCGGCGAATGCTGGAACCGCCGCACCGCGACTTTCATGATCCTCGGCAATGTGTGCACCCGCCGCTGCGGGTTCTGCGCGGTCCAGAAAGGCGCGCCGCTCGCAGTCGACTACGATGAGCCGCGCCGCGTTGCCGAAGCCTGCGCCGCACTCGGCCTCCGCTACGCCGTCGTCACCAGCGTCAACCGCGATGACCGCAAGGACGGCGGCGCCGAACTCTTCGCCCTCACCATCCGAGCCATCCGCGAGCGCATCCCCGGCTGCAAAGTCGAAGTCCTCGTGCCCGACTTCCAGGGCTCCCACGACGCCATGGAAATCGTCATGAACGAGCACCCCGACGTGCTGAACCACAACATCGAGACCGTGCCGCGCCTCTATCGCCAGGTCCGCCTCGGCGCCCGCTACGACCGTTCGCTCGACATGCTGGCCTTCGCCCATCGCCTGCGCCCGTTCATCCCCACCAAGTCCGGACTGATGCTGGGTCTGGGCGAAAACTTGAGCGAAGTCGAACAGGTCATGCGCGATCTGCGCGCGCACTCGGTCGAAATCCTCACGCTCGGCCAATATCTGCGCCCATCCCAGCGCCACTTGCCCATCATCCGTTATGTCCCGCAGCACGAGTTTGACGACCTGAAGCGCCTCGGTTACGAAATGGGATTCACGCACGTCGAATCCGGACCGCTGGTCCGCAGCTCCTACCATGCCAGCGACGCGGTCTGACATGGCTGATTTTCGCGAAGTTTACCCGCACGTGCTCAAGCTCGAGCTGCCTCTGCCGTTCGAGTTAGAGTCGGTCAATGTCTACTTGGTCGCGCTCGATCGAGGCTATCTCCTGATCGACTGCGGCATGGAAACCGAGCCCGCGTTCAAAACGCTCGAATCCGCAATGCTCGCGCGCCGCATCGCCTGGCCTGAAATCCGCCGCATCTTCCTCACCCACATGCATCCCGACCACATGGGCATGTCGGCACGCCTGCTGCGGCTCACCGGCGCAAAACTCGCGATGCACGAAGCTGAAGCGCAACACCTGAGCATGATCGCCGGTGCCGAGCGCCGCTTCCCCTGGATCGACATCGCCTACGCCCAGGCCGGAGTGCCAAAGATCCTGGAAGAAACGATGCACGCGCATTTCGTCGAAGTGCGCAAGAATTTCCACAATCTCGCGCCTGACGTGCTTTACTCGGGTGGTGAGGAGATTTCCACCGCGATCGGGCCGCTGGAAGTGCTTTGGACTTCCGGCCATTCACCCGGCCACGCCTGCCTGTATTCGCGCGTGCGAAAGCTGCTGTTCTCAGGCGATCAGATTCTGGAAAACATCACGCCCAATATCGCCTGGCATCCCGGCCGCGACATGTTGGGTGAGTTTCTCGATTCGCTGCGCCGCCTGGCCGATTTGGAAGTGGATCTGATCCTTCCGGCGCACGGCGAGCCGTTCTCCGGCCATCGCGCCTGGATCGAGCAAACCATCGATCACCACCGCGAGCGCTGCAATGAGATTCTAGGCCTCATCGAGCAAGAGCCGCGCACCGCGCACTCGCTGGTGGGAGAGATGTGGCGCAGAAAGCTCTCGCCCATCAATCATCACTTCGCCGTTTTCGAAGTTCTGGCTCACCTGGAGCACATGCAGCGCCAGGGCCGTGTTCGCCATCGCGAAGAAAACGGCGCCCTATCGTGGCACCCGTAGTATCGTGGCGCACGCACTCGTGCGTGCCGTGTTCACACTCGTGTGAACACGTGGATCGTAGTTGCAGACGCCGCGTTTAAGCAAGTTGGGCGGAAGTAGTCAGATGTCCGCCGGCCTTTTTGAATTCCGTAAACATCCACTCTGCGGCGGCATGATCCAGCGCCTTGACCGCATCGGTCACAATCTCAACGCGCTTGCCCGTCTTCAGCAGGCCGAACGCGCATAGCCGCACGCAGATCTCGGTAACGACGCCGTATACTACGTAGCGGTCCGCGTTAAGCTCGCCCAATAATGGCGACAGATGCGGGTTGCTGAAGCAATCCAGCTCCTGCTTTTCGAGAATTAGCTGCTCCACGCCGCTCGCCGGTGACGGAATCTTCGCGCGCTTTTCGCGCAACAAAGCCAACGGCTTCTGTTGTCCCACCGTTCCCGAGACGCAATGGTGCGGGTAGACTCTGAATTCCGGATCGTCCTCTGCGTGCGTGCACATGGTGGAGATCACCAGCGGCGCGCGCCGGTTCAGTTCCGCGATGGCGGGCACGATCTTCTCCGCGCCCGGCACATACAGCGCTCCCGCCGGATAGAGGAAATCAATCTGAGTGTCGATGTCGAAGAAGACCGTTTTCATTCTGCACTTTCTCGTACAACGTCATCAGCGCCGTGCTGTAGTCCACGCGGTAGTGCTGGTCGGTGTCGAACAGGCTTCGGGTCACGGTGGGCAGCTTTTTGATCGAATCGGACGCGTAGCGGCGCACGTCGGCCAGCGTCGGCAGAGGCGACACAAGTTTGCCGCCCAACACTACTGGCCGCAGCAGCGCCCGCGCCTCCGGCTCGCCCGGTCCGCACCCCAGGCACTCCCAACTGCACGCGATCACGTCATGGGTGGCGAATCGAAACACCTGTTTCGCGCCCGGCAGCGTGTGCTTGTCTTCGCTGAATTTGGCCGTGACGCGGCCGTCCAACTCCACCAGCTTGTATACGACGCCCAGATTGGGCGAATCCGTGGAAGTCGCCAGATCCGTTCCGACGCCGAACGCGTCGATGGGTGCGCCCGCCGCGGCGAACTCCAGAATCTTGTACTCGTTCAGATCGCTGGTCGCCATGATCTTGGCGTCATAGAGCCCGGCGTCGTCCAGTATCTTGCGTACCTCGCGCGACAATTCCACAAGGTTGCCGCTGTCCAACCGCACGCCCCACAACGGCCGGCCCATGTCGGCGGCCAGCCGCGCGCCTTCCGCGGTGTTGTAGGTGTCGATCAGGTAAACGGTCGCGTCGCCGAGCAGCTTCTGCAATTGCTCGAACGCGGAGCGTTCGGTTTCGAAGGCCTGAATCCACGAATGCGCGGCGGTTCCGAAGACGGGAATTCCGTAGCGGAATCCGGTTTCGGTGTTGCTCGTGCCGATGCAGCCGCCGATGTAGGATGCACGCCCTGCCAGCACGCCCGCTTCGGGCGAATGCGCGCGGCGTGTTCCGAAGTCCACCACGGCCCGTCCGCCCGCGACCTCGGTGATGCGCGCCGATTTGGTCGCGATCAGCGACTGGAATCCGATCATCGCCAGGAGGTACGTCTCGACAATCTGTGCTTCCATCAGCGGCGCGCGCACCGTGACGATCGGTTCCCCGGCGAACACCGGTGTACCTTCCTGCATTGCGAACAAATCGCCCGTGAAGCGCAGATTGAGCAGTGCATCGAAAAACGCCGGCGAGACCCGTTTGAATTGCGGCAGCCCGCGGAGATACTGGATCTCTTGTTCGGTGTAGCGGAGATTGCTCACATACTCCACCACCTGCTCCAGGCCGGCCGAGAGCACGTAATTGCGGTAGCGCGGCAGGTGCCGGAAGAAAAGCTCAAAGGTCGCGATTTCGCGCGCCTTGCCGGCCCCGAAGTAACCGGCCGCCATCGTGAGCTGGTAGAGGTCGGTTAGGAGGCCGGTCATGTGTGCAGGTCGAGCCCGCTCTATTTCTTTGCCGGTGGAGGCGCCGGCTTCACGTCAGACGCCGCTTTGCTTAGATCGTCCACTGCTTTCGAATCCAATCCGTAAAGCGCGGGCTCGTTCTCGCGCTGGGCTACGTAATCGTTGCCCTGTTTTGAGATTAATACTTTCTCCACGCGCTTGCCGTCGCTCCAGGTCACCGTTATGTCGGTAGTGGGCGTTCCCAGCTTGCCGTTGTCGATGAACTTACTGGCGGACAAGTCCCGGACTTTGTCCAGGAATGACTGCATGCTAATGCTGTCCATCTTCTTGCCGTTCGAGCTCCAGTCGTCGCCCGACTTGGTAAAGGTATAAGCCTTGCCGGAATCGTGCATCTCGACCTTGCTCGGATCGTTGAATCCGATATCGAATAGCTTCTTCTGCCGGAAGTCGTCCAGGCCTTTATCGACGCCGGTGCCAATGTCGGAGGACACTTTATAAACACCGGCGACCACGTTCGACTTCGCGTAGTAATCGTCTTTGTTCTTGCGGATCTCGATCTGCTGCGTTCCCGAAGGATCCGTAAACTTCACCACAGCGATCGGAGTGCCGGAGCCAAAAGCCGCCGCGGCTTTCTTCGCATCCTCGTCCGAAATGGAGGTGTCCATCTTGGCATCCTTCAGCTTTCGGATCAGTTCGTCGATTTGCGAGCTGTCGGCGCGCAGCGGCTTCGGTTTCACGATTTGCCACTGATCTTTATCCCGGCCGAACTCTTCAGTCTGTTTCTTGGCGGTAAGCTCGACACGGCTGAGCTTGTCCTGATCGAACGTCAGCAGCCGCTTGTCGCGAAGATCGTTGTAGGTCTTGTTGAGGCCGCTTTTGACGTAGCTAGCCACGGTGTATACCTTCGGATCGCCTTCCACCATCGCGTACGAGCCGCTGTTGGTGGGCGTATCGTCGCCGATCAGCAGATTGCTGGTTTTCCCTTTGGCCGTAATTGCGACTTTGAGCGACGGATCGTTGAACCCGTAGGTCTTCGGGTCCGACATTTTGTCTTCCACCACGCTGTCGGAGCTGACGTTGGCAGCCGACGATACGAGTTGCGTCACGGCGTCCTGATCGGCCGGATAGTCCGGGCTGACCATCTGCCATTTACCAGAGCCGTTCTTTTGAAGGACCGTTTCGGCGCCGCCCTTGGCCTTCACCGAGATCTTGCTGACGTCGGCATCGGTGAGCGAAACGATTTTCGGACTGCTCGCAGTGGAAGGTTTGGCAGCCTTGGCGGCTTCCTGCTTGTTCGAGAAATACAGCACGACGGCGAGTCCCGCCAGGACGGCCGCCGCCGTAAGCAAACTGCGCAAGCGCATTCTTCAGTTCTCCTCCACCTAACGGCGCTTCGCCCAAACCATCACGCCGCCGATGATTACGATCAGCGGAAGCAAGAATTGGCTGACGCTGCGGACCATCAGGAATTGCGCGCGAGTCAGATTGATGCGGCGATCTTCCTGCTCTTTCGGCCGGATGGAGATCAGATCCTCGTCGGAGGAAAGCCAGTTCATCATGTTCAGCGCCAGGTTGCGGTTGCCATTGAATCGCAGGAACGAGTTGGATGCCCAGCGCGAGTCGCCCACTACAATAAACCGGCCCTGATTGTTCGGCTTCCCGGTGTCGTATGTGCCGGCGGCTGCCAGTGTGAATGGCCCCTTCTTATCTTTGTTGGGATCGATTCGGATTTCCGGCGAGTTGAGGTTGTAAGTGGAGAAGCTGCTGGAAGAAGTCCCGAACAACTTACTCACCGAGGTATGGTTTTCGTTTTTGATATCCAGCGAGCGCGAGAGCGGGAAACCGGTGGCGGTGCCGGCGAGGTCGTTCACGATCTGATGCGACTCGTAGGTGGTGACCAGCGGCACTTCCGGCCCCAGGCCAACCAGCTGCGCCAGCGGATTCTCGTCGAGCAGCAGATCGTTCTGCGCCGTAACGCCCCAGGAAGCGAGCAGATCGGTAAGAGCCTTGTTGTCGCTGACTTCCTTGCGCCCCACCTTCAGCGGCGGGTCCAGCATGAACAGCGCCCGTCCACCGCCTTCGACGTATTTCTTGATCGCGTCCACTTCGGGCTGCACGTAGTCGTTGGAAGGACCCGCGACAACCAGGACGGTGCAATCGGAAGGAACTTCGGCTTTCTCGAGCAGGTTGATGCTCTTGACCTGGTAATTGTCTTTCTGGACGGCCGCTTGAAAATCCGACAGGCCGTCGGCCGAGGTATCGTCCACGCGATGCTCGCCGCTGCCGGTCACGACGCACACGTTGCGGGCGCCGCCTTTGATCGCGCGGATCATCGCGCCAGTGATGCCTTCTTCATCGAAGGTCTTGGCTTCTTCCTTCTTCGGACCCATTTCGATCACGGCCTCGCCTTCCCGCGTTACGTTGGCAGCACGGGCCAGTTGCGGCTGCTTCAACAGGTCCACATATTGCACGTGAACCTTGGGCGACAGGTTCGAGTAGCGATCCAGCAGATCCTTGCCGTTCTGCATGCCGCTGGGGCGGTCGAAATACTGGATCGTGAGATCCTGCTTCAGGTCGGCGACGACTTTCTTGGTCTGATCGGAAAGCGAAAACCGCTTGTTCGAGGTCGCATCGTAGGACTTGTTATATCGATTCGCAAGGTAATTTGCGACCACGACCACCGTCAAAATAACAATGATGTAAGTCGTGACGTAGCCAACGTACTTAGTCTGTCTCGTTTTCAGCCACTGAGTATTCATTTACGACCTCCACCGCAGGGACTCCATGGAGCGCGATGTCAGAAACAGCCCCAGGAAGATCACCGACAGGTAGAAAATAGCGTCCTTGGTATCCAGAACGCCTTTGGCGAAGGAATCGAAATGCGTAATTACGGATAAGTACGCCAGGACCTTCGCCCAGGTTGCGGTTTCATAGCCCGCCACCCATTCCAAAACCCAGAGCAACAGGCACGCGCCGAAGGTGGCCGCGCCGGCAATGATCTGGTTCTTGGTCAACGTGGAAATAAAGGTGCCGATCGCCAGCAGTCCGCCAGCTTGCAGCAGCAGGCCCAGATAACCGATCACCAACGGCTTCCAGTCGGGGTTGCCGTAGCGGAATAGGAAGGCGAAGTTGATCGCGGTGAACAGCAGCAGGACGGCGTAGAGGATGACAGCCGCGAACCATTTCCCGAGGATCACTTCCATGTCGCGAATGGGCGAGGTGGCCAGCAGTTCGATGGTTCCGCTGCGCTTCTCTTCAGCAAACAGGCGCATCGTGATCATGGGGATAAAGAACAAGCCGATGACGCTGACGTTCGAGAGCAGCGGACGAATGACATACTCGTTCACGCTCATCGGAAATGCCTGGCCGCGCATCTGCGATTCAAGCCCGACCATGTTGAAGTACCCCACCGAGTTCCAGAAAAAGAACCCGAAGATGATGGCGAACATGGTCAGCAGCAGATACGCTACCGGCGAGACGAAATACCCATGCAATTCTTTGCGGCAGATAATCCAAATATTTCTCATTTAATTTCCTCCCTGGATCACCACTTCAGCGGGGGGCTCGGCAACAGGCTCGGTATGCTCAGTGCCGGTCAACTGCAGGAAGATTTCTTCCAGGCTCATGGCGGCAGGCCGAAGCTCGTTCAAGTTCCAGCCGGCTTCGACGACGGCGCGGGCCAGATCTCCTCGAATGAAACGATCCTTCAGGCTTTCCACCTCGAACGCAGAACCGTTTTGCCGTTTTTCTTTGAGGACCACGCGGCTTACCCCGGACACCCTCTCCAGACGGTGCTGAACGGTCCCCGTATCCAGCGCGCCGCCGGCCTGCGGACCGACTTCGAGCACGATGGATTCGACGCCGCGCGCGCGGGCTTGCAGGTTGTGCACCGAGTCGGTAGCCACCAGCTTGCCTTTATTGATGATGATGACCTGCTCGCAGGTTTGTTCGACCTCGGGCAGGATGTGGGTGCTCAAGATGATGGTGTGATCGCCGGCCAGGCTGCGAATCAGGTCGCGCGTTTCGTTGATCTGCTTGGGATCGAGGCCGGCGGTCGGCTCGTCGAGAATCAGGACGTCGGGATTATGAATGATGGCCTGTGCGAGTCCAACGCGCTGGCGATAGCCTTTAGAAAGCTTGCCCAGCAGCCGTTTCGACATATCAGCGATGGCGCAGCGCTCCGAGACCTCGTTGACGCGACTGGAGAGCGTTGATCCCGACAGCCCCTTCAGCCTTCCGACAAACGTCAGGTATTCGTGCACCTCCATTTCGGGGTAGAGAGGCGGTGTTTCGGGGAGATAACCGATTCTCTTCTTCACCTCGAGCGGCTGCTCGAGCACGTCGAAGCCGGCAACGGTGGCGCTGCCTTCGGTGGGCGGGAGAAAGCAGGTGAGGATGCGCATCGTAGTGGTCTTGCCGGCGCCATTAGGGCCGAGAAAGCCGACGATTTGTCCTTTCTGCACTTCAAACGAGATATGGTCGACCGCGACAGTACGGGCGTATCTCTTCGTGAGACCTTGTACGGTAATCATAGATGGGCTCGGAGAAACTGCGAAGACTGGCCGGAAGCGCCTCCGGAGAGGCTCGCTCCGATCAGGCTGCTCGAATCACATGATAAAAACATCTGAACTTCAAAGTCAATTGCGGGAGGGCTGCAAACCCTTCATTCCGCACCAGCAAATCCCATGATCTGCATGCCGGCGTCGACGTAAATGACGTTACCGGTAAGGCCCCGCCCCAGGTCGCTGGCCAGGAAAACGGCGGTGTCGGCGACCTCGGAAGGGTCGGTGTTACGCCGGAGGGGCGCCAGTTCGGCGGCGCCTTCGAGCATTTTGGAAAAACCACGAATGCCGCGCGCCGAAGCGGTCTTCACCGCTCCCGCAGAAATGGCATTAACACGTATGTTGGACGGACCAAGGTCGTTTGCCAGGTACCGCATACTCGCTTCCAGGGCGGCCTTTGCGACGCCCATAACGTTGTAATTCGGGACGACGCGGGTGGAACCCAGGTACGTTAGGGTCATTATACTTCCACCCCCCTGGTCTTTCGACACCATGAGGGGCGCGGTGGCGCGGGCTACGGCTACGAACGAGTAGGCGCTGACGTCTTGGGCCAGAGCGAATCCCTCGCGGGAAGTCTCTAAAAATGGACGGCTTAGGTCCTCGCGGTTGGCGAAGGCGATGCTATGAACGACGGCGTTCAACCCAGTTCCCTGGCTGCGCAGGGTTTCTGTAAGAGCGGTCAACTGGTCGTCTTGGGTCACATCGCAGGCGAGCGCTTGCTGGGCCTTCAATTCGCAGGCCAGGTCCTCGACGGTTTGCTTCTGGCGATCGCCCTGATAGGTCAGGATCAGCTTGGCGCCCTCGCGAGTAAACGCTTGGGCGATAGCGTAAGCCAAGCTCCAGCGATTGGCGACGCCCAGAATGAGGGCAATCTTGCCCTCCAGCAGTTGGGCCATGGAAATTTCATTGTACCGCGCGGCGAGTTGGGAAACGCGAGATCCACCACGTTGCTTTCGGACGAGGCAACGTTGGTTTTTGGGTCACCAATTCAAAGTTCAAGCGGACGCCCGACGGACCTCTGGCGCAAAGGACGGTGATTTGGCAGGCTGCCCGGCGGCGATCTCACAGATCAGGGCTACGGCCGCAAGCGCCGCGCCGGCATAGAAAGCCGCTTGGTAGTTGTGATATTTGTCGTACAAGACCCCGCCAATGCGCGGCCCGATAATTCCGGCGACGCCCCAGGCGGTGAATAGCATGCCGTAGTTGATGCCTGCATTTTTGGTGCCCCAAAAGTCTGCTGCCGCGGCTCCGTTCACAGAAAGCTGCGTTCCATAGCACCAATACACGACGAAAACCAGCAAGTACAGCAGCGCAATATTTCCGCCGAGAGCATAAAGCAGTGGAGTAGCAAGCATCGAAATGCCGATCATCACGCGCAGCACGTTGAGGCGGCCTAATTTGTCGGACATCCACGCAGAGAGGATCCGGCCCGAAGCATTACCGAACGCGCCGACCACGAGCGTCATCGTAGTAAGCGATGCCGCCGCGATGCCCACGCTGGTAGCGAATGGCACCAATTGACTGATCACCATCAGACCCGCCGAGCAGCCCAAGGCGTAGGCCACCCACATCAGATAAAACCTGGGTGTGGCGAGCACTTCACCAGGGGTGAAATTGACCGCGGCAGCCGCAGTCTGCCCCGGGGCAGGCGTCCATCCGGACGGCTTATAGCCCGCGGGCGGATTTCTCAATAGGAACACTCCGACCATCGTCATCACCAGAAAGACCGCGCCGAGAATCTGGAAAGTGGTAGCGAGGCCGTAGTCAGGAATCAATTTCAACTGCGATAAGGGTCCGAAGATCGCGGAACCGGCGCCATAGCCGCCCACTGCCAATCCGACGGCCAAGCCGCGCTTGTCCGGAAACCACTTTGCCATGACCGGGATCGGGGTGGCATATCCAAAGCCGTTTCCCAAACCGCCGATCACGCCGAAGCACACGTACAAATAGGTGAGATTCGTCGTGTACGAACAAAGAAAGAAACCCAGACTCACCAGGATGCCGCCCGTAACTGAGCAAACGAGCGGCCCGATCTTATCTTGGATACGGCCAGCCAGAACGAAGCTGATCGCGAACACCACCACGGCAATGGTGAATACCATCGAGGTGTCGGCGCGCTTCCATCCGAATTTTTTTTCCAGTGGGGCAACAAAGACGCTCCAACCATAGAGGGTCCCCAGCGCGAGATTCATCAAAACGCCGCCGACGACACGCCACCACCGGTTGATTCCCGAACCGCTGGCCGGAATGCTGCTGTTTGCCATGGATCACACCCTTTCCCGTAGCGTGCCATCAAGTATATATGCCCGAGATGTGCAACAGAAGGGTGTTTAGCTTGCTGGTTTGCTGCCGCTCAATCCGCCAGCGGCATGCTCAATTGACGGCTGAGCCAATGAACCATTTCGATCTTGTACAGTTTCGAATGTCCATCGGACTCCCACCAGCGCAAGCCGTGGCCGGCGCCCTCGATGGGAACTAATTGGCAGGCCGAGCCGGCGTTTTCGAGCGCGGAACAGAACTGTACAGATTGACGGAAGGGGACCAGGCGGTCCGCCGTGCCGTGAATCAGAAGAAAAGGCGGCGCGCCTTTGTGTACCCAATACAGCGGCGACAGTTCTCGCAGATGCGTCATGAGTATGTCGGCGAATGCCGTGCCGCGGACCGCCTGGCGGATGGAGTCGGGAATCATCGCCGTATTCTGGACAAGACTGACCAAGTCGCTAGGACAATACAACGCGACTACGGCACTCACATCTTGACCGGGGCCGGGCTTCAGGGCTGCCATGGCAGCAAGCTGCGCGCCCGCGGATTCTCCAACGAGTGCGATGCGGTTGGGATCGATTCGATACTCGGCGGCATGCTTGCGAACGTAGGCCACCGCGGCCCGAACGTCCTCGACGGCATTTCCGAGCAGCGCGGTCGAACCCGCCATGGCTGCCAGGCCGGCCGGGTCGGCTGTGTTAGCAAGCCGGTAACTGATCGAAAACCAGGCGAACCCCGCAGCGGCCAGCGGCTTAAAGAGCGGCTCGACACTGTGCTTGCGGTCGCCTGTCACCCATGCGCCGCCGTGGACGATGATTACAGCGGGCACCGGATCTTCCGATGCAGGAACGTAGGCATCCAGTCTGAGGCTCTGGCCGCCAACACGGCTGTACTCCACGTCAGAAAAAGATCGCCCGGCGGCGTATACGCGAGAGGACGTCATCAGGATCACCAGCAGAAACGGGACGTAAGCTCGATTGGACAGCGTGGAACAACCACTCCGTGGGTTTTAAAGCAGATCGCGGCGTTCTCCTCGCGGCCGGAGAACTGCGGATCGCGCCAAATCTAATGGACGCGAGAACCGGCGTGACGGATACCAGTTTTATGCGCGGATAAGCGCCTTGATGAGACCCGTTTGGGGGAAGAATGCACGGCGATCGCAGAAATATGGGAGACTCGAAAATCGAAACTAAACGCTAAAACCGATGAACGAGGCATTGAGTCCCTGCAACTGAAGTACGGCTGTAATCCACATCAGAAGTACGCCGCGGTAGAGCCGCTCGATCCATCGCATCCGCCGATCCGAGTGTTGAACGGCACGCCCAGCTACATCAACTTTCTAGATGCGTTAAATGCATGGCAACTGGTGCGCGAGGCGCGGGTTGCCACGGGGATGGCGGCGGCGGCATCGTTCAAGCATGTATCTCCGGCAGGCGCGGCGGTGGCGGCTCCGCTCACCTCCGAACTGGCGCAGGCCTACCATGTCGAGGCAAAAGAACTGACGCCCGCCGCGGTGGCCTACGTGCGCGCGCGGGGCGCGGATCCGAAATGCTCGTTCGGCGACTTCGCGGCTGTTTCGGAAGTGGTGGATGTAGCGACAGCGGAGTTTCTCAAAGGCGTGGTGTCGGACGGCATTGTGGCGCCGGGTTTCGATGCAGCGGCCCTAGAGATTCTGAAGTCGAAAAAACAAGGATCGTTTATCGTTGTTGAAGCGGACGATGCTTATACCGCTCCGGAACGGGAGCGCCGCCAGGTGTTCGGCATGGAATTGATTCAGGAACGCAACAACCACCAGGTTGGGCAATCGGATCTGGCGGATGTGGTTTGCGGGGACCTGATTCCGGATGCGATCCGCGACATTCTTTTAGGACTGATAGCGATTAAATACACGCAGTCGAATTCGGTCGGTTATGTATGGGGCGGACAAACGATCGGGATTGGGGCGGGCCAACAGTCGCGTGTTGACTGCACGAAACTGGCGGGCGCAAAGGCCGACCTGTGGTGGCTCCGCACCCATCCAAAGGTGCTGGGGCTGCGCTTCAAAGGCGGGGTGAAGCGGCAGGATCGCATCAATACCCGGGTGCGCTATATCGAGGGCGATCTCATGTCTCACGAAGAACAGTGGCTGCGCGGCCTGCTGGATTCGCCTTACGAACCCTTGACCGAGTGGGAGCGGAGGGACTGGCTCAACAGGATGAAGGGAGTGTCGCTAGTCAGCGATGGATTCATTCCGTTCCGCGACAATATCGACCAAGCGAGCAAACATGGAGTTTCGTTCGTGGCCGAGCCGGGCGGGTCGGTGCGCGAGAACGATGTGGTGGATGCGTGCCGCGAGTACGGTATAGCGCTGGTCCACACGCACTTGCGCCTGTCATCACTGAGCAGCGGGCGGGCGCCGCTCAGACCTGGATTGGAGCATCAGTCGTTTGCAGGCGTTCCGCGAGGTTCGGGGGTTCAATAATCACTAATCCGCGGATAGTCACCTGCGTGCCATCCTCCAAAATCAGGTAAGTAACTTCGGAATCAGCGTACGCGCTATCGATCCGCCTGCCTACGAGCGAGTTTTCGAACAAACTCATATTCATATATCGGCGGTTGGGCCTTGGACGAACAGAGGGCCGGCGGAAGGGGCAACGTTATAACGACTAACGGGGCGGTGTGTAACTGTAACTACACGCACCTTTCCGAGTCCATAGAGTGTCGGACATCGGATGCCGACACGGGAGAATTATGGGGATGCACAAAACGATTGCTGTAATGACGCTCGCAATGGCCGGATTTGTATTGAATGCGCAGGATCAACCGGCAGAGCACAAATCAGATAACACAGCGGTAAACAAACGCGACCGGCAGAAAGGCGAGCCGACCGCGGATCAACAGAAAGAGAACGCCACCGACCGGGATGTGGCGAAGAACATTCGCCGAGCGCTGATGAAGGACAAGTCACTTTCCACATACGCGCATAACGTGAAAGTGATCTCTGAAAACGGCAGTATCACACTCAAGGGGCCGGTGCGCTCCGAGGAAGAAAAGCACGCCGTCGAGGCAAAAGCGGCCGAGGTGGCAGGCTCGACCAACGTCAGAAGTGAACTGACTGTGGTGCCCAAGGGCGAAAAACACCAAGCCAGCAGGTAACAAATCGAAAAAGGAGAAAACGACTATGGCAGGTAAGAATACCAGTGTATTCGGAATCTACAAGACCAGAACCGGTGCGGAACAAGCAGCGGATGCATTGTTATCCGCGGGCTTCAGCAACTCGGATGTTTCTGTATTGATGCCGGACAGCCAGAGCACGCGTGAATTCGCGGCGGAAAAGAACACCAAGGCGCCGGAAGGCGCCACGACGGGAGCCCTTTCGGGCGGAGCGATCGGCGGCACGTTGGGACTACTGGCGGGCATCGGCGCGCTTGCGATTCCTGGCTTAGGGCCGTTCATCGCTGCCGGACCGATTGTGGGAACGCTGGCGGGAGCCGGAGCCGGCGGAGCTGTCGGAACGCTGGTGGGCGCGCTGATCGGCATGGGAATTCCGGAATACGAGGCCAAGAGATACGAAGGCCGGGTGAAAGATGGTGGAATTCTGCTGTCGGTTCATTGCGACACTTCCGAAGAGATCGACGCTGCGAAAGATATCCTGAAGCGCACAGGCGCCGAAGATATTGCTTCGGCGGGCGAAAAGGCTGCCAGCACGCATGGGGTCGAGACCGATCGCGATCGCGAGTTCGAATACCGGAACCGGTAAAGGAAAGGCCAGCGGGAGCGGTTGCTAGCGCTTGGTTGTGGAGCGCGTCTTCCGCTGGCCGCCTTCGCTCTTCGCCGATTTGCGCGTGGCGGGCTCAGCGTCCGCCTGTTTTGAAACGGCTTTCGCCTGCGCGAGGCTGCGTTTCAAAGCATCCATAATGTCGATCACCGGGGCGGGTGCACGAGGTTCGACGCGCGCCGTTTGGCGGCCCTCGATTCGTGTCTCGATCAGCTCGCGGAGCCGCTCCTGGAACGTGTTCTTGAAGCGCGCTGGGTCGAATGGCTGCGCGAGGGCCTGGATCAAGCTCTTGGCAAGCTCCAGTTCTTTCGCCGACGCCAGGCTGGTATCGGTTCGAAACTCCTCGGTGGCGCGTACTTCCTCGGGATAAAACATGGTGTGACCGACGAGGCCGGTTTTGCCGGGGCGCAAAATGATCACGTGATCGCGGCGATGCATGGTGAGTTGGCCGACGGCGGCATATCCGGTCTGCCGCATGGCTTCGAGGAGCAGGGCGTAAGCTTTTTCGGCGTTCTCGTCCGGGACAACGTAATAGGATGTTTCCAGGTAAACCGGGTCGATCTCCTGGAATCGTACGAACTCAACGACTTGAATTTCCGTGGACGTCTGTGGCGCGAGCGCCCGCAGGTCGTCTTCTTCCAGCACTACGTAGTGGCCCTTCTCGTACTCGTAACCCTTAGCGAGTTCCGACGCGGCGATTTCCCCACGATCGGGGGCCTGGTAGGATCGGCGCACCGGGGCAACAGGTTGTGGCGGAGCGTATTCGGCGTCCGGCGGCATTTCCGGAGGCGCGGATTCGGGTTCCCGGCGCAGGATGCGCGGAGCAGGCGTTTCAAGGCCGGACCCCGCGTGCCGGGCCTTTTCGGTGGAAACTGCGGGCGCTGGGCGGTAGAGTTGGCGCAGCTTGATGCGCTCAGCACGGGCCGCGCGAACCAGGCGCACGGGCATTGAAACGAGGCCGAAGGTGAGGTGCCCTTTCCAGACGGTGGAGGCCATAGATCCGATCCTACAATGTGGACGATTGCGTGGGATGGCCGTTTCGATGATGCCGAAAGTTACGGGCGTGCCAGCTGCTTAAGCAAGCGTTGGGCGCCGTCTTGGATGGCCGGATCGGGACTTGCTGCTGCCAGGCTGAGGTGGCGCCGCGCTTCGTCCACACGGCCTTGCCGGGCCAGCGCGGCGCCCAAGCCCAACTGAGAACGCGCGAGGTCCGGGCGGAGGCGAACTGCTTCGGCGTATTCGCGCCCGGCATCGTCGGCCCGGCCGTTTAGTTCAGCCAGGTTGCCGAGTTCCTCGTGCGCTTGGGCGTAGTTTGGATCCGCAGCCAGCGTGGCTTGAAATTCGGCTCGGGCTTCCTGCAGGCGCTGCAGTTTGGTCAACATGAGGGCATAGTTGAAGTGGCCGAGCGCGTAGCGGGGCCGCACTCGGACGGCGTAGGCGAAGTGATAGGTTGCTTCGTCGATCTGCCGGCGTGAAAACAGGAGAATCGCGAGGTTCATGTGCGCCTGTGCATAATCCGGCTCAAGACGGATCGCTTCGCGGAAACCTTTTTCGGCGCGGCCGGTGTCCGCCGGGGGTTTGGACCAGAGAGTGCCGAGGGCGTACTGGGTTTCGGGAATATCGGGGTCGAGCTGCGCGGACTTCTGTAGCGCGGCCAGGGCTTCCTGATCACGGCCTTCTTTGACGCAGACCTCGCCGAGTTTGCGCCATGCCTCGGCATTATCCGGGTAGAGCTGCGCCGCGCGGCGAAACGCATCCGCGGCTCGATCGAGTTTGCCTGCTTGCTCAAAAGCGTTGCCGAGGCCGAGCCAGGCGGCGAGAGAATCGGGCTTGAGACGCGCCGCTTGCTCATAGGCCGAGGCTGCCTGACTGGACTCGCCGCGAGCGAGCGAGGCATCGCCGAGTCCAATATAGAACTCCGATTGCTGAGGCCGGTATTTCTTAAGGGCGGCGTTCAGCTGCACCAGCCCGCGATCCGTGTTGTTGTTGTCACGCACCTGAGCCAGGGCGAGGTAAAGAATGTTCTCCGGCGACGGGGCGAGTTTTTCAGGATAATAGGGCCGCACTTCGCCGCGATACAGGATCTCTGGCTCGTGAGGCTCTATTTTCGCGGCCAGTGGATCTCCGGCAGGCGGAGTGCGGCGAATGTAGTGATCGGTCATGACGGCATGCACCACATCGGCGGTGCGTCTTTTGGGCATGTGGCAGCCAACGCAATCGCCGGCACGCGTATGCCGTCCGGATTCGACCGCGGCGCGGAAGGCCGCCGTGTGGCAGCCTGTACAAACCTCGTCATAACGCCGCACCGCTTCTTCTCCGCGCGCGACCTCGTGCGGATTGTGGCAAGTGGTGCATTCCAGCGCTCCGCCGCTTTTTAAAAAGCATTGCGAAAGGCGCAGGCGGTAGACCGAGCTTGCGATTTGAAAGCGATCTTCGGTGGGGGGATCGGGATGGTCGAAGAACAGTTCGAAATCGGCGAGCGGCTGCCCCGGCCGGTAAGAGAACGGGCCGCGCCCGAAATTTGCGATGGAATGCGGGAAGGGAAAGCTGGTGGTTTCGAGATGGCATTGCATGCAGATCTCGGCGCGGCGTTCGGGGTTCAGTCTGGCTGGATTAACGATCGCGTTTCGAATGTCCTGTGCTGCCGTACCTGGCCGGCGCGCAAGCTGGACATGCAGGCGGCCTGGGCCGTGGCAGCGCTGGCAGCCGATGCCTTCTGGGAGCTCGGGCGCGAATAGCGGCTCGGCCCGGAGTTGATCGTGGCCAGACGGTATTTCCGGATAGGCGTTGTGGCAGAACATGCACTCGTAATCGATCTTGCGGCGGGCGTTGGGCTGATCGGGGCGGTCATAGCCTGGGTTCATGGCCCAGTAGCCGCCTTTTTCGGCATACCAGGCCAGCGGCAGTTGTAACAGCGCGCCCGCGCCGGTTCGATGGAGGTAGGTGCGCACATGATTGCCGGAGCCCAAGACGTAATCGATCTCTTTTTCGTCCAGGTTCGTCTCTTTTCCATCGAAGCCGATCTGATAACGCCGCTGGAAGTAGTGCCCGCCGCGCTGGATCATCTGGAAGTGCGTATCGGACGGCTGGTGATAATACTCATTGCTAGCCCGGAAATCCTCGGGCATAATTTCCGGGCCAGGCCGATAGAAAGAACGAGCCATGCCCGAGCGCCGATAGGTTTCGGAGATTTGAGCATGGCAATCCGCGCACACGCGCGAGTCGACGTAGCCGTTCGCAGCCGATTGACTGGGAGCAGCGATGCCCATCGCACTGGCGAGCAGGGCTGCGGTAAGAATGTACGTTCCGAGTTGCATCCGGCGGCGTGCCGCTCCCCAGTTTATGCCAGCAGCAGGCGAAACGCAGATGAAACGTGTGACGCATCCGTCAAATAGAAAATTTCGATTGGAACGCGGGCGCGTTGCCGCTTAGAATTATTTCAGCCGGCTCAGTTTTCCTCGTCGCCGGCGCCGTTCTCCCCGTCAGCAAACAATCCAATATTCACAGGAGTTTTAACGTGTTGATCAAATGCGTGGTGGCAGTTGTCTTTCCGATTTGCCTGTTCGCGCAGACCCCTTGGCTCGGCGGGAATCAAGACCCGCGCGATGACATGGGAGCGGCGCGCGCCGGAGATCGCTGGCCAGAGTTTCCGGGCCATTCCGACAGCCGCAAAATCGCGGATGACAGCGAGCTGGACTCGGAAAGTCCGTTCCGGGTGGATGGCCTGACCCTTCCCGACCTCGACCGGCGACAAGAAAAACCAATTTCGGGATTAGTGTCGTTGCGCGAAGTCGAACATCCGCCGTCTAAAAAGGCGATTCGTCTATTGGTGGAAGCGCAGCGAGATTCGGAGGCGCACCAGATCGCAAAGGCTACGCAAGAGCTGCAGGAAGCAGTGCGCCTAGCTCCGTCATTCCGGGAGGCGCACCTGAATTTGGGCGTCCAGTACGCTCGGACGGAGAAGATCGTCGAGGCCAAAGGGGAGTTTGAAACGGCTCTCGAAATTGGGCCGCCGGATGCCAAGGCGTACTCGAACCTGGCGTATTGCTTTATCGTGCTGGGGCAATTTCGCGAGGCTGAGAGTTTCGCGCGCAAGGCGCTTCAACTGGAGCCGTCGAACGCGCCCGCGCAGACGCTGTTCCGCATTTCATCGGATGCTGTGAAGCAGATCGACCGGCGCTAAGGCCGGCAGCGGTTTTCGGCCGTGGTTTTGGGCCTTGTAGGAAGGCTGCGGAAGGGCAGTTTTTTGGGCTGGCGGCGCTCGCGATTAGGTGCGCTAACTGGTAGAATAAAGATTGCCAATCGCATTCGTTCTCGGGCGTTCCAGCCCTGTATTTTCAAGGAGTTAACCCATTGCCGAATCCCGACGATCCCAATACTCCGCAAATCCCGCCCGGCGGCGGCTCTCAAATTCCGCTCGGCGGTGACGGCAAGCAGAATTTGATCTCGATCAACATCGAAGACGAGATGCGGCGGTCGTATCTCGATTACGCGATGAGCGTGATCATCGGCCGCGCGCTGCCGGACGTCCGCGACGGTTTAAAGCCGGTGCACCGGCGGATTCTATACGCGATGTCGGAGATGGGGCTTGCGTTCAATCGCGCCTACAGGAAGTGCGCGGGAATCGTGGGCGAAGTGCTGGGCAACTACCATCCGCATGGCGACGCGCCGGTGTACGATGCGCTGGTCCGGATGGCGCAGGATTTTTCGCTGCGGTACCCGCTGGTGGACGGGCAGGGAAATTTTGGTTCGGTGGACGGCGATCCGCCGGCGGCTTACCGGTACACCGAGGCACGGCTGTCGCGAATCGACACGGCGCTGCTGGAGGATCTGGACAAAGAAACGGTGGATTTCCGGCCGAACTTTGACGAGCGCAAGTTCGAGCCTGAAGTTCTGCCGACGCGGGTTCCCAATCTATTGATCAACGGGTCTTCGGGGATCGCGGTTGGAATGGCGACCAATATTCCACCGCACAATTTGACCGAAATCGTCAACGCGACGATTACACTGGTGCAGAAGCCGGACACGCCGCTGAGCGAAATCGTGAATATCGTGCAAGGCCCCGATTTTCCGACCGGCGGCTTCATTCTGGGGCGGCAGGGCATTCTGGACTACTTCACCAAGGGTCGCGGGACGCTCAAGCTCCGCGCGAAGGCGGCTACGGAAAGCATGGGCAAAGACCGCGAGGCGATCGTGGTCACCGAAATTCCATACCAGGTGAACAAGGCGCGCCTGATCGAGGCTGCTGCGTCGCTGGTGAACGAGAAGAAAATCGAAGGCATTTCGGAAATCCGCGACGAGAGCGATCGCGACGGCATGCGCATTGTGTTCGAGTTGAAGCGAGGCGAGCAGGCGGAGGTGATCCTGAACAACCTCTACAAGCACACCCAGCTTCAGACCAATTTCGGCGTGATCATGCTGGCGATCGTGAACGGGCAGCCGCGCGAGATGGGGCTGCTCGACGTTCTGCGGCGTTTCATCGACCACCGCATCGACGTGGTGCGCCGGCGAACGGATTATCTGTTGCGCAAGGCGCGCGAGCGCGAGCATATTCTGCTCGGCTTCAAGAAAGCTCTGGAGAACCTGGATGCGGTAATCAAGCTGATCCGCGCGTCGAAGACTCCCAAGGACGCGCGCGATGGCCTGATCGGGCGGTTCGAATTCACCGAAAAGCAGGCGCAGGCCATCATCGAACTGCAGTTGCAGCGCCTGACCGGGATGGAAATCCAGAAGATCCTGGACGAACTGGGCGCAATCCAGAAGGAGATTGCTGAGTATCTGGAAATCCTGGGTTCGGACAAGAGGCTGCGCGGCGTGATTGTGCAGGAGCTGAAGGATGTTCAGAAGGAGTTTGGCGACGAGCGCCGGACGCAGCTGATCGAGGACACCGGCGAGATTCATCTGGAAGATCTGATCCAGGTGGAGGACGTGGCCGTAACGGTTACGCACGGCGGGTATCTGAAGCGCACCGCCGTGGACACTTACCGGCGGCAATCGCGCGGCGGCAAGGGCCGGATCGGGATGGGCACGCGCACGGAAGATGTCGTCGAGCACCTGGTGGTCGCATCGACGCATGCCTACCTGCTGGTCTTTACGACCAAGGGCCGGGTGTACTGGCTCAAAATTTATGAGATTCCCGATGCCGGCACGGCCGGGAAGGGCAAGCATGTGTCGAGCTTGATCAACTTGCAGCCGGACGAGGCCGTGAAGACGTTCCTGCCGGTGAAGGAGTTCGTCGCCGACCGGTTCATAGTGATGGTGACCAAGCAGGGCGTGATCAAAAAATGCGAACTGACGGAGTTCGACAATCCCATGTCGCGCGGCATTATCGCGCTTTCGCTCGACGACGGCGATGAGCTGTTAGGCGCCCGGCTGACCAACGGCGACAACTACATTTTCTTGGGCACACACGCAGGCAAGGCGATTCGGTTCCATGAGTCGGATGTGCGCGCGATGGGCCGTCCTGCCCGCGGTGTTCGTGCCATGGACCTGGGCGAAGACGACTACATCATCGGCGCCGAGGTGGTGGAGAAAGAGGGCCTGATTCTCTCGATTTCGGAGAACGGCTACGGCAAGCGCACGGAGCTGGAAGAGTATCGTTTGACGGCGCGGGGCGGCAAGGGCGTGATCAATATGAAGGTGACGCCGAGGATCGGTAAAGTGGTGGCGATCCTTTCAGTGAAAGAAGATACCGATCTGATGATCATCACGCGCGACGGCAAAATCATCCGGCTGGAGTCAGGCGAGATCCGCCAAGCCGGCCGGTCCACGCAGGGCGTACGGCTGGTCCGCATGGAGGAGGGCGACCAGGTAGCGGCGGCGTCGGTCATTCCGGATGAAGAACCCGTGAACGGCGGCAACGGAGCTAACGGCCAGAGCGATCTACCGCTGCAGTAGGGCTATTGCCCACGCACGAGAGCGCGCGGCGCCTACGGCTCGCGATCGGCGAGTTCCACGGAGAGCCATTCGAGGTAGGCCTCTGAGCCGTCCACCACCGGCACGGCGATGACCTCGGCCACTTCGTAGGAATGCAGTTTCTCGATTTCGACGCGCACCTGGTCGAAGAGCGCGCGGCTGGACTTAATTACCAGCAGCACCTCTTGCGAGTCTTCGATTGCATTCTTCCAGCGATAAATGCTGCGCACGGCGGGAAGCAGGTTCACACAAGCGGCCAGCCGCTTGGAAACGAGCGAGCGCGCGATCTTTTCGGCCTCTTCGGAGGAACCGCACGTGCTGAACACCACAATTTTGTCGGTCATCGCGATTTTCTTCGTCCATCCTCTAGACGCAGAGTCAAAACAGGATTATAAACAAATGTAGGACTCCACTCGATGAAGAAAGCGATCGGCCGTCTTGCCTTCCTAGTCATCTTCATCGGCGTCGCCACATACGGTTATTTCACGTTACGAAGGCCGCAAGGGATTCCGGCGCTGCGCGAAAAATGGACCGAGATCCGCAAGATGGAAGAAGACAACGCGGCGCTGCAGCGCGAGAACGATTATCGCCGTAAGCGCATCGAGAAGCTGGAGAGCAATCCGGATGAACAGGAATTGGAGATCCGGAAGAAGCTAAAGCTGCTGCGGCCCGGCGAAACATCCTTCATTCTCCCGGATCAGCCGAAGCAAGGCGCGGCTGCGCCGGCGCATGATGATTCAAAGGTCCCGCCCCCTGCCCCAGCCCAGGATTAGTGCGGATCGCCTCGGTTACATATCGCTTGGCAATGCGAACGGCGTCAGGTAGTTCGCGGCCTTGTGCCAGCAGGGCGGTGATGGCCGCTGAAAGAGTGCAGCCCGTACCGTGCGTGTGCCGCGTGTCAATGCGTTCACCCGAAAATTCGATGAATTGTCCGTCATAGAGCAGAAGGTCTGTTGGGCCGCCGCTCAGGTGTCCGCCTTTTATGAGAACGGCGCGGGCGCCCATTGCTTGCAAGACCTGGGCGGCGCGGTGCATATCGTCAAGCGAGCATACTTTTAGGTCTGTTAATAGCGCGGCTTCCTCCAGATTCGGCGTCAGAAGGTAGGCATGCGGGATCAGGTCCTTCTTGAACGCCGCGATCGCATCGTCAGGCAAGAAGACGCCGCCATGCTTGGTCGTCAGGACGGGATCGACCACCAGCGGGAAGTCGAAGGCGCGGGCGAGGTCCGCGATTGCTTCGATAATGGCCCGATTGCCCAACGCGCCGGTTTTCGCCGCATCGGGGGGAATATCGCCGATCACTGCGCGAATCTGATCGGCGACGAGATCTGCCGGCAGGCACTCCAGCCGCTCAAAGGCGCGCGTGTTCTGGACGGTAATCAGCGTAATCGCAGCCTCGCCATAGGCTCCGAACTGGTGGAAAGTTTTGAGATCCGCTTGGATTCCGGCGCCGCCGCCAGGATCAGAACCAGCGATAGTGAGCGCGACCGGCTTACGGCGGGGCATCTTGGAGACGCGCGTCAGAATGTCGCCAAAGCGTTAAAAGGCGTCGCTGTGCCGCCGGGAATCCGCGTGAACTGCACGGTGGTCAGGAATTCCCAACGCTTCCGCTTGGCTGCTTCCTTGGCGACGTCTTCCAAGTAGGCGTTGTCGACCAAGGGGACGCCCATGACGGCGATGGTCAGCGTGTGGACGGGGCGGCCAGCCGCCTCGCCCTGGCCCTGAACCCCGGAAGGCTGCACATCGTTCACACCGTCGCCGCCGAGCAATGAAATATCGCGCTGCTTGAGCCACGGCATGGTGGACGCATCCAGACCAGCGGCTTCGCGCCCGACATTCCACGGTCCCACTTTCGCGCGGCGCGCCCAACGGCCCGTGCGCACCAGCACGACATCGCCGCTGCCGATCTTGACGTGCGCGAATTTCTCCCAAGCTTCCAAATCTTCGGGATAGATGTGTGTGCCGGGTTCCAAATATTCGACGCCCTTGAGGAGGGGGATGTCGACCAGAATGCCGCGCGTGAAGATGCCGGGGCCCATGCGATCCATCGCGTCGGCCTTGCATCCGTTTTCATCGAGCTGCTGGGGGTGTCCGTTGAAAACGACGTATTGGCCATTCTTTTCGAGGCGGTAATGGCAGAGCGCGTCCAAATGCGAGTTGGTGCCGTCGTGAATGCCGAAGCTGATGATGTCGAGGGCGAACCGCGGCACGTGCGTTTGCGGGTCGATTCCGAACATCTCGTGCTTGGTGGGGCCGAAGTTAAAATTATCGGCGGCTTTCTCGAGGCTGGCGAAGTGGGCCAACGATACGGTGACGCCATCTTTCACCAGGCGGGCGGCCTGAACTTCTTTTTGGGGTGTGATCAGGTTCAGGGCGCCGCGCTCGTCGTCCTTGCCCCAGCGGCCCCAGTTGGAAAGCTCAGTTTCCCATTTCATTATTTGGTCGATGGTGATGACCGAGTGGGTGGAAGTACCGCCCGGCGAGGCCTTGGATTGCGCGAAAGCGCGCGTTAATTTCGATTCGCCGGAGCCCAGGATCAGCAGCGCAGATGCCAATGTCAAGGCGCACAACAAGCGCGTCATTTTATTACCTCCAAGGGGCGATTGGTCCCGCGGGTTTATTATACGCAAGGCGCCGCGAATTGCTCTAGATCAGGTCCTGCGGGCGAGAACAACGGTCATGTCGTCGGAGAGCTCCGGCGATCCGGTCCACTGCCGCACGGAGTCCATCACCGCTTGAATGATTGCCGGTTCCGGCTGATCGGCATTTCTCGCGACCAGCGCGATCAGCCGCTCTTCGCCGAACATTTCGCCATAGGCGTTTTCAGGCTCGGTGATCCCGTCGGTGTACCAGACGAGCAGGTCGCCGGGTTCGAGCTGTACCTGGCTTTCGCCATACTTCGAGAATGGAAACGCGCCTACGACGGTGCCGTTCACGTCCAGTGTTCGCGCATTACCGGCGCGAATCAGAATGGGAGGCGGATGTCCGGCATTCGTATAGCGGACTGTTCCGGATTGATCGTCGTAGAGAGCGAAGCAGAAAGTGGCAAACTTCTCGGGCGAAGTCGTGGCGTAGAGCTGCTGGTTGAGATCGGAGACCATGCGGGCGGTGGATAGTTGAAAACCGTTCGATGACAGGGCCGTGGATGAATGCCAGTCCAGCGCCGCGCGCAGTTCCATCCGCAGCGCCGCTTGGATGGTGGCCATGAGCAGCGCGGCCGAGATTCCCTTTCCCGCGACATCGCCGATCGCAATGGCCAGGCTGTCGCTTGAAACCGACTGGTAATCGTAATAATCGCCCGAGACCATGCGGGCGGGCTGGCACAGCCCGATCACGCGCAGCGTTTTGAGAGTAGGCGCGCTTTTGGGATAGAGCTGCTCCTGAACCTGCCGCGCGATTTCGATTTCTGTCTGCAAGCGCTCCTTCTCTTTGGCAATGGCGAGCAAGCGCTCGAGATTCTCAGTCATGGTGTTAAATGAGCCGCTCAAGTCGGCGATCTGATCGCGGCCCGAAACGGGGATCCGATGCGAGAAGTCGCTTTGCATCACTCGCACCGTTCCCTGGTAGAGGCTGTGCACAGCGCCGGTGATGGTACGGGTGAGGGAGACGCCGATGAGCAGGGACACGATTTCGACCAAAAGGAAGGCGACGGTTAGCACGTAAAACAGAATCGGCAACAGGCCCTGCAGATCGTCGGCGCGCTCGCTCAGGAGGACGCCAAGCAGCGCGGACGGGCGGGTATGGACAGCCAGGAGCGCGCGCCGGGTCTCGGCGGCATTCTCCCATCGAGCGACAGGCGCCAGCGAGAACCAGTAGACGCCAATATCGAAACGGTTGGCGGGCGGCGGCAGCACCGACGCCGCGGCTTCGCCGCCCGCCGGCGCGATGTCAAACCGGTTTGGGCCGATAACGATGGGCGCGCTGACCGGCGACTTCCCGGTCTTGAATTCGATGCCCTTCTTCGGTTTCTCATCGTCAGAATCGCCCAGCGCGGAGGGCTGTAGAAAATAGATGTCACCCAAGCCAGGAACCATCCAGCTCAGGAAATGTCTCGTCAGCGGCGTCATCGCGAGAAATTCGACGCCGTCCTGGTTTGCCAAAGACCAGGCGAAGTAGCGCCCATCGCGCTGAACAAGACCGTTAATCGCGTCGGGCGCTTTCGGCGGCGCCTGGATATTGGGATCGTCTCCCCAGCGCAGGACCTTGTCGCCAGCGGCGATCAGCAGCGAGATCCGCGGATAGGTTTGCGCGTAGACCTCGCCCGTGTTCGAGAGCACGGCCGGCCGGGAGGTCGCGTCGGCGCGCCTCAACACATCTGTGGCGGCGTGCATCGACGCCACCGTGCGATCCAATTCATTGCGGGCGATGTAGACCGCGATTTGCGCCGCCAGCATATAACCGCCGACGCCGACCAGCGTCAAAATCAGCAGAATGGGCACTACGCCGATGAGCACGTAGGTTACGATCAGCCGGTTGCGGAGCCGCCAGATCGCCTGGCGCAAGCCGGCGCGCGCCATCCGAAACAGAATCCAAAGTGCCAGAAATACCGTGAAAAACTGCAGAAAAGAAGTAAAGCCGGCGGCGGGCGTGAAGATCAACAGCAGAAAGTAAACTACCACTGCAACGCTGAAAGTCTTTTCCAGCTTTCCGAAGCTTTTCCAGCGCAACTTGAGGTCGAGCTTCACACGCGCGATTTGGCGATTTGCGGTGTCTCGGCGACCGGTTCCGGCAAAGGTTTTTCGGGATCGAGGAAATATTTGGTCAGCTTGTCCTGGAGCATCGCCAGCGCGGTCTCGGGATCATCGGCGTACTGAAACAGGCTAAGATCCACTTCGTCGATGGTGCCGTGCCGCACCAACGCCTCGAAATTCAGAACCTCTTTCCAATATTTCGACCCATAGAGTACGATTACGATCTTGCTTTCCAGCTTGCGCGTCTGGGCGAGGGTCAGAATTTCGAAAAGCTCGTCCATCGTTCCGAAGCCGCCGGGGAAAATGACCAGAGCCTTGGCGAGGTAGGCGAACCAGAACTTGCGCATGAAGAAGTAGTGGAATTCAAACGCTAACGAAGGCGTGATGAATGGATTGGGCTGCTGCTCGAAAGGCAATCCGATGTTCAAGCCGATGGTTTTCCCGCCCGCGTCGGCGGCGCCGCGATTGGCCGCTTCCATGATGCCCGGCCCCCCGCCCGAGCAGATCACGAAACGGTTGCTGGGGGATTCGATTTTGCTGGCCCACTCGGTAATGAGGCGGGCCAGGATGCGACACTCTCGATAATAGTTGCCGAGCGGACCGTCCTCGGTGATGCGGGCCGAGCCAAAAAACACGATCGTGTCCTGGATCTTTTCGTCGCGAAAGTGCGAAAGAGGTTCCAGGTACTCCGACAGGATGCGCAGGCCGCGGGCATCCGGGCTCTCCAGGAACGTCTCGTTCAGGTAGGCTACCGGGCGGCGGTTGCCATTATTGCTTTCATCAATCATTGCGGGTTGGCGGAGGGGGTTCCAAGCGCTCAAGGCGCTTCTCCAATTGTCTCACTGTCTTCAATAAATCAGCCAATTTCGGGAAAGCCGTGATGGCGCGCAGCCATTCTTTGGCTTCAAAGGCGGGAGAGCCAGAAACCGCGTGCCCGGCCGGTACGTCGCCGCCGATTCCGCTCTGAGCGTACACGATCGCATTATCATGGATGGTAAGGTGGCCGGAAACGCCGACTTGTCCGGCGAGCAGGACATTCTTGCCAAGTATCGAGCTGCCGGCGAGTCCGGTTTGCGCGCAGATGATGTTATCTTCGCCGACAACACAGGAGTGGCCAACTTGCACCAGGCTATCGATTTTGGCGCCGCGTTTGACGCGAGTTTCGCCCATCGACGCGCGGTCGATTGAAGAGAGCGACTGAATTTCTACGTCGTCTTCAATGACCGTGATACCGGACTGGACGATCTTGAAATGGGTGCCGCTGCGTGTTTTGGCGAAGCCGTAGCCGTCGCCGCCGATGACCACGCCGTTCTGCAAGATGACGCGATTGCCGATCCGGCAGAATTCGCGGACTACGGCGTGCGAGTGCGCGCAAAAATCGTCGCCGATGTGGACACCCTGGTAAATCACAACTTGGGGATGGAGTACGGCGTTTTTTCCGATGGTGACCCGGTCGCCGACAACGGCGTAAGGACCGATGGATGCGCCTTCGCCGATCTGAGCCGTCGGCGCTATCACCGCGAGCGGATGGATACCGGGCTCCGGACGCGGCGGCTGATAGAACAGTCCTAGCGCTCGGGCATGATCGTGGTAAGGATTTGCTGAAACCAGGCTGGCGGGTTTCGAATCGGCCAGCGGTTCGGTAACCAGGATGGCCGCCGCGCGCGTGTGTTTGACCTTGGGCGCGTATTTAGGGTTGGCCAAAAACGTCAGCTCGGATGGACCGGCCTGCTCGAGGCCCGCGACACCGGTAATCTCTACGTTCGGATCGCCGCGGAGTTCGCAGCCGAGGCGCGCGGCAAGCTCGCCCAACGAGATACGTTCGACCGTGGCCATAGGAGGATGGCTTCATTGTAGCGGGAGGCCGAAGTTTTTGGCCGTAAGCCGCGGCTCTGAGCGACTCAGGTCGCATCAGTTTGCGGAAGGATTGACGGGCATTTGACCGGCTTCTATAATCGCCGGGAAGGAGAAGTGGATGAAGAGTGCGAAGCAATTAGTGGCCGAGGCGAATTCTCGGGTTAGGACGATTACGCCGCAAGACGCTATGGCGCTGCTGCAGGATTCCGCCACGGTGTTCGTGGATCTGCGAGACAGCGCCGAACTGCAGAAAGATGGAAAGATCCCCGGCGCGGTTCATGTGAATCGGGGCATGCTGGAGTTCGCCCTCGATCCGGCGCTGCCGTATCACAACCCGGTATTTTCGTCCGGCAAGAATGTCGTTTTTTATTGCGCCGGTGGGGCGCGGTCGGCTCTGGCCGCCGATACCGCACAGAGTATGGGCTTGTCCGGCGTATCGCACTTGGGAGGCGGATTTACGGGTTGGAAGGAAGCGAACGGTCCAGTCGAAACGGTTTAGGACATTTGTTTCAATGCGCCGGGCGGGCCGGAGGCCCTGCACTCCTGCTTGATGAGTGGCCGGCGGACAATTTCGCTGGGAGCGCATCGCGATGTGATATGCTGGCCGCCTTGTGGAGCAGAAAATGATACCGTCTCTTATTCGAGCCTGGGGTATTGTCGCCATTGGTTGTGTTCTCGCAGCGCAAGCGCAAGATACGTTCAAAAGCCGGCTTTCGCCAGTGCCGATCGACGCGCAGTTGGCGCCGAAGATCGCGGGTCACGGCTCGGTGTCCGCTTCGCTGTCCGGGACCAAGCTGACACTGAACGGAACGTTTGAAGGTATGCGCTCGGCGGCGACTTCGGCAAGCCTGCATCAAAGCAAAATGACTGGCGTTCGCGGGCCGATGATTCATGAGCTGACGGTAGCGAAGGCCGCCGGCGGGAATGTTTCCGGAGCTGTGGATCTGACGAGCGCGGAAGTGGAAGCTTTGCGGAAGGGGTTGGTCTACGTGGTGATATCCAGCGAGGGCGCACCGGACGGAAATCTGTGGGGTTGGCTGCTGAAATAAGGAGATACGCATTATGAAAGCTCGCAGAATGGTAACCGCGTTGTTGGTCGTCTCCGGCGGCGCGATGCTGGCGCTCGCGCAGCAACGCACCGGTGGGCCGTATACATCGGATCAGGTTGCGGCGGGACGTGCAGCTTATCAAACGAATTGCGCGTCTTGTCATGCGGCGGACCTCAGCGGCCGCGAAGGGCCGCAACTGGCGGGTTCGAACTTCATCGGCACGTGGGGTGAGCGAACGGTGGGCGATCTGATTGCGTTCATGCAGTCCACCATGCCGCCGGGCGGAAGCGCGCTCACTGCGGACACGTATGTAAATCTGGCGGCTTACATTCTCGACGCTAATGGAGCGCGGGCCGGCACGCAAGCTCTGACGGCAGCATCAAACGCCGCAATTCGCAGCTTAGCGAGTGGACCGCGCGCGGCCTATTTACAACCCGGCCGGGCACCAAGCGCGCCGCAGGCGGCCCCGCAATCGGACGCGAATCAAAACCGCCCGGCTCGGACAGCCAGACAGGCGCCGCGGGGAATAACAGTCGCGGGCGAAGTGCCGAATTACATCCCGGTAACCGACGCCATGCTGCGCAATCCCGATCCAGCGGACTGGCTCATGATCCGGCGCGATTATAAAGCGAACGACTTTAGTCCGCTGAATCAGATCACTACTCAAAACGTGGGCGATCTCCGGCTGGTGTGGAGTTGGGCGATGCAGGAAGGCCCGGGCGGAACAGGCAACCAGCCGGCTCCGATCGTGCACGGCGGCGTGCTGTACGTGAACAACATGGGCAATGTGCTGCAGGCGCTGGACGCAAAAACTGGCGAGCTGATCTGGGAAAACCGCTATGGAAGCAATCCAGGCGCAGCGGCCATGCGCGGGATTGCGATCTATGGCGACAAAATCTTCGTTGCCACCAACGACGCGCACATCATGGCCTTCGATGCGCGGAACGGGAAATCGGTGTGGAATACCACGATCGGCGATCGCTCCAAGGGCGAATATCAGACGACCAGCGGCCCCATTGCTGTCAAAGGCAAGTTGATTCAAGGCTTGGGAGCGTGCGCTACGTATCGCGAAGAGAAGTGTTTCATTAGCGCTTACGATGCCGATAGCGGAAAAGAAGTGTGGCGCTTCCGAACCGTTGCTCTGGATGGCGAGCCCGGAGGCGATACCTGGGGGACGCTGCCGAATCTGTTCCGCGCCGGCACGGAAACCTGGATCACGGGCAGCTACGATCCCGATTTAAACATCACCTACTGGGGCACGGCTCAAGCCAAGCCCTGGATGCGGGTGAGCCGTGGATCCGGAAACGGAGCGACGTTATACGGCAACTCGACTGTGGCGTTGAACGCCGATACTGGAAAGCTGGTGTGGTATTACGATCATGCGCCCGGCGAGACGCTGGATCTGGATGAAGTGTTCGAGCGCGTCCTGGTGGATGACCAGGGCCAGAACTATGTTTTCAGCGCCGGCAAAACAGGCATTCTATGGAAGCTGGACCGGAAGACGGGAAAGTACCTTGGCCACAAGGAAATGGTTTTTCAGAATATCTACGATTCGATCGATCCGAAGACCGGCCAGCCGCATTATCGCAACGATATCGTAGAGCAGCGAGTCGGCGATTGGGTGCCGGGGTGTCCTTCGACTGAAGGCGGGAAGAACTGGCCGGCGATGTCGTATTATCAACCCGGCAACAGGCTCATCATTCCACTGGCTCAGAGCTGTCTCGATCTGAGCGCGCAGAACATCGACAAAGTGGAAGGCGGCGGATCGGGCGGCGGCGCGCTGCGGCGGTTTTGGGAGATGCCTGGGAGTAACGGTAATGTCGGTAAGCTCGCGGCTTATGACGTTCGCACCATGCGCGAGATCTGGAAGTACGAACAGCGGGCACCGTTTCTGACGGCCGCGGTTTCCACTGCAGGCGGCGTGGTATTCGCGGGAGACCTGAACCGCATGTTCCGCGCTTTCGACGCCAGCACGGGCCGAATCCTTTGGGAAATCCGGCTGGGAGCGGCGGTGCAGGGGTTCCCAGTAACATTCAGCGTTGGCGGCAAGCAGTACGTTGCGGTGACGACGAGCAATGGAGGAGGCAGCCCGCGCCAAGTTCCGGGGTTGGTGGCTTCGGACGTACATAGCCCGTCCACTGGGAATGCGCTGTACGTGTTCGCGTTGCCGGACAAGCGATAAAAACGGGCGGAAGATCGCGATCCGGGAAGACGGACGTAGGATCTAAGCGCGCTCGCCGATCGCCTTCCAGGGAGCCAGAGTCCTTTCGAACCAGAGCAGCGCGTAATGAAATAGCGCTCCCGTGCCGGCGACCACCGCGACCGCGACATAGAGTTTTTCTGGCCTGAAATTTTGCCAAGCGTTCCAGATCATGCTTCCTAGCCCGTTGGAGGCGATGATCATTTCCACTGAGACGGTCATGACCAGCGCGCGGCCGGTAGCAAGGCGAAAACCGGTGAAGATCTGCGGTAAGCAACCCGGCAGATAAACTTTGAAGAAGACGGCTTTGCGGTCGGCTCCGTAGTTAACGGCCAAGTCGACATAGGCCCGGTTCAAATTGCGCACCGCGTCCAGGCAGTGAATCGCCATCATACTGAAACTGGCGACGGCGATAAGAATGATTCCGGCCTGCTCGCCGACGCCAACCAGCAGCATCACCACCGGCAAGAGCGTCAGCTTCGGTGTGGAGTAAAGCGCGGAAACGATGAATTCGAGCGACCGCGCCGCGCTACGCCAGGCACCCATCCCTAATCCGCAAAACAGGCCCGCTCCAGCGCCGATGGCAAGCCCGGCTACCAGCCGGGTAAGGCTGAAGCGGAAATGCGTGGTCAATTCTCCGCTGGCGATCATTGAGGCACTCGCCGCCAGCAGCTTGGAAGGCGGTGGAAACAGCACAGGGTTGAGAATTCCCGACCGCACCAAGATTTCCCAGCAGGCCAGCAATGCCACAGGTATCCAGACACGAATGAGGATATTCCGCCCTCGCTGCCGCGGTCCGATCACGACCTCTCTCCCTCGCTTTTGCGGTTCATGATGTCAACAAACCGCGTATCCACAATGCTGGAGATGGCCAGCGGTTTCGAACAGAAACCTTTACGGACCGCCCAATCCATGACGCGTTGGATACTCGGCCTATCGATGGAGCCGTCTAGGACAGAGCCTGAACGGCAGCTTTGAAGAGCAAGTTGCGGGTCCATGCCCAAGTCGTTCTTCAGGATGTCCAACAAGGCGGTAGAGTAATGCCCGGATGCGAAGGCGCGAACGCCGCGGTAGAAGGCCGTCAGGAACGCGACTCCTGGGGATGGATCGCCATCCAGGAGAGACGGTCCGAATGCCACGAAATTGTACTGCATGCCGGAGAACAGGTCGGCCATACCGGGTCCGCGAACGATCTCGGGCGACAGCCCCTCGGGCCGGCTCTCAAGGAAGTTGCACACCGTGGCGTCAATCCTAGCTTCGACCAGCGCGGCGACGGCCTGTGCCTGGTCCATTTCGACGACCTGGATATCGTGCATGTCCAGGCCCGCCGATGCCAGATCCGCATCCAAGCAGAAGCCCTCCAGGTTAGTGGTTCTTGAAACGGCCACGCGCCTGCCTTTCAGGACTCGAAGGTCGCCGAAACCATTGGGAAAGTTCTTGCGCATGCCATACAGCGTTCCGATGGATCCGCAGCTTCGGGAGGCGACATCCCGCCCGGCGACGAGTCGTATGCGGGCGCCGGCGGCGACTGCATTGAGCAGCGTTGGGGTTACTTGTACAAAGCCGACGTCGATCTTCCCATCGACTAACAAAGGCACCAAGTAGTCGCTTCGGCGCTGCGTCACTCGCCTAACTTTCAGACCGGCTTGGCGGAAAAAACCTTGCTCTTCTGCCAGGTATAGGCCAGCAGCGGTAATTCGAGGCGTGAACGCCACCGTGAGTTCGCCTGTCCGGGCGCGGCGGCAGCCGATGCCGGCCGGCAGCACCATACCTGCGGCGGCACGCACCAGCTGCCGGCGATTGCATGGGTTCAGCAATACGTAACCCCTGTTCGGACGTCCAGCCCGAGTTTCGCCCAGATGGCCCTTTTAAGCAGAAGGAACTCATCATCGAGCGTGATTGAGCGATCGCGGGGACGCGGGAACGGTATGTTGAAGCTGCCGATCACGGCTCCGGGCCGGTGCCCCAGGACCAGGATACGATCGCTCAACAGAATGGCCTCGTCCACATCGTGCGTCACGAAAATAACCGATTTCTGCGACTGCTCCCACAACCCCAGCAGCTCTTGTTGGAGCGTTAAGCGGGTCTGAGCATCCAAGGCACTGAACGGCTCGTCCATGAGAAGCAGCGAGGGATGGCTCAAGAATCCGCGAATCACTGCTACTCTTTGTTTCATTCCCAGCGAAAGCTCGCCGGGGTAAAAAGACTCCCAACCGGCCATCCCGAACCGGCTCAGTAATTCCAGCGCGTGGGCGCGGCGCTCCTGCTTGGGTACTTTAGCCATTTCCAGACCGAAGGTTGAATTTTGAAGGACGGTCATCCAGGGGAAGAGATTGTTCTCCTGGGATACCATCAGAGCCCGATGGAGCCGGCCGGCGGCAGGGATGCATTGAATCGTCCCGCGGCTGGGAGGCAACAAGCCTGCGATTACCTTGAGCAGCGTCGTTTTGCCGCAGCCGCTGGGTCCTAGTACTGCGAGGAACTCGCCCTCACGCGTTTCAAAG
This sequence comes from Bryobacteraceae bacterium, assembly GCA_035293725.1. Lineage (GTDB taxonomy): Bacteria > Acidobacteriota > Terriglobia > Bryobacterales > Bryobacteraceae > Palsa-89. The sequence continues at coordinate 334,200 of DATGMH010000022.1, forward strand.
GTAAGGTTCGACAGGGCTTGGACTTTGCCGGGTGGCGAGTCAAACGACACTCCGAGGCCAGAGCAAAGTACGCGCATATCAGCGTATCGGCTAAAACGATCAATGCCAGTATAGCCGTTTGGTTAGCTTGTCACCGGCATCCCGCTGGTGCAGAATCAAGATCTGTGGCGTCTTCCTCGACCTTCAAAGCGTCGGATATCGAGCAGTCCATCGGCGATGCATTTGAAATTCAAGCCGCCAAGCATGGCGACCGGCTGGCGCTCGGCGGCCGGAAGAATTTCACCTACGCCCAACTGAACAGTTTGGCCAACGCCCTGGGACGTGAGATTCTGGATGCCGCGCCGAGCAGCACCCCCGGCGTCGAGCCCGTCGCGGTCTTGCTGCCTCGCGGGCAGGAGGCTGTGGTCGCGCTGTTGGCAACGCTCAAAGCAGGTAAACTCCACGTCGCTTTGGACGCCGGTTTTCCTAGGGAACGGCTTGCGGCTCAGTTGGCCGATTCCCAGGCGCGCCTGCTATTGACCAGTCCGGCGCAGCGCTCCCTGGCCGAGTCCCTCGCGCCCGAGCGCGTTCTGGCGATTGAGATACCTAGTTTCATTTCGCCCTGCGCGAATCTCGGTCTCCAGATTCCGTCCGATAGCGCTGCGACCATCCAATACACATCCGGTTCCACAGGTGCTCCCAAGGGCGTAATCAATTTGCACGGCAATATTATTCACAACGTGTATTGTCATGCCAGCACAGGAAGAATAGGCGCCTCGGACCACTTTCTTCCGAATGGCTTGCTTGGATCTCTGAACGCGCTGCTAAGCGGCGCAAGCGTTTTTCCTTATGCGGTGAAGGAATTCGGTCTAGCATCGCTGTCCGGCTGGCTGCGCGAAAACGGCATTACGGTGATGTCCCTGGTGCCTACCACCTTTCGCCGTTTTGCGGCGCAATTGTCCATAAGCGAGCAGTTCCCGAATCTGCGCCTGATCAAACTGACAGGCGAGGCGATCTATCCGGGCGATATCCGCCTGTTTCAGGAGCGCTTCGCTCCGGGCTGTTTCCTGCAGTTCAGTTACGCGCTTACTGAAGCTGGCTCAGTGGCCTGGCGGTTTATCGGTCACGAGGCCACGGCCAACCAGGATCTGGTGCCGGTGGGCTTGCCTGTGCCCGGAAAGGAAGTCCTCCTGCTCGACGACCAGCACCGCGCAGTGCCTGCGGGTGCAGCGGGCGAAATCGCGGTGCGCAGCCGTTATCTCGCGGCGGGCTACTGGCGCCAGCCGGAGCAGACCGAGGCGCGATTCCTCCGCGATCCCAGCGAATCTGGAGTTCGTATTTACTTGACTGGCGACGTCGGCCGGATGGATTCCGACGGCATGCTGGTCCATCTGGGGCGCAAAGATTCTCAAGTCAAGATCCGCGCGAACCGCGTCGAGCTGGCGGAAGTCGAAGCAGTGCTGCGCGGCGTGGACGGTGTGGGCGAGGCGGTGGTGGTCGCGCGCCCGGACGAATCGGGTGAAAACTACCTGGCAGCGTACTTCGTGCCATCGAGTACGCCGCCTCCGCCCTTCGGCGTGGTGCGCCGCGCACTGGCGCAAAAACTGCCCGACTATATGGTGCCGGCCGCGGTGATGCCGCTGACGGAACTCCCGCTGCTCCCCAACGGCAAAGTGAACCGGAATGCGTTGCCTGAACCGCCTCGCCGGACGGTGGCGCGCGAATCCCGTGAGTTTACCCGGCCGCGCACTCCCATGGAATTACTCATAGCCGATTGCTGGCGGAACATTCTACGTGTCGACCGCGTCGGAACCAGCGACAATTTTTTCGATCTGGGCGGCGACTCTCTGGCCGCAGTCGAGCTGGCAACCGAGCTCGAACGCCAGACTGGCGTGCGCGTCAGCCCCGTGTCGCTGGCTTCCCAAACGCTCGCGCAATTGGCGGCTTCGGTTGAGGAGCTTTCCACTCCCCCATCCAGGCTGATGCGCGCTGCGCGCCGCTTGATCGGCGGCCGCTGATTGGTATGGAGCCGTTCTTCTTCGGACCCGCGCGCCAGCTTTTTGGAGTCTTTCATCCTCCCGGAATGCAAAGCTCGCGCAATTTCGGCGTTGTTTTGTGTCCTCCTCTGGAGCATGAGTTTTACAACGTGTACCGCTGCCTGCGCCAGCTTGCCGAGGGTTTGTCGGATTACGGCTTAGCCGCCCTCCGATTTGAGTACTACGGTACCGGCGATTCCGCCGGCGCATGGGAAGAAGCTTCAATCTCGCGATGGCTGGAGGACATCGATTGCGCGGTGGCAGAGATGCGCTGGCGCGGATATGCACGCGTGTGCCTGGCTGGAGTTCGCTTCGGCGCTACGCTGGCCGCGCTGTATGCGATCCGGCGGGCGCAAACCGATGGCCTTGTCCTATGGGAACCCGTACTCAACGGCGGAACCTATGTTCGGGAACTGGAGGCGCAGCATCGCGAGGAAACGGCTGAAAGGGGGCCAGATGCGGATGAGGGGCGGCCGGTGTGGCTCGGATTCGAATACGGCGTTGAACTTCGGCAGGACCTCAGCGGAATCGATCTAACCGCGGCGAGCCCCTGGCCGGCCTGCGACCTCCTGCTATTGAATAGCGCAGCCGCATCTCAGGACGGCCTTGCGCTCAAAAACGCGGCGCGTAGTCTCTCTCGCGTTGAGACACCGGAGGTGTCGCAATTCTGGCGCAATCTACCCAGCCAAGCCATGCTGCCCCGGCAGATCCCCGAGCAGATTTCAAATTGGATTGCAAGCCTGTGCCGTTAACTGAAGAGGCCGTGGTGTTCGGGGCCAGCCGCTCTCTGGCGGGCATCGTCAGCCACCCGGCTGAGTTCGATCCTGTGCGTCCGGCGGTTTTACTGCTCAACTCCGGCCTCACGCACCGAGCCGGACCCTACCGGCTGTACGTGAAGTTAGCTCGAAAACTTGCATCGCTTGGCTTCCTGGTTCTGCGGTTCGATTTTTCCGGCATCGGGGACAGCGGGCTGCGCAACGATGGGGTACCTCAGAATCGCGCCCACCCTTTGGAGACACGCGAGGCCATGGATTACGTTGAAGCCGCGTGGGGCACTCGCACGTTCATTCTTATGGGAGTTTGCCGTGGCGCTTGGGTGTCGTTCGCGACGGCGCGCCAGGACTCCCGCGTGACCGCGCTGGTGCTCATCAATCCCGATACGCTCGCAGATAACCGACAAAGCCCGATCAGCACTCACCTGAAGACCACATCCTTCGTGGCTGCGGCCGTCGGACGCGGCTCCACGTGGCGGCGCGTTTTGCGCGGGCCATTGCATTACCGTGCGCAATTCAGCTTGCTCTTCTCGTATCTACGTAGTCCTTTGAAACACCGCGCGCGCTCAGCCGAGGCTGATCGGGTGGCCGCTCGTCTGGGTGCCCTAATCTCGGGCGGCGCCACGGTGTTATTGATAATGTCGGAAGACGATCCCAGCCACGACTACATGGCGGCGGTTCTGGAACGATCGAGGGGGCTGGCAAAACAGGTAACGATCGAAACCATTCGAGAACGCGATCACATTTTCATGAGCCTGTCGTCCCAGCGTTCGCTCCTCGCTCATGTAGAGACTTGGCTCTTGCAGTTTATCTGTGCAGGTACTGCTGCTCCCACAGCTGGCGATAGAGCGGGCAACTGACGAGGAGATCCTCATGGCGTCCGAGTCCAACACAGCGGCCGGCCTGGAGCACGATCAGGCGATCGGCGTTGCGAAGCGTGGAAAGCCGGTGCGCGACTGCAAACGTGGTTTTGCCGGTCATTAAGCGATCGAGCGACTTTTGCACCTCAGCTTCAGACGTGGAATCCAGGCTGGACGTGGCCTCATCCAGCAGCAGCAATGGCGCGTTCTTCACCAGCGCGCGAGCAATGTTGATGCGCTGCGCCTGCCCGCGCGAGATCTCCCGGCCTCCGAGCCCGACCGGCGTATCGTAACCGTTTGGCAGGGCCACAATCTCTTCGTGGATGTATGCCGCGCGCGCCGCTTGCTCAATGTCTTGGTCGCTGGTCCCAGGCCGGCCACTGCGAATATTTTCGCGAACGGTCGCTGCGAACAGGAAGGGATCCTGAGTGACCAGTGCTACGTTATCGGCCAAGTCGGCCAGACGGATAGTACGTAAGTCTCTTCCATCGATTCGTATGCTCCCCGAACTTGGGTCGTAGAATCGCACGATCAGGTTCAGTAGAGTCGATTTCCCGGCGCCGGAGGGCCCCACAATGCCGATGGTCTCGCCGGCTCGAACCTCCAAGTCGATGCTTTCCAGGACCAGGGCATCGCCGTAGGAGAATCCCACGCGCTCGAACGAGATCCGCTGCGGTTTGGCGGTGAGCGGCGACGCATCGGGAAGTTCCTTCACCATCGGCTGCGCATCGAGAATCTCTTGCACGCGCTGCGCTGAAGCGCTGTAGGCCTGCAGGTCGGTGTAGTTGTTGTAAACGTTGAGAATCGGTCCGAACAAGCTACGAAGCGCCATTACAAACGCGACCAACGCGTCCCAGGTGAGAGCGCCGGCCGTGGCCATGAATCCTCCGAGAACGATAACCAACATCAGATTCAGGCCGCCGAGCGATTCTACAACGCAGCGCGCAACGGATTGCACGCGCGAGACCTCGACCATGCCGTCCAGATAGGCTTTGGCCTTGTCCGCGGTGTTCGCAAATTCGCGCTCCTCGGCGCGATAGGACTTAATGGCGCGCATCCCGCCTATCAATTGCAGATTCAGGTCAAACAGGGTATATCCGGCTTTTCGGACCTTGCCGGAGACAGCGCGCAAGCGCCGGGCAGTGGCTCTCAAGACGGGGGCCGAGGCCAAGGGAAGCGCCAGCAAAGTCCAGAGCGCGAGGCGCGGACTTAGATAAAACAGGACGGCGGTGAGGCCAAGCACTTGCATGCCATCGAGGGTCATGCTGGCGTAGGCATTCATCATGAACCGTATCTGCAGGATGTCCTGGCGCAAGGCCTGTGCCAGGTCTCCCGGGCTGTGGCGGCTGACATACGGCACCGAGAGACTCATGAGCTGGCGTACCAGGCGCTCCATCAGTCCTAGTTCCAGCGATCGCGAAATACGCTCCTGAACCACCCGGTTGATATATCCGAGCGTGGTCATCGACAGGTATGAAGCCACCAGCAAACTGGCTGTCGCAAGTGTCGCGGCCCGCGTTCCGCCGATCGGCCGCAGGGCATCCACCAACCTGCCGCCTTTGCCGATCGTGGCCGCGAGGAACTGCTGAATCAGCATGACCACCAGCATGGACGCGAGCGTTCGTCCCAGAGAACTAGCGAAGAACTGGACTACGAGCCGCTTGCGCTGGCGCAGTATGTCGATAGCGTACCGAGGTAAGAACAAATCTCCTCCCATCGATCAGCCGGCCGGTAAGGCAACCAACTAAACAAGGATATCTTCCAACCGATTCTCGTTGTACAAGAGGTGCCGCCGTTCCGAAGCCTGATCGTCCGCTTTGCTGTCCTCCCAAACTGGCCTTTTTTCATTTCGCTAGCGTACGTCTTGATATACTTTCAGAACGTAATGAAATTCACAGTTTTCTGTTCTAGCGCACTCCTCGCAGCAGCAGCATCCGTGGTTAGCGTCGCTGTTGCGAATGACACCTTTGAGGGCAACGTGGTGAAGAAACCGTTCGCTGCCGCGAAATCCGGCTCAAAAACGAGCAGCACGCAGATTCTTTATCATGGCGGCCCTATTTTGAACCAGTCGAATTCCGTGTACGTGATCTACTATGGTACGTTTCCTTCGACGACGCAGCCGATCATCAACGATTTCCTGGTTGGACTTAACGCTTCGCAACAATACGGCGTAAATAGCAGCTACAACATTCCAAACGTCGCCCAGTCCACGATCCCGGGCACGTACGCGTTCGTGGCACCGGCAGCCGCGCCGGCTAAAAACCCAAGTGGTTCCGTGTACTGGGACAGCTATTCGCATGGCACGCAGCTTTCCAACAGCAGCGTCCCGGCGATCGTAAGTCACGCCATTGCGGGCGGGCTGCCGGCGAATGAGAACGGTATATACCTGGTGGTCACCGCGCCCAACGTAAAGATCGCCGGATTTTGCAACAGCTTCTGCGCTTATCACACTTCATCGACGACGATTTACAACGGCCTCCATATTCGTTATGCGTTAATCCCGGACCCGACCCAGAAGTGCAGCGCTTGCAATGGCGGCTTTGCCGTTTACGGCGATACCGTGACGCCGAACAACGACTTCGGAGCAGACACCATGGTGGATGACATCGTGCACGAACTGTCGGAGACGGTTACGGATCCCGATATCAGCGCCTGGTATACGCAGAGCGGCGCGGAAGACGGAGATCTCTGCAATTATGTTTACGACACGCCGAAGCCATCGCTGGTGAAGACCGTTATCGTCGATGGTTCGACCGCGCACTACAACGCGACGTTAAATGGTCGAAACTTCTTGATTCAGTTGATTTGGAAGAACAGCGGCACCGGATACTGCGCGGCACAATAGCCGTCGGTGGGAGCCTGTCAGACAAGGCGCGATACTGCGTTGCCGCGGGAGAGATCTACTCGCCCACGTCCTCCCGCAGTAAGGCGTCCACATCGGCGCGGAAGACCTTTTCGCTGGTTGCGCCCACGTAGGTTTTTGCGACCCGGCCTTCTTTGTCGATCAGAAGGGTGGTCGGCAAGGCGTGAGCCAAGGATGCCAGCGCGAAGTTGTCGCCGGGCATGGAAACGGGATACGGGATCTTGTATGAAGAAACGAACTGGCGAACCACAGACGGGCGACCATCATCCATCGATAGCCCGATGACTGTTAGCGCGCTTTGCGGGTACGATTTCGACAGCCGGACCAGGCCGGGTGTCTCCTCCCGGCAAGGCGGGCACCAGGTTGCCCAGAAATTCAGCAGAAGCACCTGGCCGCGATGATCGGACAAACGCCAGGAAGTCCCAGCCAGATCCCGGATGGTAACTTCAGGCAGAGCTTTGCGCTGTGCGGCCTCAACCAGACCGCCGGACTCATTGGTATCTCTGGATTCGATCGCGTAAATGACCGCGACTACGATCGCGAGGAGAATAACGGATTTGGCGTGCCGCGCGAGCTTTTTCATTAACTGATTCGGGCGGTACAGATCGCGGCCCTCTGCCAGCAATGATGCAACACGCCGGGCTTGGTGACGAGGTCCGGCGAGTTTGTGCGGGTATGGCTGAGTGACAAGTTGACTGCAGGTCGCGTTCCCGCACGAACGCCTCACCGGCGGCTAGTCGTGCACAATTTGTCCACTCTCTCCGGCGCCGGCCCGGAACTGCCTTTCGTCCTTGATTTCAGACGGACCTATCCCAGAAACATGACGTGTACGTACGTGCCAAGCCGCGCATTGTACGCCAGGTACCAACCGGGATCATCGGGATCTTCGTAAATCACGATAGGATCGGAATTCCACAACCAGTCGGAGACATATGGGTAATCCGCAGGTGCGACGCTGAAATAATTGCCTTGGAACCAAAAGCGGCTGGGGCCGCCGCCTTCGATGTGGAATACGTGGCCGGGGCCGAACCCACCCCGAAAATATCCATGTTCCCACGGCCGGTCCAGGTGATAACGCGCGTCACCCGCCTCGCGATCATGCCCCACCCATTCCCCATTGGTATGCACGTGCGGAGCGTTCGGATGGCCGGGTTGATCGCGGAAGTTGCGCTCCTGCTGTTGTGGCATCCGCTGCGCTTGCGGCTGTTGCACTGCACCGCGTTGTGCCGGAGGATTGCCGCGTTGCGGTGGCGGCTGTTCCACTGCACCGCGTTGCGCTTGCGGCTGTTCCACTGCACCGCGTTGCGCCTGCCCGCGATCGAACTGGTTTCTTGCCGGGGCAGGACCTCGAGGCGGGATATATCCACCTCCTACATTGCGCTGATTGTCCCTTCCGTCGTGCCCGCCGCGCTGATCTCCTCGTCCTTGCGCAACCACTGTGACGGGGATACAGAGCATGACCGCCAGCGTGAATCCGACACTCTTGTGCATGGGAGCCTCCGAAATGTAGACGCGGCCTGGCAATTTTTGGACCAAAGAACGGCCGACAAAAATAGCCGAAAGATACCATCTGAGCTCCAGCAGGAGGGGTAATCTGCAATAGGGGGCGTTTGCACAGGGGAGCTTAGTCGATCGATGATCAGCTCGCGGATGCCGGTTAGCAACCCCGGCTTATCTGTTGCGGCACGAGCAGTTACGCTATTTCTGCTGCTGTCCGGTACGTGGTTGGTTTATTCGCAAGGGTTTGGTACGCTTCGCGGAACCGTAAAGGACCAGAGCGGCTCTGTAATTCGTGGCGCGACCGTGACGCTGAAGTCCGCGGCATCCTCGTGGTCGCAAACTAGCCAAACCAGTGACGAGGGCGCGTTTACGATCAGCGCGGTACCGTTCGGCCAGTATACGCTCGAAGCCGGGCACGAGGGCTTCGCCACGGTTCGCCAGTCCATCCAAATCATCAGCGGTAGCGCGCCGAATGTCCAATTGACCCTCCCGATTAACGCCACAACCAGCGTCGTGGAAGTGAATGCCGCTGCCACCCCTTTAGAAGCCGCCGCTCCGGAAGCTTCCAGCGCGCCTGTGATGGTTTCGCGGCAAGAGATCATGGAAGGGCTGCCGGGCGCGGATCGAATGAGTAGTCTTCAGTTCATCACCGAAACCACTCCGGGCGCGTTCGTGCTGCACGACCATCTGCATGTGCGGGGCGGGCACCAGATCGATTATTTGATCGACGGCGTGCCGATTCCCAACACAAACATGTCCAGCAACGTCGGCCGTGCGATGGATCCCAAAGACATCGATGAGGTGGAGATCAGCCGCGGCGGTTACGGAGCGGGCCGGGGCGACCGCACGTTTGCGCAGGTCAATATTCTGACGCGGTCCGGCTTCGACTTCAACAATGATGCCGACCTGACCCTCACCTTCGGCAGCTTCCACCAGACCAACGACCAGTTGGGATTCGGAGGACACGGCGCTAAGTTCGCCTACTACGGCAGCGCCAGTGGGAATCGCACCGATCTCGGCCTCGAGCCGCCGTCCGAACAAGTGATCCACAACGAGGGGAGCGGCCTAGGTTTTTTCACCAACATGAGCTACAACGTGGGCTCTTCGGATAACCTCCGTTGGACCGCGTCGCTCCGTTACGACCATTTTCAAGTTCCCAATTTCCCGGATCAGCAGGATGCTGGATTCCGGGATATCGACCAGGAACGCGATTCGTTCGTGACATTCAACTGGGTGCACACATTCAGCCCCCAAACGCTGCTGACCGTATCGCCGTTCTACCACTACAACAACTCGCAATACATCAGCGGAGCGGGCGATCCTCTTAAGTCAACCAGCCGCAGCAACTCAAATTATGCCGGCAGCCAGGTGGAACTTACCAGTTTGCAAGGGCCGCATAACTTGCAAGCAGGCGTTTACGGGTTCTATCAGCGCAATAGCCAGGTGTTTGGTTTGGCCGATGCCGCTGCCTCCCAAACCGTATCGGCAGTTCCGACGGGTGGCGTAGGCGCCGCTTACGTGAACGATCAGTACAAACCCTGGCATTGGCTGACTCTGAACGCCGGACTCCGGCTGACGCATTTCTCGGGCGTGGCCAACGAAAATGCTGCCAATCCACGGGTCGGTGGAACCGTTCAGATTCCAAAGCTGCGCTGGGTGGTTCGGGCTTTTTACGGAACGTATTACCAAGCGCCTCCGCTTTACACGGTGGGAGGAGGCTGGTTTGGGTTTGAACTGCTACAGCAGCGAGGGGCGGGGTTCGGCTTTGCCCCGCTGAGGGGCGAGCGCGATATTCAGAGGGAGTTCGGCCTGACAATTCCGTTCAAAGCTTGGGTTCTGGACGTCGACCACTTTGCCACCAGCTCTCGGGACTTCCTGGATCACGATGTCCTCGGCAATTCCAATATCCTGCTGCCCTTGACCACTCCCAACGCCCGCATCCGAGGCACGGAAGCCACGGTTCGTTCACCTCTTGTGATTCACCACATTCGCTTCCATGCCGCGTTCGCGAACATGACCGCTCAGTTTTTGGGCGCGCCGATTGGTGGTCTGATCAAGCCTGTGCCGGCTGTATGCCTGGTGACGTATTGTTTCCTGGATCATGATCAGCGGAATACGCTGACTACCGGCGCTCAGGTTCAGCTGCCCTGGAATGCCTGGTTTTCGGCCAACGTCGTGCACGGTTCCGGCGTTCTTGCAGGCGACGGGCCTGCTCACCTGCCGCCCACAACCACGGCCGACGTGATGCTTGGAAAAAACGTGAGCGAAAGATGGTCGCTGGGGTTAACTGTCCTCAACATCTCCAATTCGCGTTTCCCATTCGACATCAACAGTTCCTTCGCGGGGACGCATTTCAATAATCCAAGAGAGTTCATCGGCTCGGTTCGGTACCGTTTTCACTTCTGATCGGTGCGGTCGCGTAAATCGGCGCGCGGAAGCTTGTGCTGAAGACCCGGTAAAACCACAGAGCCGGGGACCGGAAATGGCGCTGTACTGGGGCAGCACCGATCCGGGAGGCGTTTGCGCTCGTGTCCGCGAGAGGGCGAAGGGCACTTGTGGTAACGTTTCCCCGGAGGATCTCTCATGAAGGTCACGCCGCGCAAACAGGCTTTGCTGTTCGTCATTACTGCGTTCCTACCAATTCGGCTGATCTTGCCGCAGACGCTGAGCGGCGCGATCGATATTCACGCACATTGTGACCCGGACGGCACGCCCCGATCCATCGATGCGATTGATCTGGCCCGCCTTGCCAAAAGCAGAGGCATGCGCGCGATCGTACTAAAGAATCATTACGAGCCTACAGCGTCGCTTGCCTATATCGTTCGCAAGGAGGTGCCCGGGATTGAGATTTTCGGGGGCATTTCACTCGATCTCACTAATGGCGGCGTCAACCCGGCAGCAGTCGAGTGGATGACAAAGGTCAAAGGCGGTTACGGGCGCGTCGTATGGATGCCAACGTTCGACTCCGAGCACAACGCCGCCCCGGAGCATCGCCCTTTCGTTCGCGTCGCCAAAGACGGACAGTTAGTGCCTGAGGTGGTGCAGGTGATCGGGATCATTGCGAAGCACAACCTGGTGCTCGAGACGGGCCATTCCTCGCCGGAAGAGGCCCTGCTGTTAATTCGTGAAGGCAAACGTCAGGGTGTGCAGAACATCGTCGTCACGCATGCGATCAACCGCCTGGTGGGAATGTCCATTCCGCAGATGCGGGAAGCGGCCAAGTTGGGCGCCTATCTCGAATTCGTTTACGTGAAACCTGGATCCGAGGAGGCGAAGGCACACGTGAATGCGATTCGCGCCATCGGCCCCGATTACTGCATCCTATCGAGCGATTTGGGGCAGGCCAATAATCCGTTACATCCCGATGGCCTTCTGGCGTTCTATCAGTACTTAGCGCAGGCGGGTCTTACTCAGGCGGAGATCGACCGCATGGCGAAGGTGAATCCGGCTAAAGTGCTTGGCCTGGCGCCATAATTGGGTCAGACGAAAATTCGAGGCCGTAAATGGATGAGAATGCGTACAGAAAGATTTGGTGCGGAGAGGGGGACTTGAACCCCCACGAGATTGCTCCCGCTAGCACGTCAAGCCATGAGGAGAAGTCCCCTCCAGTTCCCTCGCGTTTCCTTTCAGCACATTGCAGTCATCACTTTTTGCCCCCGAATTCCCCCGATTCTCCCCGCGATCACAAAGCAACCGCTGGAACACCGCTGGAACCCATTGTCAGGCACGTGCTAAAGTGGTAGCTTCGATTTTTCAAAGCGATCATCCATTTGAGTCGCGAAATCAGTTATGGCCAAAGCGAAATCGAAATCGCCGGACCAAAACAGCGCTAGCTGAAGCTGCTGCCAAGCGGAATTACCTCAAGCAGTCAGACGTTCCCTCCGCCTCGCTGGACGAAGCCCTGCGGGTCCCTCAAGCAATTCTAGAACATTACGCAGGAAAGCCAACTTCACCGCTCTACGTGGCCAAAGCCCTGAATGTTGATCCCAAGGGTTCACAGCTAAAACTCTTGTCTGGCGCTGCAATCGCCTTCGGTTTAATTGAAGGAGGGGCACAAGCAGCGTCGATCTCCGTCACAGACGTTGCTCGACGCATACTCCGCCCCAAGGAAGAAAATGCCGAGACGGCTGCGAAGCGAGAGGCGGTATTAAAACCAAGGGTTTTCGGTGACTTTTTGGGAAGATACGACGGCCATCCATTTCCTCGCGAAGATATAGCGCTTAACGTCCTCGAAGATATGGGCGTGCCGCGACAGAAGGCGCCCGAGGTGCTTGAGCGAATCGAAGCTAGCGCACGATCGGTTGGTTTTATTGAAGATATCTAAAGATAAGCAGTACGTCAGTCTTCAGGGAACTGCAAAGGTTACGGCCGAAGCGGACGATATCACCAGCCACGAAGATGAGAAAAACGGGGTAGCCCAAGAAACGGAAACACCTCCGCCTGCGGTGAAGACGGCCACCCCTCAGTTGACACCGAAACCAAAGGGGACGGCTCTTGCTACTGCGATTGCAAACGACGAGCGACGGCGTCGAGTCTATATAACTCACGGAAAAAATCGAGATTTGGTCGATCCCTTAAGAAACTATTGGAGTACGGCGAGCTCGAACCCGTTGTCTCTGTTGAGCGTCAGTCGGTTTCAAAGCCAGTCCCTGAAAAAGTCATGGATGACATGCGCGGCTGCGGCGCAGCGATCATTCACGTTGACGTAGATACGACAATCACAGATCGTGATTCAAAAGAACACGTCTTATTGAACCCGAATGTGTTGATCGAGATCGGCGGAGCTATGGCCTTCTATGGAAGGCGGTTCGTCCTGCTGGTCCGCGACGGCGTCAAACTCCCATCTAATCTTCAAGGGCTTTACGAAGTTAGATACACAGGAGACACGCTGGATGCCAGCGCTACAATAAATCTTTTGAACGCGATTAAGGACATCAAGAATCACCCACTACCTAGTGAAAATCTCATCGATGAACCTTAGAAGGATTCGCAGACGCCCCCTTTCATTCGCTAACCAGCTTACGCAGTCCTCCTCGCCGTCAAGGGTCTTCGCTTCGCTGCGATGAACGCGCATGCGCGCGCCCTTGACCGCTCCGGGCGACCGCGAGAACCCCACGTCCTCATATGAAGGAAAGGGGGCGAACGCAAAGACGGCTCCGCAAAGCCGTTCACGAAGTGCGTAAGCGACGCTTAGGGGATGGTGTCTCTATCTAAAAAATAGACTGTCTCAGCTCTGCCACAACTTTGCTTCAAGGAACTGCTTTGGCGTGAGAATTGAAATTTCTCGGTAGGGATGGAGCTTAAGCAAATGATTGTCGCCGGTGACGATCACTCGGGCATGAGATTCCAAAGCGCATTCGAGCACGCAGTTGTCGTCCGGGTCAACGCAATCGGTGACGGTCTGTTCAGGAATGGTGTCACGTGTTAGCGACCACAGATAGTCAGTGGCGTCATCAATCCGTGTCTTCGACCAACTGAACTTGAGCCCCAGGACTCGTTGCACATCGGCCTTGATCGGGTCGGATACGGAAACCTCAAACAACCCTTGCTCGGCCAGTTCCAAGATGGCGCGGGGATTGCCGCCGAAGACGAGGGCGGAAACGTAAACGTTGCTATCGAGGACGACCCAAATCATTTAAGGCTATTTGCGAGCGCGCTTTTCCTGACGCATCGCATGGATGGCGGCAACAACATCTTCTTCTGTACGGATGCCGGTAGCTTGTGCGTTCGCACGACCATAGTCGTTCATCTCATCCCACCACGTCTTCCGTTCGTACTGGCGCAACGCCTCGCGCACAAGTTCGCTCATGGTGCGGTGTTCTTTCTTGGCGAGCTGCTCAGCGCGAGTGAGCATTTCCGGGGGCAGGGTGACGGAAAGGGTCTTGGTGGTTCTCATAAGAACAATATAACGCAATACTTAGCAATGTCAAGCAAGACTTAGCAATATCCAAACAGTTAAGGCTCTATTATTCAGATGCTTGCGACCGGGTTAGCTTGCGCCGAATGCTTCGCGAACGGATCTCGGCAAAGACGACCTTGCCTTCAACAAAACTGCCGCGGTCGGCTTGTTTGCTACCGACGAAGATTTCTTTGCGCAGTCGTTCAAGCTGGCGTTTGCTCGATTGATTCACTTTTCCCATTTGTCTCCTACTCGTTGTTTCTTTGCGGCTCGATTTTCCAGTATGTCTCCGCTGCTTCCGGCGTCACGACTTCCCGGTAGTGAGCAAAGAGCATCGCTGTTGTCGTGTGACCCATTTGCAGGGCGAGTGCGGGTGCGTCCTGAAACTTGGCAAGGTGGAAGCTCGCGAAACTATGCCGAAGTGCGTTGGTTGGCCATTTGTCGATTCCGGCGTGACGTTGGGCGGCTTCGCGGAGCTTCCGCGAATTCGGCGGTTCAACCTTCCCCCTGGGACGCGCAAACGGCGCAAGCCAGGCCTTGAGATTTGGCTGAATCGTCACGAGGCGGCGGCTGGCCGTTTTAGATTTCAAGGCGGTGACTTCAATGAAATTCCGGTCGAGCTTCACTTCGCTCCAGTCGAGGCGGCAAATCTCAGCATGACGCAAGCCGGCGAAGGCTCCAATGGCTAGGAAGGGAAGAATCGACGGCTCGGCGGCGTCCAAGAGTGCGCGGACTTGCTCAGGCGTGAACACCTCAATCGGCGCATCCGGCGTTTTCGGTTTCGCAATCTTCGCTATTGGGTTCTCAATGGCATATCCGCGCACAAGAGCGTATGCAAAGAGCGCGAAGAGCACGCGGCGGTAGTTGATACGGCTGATGGGCGAGAGGCCCAGACCGCGCAGCCAGTCGTCACATTCGCTTGTGGTGATCGTCGCGACGATCCGCTTTCCGAACTTGCGTTGAAAACGCTCTAGTCGCCAGCGGTAATTGTGCATCGTCCGCTTCCGCTTGCCGTCGAGTTCCTTGTCTTGCAGAAACCCGGCAACGAGTTCGTCGACGGAGCAGCTCCGATTCAACGTGTCGAGGTGGCGCGTGTAAAACTCGGCGGCCTCGGAAATCGTCTTTCCATACCCCGCAAGTTTGTCGTGGGCATCGAGGGCCATGTAGTGCAAACGCGGGTCAATGCCGATAGCGCGAGAGCCAAGGTTCTCAATTTGGATTTCAACCTGGCGCGCGAACCCTTCCGCTTCGTCCTTTGTCTTGAAGAACCGCCGAACCCGCTTGCCGTCGACGTAGTAGCCCGATAACGTCCATTTAAATTTCGGATGATGACGATACGGCACAACGCTCAGCTTGCGCGCTCGTTTCCGCGTGAAGGGGATCATTGCGGAACAGTGGCACTCGTCCGCTTAACTGTCAACAAAACTGTCAATAGAAGCGATCTTGGAGCCTCAAACAAGCAAGACTATCAACGCTTATTACTGAAAATAAAAGACTTGCACTCATAGCTCAACTGGATAGAGCATCGGTCTTCGGAGTCGCCCAAGTCTCTCTTATAGAAAGATTTACAGATGAACATGCGCGCGCGTTGACGCCGATAAGCGCACCGGGAGACGTGCTATTTGTCAATGACTGTCAACGGCGGCGCAGATTACCGCTAAAGATTCAGGCGAGGATACCAGACTCCACGCCATACTGTCGGGCCAGCGTTTGGCGCAATGTGCTTCGCATCCATCTGTTCAGGTTGAACGTTCTCGCGAACAGTGGCCGTTGCGGGATTGAATGTGATTCTCGCTTCCTTGAGCAGCGACATTGCGTCTTCTAGCGAGTATGCCGTCACTCCGTATCCAAGTCCGTGATCTGCTTCGGCTGGTTTGATCCAGTAGGCGGTCAGGAGTGGATCTTTGATGCTCATCGTAGTTTGCAGGGTACACGGCTGTCAGGCTGGACAAAGTTTCATTTAGCCCCTTTCCCTCGTATGAGGGAAATCTTCGCGGTTGCCCGGAGCGGTCAACCCCGAGCGGAGCGAGCCGAAGGGTAGGGTTGACGGCGAGGACGACCGCTTAAGCTGGTCAGCGAGGGAAAGGGGCGAGGCGGAAGGAGGCAAAGTTCCCGCCCGGGAATCTTGAGAATGACACCATCCCTAACGCGTTGCGTTAAGTTGGTGCCGCGCCTTTGCGAGGCGGCGAGGAAGCTTTCAGGCGCGAGTCCAGATCAGGCAGACGCGCTCGTCCATCGCGCCAATCAAGATATGCCGAGTATTTGCGGCAAGTTCGGCCAACAGGCTGTCCGGAACAACGAAGGAAGCTTTTTTGAAGTCGCTGGTCTTTGGCGTTCCTGTAAGGGCACAAATCATCGGGTATGGACGCGCATGGTCGAACGCTATGGAAATCATCCGCTCATCTGGACTTGCGACATAAGCGTAACGAGTTCTCGATGGGAATTTTGTGCCGCCTGGGCGATCCCAGCAGGAGTGAAGACCATCAACATTCCAAAAATATAGGACCGCTTCGTCCCAGGGATTGGCTTGTTCCTGTTTTTCGGGCCAGCTCTCCCAGACAGCGAAGTTCTCGACGTCCCATGTCAGATACGAATGGACAAACTTTCGCTCCTCTGATCTCCAATCATCACCCGGACTGCGGAAACGATCCAAGGACGTGTCATCATTTTGGAAATCCGTAATTGCCTGCACGTTAACTGCACTCGGCAGGAACGCTGATGCTGTCCCCCGGTCAAGATCTAAACTCAATAGGAAGTTCGCCAAGCGGTCGCCGTCTGCAAGCGTTTTACGAAAATATTGAATCGCCAAATCGCCGAGTTGCTTTCGTTCGACCATGAGAGACGTATGCCGTTCTAACGAGCACTCAACAAGGCTAAATAATTCTTCGCTTAGGATTTAGCGAGGTGCTCCATAAGGGTCTTTGCCGTTTTGATGTCATCTGTATCAACAATGTTGTAACGGCGCTCCATTGAATCCGTACGGTGGCCGGTGATACGCATACGAACAACCTGTGAAACACCAGCGCGGCGCATGTTGCGGACGGCGGTTCGGCGGAGATCGTGAAATTTCAGGTCGGGAACTTCGGCGGCTTTGCACGCTTTGCGCCATGCCCAACGAAAGTCCTTGATTGGTTCGCCAATCCGATTAAACACCTGTGGGCATCCATTCGACCACTTGTGTGCCCATTTCAGCCACTCGTTCATGTCGCCGGTCAGGATCGGCACAACGCGCGCGTGACCGCTCTTGGTTTCCTTTGCGTGCAGTGTGATGAATCCTTGGTCCCAATCGATCTGATCCCATTGCCATGCCAGAAGTTCACCGAGACGCAACCCGGTGAAATAAGCGGTGACGAAAAGCGGCTTGAGGTAATCGGGCAGGGCGTCTCGCATTTTTGTGTACTGTTCATCGGTTAGAAATCCTTGCCGCGCGTTGTCCGTTTCGCTGACCATCGGGAAATAGGGCATCCGCTCGACTTTCGGCGGTGTGCATTTCCGACCGAGATTGAAGGCCGTGCGCAGAATCGACAATTCCCCGTTGCAAGTCGCTTCGGAGCGGTCTTCCGCCTTGCGTCGGTCGCGGTAATCACGCATCCGGTCAGTTGTGACCTGCTCTGGCCTCAAATGCCCAAAGAACGAACGCAGATTGGCGTCGATGACCAGCTTCCAGATTTTGGCGGTCGAAGGCTTGCCGTTTTCGTTTATGTGACGCAGGAGATTGTCGAGCAGCTCGTCACAGGTGACCTTTTCGCTCGCCCGGTTCAGGCAGGATTTTCCCGAGAAGATCATTTCGAAACTGCTTGGCTTGGTCGAGCCTCTCGCAGCGGGTCGAAAACTGGCGCGGCTTGCCGTTCTCGAAATACTGGAAGTAGTAAACCTGCCCTCGCTTGAACAGGGAGCCGTCGCCGTATCGCCGGGGCATGCCTCATTATACGGCAACCGCTGGCAGAACCACTGGAGATTGGAAAGGCCGTGGAAGTTATCCACAGCCTAAGTTATGGTGCGGAGAGGGGGACTTGAACCCCCACGAGATTGCTCCCGCTAGCACCTCAAGCTAGTGCGTCTGCCAATTCCGCCACCTCCTCAATAACTTACCGACTTTCAGATGTGCTGATTTTGGTCCGCCGTGGTCCGCGTGTGGTCCGCGCCTCGCGCGGGGGGAAATGGGGTCCAAATCCGTTTTGAAGAAGCGGTTGGCGACCCAGCGGGGGGCGCAGACGCGGCTGTCCACATTAAATTTTGTTAATCTACCGGAAAACGTTGATGGAGCCTGCCAGTGAGCCTCAGGGTGGCAGCAGTGCTAGCTAGCAGTGCTGCGTATTTAGTGGTTAGTAGTCGGTATTGGGTTATTGGTTTTGAGTGGTGAGTGCTTAATCGTTGATGTTTGGTGTTCAATTTTCAATCTTCAATCCTCAGTGTAGAGAGGTATTCTAAGCTAGATGAGAAACGCGGAGAGTGTCTTCAGGGACTTCTACACCTGGTATTTCAAGGATTGGTTCATTTCCGGTGCCAGAGCAAGGCTTACTCTGCCCCAACGTGCAATTTACCTGGACCTGCTAGGATTCTGCTACACGGAAGGCGGCATCACACCCGACAAAGCGGTGCTACTCCGCAGGCTCGGCCTCGGTCCCGAACATGACGCGGACTTGGAAACCGCGCTGAAAGAGTTCGAGGTGCATCCCGATGATGACAACCGTTTGATGCATCCAAGGATGTTGGTTGAAACGAAGCGCCTGGAAGCAGCGCGCAAACGGCGGAGTAACGGCGGAAAGGCTCGCGCAGGCAAACCAACCAAAGCTCCGGAACTGTCAGCTTGAAAGCCTTCCAAGGGTGAACCTGATGATGACGAACTCGATTTCTGAGCGGAAGGTTAAAGCGCACTGTCTAGCTGAGGCGATTTGATGAAGAACATTCTAAACGACGAATACCTAAGAGTCCGTAGTTATCAAGACTGGCATCGTGCCGGTTCGCTAGCGCGATTCGGTGTGAATGGCGCCTATGCTTTTGACGTGGATTTGTGCATGGTTACCAGTCGTGGCGAAACAGAAGACGATGACACTTATCAAGAGCTGACCATGGTAGAGGTGAAAGGGCGCGATTTTGAAAGGCCGAAGAAGCCACCACAGATTCTCATGCTGACTGAAGCGAAATGCTTCAAAGACGAAATGCCGTCGCCGAGCGATTACATTGAACGCAATGATTTTCAGCTAGCCAGTCTTGAGGCTCTCGCAAAAGCTTGCGGTGTGCCATTGTATCTGGTGTGTTACAAACTCGGAAACGAAACGATACCTGGAATAGGTGAAACCAGCTCATTGGACATTGTTCAGTTTGGCACTGCCATATTGTTTCCCCAGATTGCGACGGCGTTCAATGTACATGATCCGAAACAGTACGCGCAGAGGTTAGTAAAGCAGCGAGACAAGTTCGCAGCTTTCAATGCGCGCAAAGAGAACAAAGCCATAAGAGCGGAAATCAACAATCTACGCAACCAAATGTGGGATCGTTGGTGCGAAGAATTTAACGTAGACCACCCAGAACCGTGGGGGACAGAAGCATTCTGGTCCAGCCAAAACTCACGTTGGGGCACAGTCGCCGACAGCGACCCAATCTCTGCCAACGGTAACTTTAGCCCGAGACCAATGGGCAGCAAATGGTCACGAATGGATCAATCACCTCATGAGCAGGCCACAATGCTACCTTCCCCTGCTAAGTTTGGCGGTCACGCTTGGTCTAGCCCGCCACCCACTCAACAGGTAGGTTCCCCGCCTACACAGCATGTCACAAAGGCAAATAACCCGCCGGTTGAAACTCGCATTTTAGGACCGCAAGAGACCCGCAGCTTAGGGCCGAAAGAGACCGGCGCGCCGGCGAATCGTGAAAGTCACTGACGTATTACAAGAACGATTCACATGAGAATAGCGCTTGTACTCGCCGGTGTGCTTTCTGCGGTCCAGTTGTCCGGCCAGCAAATCATTGAAACTCGCAACGTGCCTTTGGCCATCGCCCTGTATTCGACTAAGCCGCAAAAGGCAAAGTTCGTTGACAATCGCCGTGGCTTGGCGAAGCTCGATCAAAAACCGCAGTGCAAAATCGCGCCCACCGCCGCTCAATCATTCGATCATTCCAAAGCAACCATCGGTCTCCAATTGCAGGTGACGACCATTGGCGATAAATGGACCTATGCGCCAGTTGTGATCGTCGCCGATGGGAGGCAGGTCTACAGTTCAAAACTGGAATGGACATCAAACCTGATGCTAGGTGGTCAGTGGCGTCAAGATTCGATGGTCGAAAGTGATGTGAGCTTGATTCGTACACTCTCCAAGGCCAAGCAGGTCTTCGTGACGGTTGCTCTCGATAACGCGCAGTTGAGTTTCGAACTGACGCCAGAAACGCTAACGGCCTGCGGATTAGTTGCCGCTAAGTTTGACGAACTGACAGCAGCCGTCAACGCTGCTAAGTGATCCAGCGACGCATTTTGGCGGGAATGGCTGTAAGATTCGTATTTCAGTGCCCTCCGCGTTCAAATAGAAGCCGGAGGTTTCCCAAATTCGGCTGGGAGCGTTAGATTTGAAGAGGCCCGAGCAACACACAACCGACAGCCAAGGCGATGCCATCTTCCGAACTGTATTTGCCGATTGGGCCGTGAACGCCAGTGAGCTTGACTACGGTTGGGATTACGTTGTGGAAGTCTTCCGCAACGGTGCATCCACCGGCTTGACGTTCCACGCTCAGCTTAAAAGCTCGCTCCACACGGCGTACTCCTCGCACGGACTCTTCATTTCGCAATCTCTGGAACGAGAGGCCGCAGATTATCTGGCTCGGCAGCTTCATCAGCCTACGTTCTTGTTCCATGCAGATGTGAATGCCCGAAGGCTGTTCTGGACCGCAATCCAGCTTGACGAGGCAGTGCTGACCGCGCTAGAGAAGGGCGAGACACAGAGTTTAACAGTACGCATACCCACGGCCAATGCTCTGCCCGAGCGGTTTGACAAGTTTTTGGCTGACCTTACGCGATCTAAAACGGTTGTCGTTAGCCGCCTGCTACTGGACACAAAAGCAACGGATTTCGTAGATGCCATGCGGGGGCGACCTATAGAACGGGTTGCCGAGATCGTTGCTGACCTCCACGAAAAGGGCTTTCGTCTCGATCTGCAAAGAGCGCATGACCAGATGAAGAGCAGGGATCTACCCGCTGCAATAACGACAGTTAAGAAGGTTATCTCAAGCGCAACCGAGTATCTTGAGGTGCAGTTCAACGCAACATTGCAGCTAGGTGAACTTGAATGGATGCAACTAATGCATTCTGACCAACCCCAAAGCTTGGCTGCCGCTCGCAAGGTTACCACAGCGGAGGCGCTTTGCCAGATCGCCAGAAGAACTCCGAGGCACCTTCACCTGTTTGCGCAAACTACTCGGAAAGCTGCTGAACTGGGTGTAGCTGTTCAGAAGGCCCACGGCTTGATAATGATCTGGAAAGGGCACCAGCGCAGAGGCGACGACCCGCTCTGGTTGACCGTATTGTCATTCCAGGTGAACGAGAGCTTGTTGGCAGCCCATCGAAAGTATAGACAATCGTTAAGACTCGCGCGGGCAATCGCTCGATCTCAGTACCGATGGGTCATATCACGGCCAATTGTTGATATCGGGATCGAAGTAACTAGACTGGCGAAATTGTTGGAGAATGCGGACTTCCGGCAGGCGGCAGCGGAGTACAGAAAATCGGCGTTTCAAATGCTTAAGTTTGCTGCGGCCATCGCGACCGAAAACAAGAGCATGGACGAGCTGTTCCATGCGGTAACCACAGCGAGGATGGTCGAAACGGAGCAAGATGGGGAGGTCATCCGCTGGGTCAGAGCCGTCGTCGATGAATGGCCAGAGGACAGTGAATATCGCAAAAATGCAGAGTGGCTACTGGAGCGTTGGACTGACCGACAAAAAGGTAGAACATTTGAGGGCGACATCCAAACGAACAACAGGCAGATTCACCAAAACATTCTCACCTCTTATGGCATTGATCCAACCATCGAACCGTGGCCTTCTCTCATCGAACTGGCCATCAAAGACGACGATCCCACCCGCGTGCTGAAAGAATGTAAGGAGAAGCTGATCTTTTATCATCCGTTCAGCGATCTACTTCTAACACGGCTCGGACTTGAGCGAGCAAATCGAAAAATTATACGCTGCAGATTGCACGGTTACGTTGTGGGCGGTCGAGATCTTGATGGAATCAACGCGCAATTCAATGAGCGTTTCTGCAACAAGTGTCCAGACCGCTCTCCGCGTGCAGACGATTGGCAATTTTACAACGAGCTGGAACAGGAGTTCTTAAGCACCGCAGAGACGCCCAAGCCCGCAGAACCAGCCGACGACGAAGGCGATCCGGCCAAACTAGGCCAGTAGCAGCCGCTCACAGACACCACCAACCAATTCAGCTTCACGAGCCTGTCCAACAATCGTATAATCCGCTGTCGTCGCGATTGCCACGTGACCAACGAGCTTGCTGGTCTCGATGCTGCTGGCTCCGGCCTGCTGGAGCAAACTCGCGTGTAGCCGCCGAAAGCAATGCCAACCGGTCCCCACCGGCAGGCCGATACTCCGCAGCGCAGGCCGCAGTTTTTCGCGTAGCTCGTTCCGTTCGTCGATTGGCTGCTCGCCGCCGAAGATAAATCCGTCCACTTCGGGTTTCAGTGCACGCAGTTCGGCCAACAGCGGACCAATCCACCGAGGCCGGACAGACGCCACGGATTTCGGCTCGTCCATGCTGCCTCGATACCAGCGTCGCCGAACCGTGACCGTCTGCCTCTGCCAGTCCACGTCAGACCACTTCAAGGCGATCGCCTCACTCACTCGCAAGCCGGTTACGGCGAGAAGTCGCACCAGCATGCCCGTGTTGGCATCCAGAGCCGCTGTGAGCGAACGTAACTGCTCAGCGGAAGGAATCACCTTCGGGTTCTTCTCAGCTTTGTGAGGCAGCACAATTCCGGTTGCTACGTTGTGGTCGAGGGCCTGCCACTCCACAGCGGCTCCCAGCACAGCAGAGAGCACGGTAAGAATGCCCCGCCGCGTCCACCAGGACAGGCCCGACTTCGATGCGAGGAACTGCTCGATACGGAGCCTATTGATTTGTTCCAGTTCGTAGCCGCCGAAGGCCGGTAAGAGATGGTGCTCAAGATGCTGCTGGTAGAGAGCCTGTGTGCTGGCTTTTAGCGAAGGCAGACGCAGTTCCCGGAATCGCTCCACCAGGTCGCTGAAGGCCATGCCGCCGCTGTCGTGCAGCTCGCCGCGGTTGACCTTCGCCAGCAGTTCGAGCCTCTTCTTGTTCGCCTGCTTTCGTGTGGTCTCGTCGCGAAACCCAAGGTCGAAGTTGCGGCGTCGCAGGCCGGTTGGTGTCGGCACGAACAACCGCAGACGCCAGTAGGGACGCGGCACGTCTTTCCGCAGTTCAATCTTGGGTTGCTGGTTTTTCATGCCAGCGAGTATGAACCGGCGAAAACGAGAAATCAAGAAGTGTTTTGGTCCGCCAGTGGTCCGGGGAAGGTCGCTGCCTACTCGGCCATCCCCTGTAAGTTATTGGTGCGGAGAGGGGGACTTGAACCCCCACGAGATTGCTCCCGCTAGCACCTCAAGCTAGTGCGTCTGCCAATTCCGCCACCTCCGCGTGGCCTGTTTATTTCTTTGGCGCCGGTTGCTGGCCTGCCGGCGGCTGGCCGGGGGACCCGTTCGGGATCTGGACCGGGATCGTGGTCTGGCTCCCATCCGGTTTGATGATCGTCATGGAAGGCTGCTTGCCGCCCTGTGCGGGTGCTGGAGCCTGCGCTGGAGCCGCTTGTCCAGGCTGGGCCGGAGCCGCCGGCGTGCCGGGCACCGGTACGGACGTGTTCCCGGCCGGGTTCGGCGCAGTGGTTTTCGCTGGCGCCTTCTGCTTCTCGAGCACGCTGCCCGTCCCGCCCGAGCTCCGGGTCGCCATGATAGCCAGCGTGAGCGATGTCAGCATAAACACTGCAGCGGCTATGGTAGTGGCCTTGGATAAAACCGTGGCTGAACCGCGCGCGCCGAATGCGGTCTGAGAACCCATTCCGCCGAAGGCGCCCGCCAGATCCGCGGCTTTGCCGCTCTGCAGCAGTACGACCACCATCAGGAAGAAACAAACCAGTATGTGAATAATCGTCAGTACAACTACCATAGAGTTTTCCTTGGGCGCTTCAATCTTCCAAAGATTTGGGGATGGAACCGGCCTGCGACTCTTTTTCAGTATAAACTAAAGAGGCGGCGCGTGCCGTTGGTAGGCCGTCGTGGTTCGCAACACCCTCCCTTTATTGGTGGTCATCTTGGCCGTTCTGGCCGGCATGTATGGAGCGTCCCGCGCATTTGCTTCCGACAGCCCCCCAAGCACGGCCAGCACCGCTCTGGATACCATTCGCGAAGCATCCTATTCCCGTTCGGCGCATTTCCGGCGCACCGCTCGCATTTTGAATTGGAATATCGACCGCGGACAGCACCTGGCGGGCATCGAAGCGGAAATGCGCGCCAGGCGCCCCGACTTGTGTATTTTCCAAGAGGTGGATTTCCAAGCGCGCCGCACGCATGGCCAAGATATCGCGCAGACACTGGCCGAGGTGTTCGGGATGAATTATTCGTTCGCGCCGGAGTTCGAGGAGTTGAGCCAAAAAACCAGCGCGGGGGCGGCGTATCACGGACAAGCGGTGCTGTCCACGCTGCCGATTCTTTCCTCGCGCATTCTGCGGTTTGAAAATCAATCGGGATTCTGGAAGCCGCGGCCTTTATTGATCTCGTCGCTCGCTATCCTGCAGCGGCGTGAAGGCGGCCGGATCGCGCAGATCACTGAGTTGGACAACGGCGGCCGGCGACTGGTGGTATACAATCTGCACCTCGAGAGCCGCGGCAATGAACAACTCCGGCTTCGGCAACTGAACGAAGTGCTCCAGGACGCCGGGCGCTATCCGCAGGATGTGCCGGTGATTATCGCCGGAGATTTCAATACGAAGAGCCGGCGCTCTCCTTTGATCGCGCGGCTGAACCAGGCCGGGTATCAGAGCTGTTTTGGAGATCGGCGCCTCCGAACGCATATTTTCATTGGCGCGCTGGATTGGGTGTTCCTGCGCGGGCCGATTCAAGCCGAAGATGCGCGCGTGGTGCGAGGCGCACATGCTTCCGATCATTTTCCGATCTCGCTCGAAGTGCGGTTCTAAGTCTTGGCGCATGAGGCTTAGGCGAATGGCCCGCTGAGTATAGGAAATGGAAGCGACACTATAAGGGTCCGGAAAGTTTTACGCAGTGCTATCTGCTATGTCCTTGAGAATTAGGCGATTGAAGGCCTGCGAAGGTTGGTACATTACTTGCATGAGTTTGGCAGCGATGGGCTGGGGTCTCTTCCTTTTCGCGGGGGCGGCGGGGATTGGGGTTGCAGCTTCCCTACCAGCGCCGGACGTGCAGCAGATCGTGCAACGGTCCGAGCAAGCGATCGTAGAAGATTGGAATCAAGCGCCTAAATATTCCTACGTCGAGCGCGATGTGGAAAGTAAGCGCGACGGACAGCCCACCGTAAAGACCTACCAGGTGGTCATGATCGACGGGTCGCCTTACAACCGCCTGATCGCGATCAATGACAAGCCGCTCAGTTCAGCAGATCAGGCGCAAGAAGTCCGAAAACTGCAGGCCGAGATGCGCCGGAGGGAGCAGGAGTCGCCCCGGGAGCGCCAGAAACGCATCGAGAAATACCAGCGGGAGCGGCATCAGGATAATGCGCTTTTAAAAGGGATGGTGAGCGCGTTCGACTTCCGGCAGATGGGTGAAGAAACAGTCAATGGCCGTACGTGTTGGGTGCTGGATGCCACACCTAAACCCGGCTACGCCCCGAGCAGCCGCGAAACCAAGGTGCTGGCCGGCATGCGCGGGCGTTTGTGGATCGATGAGGCGAGCGGCCAGTGGGTTAAGGTGCAAGCGGAGGTCTTTCAACCCGTGAGCCTGTACGGCTTCATTGCAAAAGTGCATCCGGGCACCAGCTTCACGCTCGAACAGGAACCGGTTGCTCCGCACCTTTGGCTTCCGAAGCACTTTGTAACCCACGTAAGCGCCTCGGCACTCGGATTCATCAACGAGAACTCCATTGACGATGAGACCTACTCGAACTATAAGCCGATGGGCGAGACGCTCTCGGAACTGATCACGCGCTAGCAGGCCGCCGGCTCCCGATCGAACTGATATGCTGTTTCGAAGTTCGAGCGGGAAAGGAGACCTGTTATGACGCGGTCCATGCTCACTCTGTTGGGGACTCTGGCGCTTGCGCACACTGTGTTGCGGGCCCAAGGGCAGCCCGATTTCAGCAAGGTACAAATAAAGACCACCAAGATCGCCAGCAACTTCTACACGCTGGAAGGCCAGGGCGGCACGATCGGGGTTCTGGCCGGGCCGGATGGTGTTCTGATGGTGGATAGCCAGTTCGCACCGCTAACGGAGAAGATCGTGGCAGCCGTGCGGCAGATCAGCGACAAGCCGATTCGCTTCCTGATCAATACGCATGTCCATGGAGACCACACCGGCGGCAATGAGAATTTGGGCAAGATGGGCGTGACGATTTTTGCGCGTGAGCAGTTGCGCGATCGACTGATGCATCCAGCGCCCGCCGCCAATGGCAGCGTTCCGCCTGGGGCGCCCCCAGCCGCGCTACCGCTGATCACATATAGCGGACCGGTCACCTTCCATATGAACGGCGAAGAGGTGCGGCTGATCCCGATTCCGCGCGCCCACACGGACGGCGATTCCTTGGTTCGCTTCGTCAACGCCGATGCGATCATGTCCGGCGATTTCTATCGCTCGGTGCAATTCCCGAATATCGATCGCGCCAACGGCGGATCGCTGAACGGAATGCTGGACGGGCTGGCGTACATCATTGGGCAGGCCGGGCCGAACACAAAGATTATCCCGGGTCACGGCCCGATCGTGGATCGCAATGCGGTCGCAGCGCAGCGCGACATGATTCTCGCGGTTCGCGATCGCGTGGCCAAGCTCGTGGACCAGGGTGACAGCTTGGAGCAGGTGCTCGCCGCCAAGCCCGCCGGCGATTACGACGCGAAGGTGCAGGAACCGGGAACCACCCGCGACCGCTTCCTCGGCCAACTCTACGCGGAATTGAAAACCCCGAAGTAGCACCGCGATTGACCGCCGGATACAATCAGACTTATGTCCGACGGCGACACACAAGCTAAAACTACAAAAAACGGGAAAACCGAAGACCGCGTCTTCGGTTTCAGTACGCGCTCGCTGCACGCTGGTCAGCGGCCTGATTCGGAAACCGGGTCGCGTGCAGTGCCGATTTATCAGACCACGTCCTACGTCTTTGAGGACACCGAGCACGCCGCGAATCTTTTCAACCTGCAGCGCTTCGGCAATATTTATACCCGCATCATGAACCCGACCACGGCGGTGTTCGAGGAGCGCATGGCGTCACTCGAACGCGGCGTGGGGGCGCTTGCACTGGCGAGCGGGCAAGCCGCCCAATTTATTGCCATCACCAATTTGTTGGGCAGCGGCGACGAGATCGTCGCCTCCAAGTATCTCTACGGCGGCACATTCACGCAGTTCGATGTCAGCTTCCGGAAGATCGGGATCAATACCGTCTTCGTCGATCCCGACGATCCGGAGAATTTCCGCCGCGCCATCACGCCGCGCACGCGTCTGATCTACGGCGAGACAATCGGCAATCCGGTGTTGAACGTGCTCGACATCGAAGCCGTCGCAAAAGTCGCGCACGCGGCCAATCTGCCGCTGATGATCGACAATACCTTCGCCTCGCCTTACCTGTGCCGCCCGATCGAACACGGCGCCGACATCGTGCTGCATTCCGCGACCAAGTTTATCGGCGGCCATGGCACTTCCATTGGCGGCGTAATCGTAGACAGCGGGCGCTTCCCCTGGGATCGCGGTCCGTTCCCGCAAATGCTCGAACCCAGCAAGGGGTATCACGGCATCAAGTTCTTCGAGACCTTCGGCGATTTCGCGTTCATCATCAAAGCGCGCGTTGAAGGCCTGCGGGATTATGGACCGGCTATGAGCCCCTTCAATGCGTTCTTGTTCCTGCAAGGGATCGAGACGTTGAAATTGCGCATGGAGTGCCATTCGCGGAATACGATCGATGCGGCGGAATTTCTTTCCAAGCATCCGCGCGTCGCATGGGTGAACTATCCGGGGCTTCCGTCCAGCCGCTATTACTCGCTGGCGCAGAAATATTTGCCGCGCGGCGCGGGAGCGATCCTCAGCTTCGGAATCCGGGGTGGGCTGGAGGCAGGCAGGCGGTTCATCGAAGGCCTGAAATTGTTCTCGCACCTGGCCAACGTGGGCGACGCCAAGAGCCTGGTGATCCACCCCGCCTCCACCACGCACCAGCAGCTTAGCGATGAGGAAAAGCGCGCTTGCGGCATTAGCGACGATCTGATTCGTTTATCGATCGGGCTGGAAGACATCGAGGATATAATTTGGGATCTGGACCAGGCATTGAGCGCTACGGCCGCGGCTGCTAGTGCATGACGGACGGTGTCAGCGGCAATTCGCCAGTCAACCAGAGCCGCTTCGCGACTACGGCGGCGGACCGCATCCGCATCTTGCAAAACTACAAACGCATCGCGATGGTTGGCCTTTCAGCCAATGCCTTCCGGCCCAGCCACTTCGCCGCCATTTACTTAATCGCGCAAGGTTACGACGTCACGCCGGTGAATCCGCGCGAGACAGAGATTCTCGGACGGAAATGCTACGCGTCGCTCGCCGAGGTGCCGGATCCGATCGAAATCGTCGATATCTTCCGCGAACCTTCGGCCGTGCCCGAAATTGTGGATCAAGCCATCGCCAGGAACGCTAAAGTGGTATGGATGCAACTCGGGGTGATTCATGAAGAAGCGGCCGAGCGCGCCCGCCAAGCCGGTCTAGAGGTCGTGATGGACCGCTGCATCAAGATCGAGCATGCGCGCTTCTTCGGCGGGCTCACCACGATCGGCCTCAACACCGGTGTAATCAGCTCGCAAAAGCGAAACCTTTCGTCCGCAACATAATCCTACGAAAACGAGGAGTTCCTATGTCCACAGCCACTACGGGTCCGTCGTACGTAATCACGCCACTCACAAAAGAGCAGGCGGACGCTTCCCTCCAGTCGACGTTCGACAAGCTCACGCACGTTTTCGGCCATATACCGAGCTTCTTTGGCGTAATGGCGCGAGTGCCGGAGGCATTGAAACACTTTCTGCCGCTCTACGCGGCAGTGATCGACAAGGGATCGGTGGAGGCGAAATACAAAGAACTGGCGTACTTGAAGACGGCGCAGATCAACGGCTGCGAGTATTGCTTCCGCGCCCACACGGCGTCTGGCAAGAAGAACGGGGTAACTGACGAACAGATCAAGACGCTGGCTTTTTTCCGCCGCTCGAACGCTTTCGATGAAAAGGAGAAGGCGGTGCTGCTCTATGCCGAGCGGGTGACCCGCGGCGCCTCTGCAATGCGGCCGGCCGCACTGCAGGAACTGAAGCACCACTTCACGGACGATCAGATCGTGGAACTGACGCTAACGATTTCGATCGCCAATTTTACGAATCGGTTCAACGATGCCATGCTCACGACGCCCGATATTGGCGATGTACGGTAAACGGAACGTTGCTAACGGGCCGGTCCGGCCTTAGTACGAAAGTCTTCGGGCATAGCTCGATTGCATCTAGGTTCTCCGCCCGATTGGGCTGGCGCGATTTCCGCCTTAGAATCCAAGTGAAGTATGAATCAGGGAATACTCGCCACCAAGTCGTCCAAGACCCAGTACTCCGAACAAGAGGCTGCCAAGGAACTCGGCGTCAGCGTGGAGGAACTGCGGTCATTGATCCGCAGCCACATCGCGGAAACCGATGAGGATCTGAACAACGTCGCGGTCGCGAACTTCCACCCATCCGATCTGCTGGTGCTTAAACTGCTTTCCGGGCTGAAAGGGAATCCCACAACTGAGGGTTCAGGAGCGTAAGCGGGCGCCGGCCCTCCAAGGCGTCCACAACATTACGCGCTGCCAACATGGACATTTCGCGCCGCGTGTCAACGGACGCACTGGCGATATGCGGCGCGACAACCACGTTTTTCAGCTTTAGTAACTCGGGGTGGACCTGCGGCTCGTGCTCGAAGACATCCAGCCCCGCGCCGGCGATCCAGCCCTCCGCCAGCGCTTTGCCCAGTGCAGCTTCATCCACCACCGGCCCGCGTGCGGTGTTCACGAGGATCGCAGTTTTCTTCATGAGCCTCAACTGCGGTTCGCCAATCAGCTTGCGCGTCGAATCCAGCAGCGGCACATGCAGGCTTACGAAATCCGCTTCGCGCAATAGCCGTTCGGCCGGAACGAACTCCAGTTGCAGTTCGCGTTCGATAGCCTCCGGCGCACGCACCGCATCGTTGTAGAGGATGCGCATCGAAAAGCCGCGGCCGCGACGGGCCATTGCTTGGCCGATCCGGCCCATTCCGAAGAGTCCCAGCGTCCTATGATGCACGTCCTGGCCGACCAGCAGATCGATGGCCCACTTCTTCCACTGGCCGGCATGCACGAACTGGTGTGCTTCCACTACGCGGCGCGCGGCGGCCAGCAACAGCGCGAACGCGAAATCGGCGGTGGTCTCGGTCAAAACATCGGGCGTGTTGGTCACCAGGATGCCTTTGCGCGTCGCCGCTGGTACGTCGATGTTGTCGAACCCGACCGCGACGTTGGCGATGATCTTGACGTCCTCCAGCCGCTCAATGACGTCAGCGCTAAAGCGGTCAGTTAACTGCGAGATGACGGCTTGCTTACCGCGCACGCGGCTTTTCAGTTCCTCCGCAGTAAGCCCGTCGTCCGTTCCCACATCGTCTATCTCGCAATGCTCGCTCAAATAGTGCACGGCTTCGGGATAGATGCGTTTTGTGACCAAGACTGCGGGTTTCATTGCTACCATTCTCTCTTATGGCTAACGTTGGATTTCTCGGCTTGGGACTCATGGGTTACCCGATGGCGCGCAACCTGGCACGCGCCGGACATACCGTCGCAGTATGGTCCTATACTTCCGCCAAGGCTGCACAATTGGCCGAGCAAGCGAAAGCCGTTGCGTGTGCGACACCCAAAGAGGTCGCCGAAAAATCTGAGTTCGTTTGTGTTTGCGTGGGCGATACGGCGATGGCCGAAGAGGTTATGCTCGGCTCTCACGGCGTGATCCAGGGCGCGACGCCCGGAACCGTGGTCGCGAATGCCAGCACCATTGCGCCCTCGGCAAGCCGGGCAATCGGCGAGAAGCTGGAGGCCAAGGGGATCCATTTTCTGGATGCACCCTGCACTGGGTCCACAACGGGCGCCAATGGCGGGACACTGACGTTCATGATTGGAGGCGATGCCGAAGTTTTTGAGCGAACAAAGCCATTGTTCGAAGCGATGGGCAAGAAATTCTACTACTGCGGCGGGCCGGGCAAGGGGCTGCAGGCCAAGCTTACCCAGAACCTGATCCTGGCTAACTTGATGCAAGCATTCAACGAAGGGTTGACGCTCAGCACCAAAGGCGGGATCGACCCGGCTCTGATGCTCGATATCCTGGATAACAGCGCCGCCAAGTCCGGCCTGATCGCCTACAAGGCCCCGTTCGTCTTCAAACGGGACTTCACCACCAACTTTTCCACAAAATGGATGCACAAGGATGTGCGCCTCGCGGTCGAATCGGCCGAGGAGCTGGGCGTTCCGGTACCCATCACCAGCCTGACTGAGCAGATGTTTCGCGCTGCTATTTCAGAGGGTTACGGGGAACTGGACATGTGCGCGACCATCCGCGTAGTCGAGCGCTGGGCTGGCGTTGAAGTGAAGCAAAAATAATCTACAAAAAACAGTTGCGTTCCGCAATTCCATATACTAGAATTGGAATTAAGCCGGGGAGGCAACTCCCACCAAAGCGAGACTAACCTCATTAAAAAGACCCCTGAAGCAATCCTCCCCGGCGCCCGAAAGGGTTAACGGTCTTCCTAAGAGGTTCAGAGGTCAAGAGGCTCCAAAGCAGCGTTATCGGTCAGTGTCCGTCTTTCGCGGCTTGGCAGCGGATATTTCGGCGCTTGACGATATAATAGTGCAGTTGAAACACCTCGCGATTCTAGGCTCAACCGGCTCCATCGGCGTCAGCACTCTGGATGTAGTCGGCCGCCATCCTGATGAATATTCCATTTACGCTCTGGTTGCCGGCGATAACGCTGAATTGTTAGCACAGCAGATTGTGCGGTTTCGGCCGCGCGTCGCCGTTACAGCAACCGAACGTAGCCGGACGAATCTAATCAATAGCTTGGCCGGTTTGGGTCTTCCGAAGGCCCAATGGCCGGAATTACAGTTCGGCCGGAGGGCGCGAGTGGAAGCTGCGGCGGCTGCTGAAGTGGATTTCGTGCTTTCGGCGATCGTCGGGGTCGCCGGCTTGGAAGCTACGTACGAGGCGATCCGGCAGGGCAAGCGCGTGGGATTGGCGAATAAAGAAGTGCTGGTTGCGAGTGGCCAGTTGGTTATCGATGCCGCGCGCAAGTCTGGCACAGAACTGATACCGGTGGACAGCGAACACAATGGCGCGCATCAATGCCTCCGCGCGGGACGGCGCAGCGAGGTAGCGCGGCTGATCCTTACCGCTTCCGGTGGGCCGTTTCGTGAGACGCCGGGCGACGCCTTGGCCGGAGTGACCCCAGCGCAGGCGCTCAACCATCCGACCTGGAAGATGGGCCAGCGCATCACAATCGATTCAGCCACGCTGATGAACAAAGGTTTCGAGGTGATCGAGGCTTGCTGGCTGTTCGATTTTTCTGCCGACGAAATAGATGTGGTGATCCATCCGCAATCTTCCGTGCATGCCATGGTGGAGTATACCGATGGCAGCGTGATCGCGCAGATCTCGGCGACCGACATGCGCATGCCGATCCAATACGCGCTTACATATCCTGCCCGCGAGGCGGCACCGGTCCCGCGGCTGGATTGGGCGGAGGCGCGAACCTGGGCATTTTATCCGCCGGACCTAGTGAAATTTCCGGCGCTGCGGCTGGCCTACGAAGCACAACGCGCGGGCGGTTCAGCCGGGTGCACGCTCAATGCGGCCGATGAAATTGCGATAGACGCTTTCCTGAAAGAGCAGATTTCTTTTCCCGCGATCTCGGCGGTGGTGGAAGAGACCCTGGCTCGCGTCCCCGCGCGCCAGCCCGCATCCATCGAGGAAGTGCTGGAGATCGATGAATCGTCGCGCACCGTGGCGCGCGGCGTGATCCGCGAGAAAGCACAAGTTTTGCAAGAGGAGCGAGGACACATGTCCGTTCGCGCGTAAATTATGCCTTTCGTGGTTTTACAGGATTTCTTCTGGTTTCTCGTTCTGATCGGGGTCATGATTCTGATCCACGAATTTGGGCACTACTGGGCCGCCCGGTTTTTCGACGTAAAGGTGGAAACCTTCAGTTTCGGGTTCGGTCCGCGCCTGTTCGGGTTCAAGAAAGGCGAGACGGATTTCCGCTTCGCCGCGCTGCTGTTTGGCGGCTATGTGAAAATGGCGGGCGAGCAGCCCGGCGACGAGAGCGCCAGCGATCCGCGCAGCTTCTTGCAGAAGCCCCGTTGGCAGCGCATGATCATTGCATTTGCCGGTCCAGCGATGAACGTCCTTTTGGCCATTGTTATTCTCACGGGACTGTTCATGGTACGTTTCCCAAAGATCCCATCAACGCCGTCGCCCGTGGTCGGTTATGTCCTGCCGGATAGCCCCGCGGCAAAGGCTGGGGTGCACGAGGGCGATCGGATCGTGCAGATCGGCGATACGGCGGATCCCACGTGGGAAGACATCTCCATGAAGGAAGCGGCCAGCGCCGGGCATCCGCTGACGGTCTGGATCGCTCGCGATGGCCAGCGCGAACGCGTTAGCGTGACGCCGGCGCTGGACCCTAAAACCGGGACCGGTTTCGCAGGTTGGGGCGAAGAAAGCGATATTGAGATCGCCAGCGTTTTGCCCGGAAAACCGGCGTCGCACGCAGGCTTGAAAACTGGAGACATTATCGTCAGCGTAAATGGCCAGCCGGTGCGATCCACTCCCAAACTGCGCGACGTGATTACGAGTACTGGCGGCAAGCCGGTTGAAATCGTGTATTCGCGAAATGGTCAGACCCATACCGTTCAAGTGACTCCGGCCATGTCGAATGCAGAAGGTGCCGACCGCTGGATGATCGGCGTCAGCCTGACGCCTCGCGTGGTCTTTGTAAGCCTTCCGTTTCCACAGGCCCTGGCAGAATCTTTACGGCAGAACGGCAAGAGCACAACATTTATCTATTCCTTCTTGCGCGGCGTCGTCGAGCGCCGGATGTCGCCCAAGTCCGCCGCCGGTCCCATCGGCATCGCGCAGATGTCGGGCGAAGCGGCGCGCGAAGGTCCGGCGGCTTATCTTGGCTTGGCTTCCGTGCTCAGCTTAAACCTCGCCATCGTGAATCTGCTGCCGGTTCCCATTTTGGATGGCGGCGTGATTCTGCTGCTGCTGATTGAGATCTTCATGCGGCGCGATTTGAGCCTGCGTGTCAAAGAGGCGGCCTTGAAGCTGGGGTTCGTCTTCCTGATGGCGGTGGTGGCGTTCGCGATCTATAACGACATTTCGAAGCTGGCCGGTTAACTTCCGGCCACTTCTCTCGCGGTGACAAACACCGGCTCGATGTCCACCGGGATATCGCTCAGCCCCTGTAGTGCCTTTTGCATCTCCGGCCGGATCACGCCCAGTTGATCCAGCATGCGCTTGGCGCCGGCATAGTCTCCCGTAGCTTCGATGGTCAGCAGATCGTGATCTAAGTCGCGCACGGCGCTTTTGATCTTTTCGAAATTCACCTCGAAACGCCCGTCCGGGCGTGCAACAAACCCGCCCTTGTCGGTCAAGTAATTCACCTGCATCGCCATGCCCTTGCCGTGCGCCTCTTTGACGCCGAAGCGCAGGGTGCGAAATGTCGATGCAAGGAACGTTGTATACAGGTTCCGCTCGAACGCCGGGCCGCCGGGGATCAGCTTACGGTCCGCCAGCAACTGGAGCATGAACAGACCCGTGACGTCCGCCTTGGCCTCTTCCATGGGGCTGTACAGCTCTTTTAATTCCTGCCGCAGAGTGGTGCTGCGGCCGTTTACCGTGATCTGGTGCGGTCCGATACCATGACTCAGTTCGTGCGCGAGAATGTGCGTGAAAAACGACTCGAAATTCAAATCCGCCTGGCTGGCCGGCGGTAACACGCGCTTTGCGATGGGTTCGAGCGTGGAGTGAAACTTGGCCTCCTGGACATTTTTCAGCATTACGCGCTTGCTGCCCTTTTGCGTAATCACGCGTTCGTCGTTGGGCAGGTTGTACGCAGCGGTTTGCACGCCGTGCTCGCCGTCGCCCGCCGAAAAGATTTCATTCACCACCCGGATCGGCGCCTGGCTACCGAGCTTCGGGTTGCGAAACTTCGGATCGATCGGAAGATTGTTCTCCACTTCCTGCAAGTGGTCGCCGAAAAACCTGAGCTTGGCCGTCTCTTCGTCGTCGCGCAGAGTCACATAGGCTTCGAATGCAGCCTTGTATCCAAGCAGCTCGTCGTTGTACGTCTCGTAAGGGCCGATGGTGATATCGATCGGCGCATCGAGATCCATCCACGCCAGATCGCTTTGGTAGTAATCATTCGACAGAAATGCTGCACCGCGGGCCAGCAGAAATTTCTTGAGAGTGGCGTTGCCGGTGAGCCCAGCGGCTTCTTCCAGCAGGCGGGCGGCTTTCGCAAGATCGCTTTTGTACTCCTGGCTATAAGGAACAATGGTTAACTTCAGGTTTGCATCGCGGCGGATCACCGTGAAGAAGCTTTCGGCGCGCTCACGATCCGCGGCAGACAGTGTTTTGACCCAGCTCTCAAATTCGGCGCGCGTCATGTCCTCGGGATAAAAATTCGCGCCGGCCGGCTTCTTGGACGGAACGCCGGGGACAAAGGCTGCATGCTCGTCGAGATCGGACCAGGGGCCCTTATTCATCCAGAAATAATGCAAACGCGCCTTGCCGAGCGGCGTCGTATCCTGCTTGACGTTGGCGTAGAGCGCTTCATTACCGCTCCAAAGCTGCTGGAGAAAGATATCGTTAAGCACGCGCGACGCATCAATCAGCTTGGCCAGCGCTTTGCGGTCGCCGGGCGACAGCTTGGAGACATCGGCGCGAAGCTCCGTGGGCGCGAAGCGCGCGATCATCTTGTCCAGTTGCGCGAGATCGGGAATCGTTTGTGTGGCAGCCAGCATGGCGATGAGAAACAGAAGAAGAGCGAGCCGTTTCATTCTCTGTCCGCCATCCTAGCACGGGCATTTTGTACGCGGCACGGGTATTTGTGCGCCGGCGCGCTGCATCCAGAAGCTTGTGCGCGGTCTCCGGCAGCCGGGCACGGGGCGCACCTAGCCCGAGACCTGCGCGACGTCGTTCAAAATTGGCAGCGCGTATTGTCGAAATTTGGCGCCGGCTGGAGTCTCACTTAAGGGAGGCGAATCCCCGTGAGAAGAGGTGACATATGGACACAACAGCTATGGTTGCAATCATCATTGCCGTCGTTGCGCTGATCGTGGCAGGCTGGGCAGTCTGGCAGACACAGCGGAGCCGGCGGCTACGGTCCAAGTTCGGGCCGGAATACGACTACGCGGTGCAGCGCGAAGGAGACCGGCGGAAGGCAGAAGCCGAGCTGGTTCATCGCGAGGAGGAGGTCAAGCGATTACACATCCGCGACCTGACGCACCGCGAACGCGAGGAGTTTACCAACGCTTGGAAACAACAGCAGGCGCGCTTCGTCGAGGATCCGCGGCAGGCGGTCACGGAAGCTGACGCGCTGGTCACCAAGGTGATGACTACGCGAGGATACCCGACCGCGGATTATGAGACACAAGCCAAGTACGCGTCGGTGGATCACTCGCGGGTGATCGGCAACTACCGCGAGGCGCATGCGATCGCGGAGCGAAGCCGGGCAGGGCAGGCCAACACGGAGGAACTGCGGCGCGCAATGATCTCCTACCGCACTTTGTTTGAGGATCTGGTGGGCAGCCCGGTGTTATCGCGCTTTTAGCGGACCCAGTTCATTTAAGGAAAGGAACTATCATGGATACTCAGGTTCAAGACGAGATTCGTACAAGCAGCTATATAAACACAGGCGAGCGAACGTCAACCCAGGTGCAATCGCCGGAAGATACGGGCGTTCGTACCGGCGATGCAAGCCCGGCCGTAAACGCCGGCGACTCTGGCATGGGCGCGCTATTCGAATCCAAGGAGACGGCGGATTTGCGCGCACGCTGGGACAAAATCCAGGTGGAGTTTGTCGACGAACCACGACGCTCGGTGGAACAGGCCGATCAGCTGGTGGGGACGGTGACACAGCGGCTGACGGAAATCTTCAAGGCTCAGCGCGATCGGCTGGAGCAGGAGTGGGATAAGGGCGAGATGTCGACGGAGGAGCTTCGCATGGCGTTCCGACGATATCGAAGTCTGTTCGACCGATTGCTTTCGATTTGAGCCGACCGGACATGCCGCAGCGCTTGATTCTATGATGAATGAATCGCATGCGGCACGACCTGGTGGTTCTGTTCGAGCATCCGGAGTGGCAGAAGCCGCTGTTCGCGGCGCTAGAGCGGCGCGGGATCCGGTTTGCGGCGCACGATCTAAAGCGCGCCGCTTTCGATCCTGACGCGCTGCCGGAGTCGCGGCTTTACTTTAATCAAGCGAGCCCCAGCGCGTACGTTCGAGGAAACACGCGGGCGGTGCCGCTGGTTTGGGCGCTGATGCGTTCGTTGGAGCTGGGCGGGGCGCGCGTGCTGAACGGGTCGCGCGCGTTCGCGCTCGAGTTGAGTAAGTCGGCGCAAGCGGCGCTCATGCGGAGCCTGGATATCAGGCATCCGCGCACGCTGGCCTTCAACGACGTCGAGGCGGCGCTAGCGCAATGGGACCAGTGGCCGGCGCTGCTCAAGCCGGAACAAGGCGGCAGCGGTGCCAGGATGTTTCTTCTCAATTCGGGCGAGGAGCTGGCGGGGCTGCTGCGCGAACGCCCGCATCTGTGGCTGCCCGACAATCTTCTGCTGTTGCAAGAATATTTCGAAACGGACCCGGAGCGCGGAATCGTGCGGATGGAGTTTGTGGGTGGGGAACTGCTGTACGCCATGCGTGTGATTTCGCATGGAGCGTTCAATCTCTGCCCCTCCGAGACTTGCAATCCCGAAGGCGCCCTGGGCACAGAGTGCGGTGTCGAAGCGAAGCCCGCCGCGCCGGTCGAGTTTTATCCACACCAGGAGGTGCCTGCGGCGGCGGTCGAGGCGGGCAAGCGGCTCATGGCCGCAGGCGGGCTGGACGTGGGCGGTATTGAATATCTGGAAGCGCACGATGGCGGTCGCGTGTTTTACGACATCAACGCTAATTCGAATCTGCGGCGGCCCATTGGGCAGGCGTTTGGGTTCGATCCGTTTGAGTGCGTGGTGGATTTCCTAGTGGGACAAATGCCGGCGGGGCGCGCGCGTGACAGCGCGGCGACGCAATGAGATGCTAGGGATATGCGCAGGCTGGAATTGCGAACGATCGCGCTCGGATTGGCGCTGGCTTCCCGGATTATATTCGCCCAGCCGCCGGCGGCGCCTAGCTTCGAAGTAGCATCCATTAAGCCGGCCACGATGCCTACGCCGGGCGAGGCCGCGGCAGGAAAGATGCATGTCGGCCTGAACATCGATGCGCAGCGCGTGGACATCGGGTTCTTTTCATTACGCGACTTGATCATGGTCGCTTACCGTGTGAAGCCGTACCAGGTGGTTGGTCCAGATTGGATGCTGAGCGAGAGGTTCGACGTGCAGGCCAAGATCCCGGAGGGCGCATCGCGCGAGCAGGTCCCGGAGATGCTGCAGGCGCTGCTGGGGGAACGCTTCAAGCTGGCAACGCATCGGGACTCTAAAGAGCACAACGTTTATGCACTGGTGGTAGCAAAGGGCGGACCGAAGCTCAAGGAGGCTGCGCCGGACGCGGAGCCCCCTCCCACGCCGGAGGCGACCGGACCGGACGGCAAGAGCGTGCAAGTGACGCGCGACGGCAAAGGCGGATTTATGGTGAATGGTCGCGGCGGTGCGATTAAGATGCGCATGGGCCAAAGCGGTGTCATGCACTATGAAATGGCCAAGATGAGCATGAAGGGACTGGCGGACATGTTGACGCCGTTTCTGGACCGGCCCGTAGTGGACATGAGCGAACTCAAGGGTTTTTACGAGGTCACGCTGGATCTCTCGATGGAAAACATGATAGCGGCGGCGAGGGCGAACGGGGTAGTGGTGCCAAGGCCTAACTTGAGTCTGGATGCGGCGAAACAGCCGGCCGATGCGGCATCGGATCCGGCCGGTGGGACGGTTTTTCAATCGATACAGCAACTCGGGCTGAAGCTAGAGGCAAGGAAGGCGCCGTTGGAGACGATCGTGGTGGATCATCTGGAGAAATCGCCGACCGAAAACTAGCGCCGGTTGCCGGAGTCTCTGGCGTTTGAGGCGCGGCCGGTGATACCGCGTACGTCGCGCCGCAGACGGCTGAGCCTTTTCAGCATTTCGATGTTGCGGCGTTCGTCGGCTGGGTCGTCATGCGGTGTTTCCAGAATGAAGGCTTTTGAGCGAAGGAGCGGATGCGTAAGGATGCCGCGGAACCCTTGCTCGCCGATGTACCCCTTGCCGATATTTTCGTGGCGATCCACATGAGAGCCGAGCGGCGATTTCGAATCGTTCGTGTGGATCACCGGGATATTGTCCCAGCCTAAGATCCGGTCCACCTCGGCGATCGTCGTTTCAACGCCTATCTGATTGGAAATGTCGAAGCCGGAGACCAGCAGATGACAGGTGTCGATACAAAAGCCGATTTTGAGATCGGTAAGCTCGGCCGCGAACTGGCGCATGGCTGCAAGTTCTTGGAGGCGGCTGCCCAGGGCGGCGCCCGCGC
This sequence comes from Bryobacteraceae bacterium, assembly GCA_035293725.1. Classification (GTDB taxonomy): domain Bacteria; phylum Acidobacteriota; class Terriglobia; order Bryobacterales; family Bryobacteraceae; genus Palsa-89. The sequence goes on from DATGMH010000022.1 coordinate 374,086, forward strand.
CCGCGGTGTTTTCGAGAAGAACCGTGAGCGGTGCGGTGTTCAGGCCCTGCGCGGCCTCGGCCAGCGAGCGGATCACGGAATAGATACCTTGCTCGACGGAGTGGCCTCGGCAGTTTCCCGGATGCGCCACCAGGTATTCGGCGCCAATGGCCAGTGCCCGTTCGATCTCGCCCCGAAAGGCTTGTGTGGATTGCTGCCGGAGGGATTCCGTGCAGGACGCCAGGTTAATCAGATAATTGTCGTGGATGACCAGGGGGTAGAGATCATGCCGTTCGCGGGCGCGCGCCAGCAGCTTGATCTCGCTTTCGGCAGGAGGCGAGGCGCGCCACATCCGGGGGCTGGCGGAGAAGATCTGGAATGTATTGGCACCCGCTTCGACGGCTTGGAGTGCGGCGCGCTCGAGGGATTTGGAGATAGACGTGTGGAGGCCGAGGCGCAAGTGCTGATGTTAGCTTAGCAAGCGGCTTCGAGAGTCCTGGCGCGCGAGAGCGTCATGCGGACGCTTAATCGCCGGTCGGGATAATGCCCGCGTTTTCCACCATAAGAATGATCGTGCGTTGTGGCGCCCGGGTGCGGTGCACGACCCCTTTAGGGACAACGAATCCCTGGCCGGGAGATAGCGCGACCACACGGTCCTCCAGATCGATTAACAACTCGCCCTCTACAACGTAGAAGAATTCGTCATCAGCGTCGTGCTTATGCCAGTGGTACTCGCCCTGGATTACGCCGGCGCGCACCACCGAGCCGTTGACCTGGCAGAGCGTCTGATTGAACCATGGGTGGGTGACCGAGCGCGCCAAAGCATTAACATCGATTACTTGGAGCGGTTGGTGCAGAATGTTTAAACGCGTTTCGTAGGGAGAGGCTTGTGGGCTGCTCATGAGAACATGATGGCGCGAAGGGAGTAGCGGCGTCTATCACAAATGAAGTGTTCGAGCTATTGCCGTTGGCCTTTTAGTACGACGGGGCCTTGGTGGAGCACCAGAGCATTGACGGCGCCGGTCGCGTCCAATAAGAACTCGACCTGTACGTCGACAATCTTGCTAAAGAACTTGGTTTCAGATTCGGCGAACAAAAGAAATCTGCCTTGCCCCGTCGCCTGCGCGTACAAACGTCCGCCCTCAGCTGTGATGACCATGTCAAAGCCGGGCCGCAACTGGTAAGTTCCGGTATATCTGGCGAGGATCTCGGGACCAACTGCAACCTCTTTCCGCTCTGTCACGGTGTCGCTGATACGCCGCGCTTTTTGATCTTGGCCGCCCTGGCGCAGGACCAGATAGGCGCCCTGATCGTCTCGGCCGAAATCGATTTGCGCGTCGACAACCTTGAAGAAGAAGTGCGTCTGCGATTCGGGGAAAATAGGGAACTTGTTTTGGCCGGAAACCTGCGAGAGTAACTGGTCGCCCGCCAAGGTGATCGAGATATTCACGTTTGGCGCCAGCTGATACGTGCCGGCGTAGGCTGCCAGAACCGATGCGGGGACGGTGACTTCCTTACGCTCCGAGGTCAGGACGACTTTTTCGCCGTGGGCCACGAGACCAAGTTGGCGGCCGATTTCATCTGGCGCGGAGCCGTTTAGATTGCCGAGCACGATGACAGTGGTTCGGCTCTCGGGGTAGTAAGCCAGGTAGGTATTGAAGCCTTCGATCCCGCCGTTGTGCCAAATCACTTTACGGCCGTTGACGGTTTGCACCAACAGGCCAAAGGCGTAGCCATCCTTGAAGGGTGTGGTCATTTTCTGGAGCGATGCGGGTGTCAGTACCTTCCCGCCGAACAGCGCTTGCTCCCAGCGGAACAGGTCGCCTGTGGTTGAGTACAGGCCGCCGGCGGAGAAAGGGATGGTCATGTCGATGTAGCCGGCGTTCACGAATCCGTTTGCACCGCGCGTGTAGCCGGACGCATGATGCGGGATTACCGCCGTATTGGAGTCGTAGCCGGAATCCTTCATGCCCACCGGCGTGAAGATGTTATTTTGAACGAATTTCTGATAACTTTCACCGCTGATCTTTTCGATCAGATATCCCAGCAGAACGTAACCGGAATTGCTGTAGCTGTATTTTTCCCCGGGCTGAAAATCGAGCGGCTTGTCGCGAAAGAGAGCGACGATTTTTTCGGGCGTCAAGGGAAACGGTTCAAGCGTGCGGTATTCGGGAAACGACGTGAAGTTCGGGATGCCTGAGGTATGGGTCAATACGCTGAAGATAGTGATTTTGTCCCAGGCCGCGGGCGCGTCGGGGAGATATTTCTTAACCGGATCTTCGACCTTGAGCTTGCCGCGTTCCTCCAGAAGCAGAATGGAAGCCGCGGTGAACTGCTTGGTGATGGAGCCGAGGCGGTACTTGGTGGAGGAAGAATCCGGAATATCCCAGTCCAGGTCGGCTGAGCCGTACCCTTTATCGAGCAATACATCGGCGCCGCGAGCCACCAGTACGGAGCCCATAAAGGCCTTGTTGGAAACATAGGATTGGACGATCTGCTCCATGCGAGCGGCGTCCTGGCCCCAACAAATCGATAGCGCGAGGGCGGCGAACCCAAGGAGTCGGGCCATGCTCCACATTATATGTGGCGGGGCTGAGCTGGCCGCCGATTACCCGCTGGGATCCAGAACCGTACGCATTTCGTTCGTGGCGCGGAAGCCGAGCGCTTCATACAACGGGCGGCCCTCACGGCTGGCATGGAGGATCACAACGTGAATAGAATGTTCGCGGCACCAGTCCAGCGCAATTTGCATGAGCTGTCGCGCCAGCCCGCGGCGGCGGTGTTCTTTCGAGGTGTACACATTCAGGATATTTCCGCGGCGAGCACCCGGGCCGACCATGTGAGGCGGCCAGTCCATAAGCCATAGGCCGAGCCCCGCCGCGACGCTGCCGTCGGATGTCACGGCGAACCAGGCGAGATATTCGCCGGCTCGCAAGCGGGCGATTAGCCAAGGTTCAAAAGCTGCGCTCATGGCGTCCAGGGACGCTTCATCGCGATAGCCCATTTCGGAGAACATCGCCTTGCGATGCTGGACAATTATCGCGGCGTCTTCTACAGACGCGGATCGAATGCTGTAAGTTGCGGCCGCCGGGCTCAGTTCGGGGCCTTGCTGGCGAAGTAGCCTTTGCGCGCCTGCACCTTGTAATCCTTGTTGTTGGTTCTGATTTCGATGCGGCGGAAAGTGCCGTCTTTGGCGGCGTTCGTGGGCGTGTAGCCGATAGCGTACTGGCTGCGCATTTCATCCTGGAGCTCGCGGAAGGCGTCCTGAAGCGGGTTTTTGCGATCGATATGGAACACATGACCGCCGGTTTCTTCCGACATCTGCCTCAAAGCGGAATCGCTGACGCCGCCGAATACCAGGCCGTGGCCCATGTAAAACGCCCGGTCGACGTAATAGAAGCCGTAGACGATTGCGTCGGCGCGCTGCGCGGCATCGATGGCGTCGCGGATTTTGTAGTGGCTGCCCTGGTCCTCACCATCGGTGATCAGGACCAGGACCTTGCGTCCGACCTGGCCTTTGAGCTGATCGCTGGCGGCGAGATAAACCGCGTCGTAGAGGATTGTGCCCTTGGGCTGGTAAATCGTGGGCACCGGGCCCGGATGCAGACCGCTGACATCCGAGTTCACCTGTAGGCCATTGAGCCCCGCGCGCAGCAGCTTAGGCGAGTTGGTGTAATCCTGAAGCAGTTCGGCTTCCGCGCCGAAGCTGATTAGAAACGCCAGGTCCTGCTTGCGCAGCACCTGGCTGAAGAACTGTGACGCGGCATCTTTCTCGATCTCGATCAGGTTGCCTTGGCTGGCGCTGACATCGATAAGCAGCCCGATGGTCAAGGGCAGATCGGTCTCGCGGTTGAAATACTTGATCTCCTGCTGCTTGCCGTCTTCGTAGATCGTGAAATCGCCTTTTTGGAGATTACCTATAAGACCGCTACGCTTATCGCGCACGTTGAACAGGATATTAACCACATCGACGTTGACTTTGATGGTGGGTTCATCTTGTGCCCGCGACCCGGCCGGCAGGAAGAGCGCGGGAACGATCAGGAGCGCGAGCCGTCGCATATTATGGGTAGATGCACGGTTGCTGGTTCTAGTTCCAATGCGCAAAGCCATACTTCATCTGAAAAAAGCCGATCCCACGCTGGGGCTGATCATCGAGCGCGTAGGTACCTATCGAATAGAGTACCGCGATCCCGATTTTCAAACCCTGGTGCGGTCCATCGTGTATCAACAGCTCAGCGGCAAGGTTGCCAAGGTGATTTTCGGGCGGTTGGCCGACATGGTGCCCGATGGCAAGCTGACGGCGGAGGCGATTCTGAAGCTCACGCCGGCGAAGATGCGCAGGGCTGGGCTCTCTAAACAGAAGACAGCCTATATTCGGGATTTGGCGCGGAAGACGGTCCAAGGCAAGGTGCGGTTTGAGGCGTTGGCGGAGCTGCCGGATCAGGAAGTGATTGAGCATCTGACGCAGGTAAAGGGCATCGGGGTTTGGACCGCCCACATGTTCCTCATTTTTGCGCTGCGGCGGCTGGATGTGCTGCCCACGGGCGATCTGGGGGTTCGGTCGGCCATTCGGAAGGTGTATGGACTGGAGGAGTTGCCGCATCCCAAGCAGGTGGAGGAGCTGGCGGCGAGTTGGCGCCCTTATTGTTCGGTGGCGAGCTGGTATTTGTGGCGGAGCCTGGATAACCAGGCGGCGCTGTAAGTAGCGTCGCGCGGGAACGAGGCCGGGGATCTCTCGCCCCGTGTGAAAGCATGACGCGAGTTCCGGCGCGCTTCTGTCTATGTATAGGCCGGTACAATGGAAGCTGCCGTCATGCGGGTGTGGAACCGGGCCAAATTGCTGTGGGGCTATCTGAGACGTAAGTCCGCGCTTGCGGCGCTGCCGGTGGAGTACATCGTCGAGACCACCGCGAAGTGCAATCTTTATTGCCCCATGTGCCCGCGCGAAACGCACAAGCAGCCCAAAGAAGATATGGCGGACGAGATCTTCAACCGCTTGGTACACGAATCCGGCCGCAGCGCCGAACATATGATGTTAATCGGATTGGGCGAGCCGTTCATGGACCGCAAAATCTTCGACAGGATCGAATATTGCGAGCGCCACAATATCTCGACGCTGCTTTCAACCAACGGCACGTTCTTCGACGAGAAAACTTGCGCGCGCCTGCTCGACACCCGGCTCGAACACATCACGCTGAGCTTTGACGGCGCTACCAAAGCATCCTACGAGCACTACCGCAAGGGCGCCAACTTCGAGAAAGTGCGCGATAATTTCGTGCGCTTCGCGCGCTTGAAACACGAACGGCACGCCAAAGTGCAAGTCGTGGTCCAGATGGTCCGTATGGAACGCAACGCCGGCGAGGTGGACGATTTCCTTCGCTACTGGAGCGCAATTCCCGGCATCGACGAGGTCCGCATCAAGGAAGATGAAACCAACCTGCTTCAGCCGGAAGGCGGCCACGCGCCGCAGGATTGGAAATATCCGTGCCATTACCTGTGGCGCGGACCCGTTTATGTGAAGCACAACGGCGACGTATATCCCTGCTGCCAGAGCTACATGCTGGACGGCCTGCCGATTGGGAATATTGGGGAAGCTCCGCTGGCCGCGATCTGGAACAGCGGCGCCATGCAACAACTCCGCGCTCTCCACTCAGCCCGGCGTGCCGGCGAGATCGAGATGTGCGCGCGCTGCCGGACCACGATCCCTCATCCGCTGCTGGTTTCGGGGAGCTTGCTTCTGCACGGCCGCACGGTTCGCAGATGGCTGCCGCACATCGAGCGGCTGATTTACTCGGCCAAGCTCCCCAAATCGCTGCTCACGCCTCCCAAGAAGCACTCGGCGCACGACGATCTGGTGCAGATCGATTCCGCGCCGAAGTGACCTGTCACTGGCTGTCTGGCGCGGTGCGGTGCAAGGTAAGCGGTACCGTCGTAGGTCCGTGTTGATAAGTGCCCGCCAACTCCGTGCCCGCGCCGTTTAAGCTTCCTGTAAACGACGCGCCGAGAGCTTTGAACTGCAGAGTAATGGCCGAGTCCTTCTCAATTACCTTGACGGGAACCTGTAGCCCTCCCTCATCCAGGTCAACAGCCATCGCCTGAGCGGTACCGTCCGGTTGATTGGCCATCGTGAGCACGATCCGGAATTGATCGCCCTGGACGCTCAGCGTGCCGTTCCAGGTGCCCTCGAGTTCCTTGCGAATCCGCGCGCTCTTCTCGGGACCCGAGATCTGCGCCTCGCCTGTCCGAGTCAGGTTCATGGGCACCTGATAGCCACTCACCGACAGATGGCCTTCCATCGATTTGCCGTCGGCTGCGAGTGTGCCGGTGAACGGCTGATCCGTGCGAGCCTGTAGCGTCACCGATCTTCCCGCCACGCTGACTTTCTGGAATGGGAGGTCTTTTACAGTTTGCTCAGGGATGCTGATCGTGCCCGTGAAACCGCCGTCGGGCTTGCGAGCCAAGTCGACCATTACTTCGACACTTCGATCCGGCGTCTGGATCGCTCCTTCCCAGTGACCGGATGGATCGGCGGATGGTTGCGCATGCACTGAGGCGAGCGACAGCAGCAGTGCGGGAATGAACACAAATCGAGTGTGTGCGTACATGTTAGTTCTCCTTTTGTGGTTAGGCTTTAGAAATCAAGGCGCTCGATTTCAATCGTGGCGCCAAAAAGCATCGCGATGGAGATTGCAGCGCTGGCGAGCAGCCCCAACCAGGGAAGCTCGCGATGGCGGAAGTAAGCTTCGCCGCTCATAATATGGAAAATTCCCCAGGTCCACTGCCCGGCGAGCGCTGATTCGAGCAGGCCCAGGATGATGGCCAGACAAAGGACGGTCAGCAGCGGCCGCCAGAAGTCGCCGAAGATGCTGGTGGCGAGAAGCGCGGAACTGAAAAACACCGCCGCCGCCGCGAACAGGCACGTACCGTGAGCCACGGCGTCCGCGACCCCGTACGATTTGCCCACGGCCGGCGAAAACAGCAGGATGCCAACGGAGGGAATGAACGCCAGGATCAACAATTCGCCCAAGCCCGCCGCGGCGCGCGTGAGCACGAACCGGCGGCGCGGCACCGGCAGCGATAGCAGGAACAGACCACCCGAGCGGTGCGACAGCAGCCCTCCGGTTCCCAGCAGCACCGCGAACAACGTTGCCATGTGCGTCACCCCCTGCCGGAAAGCCTGCGACCAGACATAGCCGCGATAGTCGCGCGCCAGTTCCGCCCCTTCCCGAATTCGGCGGCCGATCTCGCCGTTAGCCTGGATGTTGGAGGCCATCGGAATCAGTTCGTTGATCTTCGGCCAGAGCAGCACCACCTCGGCCGCTGCGCAGGCCAACACGATGAGGCCTGCAATAAACTGCCAGCGCGTTTCCAGCCATGACTTGTACCAGAGCATCTCAGTCCTCCTCGGCCACCGTCTCCAGAAAAATCTCTTTCAGCGTCACAGGCACCACATCCACGGCTACCGGGTTCAGCGCCCGCGCTTGTTCGATGACCCCGTCCGATCCGGCACTGGAAAGCACCGATAACGTCCGGCCGCTGCGCCGCACGCGCACCACTCCAGGCTGCTCGAAAGCCGTTTTCGGCGGTTCACCATCGAAGACCACCTGCACTCGGCTGTATTTCTCGCGCAAATCCTCTAAAGCACCCGCCACCACAGCACGTCCGGCATCGATAATCGCGACGCGATCGGCAATCTGATCTACCTCCGCGATCTGGTGCGAGGAGAAAAAAACTGTTGTCTCTTCTTTTGCGACATGGGCCACGAGCGCCTGCAGCACTTCCTCCGTGACGGCCGGGTCGAGCCCCGACGTCGGTTCGTCCAGGATCAGCAGCTTCGCGCTCCGGCACAGCGCAAGGAATAAGGCCAGCTTGGTGCGCGTTCCCCGCGATAGCGCCTTCACCTTCTGGAATGTGGGCAATTCGAACCGGCGCAAATACCGCTGCTCCAAATCGCTCCTCCAGCCGGGATAGAACCCCGCCGTGAACCGGATCATGCTCTCCACCGTCATGCCATCGATCAGATCCTTATCCTCGCTGACGAACGCGGTGCGGCGCCGTATTTCGACGCTCTCCTCGCCGGCGGCGGCGTTAAGTCCGAAAATGCTGGCACGCCCGGCGGTCGGATGCGTCATACCGAGCAAGATCTTGATGGCTGTCGTCTTACCCGCGCCGTTCCGCCCGAGGAAGCCATAAATCGACCCCTGCGGAACCTGTAGATCCAGTCCGCGCAGCGCCGCAACCGGGCCGTAATCTTTGCGCAAACCGGCCGTTTCAATAACCCACGATTCAGTCATTACGGCCTCCTGCTCTCGTCAATCCAGCCAACTCGGCCTCAAACAACCGCCGGATCTCTTCCTCCGTCAGTCCACGGGCGCGGAGTTGCTCCACCGCGTTCTGCACCACTGTTTGCGCGGCGCGAAGCTTGTCCGGTGTTTTTCGCCCGTTGGCACTCGCCGAAACGAACGCTCCCGCGCCGTGACGCAGTTCGATCACACCCTCGTGCTCCAGTTCCCGGTATGCCTTGGCGACTGTGTTTGGATTGATCACAAGCTCCTCTGCCAGAGGCCGGATTCCGGGCAACTGCTCGCCGGGCCGCAATGCGCCCGTTTCGATGGCATGCTTCACCTGTTCCATCAATTGCAAGTAGATGGGAACGCCGAGCGCGGGATTGGGCTTAAGTAGCATCCGTCAACTGTACTACTGAAATAGCACAGTATGACTGTGCCACGGCTACCCGCGGATTGTCAAGCGAAAAATGAGGTTCAGGTTAAGAAGGATGACGCGGTACTACCGGCCGAATGCCCCGGCGCGCCGTTATTGAGGAGAATTGGTAGTCGGAGGCAGGCGATGCGTCATGTTGTGCCATACTCTTACCACTTCGCCCCATATGCCTACAGCCTGAAGCACGCCCACGCACGTCGCGATTACCACCACGATGTTCAGAATGTCTTTGATGCTGCCCGCCATGGGAATGTACGTGTTGATGGCCCACAGTACAATCCCGACGATAATGAGCACCAAAACAATATTCACGATCCTTCTCATGTTGCTGGCCAGCGGCACGTACGTGTTCAGAAGCCACAGCACGATCACGACAAGGATCAGCGTAGCGGCGGAAGTTATAGCCATCGGCATTTTCCGGCTCCTGGATCTGATGCGAGCAAACGGGATGCCAAGCCCATATGTCCGGCGAAATCAGCTCGAAACCAGTTGCGCCCGCGGCGAAGCCCGACGTTACTGCTTGTAAATCTTGCTAGCGCGGGATCTGAATCGGGTCCGGCGCGGCTTCCGCATGCCGAGGCTGATTCCCCAAGCTGAGCCGCGGTTCGCGGTCATATGTGGCCGGCGCGGCGCTCGCTCCCGCCCCGGGTGGCTCCGGATGCGCTGTTCGTAGTGGCTCGCCTAGGACTTTAACCGTTAGGCCGGGCTGGCTGGCTGCGACACAGTGAGATCGTTTTCAGCATCACAGATACGGGATGGGACGTTTTTGGGTGATGGCGTTGTGCTCGGCTGCTGTAGCGGCGAACTTATCGGGTGACGTATCCGGGCCCGAATTGTTGTCCGAGGTTGCCGCGCGCTCCCAAATTCGCGAATCCCAGCTGCTCAAATACTCGGCAGTCCGGATCTATGAAGTGAAGAATTCTGCCGGGCGCGTGCAAGGCCGCAGCAAGGTCTTGGTTCGCTACGACTGGCCCAATCCTAAGGAGTTCAAGATCCTGGAGGAAGAAGGCTCGCACGCGATCGAGAACATGGTGTTCCACCCGCTCATGCAGCATGAGGAACGTGCGTCAACAGGAGAAGAAAGGGAAAACTCCGCCATCGTACCGGCCAACTATGATGTGCAGCTCACAGGCGAAGAAGAACTGGACGGCCGGCGCTGCTATGTCCTGACGGCGAGACCGCGCCGCCAGGATAAGGACCTGTTTGAGGGGACTATTTGGGTGGATGCTGAAGACCTTGCGGTTGTGCAAATTGAAGGTCAGCCGGCGAAAAATCCGTCTTTTTGGGTAAGGAACGTCCACTTCGTACGCAGCTACCGGAAAATCGGAGGTTACTGGCTACCGCGCCAGGACACAAGCGTGTCGGATGTCCGGCTATTCGGACGGCGCACTCTGACGATCCAGTACGAAGATTACGCGCTCGGCGAGGAAGCCAAGCGATAGCCGCGACTACCAGCTGAGCGCCAATTTCACGAAAGTACGGACGCCGATGCCGGACGCGCCTTTCGCCATGTACGGTCTGGCATCGTCCAGCCAGGCCGTCCCGGCAATATCCAGATGGACCCAAGGTGTCTCGCCGACAAAATCGCGGAGGAACATCGCGGCTGTGATTGCGCCTGCCGGGCGGCCGCCGATATTCTGCAAGTCGGCGAACGCGCTCTTCAGCTGCTCTTTATATTCGTCGTCCATTGGAAGCGGCCATATCTTTTCGCCTTCCGCTTTGGCAGCAGACAGCAGCTTGTTGAGAAACACTTCGTTGTTGCTGAAGGCTCCGGCGTTAATTGAGCCCAGCGCGACCGAGATCGCGCCGGTCAGCGTGGCCGTATCCACCAGGTGTGTGCAGCCGAGCCGCTGCGCGTAGGCGAGCGAATCGATAAGAATCAACCGGCCTTCAGCGTCCGTGTTTAAAACCTCGACGGTTTTCCCTGCCAGCGTCGTCACAATATCGCCGGGACGCTGCGCGCGGCTGCCCGGCATATTTTCCACCGCCGGTACCAGGGCCGTCACCGGAATCGCCGGTTTGAGTTGCGCGATCGCGCGCATCGCGCCTAACACCGCCGCGCCGCCCGCCATGTCATAGCGCATTTTCTCCATGCCGTCGGACGGTTTGATCGAGATGCCGCCGGTATCGAACGTCACGCCCTTTCCGACCAGACCGAGATGATCTTTCGTCGCCGGGCTCGCGGGCTTATAGCGAACGATAATAAGCGCGGGCGGCTCAGCACTGCCTTGCGCCACTCCCAGCAGCGCACCCATACCGAGCTGCCGCATGCGATCCTGGTCCAAAACCTCGCATTCCAAACCCTGCTCGGATGCCATCTCGCGCGCTCTCTCGGCCATGCGCATCGGTGTGAGCACATTGGCGGGCTCGTTCGAAAGATTACGGCTGAAGTTCTGCGATTCGGCCAGGGTGCGGCCATAATTGATGCCCGATTCGGATCCGCCCAGCACCGCAAAGCGCTCCACTTGCTTTTCAGTTTTCTTTGGATCGGTTTTGTAACGATCCGCCTCCAGGTCGGCGAGCAGCGCTCCTTCTACGGCAGCCGCCGCGAATGCTTCGGATCGATGACGCTCGTCCAAGGCGAGCACGATATTGCGTGCGCCCTTACTCTTGAGCGATCGCAGCGCGGCGCCGCAGATTTTGCGTAGCGTTGACGCGTCGAACTGCTCCCGTTTGCCCCCGCCCGCCAACACCAACCGCTTGGCTTTTAAACCGCCAGGCCGGTGCAGAACCGCGATCTCCAAGGCCTTGCCGCTGAATTCACCGCTGTCGTATAGTTCCTTCGCTAAATCCGAAGCTGGACTTTGAGGCCGCTCTTGCTCGAAGCCCACTACGACTAAAGCGTCGCACTCGATCTCTGTTAAAGGCTTGCTTTCAAGCTCAATTTTCATGTCGTCTCATTCTAGCTAAGCTCCGGCGCGCCGCAGGCCGTGAAGTGGGCGGCCCGTGGCAATGGGCCGCTTTGGGACGCCCGCTACAGCGCCGCCGCCGCCCGCCCCTAACGCCGCCGTCCGATCGCCGCCCGAGCCTCCGCCTCCATTTCGCGCTTGCGCTCGGCTTCGCGTTTATCGTGCAGTTTCTTGCCTTTGCCGACCGCGAATTCCAGCTTAATCCGCCCGTTCTTCAGGTACATTTTGGTTGGAACCAGCGTTAGTCCCTTTTCACGCGTCTTGCTCAGCAGCTTCTCGATCTCCTCGCGGTGTAGCAGGAGCTTGCGTCTGCGGGTTGGCTCATGATTCTGCCGGTTTCCGTGTGAATACTCGCTGATATGGGCGTTCAGGAGCCACGCCTCGTTGCCCTGAACCTCCGCAAATGCATCTTTTAATTGGACTTTGCCGTTTTTAGCGGCCTTGACCTCGGTCCCGGTTAATGCAATGCCGGCCTCGAATCGCTCCGAGAGGTGATAATTATGCCAAGCCTGCCGATTATCGCTTAAGACCTTGATCTTAGATTCCACAGTTAAATGGGCGCCCAGCGCCGCGGGACGGAGCCGCGTTTTTGTACTCCACGCCGGGAAACCTAGTCACGTCAACCATTTATGTGGTGGATTTCCGGCCGGCGAAGTTCATTCTATCATACGGTTTCATGAAGGAAAAAGATGATCGCTTGCAATAGGTTACGGCCTTTGGCGCTTTTCGCCGCCGCGCTCATTGCGCTGCCGCCCAATGCGCTCGAGGCCCGCACGCGAAAAGGCGACAAGTTCGTCAAAATGGCTCGCGAAGCCGAAGCCCGGAAGGATTATGACAAGGCGCTGGACCTTTACGAACAGGCGCTCGGTCAGGACCCGCAGGACGCTGAGTATCAACTCAGCGCGCGCCGGCTTCGCTTCTTAGCCGGTCAGGCGCACGTTGAATCCGGCATGCGGCTGAAGAACGACGGAAAGCTCGAGGAAGCGCTGGTAGAATTTCAGCGCGCTTTCAGCTTGGATCCCGGTTCCGCGATCTCGATCCAGGAGATGAAGGAGGTGAGTGCCGCTCTCGACCAGAAGAAGAAAGGTCAAGCTGCCGAGACCCCTCTTGAAAAAGCCACGAAAGAAAGCATGCAGATGATGGAGTCTTTGCAGTCCGTCCCCGAGCTGAAGCCCATCACCAACATGATTCCGCAGCTCAAGATGAACAACCAGCCGCCCAAGGTGCTGTACGAAACGGTCGGCAAGCTGGCGGGCGTAAACGTTTTGTTCGATCCGCAAATGCAGCCCGGGCGCAACACGAACCTGGACCTGACAAACGTCACGCTGGACCAGGCGCTGGACTACATCGCGCTGCTGACCAAGACGTTCTGGAAACCGATCAGCTCCAACGCAATTTTCGTGACCGAAGACAACGTCACCAAGCGGCGCGATTACGAAGACGAAGTGGTGAAGGTTTTCTATCTGAAGAACCCGACTTCGGTACAGGAATTTCAGGAAATCGTGACCACCATCCGGTCAGTGGCGGACGTGCGCCGTATGTTTACGTTCAACGCGCAGAATGCGGTGGTGGTGCGGGACACCGTCGACAAGGTCGCACTGGTTGAGAAGCTGCTGCACGATATGGACAAGGCCAAGTCCGAGATTGTGGTCGACCTGATCGTGATGGAAGCCAATAGCGATCGCTCACGAAGCTTAGGGGCCGCATTGGTTTCGGGCAACACCACGGGCCTGCAAATTCCATTCTCGTTCACGCCGCGCAATCCGACGACTGTAACAGGCAGCACTACTCCATCCAGCGGCGTAGGGACAACGACAACGGCCGGAAGCAGCTCCGCTATCACCCTGAATCGATTAGGACATCTCTCTACGGCGGACTTTTCGACAACGTTGCCCGGCGCCGTTTTGCAAGCCGTCATGGCCGACAGCGCCACCCGGGTGATGCAATCCCCCGAGGTTCGCGCCTCCGACGGCCAGAAAGTATCGCTGAAGATCGGCGACCGAGTGCCTTACGCCACCGGCAGCTTCCAACCCGGCATCGGCACAGTGGGCGTGAGCCCTCTGGTCAGCACGCAATTCCAATTCGTCGATACCGGCGTCAATGTCGAAATCACGCCGCATGTTCATGGCACCAATGAAGTCACGCTGCACGTCAGCGTTGATATTTCGAACGTAAGCCGGACAGTCGACCTGGGCGGACTGCAGCAGCCCGTCATTTCGCAACGCAAGAACGAAGCCGACATCCGGCTGCGCGACGGCGAAGTGAGCCTGTTGGGCGGTCTGATTCAAACTCAGGATACGCAGACCATCAACGGAATTCCCGGGCTGGTGAATATGCCGGTTCTGGGCAAATATTTGTTTGGTCAGACCTCGAAAGACAAATCGCGCGGCGAACTGATGATCGCGCTCATCCCGCACATCGTGCGCACGCAGGACGTCACGGATCTAGATCTCCGCGGTATCGCAGCCGGCACCGATCAGACGGTGAAGTTGAGTTATGGCCCGCGTCCTGAAGAGGCCACTCCTCCGCCTGCCGCTCCTACCGCGCCTCAAGCTACGGCTCCGATCACCCCCGCCGTACCGGGCGCACCGATTCGGCTGTCTTTCGTGCCACCCGCGGTGCAAGCGCAGGTTTCAGCTCCGGTGGTGGTTGGATTACAGGTGGACAACGCGAACGACCTGGCGGCCGTTCCCATCAAAGTCCGGTGGGATCCTCGGATTCTGCGGCTGAACCAGGTAACCCCGGCCGGCCTTCTCGGTCAGCCTGGCGGCAATCCGCCCAGCTTGGACATTCGCAACGACGCCGGTGAAGCCACTATCGACATGAGCCGCACGGCGGGCGTCAGCGGATCGGGTCTGTTAATGCAGTTTACCTTTACGGCCGTCGGCAAGGGGACCAGCACTTTGACCGTGACAGAAGTGAACCTGCGCGACTCGCAGCGGCGTCCAATTACAGTAGCCGTTCCTTCGCTTCCCGTTACCGTGCAGTAGTGGAGTGAAATGTCAGGCAGTGCAATGAAACGCAAACGGCAACGCGGCATGACTTTGGTGGAGCTCATTGTGGCTTTCACCATCCTCATGCTGCTCACTGCCATGGCTGTGCCGCTGGCGCGCTACAAAGTACAGCGCGACAAGGAAAGAGACCTGGTTCGGGCGCTGGATCAGATCCGCACCGCGATCGATAAATTCAAAGACGACATGGATACCGGCAAGATCGGGCCCGCCAAACTGGACAGCGACAACTATCCGGAATCGCTGCAGCAGTTGGTGGACGGGGTGAAGGCCACCGGGTCGGTGGACAAAAAGATCCGCTATCTGCGGCGCATTCCGAAGGACCCGATGACCAATTCGTACGACTGGGGCCTGCTGAGCACCAAGGACGATCCGGACGCGCAAGCGTGGGGCGGGCAAAACGTGTTTAATGTCCATACGAAGAGTACGGACAAGGCGAAAGATGGGACGGCGTATTCGCAATGGTGACTCGGCTCAAGAAACGGATTGAGCGGTTGCAGAGCCGTCAAGGCTGCGTTGACACGAGTGTGAATGCGGCGCGCAGGAGTGCGGGCGCTACGGTGCGCGGGTTCACCTTCGTCGAGCTGATGATCGTCATGGCGATCATTGCGGTGCTGCTGTCGGTCGCCATTCCTATCTACACGCGTTCCATCATCCGTGCCAAAGAGAGCGTGCTCAAGAACAATCTCTTCACTATGCGCACGGTCATCGATGAATACACCTACGACAAGCAGAAGGCGCCGCAGACCTTGCAGGATCTGGTCAGCGACGGCTATCTTCGCGAGGTGCCAATGGACCCGATCACCGGCAGCACCGATACCTGGAAAGTCATCCAGGAGGACGCAACCAACACGGTGAACCAGAGCCAACCCGGCATCTACGACGTGCACAGCGGATCGGATAAAATCAGTCTCGAAGGAACGCCCTATTCGGACTGGTAGGCGTTCGCGCGCGCGGCAACTTTAGCGCGATCGCGGTGCGAGCTACGGAACCAGGCCGTCGCGCGATACGCCATCAAAACCAACAGAATGCCGGCGTATAGCAATGGCAGCCGCACGTCGGATTTCACCAGCCAGTAGTAATGGATCACACCCGCCAGCGCGCTGAAGTAAATCAGCCGATGAATGCGCTGCCAGCGTTCGAAACCCAGCCGCCGGACCCAGCCGGAGGTCGAGGTCACGGCCAGCGGGATCATGAGGGCAAATGCAGTCATCCCGGCGGTGATGAAGCGCCGCTTGATCACGTCCTTAACCATTTCACGTGGATCGAAAAACTTGTCCAGCCACAGCCAGGTCATCAGGTGCAGAAAGCCGTAGAAGAAGGCGAAAAGCCCCAGCATGCGGCGGTAGCGGGCCAGCTTCGGAAGACCCAGCAGTTTGCGTAGGGGCGTGACTGCCAGCGTGATCAGCAAGAATCGGATCGTCCAATCGCCGGTGTAATGCGTGATGTAGGCGATGGGATCGGCCGTTAAATTCGGATCGTATCCTTGCCACCCCTGGATTGCGAAGCCCAGCAGCCGCCAACCGAGCAGGAGCAGCGGCGACAGGCACAGCGCGAAGACGGCAACTTTCGTCCAACGGCTCGAGAGGAAGCGGTTCATTCCCTCTCAGTAATTTTTGCGCAGATCCATCCCCGTGTACATGCTGGCTACTTGCTCGCCGTAGCCGTTAAACATGAGGGTCGCGCGCTTGCTAAATTCGCCGATGCGGCGTTCTTTGGCCTGGCTCCAACGCGGATGGTCTACTTCGGGATTTACGTTGGAATAGAAGCCATATTCCTGCGGCGCGCTGAGATTCCACGTCGTGGGCGGCTGCTTCTCTTGCAGCTTGATCTTGACAATTGACTTGATGCTCTTGAAACCGTACTTCCACGGCACGACCAGCCGGAACGGCGCACCGTCCTGGTTCGGCAGAGTATCGCCATATAGCCCGACCGCCAATAGTGTCAGCGGATTCATGGCCTCGTCTATCCGCAGTCCTTCGACGTAGGGAAAGGGAATGCCGGCCCACAAGCCCTGCGGCATCTGCTTTCGATCGAAGTAGCTCTCGAATGCCACGTATTTCGCTTTGGAGGTGGGCTCGGCTTTTTTCAGCAGCGCGTTCAGAGGATAGCCGATCCACGGGATCACCATGGACCATGCCTCCACGCAGCGGTGCCGGTAGATGCGCTCCTCCAGCGGCGCGACTTTGAAGAGATCGTCCAGGTCAAGCGTGATCGGCTTGGCAACATCGCCTTCAATGCGTACAGTCCAAGGCGAGGTGACGAATTTGCCGGCGTTGCGCGAGGGATCTTCTTTGTCGGTGCCGAACTCGTAGAAATTGTTGTAGTGGGTGATGGCGTCGTACGGAGTGGGCTTTTCGTCCGTGCTGTACGGGCCCTTGCGCACTCCATTGAGCTTCATAGTGGCACGCGCGGCCGGAACATCGGCGAGGGCGCCGAGCGCCAGTGAACCTGCCAGAAATCGGCGGCGGTTCAGGTACGCCGCTTTGGGCGTGACCTGAGAATAACGAAGATCAGACGATTTTCGAATCACCATAGGCCTGTACATTATGGTAGCGCCCTGGCCTGCTGCATGGCTGGGATAAGATTAGCGCCCGGAAGAGCCAAAGCCGCCGGCCCCTCGTGCTGAGTCTCCCAGTTCACCTTCCTCCCACTGGACGGCGTCATAGGGTGCAACAATGAGTTGCGCGATGCGATCGCCTTTCTCGATCACATATTCGGCCCGGCCCAAGTTGAACATGACCACGCGAATCTCTCCGCGATAGCCGGGATCAATGGTGCCAAAATTCACGGTCAGGGAGTGTTTCAATGCCAGACCGCTGCGAGGGCGGACTTGCGCCTCATGTCCTGGCGGCAGTTCGATCGCAATCCCGGTCGGGACGGCCTGCGCGATCCCAGGCAAGAGCACGGTGCGCTCCACGGCACAGAGGTCCATTGCGGCGTCTTCCTCCGGACCATGCGCATAACTAGGCAGAATGGCATCCGGGTGCAGCTTCTTGATTCGAATTTTCATTTCTCAGACATCTTGGCATGCCAGGGCACCGCAATGCGATGGATAGGGCCATAAATAGGGCGAGTCTCCGCGAATCGATACGGCCCACCGGTTTCTCATCTCGAAAGTGCCGCCACCTCGCGTTCTCGAGCCGTGCTAGGTGGGCTAGAATGTCTCTTTGGCCGGGGCTCCCCTCGTTTGGTGCGAACCCCTGATATTGAGCCGGTTCGGACTCTTCCGCTGTGCGGAAATGATGCTCGCCTTCGTGGAAGGAAATGCACTATGAGCCACGCGATTCCGATGACGCGCGTCGATCAGATTAACTATTTAAACATCGCGTTGATGCTGGTGGCTTGCGCGGTGGCGCTCTTCATCCCCTTCGAGCTGTTCCTCTTCGCCTATGCCGTGCTGGGCCCGGCGCACTATTTCACGGAAATCTCCTGGCTCCAGAAACGCAACTTTTTCACCCGCGGGAAGCATGATTTTTGGCTGCTCGGCGCCCTCGCGGTTCTGGTGTGCTTCACCGCGCCTTGGTCCACCATGTCGGCGGCATACACGTTCCTGGCGCTCGGCGGCGCGTTGGTCCTGGTTCTGACCGATGGTTTTCTGGCACGGATGCTGGGATTGGCGCTGGTTGCCGTGCTTGCGTTCGCGCTGGTTGACTCCACCGGGTTCGTCACCGCGCTGTTCTTCTTGTTCGTCCCAACACTCATTCACGTGTACTTGTTCACGGGCTTTTTCATGCTTTATGGCGCGCTTAAGGATCGCAGCAAGAGCGGCTACGTAGCCTTCGGTGTTTTCCTGCTGTGTCCGATTGCCTGCTGGCTGATAAATCCTGGAAAGTTTTTGCCGGGCACTCACGCAGTCGCATCGTACTGGAATAATTTTTCGATTCTGAATCTGGCTCTGCTGGGCGTCAATCAACCGCAAACGCCCGATGAGGCGCGCAGGGCACTGGTTCTTGTGTTCACATCGCCGGCCGGCCTGATCGTCATGCGCTTCATCGCGTTTGCGTACACCTATCATTATTTGAATTGGTTTTCTAAAACCTCGATCATCCGGTGGCATGAGATCGGCGCGAAACGCCTGGCGATCATCGCCGGGTTATGGGTGACGGCCGTCGGCCTGTACCTATACAACTTCGCAGCGGGATTTAAGGTTCTGTTCTATCTCAGCATCGCGCACGTCTATCTCGAGTTCCCGTTGAATCACATCTCCATCATGGGAACTTTCCGCGAGGCCCGCTCGATATTTGGCCGGCCGACGCAGCCGGCAGTTGCTCCGGTCCGGAACAAGAACACGATGGCCGCGGCCGCCGCTGAGAAGCGCGGGTAAGCGTCGCGTTCCAAGCGCGGCAGAATGTTAAACTAAATCTGGTCCTTCACCCGAATTCCCCGGTCGTCTAATGGTAGGACAGCGGCCTTTGGAGCCGTGAATCGTGGTTCGAATCCATGCCGGGGAGCCACACGGTTTAGAATCAATAATCTACAATGACGATTTGACGCCGTGTACGAGTACTCGTACACTGGAGGAGTGTCTCAGGCCATAAAAAGCCTCGTTTTGTACAAGCGCCACCTTCAAAGTTGCCGGGTCCACAAGAGCCGTGTCCCGCGCAGCAAGCGCCGTTTTTGGATGGATTGTGATTGCCCAATCTGGATTCATGGTCGCACGCCGACCGGCGATATTGTTCCTCGCCAAAGCACACAGTTCTCGGACTTGAAGCGAGCGGAAGCGTTGCGCGCATCGCTGATGGCGCAAGTCCAGACGGACGCCGTGGCCGGACCACCACTTTCCGAATGCATCGAGAAATATCTCGCCACTCGCGAGCAGGACCTCGACGCGCGGACTCTCAATCAACACCGGCTTGCGCTCGAACGACTCCAGCGATTTCTTGAAGCACAGAAGATCATTCACATCCGCGAAATGACCGTCGATCATCTGGAGACGTTCAAGACGGCCGGCTTGCCGAAGACGATGCGAATGACAACTAAGGCCACGACTTTCGCAAAGATCCGGTGCTTTCTGCGCGCCGCTTTTCGGCGGGGGTGGATCAAAGAGGCGCTCATCGATAAAGTCACGACCGTGAAGGCGGTGTACGACCAGAAGGAACCTTACACCGATGAGGAAATTGCGACCATCCTGGACCATGCCTCGCAACTCGACGGCGGAACACACGGATACGCCAAACAAGCCGACACGTTCCGGCTCCTCTTGGAATTGATGCTCGCTACCGGGTTGCGGGTTGGCGATGCGGTTTCATTCGATCCACGCGCACTCACGAAAGGAGACAGCCTCTGGATCTACACGTATAAGCCGCAGAAACAGAAGCGATCCGAAAAGCCGAAGCTCTTGGAAGCGTATATCACGGACGAGACAAAGAAGCGGATCGACGAGTGCAAGTGGCTTTCGCCGAAAGGGCCGTTCTGGTACGGCGCCGGCAGCGATCCGACGCCCCTCGCGCAGGCGGTCTACGAAAGAATGCAAAATATCGGCGAGCGTGCTGCAATCGCAGATTGCCGTCCACATCGGCTCCGCGATACTTTCGCCGTCCGCGCGCTACTGAGGGGCATGCAACTCGAAGACGTTTCACGGCTGCTTGGCCACGCAAGCGTGAAGGTCACGGAGACATATTACGCAAAGTGGATCGGCAGCCGGAAGCGCAGGCTGGAGCGGCTGGTTGCGGAATCACTTGCTGTCATTGATTAGAGTGGAACGCACCTGCCTGGCAAGCAGGTGCGCAGCTTCCTACGGCGATGGATGGGAATCCGGGGGACCCTACTCGGCATGCACTCGGGTTCCATTGAGTACCCCAGCCGTTGTTCATTGAACGCATGCGCGACGAGGGTATCTCTTAACCATGTGACCATTCGAACCACTCATTCAATCATTGCGATCTGGTTGTTGGGTGGAACACGTATTCCGTACTCGTAATGACGAATCAAAAGGAACACGCATGAGTACTTCAGCGGAGAATGCAAAGGTCGTCAAGATCATCGAGACCGATCCTCGTTGGGCTTCCGTTACCGCGAGGACGACTGGGGGCTTTCCAGTTCTGTGCCACCATGAAGGCATGGCGATCGACGAACCTCTGGCGGCCCTCGATGCGCAAATCGAAAATGAGGAGAGGCCGCGGACTGACGTCGAGAAATACGTCAGGGAAATCACGGGATTGCTGCCCGGTTGGTTCGGAAAGGCCCTGAGCTGGAGCGTTCAGCGCGACCGGAGCGCAAAGCAGCGGCTGGTGATCGAAACAATCAAGTCCGAAGTTCGGCGACATGAGGCGCGGATCGCGGAATTGCTGGCACGAGCACCGGCGTCGCGGGAATTCGTGCAAGCCGAGTGGATTCCCCTCGTGGTGGACGGAATCAAGAAGGCGGAACAGACTCGAAACGAGGACCGGGCGCGCACGATCGGACTGATTCTCAGCAATGCCATCCTGTGCGAGCCTTTACCGCCGGCAGACTATGTCGAGGAAATGCTTCGCGTGGCGACCATTCTCGACAATACCGACGCCGAGGTACTGCGGCAGATCGTGGAAAAGCAGGGTCGGCTGCTGCCGGCAACGGGCGCGCTCGACGAAAACGGCGCCAACGAAGCCTGGCACGAGAGTCCTCCGAAAATCGCCGGACTGTCCGATGCGATGATTACCAGCATTTGCGCAAAACTTGAAAGCCTCGGGCTCGTCCGAGCAGTGAGGCCGCGGGATACCTGGTACAGTCTGAAGACCGTCGGCACGCCCTTTACCCTGCTCGAAAAGGGCCGGGATTTCACGGCATTCGTAACGCGCCGGTCATCCGGTTGAGTGCTTGCAGTCGCGTGATGATGGATGGGGCGGCTGGCAAACGCTGGGAATTGCGGGTCGGCATGACCTGCGCCGCCTGACGATGATATGAAATGAAACCCTTGGCCAAGATTGCCGGGTGCGGATGCATCACTTTTTAAGCCATGGCAGATTTGCCGCCTGGTAGTCGGCGAACTCGGCGACGAAGTTCTCGGCCCATGCGGCGGCTTCCTCGACAGCGCGCTCCAGGCCGGCATCCTCGTAGGTCACCTTGTGCCAGTGTTTGTGCTTCGCATACGCATCCTCGAACATCCAAGTAGCGCCCTTCCCGTGTTCCTGCAGGACCACCGTAACGCACTCGGCCGCCTTGGCAATATGCGGGATTTCGTAAAGGTGGCCAGATGCTTCCGTGTTCTCGATCAGTACGAACTTGGATGAAAGCGCGTAGCGCAGGACCTTTTGCACAACGCCTTCGCCGGGGCGGTCCGGCTGCTCCTTGATGATGTAGGTGTAGTAACCGATCTCCTCCAGCCTGGCGGCTATCCGCTTGAGGCGGTCAAGCGCGGGTCCGGTGTCCTTTCCCAGGATTAGGACTGAATCCGAATTCTCAAGGATCGAATCGGCGCGATGCCAGACCAGATCAAAGGCGGCCTTGATCGATGCCGGGATCTGGCCGGGTTCAGTGTCGCGTGGCAGGCGCAGTCGCCACCTCACGAAAACGTGTACATCTTCGTCATCACGTGACGGCTCGGCGAACGGGTGCCCCTCGTGGGCCAGACGCCGAACGGCTCGTTCCATCGCTTCGGCGAAAGCGTAGGCCGAGAATTTGTGTTCCCAGTACTTCGTGTAAAGGTGTTCGCTGATCTCGCAGATCAGGAGGTCCCCTTCCCTCCAAATCGTCGTCTCGGGAAAATAGTCGTCCATGACGACGATACGGATATCTTCGGGCAGGTTCCGGAGATCGAGACCGTTCAGCTCTTCGATGCCGATCGGATCACCGTCCTGTTCGCGGAAATTGTCCCATTCATCTTGCGCCCGTTGAGCATGTTCTTCGAATTCTTCCGGATCACCCATATCGATTCAGCCTCCTCTTCCTTGCGCAAGTGCCGACCCTCGCCCGGAGCCAAGCCCCCGGAGTTTCCCGCATTAGAACACACAGCGAACGTGCCCGAGCCGGGACCATTCCTTGCGGCGTAAAATGGTTGATAGCGACGGGGGAGTCTCAATGTACATATCGAAATCGACTCACGAATGGAAGTACGAGGTTGGAGACAGGACGCTCGAATCAAGTCTGTTCGCCCACTATCGCGCGATCATCCAGAGGCGGTTATTCTATCGGTGCTACGATGCCTGGGGCCAGCCCTTCTATTCGGAGCAGGAACCGGTCTTTGGCGGTCAGGGAGACCCCTTCTACCTGACCTTCGATACCAATCTCACGAGAGGTTATCCGGCCTACACGTGGGTCGATGCCGTCGAATTCGAAAAGCAATCGAGCCTCGATTTCCGGCCTCCGTTAGAGTTGGTTCCCTCGGTACTGGCGAAAGCGCAGCTTTGCGTTGATCAGCAGGTCCCCTACTCCGTCTTGCAGCAGACCGATTGTGACAGCATCACGCGCCGGCTCTACACAAACGAACGGTGGAACAAGCAGCTCGCGACGGTAGTGGGCAGCGCGGCTCTTGCGACCCTTGCTGTTGCGATTGTAGATAGCCTCAAGCCGCAGAAGCGGCGGCGCTAGCTTCAAATACCAGTACCTCAGTCAGTCCTGCGAGAAGGCTCTTACGCTTGCCCTCACAGCGCACCGCTCAGGATTCACCGGCTCGTCTTTGAGCCGCGCGGTGGTCGCGATAATAGCGGTATCGGGACTCGAGATGGTGCGTCAGTGATGACGCCAGATCAGATCATCGATTACTATGCGACTCGGTTGCGCGCCAGCGGAGCCCACAACGTCGGCGCCTACGAAACCCGCCTGCGCCAGAACTCCGGGAACCTGGCAAACCTGAACAACTATCTTTCTGAAGCCATAGCGGCACTCATGCTGCTCGACTACGGTGCGGATGTCACCATGCAGGATCGTCCCGACCTTACAGTATTCCTGAAGGGCGAGAAGTTCTACGTCGAGGTCAAGCACTTCAACCGCAAGGCGCAGGATGATCTCAACGATGAGGCTGAGCGGACTTGCGCCGGAATTCGAGTTCGTTCTCCTTGAGGACACCACCCGCACGGAGGGTAAATCGCCCTACTGGCAGATCGCGGATGTCGCGATCAGGAAGGCTGATCAATACCGCGAAGGGGAGGTGAACATTCTCATCATCGACAGCGACAGCGAAACGCTCCACCTGATGGCCAGATCCGGCGCGCAGGAGTTCAGCGACGACAAGCAAGGCGAGCCGCTCGAATCCCCCTTGCACCGGCTGAATGGAATCATGCTCATCACATCGCTGGTGGGTGTTCGCGGAGGGCCATGGAACGTCGATTTTGCGCTGACCCGGTCCCCCGCCCGCCGGATGAGCGTTCGCCTGCTCCGCGCACTCGCGGAAATCAAGACGGGAAGGGTACGGTTCAAGTTGCGCTGACTGTGGCGCGTCCGGTGGAACCGTACGCCCGCCCGGCGTTCGAAAGCGACCGTGCTCAGAAGCCGTCGACGGTGATGCTGGCGATCTGGCTGACATCCGGCTTGAGCCAGTCTCCCGCACCGCTAAAGAAACGAACCGGGCGATCAACCTGGTCGATGCGGGTCGATTTGACGAGTCGCCTAAGTAAAAGCTCGCTGCTTGAAAAAACAAAACGGTGAGCGTTGTCGGCAACCGTCCGATTGACGGTGCGATTGAATTCGCGCATCACGTGTCCATAGCGCACCGGCGCGGCAGGTGCGGCTCCATTCTCCAGCATCACGGCGGTGCTGCTGGTAAGAGGCACAACGGTGCGCACGTGGGGCAGGAAGATGTCGCGGAAGCCGAAGTCAGTTGATGCGTCCGGGTCTACCGTCAGGATCGACCAAGGCAGGTCAGAAGTTATGAAGGCGGCCTGGGGATGTGATCGGAGGACGCCCCAGGTCATGGCAAAAAGCTCGTCCGCGAAGCTGTCCGTGCGCTGGATCATCAAATGGATGATGTATTCCCGATTAACCTTGAGGGTGTACTGCCCCGCCTTCCACATGGAGACAAGCGCTTCGAGCCTCTCGGCAGGCATCGCCGCGCCGTTTCCGGGCAATCGGGAAAAGGTCTCGCGAGCCGTCCTTTCGTCTTTGAGCAGAGAGCTGGCGACTGCGCTGCTGTAGTGCGCGATCACTTCCTCCATCTCGGCGTTAAAGACAGTCGTCCTAAGCCGAAGTGAGGCGATGAATACGGCCAGGATGCGGCGTTCCTCCCCGCTCAGGCGCCGGTCTTTGTCATCCAGTGCGCGGACAATCGGGATCGCCGCGTTTTCGCAGGCCGCCAGCCAGTCCTCGACAACGTTGCTTTTTTTGCCTGACGAGTCGCGGATGATGTAAAATTCCTTCTCGACCGCCACGCTGTCCGGCGGAAGCCGCCGAAACTCCTTCGATGCCCGATCGAATGTCCAAAGCAGACCCTCCGGGTCGCAAAAGCCCTGGAGGTAAGAGCGGGGAAGATAATGATTTCGCTTTTTGACCTTGGCCACGTCTCAAGCCTCCTTCACGGGGTATTGCCTGTCATCTCAGCCCTCTCGCGTGGCTGCGATCAAAGCCAGACTTCAGATGATTGGGCGTCGCAGCCGCCGAAGAGTCCAATCGCTGCTGAATTCGTACTCGTCGTCACCGGAAGCCCAGATCTTGATCTCCTTCACCCTGGGAAGGGGTTTGGACTCTGAAGGCGGAATCAGCGGGTCGTATCCGGAAACGGCAATCCTGAGCATCTCCTCACGGCAGAATCGGAGCACACGGCTGATGTGGCCCGGATGCACGTTCACCTGCGGCTGCCTATCGGTCATCTTCGCAACATCCAGGATCAGGCGTTCAACGACCGTGGATTCATATTTGTGCACATCGCGCGTGCTTCCCGCAATGATCGCAACGTATCCGTTCCATGGGTGCGCAAATCTGGATTGTCGCGTTTGACGTGATCGGTGAAGCGCTTGAGTATGTTCCCCTCACCGATATATGTGGGCCGTGCCTTTGAACGGGCGTCCCAGATCACATACACCCCGGTAACGCCGATCAACTCAACGAGGTTGACTTCGCGAAACCTTTGAAACTCCGCGTAGATTGTATACACGCATCACCCCTTGTTTTGAAACCGGTCCGCCTGCCGCCATCGATGCCCTTGACTCAGTGGCAATCAAATCTATTCGTCGGGTAGGCGCGATACAGGGGCTGGCGGGACTCTGGCGTTTACGACGGCGCTGGAAAAGTAGGCCTCCACCCCTCCCCGGATTGCCCGAATGCTGGCGCAACTGTCCCGAAGTCCACACTCGTTCCCTTGGGGGCTTCGATCTCGTAGCGATAGGATGCCGGCAGATTATTCGGCAGCGCAAATCGGCCAACGGCGACAAACCCGGTAGGAACGAAGGGGACTTCGGATTCCGGCGCTGCATACGTCCTAGGGAGGAAACTGCCGGTCACTGCGTCGACGCGTCGGTCGGGATTGAAGGCGGAGAATCGATGGAATACGCGGTTTGCCGACAGTGTGACGTGTTTGACCAGACTGCTCGGTAGCACAGCCCGGCGAACGAGCGCGCCCGCCGCGCCAGCCGGCCTCGGTATTGTTCCGATTCGAGCATTCAGGAGCTTGAAATCATGTGCCTGCGGAGCCGCAAATACTGTCTCGACGATACCGCTCTTCATGGTTTCGATGATGCGTAGACCATTGGCTAGAATCGTCGCCGGATCGTCTCCGGGCGTAAGGTCGATTTCCGACAGGTCGATGGCGCGTTCCGCATTGAGCACCAGAAGGGGCGTGGCCCTCCCCCAGATCGTAGCTTCCACAAGCTGAAATCCCATACCTGTTTCAGGCAGGTCGGTCAGCGACCTGATCGCTTCCTCGCCAAGATTCCACATTTTCATTCGCTCGTTAGCCATGCTCGAACATTATGCCCGCACCCTCTGCACGCTCTCACGGATGGACCGGGCGCAGTCTGCATCGAGGCCGCAATCAAGGGCCAGCTTGTAGAACTCATCCGCTGCCTGACGTGAATCCAGCCGATGGGAGCGCGTAAGCTGTCGCGCAAACTCCGCCACGGTTATTACGTCTCCCGAGGTGAATGGTTCTCCGCAATCCCTCACCTTCTCTTGAAATGCCTGGATGACCGGGGCGGTCAGATCAGGACCGAAGACAAAATAGCGCAGGTACTTCACGAAATTGCCGTGACGGAAGATGTCATCACCCCGCGTGCCGTTCTTCTCGAAAACCTGGAGCCGCGACAGGCCGTGTCCGCCTATGTTGTAGGAAGGGTCCGTGAAGAACTTCTTGCGTGCCTCAGGGATTGCATTCCTTTGCAGAAGGGAGCGCATCAATTCGAGCATCGCGTCGGCAATCGGCTGCCACGAATCGCGATTGTACGATCCAGATGGATGGAAATCGATTTGGGAAACGAGATGTTGCTCGTTTTCGGTCAGTTCGATGGCCAGGCTCGCCGTATTCTCGGTCATTTCCTCACTGTACTTCCATTTCGCTTGTCATTCCGCAGGGCTGTTGATCATCCTTAATTCTTTACTCTTCAATCGTCCAGCCCGAAATATCGAAGTGCTCGTTGACGATCTCCGTCAGGCCCATCTTGAAAATATTCTTGGATTTCAACAGACTGACTAGCTCGCGCGCCGCCGCTATCTGGCCGCTGCCGTAAAGTGACAGTGCGCCGCGCAACGCGGCCTTGCGGGATGACTCCAATCTTATAGCTCCACCAAAGCGGTCGTCCTTCGCGGCGAGTGTGCGCATGATGCCAGTGATCCCTGTATCCACGGCATCGCTCAGCTCCCTGTCAGGATCGTAGCGTGACGGTCTCTTCAGCAGGTGGTCGATACTGTGCAACGCGTTTCCCAGAATGAAGGCAAGTGCCCGTCCCCCGGCCCTGTGAGGCTCGGAGCCCAGATATTTACAGCCAGACCCATGGAGGCTGCAGAAGCGATCGTGATGGGCAATGAAATCAAAACCCGTGCATTCGTCAAGCTGGACGTCCCGCTCTACCATAAACTCCGATGTGTAGTCTCCATTCCAGTACCAGACACCTTCCCGCCGCCGCAGTGGCCCTCGATTGGTGGTCGGATCATAAGCTTGAACATACTTCGATTGGCTGAGGTCGCGGTCAGTGATCAAGATCCGGTAAGCGGGCGGCGAGTACGAGGGCATCGCCTCGACCCAATAGAATCGCTTCTTGGCGATCAGATCCGTCCAGGAAAGCGAGAATTGGACGTTTCCGTAAAGTGAGCCATAGGCCCAGGTGTTCGCAGACAGCCAGGTGACCGCGATTCGCGACTTGTTTAGCCTGCTCTTGTCATGGATCAAACCCGCCTTGAGGTAGCCGTCTTCAAGGATGCGGCGTGCACCCGAAACGTGGGCCACGTGGTAAACGGTTTCGAGAACCTGGCCGCCGCTAGACGGAGATTTCGAGCCTTTGGAGAAGATCACGCCGTAGGGCGACCACTCAGCCATGATCGGCCTCCCGTGCTGGTTGATATGCCGCTACTGCTGTCCGTGGTGCCATTCGCTGATGAGTGCTCCTGGTGGTCGGCCATTTCGCGTTTCGCACTCGATCAAGGCCCCGAAGCTATAACCGAGCTGCGCCCGGAACGCCAGAATCCGCTCATGATCGCAGGCGCGAGATCTTGGGTTCGTCGTCTTCTTTACTTCAAGGACGAGAAGATTCGGACCATCCGGCCCGCGATGGTGCACGATAATATCAGGCACCACAAAGGCCCTGCCCTCTGCGTCCCAGAAATTCGCGCACTCCTCAGGAAGGCCCAATATCTTGGGCGTGCCTCCGTGTCGGTTGTATTCAACGTCAACTGAGTGATCGGGGAATGCCGCTTGTAGGTACATCGCGAGCCGGGACGCGATGCAGCGCTCGCTGAGATTATTCTGGAGCAGGTAGAGATCCTGATCGGCCAGGCGATGTAGCGCATCTTCAAGTCTCTTCCGAACGTGATCTTCATTCATGGAACTTCCCTGCCGTTTCGGTTACCACTTCGTATCCACCCAGATTCCATGGCGGCCCGGACACGGCCAGCCATCCTTGGTCTTGTGCTCACGCAGCTTGGGATCGCGCGCCGAATGCTCGAACTTCTTGTTGCAGTACCCGCACTGATAGACGTAGACCGGTCCTTTGCGGGCTACGCTTCGCGACAGCGTGGACACCCGCGGCGCTGATATACGTGGCGTGGAGGTTGTCGGCGGAGCGGAGATAGGTCCGGTCGGCGTCAGTTCGATGGCGTAGCGCGGCGTGAAGGGCTGCTGCGTCGTGCGCGCGCCGCGGATGCGATCGATCCGGTAGCTGCGGTGCTGCTGGTTGTCGGATCTGACGGCATGGAGCACGATATCGCCGGCCTGCGTGCGCCGCAGCGAGTAAGGCTCGATGATTCTGACTCTCCGTTTGCCCTGCTCGTCCGTGTAGTCAAGCTCGACGCACAGGCGATTCGAGGCCGCGAACCGGATGGCCTCGATCGGTGCGGTAGAGACCATGCCTGGCACCGACAGCGTACCGGCGGGCGGGCGGATGACGATGTCTCCGGCCGCGAGCGGATACGCCCCAGCAACCGGACGCGGCTGGCCTTCTTCGATCCACGCGAACAGTGCTGGCAGCTCGCTCCAGAAGGCCTCCACTGGAGGCAGGGACGGGAGTTGGTGCGCGAGCATCACCGGCCAATCGGCGACCAGTTCCTCGTGCAGGGGCGCCAGCGTTCCTATGCCGGGAAACGGAATGCCCTTAAAGGCGCATTTCTTTGTGAGCGTTTCATGAATGACCTGCCCCGCCGGATGGAATTCGTCGTGGCGGAAGAGGTTGATCACATCATAGAGGTCGCGCGGGCGCGCGCGCTCAACGAGGGCCCGGACCTTTTCTGCGAAGACTTCCTCGTAGCTGTAGCACCGCGCCATTAAACCGTCTTCGGGCGCATCGCTGTAGGGATGCGATACAGGGCGGTCGACGGGGGGCAGCGCCAGCACCTCGTCGCTTGTCAGGTCGAGCTTGATGCGCGGAAGATCGCCGGAGGACGGCGCGATAGGGCCGCGATAGGACAGGCGGCCCTGCCCGGCCGGCCGGTCGCGCTTGTTGCGGAAGACCTCGAAATACACTTTGTCGGCCGGAAGCTCGATGCCCGACTGCTCGTAGACCCATTCGGCGATCTCCCGGAATACGCCGCCCAGGAAATCGACGTTCAGGTGCGTCTCGTCCGTCAGCGTGAAATCGAGATCCTCGGAAAAGCGGTATGTCTCGAAATAGCATTTTTTGAGGCAGGTCCCGCCCTTGAATACCCACTTGTCCCCAAGCTCGGGATGATTGTAGACGCCCCCGAGCACCCAGCCGAGCACATAATCCTTCTCGACCACGTTCGGCAGCAGACCCAGATTGCCGGCGGTTGCCAGCAGCTCGCGCCGGTCAATCACGCGCGGCCTCCGCTTCCCACTTCTTGGGAATCCAGAGGCGCCATGCTTTCACCAGGCGGCGGCACGGGACCGAGGGATCAAGCTTCGCGTTGCCCTCCGTCAGGCGTTGGCGGCAGGCCTCAACGAGCACGTCATGCCCTGGCGTCTGTGCCGCGAGGAATCCCAGGCGCTTGAACACCGCACCATTGCCGAGCTTGTCTGCATAGCGTATGAGCGTCTCCGAGTCGGCGTCGGCGCCACGCAGATAGCTCGCGAGGCAGCGGACGACATGGCGGATGCCGCCCCCGGTCGCCGGATCCGCGAGAAGATCGACGATGGTTCTGTGTTCGTCCGAGATCGAAACGCGCGCCTGCCCGCGCCAGACCGTCTTCAGCCCGAACAGGGCGTCTTCAGGGACGCGTTTTAGTGTGAACGTCACGCCCTGCGCTGTAGTTTCTTTGGTGCGGAACGGGCGTCCCGTGAATACGAAGATGCTCCGGAATAGCTGCTCGGTAAGATCCCAATGTTCAGCGGCGGTCCATCCTCCGATGTATGCGGGCTTGAACAGCGCCGGAACGAGCACCCACGGGTCTTTTAAGACTTGTTCCGTCGCGGATGCGTCAAGAGGGATCGTGGCATAGAGTCCGCGGCGAATACGCTTGAGCCATCCCTGCTCCTGCCACCGCGAAAGAACCTTTGCAGCCGCCTCCCGATCCAAGGCCAGTGTTTCCATGACGTCGTCTATGGTCACGAGGTCCTTTGAGGCCTGGAGGACGGCGGAAAGCCGGGCGCGGGCGCGGGAGCTAAAACGTTGAGGGTCCATGTGCGGTATAGTGTATGTGCTTGTCTTCGCAGTTTATGCGAATATCTGCATCCATAATGTACCCATGAGGAGCCAGCTGTCAAGTCCGAATGGTATATTGTATGCGTAGCAGTTCCGTTTTTTAAGGAATTACAGCGCATAGCAAGCACCTTCCCAGCCACCCTGCTTCGGCTCAACGGCAGCTTACATGTAGAACCGGTAATGCCGGGCAGGCTTTTCGGAGTTGGCGATTTTGAGAATGTCTCCGACCCGCCGGCTGAAGGCGATGGTGATCGGATCGACGCAACAGAACGCCGCCGTATTCCAGTTGAGCTTCGTCAGACGCATAAGGTCTCCGGCAACTTCGCGAAACGACAGTGATCCCCAATTCTCCGTTATCTCCAAAGGCCGGGGCACACGGAATCCCGGATAGCAGCGGAGGAACGGGATGTAACCGGTTGTGTAGACCAGGCCCTTCTTCTCGCCGAAATCCGCAATGGTCCCGCGCAATACGGGCTTGTGGCCTGGACGCAGGCATGTAATCCCGCGGTGCGAAAGAGTGACAAGGGCTGTTTCGTGAATCCCGGCGAGTCCTTCGCTGAACCCGTCCCGTTCGTCCTGTGTATATCGCGACGTCTTATGGATCACGAGGCGACGAGGCAAGCCATGCACCTCGTCGTCATACAGCTCCAGGACCTTCTTGATCAGAGCCTTGGCGCCTTCGCGGTCAAGATGGGGCGAGCGTTCTGCACGGGTGGGCGTCCAGTTGAATTTGTCTCCCTGCAAGACGAAGCCCTCACCACTGTGTGTAAAGGCCTGCGCGATGCTGGCTCGCGTTGACCCGTCGCTCCCATCCGGGTGAAAGAACGAGACACCCACAAAGCACGCCCCTTCGATGACATCGGCGAGCCGCCAGGGAATCACGAGCGCCTTGTACATCAGCGCCACGCTCAGGTTCCACGCTCGCGTGGCCAAATCCTGGACGCCCTTGGTCCCGGCAAGGGTGCGGTGCCACAGGAGCTGCGTTGGCAACGTTTGAAGACAGGCCGCCTTCAGGCCACGGCGGAAACTTCGCGTTGCATCGGAGGGCTCCTCCGCGACCTCGCCCTCCTCCGCCGCGTTTTCGTCCAGTTCCTCGACAAATTCCGGAATATCGTCCTCGTCCTCATCGTCCTGCGCTGCTGCTCGTTGCTCGCGATCGTAGGCGGCAATGCCCACACGACATTTCGCTTCAAGTCCGGCCGTCATGGCGATGAGGACAACATCGGGACCTGAGTCAAGCTTGCTGAGCGCTTCGACCTCCTTGGCGACATCGTTGACGAGCAGCTTGATCCGTGAGGGAAAGTCGGGATTGCACTCGACCAGGGCGATCTGCGCCGGCGTCAGCGGGCGGCACCATACCGGCTGCGTGAGAAATTGGATCTGGAACGGATCTTGATCATTGAGGCCGGGGAATCCGGGGTGCAGCATGGCGTCGTTTTTGTCCGCGTGCGGGATCGGCCGCGTCATCTGTTCTATGAGGCGGAGGGCGCGGTCGATGGCTTCAGCCGGGCCCACGACTCCGATGCGTACGACGGGACGACGTGTGGCGTCGGTTCGGCTATAGGGACCGTAGGCCCGCAGCCCTGTCTTCGGGTCCTCGCACGGCTGCTTTCCGCCAAACAGCAGCGCCGGTTCGGGGACCAGGCTGAAGGCCATCTCGGATCGCGCGCCCACCAGGAGATCCTGCATCGAGCGGACTTCCATTGAACGCGGGACCCGTTGCTTGGAGGCGTTGCGCGGTGCACGCCGGGCGTAATTGCGCGCCATACGCTAGTGCGTTCCCTCCATCGCTTCGAATCCAAGCGTGTACTGTTCGGGAGCAACGGACTGAAGGTCGGGGATGGCGAGGTCGTCCTGGTATTCGGCATTCATCAGCCGGTCATAGTCGATCGTGTCGCCGCCGATGCCGAAACCGAGCGCGCCATTGGCCGGTGTCGTGCTCACCGCGATCGCCTCGTGGCCGGTGTTGATTCTCAGTTCCTTCCGATCGCCGCGCGTCAACACGAGGGACC
Organism: Bryobacteraceae bacterium; assembly: GCA_035293725.1. Taxonomy (GTDB): domain Bacteria; phylum Acidobacteriota; class Terriglobia; order Bryobacterales; family Bryobacteraceae; genus Palsa-89. Next base: position 406,869 of record DATGMH010000022.1, read on the forward strand.
AGAATCGCAGGGAGCGCAAGACCTGGCCGTTTCTTTCCTGATTCAGCCACTGTGAGAGGATCGGGCCGACGTGCGATCCGCCGCGCGGAGTCTTGCCATCCTCTTTCGTCAGCATGTACGTCGGCGAGAGCTTCAGAAACAGCCCATTCGGCAAATGCAGGAAGCTTGCGCGCAGGGCCTGGTGCCTCCAGCCGAATTCCTGTTTTTGTGGTGTTCCGTCCTCCCCCTTGAAAAATGCGTAGTGCCGTGTCGTCACCTTTCGGCCGTGAAGTGTCCCGGCTATTTTCCAGAAGATGGTCTTCTCGGGATCGTCTCCCCTCAGGGGCAGGAAGAAGAATCGTTGCCCTTTCGCGTCGAACCGCAAACGCCGTTTCCAGCAATGATCTTTCAGGCACAGATTGAGGAGTTCCATCGCCCATCGGCTCCGGTCCTCGTCGCCGAACCAGGGCGCGAAGTCTTCGTCGCGCAGAGTCTTGGAATCAATGGCCGCCTCCAGGGGGTTTTCGATGTCATGCAGGTTGGAGAACGTGAAGAGCAGTTTCTCCCGGAGGATGAAGGGCGGCACGTCCTTCCTCTCCGTATGCCGGGCGATGTCCTTCTTCTTGCGCATCGTAGTCTCGGCCCTCTGGACAACGGTTGGCAATTCCACGACGGGAAGAAGATTGCTGATCAGTTGTTCCACAATGACGTCCGGGCCGTTCGATCCGGTGATGACGACTGGTGCCGGTGCGTAGGATGTCACGGGCACGACGGGGCGCAGACCACCTCGCCCGCGGCGGACCGGTTCGCCCCTCAGCGTGGAAATCAGCTCGAGAAAGGCCTCCTCGTAGCGGTTCGGATCGCGAAAATCGATCCAGTTTCGAATTCTGAGGCTCGGAGGAAGATCGACATTCTCAAGCAGGATAGGAATGACGCGACCCGCACGGCCGGAAGGATCGGACCAGACAGCGATGGTCCGCTCCATGGTCGGCCATTCCGCCTCCAGCATGGCCTTGCTGATGACAAGCCCGATAAAGCGGCATTTGTCTATGTGATCGTCTATCTCAAGGACAACGTTCTTACCCTTAACGAAATCCCATTTGTCGAATACGACGCCAAGATGCCTGTCCTCGAAAGGAACATTCTCGATCCGCTCGGCGAGCTGTTCAACCCAGGCCTTGTCGGCACCGGTATGGCAGAGAAAAATATCTTTCCCCGCCAGAATCTGCCCGAAATGAGCTTGTACCGGCATAGTGCTCCAATGGTCTGAGGCCCATAACAAAATGTCGGACTGACAAACATCGCCAACCGAAAATGTTTGTTATCTCAATTATCGCAAAAGCAACTCCTTCGCCTGGGGGTTGTCCGGCGAGATCAGCGGACCGCTACGAGATGCCTATGGGAACCAGGCGTTGCTTCAGGTTTTTGCTCAAGTCGGAGCTTCTTGTGGTGGGTGCGCTTGTGAGCCGTAACTTTGCAAGCTTGTCGTCGGGTTCCTTGATCGCGGCTTCCTTTCTACAACTCCTTTGTGAACTCCTGGCGCTTCGCTTCGAGGGCTTTCTGATCGGTGAGGAATTTTTCGGCCGGGTTGCTGGTGTCGCCGCCGGGCATGTCGAATATCATGGCTTCGACCTCGAGGTGCTCGCGCAGCATCTTCTCATTCGCGGCTCTATCAAGGATCGCAGTGACCTGCGCCAGCTCGTCCTTGCGGGTTCTACGGTATCGATCCGCTCCCATGCGCTCTGCTCCCACGTCGCGGCGTTCGAGTTCTGCTCATGTTCCCGTGCGACTCGGCTTCGTCCGCGCCGGTGAGGCCAATCCCCACCTCGTCGCTGTATCCGCCGCCGTCGACGTAAACGTGGGCGGCCATCGCGCGGCCTGATCGCGTTCTCCTCGACCGGCCGAGGGTGCTTGTCCACCTCACGCTGCGCCTCCTCGATCTGCATCAGCAGCCGGTCCTGCCACTGCTCAACCTAGTGCATGAACACTTCGTCCACGATCGTGACCTGCCCAGTTGATCGAGTCCACCATGACCGTTATGAGACACATGAGCAAACGGGCCGCTCGCCACTTGTCTGAGTCAGGCTGGGTGGCTCTGAGCGCGTGGTGAACTGTGTCAAACCTGTGCCAAAGCCCAATCTGCTGAGGCGACTCGGGTTACGTCGAGCGAAGAGCAGATTCCTCAAGTTGTTGGAAAGACTGAAAGGCGGTGAAACGGAATGGAGCCGATGGACGGAGCTTCCACGCGCCCAAGGCAGGTTGCCCTTTTCAACCTGGAGCGGGCTGCCGCCGGCAACCTTCTAAGGGTTCGCAAACGTCGAAACCGGACCGGACCTGCGACGTCCGTCAGATTTTAGCCCGAATAACCGAGCGCCGGCCGGTCTGCGAGGTAGCGGGGAGTTCGGCCAGTCGAATGATTCGTACTGGTCTGGTCTCTTGCATGATCTCAGGCCCTATCACATTGCCGAGCTTTTCATGGACGCGGGAAGCCACACTCTCTGGGATTGAGATGGTGGCATACTTTCGCTTCCTTGTCCCGTCGTTGGCTACCCGAATCACACCTGCTTCGTCAGCGAATATCCTGCTGACGGTTTTCGGCGACAATCCCCAAAGCCCGGCGAGCTCTTTGACCCGATAATGTTTCTCAAAAGCGCAACTTCCCATGTCCCGACTCCTGGACTCCAACGTGTCACCGCAATTTAATCTGATCCCGCATCTCGACGGGCATCGGTTCGTACGTGGGCTTCCCCATTGCCATTAACAGCCGAGTACCCGCGCGTGCTCTCAAGACCGGTGCCGTGAATTCGGGATCTCTGTTGGAAGCGCCGGTCAACGGTTTCGAGCCGTTGCAGGGCATCAAGCAACTGCAACCCAACTTCCCGAGCCGGATCGGATTTCGCACAGAACTGCTCGGTGTGCTTGATGGCGAACCTGATCCGGTCGATCGCGACACGAGCTTGGTACGCCATTTCGAATTCAATCGGTGAGGGCCGAGAACTCACTTCCTCTTCGATCGTTTCAATGATCCGGTGCATGATTTCAGAACTCATAGACTTCGTCAAGATCGAATTTTCGCGCTCGGCGTAGCGGATGGAGTCCGGGCCGTTGCGCGCGTTGATCGTCGCCTGGTGCGGGAGATCAGGTAGGCAATCACTTGGATAACGAAGAGCAGCAGGGCGATCAGCAAAAGGACCAACTGCTCTTCTCGCGGGACAACGCGGCCAAACCCAGCGCGATGGTTGTCCGCGACAACGGTCACGCTCACGGCGACGACCGCCACGATGCTGGCCCAAAGGCCGACCAGGCGTACGCGAGCTGGGCGATCGGCTTTCTCAGGCATTTTCACCTTCCAGCCATTTCCGCAGAGCGCTGTTCGCAAGAGTCGTCACGGTGCAGCCCCTCTGCTTGGCGGCGGATCGGACGCGTGCGTTGGCTCTGCCGGAGATCACTGCGGTCAAAGCCGGGGCGCTCCTGCCCGGAATCACTGCTTCAAGCTCGACCGTGCCGAGATCCGTCGAAGTAAGGGCCGTATCGACGTATCGGGAGAGGTCTCCACGGTGCCGCATCATGAACCGCAGCCGCTCGTTGACATCCGATGTTAAGCGCAGAAAAAGCCGCACCTTTCGCCCTTTCACATTCCAATCCGTCGATGTTCAGTCGTTCGGAACATTGTTGAAGCTCGACACGCCGCTCCTCCGCCTGAGTTGGCCTGGCGGCTCGATCGGCAGAGGGTTTGCCTGAATCGGCGCGTATGGAGCGTCGAAGAGAATGTCCCGATTAACGCGAACAGTGAATTTGTAGCCGACGGGCACCTTTATCGTGGGCTGAACGTTGAGATTGCGCCGTGTGATCTGGGCGCCCGTTTGGCTCATTTCGCGGCCAACGGAAGCCGACGCGGTATCGCCAATGGTCGGATATGTGAGCGCGCTTTGAATGTTCCGCTGCGAGAGATCAAACGCGGCGGAGAACGCGCTCGTCAAGGCGGCGAACCCGAAGAGGCGCTTGTAGTGATGATCGACATCATAACGGAGCCCGGCATTTCCATGCGAGTCGAGTCCCACCATTCCATTGATGTCCACTGACGATGCGTCCGGGAAAATGATTCTGTCCCAGGCGACCTGGAGGCCATCCTGCCCATATGAAACGCGGGAATCGTATTTTCCAACCAGCCGCGAGCCTTGGGGAATGAGCAGGTACCGTCCTGTTGCGGTGTCGAATACGTTTGAGGTAACCAGCGCTTTGATTTCGCCGGGGAGGTCAGAATTCAAACTTTGTTCGAGGACGGCCGGAATTTCCCATCCAGCCTTGATCTCGTAGGAGCTGAACGGCGCCGTTCGCGTGGAGGGCAAGTAATCGTCCGTCTTGCGCTGTTGTGCAGAGGCCAGGAATGCTGCTTTGGCGGTCTGCATATTTTGGCTTTCATAGTCGGGATCGTTCGCATTGCCCGCTGTCGGAAACGCAGGCACCGCCGGTGAACCTGCCGTACCGCGGCCACCGCCGAGAGCTTGAGTCAGCGCGGCGACCTGAGCGAGATCATTGGGTGCGGACGGAGCCGCACCGAATCCCGCATAAGAGGTGAGTGAGGACATTCCGCCGCCAGATCGAATGGCAGTGGGCGCGAGCATGGCCTCCTGCTCGCGCTGATACGCAGCAGCGAGTCGGCGCTCCTCGGGCGACGGCTCGGGCACCGAGCTGGCAGTCTGAGCACGGGGGTAAGGAGGAGGCTGCCGCACGACGACGCGGTCCTGAATAGAAAAGGCGCAGGGTTGTCCAGTTTCAGGATTGAATCGGTAGGGTTGCCCGGAGTGCGGATCGAATCCGCAATTTTGAGCACTGGGCTGCGGCTGGCCGGCTCGTACGGAATCCGGCGCCTGTAATTGGTTCGGATCACTCGCGACGACCGAAGCATCGCGCAAGGGATAGTCCTTCAAGACTTCGTTAGCCGATGCTGTGGCTGGGCTGACCGCAGTCGGTAGACCGGCGTCATGGGCAGCCGCCTGGGCGCGAATTTGACGGCGGTATCCACCATACGCAAAAGCCGAGAGGAGTGCGATTGCCACCGTACCAACCGCCAACCCAGCACGCCTGCTGACACGTGCGGAAGTCTTCGGTCTCGGGTGCAGATCGATTCCAGCGGGCGAGTCGATGGGCTTCACGTCCTGATTGCCGGTTTCGAGATTATCCTTTGGTGCGTTGTTCACGGCTGATCTCCACTTTCTGGGCTTTCTTTCCGGCCCCGAGAATCAGTTGGGCGCGATCGAAGAGTCGATCTACGATGTAGGTCTGTTGCTGAACGCGATAGTTCGTCATCTCGCCCTTTCCGTCAGACCCCATGACTACCAGCACGGGCGCTTCGCGGTTCTGGACATCGGAGCGCATTTGGATGTAGGTTTTTGATCCGTCATCGAACACGCGAACAGGCCGGAGTTCCTCATTAGCTCCGCTAACTTTGTAGTTGAAGTTCAGCTTGTCCGCCGTAATCATTGCCGGCGTCAACTGCGCCTTTCGGTTGTTCTCCTGGGCGAGCGCCCGCTGTTCCAGAACATGCTGCTGCCATTTTTGGCTGTTGTCTTCTTCCGGGTAGCTGAATGCGACGCGCGCAACGTAGTCCTGCGGCTTCGAAACCAAACGGAGATAGTAGGCTCGACGATCCGTGGTGATTAATAGATTTGTGTCCAGGCCCGGTTCCTGAGGTTTCAAGATAATGACGGACGTGGTCTGTTCTCCCTGCCCGTACATCGCTGGCGAAATGTTCCAGCGGACTGAATCACCGATCTGCGGCTCGCCCGTGATCCTCTCTCCCGATTGCAATTCGATCATGCAGACGCGGAGCGGAGCGCACACGACAATTGGTAAGCCAGCGCCGTATGCAAACAGGACACGACCGTCAGGTCCAGCAGCAGGTACGTTTTGACCTCCCCGCCACGTTTCACTCATGCGAACGGCCTCCAGCGCCGTAGGATTCAGAGGCACATCCGTCCGTGGCTGAAATCCCTTTGGAGCTTTTCCGTCGGTCTCTGGAGCGCCGCCGGACGGGCCTGCAGCTTTGGAGGGGTCCATGGCTGTCGGGTCCTGAAGAACCCGGAACTGCCCGCCGAAGTCATAGTTCTGGATTACTGGGTCCGTTTGCGTTTGCTTCGAAGGCGGCGTTTGCCCTGCTGGAACACGCTTCACTTGCACAGGCGACGAGTTCGCGGGCGACTTTGGGGACTGTGCGCACAGTAATGATACGAAGGCAGTAAGCGCCAGCGCCCCGGAATGGATTTGTCGATACATGTTGTTCTCCTTCGGTCCGAGCTACAAAACCTTGGCCCAACTCGCTGCCGTCACGTACAAGCCGAGTGGATTGATTCGCGCCTGGCGCTCTTCAGTGGGCGCATTGAGCGCAATCGTGAATGATCCCTTCCAGTGGTCCGTGGACTTGAGGCTGCCAAATAGGTCGCGGCTCGTTTCAATCCAGTCGACCTCGAATGTTCGTTCACTCGTTGGCAGGACCGACTTGACCTCGACAGAGACGGTGCCCGTCTGCGCTCGCTTGAATGGAGGGTCATTCCGATAGAAATCGCTGATGAACGCCTGTGCGTTCGTCCCGCTCGCGATGTAGGCGTAAACGTGATCGATTGCGCGCCGCTGGGCGATGCTATCCGTCGTCACCATGCGGACGTTTTCGATCCAGTCCTGGATGACGGCGCGACGGAGGCGATCATCGCCAACCGACGCTTGCTCAGCCAAGCCGGATGCGATCGGGCGGCCGAGGCTATCCACCAGAACTACGAACGGAATGACTCTTGAACGTGCAACCTGCCAGAGCATTCCGCCCGTAGCGACCAGCGAGACCATGGCGGAGATCACCGCGATGGTGCGCCAGTTTCTCGCCCGCGTAATGAATTCGCCATAGCGTTCGTCCCACTCGCGTCGTGCCGCCAAGTAGGGGTTGTGAAGTTCAACAGTGTTCGGCTTAGCTGATGCCGCGCCCCTGTTCAGCCGCAAAGCAAATCCCATGAATTAATCCCTCCCTGAATAACCTCATTCGCCGTGATCGATCGGCATCCGCGGTGGTGGTGTATGGGGTGCCGCATCACTTGGCAAGCCGCCCCATTGCCGTCGCACGCTTCTCAAACGATCTGCGGCACTGGAAAACGTCCTCTGCGCTCGCCGCGCGCCAGATGAAAGTCTGCCTTCAGGCGCCGGGCGTGAATTTCCAGAGGAAGCAGAGCCGACCGACTGAACGTCGGACACCGGACTGCCACCGGAAGGCATCTCCGAACCGCCGGAAGTCTCAGAAGAGTTGGTCCCCTGATCGCTCTCCGCATTGAAGCGCGTATTCGCCGGAGCCGTTCCAGCTCGCGATTGACCAACCGCGCGGTTTCCAACTGGAACCGATGTTGCTGTGAAACCTGCTGCGGGCCGCTCGCCTTCAAATCCCGAGCCTGCCAAGCTATCGCCGCCAACAGAAGATAAAGCAGTCCGAACCGGTGGCGATGCAGAATGCGCGATCCCGTTGCTACTTGAGCTGGGCGCACCGTTGCTGGCTGATTGATGGCCGCCACTTCCATTGGAGGAACCACTTCCGTTGCTGACCGGTATCGAACTGTTTGAAGACCCGCCAGTTGGGGGACTTGGTTGCCTTGGCCCGCCGTTCGACGAAGGTCCCGGCGACGGGCTTGACGGCGGCGGAACGGACCCGCCACCGGCCCTTCCCGCGGCACCAACACCGCTTCCGACACCGGCTGCACTACCTGCGCCGCCACTTCCAGCCGCGCCGCCACCAGCACCCGCCGCGCCGGACACCGCAGCAGCGCCGCCCGCAGCGGCGGCAACAGCCCCAGCACCGAGAGAAGCGACTGCCGCGGTACCGGCTACCAACGTCGTTCCCGTCGCGATCAAATCTCCGCCGGTCAGAGCTGGCGAGCCACCTAGCACCGCAGCGAAGAGCTTCGGAATCTGCCAACAGAGCATCAAGAAGATCAACGCGGACCCCATAATTCCGAACGCTCCCATTGCGGGTGAGGGGGAGGCAGCGACCTTTTGGGCATCGTCAACCCAGGTCAACGCGACATCCATTCCGGTTCCGATCAGAAGATAAATCATCATGATCTTCACGCCGACTGAGACAGCTAGGCCGATATAACGCTCCGTATACGGTGCCGTCCACCTCGATCCTCCGAATCCAAGGAAGATGAATCCAGCAGCGACAACGATGTAGCTCTCCACCATGGCCACAACGAACTGAATCGTGATCCCCGTGAACGCGAGAACAATCAATGCAGCCGCGAGGATTAAGGATAGGCAGGCCCCGGTATTTGTAAAGAACGCCGACGTGCTGGCTCCGTCCATCAGTGCACCGGCGATGTGTATGCCTTGTGCGAAAACGGAGCTTGGTTAAATTCCGTTGAAGCCCGATGCCGTTTGTCCAATGCGCTCAAAGCTGTCGATAATGGCTGGTATCCAAATACGCCCGTTCAGGAGGAGCGCGTAGAATGCACCGATCCACATTATTTTGCGGACGAGAGCAGATGTCCATGATTGGAGATCGTTCTTCTCGAGGAGCATGACGGCGGCGCTCCAGGCGAATTCGATCGTGGCTAAGATGCCAAAAAGTGTGTTCGCGAATGGCCAGATATTCGCGCTCCACGTGATCCTCTGGTTCCTGTATTGATCCAACATTTGGCTCGGCTGTGGCTGGCCAAGGAGCGGCGACGCTGAGATACATGCAAGAGCGAGTATCGCTGCCAGGGAAATCCACTTGGATATGCTGGTTCTCGTCATCAACACACACTTCTCCTCTCGTCTTGCCCAAATGATCTTGATTGCCTTTAAGCCGTTAGCCGCGTGCTGGCGTCACTTCGCTCCCGAGTGGTAAGTTTTGTCGTCACTCGGGTACTTGTAGGTGCTCATCGCCGCGTTTCGGGCAGCCATGCAGACCTTTCCCTCGGTGGAGTCGCCCCAGTTCGGCGATGCCCTCTCGCGAACTGGCGCGCACATCGCGTTAAGCTGCACCGCCACGTCCCTGTGTTTGCGCATCCAGTCTTCGATTGAAAAAGCCGAGGCGTTAGTCAGATCACCAGCGCCCGCCCGCTGCGCTCGTTCCACAATTTCGCTCCGAGGCTCTTTACGAGTGCACCCGGCCAGTGCGAGGATACCGAACACGAGCGCGAATACAGGCCACTTCAAACGTCTGAATTCATACTTCGAGACCATCATTATCGTTCGCGCCTCCTCTTCAAATTGTGCCGGATTGCTTCGGCTCAATTCCAACCGGCATGATAAACCTTGTTGTCGCTCTGGCTTGGAGTGTACGTGAAGAACCGTTCAGCGGCGGCTTCACTTGCGGCTTGTCGTTGGATCACGGCAGCTTGATATGCCTGCTTGCTAGACATGTCTGCCATCATCAGTTCGCGCAGTTTCATCATTTGTTCAACCTGCTGTTCCGATATGTCGCCGAGCGCGTGCAGGGCCTCCAAACGGCCGTCTGTCCCGGCCAGCGAAGTCCGCAAGGACGCGATGACGGCTTGCTCGCTCTGAAGCTGCTGGCCCTGTAAGCCGGCCGCGCGCAGTGTTCCGAGCGTAGTGTCCAGCGACGTTTGCGACCAATTGCGGTATTGCGTGTAGTAGGCGCCAGCGTTGTATCCGTAGCCGGGGTACGTCTGCCGGAATCGTTGATCGAGGTTGCCGAGAGAATAGGCAAGCGCCTGGCCGCCCTGAACAATCGCAGCCAGCGCGTTCACGTCATTCATAATCGCGCCGAACGTATGGGCCGAGAGCATCTTGGTGTTCTTCAGCATGTCGGCATACATATTCAGTTCGTTGGCGAGCTGCGCGCCTTGTCGGATGTACTGGAGAACGAGTTGTGCGTGATTCAGAAGTTGCGTCACTTCCGTAGCGAATGCTCCGGCCTCGACACGTTGCGGACTCTGGGCGGCGACCGCTAGCAGAACCAAAATCATTACGCTCTTGCGCATAGGAATTCCTCCTCGTACACGTTCTGTGTTGGGACCATCTCTTCAAGAGATTCGTAATACTGCGCCCACTGGTGTAATCCCTTGAGCCGCAGCCACTCGGCGCGCCAGGACTCCCGATATTGCTCCATGACGCTCTCGACGATCTGGCGCTCCTCCCGACCGTTGACACCCACCCACGACAAAGCGACTTTGCCGATTCCGAGATTGACGAGACGGCGGCCAAGCGTGCTGACCACGTAATAGTGCTGCTTCGGGATGCTTACCTGGAGGATCTCCAACTCCCGCTCGTTCAGGCCGACGCGATTGTAAAATTCGCGAGAGCCGGGATTTTTCGATTCCGCATTTGGCAGCAGGATCTTCGTCGGGCAATTTTCGAGCACAACATCGGCGATCGGTGAATTCGCGATATCGCTGATCTGTTGCGTCGCCATCACGACCACCGCGTTCTTGCGGCGCATCGTCTTCAGCCAATCCTTCAGGCGATCACGGAACAGTTCGTGTTGCAGGTATGACCAGGCCTCGTCCAAGAGAATCAATGTCGGCGATCCATCGAGGCGCTGCTCAATCCGGCGGAAAAGGTATAGCAGGACCGGAATCACGGCCTTGTCGTCGAGTTGCAAGAGATTCTCCGTCTCGAACGCCAGCATCCGGGCCTCACCCAGGCTATCGGTCTCGGCGTCGAGCAGCGGCCCCAATGGACCCATGACCGTGAAATGCTGGAGCGCATCGCGGATTTCCATATCCTGCACATTCGCCGACAGTTCCGTAAGGGTTCGGGTCGGCGAGAGCCGAAGCTGCATGACGGCTTCCGCTACGGCATTTCGATGCTTGGGCGCGAATCGCAACCCATTGAGTTCGCACAGTACCTCAATCCATCCCACCGCCCAGGCAACGGCAGCATCATCATCGATGTCGCGGAGGGGGCAAAATGCCAATTCGGAGTTGGGTCCGGCAAGATCATAGAACTCGCCGCCCATCGCTTCGGTGAGCATCCAGATCGAGTAACCGCGATCGAAGGCGAACACCTGCGCGCGCGGATAACGAAACCACTGCGCGGCGATCAGACCGAGTGCCGTGGATTTGCCGGCACCGGACGGGCCGACGACCAAAGTGTGCCCCAAGTCCGAAACGTGGAGATTGAACCGGAACGGAGTTGCACCGCTCGTTGCTGCGTACAGAAGCGCCGGGCTCTTCTTGGGCATCAGCGCGCTCGGATTCTCGCGAAGGCCTGCCCAGACGGAAGTGATCGGCATCATGTCGGCCAAATTCAACGTGTGGAGCAGCACGCGGCGTACATTGCAATAGCCGTCCCCAGGAAGCGAACCGCGCCACGCCTCGACTGCGTTGATGTCTTCGATACGGCACGAGAAGCCGAGGTTCTGGACGGTCTTCATGACCAGGCGCGTGCTCTCGTACAGGCGATCCGCGTCTTCATCGAGACAAATGATATTCGCGCTGTATTGGCAGAACTGCACGTCGCCGGCCGCGGCCACGCTCATGGCTCCCTCTGCATCGGCGGCCATTTCTTGAGCATGGAGGTCAACAGCGCCACTCTGCGTTTTGAGGATTTGATCCTTCCAACCGCGAATCTTCGAGCGCCACTTCTTCCGATGCTTGTCGAGCATTCCGCGCGCCTCTTCCGGGTCGATCAACAGTGCGCGCGTGTTCCAGCGATACTCGATGGGCAGTTGATCCAGTTCACGGAGGATGCCTGGAGAACTCATTCGCGGGAACCCATCCAACGCGATCACTCGAATGTGCTTCCGCCCGATGCGCGGTTCGATCCCGCCGCAGAAGTCTTCGCACGCGAGAATCTCGTTCAGGTAGCAGGGTATCTCTGGCAGTGCAAACGGATGGTCGGTGCCGTTGATGCACCGGCGCAGATACCGCAGCAGTCGATCATGGGTGTGGTCGCTGCCGTAGTCGTCCGTTACCATAACCCGCTTGAGACGCTCGGTCTGGAAGAGTTGGCCGAAGACGTTCTCGAACATGTCCACCTTAATGCGAAACCGCTCCAGGTGTCGCGCCGCCGTCTTCTTGCTGTCGTATGCTCCTCGCCCTTCAAATAACCAGCCTTTTGCGCGTTCTTCAACCTCGGGCGGAGGCAGGTACGTCAATGTAAGAAAGTATTCGCTCTCAAAGTGGGCACCCTCGTCCATGAACTGCTGGCGGCGTTCATCGTCGATTACGCGGCTCACGGGGTCCGGGAACGCACCGTGATCGGGATAGCCGGGAGCGTGGGAGCGGATCGCGTCACATTGAACCATCCATCCGGAGCCGAGCCGGAGCACGTGATTCAGGCGTGCGCTCAATGCATCCATTTCGGCTGCGGCGGCGGACATCATATCGGGACCACGATAGGACCAGCCGGCCAACAGCGAACCATCCTGCTGCAGGAGAATGCCGTCGTCGATCAGAGCGTATGCCAGCAGAAGATCGGCAAGGCCACGCGGATTTCTTCGATGTTCGTTTCGCTGCATGAATTATTTTCACCTCCACCTGGAACCATGCGGCACACACAGGCTGAACATTCCGCTCTTCGACGGATAGAACGGTCGATATCGTATGTGCCGCATGTAGACTTGTCGCAGCATCGGATCGGCCTTCCCCATCCGTTGCAGGACAGCGATAGCCGCAATCCAAAACGCGAAGGCCACGGCGAATCCCCAAAATGTGGCCAGGCTAAACGCGAGGCTGACTGAAACGAGAATCGTCACGAGAACAAGTTCGCGATCGCCGCCAAGAAGCTGGTTGGGGCGATTTGCTGATTGATGGATCACGATTTCTCGCGGTCGGTCGGTAGCCATGGCCCTATACCACCGCGGCGTTGACGCCAAAGGCACTCGCCAGCATCGGAGCTGCGAACACCAGGACCGACACGACCAAGCCGATCATGCAAGCGCGGCGGCCAAATTCCGTTAGCTCGCCGCCCCACAACATGGTGCCGCCAGCTATTGCGATTCCGATCAGGCCGACGGCATAGGCGACCGGTCCGGTGAGCGATGTCGCGATCGTCTGCATGGGACGCTCCCAGGGGAGATTGCCTGCTGCCGCGGCATGGAGGCGCACACTGAACGCCCATGCGCACGTAAACAGAGTGGCGAGCCTGATGATCAAGCTCGACTGGTTTCGATTTCCGATTCGCTGCATTTTTGAAAAGCTCCTTGAAGTTGTCTTCTTCCTTGCCTAAACGTGCTCGACCGTGTATTTCCCATCGGAGTACCCGGTTACGAGCAAAACCTCCCTGACCTTGCGCCCGGCGGCGAGCTGCGGTTCTTCATCGACGAAGATGACCAGGTCAACTGCCTCAGCTATCAGCGTCTGTTGTGGCGCGCTGGTCGCCTCAGCCACCAGGCTTTCGAGACGAATCAATCCGCTCAACGCATCGTTGGCGTGCACGGTCGCTAAACCGCCCGGATGGCCGGTGTTCCATGCCTTAAGGAGTGTGTGCGCCTCCGCGCCGCGCACTTCCCCCACCACGATGCGCGTGGGTTTCAACCGCATACATGCGCGCAAGCAATCGAGCATGGTGACATTCCCAACCGCGCGCAGATCGAGATAATTCTTGACCGCGCATTGCAACTCCGTCGTGTCTTCGATGGAAATCACGCGGTCATGCGGAGCCAGCGTCGCCAACGCATCCAAGCACGCGTTAACAAATGTCGTCTTGCCGCTGCCGGTCGAGCCGACGACGACAATGTTCTTTTTCGCACGCACAGCGGCGCGGATAATGTCGCCGTGCCTCAGGCCCCGGATCGAATTGAGAAAGTCATCGTGCCGCCGGACGTGGTTCAGCGGATCGTCCCGCTCTGTCAGAATCCCGTCCACTTCGTATTCATCGAGCCGGAAGATCCGGCGTGGCCGCAGCCGAATCGCGAACACCGGCTGCCGCGCAACCGGAGAAACGATGCCTTCGAACCGGCTCCCGTCAATGGGAAGCTCTGTTTCGAGGATCGGATGCTCATGGTTTAAGACAGTGCCGCGCCAGGCCGCAATCGTGCTCAGCGCGCTCGAAGCTTGCGCCGATGGAATCTCGCCCACCCGCGTGAATCCTTCGCCCATACGCTTCCACCACAGGGAAGAATCAGGATTGAGAACCACGTCCTCCGTGCGGTCATCATTGAGCAGCCCGAGCACTTGATCGCCGAGCTCGCGTTTCAGTTTTGTTTCTAATCGATGACGATGTTCGTCATGAATGACCGCCACATTTCCCACTTGAAATTTCCTCCAACTGTGCTATATTTCCTGCATTGTTGCTTCCGCGTCCAACTTGCCCCTCTAAGTACTAAGGGACTGCCGAAAGCAGTTCGGGACGCGTGGTCGAAAAAAACTTTCCGGCTCGTTTTCGGAGGGTCCCAGAAGGGTTGTTTTTAGAGGTATGGGACTTTTTGTTGTTATTCCGCAGGACTATGACGATCTGCCGGAGCGGGTCCGTAAACAGACCGTCCCAATCTGCATCGCCGCCTACGACCGCCACGGGCAAGCCATCAACCCCGACTGGTTTTCCCTCGGCGTCGCACCCGTTCGACAGCAGCTTGTAAACATCGCGCGCTTCACACTTGGAGATGCTTGGTGTGCATCCCAACTGACCGAAGAAAGCGTCCATAGACTATGGGCGCGGTATGGCAATTCGCTGGGCTGTTCTCCGTCTCGCCGGGTTCTTAAGAAGGCGCTGTCATTAGGAGTCGAACTGAACGTGGGCGATTGGAGGAAGCGAAAACATCCGAAGCTGTACTTGGCTCTCGATGGCCTCGACGAGAAGATCCGGGACCAAACCCTGGCTGATCCGAGAAAGTACCCCGAGCTTTTCGAGCAGCAGATTATGCTAGACGCAGTTGAGGAGCGGCTGGATGGGCAGGGACGTGTTCAGCTTCGGCTCGTTTACCAGATGCTGCGTCGAGGGCACAACTGGCCGGAGATTGCACAGAGGCTCGGCGAGGAGCCGGAACGTGTCAAGCGCCGTTTCTACCGTTGGCTGAAGAAAACAGGCGAGAACTAGAATTCTTCTGGCGCTTTGAGCCGAACACACTTATAATGTTCGGCGAGGATGAAACAAGAGACGCCTGAGGAAAAATGGAGACGCCTGCAAGGCGATGTCCAGCAAGGAATCCTTGACGGCTACCCGAATCCTGAGCGGCGCGGATGCCTGGACGGTGATGGCATTCACGCCCTCGCGCGGCGTGCTGCACAGTTCGACGACACCATTGAGGACGATCTACACTGGAAGCACGTAACCCACTGCTCTCCCTGCTACGCCGAGTACCTGGAAGCGTTCAAGAACGCACGCACGCGAAAGCCGGTCGCATCAGCCGAATAGAACATCGCCAAGAATTTTTCCCGCTGCCGTCCCGAAAGCCTCCTGGCAGTCCCTTAGTACTTAGGGGCTGTGATCAGGATGCCGGGATGGAATAGGACTGTTGACGCGGTTCAACGCCAGATCGAGGCGATGGCCGCCGAAGTGTTCGAGGTCGGCCTCTTCAAACCCGACGCCAAGGAACGCGAAGCAATCATGGTTCCGCGCGTGTGGGATGCGGGCTCGCTGCTGAAATCGGTTCCGTGGTTGCGCCATGAGAACCGTGATGGCCGCAACGTTTACGTCAGGCCCCACGGTGAGCATCACCTGAGCCTGATTGATGACCTGACACTGGACGCCATCCGGGAAATGAGAGTTGCCGGGTTTGCGCCGGCCCTAGTGGTCGAGACCTCGCCCGGCAATTTCCAAGCCTGGCTGAAACACCCGGAAAGACTTGACAAGCTGATGGGCACCTCGGCAGCGCGTTCGCTCGCGGAACGATTTGGCGGCGACACTGGAGCCGCGGACTGGCGGCACTACGGCAGGCTTTCTGGATTTACAAATCGAAAGGCCAAATATCGCGACCTGGTCACTGGCCTGCATCCTTTCGTGAAGCTGGTCGAGGCTAGCGGCGAGGTCTATTCAGAAGCGCCGCGATTTCTTAAGGACATCCGCGCAAGAATTGAAGCCCGACGCCGCGAAGACGCTGAACGGAGGGCGAGCCGCGCATCCGTTTGGTCTGCGCCGACAAGAGACATGAAATCGATAGATGCGTTTCGCGGTGACCAGAGATATGGCGGCGACGGCACGCGGGTTGACCTGGCATACGCGATTTACGCGCTCGCGCATGGCCGGAGCGAGGCCGAGGTTGAGGCTGCGATTCGATCGCGCGATCTCAGCCATAAGGGATGTGATCGAAGGCAACAAGACTA
>DATGMH010000023.1:0-5689 GCA_035293725.1 Bryobacteraceae bacterium
GTCCCCACGCGAATTCCCAGCCCGGTCCCCCGGCGGCCCATGCGCCGAACCCAACGCGCGTAATCTGCAGATCCGAATTGCCAAGCCGGCGAGTCTCCATCGCTGCTCCCTTTTGCTGCCGTTTTCAGGCCATCCGCGCCGCCCGGCAATCCCCGCCGCGCGCGCCGCCCAAAAATTATGCACCCTTTGCTCCAGCCCGGAAAGAAACGCCGCCCCGGCCCAACGCGATGTGCTGCTCGGGATCGGCCAGCCGGCCGCGCGGTTTGCGCCGCGGCTGAGGGGCTAGCCCCTCAGCCCCCCACTTCTCGAAGGCTTCCTTGATCTCGTAGAAATGCGAGCGGGAAATCCCCGCGACGCCGACCAGCCCAACTGATGTTCTGCAACTCCTCGGCCAGGGCTAGCATTCCCAGCCGAGCCTTGATAAGTTTTTCCCGGGTGCTCATGGTCTTCTCCTTGAGGTAAGTTTTCAGTCTTCGAACAACCGAAAGTCCTGCCACCGGAGTCCCGGAGCACCCCTTGCCTTCACTCCTGCAATTCGGTGCAGTCTGTCCGCTCATCTTCAGCTAAGCTCAGGTAATATGGCCGCATTTTGCGACTTCATACCTGTCCGCCAAAACCCGAAAAGACTTGAAATCACATTTTGTGATTTCGCGGTCGCAGCGAGTACCCTGCCCTATGCCATCATCGTGTGAAGCGCTGCCTTTGAGCATATTCGCAATAACCACGCTCGGGTGCTAGGCGACGACGGCTATTTTTAGAATACGACGTGCACGCAGCGCGCCAAGCCGTTACAATGGCACTTCCGCTGGGAACAAACGCTAGCGAAATCCCGCGAACGCCAAGAGGGAACCTGGATGGTGCGCGAAACGCCCCAGCACACTGCGCCGAAAGCGGCCGCACGATCACAAGGGCAACCAGCCATCTCACCGCTTGATGAATTTTATTCCAAGTACGGCACTCGAATCACCCAAGAAAGCGAGAAGCTTTTCCTTGCTGAGTTTCTCTACCCACTGCTGGGGTCCAATCTCCTGAAGCTCGTTCCTCAGCATCCCTTCATCGATAGCACCGGTCGCTGCCGGAAGATCGATTTCGCTTACCTCACCGACAAAACCAAGCTGGCACTGGAGGTTAACGGCGAGACCTACCACGCGGAGGGAATCATCCCCAACGAGATGTTTGATGACAACCTATTCCGGCAGAATGAAATTTTAGGTCGCGGCTATAAAATGCTTCGGTTTTCTTACAGCCAACTCCAATCACCAGTGTGGCGCCCGGTCGTGATGGGCACACTGCGGGATTTTTTCACCCAGCACGCCCCCACACTGCTGGGCGAGAATCCGATAAAGCCGAATCCGATCCAGAACGCTGCGTTAACAGCTCTAGACTTCTACCGAACTAACAGAGGATGGCGAAAGGGTGTTGTCGTTCTTCCGACTGGCACCGGCAAGACCATCCTCTCCGCTCTCGATGCGAAGCGAATGGGCGGCCGCACGCTCTTCATTGTCCACCGCCTCGACATTCTCAAGCAGTCCATCGACGCATATAAGGCAGTGTGGCCCACGGCCAAAATCGGACTACTTACCGGTGAAGTGCGAGAACACGAGCACGATTCCGACATACTTTTTGCTTCAAAGGACACCCTTAGGCAACCGCACGAACTCAGTAAATTTACTCCCACCACATTCCGTTACGTTGTTGTTGACGAGGTGCACCACGGCCAGAGCCTTAGCTATAAGGATATTTTCGACTTTTTCAAGCCACGATTCATGTTGGGCATGACTGCAACTCCAGACCGACTCGACCGGAAAGACATTTTTGAACTCTTCGACTACCAGAAGGTGTTTGAAGTGCCCCTCCAAACGGCGATCGAGGAGGGCTACCTGGTCCCCTATGACTACTACGGTCTTGTGGACGACGTGGATTACTCAAAGATTCGGTTTCAAGGCAATCGGTATCGCGTTGATGATCTGGAACGTTTGCTGATCGTTCCGGAACGCCATGAAGCGATTTTGCGGGAATACATCGAGAAGGGTCACCAAGATAAGGCAATCGGTTTTTGCGTATCGATAAAACACGCCGAACGGATAGCCGAGTTTTTTCTTAAGCGTGGAATCAGCGCCGCCGCCGTCACAAGTGACACACCGGACCGTGACAGGAAAATCGAGGCTTTCAGACGCAATGAGCTTGCAGTGCTTTTCACTGTGGATCTGTTTAATGAAGGGATGGACTTTCCCAACGTTCGCGTCCTCCTGTTCCTACGCCCTACAGAATCAAGAACCGTCTTCATGCAACAGCTAGGACGTGGCCTCCGCCTGTACAGTGGCAAAGACCGCGTCCGTATCCTCGATTTTATCGGGAATTACAAACGAGCGAATCAGGTTCGGAAGTGGCTGTCGAAATCACAGCAGACCGTCACCGTCGGAACCGGTGCGGAACGCCGTAAGAAAATCGAATACACGTATTCGACGGGATGCGAAGTCCACTTTCATGCGAAGGTCGAGCAAATACTTGACGACCAAGATGAGCGCGAAATCGAGGTAACGAAAGACGATCTAAAGGAAGCCTATTTCGCATTGGCCGAAGAGTTGGGACACAAGCCGACACGCGACGAATTAAATTCGAAGGGCAAATACAGGATCGCGCTTTACATCAAGGTATTCGGCTCTTGGGTGAACTTCTTGCGAGAAATCGGCGAATACACAGAAGCCAGCTACCATTACCCCCAGGGCGTTCATCTCGGCCATTTGCTATCCATCCTCAAGGTCTTCGGGACTTCTCGCAAAGGCACACATTTTGATGACAAATACATTCGTCTTCGGGGTGGCTACGGCGAGGGTCGCCTTGGAGCGTACCAACGCCAGGTTAAATACAAGCTCCAGGCAGCCATGGAGCTGGGCATACTCCCCGACGACCGCAGCTTCGGACCTGACGAGGAGGTCCCCCTTGATCTGACTCCCGTCGGAAAGCAAATGTACGAATCGCTCAAACCGCTCCTCAAAACTCTAGACCTCGCGTTTCCGCCGGACGAAGACGGCATCCCAAGCTCCCGTATGAAACTCAGTGAAAAGGAGTACAATTCGCGCATTCGCGAGTTTCTAGCGAAGAATCCAAAAGCACGCGAAACCTTTATCAGGACTTTTCTGCGAATGCCGGCTGTGATTCAAATGCTCTCTTATTTCTATCGTGTGGCGAGAGTCAAAACGGTTACACGTTCGACTGTCTACGCTGATTTCTTCAAAACACCCTTCGTCACGCAATTTTGTGATCAAGAGGGAATCGAACCTGCAACAGACGAAGCGTCCCGACACCGCTGCCCATTCCTGATAAACGTTCTTGACGCGTGCGCCTTGGTCTCGCAGCACAATGACCAGATTACGGTTGATAAACTCCTACTCGTTGCGCCCACCGTCAAGGTCGATCCTGCCGAAAAGCTCGAGGAAGCCCAACAACGCGCGAAACGTGCATGGAATGCCGTCAAGGGTGCTATAACTCTGCCAGGAGAAGACGTCAGCCTTTTGCGCGAGGCGTTTGGCAAGGATTTCTTGACTGACAAATACCACCTGAAAGACTCAGAATATTTGGAGTTGTGAGGAGCGCCGATGAACCGATCACACAGAAATTCCGGCCACATCGCCATGAATGCGCTTCGCAAACGCAATGGGCTGCATTCATCCGAGCGTGCTATAACGATTTCGCCGATTAGCGAAACTCTCCATGCCATCAAATCCGCCGATTGCTTGGAAGTGCTCCGATCCCTCCCGAGCAATTCCGTCCAGCTGATCGTCTGCGATCCTCCTTACAACATAAACCTTGCTGTTTGGGACAACTTTCCCGACTACATCACATGGGCAAGCGAGTGGCTAAGGGAATCCGAGCGCGTTCTAAGCGAAACCGGCAGCATAGCAATTTTCGGCGGCTTGCAATATCAGACGGAAGCCGGTAGCGGCGATCTGCTCGACATCATGGCGTATATGAGACGGCACAGCGAAATGCTACTTGCCAATTTGATTGTATGGCACTACCAAAACGGCATGAGCGCGCACCGCTTTTTCGCCAATCGCCACGAAGAGATCGCGTGGTTCGCGAAAACGAAAAATTACTATTTCAATTTGGACGATGTACGCGTGCCGTTCGATGAGGAGACGAAAAAACAATACCTCCGAGACAAACGATTGAAGCCAGAGAGCATCGAGAAGGGTAAAAACCCGACGAATGTTTGGCAAATTCCAAGACTAAATGCGAATAGCTTGGAGCGCGTCGGCCACCCGACTCAGAAGCCCCTAGAAATAGTCCGCCGACTTCTTCGTGCTCTTTCGTATCCCGGCTCAATTGTACTCGACTTTTTTGCAGGCTCTGGGAGCACCACAAGAGTATCCATCGAGGAAGGGCGCCATAGTATAGCAACCGACGTTTCATCAGATTTGCGGATCTACATCGACGCGCAAATCAAGAATCTGAGAAAGACGAACACAGACTTGTTCAAGACGAGCATTCCATTTCGCATCCTTTCGGAACAGGACTTTGGGCACCATCCTGTTTTCTTTGGGCAATCTTGCACTCGCCCTAGTGGACCTCCGAGCGATGCTAGACCAAATACGTTCGCCGCAATGGCATGAGCGTGGCTCTTAAAGAATTGGAGCCGACACCTGCTTCCATGTGAGAGAACATGACACGCATCCCAAGGCGAAAACCAAATAGCCGTGAGACGCAAGTTCGCGCCACGGTCAAACGGAGTGTAAGTAAACAGGATCGACCGTTTCATGTCTTGCTTAGAGTCCGGTCGGAGTTGGGGCAAACAATAGCCGCACACAAGGAAATGAGCGCCAGAAGAGGAGTGGCCCTACTCGGCAAAATGGGCGAACCCTTAGGTCAAAGTTTTAAGGATGAGCTTAATCAACAGATCGATCGCGGTGTGAAAACCTATCTATTCCTAACCACGCGCGAGGGCTGGAATGGGCCTTACGTGACAGACCGATGTTTGTTACGGCGAGTTTACGATATGCTCGACGCCGCAAAACAACCCCTCGTACCCAGGTATTATGTGAGCTTAGCTGAAGATGAGCGGACAGATTGCACCGAATTGCAGGAGTGAAGGCAAGGGGTGCTCGGGGACTCCGGTGGTAGGATTTTCGGTTGTTCGAAGACTGAAAACGTTACCTCAAGGGCTAGGACACAGTTCTTAACGAACTTCTGAACTTCTTGACGAGCCTGCCGTTTCTGTGGGACAATTCCTTCGTTCTATCATTGCGCCTCGCGTCCTGCGAGGCGTTTTTTTTTGTATCCCTTCGGGCCACGCGTCCCTTTCGTCCGGGACACGCCCTCTCGTTCCGTTCTCGGCCAGGCCTCCCGCCTGCCAATCCACATCAATCCAATTCCGATAGGAGCTTGAACCAATGTCTATCCGCAGCTCTCGTCCCAAAGGCTCGGTCGTCCCTTCCGCGACGCCTTCTCGCGCCGCCCTGCCCGCGGTGGCCGCGCCGGCTCGCAACACGGACCGCTCATCCCTCTGCCGTTTCACGTTTGCCGATGGCCGCCAGTGCCGCACTCCCCGCGCTCCCGGCAACCCCCATTTCTGCGCTTTTCACGCCCGCAAACTCGCTCGCTCTCAATCCGCCGATGACCTCGCCCGCGAAATCTCCTTCTACCTCTCCAGCGAATATCTCTCCGCCAATGACCTTACCACTGCCCT
>DATGMH010000024.1:0-34798 GCA_035293725.1 Bryobacteraceae bacterium
CCACCGCCAATCTGTTCAGCAGCCAAACCCAGCAGTTCGGCGCCACCGTGACCGGCAACGCCAACACCTCGGTCACCTGGAGTCTCAGCCCGGCGGCCGGCACCATCTCCAGCACCGGGCTGTATACCGCTCCGGCTTCCATTGCCGCGCAGCAGACCGTCACCGTCACGGCCACCAGCGTGGCGGACGGCAGCAAATCCGCCACGGCCACAGTTACGCTGAATCCGCCGGCGCCTCCGGCCATCACCCAGCAGCCGGCCAACGCCAGCGCCATGATCGGTCAGACCGCTACCTTCACGGTGGCTGCGACGGGCGCGGCGTTGAGCTATCAGTGGCAATCCATGCCGTCCGGTGCGGGCAGCTTCGGCAACATCTCCGGAGCCACCGCCGCTTCTTATACCACGCCTTCGTTGGCGCAGAGCGATAACAACACGCAATTCCGTTGTGTTGTGACAAATGCACAGGGCAGTGTCAACACCAATGCCGCAACACTCACCGTTGTTTCCACAACAGGCACGAATTTCATATTGTCACTAACACCGGGAACCCTGCGAAATAATTTCAGCGGCTGGGTGGGAATGAGCGTAGCGGTAGGATCATCGCCATTAAGCGTTACAGCCCTTGGCCGCTTCGTCGCGTCTGGCAACACGGGCACGCATACGCTGAAGATCGTGGATGGTAATGGGAACGATATCTCCGGCGCCTCGACCCAGGTGAACACGGCCGCCTTCGCGGCCGGAGGTTTTGCTTACGGTCTGCTCCCTTCAGCCATCAGGTTGAGTGCTAACACGACTTACTACATTCTCAGCCAGGAGACCGCCACTGGTGATCGATGGTATGACAATGACACCACTGCTAAGCCACAGCCAATAGGTCTTATCTTAGGACCTGCGTATGGGAATGGCTCTTACAACGTAGTGTCCAACATGGGCACACATGTATATGTGCCTGTTGATTTTCAATATTCGGTGACACAGTGATGACTCACGACGGCGTCTTCGCCATGACAACTGTGCGTTATCGATCTAAAAGAATGTGATGTACAAGAATATAAGGTCAGCAGTTTCGAGGTAAATTCATACAAAATGGCCACACCTATAGCAATGGTCACAGGCTCCTGTGGGCTGATCGGATCCGAGGTCAGCAGTTATTTCAGCCGGAATGGATATCGCATAGTAGGTGTCGATAACAATCAGCGCGCAATATTTTTCGGCGCGGAAGGCGACACGAGCTGGATGCGCACCTTCCTACAAGATACCATCCCAGAGTATGAACACCACCACATTGATATTCGGGACCGCCAACGAATCCTCGACCTGGTCACACAGGTTAGGCCGTCGGTCATTATCCATACGGCCGCTCAACCCTCGCATGACCGAGCGGCCGCGATCCCCTTCGATGATTTCGATACGAACGCTGTAGGTACATTGAACCTCTTGGAAGCCGCGCGCCGCTCTTGTCCCGAATCACCATTTATTCACATGTCAACCAACAAGGTTTACGGTGATCTGCCGAATACGATTCGTTTAAGAGAAGAGGAGACTCGTTGGGAATATGACGATCCGCTTTACGCGGTGGGAATTCCAGAGACATTCTCAATCGATCAATCAAAGCACTCCCTTTTCGGTGCATCAAAGGTCGCCTCCGATATTATGGTGCAGGAATATGGACGCTATTTTGGAATGCCAACCTGCTGTTTGCGAGGAGGCTGCCTCACTGGCCCCCACCATTCTGGTGTCGAGTTGCATGGCTTCTTGAGCTACCTGGTTCGCTGTAATCTCAGTCAGCGTGAATACAGAATCTACGGCTATAAAGGCAAACAAGTGCGAGATAATATCCACTCCGAAGATGTATCGGCGTTCATGTTTGCATTCTGTAAGAAACCTCAGGTGGCGCAGGTTTATAACCTTGGTGGAGGTAAAGAGAACTCATGTTCCATTTTAGAGGCTTTCGAACTGGTGCAGCAGCTTACAGGAAAGCGACAGATATATACATATGTTGATCAGAATCGGCAAGGTGACCATATTTGTTACTACAGCGATCTACGCAAAATGCGATCGCACTACCCTGAATGGTCTATTACGAAACCGTTAATGACGATACTTCAGGAAATTGCCTCATCTTGGAGAAGTCGTTTGACGGCGGCCATGCCAGTTTCATTGTGAACCCATGCGTATCCTGATTACTGGCATTTGTGGATTTGTGGGCAGTCGCTTGGCGAACTTTCTCATCGACTCTCTCGAAGGACTGCATCTGTTCGGAATCGACAATTTGGTTCGGCCTGGATCGGAAATGAATCTTGAGTTCTTGCGCCACCTTGGCGTACAAGTCCTTCACGGCGACTTGCGCATGGCCAGCGATGTAAATGCACTGCCCAAGGTCGACTGGGTCATCGATGCGGCAGCCAATCCTAGTGTGCTCGCCGGCGTGGATGGTAAATCCAGCAGCCGTCAACTCCTCGAACACAACCTGCTTGGGACCATCAATCTGCTCGAGTACTGTCGATCTTGCATTGCCGGGCTCGTACTGCTCAGTAGCAGCCGCGTTTACTCGATTGATCCTCTTGCACATTTGCCCGTTCTCCCAAGACGAGAGGCTTTCGAATTAAATACATCTGCGGCTTCCTGCCAGGGCGTAAGCGCGGCGGGACTGTCAGAAGCTTTCCCCGTTGAGCCTCCTCTCTCGCTTTACGGTTCTACGAAGCGCGCATCCGAGCTTCTGGCAATCGAGTACTCGGCGACATTTGGCTTCCCCGCTTGGATTATCCGTTGTGGCGTTCTGGCCGGTGCAGGACAGTTCGGCACTGCAGAGCAGGGAATCTTCTCCTACTGGCTGCACGCGCATGCCGCCCGCCTCCCTCTACGCTACATCGGCTTCGGAGGACGTGGCTATCAAGTAAGGGATGCCTTTCATCCGGTTGACCTTGGAATTCTCATTTGTAAGCAGATCCAGCACCATATTCAGACGGGATCTTGCATCCTGAACGCGGGGGGTGGTGCATCCAACGCAATGTCCCTGGCCCAGCTAACAGCTTGGTGCAACGACCGCTTTGGTACCCATACGCCATCTTCCGACTTATCTGACCGCCGTTTTGATGTACCCTGGCTCGTTATGGACTCGACTCGCGCCAATACTGAATTCGGCTGGAACATCACCCACACCTTACCTTCAATTCTCGACGAGATCGCGGAACATGTCGAAACACACCCGGATTGGCTCAGGAGGTGCGCTGTCATATGACCCAACCACGACCTGGCAACACTCAACTGAACTTGCTCAGTATTGTCATTCCAGCGCGAAACGAAGAAGGATGTCTTGGGCCTACAGTCGAAAAACTGCACGTCGAACTTCGCAGCCACAATGTTCCACACGAAATTGTCGTCGTCGACGACGGCAGCTCAGACCGCACTTGGGAAATTTTAACAGAGATACAGAAGCGCATCCCCGAAGTGTTGGCCGTGCGAAATTCAGGCCCCCACGGCTTTGGCCGCGCCGTAACTTATGGCTTCTCACAGATGCGAGGTGACGCGGTCGTTGTGATGATGGCAGATGAATCGGATGACTGTCGTGACGCAGTGACTTATTGGAATGTTCTCAACGAAGGCTACGATGCGGTGTTTGGGTCGCGCTTTATGAAGGGCGGCGGCGTAATCGACTACCCATGGTTGAAGCTCAAAATTAATCGGATCGCCAACTTATTCATTAAATTGCTCTTCCATATCAGCCTCAACGACACCACGAACGCTTTCAAAGCTTATCGGCGCACGGTGATTGATGGATGCCAGCCGATTCTTTCGCCCCACTTCAATCTAACCGTCGAGTTGCCTTTAAAGGCGATCGTGCGCGACTACAGTTGGACAGTTGTTCCAATTACTTGGCGGAACCGTCGTGTTGGAGAGAGTCAGCTAAAGATCAAGGAAATGGGCAGTCGATATCTTTTCATTTGTTTATACGTTTGGGTAGAAAAATACTTCAGCCGCGGTGATTACAAGCGTCAGGCGAAGCTCCAGAATACGGATCTGACCGAAATCGGCGAAGCTGTGTCTGGCACTCCCCGTCCGCGTTGATCGAGAGCCACCCGCTGCTCGCAAGGAAACTTATGCATACCTCGGACTACCAAACACTCGGCCAGACTCGAACATCCTCGGATCATTTTTTGTCGATACGCCGCTTCAGGTGGTTGTGTGTGGCGCCTGCGGTCCTGTCCGTCGCTGGATGCCTCGGATATGTCATAGATTTTTTTGACAATAACGAAAATATGTATGTTGCATCCGGGGTCCTCGCAAAAACACAGACACTTTATAGGGATTTTGCATTCGTTCAGACACCGTTCGTGCCGCTGTTTTATGCTGCGGTTTATCGTGGTTCCTCTACCATCCACTACCTGCTTACAGCAAAGGTCGTTACTTGGGTCCTGTGGGTTGTCAGCGGAATATTGATCTTTTCCATTGGCAGGAAGGTAGCTGGAGATGTTGCTGGTGCGGTTACCGTCACGTTATATGTCACTAACCCGTCATTGCTGAGATCAGTTGCGGAATGCTCGAACTATATAGCCCCGATACCTTTTGCCCTACTTGCGATCCTATTAGTACTGCCTCGATGCGACAGTCTTCCCACTAAAAAGCTCTATTGGTATTTTGCCGGCATCGCCATCGGCATAAGCATACTGGCGAAGCTGTATTTGCTGATCCTGGTCCCCGCGTTTGTCCTGGCGGTCTTATGCGAGCCGGAAAGCCACCCAGCGGCAAATAGCTTGCAACGCCTCGCGCACCTGGCGCTGGGGATCTTATCCGGTGTGTCGCCGGCTATTTGGTACCTTGTCCGGTATCCGCGCCAGTTTGTATTCGATAATTTTTGGTATCACAGGACTACCACGAAGTTGTTGTTGTCGCGCACGATTCCAGCCAGGCTCCCGAATCACGGTCTGCAGGAGAACGTGCCTTATATCGTGGAACATTTAACATCCGGTCCGAGCTTGTGTCTTTTCATTGGTATCAGCCTGCTGATCGTGACGATCCTTGCATCCCCGGGTGCGCTTCGGCGATTGAAACGTGACCCGCTGACCTACGTTGCCGCTTTAACTGCTGCGGCATCACTCTTAGGTGTAGCCGTCGACATGTTCATGGTTCCGTGCTGGCCGCAATATCTCAGCTTACCAGTGCCGTTTCTCCTCGTCCTTTTTGTTGTGTTATGGAAATGGGCGAATGTTCAGCGCGAGAGATTCCTCCACGCGTCCATGGCCGTCCTTGCGTTCTGGGCAGTTGCAGGGTCCTCCACCGAGTTTTACAGGGGACTAAGGAGCCTCGCGCATATTAACGAATCAATAGCTTTCCGTATCCACGCGCAATCAGAGCAGATCCGCAAAATCATCCCGCCGGCCTACCGCCAACGTAAGGTATGGACACTGCAGCCAGTTTATGCAGTGGAATCATCTCTGCCGATCTATCCGCAACTGGCGACCGGCATCTTTACCTATCAGATTGGCGATGCCATCAGCTCTGCAGAGCGTAAGTCGTTTGTGATCAGTTCTCCGCGCACCGTCGAAAACACCCTATCAGAGGATCCGCCCTCAGCCATCGTGGTCGGTTCCTATGGTGAATACCATGAGGGACCTCTTGTCCAGTACGCTCAGTCTCACGGGTATAAGCCCCACCAGATCACGCCTGGACTGATTACCTATCTCGCTCCGGATATGTGAGCTCTTTAGGAGGATGTAAGTGTGACAAGAATATTCTGGGAACTCTTAGCCTCCAGCCTCGAGGCGCCTGCTTTACGATAAGGGGAAAAGTACTAGAACTACTCTGCCTAAACGTTGCGCAGGGTTAATCTATATTTTACGTTTCGGGTTATATAATCTAGAGGTTATCTATATGTCGATATCGAGATTACAGCTCGGAGTAGCGGTAACGCTGTTTTTGGCGAGTATACCGGCATGGCCGGCCGATGCCACTTTTGACTTATTCTATACCCAGTACGGATTTCAATCAACTGCTTCCGTGAACAAGGTACATGTTCAGTACTATTCGAGTAATAACACCCTATTCCTGAGCGGCAATACGACATTGTACTCGGGTTCTTCTGATTCCACCTTCGGGGCGGACGGGATTCAGATTGACCCAAATACCGGGAACCTCCTTGTTGCTGGAGGCGGGACACCGACGCAGCCGGGATACGTCTACCAACTCACCCAGACCGGTGCTCAGGCAACTCCCTACAGCGTGACCCCTGATGGATCCAGTACGACTGCAACACCACGGGCTTACAGTCTTACTATAATTCCGGCCAATGCTACAAAGGCGGGCTTTCCACCGAACTACTTACTCGGTCTGGAAAAGGACTTCGGATACGGACGGATCTCCATAATGCCGCTCGAGCCCTCTCTCGGCAATGGAATCGCATACCCTGTGATCGGCGATGACGTGTATGTCACGGGAATCGCATTTACGCTGGACGGAACTGCCTATTACGGTTCGGGATCGGAAGAGAGCGGCGCCGGGAATTTCGGCTTGATTTATTTTGATGGCAAAGAGTTCATCACGCATCGTCTATTCGGCCAACCCGTCGGTAACGACCCACGTGGGGGTATTATCTACACTGGCACTCACCGCCTCGCTTATGATCCTTTCACCGGAGATATATTTGCCGCAGGCGGTAACGCTGTGGGACAGTATGATCCCAGTGCGAATGTCTTCCATACTCTCACCATAAATGGAACGGCAAACGGTTTCGAGTTCAGCACTCCTATCCTGGACGGCAACGGACATGTTGTCCTTACGGCGTGCTGCGGTACAATCGGCGATTCAGGGAACGGCGCGGGGGATATCGTTGTAGTTGATTATACATCTGCACCACAGCACCGCATCGATGCCCCTTCAGGTGTCCAATATCAACGTATATTCCTTGCTACCAACTTAGGAGCTGGTGTCATCAGCAATGGTCCTCCGCCGTCGCTCGGACCGCCACTGATTCAACTTCAGCCCTCCGGTACAAGCGCGATTATCGGGCAGAGTGCCTCATTCACAGTAGGCGCAACCGGGCAGGGACTTACTTTCCAATGGCAATCGAAACCGTCCTCCGCATCATCCTATTCCAATATTTCAGGTGCCACCTCCAGCACGTATGTGACTCCGCCGGTATCGTCCCCCGATAACGGCACACAATTCATTTGTTTGGTGACCGATGCTCAGGGCCAGGTTTCCTCCAGCGCGGCACGTTTGACCGTTTTGCCCCCTAGCTCAAATTACGTCACATCCACAACCCTCGGCACACTCCGCAACA
Source organism: Bryobacteraceae bacterium (assembly GCA_035293725.1). Taxonomy (GTDB): domain Bacteria; phylum Acidobacteriota; class Terriglobia; order Bryobacterales; family Bryobacteraceae; genus Palsa-89. The sequence goes on from DATGMH010000024.1 coordinate 7,279, forward strand.
ATTACAGCGGCTGGGTTGGTATGAGTGTCACGACAGGCGCGCAGCCCATCGCCATAACGGCCCTAGGCAGAATTTTTGTCTCGGGAAACACCGGCACCCATGTCCTCAAAATTGTTCAGAGTTCGACGGGAACAGATGTCCCCGGGACGTCCGTAACGGTCTCCACCATCGGAGGGGTGTCTGGAAATTTCGTGTACGCTAATTTGGCTGCGCCAGTCACTCTCAACGTCAACACGACCTACTATGTCCTTAGCCAGGAAGCCGCGGGCGGAGATCAATGGTACGACTACAACACCTCAGTGCAAAGCACGTCGGCTGCTGTGTTAGGCGCCTCGGTTTATGGACCTCCGTATACGCTTGTTTCCGGGTCCGCTGGACATTCTTACGTGCCTGTGGACTTCAAATATGCTGCAAGCATAGCCGTATCCGTTAACCCATCCATGGTTACGCTCCCTAATTCCGGTACGCAACAATTCAGCGCCATGGTAACCGGCACAACGACCACTGGAGTGACTTGGTCGATCGTGACCAATCCACCGGTTGGAACCCTCACATCGGACGGCTTTTACACGGCGCCTTCAACTATATCAAGTAATCAGTCCGTAACCATCGCGGCTGCCAGCGTTGCAGATACGTCGAAATCGGGGCTCGCCACTGTGAATCTCGTCCCCCCGTCGCCGCCCACGATCTCCCAGCAGCCTCAAAATGCAACCGTAACCGTTGGACAGACCGCGACGTTTACAGTCGTTGCAAGTGGCGGCACTTTGTCATATCAGTGGGAGTCGCAGCCCAGCGGCGCGGGCTCGTTTTCGCCGATTGGCGGCGCAACCTCGAACAGCTACACGACTCCAGCAGTAACTCTATCCGATAGTGGCACTCAGTATCATTGCATTGTCACCAATGCCCAGGGCCCGGTGACATCGAACGCAGCCTTACTCAACGTATCGTCAAGCACTCCCTTCGTCACCGGCCTCACCCTCGGTACGCTCCGGAATGACTACTCAGGTTGGGTCGGGATGTCCGTCGCCGTCGGCAATGTTTCCATTTCGGTTACAGCTCTGGGCCGCTTCATCGCGCCGGGGAATAGCGGCATGCATACGGTCAAAATCGTAAACGCAGGTGCGGGAACGGACGTACCCGGCGGATCCGTGATGATCAATACGGCCGGACAGCCCTCGGGAGCATTTGCGTATGTTGCGCTCTCCAGCCCGGTCACATTGAACGCGAACACGGGATATTACATCCTGTCCCAAGAAATCGTGGGAGGCGACCAGTGGTACGATCTCAATACTTCGTTGCAGAATCACGCAGGCGCTTCGATCACCGCGCCTGTCTACGGAACGGCAGCGCCATACTCCAGCGTTTCGAACCTTAGCGGACACAGTTATATTCCGGTAGATTTCCAGTACACGCAAGGTGCCCCCGTCACTTCGACCTTCGTGACGTCGGTTACCGCGGGAACTGCTCGCAATGATTTTATCGGCTGGGTTGGCGGAAGTATTATTACAGGCTCCGCGCCGGTTCAAGTCACACATCTTGGGCGTTTGTTCCTGGCCGGCAACACCGGTACCCATGCGGTCAAAATCGTGAACGCTTCTGGCGTGGATGTGCCAGGCGCTTCCGTTTCCGTCAATCTGTCAGGTGGGATTGCCGGCAGTTTTAACTATGCCGCCCTTGCGTCACCGGTAACACTCAATCCGAACACGACTTACTACATTGTCAGCCAAGAGAGCTCGGGCGGAGACCAATGGTATGATTACAACACGGCCGTGCACACTAATAATATCGCTACGCTAAATGGCGCTGTGTATAGTTTCAACGGTACTTCGTACGTTGTTGTCTCGGCTTCCGGTCACATGTACGTTCCCGTCGATTTCAAGTACCAGTAACTGATGATTCAACCCAAAAAGAGACTGTCGCCGTTCTATTGGACGCTCGGTTCTCATTGCTCGTCTGCGCTGATCCGGGTGAGTTGGGAAGGGCGGCTACGCTGCTCTTCTGCCACCTGATTAACGCCAGTATCTCTTTGTAGGCTTCCTTCCGTCGCTAAGTCGTCCACATTAAATGGCTGCCGACAGGAATGCGAACGTCTCAGCCTTGCGATCGCCTCGTCGTGCGTGATTCAGTGTCGGCAATTGGCCGAACTCGATGAGGCGACTCTGCTCAGGTGAGTATTTCCTCGTGAAGACTAGAACACTAGTTCCAATGAAGGTCATGTTAAATAGAACAGCCTATACCAGTGTTGCGGTTGCGTTGTATGCTGTAGTTCTTAAATTAGGCAATTGCATTTCGGAGGAGCCCGTTGGAGACGGCATATGAGGGCCATCGCTCTAACTGTCTTTGTCTTTGCGGCATCAGCGTTTCCTGTTGCGGGCCAGTCAGGAGGCCACACCCTTTATAACGGGATTGTCCTCCCACAACCCTTCCCACCCACGCAAGATCCTACTCAGATTTATCAGATCCCTTCCTACATAACGAGCCCTCCGCCTGTAATTCCGATCGACATCGGCCGGCAACTGTTCGTCGATGATTTTCTCGTCCAGCAGACGACGATGACTCGGACTCAGCATCAGCCGGTTAAGTATCCTTTCAACCCGGTTGTAAAACCCAACGCCGAGGATACTGCGGGATTCGCCATGCCCTTCAGCGATGGAGTCTGGTTCGATCCAGCCGACCATCTGTTCAAAATGTGGCTGTTTTGCGCGACCGGCAACGCTGTATGTTATTCGTACTCGACCGACGGTAAGAATTGGGTAAGGCCCTCTATCCCCGATGCCGCCGTCCCAAATACCGATCAGGTCATCGTTGCCGCACCGGGAGACCCGCCGCTTGCCGGGCTGATCGTTTGGATGGATCTTCAGGATCCTAACCCTGGCCGCAAGTTCAAGGCGTTTGCCAGCGATGCAACTGCGTTCGCGCTGCTCTATTTTTCACCAGACGGGATTCACTGGACAGCTAATATTCGCAGTCAATATCCGATTCCAATATTCGATCGCACAACATTTTTCTTGAATCCTTTCAGGAATGTCTGGGTGGACAGCCTCAAGACATACACGCCGCTGCCCGTCGCCCCGAGCCGCCCTTCGTATACGAGCCGCGCCAGGTTGTACGCGGAAAGTCCTGATCTGTCCAACTGGACGCCTCCGCAACCAGGGACATCGAATTTTTGGACCGGTCCCGACGTCAACGATCCACCGTATGTTACCGGTGGCACGAACCCGCAGCTCTATAACCTGGACGCCGTCGCTTATGAAAGCGTGCTTGTGGGATTGTTCAGCTGGTTCTACCCGGGGTTTGACGATGAAAATCCCAATAACTTGCCTGGGCCGGATATTGTCGAACTCGGCGCCGGTTTCAGTCGAGATGGCTTTCAGTGGGTTAGGCCGACACGGGGCTCCGGTTCCGGAACGAATGGGGCTTTTATACCCGCTTCGAACGTCGCTGGCACGTGGGACCTCGGGAATACCCAATCTGCCGGCGGTTGTTTCCTCATTGTGGGCGACGAACTGTGGTTTTACTTCAGTGGCCGGAATGCCCGCCATGGAGCCCCCGCCGTTGGCGCGACAGGCCTGGCTACGCTGCGGCGCGATGGCTTTTACTCCATGGACGCCGGGTCGGCGCCTGCCTCGCTAACGACTCGTCCGGTGCAGTTCTCAGGCAAGTATCTCTTCGTTAATGTCAAAGATCCCCAGGGTTCGCTCCAGATTCAACTTATAAACCCGACCAATGGCGGCGTCCTTGCGACCTCGCTTCCGTTGACAGCCGACAAGACATTGCAGCAGGTGAATTGGGCCAATGGCCTGACTGATCTCTCTTTATTTGCAAACCAGCCCGTTCAGTTTCAGTTCACGATGACCAACGGTAGCCTGTACTCGTTCTGGGTTTCGTCAAGCCTCTCGGGGGCAAGTAACGGATACGTTGCGGCCAACGGCCCTGGGTTTACGAGCGCCACGGACACCGTTGGCGCCGCGGGTTATCCCACAACAGCCGCTACCCCTGAGGTCAACCCGGCGGGCGGTATCATCACGAGTTCTACGCCCGTCACGATCGTGAGCAGAACTCTCGGCACGACCGTTCACTACACTCTTGACGGTACTGTGCCGACAGCCTCGTCACCGGTCTACACCGGACCACTGACGCTTTTCTCGCCATCCACGCTGAATGCTGTCGCGTTCGCTCCCGGCCTCAACAACAGCGCAGTCGGCTCCGCAACTTTCACCGTTGACAATACTCCGCCGACCGTTGCAATCACTGCTCCCCAGCCGAATCAAACGTTGGCTGCTGGCATAACGGTGACCGCCAGCGCCTCCGATAGCCTCGTGGGTATCGCCAACGTGCAGTTCCTGGTGGATGGAGTCAACATTGCCACAGTCAGCGCCGCGCCCTACACCATAACTCTACAAACCACGACTTTGACCAACACAACTCACGTGGTGACCGCCATTGCGACCAACACATTGGGTACGCAGGCGACTTCCGCGCCCGTCACGATCGCTGTACAGAACGTTTCCAGCGGTCCTACCGCCGGCTTGGCCGGTTATTGGAGCTTCGATACCGCTTATGTCTCCGGTTCGACGTTGTTCGACCAATCTGGCAATAACAACCCGGCCACGGCGTTCAACACTTCTTCGATAACGGGACAAACCGGCCAGGCCCTTCAATTCAACGGTAGTTCATCGTATAGCCAGGTCACTTCCAGCCTGTCAACGCAAGTGTTTGACCTCGTCAGCGATCTGACGCTTTCGCTTTGGATTCAGACGACAAACACCAGCCGGCTTGAAACTTTGCTGAGCAAGTATTCCGGAGGAGGTACGGGCGCGGGATACATTTTGAAGACAACACCCGCCGGCGCAGTAGCATTCCAACTGGGGGGCGCGAATCTGATCACCGGCAATCCCGTCGTAACCGGAGGCAGCGGCATTAATGACGGGCGTTGGCATCACATCGCCGTAGTTGTAAGACTTGGCTCCACGGTATCTTTTTACGTCGATGGTGTGCTGAGTTCGCTGCCGACTGTGTTTTCCGCATCCGCTCGCGCTAACTCTCTTTTCCAAATGGGCGCAAATCCCGATCCAACGCTTGGCGCGAACTTCACCGGCAGCATGGATGAGGTCCGAATCTATGATCGCGCATTATCGTCCAGCGAGATCGCGTCGCTCTCTGGTTCCACCGGCGGAACAGGTGGGCCTAGTGCTACTGCAATCTTTGTGAAAATCGACGCCAACGCAGAGGGGAACTGGGTGGGTGCATATGGGCAGGCAGGCTATGCAATCGCAGCGGATGCCACGTCTGTCCCATCCTACGCGAGTCTTACCATCAATGGAGCAAGCCTGTACACGTGGTTCGCATCCACGCCGGATGTGCGCGCGCTGATCAAAGCAAGCAATCCGAACGACCGCATTGCAGCCACTTACTACGCCGCCGGAGGCTTTACCATGGACTTGAACGTTTCCGGCGGCCAAGCCTATCCGGTGGCATTCTACGCGCTCGATTGGGATTTCGGGAATCGAACGGAAACAATCTCCATACTTGACGCGAATACATCGCAGTTGCTTGATAGCCGCACGGTCTCGGGATTCACCTCCGGGGCGTACCTGATCTGGAATATCGCGGGCCACGTGACTGTCAAGGTCACGAACTCGAGCGGCCCAAACTCGGTTGTGAGCGGGATCTTCTTCGGCCCCGGCGCCTCTCCCGATCTGGCCATAACAAGCTCCCATAACGGATCGTTTACGCAAGGTGATCTGGCCCGGCAATACACTCTAGCCGTTTCCAACGTCGGGAGTGCTCCTACATCTGGGAGCGTCACAGTTTCGGACACGCTTCCATCTGGTTTAACGGCAGCGAGTATTGCGGGAGTTGGTTGGACCTGCACACAACCGGGCGGGCCGTGCACGCGCAGCGATTCGGTCCTTCCAGGGGCGTCATTTCCAGCCATTACACTCGCCGTGAACGTGGCGGGGAACGCGCCCGGCGCTGTCACCAATGTCGCGGTCGTTTCCGGAGTAGGAGATGTCAATCCACAAAACAATACTGCAAACGATTTGACTACGATTAATCTGGCCGGAACGGCCTTTGTCACTGGTTATGGTTCGAATAGCCCGCTCCTGCGAAACGACTTCACTGGATGGGTGGGCATGAACATTCTTGTTGGATCGAATCCACTGACAGTGACTGCCTTGGGGCGGGTCTGTGTGTCCGGAAACGCCGGAACCCATGGCATCAAATTAGTCAGCGCTGCGACCGGTCTGGATGTTCAGGGGGGAAGTGTATCGATAAGCATGTCCAATTGCACGCCCGGTCAGATTGCGTACACTGCTCTAACTTCTCCCGTTTCTCTGCAGGCAAACACCGCATACTCTTTAGTGACACAGGAGTTGAACGGCGGTGATAAGTGGTACGACTTCGGTGCGATAACCACGACGAGCGCTGCGGCCGTAATCAGTTCCGTGTACTCCTCAGATGGTCAGAACTGGATTCGTGCCGGAAATCCCAACACCTCGTATGTTCCCCCAAGCTTCCTATATACGGTGGCAACCCCGGCCCAGACCACTGTTCAGGCTAGTCCTGCCGCAGCATCGTTTTCCGTCGACGGGACGTCATATTCCAGTTCTCAAGTGTTCACCTGGAATCCCGGAAGCTCGCACGTACTCAGCGTGACCACTCCGCAAGCGGCGGGGCCGGGCACGCAATACGTGTGGTTGAATTGGAGTGACGGCGGGGCCACGTCCCACACGATTACCGCCGCGGGGTCGGCATCTTACACGGCAAATTTCGGCACTCAGTATCTGCTCACCACCTCTGTTTCACCGGCGAACGGCGGCAGCATCACCATAAATCCCACGGCGAATGCCGGTTACTATGTGACCGGAACCCTGGTTCAGTTCACGGCCGTGCCGGCCTCCGGCTGTACGTTTACAGGTTGGGGTGGTGATATGGCAGGAACTGTCAATCCACAGTCCTTGACGATATCGGCGCCCCACTCAGTAATTGGAAATTTCCAGTGCAGTGCTCCAGTCACAAATGCGGTGTTCATCACGGCTTATTCTCAATCGTCGGCCGTTTTGCGCAACGACTTTACTGGTTGGGTGGGAACTACTTTCACGGTAGGTGGCGCGCCTCTCTCCGTCACCTCACTCGGGCGCGTTTGCGCTTCTGGAAATGCTGCTTCGCATACCGTTAAGATCGTGCATGGAACTGCCAATGGCACAGATCTCGCTGGAGCTTCGACGGCAGTTACCATGGCCGGCTGTACGCCCGGCCAGTTTGTCTATGCGTCCCTGGCGAGCCCGGTTACCCTACAGGCAGGCACGTCATATCATCTCGTAACCCAGGAACTCGCTGGTGGTGATCGCTGGTACGATTACGGAGGCGTTTCGGTGTCATCGGACGCCGCCATTCTGAATTCGGTTTTCTCGCCAGACAGCGCGACCTGGCTCCCCGCCGGACCGGCAAATACCTCCTATGTGCCGGCCAATTTTCAGTACTCCATTTTGCCGCCACCTGCGCCGGATCTGGCGATCGCAGTGAGCCATAGCGGCAATTTCGTTCAATCTGACACGGGCGACACCTACACGATCATGGTCACGAACGCCGGAACCGGGAGTACGAGTGCGGCGGTACAGGTCAGCGACACGGTGCCAGGTGGTTTGAGTGCGACGGCGATATCGGGAACGGGATGGATCTGCACGCAGCCGTCCGGACCGTGCTCGCGGACGGATGCCCTGACTGCCGGCGGCAGCTACCCGCCGATCACGCTTACGGTGAATGTGGCGAGCAACGCGCCCGCCAGCGTGACCAATACCGCGAGCGTATCTACAACGGGCGATTCCAATCTGTCCAACAACACGGCCTCGGACACCACCACAATCCAAGCGCGGGTGCAGGTCACAGTACAGGCCAGCATCAGCGGTCCGTCGTTTACGGTGGATGGGACGACCTATACCAGCCCGCAGAGTTTCAGCTGGATCTCCGGTTCGAGCCATACCATCGCGGTGACATCGCCACAGAGCGGCGGAGCCGGTGTACAGTATGCATTCAGCAGCTGGAGTGATGGGGGTGCGAGTTCACACGCCATCAATCCCGTAAGTCAGACTACCATCACGGCTAACTTTACGGTTCAATATCAGCTCACCACTGGCGTGCAGCCTGCGCCGGGCGGCTCGGTCACGGCCAGTCCCGTTTCCAACGGCGGTTACTATAACAGCGGGACGCAGGTTCAACTGACCGCGGTGCCGAACAGCGGATATGTCTTTACCGGTTGGAGTGGCGATCTGAGCGGGAACACCAACCCGCAGACGATCTCGATGACCGCTGCGCATGGAGTAAACGCAAATTTTCAGCAGTTGACAACTGGAATTACCGCTTACACAGCGAGCGCCCCGTTGCGGAACAATTTCGGCGGCTTTGTAGGGACGAGCCTGACAATCGGACCAAAGCCTTTATCGGTCGTGACTTTGGGACGCGTGTGTGCACCGGCCAATGCCGGAGTACACACCATCAAGATCGTCGACGCGTCCTCCGGGATGGATCTGCCCAGTGCGTCTGTCTCGCTGTCGATGGCGGGATGTGTTTCCGGACAGTTTATCTATGCCCCCCTTACCAGCGCCGTGACTCTTCAACCCTACGCGTCGTACTTGTTGGTCAGCCAAGAAGTGTTGGGAGGCGATCAATGGTTTGATTTCGCGCCGATTTCGACTACCTCCGATCTGGCCCCGACGGCCTCCGTCTATTATGATGGCGCGAAATGGGTGCTAGTTAGTAGCCCCGGCACGTCATACGTACCGCCTGGATTCCAGTACAGCGTGGCATCAGCCAACACGAGCCAGCCAGCCATTACCAGTTTCAGCAAAGGCGCGGTCCGAAACGATTTTACAGGGTGGGTTGGCGCAGCGTTCACTACCGGGCCCGCCGGTTTGATGGTGAATGCTCTCGGCCGCATTACCGTCTCAGGAAACGCAGGCACTCATCTCGTGAAAGTTGTCCGCGCTTCCGATGGCAGTGATGTACCGGGTGCTTCCGTTTCTGTGAACACGGGCACCGGGACAACAGGACAATTTGTGTGGACAGCACTGTCAGCACCTGTAACACTGCCGGGAAATACTTCGTATTACTTGGTCAGCCTCGAACAGACTGGCGGAGACCAGTGGTACGACTACACGCCTGTCTCCAGTGCAACTTCACTGGCCATAACGAGCGCTGTATACTCCTTTGAAGGAAAGACTTGGGTTCCGATCGGCGGTCCGAATATGTCCTACGTACCTCCTAATCTCAAGTAATCCAGACGCACACGGGCCGGTCCCACCGAAGTCAATACCACAAAATGCTGGTTCACCTCCCGATCACCGACCAACCGGGACACAAACGCGCGTGACTCGCTTGTATCAATGGCTTTGAAGCCGGCCAATTCCACAGACCGGCGCTGTTTGTGGGCTGTGACTTTCGTCAGACGAACGATCAGTAACAAATCCCGCTTCGCGCAAGACAGAGGTGCGGCGATTAGCGCTCAGAGCAGTGAACGAGCAGCCCAAGTTTGAAGCACAGAAATCCTAAAACTGAAAGAGCATATGCTCCGATGCGCTTGCATAACGACATATGGCTTTCTCCAGTCATGAATGGAACCGTAATCCGCAGCGAAAAGAAAGGAACAGCCGCGCAAATTCTGCGGTACGATGCCGTCCTCGGCGAAGTAATCGGACGCGATTCCTATTCCCGCGTGCGGTACGTTCAACGTGGCGGTACGACTTTGTTCGTGCCGGATGTGACCGATCCGCAGGACGCTGGCACGGTCGAGGAACTACTAGCGACTGCCGATCGCGCCGCTTGCTGAACGCAACACGGGATGCCTCGTTGCAATTTCCTAACGGCACCCTTTGATGACAGCGGCCAGGCACTCGTCCGCTAATCCAAAATGTTCCGTACTCGCGAGGCCGCGCGCGGGGAAGTGGCTCATGTTAATGGTTGATGTTTAGTTCCGCGACCGCCGCACGCTCATTTTGACGGTCGCAATGACTGGTACTAACATGAGAGTAGTAGAAGGATCCCGACGTCGAATCGGTAAAGCTCGCCGGAGCGCGCCAGAATCTATCTAGCTCTTTAGATCTCTATTTGCGTGGAAACAATCAAGATCTGGAACTTTGAGAAAGCGCCCGCGACGTTGAAGGCTCTTTGCCCGTCCGGAACCGATCCGGAGTGGATCGCGTACATCCCGGCCGGGGTCAGTAGTTCCGAGTTTGACGCGTTCTTATCCAGCGGCGACCGGGCTAGCATAATCAGACAGGTGCTCACCGACGGAAGCATCGTGTATTTCGGATCGGCCGCTTCCGCCCGGGACGACAAAGTCAGCACCGCGTCGAAGTCGAGTGGGGAACCCTAGAGCACAGTCGGCGGTTTCTGCTGAATGACATGGTTGGTTCGTGTATTGTAGAACAGGTGTGAGGTAATCAAATGGCAGCGAAACCGTGGGTGGGCTTGTTCGCGGTGAGCATCGTTTTCCTTTGTGGTTGCAGCAAAACTGCTCCGCAATACATCAAACGGGGCAACGAATTGTATGCTGCGGCGAAATACAAAGACGCCGTCCTGAATTACCGCGCCGCCATTAAGAAAGAACCCAAGTCGAGCGAGGCCCGGTACCGGCTCGCGCTCGCGATGCTGCAATTGGATCAAGGCTATGAAGCCTATCAGGAACTCGCAAATGCTGTGGCCCTCGATTCACGCAATATAGCCGCGAAAGTTGCTTTAGCAAAACTCGCCCTTTCCGCTTACAAAGCAAGCGCGCGTCCCCCGGCGGTCTTATACAATCAAGCGCGCACTTTGTCCGATGCACTGCTCGCCGATGCTCCGAATTCCACCGACGGCCTCGAGCTGAAGGCAGCGATCGCACTCATCGACCACCGCGCTGCCGATGCCGTTGCCCTTTTCCGGCAGGCTCTCCGGATCACCCCCGACTCGGCTGAGTTGCAAACCAGTCTGGCCGAGGCTCTGCTAAAAAACAATCAGACTGCGGAGGGCCAGCACCAGGCGCAACTCGCGATCGACCGCCACCCAGACTATACGCCCGCTTACGATCTGCTTTACACGTTCTACATGGCGCAACAGCGGCCGGCGGACGCTGAATCGTTGCTAAAAGTGCGTCGGATGAAGAATCCCTCAGATGCCAGCGCCGTTGTGAATCTAGCTGGCTTCTACTATCAGACCCAAAGGCCGCAGGAAGGGGAAGTCATTATCCAATCGCTGCGCGACCGCCGCGGTGTTTTCCCCCAAGCCGACCTGATCATCGGCGATTTTCATTCTCTCGCTAAGAACTGGACGCAAGCTCTGGCGGACTACAACCAGGGTCTGGCGGCTGATAAAACCCGCGATACCACCTATCGCGAACGTATCGCGTCAGTTCTTACGATTCTCGGTCGCCGGGACGAAGCGCTCAAGGCAACTGATGAAATTCTTGCTAAAGACGCCCGAAACATCCTCGCCCGCACTTTGAAAATCGAACTGCTGGACCAGTCCGACGACGTAAAAAACCGGGCCGCCGCTGCCGCCATAGCCAAGGAGCTCGCCAACGACGCCCGCTTCGACGCACGGGCCCAGATGACCGCCGGCGAGGCGTTTATGCTCAATGGGAACTTGGATTTAGCGGAACAGCGTTTCAGACAGGCTGCGGCGGTGGATCAAACTTCCGCCACGCCGGTCATCGCCGTCGCTAGCGTGGCGATGATGCGGCGCAATTATCAGAATGCTCTGGATCTTGCCAATTACGCGCTTACCCTCAAACCAGGCGACGAGCCTGCGCGTATGCTTCGCGTTGCCGCGCTGACCGTCCTCGGTTCCTATACAGCGGCGAAAACCGAAGCGCAGCAGTTGGCGCACGATAGCAGTAATCCGCAGGCGGCGCAAACGCAATTGGCGGTGATCGCCATGCTTCAAAAGCACTATGGTGAGGCGGAAGCACAATTTCGCAAGGTGTATGAGCAGGGCGGCTCAAATCTTAACGGTTTGGTGGGCCTGGTCCGGACATACCAGGCAGAAAACCTCCCCAACCGGGCTCTCGAACTCCTTCAGTCAGAAGCAAAACGTACGGGCAACTCGCTGCAAGCGCAGGCTTTGTTGGTCGATGCTGCCGAAAAGGCGGGAAAGCGCGATGTGGCCCTGGTACAGCTTAGAAAAATGGCCGCTGAGAATCCCGGCTCCTTGCCCATTCAAATTCGCCTCGCCGATGAAGAACGCCTACAGGGCAATCTAGCGGCAGCGCTGGACGCCTACCATCGCGTCAAGCAGCTCGATCCAAAGAACAAGGATGTGGACAAGGTCATCGCCACCGTGCAACAGGATCTGGGCGACAATGCAGCCGCCCTTGCAAGTTATAGAAAGGCCTTACAAATTTCGCCCGATGATCCGGCCGCCGCCAATAACCTCGCTCTCCTCCTTGCCGATTCGGGCGGTGATTTGGACGAGGCGCTCAAATTGGCCACCAACGCTCTCCGCAAAGCACCCAACAGCCCCGGCGTTCAAGATACGTTGGCTTGGATATATGTAAAACGCGGAGATGCTGCCGCCGCTCTGCCGATCCTGTCGTCTCTTACTCGCAAGTATCCGAATATCATGGTTGTCCGCTATCACTATGCAGTCGCACTTCTTAAGAGCGGAGAGCGCACCACGGCCAAACGTGAGTTTGAGACCGTCCTCGCTAAGAACCCTCCGAAGTTGGTAGCGGCGTCCATCCACGATTACCTCAAAGAAGCTCAGTAATGCGAGCCAAGTCTCACCACAGCCAGTAACCTGTCTTACCTTGCTTCCTTGTTTCCATTACGCTGGAGAAGGACTCCTAGTACTTTATTTAAGTTAAAAACCTTTTGTGGGGATTCCGATTGATGTATACTCATGCAGTTGGAAGGTTTAGTGGGTCGGTTTGGCGAACCAAGGAGGAGTGTTTCAAATGCGTAGCAGTCTGTTATGTCTGGCTATTTTTTCCCTGCTCGTAGCAAGTGCGGGGATGGCGTCTGGGGCCACTTTGTGCAGCTCCATCGCAACGCTTCAAGATTGGTCTACTGCCGGGAGCGCTGGTTGCACAATTACAGCACCGGATGGCGCTACCTGGACGTTCGTGTTCGGGGGAGCAAATGAAACGCCTGCCGGCAACGGATTCACGCCCGCGCTGAGTAACATTAGCACAACGTTTGGTACAGTGGCCCCCGGCGAGGTTGGATTTTCGTTCGCTTTTGGCGCAAACGCGAATTGCACTAGCCCGGCTGGGTCGAATTTCTGCGCTCCCTCTACTGGGAAGGCGGACATCGAACTTAGCTATTACGTCAGTTCGTCGAGCACCGATATTATCGATCTTTTCCAATCCATCACTGGTACAGCAGTTGGAACAAATACCAGTAATACTGGCGTCGATAGCCTAACTGACCAATACTCTCTCGGCTGCGCCAAAACCCCGATCACTTCCTGTGCGGGTTCCGTATCTGCGCCCATCGTCTCAATCACCGAGGCCAACTCAGGCACGACGCAGACCCAGACGAATACGTTCAGCGCAACCAATGCCGTGTCCGTGACAAAAGACATGCAGGCCTGCTCGGCCTCGAGTTGCGGTGCGCCGGGTCTTGCTGGCGCGACCGATATTACAAACGTGAAGAATGCGTTCAGCACGAGCTCCGTTCCCGAACCTAAACAGGTCGGCTTCCTCGGCACCGCGCTGCTTGGTCTCATTGCGATCACTTTGCGCCGCCGTAAGCAAGAACAGCCTCAGTAGCTTCTCTCAGTGAAGATACACTAAACGGGCCTGACCGGATCCCCCGGTCAGGCTCGTTTTTTCGTTTTAGCTGCCGACTCTTAACCTGTCTTCGCGTCTCACGACTTAATAGAACTGTGGATGCCTTTTGCGCGTCATCAGGGTCGCGGTCCATGATGGGTCTGGCCGCTCTGTTGCTCGTTCTACCTGACTCACCGGTAATGACCGGAACCCGCGACGACGATGGAGAGGAACCATGGCTGGCCACCCACCAATGCACTCCCTGCTCCGGTATGCCGATATTTCAAATGGGACGTCCCCGGAAAACAGCGGCCCACCTTTCTCAGACTCGAAGTAGTCGATCAGATCAGTCGGGCCGTTCGATCTGTCGATCGAAAGTGAACTCATTTGTATCCTGCTCGGCTATTCCGTCGAGTATCCGAATCGTACGAATTTCGTGGAACCATGCTTGTGATCCAAGACGGCACATCGGGCCCGTCGCGCTACTCCATCCGCAAGCCGCTTACGAGCCTGAATCAATCCAGCCAATAGTGTCGTATCGGTGTCTTCCGCGTTCAGAACGGCGGCTGGTTACTAATAACCGATCGCGTTTTCGCCAGCGCGTGGAATATTGCCGTGTTGTCCAGCGCGACTGGACCTGGCCAGCGCGACTGGACCTGGCGCCTTTTTCATTCGGGAAGGCGCTTCAGTCTACTGGGATTCTCCTACTCGGAATTCCCGTTTGACTCCCATTCCCATTCGGCTCGGTCTTCATTTCTCGTTCCGCAATCCTCCTCTGTACGCACGCGCCAGGCTGCGCCTGCTTGCCTCTGCCGCCGTTGCGGTGCGGGCTTTCCGTCGTCGACACAAAAACTGCATTCCAACGCTGAGCCAAATCTCAGGTCTGACTTGCTGAGCGGACCGCGCCGACAGTTCACTCCAGCCCGCGGCATCGCAGAGCGCAACGAAGCGCGCCACAGTGGTCAGAGTTCAATACCTTGTCGACGCTGGCCCGCTCGCTTACGCGCCACCGCCCGGAACCGGTGCGATCACAGTGATTGGATTCACGATCGCAATCGGATCGTTAACAGAACGCGGCGTCCTTACGTCACCAACGGTGCCTTCGTAATAACCCCTCCCGCTCGCGAAACCAGAGCTTCGGGGCGGACAGGTTGTTTATTGGCCGTCCACAACGACGTGCTCGTGCGCCTTGAAGTCGCTGAACAAAACGGGAACAACACTAGCCAATCATCTCGATTTTTACCAATGGAGCCCCCAAGCGCCGTATGTGACCCGCATTACCGCGCAGCATCGGTGCGAGCAAGCGGCTCTCTTTCGGGCGGGCGAATAGAGATCGCGCTTACTACCGCTTGACGCGCGGCAGGTTTAATCCAGTCACCGTCAATCTCTGCGAGTAAGCTTCTATCGAGGAGGCGGACCGAAACAATCGCTCGTTGGCCCGCGCTCTCCAGCAACGATCCCTCCAGCCCTTCCAGGGGACCGCCAGCGATGATGATCGTCTCGCCAACGCACAACTCAATTCCTTCATCTTCTGCACGGCTGTTAACGGAAGTTGTCATGAATAGCAGCAATGACTGAAACTAGAGTTTAGCACCGTAAATTTTTCAAACGACGAAAAACCGTGTGCATTCTGTCCTAGAAGTACTAGTTCTAGGCACTTCAAACACGTCGGCGAATCTCAATAACCCGCTTCGCTTTTCCACGCAAGACATAGGTTTGCAATGTCTTACATCTAAATGGTTCGGGCAGCCGCATCGTGCCTGGTTCTCATGCTGCATCTCCGCGGCTCGTAAGAATTCCTCTGGCCAGCAAACGATTACGCTGCTATATTCGATAGGACAACCTCCCAGCTAAAGCAGGAATTCGTCCTTCTCGTCTTTCGCTTCAGCCATGGGTTGTGGACCTCAAGTTGATCGGTATCCATTTACAGCCCGACTTGGAAGCGACACCAGCCACCCTAACAGGCAGCTCTGCGCGCATTGTGCCGCAGAAAGAAAGCAATCGTTTTTCTCCGTTTGCGTTTTGGCTTACCCCGATCGCGGTCTGCCTGGCGCTCTACTTTGTTGGATTGCGCGTCTGGTTCATGCAGGACGATTTCTATTGGTTGTCTCTTCACAATTACGTGAAGGACGCCCACAGCTTGGCGTTTGCTCTGTTTGCCCCAATGGCGCAAGGCACAATACGGCCGCTTGGCGAGCGCGGATTCTTTCTGCTTTTCTCTCATCTGTTCGGCGTCAACGCGCTGCCATACCGGATTTTTGTCTTTCTCAACCAGTTCGTTAATGTCGCTCTCATCGCAGCCATCGCGCAGAAGCTTACTCGATCCGCAGTGGCCGGAATGCTCGCGCCAATTCTCTGGCTCTTCAACATCGCGCTCATTGCGCCCATGTCGTGGAACTCCGCTTATAACGAGATCCAATGCGCGACCTTTCTCCTCGCCAGCTTCTTTTTCTTCTTGAAGTATGTGGAAACCGACCGGCGCAGCTTCTATCGCTGGCAGTGGCTTACGTTTGTGCTCGGGTTTGGAGCTCTGGAACTAAACGTGGTCTACCCCTTCGTTGCCGCACTGTATGCGGTGCTATTCGCCCGAAAATATCTGCAATCTACCGCACCGCTCTTTGCCGGTTCCGCCCTCTACTTGACCATTCACTTATGCGTGCCGGCGCCGGAGGTGACCTCGTATTACCGAATGGACTTCCATCCCGCTTCTCTCGCCTCCACGTTTCTGAGTTATTGGAAGACGCTTTTCGGCTTTGCGGCCTTCGCGCGCTTACAACAGCTCCCCAACTACTGGCCGGATATAGCAGTAGCAGTGTTTACCGCCGTCGTTGTCTACTTCAGCGTCAGGCAACGCCGTGAGGAACGCAAGCTGTCTATTTTCTTCTTCGGATGGTTCGTCATTTTCCTCGCCTTGCTGCTCCCATTTGCCGCTCACATCACCGAGTACTACCTCACGATCCCTTCCATCGGAATGGCAATGCTAGGGGCATACTCTGTTTTGTTGGCTTGGCGATCTGGAGCAACCTCTAAAGCCATGGCGATGTTGCTGGTTTCAGCATATGTTCTGCCATCGGCGGTTTTCATTTACGAAGGTACGCGGGTTTATCGTGACCGATCCGAACGCGTGCACAGCGTGGTTCGCGGTGTCACCGTGGCAAAGGAACTCCTGAATCAGAAGACCATTATTCTGGAAGATGTCGATGATGAACTGTTCTGGACGGGCCTGTACTTTCATCCCTTCAGCCTCTTCGGCTGGAAAGATGTTTACGTTGGCCCGGAGTCGGAACGCCGCGTACAACAAGATCCGCACCTCCCGCCCATTGACGACTACTTTCTTTCACCAGCAGAAACGCTGCGACTGTTGCGATCCGGCCGCGCGGCGGTTCTTTCGATTAATGGCCGTACGCTGAAAGACATCACCAGACCCTACTCTCTATTAAATCTGCCGGACCCGACTTCCCGCAGCAGTGTAGAGTGAAACGCGAGCGGGCCGAGCTTAGCTCACCGAGCCAGGCGAGCAACGTCGCGCCGCTTCAGAGGCGGCTGATTTTTGCAGCGAATACGACGTTTCATCCGCGCCGAAATCTTTTATGGCAGGTATAACGGCTAAGCTTGTCTTCCCGTTGCCATCGGCGCCTTCTGGCGTCGCGCTTAACCGCGCCCGCCTCCGGCCTGCTCTACGGCCCCACTGCATACGTGAAATTAGGCGGAACAAAGGAGACATTTCCACTGCTGACCAGATTCCAACTGACTCCATCAAACCAAACCGCGTTGTTTACTGCGGCGCCAGTCGAGGTTCCGATCGAACCATAGTCATACCATTGATCGCCGCCGAGCGCCTCTTGGCTTACCAGATAATAAGTACCGCCTGCTCCCAAGCTAACCGGGGTCGCAAGCGTGCTGTACACAAACTGCCCGTTAGTACATCCGCCCATGTTCACCGAAATCACACTGCCCGGAACATTTGCGCCGCTCGCCGCATTTACGAACTTCAGGATGTGCGTGCCGGTGTTGCCAGCCAAGCATAGTCGCCCTAACGAGTACACGTTCAGCGGACTCGCTCCAATGCTCAACTTCATTCCCACCCACCCACCGAAATCGTTGCGCAGCGAGGGGTGGCTGTAGTTATAGCCATTCACAAATGCCGTAACGGATGGGATCGGCGGCGTAGCTCCAGCCGTATAGGTGAAATCCGGTGGAACGTACGACGTGTTGGCCGTGCTGACTAGATTCCAGTTGACCCCGTCGAACCAAACCGAGTTGTTCACCGTGGCCACAGATGACGTTGCGATCGATCCGTAGTCATACCATTGGTCGCCTCCCGCCGTTTCTTGGCTGACCAGATAATAGCTGACGCCGGCTGCGAGCGTAATAGGAGTGGGTAGCGTGCTATACACAAACTGGCCGCCCGTGCACCCGGCCATGTTCACCGAAGTGACACTTCCCGCCACATCGGCCCCGTTGGTCGCGTTTACAAATTTTAGGCTGTGTGCTCCAGCATTTCCTGCTACGCACAGCCGGCCTAGCGAATTTACGTTCAGCGGGCTTGCTCCAATGGTCAGTTTCATGCCTGCCCAACCGCTGTAATTGTTGCGCAGAATCGGGTGACTATAGTTGTAGCCGTTCACAAACGAGCTTGCCGAAGGTGTCGCTGGTGTATTGCCTGAAGGTGCGGCAGGCGGCGAGCTGGTTCCCAACGTGTACGTGAAATTCGGCGGGACATAAGAAGTGTTCGTCCCTCCGGCCGGATCCCAGTTCGTCCCGTCGAACCAGACGGAGTTGTTCACCGTCGCCGCCGCCGATATTCCGATGGAGCCGTAGTTGTACCATACGTCCCCGCCAGCGGCCTCCTGGCTCACCAGGTAATAGGTCGCGCCGGCGTTCAACGTGACCGGTGCGGCCAGCGTTGTGTACACAAACTGACCGGCAGTGCATCCGCTCATGCTCACCGATACAGCGCTGCCGCTTACGTCCGCTCTGGTGGCAGCATTCACGAACTTCACAGTGTGGCTGGCCGAATTACCCTGCACGCACACCCGCCCGAGCGAGCTTACATTGAGCGGAGTTGTGCCCACCGTCAAGCTCATGCCTACCCAACCACCGAAATCGTTCCGCAAAACCGGATGAGTATAGTTGTAGCCATTCACAAAGGCTTGTCCGGACGGCGGCGTGCTGGGCGCGGGCGTTTGCAAGTTGGCCGTGACCGAATGCGGAGCCGACATAATGATGATCTGCGGATTCACTGTCCCCGTCAGGTCTCCGCTCCAGTTTCCGAACGTATTTGGGGCGTTCGGCGCGGAGGTAAGTTGAACCGGCGTCCCGCTGTTGTAATACCCGTCCGGCGATGCAGGGCTCATCGAGATGTTCCCCGCCCCGGCAGGCGCGACACTCGTACTGAGTAAGTATTGTGTTCCGAAGTTCGCTATAAACGTGGCTGAGGCGCTCGGCGTTATGCTGTGCGAGAGCGCGCCCCCGTCGCTCCAGCTGCTCCATACCCAACGGCTGCCCGTGGAACTGCTCTGCGTCCCCACTGCCGCGATGACATGCGTCGAACCCGCCGTCCAGTTGAACGTCTGGCTGCTGTTGTACGAGGCGCCGTCTACAAGGAATGCTACACCGGCTGGTGCAGCCTGAACTGTAACGGCGATCGTACTGCTCGTTCCGACCGTGTAGGTGAAGCTGGGCGGCACATACGAGGAATTCACGCCGTCCACTGCATTCCAGTTCACGCCATCGAACCACACGGAATTGTTGACTGCGGCGACAGCCGCCGTCGAGATTGGCCCGTGGTCGTACCAGAAATCACCGCCTGACAACTCCTGGCTCACCAGATAATAGCTGGTCCCGGCTTGCAGCGTCACCGGTGCGGACAATGCGCTATAGACAAACTGGCCGATCCCACACCCAGCCATGTTCACAGAAACGGCGCTGCCGCCTACGTCGGCGCCGGTGGCCGCATTGACAAATTTTATGGAGTGCGCGCCGGAATTACCCGACACACAAACCCTTCCAACCGAGTTGACAATTAGCGGGCTCCCGCCCACAGTAAGTTTCATACCCACCCAACCGCTGAAGCTGTTGCGGAGGGAGGCAAGCGAACCCAGGTCGTAACCGGTAACAAAACCATTGATGTTCGGCTGCGGCGGGCTAGCCGGGGTAATCGGTACCGCAACGGCTGCTATCTTGCGAATACGGTTTTCTGCCGGTGAAGCAAGATACAGGTTCCCGACGCTATCCAGAGCCAGGCCGGCAGGTTGGCCCAGACTGGCGGCCGTCGCCGGCCCTCCGTCTCCGCTAAAACCCAACGTCCCGTCCCCTGCAATCGAAAGCAAACTACCTGCAGAAATCGCCAATTCCCGGATGCGGTCGTTGCCTGCTTCTGAGACGTAAAGGTTTCCACCGCGGTCCACCACTACAGCGAAGGGATTCGATATGGATGTGCTCGTTGGCGACCCGCTGAGCCCGCTTAAGTCGACACTACCTGTTCCCGCAACAGTAGAGATCGTGGGATTGGACCCAAAGGTCACCTTGCGCACTCGCTGGTTGCCGTAATCGGCAATGTATAAGTTGCCAGCGCCATCGAGCGCCACGCCGGTTGGAGAATTTAGCGCCGCCACGGCAGGGTTGCCGCCGTCGCCGCTGAACCCCGCCGTGCCGGTGCCGGCCACTGTCGTGATCCGAGGATTGGTCCCAAACGACACCGACCGGACGACATGATTTCCAGAATCGGCGATAAAAAGATTGCCGCCAGCGTCTAGTGCGACACTCGTTGGCTGTGACAACTGCGCGCTAGCCGGGCTGCCGCCGTCGCCGGAATATCCCGGTATCCCGCTTCCCACCACAGTGCTGATTGTCGGATTCGGTCCAGAGGTGATCTTTCGAATCCGGTTGTTAGCGGTATCGGCAATATACAGGCTGCCCGAGCCGTCGACTGCAACTCCCATTGGATTGTCAAGCTGCGCCGCGACCGCGGTACCGCCGTCGCCGCTAAATCCCGCCGTACCGGTACCAGCCAGGGTCACGATGGTGGGGCTTGCGCCTGATACCACTTCGCGAATCCGATTGTTGCTGGAATCGGCAATGTAAAGGTTACCCCCGCCGTCCACGGCAACGCCGAAAGGACCACCCAAGCTGGCTCGTTGCGGATCAAGGCCGTCGCCGCTGAAAGTTGCGGCGCCATTGCCCGCGATGGTCTGAATCATTCTCGCCGTGCCCGCCGCGACAAAACGCACCCGGTTATTCTGCGTGTCCGCAATATAGATGTCGCCAGTCGCGTCTAGCGCTACACCCGACGGTGACGACAGAATTGCGTTGATGGCGGTTCCCCCGTCGCCGCCAAATCCCGAGCCGCCAGTCCCCGCGACAGTGGTGATGATGGGGCTTCCTCCAGCTACGACTTCGCGAATACGATTATTTCCTTGGTCAGCTATGAATAGGTTCCCTGCGCCGTCCACTGCCACACTGGCCGGCGTTGAAAGTTGTGCGGCGGTTGGCGCGCCTCCATCGCCTCCAAAACCGGATGAGCCGTTTCCGGCCACAGTCGTAATCCTCGGGCTGGAGCCGAAGACCACCTTCCGAATTCGGTTATTGCCCTGGTCTGCAATATAAAGATTGCCACTTCCGTCCACCGCGACGCCCGATGGCCATGACAATTGTGCACCAACCGGCGACCCACCATCGCCCGAAAAACCCGCTCCGACCGTTCCAGCAATCGTGCTGATCGTAGAAGTCGGCCCGGATGTTACTTTTCGAATACAGTTGTTCCCTTGATCAGCAATGTAGACATTTCCGCCGCTGTCGACAGCTATGCTAACCGGGCCCGACAGAGCTGCCGCTTGTGGACTGCCCCCATCCCCACTGAATCCTGCGCTGCCATTACCAGCCATCGTGCTGATAGTAGCCGGAGATGCCAGGCTTACTTTTCGAATTCGATTGTTGCCCGTATCCGCGATGTAAAGATTGTTGCTGTCCACCGCAACACCGGACGGAGCGCTCAGCCGCGCCGCCGTTGGATCACCGCCATCTCCGCTGTAGCCAAGCAGTCCGTTGCCTGCAAACACAGCCAGCGTGCCCGCAGAGGATATCCGAAATACCCGGTTTTGGGAGGCCACCGCAACATAGTAATTCCCAACAGCATCGACGGCAACTGAAACAGGTTGTATGTTCGCCTGTGTCGCGGGAACGTTGTTTGGGCCGCCTCCAGCTACCGTGGAAATCGGTTGGCCCTGCCCAAACAAGGTCGGGCTCAGAAAACTAACGAGCAAAACCAGTGATTGGGCGGACATGGGCGAAATTCGTCGAGGGTAGGACATAGCACGTGTTAAGCGACTCGTATTAGCTTGGCAGTAGCCGAATTGCACTAAGAGAGCTTAAAACGTAGGCTGTTTTACAGCAACAGGCGACATTCCTCTATCCTAAGCGTCAAAAACCTTAGTAGGACTTGGGAGTTACACGTACTCTCACGATCTAATCGACGAGTACGAACAGCTGCGCCGCGATGCCCTAGGAACGGGCGTCGCCGACTCAAGCGAGGGTTTAGACTTGGGCTCATTTTTGACACCACTAGTCTCCAGAAACTCAGCCGCTAAGTTCCTGAACAAGAATAAGTTGCAGATTCAGTGAAGCGGCTTGTCTGGAGCATGCGCTGAATCGCTTCTCACATCAGTCAGTAGATCCGCTTCGGATTTACTCGCCATCCTGCGTGTCGCAGTTCGTTAATACGACGACGTCATCCCGCACTGGAACTTAGCAGATGAGATGCCGGGCCTTGGCTTAGGCTCCCATGCCACGCCTGTTTCTGTAAGCACTGACGGCAACCTGCCATTGTCTGGATACTCCCTGCTCCGTCCGCTTCACTGCACCTACTTGAACTCCCTGGTCAAGTGCTCACTCGAACGACCGATGACTCAGTTTCTGTTTGAAGGGATTTGCTGCGTTAACCACCAATCACTGACCGCGATCAACAGATGAAATCGCTCTCGAAACAAGCCGCACCCTGCGCTGGAGATCGGTCACACGACGTGAGTAAGCATCCAGAATCACGGCCAAAAAAATGAACTCATCGCGCAAATCGGATGTAGGTAATGTCGCCCGCCACAACTGACCGGTCGCGATTAGAATCGTCTTCCGTTGGCGCCCCGGAACATGATTTGCCATCGGCAGCGCTTCACATGGCATTCTCTTGGCGCACGGGGCGGTTTGAAAATGTCTCCAACGGGTAGTGGGCCGGTACTTTTTCGAAGCAAAAGGAGTCTTTCTTGAGCTGTACACCAACAGAACGAAAGAGTCCGCACCCGCCGATTAAGCGGGATCACATCAACGAAATGGCGTCGGCGTACCCAGACAAGGTTCAATCGTCATGTTGCGAACAAGAAGTATTTTGCCGAACGTCTGGCGATTGGATCGGAACCGTATTATTGGAATTTAAGATCCAACGGAACGTACGAGTGCCCGGCCGAGCCCGGCACCGTTGAGTAGCCGTTGGAGGCAGCCCAAACCGAACCGGTGATGGTAGCGGCCGAGGTGGTCTGAACTGTTGTGTCCCAGTCATACCAGAAATCGCCGCCCGCGGTCTCCTGGCTGACGACGTAATAGGTCGTACTCGGGTTCAACTGCACCGGACTCGCCAGCTGCGCGTAGATGAAAGTCCCCGGCGTCGCGCCGGCCGTGGCTACGGTTGCCGATCCGCCGGCAACATCTGTTCCATCAGCGTTAACCAGCTTGAGCACGTGATTCGCGGTATTTCCGGATACCACCATCCGGCCGAGCGAACTGACAGTCATCGGCGAGCTGCCAAGCGCAATTGCCATCCCGACCGAGCCGGTGACATTGTTGCGCAGCGTTCCTAATTTTGCCGATACGACGTAGGATGCCGCGCCAGGCGCCGGTGCACCGACGGTGTATTTCAAATCAAGCGGCCCGTACGAGTGCCCGGCCGACCCAGCCACCGTTGCGTAGCTGTTCGACAGTGCCCACACAGACCCGGTGATCGTAGCGGTGGACGTGGTCTGCTCGGTTGTGTTCCAATCGTACCAGAAATCCCCTCCCGCAGCCTCCTGGCTAACGACGTAGTAAGTCGTGTTCGCGTTCAGCTGTACCGGACTCGCTAGTTGTGCGTATACAAAAGTCCCCGGCGTGGCACCGGCTGTGGACACGGTTAGGGATCCGCCCGCAATGTCGGCTCCACCAGCACTGACCAGCTTGAGCACGTGACTCGCTGTATTTCCGGACACCACCATTCGGCCCAACGAACTGACGGTCATGGGTGAGCTGCCGACCGTAATTACCATTCCGATCCAGCCCGTGAAATTGTTCCGCGGCGTGCCCAGCAGTTCCGAGGTCACGTACGATGTCCCCGTAGCGGGCGCGGGCACCGTCGCCGTGTACTGGAAATTGACCGGAACATACATCCGCCCGGCTGATCCCGTCAGGAACACGTAAGGCGCACCCGCTCCGTAGACCGCACCGTTTAAGGCGGCCACGGATGCCGTCGCGGCTGTTGTATTGTAGTCATACCATTGATCGCCGCCCATCGTCTCCTGGCTTAGCACGTAATAGGTGGTATTGGCATTCAGAACGACCGCCGACGCCAAGTTGGCATATACGAACTGGCCGATAGTGCCAGCCATAGTGACGCTGGCCGAGCCGCCCAGAACGTCCGCGCCGGTCGCCGCGTTCACAATTTTCAGCATGTGCGTACCGGTGTTGCCTGGCGCGAAGATTCGTCCGAGTGCCGTAATGCTCAATGGATTCCCGCTGACGGTGATACTCATGCCCACCCAGCCGCTGTAGTTGTTTCGCAGCGCGCCCAGCACTTCGCTGGTGACAAATGGAGTGCCCGTGTTAACCCCGGCGGGCTGCACAGTTAAGCTCGCAATGCTTGTCGTAACGGAACCGGAGCTGTTGGTCACGTTGCACTGGAATTGTGTGCCGTTATCCGAAGATGCCGTCGCGGGCGTGGTATAAGTGCTCGACGTCGCTCCCGCGATGTTTGTAAATCCAGCAGTTCCCGCCGGCTGTGATTGCCATTGATACGTGAGCGTCGCCGCCGACGATGCCGCGACACTAAACGTGGCACTCTGCCCAGACGTAACGGTCGCGCTCTGCGGTTGCTGGGTAATCACAGGAACACCGCTGCTGCTTGAGGCGCTAAAGAGCAAATCGACGGGTCCGTAAGACTGAGCCGAACCCCCGATGGGCACGTAAGGAGCAGCGGCGCCATACACTGCGGACGTGACCGTGGCTACAGAAGCCGTCTGAACGGTCGTGTTGAGGTCGTACCACTGATCGCCGCCCAAGCTCTCCTGGGTCATCAGGTAATAGGTATGATTTGCGTTAAGCGTTACGGCCGCAGGCAGAGCGGCATAAGCCATCGTGCCCGGCGTAGCCGTGGCCGGTGTGACGGTGGCGCTTCCATTCGGAACATCCATTCCGGTGCTGGCATCGACCAGCTTCACAGTGTGGCTCTGGGTGTTGCCTGCCACGGCGATCCGCCCGATTCCGGACACAACAATAGGTGCGGCTCCGACCTTAACAGCAGAACCAACCCAACCCGAATAGTTATTTCGCAACGTGCCTACAGCCATGCCGGTAACGAGCGCTGTGCCACTGAGCGGCCCCGGGGGTGGGGGGGCGCTGGCGCCCAGCGCATATTTCACATCCACGGGAACATAAGCATGTCCCGCGGGGCCGCCAGATGTCCACGAGCCGGTGCCGTAAATTGGTCCGGCGTCGGCGGCATCCGCCGTGGTCTGCAGAGTTGTAGTGTTCTCGTACCACTGATCGCCACCGGAAGTTTCCTGCGAGAGTACGTAATATGTCTTCGCAGCCGAAAGTACAATCGGGCTGCCTAAAGCAGCGTACGCAAACGTTCCCGGCGTGGCGCTGCCTGGCATGACGAAAACGCTTCCACCTGGCAGGTCCGCTCCTGTAGAGCCGTCCACGAGTTTTACTGTATGGGTTTGCGTGTTGCCGGCCACCGCGATACGCCCAAGGCCGGAGACCGTCATGGGCGTAGAACCTACCTTGAAACCAAATCCGACCCAGCCCGAATAGTTGTTTCGGAGCGTCCCAAACACCATGCTCGTGACCAGAGGCCCGCCGCTTACACTGCTAATGGGAGGCAGAAGAGTCACCGTTGCTGACGAGGCTTTCGTCGGATCTGCTACGCTCGTTGCGGTCAGAACGACATTCTGCACGGTGGTGACGTTTGCCGGCGCAGTGTACAGTCCGCTTGCCGAAATGGATCCCACGCCCGAGCTGATTGACCACGTGACGCCTGTGTTCGAAGTATTCGTGACGCTCGCGATCATTTGCTCGCTGAATCCAGCCGCCACGCTCGAATTGGCGGGCCAAATGCTAATCGAAACTGGAAGAGGAGCCGCGTTCGGCGGGTCGTAGAAAACTCCGTTAATCACGGCGTCGCGGCCGTTGGTAGCCTTGTTGATCACGTTGATTTTCACATGTCCTGTGATGGCCCACTTGTAATAAACGCCACCGCTGAAATTCGTAAAGACGCCCGAGTCCCAAAGAACTGCGTTCGTGTTTCCATCGAGAACCTGAAGCTCCTCGGTACGCGCGAGAGTTCCGCCATTCATGTCGTCAACGACATAGACTTCAAAATTGTGCGTGCTATTTCCGAAGCTGAGCTCGAGATAAAACGAAGAGATGCCGCTGCATGTATACCAACGGCTGATTTCGCGCGTGTCCACTACTGGCCGCCAGGCCACCATAGGCGCCCAGGGTACAGCCGGGTTGTTGTCGCTGTAGTTGCATTGGAAGTAGCTCGTATTTGTCGTATTTTGCGGTTCTGGCCCCATGACCCCGGCAGGACCTTGCACCAGATTCACATAGGCATGTGTGCTGTTCGGCTTGGACCCCGTGTTGCCGGGTGTCGACGAGCTGATACATGTCGGACCGAAGGAAACATAGCTTGGAAACGGGTTGCACGCCCCATCGCATCCTTCCGTATCGGGCAAGTAGTCTCCGTCTCTTCCGTAAGTAAGGGTGCTACTGGCCGGAGGTGCGTTAAAGTTCCCGGCCCCCTTCCACGCGCCCTGCGTGGTCGTATCCGTACCCAGGAACGTGACGGCATTCGTCGTCACAGGACAGTCGGCGAACGTTACCGACGGCGAAGCCCAAAGAGCCGCAAGGAATAAAACGGTCTGGAATGATCGAGTGTTACTCATATCTTTACTTAAAGTTGTGCACCGAGCCACAAGAAATTCGTCAGATTGACCGACAGAGTAGAACGTGCGTACCTTTCGTAGCCTTGAACAATCGATGTGTAGAAAGCTGATTATACAAAGTCCGATTCCATGCGCCGCGAATGCCGCTGACCCGAGAATTTAAACTGCAAGGTCCAGCGCGAACGGAACGAGGCGAGAGCCACCGCCCTCATAGTTCATCCCGTCCTAAGTGTGTACATCGGCGTGGCGAGCTTGAGCGATACCTGAAGGCTGCTAAATATTTATCCTAGCGGGTGACTCAGGTGCAAGGCAGGCATCCATACAAAACGTAACTGAAGCTGGCCCGCCACGCTGAGTTTCAAATCTAAAGTATTCATCGTCAAAGCTACGATCGCGGCTGGGCTTGTCCGTCCGCTCCGCGATGACGACAATTTCCATAGAGCACCTATTCCTTCGTCGCCACGGCAATCAGCGACAGGCCGCGCCAAGGCAGGACGCCATCGACACGCCGCCAGATCCAGATGGTCTTGTCGAATAACTTGAGCATTGGCTTATTGAGATGTTTGCGGCGCAGCACTTTGCCGAA
>DATGMH010000025.1:0-44551 GCA_035293725.1 Bryobacteraceae bacterium
AAGGGCTTCATCGCTCACGCGGCGTCGCTGCATCAGAGTTTCCTCCATTGTGCAAGATTCCCCACTGCTGCCTCCCGTAGGAGTCTGGCCCGTGTTTCAGTGCCAGTGTGGCCGTGTGCCCTCTCAGGCCGGCTACCGATCATTGCCTTGGTAGGCCATTACCCTACCAACTAGCTAATCGGCCGCGGACTCCTCCTTCAGCGCATTGCTGCTTTCCCTTTTCAGGCTTATGCGGTATTAGCCCCGGTTTCCCAGGGTTATTCCCCACTAAAGGGTAGATTATCCACGTGTTACTCACCCGTACGCCACTTTACTCACCAGATTGCTCCGGCTTTCTCGTGCGACTTGCATGTGTTAAGCGCGCCGCCAGCGTTGATTCTGAGCCGGGATCAAACTCTCGTTTGATCTTGTTGAGACTACAGCCTGACCCGTTCAACACAGGCCAAACTATCATCGCCTCGGTTTGACTCAAAGTTCTGACGAACTTACTTTTGCGTCCAACCAGATTGTCAAAGATCTGCGTAGCCTCGCCAGGCGATCCGAAATCTTTTCAGATCCCAGAAGACCCAACCAGCTACCGGCCTCGAAAGCCGTTTTGGCGCAAGCGATACTTACATCCGCAAATACCGCCTGAACCAGAAATTCTTGGGAACTTTAAGAACAGCCAGACAGGATATGATGCTTACTGCTTCGACTACCTGCCGTATTGGTGCCTTCGATCAGTCTAGCAAACGTTGATCGGTTTGGCAAGCCAAAAACCGAACCTTTCCCGAGCCAGTTCCACTTCAGGGGAGGTTTCGGTAAGAGTCACCCGGATCTCGTTAGAACTCTGGGTGCCTATGACAGAATAGCAACCTGTTTGAAATTTGGCAAGCGTCCTCGCGAAAACTTTCCTCTCCGCCCCCGCCGCCCTAACAACCTGCTGAATCCAGGAGCTTTAGTCTTTATCGCGCTTAAGCCCATTTGGCTTACAGCTATCTACCAAACCTGCCGATACGAGATCGAGGCCCCTAATGTCCGCTGTCACCAAAGTCTTAGTAGCCGACGATCACGGCGTGGTCCGCAAAGGTTTACGTTTCCTGCTCCAGACCGATCCCAACATTCAGGTCGTTGGCGAGGCCGCCGATGGCCGCGAAGCCGTCCGCCTTACCGAAGAACTCACCCCCGATGTCGTCGTCATGGACATCACTATGCCGCAGCTAAACGGCATCGATGCGGCCTCCCAGATCGTCAAGCGCTCACCCGATATCGGCATCATTATGCTGAGCATGCATTGCGACGAAACTTTCCTCGTCCGCGCCCTAGCCGCCGGCGCGCAGGGCTATCTTCTAAAAGACTGTGCCGAGTCGGACCTGCTTCAGGCCGTCCGCTCGGTGGCCTCGAAAAAATTATTCTTTAGCCCCACCATCACCCAAACGCTGCTCGAAGACTACATGCGCCAGATGCAGAATGAGGGCCTGGAAGACTCCTACGACCTGCTGACGGACCGCGAAAAAGAAGTCCTCCAGCTGCTCGCCGAAGGTAAGTCCAACAAGGAAGCTGCTACGCTGCTCAACGTGAGTCTGTATACCGTGGAAACTCACCGCAGCCGCCTCATGCAGAAGCTGAACCTGCATAGCACCGCCGACATCGTCTTGTACGCGGTCCGCAAGCGGATTATTCAGTAGGCTGCGGCTCGCCGGTCAACGGTAGCACCACCGCGATCCGCGTCCCGCGCCCAGGCGCGGAGTGGATCGAAACCCGCCCGCACAACTCTCGCACCCGTTCGGTGATCCCCAAAAGCCCTAAACCATAAACCACGCCATCCTCTTGCTTGAACCCCACACCGTCGTCTTCGATCGCCACCGACAGCCGCCCATCCGATTCATGCAATTCAACGCGTATGTTCTTGGCCTGCGCGTGCCGCGCGCAATTGGTCAATCCCTCTTGCACGATTCGGTACAGATAGGTCCGCTGCTGGTCCGATAAATGCCTCAAATCGCCGTCCACCTGCAGTTGTATCGGCGTCTTGTAGCGGCGCGAAAATTCGCGCGTTTGCCACTCCAGCGCGGGCCCCAGCCCCAGCAGATCCAACATCGCGGGACGCAATCCCATCGCAATATCGCGCGTAGTTCGCAATGTGCTCTCGGCCAGCTTCTTGGCCTGTTCCAAGTGCGGGCCAATCTCGCCCGAGCCGCTCCCGTGCGTCCGCTCCAGATTTCCCAATTCCATCCGCAACGCCGTCAACAGTTGTCCGATCTCGTCGTGCAGTTCGCGCGACAGCGCCTTCCGCTCCTGCTCCTGCGAAGATACCAACTGCTGCGACAGCAGCCGCAGCCGATCTTCCGCCTGCTCGGTCGCGCGCTGGTGCTCAGCCGATTCGTTCTCCAGAGCCGAAATCCGAAATACGCTCGCGCCCGCAATCAAAGACCCCAATACCAGCGCTGTCAGGATCGTTTCCCAGATATCGTTCTGTAGATTTACGACCGATTGGTTCAACGCCTTCCGGCGCGATTCAAAATTATCTTCGTTCAGCCGCTCCAGTTCCTCGGTTACCGCGAATACACTGCCTCTTTGCGACCCCAGCGCGTCGAACGAAAAATCCGAAGCCGGGCCCGGACCATTGCGGAACTCCGCTTCCACCGCGTCCAGATATGTGTGCACCGCGCTTTCTAACCGCCCCACCGCCGTGCCGCCCTGCTCCGGCCGCAAAACCCGAAGTTGATCCAAATTTACATCGGTGCGGGCCCGCAACTCCGTCAATGCCTGGCGATACCGCGCAGCCGGCACATCCTGTTGATCCAACATCCGGTCCCGGCGCAGCACCGCGACCCGTGACACATCCGACCGGATGCCCTCCGCCAACCGCTCAATGTGCCGGTAGCTATTCTCAACCGCGAGAATCTGCTCGTGAATCCGGCGCGTCTCTTGTATGCTCGCCACTCCGGACAAACCCAGTATCAGCAGCAGAAAACCAAGCCCAAACACCGATACCGGCCATATGCTCTGTTTGACGGTTTTCACCTTATTCCCTGTGTCGTAATCCTGACGGCCCGGTAGTCTATCGTCGGTATTGTTCCTAATCCTTAACTCGTTGAAAATAATCGTAGCTGTTCACTACCCCAACCGTCGCCCCACGGCGGATGGTTCTCGAGGAGGAGAGAACTGTGTTCGCGATTCAAACTCTCGCCGCGCTGGCGCGTTTGTGGAAAAACCGCAAAGGCCAGGACCTAATTGAATACGCCCTGATGGCCGGCTTTGTCGCTGTTGCCGCCGGAGCGGTCATGCCTTCCGTCGCCGCCAGCATCAGCACGATCTTCAGCCAAATCAGCTCCATCATGGCCTCTGCCGCCTCCCAGAGCTAGTCCCGATAGTTCCCTGCCTTGTGGGAGTTCCACGCATCTGGCGTGGAACTCTCTTTTTCCGAACCCAGGGCGCCCCTCGAACCGTATCATTAGCTATGGGCAGCCTCTCCTCGGATCTGCGTCACTCCGCCCGAATCCTGGCCAAAAGCCCGCGGTTCACCGTCGTCGCCGTCGCCGCCCTCGCACTCGGCATCGGCGCCAATACCGCCATCTTCACCGTCATCAATAAAGTCCTGCTGGAACCGCTGCCTTACCCCGATTCCGGCCGCATCATGCGAATCGCCCGGTCCTTCCCCACCGGCCGCGGTAACTCCATCTCCATCCCGAAATTCATGGCCTGGAAGAAAAGCAATCAAACTTTTCAGGCCCTCGCCATGTACGACTTCTCCGGACCAGGACTCAACCTCGGTCAAGGCGATCGCCCTGAACAGATCAAAGCCATCCACGTCACCGCCGATTACTTTGCCGTCTTCGGCGTCGCCCCCTCCATCGGCCGCGCCTTCCTCCCGCAAGAGGACCTGCCCGGAGGACCCAAAGCCGTCGTTCTGAGTCACGACGTCTGGGTGTCTCGCTTTGGAAGCGATCCTTCATTGATCGGCAAGCCGGTCACCCTCGGCGGCACGCCCTACACCATCATCGGCATCCTCCCAGCCGGCTTTCATTCCGATCCTCCCGCCGAGATCTTCCTCCCGATGCAAGCCGACCCGAATAGCACCAACCAGGGTCACATCTATCTCGTCGCCGGCCGCTTGAAACCAGGCGTCTCCATTGAAGCCGCGCGCGCCAACATGCAACGCGCCGGCGATCAATTCCGCGAAGCCAATCCGATGTGGATGGGCAAAGACGAAAGCGTGGCCGTGCTCCCGCTGCGCGACGATTTAGCCGGAGAAGTTCGCTTGCCGCTTCTCATCCTCGCTGGCGCTGTCGCCTTCGTTCTGCTGATCGCCTGCGCCAATGTCGCCAATCTCCTGCTGGCTCGCGCTGCCGGACGTCAAAAAGAAATCGCCATTCGTACCGCGCTCGGCGCCGGCCGCTGGCGTCTGTTCCGCCAGCTCCTCAGCGAAAGCGTTCTGCTCGCTGCCATCAGCGGCCTCATCGGCTACGTCCTCGGAGCCTGGGGCGTCCGCCTTCTGCTCGCGCTTAGCCCCGGCAATCTCCCCCGTATCAACGCCGAGGACCACGTCTCTTCAGCCGTTACCGCCCTCGATGCGCGCGTGCTGCTCTTCGCCCTCGGCATTTCTCTGCTCACCGGCATTTTATTCGGCGTATTCCCCGCCTTGCGTATATCGCGACTGGACGTGAATGCGGTCCTGAAAGAAGGCGGCGGCCGTTCCGGCAGCGGCTTCAAGCACAATCGCGCGCGCAGTACCCTGGTCGTCGCCGAGATGGCCCTGGCGGTCATTCTGCTGGTCGGCGCTGCCCTCATGATCCGCACCTTCGCCGGCCTGCGCTCCGTCCAGCCGGGTTTCGATCCGCACAACGTCATCACGATGCAAATCTCCCTGGCGAACGGCCGCTACGACACCACCGCCAAAGCCGCTCTCCTGATCCGCCAGATCGCCGAACGGCTGGAAGCGCTCCCCGGCGTGCAATCGGCGGCCGCAACCGTAATGCTCCCGGTCGAAGGCGGCATCGATCTGCCTTTCGTCATCGAAGGCCATCTACCCGCCGGCGGAAACATGTACAACGGCGACGAGCAGTGGCGCTTCGTCAGCCCCCACTACTTCTCCGCGTTCCGCATTCCTCTTCTTCGTGGCCGCAGCTTTGACCAGCGCGACACCGCCGTCTCCGAACGAGTCCTCATCGTCAATGAAGCCATGGCCAAGAAATATTGGCCCAACCAAGACCCCATCGGTCAGCGCATCAGCATCGGCAAAGGCCTCGGCCCCGATTTCAACGAACCGCCCCGCCAGATCGTCGGTATCGTGGGCAATGCCCGCGAAACCGGACTCAACGGAAGCGACCAGAGCGTCATGTATGTGCCCGAAGCGCAAGTCACCGATCCACTCACCAAGCTGGCCAACACCGTCATCCCGCTCAGTTGGGCCGTCCGCACCGCGGGCGACCCATCCGCTCTCAGCGGCGCCATCCAACACGAATTCCTCGCCGTTGACCCGCAGCTGCCCCCCGCCAAAATCCGCAGCATGAATCAGGTCATCTCCGAGTCCACCGCGCGCCAGAATTTCAATATGCTTCTGCTCAGCATATTCGCGGCTCTCGCCCTGCTGCTGGCCGCGATTGGAATCTACGGCCTGATGTCCTACTCCGTCGAACAGCGCCTCCAGGAGCTCGGCATCCGCATGGCCCTCGGCGCGGGAGCCCGCGATATGTTGCGGCTCGTCATCGGGCAAGGCCTCAAACTCACCGGAATCGGCGCCGTCGTCGGTCTCGCTGCCGCCTTTGCATTGACGCGCCTGTTGGCCAGTCTCCTGTTTGGCGTCAAGTCCACGGACCCGCTCACCTACATCTTCGTCGCGCTCATCCTCTCAGCCGTCGCGCTGCTGGCTTGCTTCATCCCCGCCATGCGCGCCTCCAAAGTTGACCCCGTAATCGCCCTGCGCTGCGAATAACCGCCCCTTCACCGTGCGCGAGTCGCGCTGGCGCGATAAAATCCCATCCGCAAGATCCCGAGCAGTGCGCTCCGGCCGCAACTTTCTCCGCGCGGTCGAATCCCGCTTCCCGCATCGGCGCCACAATTCGCACTCATGCGTGCCGTGTTCGCACTGGTGCGACTACCATCTGCTACAACGCAACGCGGCGCAGTTTCGAACCACTCGAACGCAACAACGCGCGCTAAATGGGTTTATAAGAAATAATTTTCTATGGGAGCCACCCACTTGCCTACCCGCCGGCGCACCACCTTCATCGCACTCGCTTTACTAACCTGCGGCGCGAGCACTCTCGCGACAACCCTGACCCTCAGCCCCGACGGCCTCACCGTCTATGACTCCGCCAACAACGTCACCTGGCTCGCCGACGCCAATCTGCCCGCCTCCTACCGCTTTGGCCTCCCCCTCTGCAACGGCGCGGACGTAGGTCAGCAAATCTGCCTGAACGCCGGCGGCTCCATGAATTACCGCGCCGCAGCCGCCTGGGTCGATGCCATGAACGCTGCCAATTATCTCGGCCACAATAACTGGCAGCTTCCAACCACCCCACTCAAAGATCCCACCTGCGGCAGAACCGGACCGGCCGGCCAGAATTTTGGATTCGGTTGCACAGCGGGCGCGCTCGATTCGCTTTACAATGCCCTGGGCTTCAAATCACCCAACACTGCCGTGCCCATCCCCCCTAATACCGCCGGGCCGTTCAACAATCTCCAACCCTACCTCTATTGGTCTTCCTCGAACGGGGGCAGTCCAACCGCGGGCGATGCGACGTTTTCGTTCGCAACCGGCTGGCAGGGCGCGAATACGCTGCCGAACTTCTTGTATCTCCTGCCCATGATCCCCGGTAAATTACCCGGAACACCGCCCGTCACCGGCACCGGCCTGCAGGTCAATCCGGACAAGCAAACGGTCTATGACCCCATCACCGGCATCACGTGGCTGGCCAACGCAAATCTGGCCGCCACCAACACCTTCGGCCTGCCACGCTGCACCGATCCGCTGACCCCGCCAATCTGCGTGGCTTCAGACGGCGCCATGACCTGGAATTCAGCGATGCAGTTCCTGGCCAATATGAATGCCGCTGCCTACCTCGGCCAAACCAAATGGCAAGCGCCCACCATAGACGGAAGCTGCCCAGGGTACGCCTGCGCTGGAACTGCGAATCCGATGGGCAATCTCTTCTACGACCAATTCGGCTTGATCGCGGGCATCTCCGCTGTTTCCATCCCCAATGCCCCAGTCGGTCCGTTCCACAACCTGCAACCCTACCTCTATTGGAGCTGCGTTGGATCCTCGATTCCGTCCCCCTGCCAAACTACAGTACCCGCCGAAAACTTCGAGGAAAGCTATTCTTTCGGCAGCGGCTTTCAAGGCACCGATCTGCTCGCGAATAGTCTTTACGTCACCGCCTACTTTGTCGGAACCCGCGGCGCAACCACCGGCCCAACCATCGCCGAGGTCGCCAATGCCGAAGGCGAAAGCCCCGTCATCGCGCCCAACACCTGGGTCGAGATCAAAGGCGTTAATCTCGCGCCCTCAGGCGACTCGCGCATCTGGCAGGATTCCGACTTCGCCGGAAATCAAATGCCGGCGCAGCTTGACCACGTCAGCGTTACCTTGAACGGCAAACCTGCTTACGTGTATTACATCAGCCCTGAGCAGATCAATATCCTCACGCCGCCCGACCCGATCAGCGGTCCCGTCCAAATCGCCGTCACGAACAACGGCGCCGTCAGCGCCAGCTTCACCGCCCAGGCGCAGCCGCTTTCGCCATCGTTCTTCGTCTTCAACGGCGGACCTTACGTCGCCGCCATCCACCTGGATGGAACCCTGGTCGGCCCTACCACGCTCTATCCCGGCGCGACCACTCCCGCCAAACCCGGAGAAATCGTCGAGATCTATGCCAACGGCTTCGGCCCCACCAACGTGCCAATCACCGCCGGATCCACCACGCAGTCCGGCACGCTGTCGCCGCTGCCCGTAGTCCAAATCGGGGGCGTCAACGCCACGGTTCAGTTCGCCGGCTTGATCGGCCCCGGCGAGTTCCAGTTCAACGTCGAGATTCCCGCCTCGCTCGCCAAAGGGGACCAGCCGATCGTCGCCACCTATGGCGGCATATCCACTCAACCCGGCGCGTTCTTAACTGTGCAGAGGTAGGCGTGCCGCACGCCCGCGGCTTCTCATCGCCTTTGCTCCAGGCCGCGAGCATCGCCGTCATCGCACCCGCTTCCCATCCAACATCTCAATGCTGAAGTACGGATAGCTATACGCACCCCTCGCCACCTTGCCAAGAAACTCTCCCGAAGCCAAATGCCCCAGCCCCGCACCGACATGCACCTGCCGATTCACCTCGTACCAGGTGTACACATCGAATTCCTCGCCGATGTGCCTCCCCGATCGTCCCGAGGTATCCGCCACAATCAACCCCCCCGATGAGTTGTACACTCCATCCCTTGCGCTAGCCAGCCACAGGTTTACATACTGCCCCGTCACCGACCAGCGCCGGTGCGGAAAAAATGTCGCTCCGCCGCGCCAGACAACAATGTTCTGCCATCCGAATTGATCCGTAATCCCCAACCGGTCGTGCGCCGTCGGATACATCGTGTCGAATGTGCCGCGCAACCGGTCCGCCGGATTCCGGTCACCCGACGCGTAGTCGTACCCAGCGAACAACCGCGGCGTCCCCGGCACCGCTTTCAGCCTATAACCAGCGCCCGCCGTAGTCGCCCAGGCTTCAATTTGGTTTGCACCCGCCGCACCGCGCTCCAACACCAGTTCGTAGCGGTAATCGAAGTTCGCCAGCTCCGTTCCGCGGATCCGAAAACCATACGCGTTCTCGTCCAGCCGCCCCGTTCTCCCGCTCCCCTCTTCGACAGCAACTTTCGGCGCCACGCGACGGAGTACGAACGGTTCGATCGACGACTTCGGAATCACTCGCGTCATCCAGCCGTAAATCCCATAAATGTTGTTTCCGTCCTGGTGATGCGAGATTCCATCCAACATTGGATTGACAATCGAAGCCGCAAACACCGCGGCCCGAAAACCATCCACGCGCACATTCGCCACCACCCCGTCGTACGAACGCGCTTGATTGCGCCACTCCGAGTTGCCGATGATCGTGCTGTTGTAATCGATCAACTGCCGCCCCACCGTCAGCGAAAACGGCTGCGTCTCCAAATCCCCAATCTGCGCGTACGCCAGCTTCAAATCCCAGCGCACATTGTTCGGCGGCCCGGCTGGCCCGGCCTGCAAAAACGATCGCGCGTCCTGCACCTGCGCTACCGCTTTCAACCATCGCACCTGCTGCACAATCATTCCGAACCGGAAACGGTTTAAGACATACGAATCCCCGGCGCCTGTCTTGAACCCCGGTACGCTCTCGAACCGCAACCGCTCATCCAGCCCGAACTGCAGCCAGCGCGGAAGCTGATCGTTTATTTTTCCCGTCGGCCGCAGATCCGGCAAATCGTACCCGCTGGTCGCCAAAGGCGGCGAAGAAGCCGGCCCGCCGATGGGCGTTAGCGTCGAATCCGATCCCAACGCCGCTACCTTGTCGTACTGCCCATAGGCCAACCGCCAACCTACTGTTATTCCCAATATCAGTAGCACCCGCCCGAGCATAATCTATAGTATCTCGATCGACAATGCGGCGTACACAGCTCCGTTCCCGAACCAGGCACTACTCAGCACCGCTGTGCTTTCTATGCCACCCTCAATTAGCGTCCTCTGCGAATCTTTATACCCCTTCTTTATAACGGCTTCCGAGCGCGAGCATCTCCACCGGAACCGCGCAGCAACTAGGATTGAGATCGATGCCACATAGAACGGCATTCAGCGCCACCCAGAAGCCGAAGCTCTTACATGGCATGTAGAAAATTAATAGAAGTTAATTAAAATTCTCCCAACGCTCGCGGAAAAAACGCAGGATGCGTCAAATTGGTGCCGAAATATCGGCACTTGCTAGTCCGCTCCCTTACATACCTTATAAGGACAAGGAACCGAAGCGAACGAGGAACAACCCCGCGTTTCCTGGCGTATACTCGGATACGAGCCTATGAGTTTCCTCTCCAAGCAGTTCATCGATGTCATCCAGTGGACCGAGCCCGAAGACGGCATCCTGGCCTACCGTTACCCCATGGAAGACATGGAGATCCAAAATGGCGGTAAGCTCACCGTCCGCGATTCCCAAATGGCCGTGTTCGTCAACGAAGGCCGCATCGCCGACGCCTTCGGCCCCGGCCTCTACACCCTCAACACCCAAACGCTCCCAATTCTGACCTACATCATGAATTGGGACAAAGCGTTCAAATCGCCGTTCAAGTCCGACGTCTATTACTTCTCCACGCGCCTCCAAACCAACCAGCGTTGGGGTACCGCAACGCCCATCACCATCCGCGATAAGGAATTTGGCGCTATCCGCTTCCGCGGTTATGGCATCTATGCCTACCGCATCGCGGATCCAAAGGTCTTTTATCAAAAGATCAGCGGCACGCGCGATATCTACCGCGTCGGCGAACTTGAAGGCCAGCTCCGCAACACCATCGTCGCTCGCATGACCGATTCGTTCGCGCAAAGCTCCGTGCCGTTCCTCGACATGGCCGCCAATCAGCAAGCCCTCGGCGCGAAAATCGCGGAAGTCATGAAACCAGCCTTCGCAGACTTCGGCCTCTCGCTCGAGAGTTTTGTCGTCGAAAACGTGTCCTTGCCCGACGAGCTCCAGAAAATTCTCGATCAGCGCATCGGCATGAACATGATCGGCGATATGGGCAAGTACACGCAGTTCCAGGTCGCGCAATCCCTGCCCATCGCAGCGGCGAACGAAGGCGGCGGAGCCGCCGGAATCGGAGTCGGCCTCGGCGCGGGCATGGCCATGGCCCAAAGTATGGTCAACGCCATGCGCCCCGGCGAACAACAACCGCCTGCACCGCCCGCGCCCCCGCCACCGCCGGCCGGAGGCGCGCCCGGCACCCCAGGCACGCCGGCCACCGGAGGCGGCGGAGCCGCTCCCGCAGCCGAAATGAAATTCTGCATTAACTGCGGCCATCAGATTCCGCGCCCGGCTAAATTCTGCCCCGACTGCGGCAGCGCACAACAGTAGAGCCTCACTAGAATGGTCATCCGTTCGCACCCACTGCGGCGCACGCACTCCAGTGTGCCGCGCCGGCACTCGTGTCCACGCTGTCTATGACCGGCATCGAATGGATCATCGAAGCCCACGGCTGCGACCCATCGGCTTTAGCCGATCTGGAAAAAATGCGCCGCCTCTTCGATCAGTTGACCGCCGAACTCAACCTCCATCCCCTGAACAAATCCCACTGGCATCAGTTCCCCCACACCGGCGGCATTACCGGCGTCACACTCCTCTCGGAATCCCACCTCGCCTGCCACACCTTCCCCGAATACGCTTCACTTTGCCTGAACCTCTTCTGCTGCCGCCCCCGCCCGGCCACTGATTTCGAAGCGCTACTGAAAGCCGAGTTCGGCGCAGCCCACGTCTCCGTCCGCCAGGTCGAGCGGCCTTATCAACCATGAGCGCACCGGCCGGGAACTGTCCCAATTGCGGCGCGCCCATCGCGTTTCGCTGGTCCAGCGCCATCCAAACCACCTGCGAGTTCTGCCACTCCATCCTGGTTCGCACCGACGTTGACCTGAAAAAAGTGGGCGAGGTGGCCGACTTGCCCGCCGACGCCTCCCCCATCCAAATCGGAACCGAGGGCGTTTACCAGAACAAGGGATTCGTCGTCATCGGCCGCATCATGTACGAGTACGAACAGGGCGGATGGAACGAGTGGCACGTCGTTTATAACGACAACTCCAACGGCTGGCTCTCCGACGCTCAATTGGAATACGACCTCTCTTGGTTGGCAAAACCGCCGCAGCCCATTCCGCTCACGCCAACCGTTCAACCCGGCGCGCGCTTCAATTGGAATGACAAAAACTACGAGGCGACCTCGGTAACTAAAGCGCGCTACAAAGGCGTCCAAGGCGAACTGCCCTTCGAATATTGGGACAAGGCCGACGTGCTCTTCGCCGACCTCCGCACCACCACCGGCGATTTCGCCACTATCGAC
The DNA here is from genome assembly GCA_035293725.1 of Bryobacteraceae bacterium. Classification (GTDB taxonomy): domain Bacteria; phylum Acidobacteriota; class Terriglobia; order Bryobacterales; family Bryobacteraceae; genus Palsa-89. The sequence continues at coordinate 12,025 of DATGMH010000025.1, forward strand.
TACAGCGAAAACCCGCCGCTTTTGTTCCTCGGCCGTGCTGTCGATTTCGATGACCTGCACTTTAAAAACCTGCGCCTGTTCGAAGGCTGGACCTCATGAGCAGTTCTCTCGTCACCCCTCCGCTCGTCAAAGCTAAGTCGCTCTCCTGCCCCAACTGCGGCGCCCCTGTCGAGCTCCGCGGGTTCGCCCACACCCTCTCCGCGGTCTGCCCAAACTGCCTCAGCGTGCTCGATACGTCCAGCCCCGAGTTGCAGGTGCTCGATACCTTCCAAGGGAAAGAACGCGTCCAGCCCAAAATCCCGCTCGGCACGCGCGGCACCTTCAACGGAACCGTCTATGAGGTGATCGGATTTCAGGAGCGCAGCGTCCAGTCGGGTGGCGACTTTTACAGCTGGGACGAATACCTGCTGTTCAATCCCTATAAGGGGTTCCGCTATCTCACCGAATACTGCGGCCACTGGAATGTTGTCCGCGCGCTGAGCCGCGTGCCCGAAACGGCCCGAGCGCGCGGCCGCCAGGCTTGGCGCCTCGACGGCCGGACGTTCGCCGCTTTCGATGCCATGACCGCCGCCACCAGTTATGTAATCGGTGAGTTTCCCTGGCAGGTCTGCCGGGGCGAAACGGTCCGCTGCGAGGACTACATCTCGCCTCCTTACATGCTGTCGGCCGAGAGCACCGGCGACGAAGTCACTTGGTCCATGGGCGAGTACTGGCCTGGATCGAAAATCTGGCAGGCCTTCCGCCTGGCTGGGTCGCCCCCTTACGCGCAAGGCGTATTCTCCAATCAACCCTCGCCTTTTGCAGGTAAGATTGGCTCCGCCTGGCGCACCTGGCTCTGGCTCAATGTCGCGCTGTTCGTGCTCTTCCTTCTGTTCACGTTCATGAAGGCCAACCGCGAGGTCTTCCGACAGGACTACGTGTACCTGTCCGGCAAGAGCAGTGAGGCCGCGTTTGTCACTCCGCCATTTCAACTCAACGGCGGCGACAAAAATGTCGAGGTGGGCGTCCACGCCAGCGTGGATAACGACTGGATCTATCTCAATTTCGCACTCATCAACGACGAGACCGGCCAGACCTTCGATTTCGCCCGCGAAGTCAGCTATTATCACGATTCCGATGGCACCGAAGGCAGCCGCAACAACTCCGTCGTCATTCCCTCCGTCCCCGGCGGGCGATATTATCTGAGAATCGAGCCCGAAATGAGCCCCAGCTCGCCCAGCACGCGCTACGAAGTGTTCGTGCGCCGCGACGTGCCCATCTACAGCTATTTCTGGATCGCGGCCATGCTGTTGCTGATTCCACCCATCGTGGTGCTGATCCGTTCCGTGAAATTCGAAGGTCTCCGCTGGCGCGAAAGCGATTACGCCCCAGCCTCTTCTGGAGGTGACGATTGATAAACAATCCGCTGTTTTTGCTCTACGGCATTCTGCTCTTGGGCGCCACCGGGTATCTCGAGTACACCGGCAGAAGCTTCTCGCGCGTCAATCAGCAAAGAGTTCTCCCCAAGTCGATCCGCGATAACCCCGGCGCGTATCGCTCCACCTACGGCGGTTACTCAAGATACATCGGAGGCAAATGAGATGAGCAACTTTATAAATGCAGTGGTCTACTCGCTGCTTGGCATCGCGATCTTTGTTCTGGCTTTCGTGATCATCGACAAGCTGACTCCGTATCACTTGTGGAACGAGATCGTGCAAGACAAGAACATCGCCTTGGCGGTCCTGATCGGCGCCATGTCCATCGGCATGTGCATCATCATTGCCGCCGCTGTCCACTAATGACCCAGCTAGCTATTTTCGAAATTTGTGGTCAATGTGGCGCGCGCACTCATGCGTGCCGCGGCGAGTTAGAGCAGCGTCTTCCTAGCGTGATCCAGCAGTGCCAGTAGCCCTCTTCCTCTCCGTCTTCCTGATCGCCGCTTGCGGCTTGATCTACGAACTGATCGCCGGCACTCTAGCCAGCTACCTTCTGGGCGACGACGTCTTCCAGTTCTCCACGATAATCGGCTGCTACTTGTTCGCCATGGGCATCGGCAGCTATCTCTCGCGCTACCTCCGTCGCGCCCTCGTAGCCCAGTTCGTTTCCATCGAACTGATGGTGGGTGTCGTGGGCGGCTTCTCGTCATCGCTGCTGTTCCTGGCCTTCGCCTACACCGACGCCTTCCGCCTGGTGCTGTACGTCGTGGTGATCCTGGTCGGCACCCTGGTCGGTCTCGAAATCCCGCTGCTCATGCGCATTCTTAAAGAGCGCTTCCGCTTCAGCGAGCTGATCTCGCACGTCCTCACCTTCGACTATCTGGGCGCGCTCGGCGCCTCGCTGCTGTTTCCCATACTGCTGGTCCCGAAATTAGGCCTGGTCCGTTCCGCTTTGGTCTTCGGAATCTTGAATGCTGCTGTGGCTTTGTGGTCCACGTATCTGTTCCGCGAACAGTTGGCGCGCAGCCACGTCTTGCGCGTGGGATGCTTTGTTGTACTGGCGTGTCTCGGCGTCGGCATGGTCTTCGCCGACCGCATCTCCTCGTCTGCCGATAACAGCCTTTACGCCGACGAAGTGATCTTCAGCCGGAATACCCGCTACCAGCACATCGTCCTGACCCGCTGGAAAGACGATCTGCGCCTGTTCCTCAACACGCACCTCCAGTTCAGCTCGCGCGATGAATACCGCTACCACGAGGCGCTCGTCCATCCCGCCCTGGCCGCGCTGCCCGGCGCGCGCCGTGTGCTTGTGATGGGCGGCGGCGACGGGCTCGCGATCCGCGAGATTCTCAAATACCCCAGCGTCGAAAGCATTACCCAGGTAGAGCTGGATCCGGAAATGACCAAGCTTTTTTCCACGCATCCAGTCCTGTCCGAACTCAACCAGCATGCGCTCATGGCGCCGCGCGTGCATGTCATCAACGCCGACGCCTTCCGCTGGCTCGATCAGAATACGGAAAAATTCGATTTCATCGTGGCTGATTTTCCCGACCCCACCAGTTACTCGCTCGGCAAGCTTTTCACTACCACCTTCTACCGTCTCACCGCCAAGCATCTATCGGCCGGTGGCCTTTTGGTCGTCCAAAGCACATCGCCGCTGTTCGCGCGCCAATCCTATTGGTGCATCGTAGAGAGCGTGAAGCAAGCCGGCCTGCGCACCTATCCTTACCATGTCTACGTCCCCTCCTTCGGAGAATGGGGCTTCGTAATCGGCAGCTTCGCACCCTATGACCCACCGCGGCAGTTGCCCTCAGGCCTGCGCTTTCTTTCAACGCAAAACGTCGCCGAGATGTTTGGCTTCCCGAATGACATGCAACCGGTCCCGGCCGAGCCGAACCGCCTGAACGATCAGATCCTGGTCCGTTACTACGACCGCGAATGGAAAGAAATCGCCCGATAACGCGGAGAACCGTCCTGGCTGGCGCTCCGGCGCTACTGGGCCTCGGGCGCAAAACCGGCCGCCCCATCACCGGCACATTCGTGAACGACTCGTTCGATCTCGGCCACCGCCTGCGCGACCGCATTCCATTCGCGTCACCCAAGCGGCAGGTCAAAATTCCGTTGGTAATCGTTGGCGGCGGAATGGCGGGCCTCAACGCGGCCTGGCATCTCGATAAACGCGGATTCCGCGATTTCGTGCTGCTCGAAATGGAATCGCAGACCGGCGGCAACTCGCGCTGGGGCCAAAACGAAATCAGCCGCTTTCCTTGGGCCGCGCATTATGTTCCAGTCCCCGCCAAAGGCGAGTCGCTGGCGCGCGAGCTGTTCGAGGAACTGGGCGTGTTTCGCGACGGCGTCTGGGATGATCGCGTGCTGTGCTTCGCTCCGCAAGAGCGCCTGTTCATCTTCGGCCGTTGGCAGGAAGGTATCGAACCCGAAAACGCGACGCCGCGCGATACCGAACAGTATCGCCGCTTCAATGATACGATCAATGAATTTCGCGCCTCGGGCCAGTTCACCATCCCGATGGAGCGCGGGCCGAAAGCTTCTCCGCTCGACCAACTCTCGATGGCCGATTGGCTAGCTCGCGAGAAGTTCGATTCGCCTACCCTGCGCTGGTACATCAATTACGCCTGCCGGGACGACTACGGCGCGCTCGCCCGCGATACGTCCGCCTGGGCCGGCATCCATTACTTCGCCTCGCGCGAGCCGGAAGAGAAAGGTCCGCTCACCTGGCCCGAAGGCAACGGTTGGATCGCGCAGCGCCTGTCTGAAAAGGTCCGGCCTTACGTCCGCACCGGATCGGTCGTTTACCGCATCGCCCGCGAGCCGCGGCGCTTGCGAGTCCTCACCGAATCCACCGAATACGTCGCCGATGCCGTTGTCTTCGCTGCTCCAACTTTTCTCGCCCAGTACCTCATCGAAGACGCGCCGCGCGCCGAAGGCTTCCAATACTCGCCCTGGCTCACCGCCAATCTGACCCTGGATCAAATGCCGCGCGAGCCCGGCTTCGACCTGGCCTGGGATAACGTCATCTACGATTCGCCGGCGCTGGGCTACGTGAATGCCACCCACATGAACCTGGCGACAAGCACTGAACGCACGGTTTGGACTTTTTACTGGTCGCTGGCCGAATACGCGCCCGCCGACGCACGCCGCCTGCTGCTCGCCAAGGACTGGAATTACTGGAAAGAAGCGATCCTGCAGGATCTCGAGCGCGCGCATCCCGATATCCGGCAGTGCGTTTCTAACATCGACATCATGCGCTTAGGCCACGCCATGGCCCGCCCCGCCACCGGGTTCGTGTTCTCGGATGAGCGCCGGCGCTGGCTGAAACCGCTCGGGAACATCTTCTTTGCCAATTCCGACCTGAGCGGCTTCTCGATTTTTGAGGAAGCCCAATACCGAGGCGTGACAGCCGCAAAGGAGGCCCTGAAGGTGCTCGGCCGCGCGTGACAGTGACAGCGGCACGCGAAGCGGATGTCTCCGAAATCCAGGCGGTTGCCGCCGCCATCTGAACTCGCTCTCATACACGCGCGGTAAGCCTATGTATAGCTATCTCGCGCGGCGCCTGAAGTCGCGGGACTAAGTCTCCCCCATTGGCGGGCGCCGTTTGTGGAAATCGGTTCGCTCTTGAAAGCGGCGGCCCAGCATGAGCAGCGTGTTTTCCGAAAATGGGCGGCCGACCAGTTGGATCCCGATCGGCAGCCGGTCCGCGAACCCGCATGGTAGCGACAACGCGGGGAGCCCCGCCAGGTTGCCGGCCGGAATCAGCGCCGTGAGGCCGGGAGTGGAGGGCGACGGACGAACAGCGGAGGGCCGATCGAGCGGCTGGTCCAACTTGTTCGCCGGGCCGAGACGCGATGGCGCTAGCAGAACGTCCGTGGTCGCAAAAAGATCCCGGAATGCGCCCTGTATCAGGCTTCGAATGCGCATGGCCTTCAGATAATCTTTGGCTGGGATTTCGAGCCCGGCTTTGAGACCGGCGATTTGCTTTTGATCCGCGAGTTCGTCTAGTTTGCCGCTCTGAATCAGCGGCTCGAAAACGGAGGAGCCTTCGCACGACACGATGGTGCTGATTACAGGGCCGTAAGGAAACTCCGGTAGCTTCGCTTCGATGAGCTGCACGCCCATGGCACGGATGGTCTCGAGCGCTTTGGCAAAGTCGGGACGGGCCGCCGGATCGGCCCACTCGTCGAAATCAACAGCGGCGTAACCGACGCGAATGTCTTTCAGGTCGGGAGCATACTGGGGCGCGTAATAGAAGCTCTTGCCCGCGGACCCGGGATCGTCAGAATCGCCTCCGGCCATGGCTTGCAGCACCAAGCCGCAATCGTCGGCCGTATGGCATATCGGTCCGATCTTGTCGAGGGTCCAGGAGAGCGGCATCGCGCCGTAGCGGCTGACGAGCCCGTAAGTGGGCCGCAGGCCGGTAACGCCGCAAAACGCGCTGGGGGTGACAATCGAACCGGATGTTTCCGAGCCAAGCGCGAAGGTCGCCAGCCCTGCGGCAACTGCGATGGCAGACCCGCTGGATGAGCCGCCCGACCAGCAGCTACGGTCCCAGGGATTGAGCCCCGGTCCGGTGAGCGATGCGCTGGCGTAGCGGTAGCTGGGGCCGCCGGCGAGTTCCACCATCGCGAGCTTACCGATCAGAATCGCGCCGGGTTTCGTGAGTTTCTTGAGTGCTGTGGCTGTGTAGTCGAAGACCTGGCCGGCGTAGGGTTTCGCGCCCCAAGTGGTCGGGACTTTAGCAACTGAAAGCAGGTCTTTGGCGCCAAATGGAATGCCCTGCAGCGGTCCGCGGAAGCGTTGCCGCTTGATATCGTCGTCTACGTCTTTAGCAGCGCGAATGGCCTGATCGCGTAGCGGGAGCGCCAGGGCGTTGTAGCGCGGCCCGAGGCGCTCCAGGCGATCGGAAAAAGCGCGCGTCAGCTCGACGACTGAAAACTCTCGAGCTTTGAGCTTGGCGTTGATCTCGGAAATGCTGGCGAAAAAAATATCGTCCGGAATCGCGGCCATTGGCGGTCTAAGCCTTAAAGTGAACCGCCGGCTCGGTGGTCATCGGAAGCGGAAATTTCGCGAGCTGTTCGGAAATTTGCCGATTCTGGCTGCGGGCGGCTTGAAGCTCCTGGTCAGGAGTTTGGGGCAGAGGCGGAGGAGCGGGCGTCTGCCCAGCCACCGCGGGCATCGATAATGCTGCGAGGGCGAGCTGGCGTCGCGTGAATTTGGCCTTCACGCATCCATTATAGGTGAGGCGCAGCGGGCAACCGCGTTCAGTCGGCTGCTAACGATTCGCGGGCGGCCTTTTCCATAACGGCGCGCGGCGCGCTCGAGCCGGTCCAGATTTCAAACTGGCGCGCGGCTTGTTCCAGGAACATCTCAAGTCCGCAAATAACCGTCAGCCCTTGTTCGGTGGCGCGGCGGATGAGTGCCGTCTCCAGGGGGTTGTAGACCATGTCAAAAACCAACTCGGCCGGAATCGCACCCGGGAAGAAACAGCCTTCGGTGCGCGGATACATACCGAGCGGCGTGGCATGTACCACCGCATCGAATTTGCGTTTGTCGAGTTGTTCTTTGAGTAGCGGTTCGCCGCCGCAGGCTTTGGAGAGGGCACGGACGCGGTCCGGGTTGCGGCCGACGATGGAGAGTTTAGCGCCTGCGTCCACAAGGGCAAAGGCGGCGCCGCGAGCCGCGCCGCCGTTTCCGACCAGCAGAATCGCAGACTTGCAAAGACGTAGATGGCGCGACAGGGGAACGGTGACGGCGGGGGCGTCGGTGTTCGCGCCGCGCCATTTTCCGGCTTTCTTCCAGACCGTGTTCACCGCGCCGATACGGCGCGCCAGCGGCTCCACAGCGTCGAGATAGCGGAGAGTTTTCTGCTTGTGAGGAATGGTCACGCTGAAACCGCAAACGGGCAGGGCTTCGGCCAGCGCAAAGAAATCTTTGAGCTGCGTGGGCTGCACCAGAAACGGAAGATAGATGGCGTCCAAGCGCTGAGCTTGAAAGGCGCGGTTGTGGACGGCGGGAGAAATGGAATGACGTATAGGATCCGCGATGACCCCGTATATTTTCGCGCTGCGCGTGATTTTTTCAATGCGATAGAGGTGGCGCATCAGCCGCGCGCAGACCTGCCCGACAGCGGTGCCCTCTGAGGTATTGGGAGCGGCGTACGTGAACAAACCGCCATAGGCAGGTGAGAGCACGCGAGTGGCGAAGCCGGATTCGCCCATGGCCAGCACGATGAGCGGGACGCGCGGGTGCGATTTGGCGAGGGCGAGTACGCGCGCATTGTCGGACGGCTTGCGCGCCGTGGTGACGATTTTGTACCCGTCGGCGGGAATGCGCAGCATACGGCGAAGAACGGGCTCCGGCGATGGTGTTCCTTCGTAGTTGTGGTAGGAGAGGATCAGCTGCGCGCCGTTACGCAGCGCTTCCAGCTTGCTGGTGGCATTTTCGGCGCTTTCGATTTCGACATCGACGGCGCGCGCGCCGGCTTCAATGGCAGCGGTCAGAATACGAAGTTGATCTTCGATGCTGCCGTTAAACTTGCCGTGGTTCTGGTGGCGGCGGCAGGTGGCCAGGATAGCGCAATCGGGCCGCGAGGCTAAGAATTTGCGGATGATCGCGAGGCCTTGTTCGGGCGCGGGCAGGTAATCGAGGCGGAATTCGAGAAACGACTCGCCGCCGTTGGCCTCTCGGCGCGCAGATTCGAGCAGCTTCTGGGGATCGGAGAAACCCATTGCGATGCAGATGCGCGGGAGCGAAGATGGCTTCGGCATGACCGAGGCGAGTGAGAAAAGAATAGCACAGTGGTGGGTTGGTCCATTGGGGATGGTGGCGTTCACACGAGTGTGAACGCGGCACGCACGTGCGCGTGCGCCGCACCAGGCATGCGACTGCTACCGGCGTTTGCGCGTGGTGGTGGCGGCGCCGACCGTGAGGCCCATTTCGCGGAGACGGGCTTTGGCTTTGGCAGCGAGATCCGGGTCGGTATCGGCGTACTGGCGCGCCACCGTGCGAAATTCCGCGGCGGCAGAATCGTTGCGGGCCATTTTGACGTAGCAGAGGCCTTTCATGTAGTGTGCGTCGCCAGTCTTGTTACCATCGGGAAAACGCTCCAGCACGGCGTCGAAGGCTTGCAAGGCGCTGGGGATTTCGTTGCGCTTGTAGTAGATATCGCCGATGTAGTATTGCGAATTCGCAGCAAATTGCGTAGTCGGAAAATACTTAATGTAGTCGCTGAATTCCTGGAGGGCAAGATCGCTCTTGCCGGTGGTGTAATCACGGTAGGCATTGCTGTACAGCGTGTCGGCCGACACTCCGGCCGGAGGGCCGGCGGGTTGGGCTGGCGCGCCACCAAGCGCCGCGTTCGCATCGCCGGAACCGGGAGGCGGCGGAGCGGGCGTGCGGATGGTGTTGACCAGGTTCTGGAGGTCGGCCAATTTCGCGTCAAGCTTGCCCATGCGCGTGTTCATGTCGAGCACGGATTCGCGGACTGCGCGGAAATCCTCCGACATCTGATCGAGTTTCTGCCCGACTGCGAGAACCGGGCCGCTGACGCTGGTCTGCTGCTGCTTCATAGCGTCATTGAAGCGGTTCTCCATCACGTTGACCAAGTTGTTGGTGCGATTCACGGCGTCCAACGTCGTTTGGACTAAAGTCTGCATAGAGACCAGGCGGTCGCCGAAATCCTTCTGCATGGTACGAACCTGATCCTGCAACATGGCGACGTCGCGTTGCAGCTCCTGAATCTCTTTGCTAGCGCCGAAGGAGAGCGGGGCGGCTGCCAAAAATACCAGGACGATGCGGGCGAATGTCATAGTAACTCCTGTAACTCACTTACCAAACGACGCGGTGCACGATTATAGATCGGCACCGCGCGATTATCTAACCAGCCGGCTCTTTACTGACGGCGGCTTCTTACTGGCCGGGCGACAAGTGCGCGCGGCGATTACGCTGCCAGCACGATTCGTTGGCCTCGGTACACTGCGGCCGTTCCTTTCCGTAACTGATGGTCTTCAAGCGGTCGGTGGGAACGCCGAGTTGGACCAGGAAATCCCGGGCGGAGGTGGCGCGGCGGTCGCCCAGCGCGAGATTGTATTCAGCGGATCCGCGTTCGTCACAGTGGCCTTCCACGACGACGGAGAATTGGGGATCTTGGGAAAAGATCTGCTTCAAGAGCGTGGCGTCATGAGTAAGCGCTTCGCGCGCATCACCCCGGATATCGCTCTTGTCGTAATCGAAATAAGCGTCCTGCGCCTGCTGCTGCAGCATTTCGCTGCTGCTCAACCGCGGACCGGTACTGGCGGGCGGCGGAGGCGGCGCGGGGGTGGAGACGGTGATTGTGACGGAGCGCGAGTCGGTGCCGCCGGGACCATTCGCGGTCAATGTATACGTGGTGCTGTTGTTGGGGAACACCTGGCGCGAGCCCTGGCTTTGAACGGCGCCGACGCCCTGATCGATGGTCATGTCCGTAGCGCCGCTGATGGACCAGCGCAGCGTAGACGACTGGCCTCGGTCGATGCTGGAAGGCTCGGCGGTGAAACTGTTGATGACGGGCCGCGAAGTAGGGGTGGTCGTGGACGCCGTTGGGGCCGGCGGCGGCGGCGGGGGAGGAGGCGGAGTTTTCTTTTTACAGCTCGCGGCAAAAATCGCCAACGTCAGGGCCAGAGTAACTGCGCCGATTTTTGTATATGGTCTCGTACTCTTGGTGATCACGTAGCATTCTCCTCTTTGGTCAAACACGGAAACTGGCGAGACGTAGCACTGTCTCTATTTACATATTGTCTCGCCGCGCACAGCAGTTTTGCAGCAGTCAAATTTATTGTTGTCCTTTACTCCAAACCGGTCTTTCATTCACGCCTTGCGTGGTGAGCTGCTGAACCTGGGAACCGTCAGCCAGCATGGTGTAAATTTGCGCTCGCCCGCCGCGCGTCGATGAGAAAACAATATGGACCCCATCCGGCGCCCAGACCGGGTTTTCATTGCGCCCGGCGCCATGCGTAAGCTGCACGACGTCGCGGGTGGCGACATCCATGATAAAAATATTGTAATTTCCCGGCTCAAATCCGCGCGTCCACTTGAACGCGATGTGCTGGCCATCGGGACTCCAGGCTGGATTGTAGGCTTCGCCCTCGCCGGTGGTCAGGCGCGACACGTCGGTACCATCAATACTCATTCTATATATTTGGGCCGGGCCTCCGCGGCCGGAAACGAAAACAATCTCGGTTCCGGTTTTTGGATTCGCCTTGGCTTCGACATCGATCGCGCCGCTATGGGTGAGGCGACGGATGTTTCCGCCATCGATATCGGTGATGAAGATGGCGGCTTCTTTTCCGCCGGCGGAAGAGTAAGTCAGCAGATGGCGGCTGTCGGGCAGAAAATCGGACGCGGCATTGAACGAGGCTTGCTGATTGTAGTAGACCAATTTGCGATTCGTTTCGAGCGAATAGACTTGGATCTGCGGTTGGCCGAGGTTTTCCTGGGCGCGCATGCCCGGACGAAGCGGGTCGGCATTGCGCGAGGATGCCAGCAGCGGGTAAGTGGTGAAAGCGAGCTTCGTGCCGTCGGGCGAAATTACCGGGAAATCGGTGATCGTGCCGTAGGAAGTGAACTGCTTCTGGTCAGAGCCGTCGTAATTCATGGACCAGACTTCCTTATGGCCAGTGCGATTGGAGATGAAATAGATGCGAGAGCCGATCAAGCTGGTGGCGCCGAATTGCTTGAGGATGTCGGCTGCGAATTCCTGGGCGACTTTGCGGGCGCCCGCTTCGTCCAGCGAGCCGACATAGACTTTGCCGAAGACCTGCGCCGACGAAGGATTGGCCTGTTTGACGTCGTCCAGCCAGCCGTAGAGGACGATTTGATTATTGCTGACCGCAGTGTAGCCGAACGCGAGGTAGTTGGCATTGACGGGCGGCCCGGACCAGTCGGTGAGCCAGAGACCTTGGCCGGCGGCGGATTGGCGGAAATCCGAGGGCTGCTGGGGCACTTGCAGCGGGTAGAAGGTTTTGGCGGCCATCTTGAGCTGGCCGGAGTTCTGCAGATCACCGAACAGGGTGTTGTTGAACGTAGTCATCAAGCGCTGCGCGTCGCCGGAGCCCCGGAAGTCGGGGACGGCGATCACGGGCTTTTCGCCGGTCTTGTTGATCGTGCCGGAAATGTTTTGGGCCGGGACCGAACTGATGAGAAGAACGGTGCCGACAATGAGGGCGCTGAGAGAAAGAAGTCGTTTCATCGCTGTAATTGGAACCTGAGTTCGACGTTAGCCGCGCTCCGGTCATATTCGGGCGGGAGCGGTTGGAAAGGCGCGGCGTCGGTGACGGCGCGCAAAGCGGAATAATCTAGAGTATCGATACCGCTGCGTTGCGCGACTTTGGCGTTGCGCACAGAGCCGTCGCGCAGGATATCGAAGGTGATCACGACGATAGGAGCGGTATGCAGCCCCCCCAGACCGTTGGTTTGCCATTTATCCGTGACGCGTTTAATGACGAGATCGGCGTAAGCGCCGAAGCGGTTGCCGAACGCGCTGTTGGGGCCGACGCCAACGCCGCCGGATCCAGGTTTTTCGAACATCGGCGAGATGGCAGCCGGGGCCTGGTCGCTGAAAACCTGGTTCGGGCGCGGAGGCTGAGGACGGTAGCGTTGGGGAGAAGTATCCTCGAGCGCGCGCGTGTCGACGTGGCGGCTCTTGAGCGGGATGGCCTTTGGCTCGGGCGCTTTGGCCTGCTTTTTTGGCTGCGGCTTGGGCCGCTGTGGCACTTGGGATTCAGTATCGTTTGCGACCGGATTGACGATGCCGGCGCGCTGCGTAAGCGGGATCGTTTTGACCGCGGTAACCGGCACAGCACTTCCGGCTTGCGTCATGAGCGAGCCGAACTGTTCGTGAGAATGCTGGAAGCTGTAAGTAGACAGAACCAGGGCGCCCGCAATGGCGCCGTGCAGCAACACCGATTGCATGAATGGCGCTCGTAGGGATTCGCGCTCGTCCAGAATGTCGACGCGCGGGTTCATATGGTGTTAATGCCGCCTGTCGGCGATATCTTCCGGCTGGGTAACCATATTTACGGCTAACTTAGCGTCGCCCAATTGGGCCAAGACTTGCGCGATAGGGTCCCAGGGGGTGCGGCGGTCGGCGCGCACGTAGACGGAAGTGGCATTGTGATAGCGGTCGCGGATCTCGTTGGCCATTACGTTGATGTTGACCGGCTTGCCGTTCAAGTACGTCAGTCCTTCGCGGCTGATCTCGATGACCGGGAGATCCTGGACGTTTTCTTTAACCGGCTTCACTTTAGGGACTTCGATCTGGAGGCCGAATTCCATCACGTGGGCCGTAAGCATAAAGATGATGAGGAGGACGAGAACGATGTCGACCAGGGGGACGATGTTGATTTCGGCGAGGGAAGTCGTTCCGCGGAAGCGGCCGCGCCGGGTGCTGGAGCTGTTGTTGCCGAGGGAGAGGGCCATATTAGTTGGACTTGAACCCGTCTTGCCGCCCTTCGATGCTTGGTAAGTTCACAGACGACATTTTTAGCCCTCCAGGCTCTTTTCGGTCATGTTCATGAATTCGAGTTGGAAATCTTCCATGCGAGCGCCAAATTCTTTGATACCGTTTCCGAACCAGTTGTAGAAAATCGCGGCGGGAATGGCGGCGGCGAGACCCAGCGCGGTGGTGATGAGGGCTTCGGAAATTCCCGGTGCAACGGCGCGGAGGCTGGCAGCGCCGGCGGTGCCGAGCTGCTGGAAGGCGTCGATGATGCCCCACACGGTTCCGAACAAGCCGATGAACGGCGAGACCGTAGCCGTGGTGGCGAGCAGTCCCATGTTGCGTTCGAGCCGCGTGATTTCTTCGCTCATCGCCAGTTGCAGGCTACGCTCGAGGGCGAGAGGATTGGTGACGCTGCCGCGCGATTTCATCTGGCGCTTGACCTCGCTATAACCGAAATCGAAGAGGGCAACTAGCGGGGAACTCCGGAACTGTTCGCTGACCACCGCGACAGCATCCAAGCCGGGTGCTTTGCGGAAGGCACGCAGGAAGCGGCGATTGGCGGCGCGCGCGCTGCGGAAGATCGCCCATTTGGAGAAGGCCACCGCCCAGGACAGCAGCGAAAAAATCAGCAGGATTACCATGATGGCCTTCGGCAGAGGGCCAGAAGTCTGGATCAGATCCCAAAGATTCAATTGCAGGAACAGCCCGTCAACATGCGGTAAGATCAACCGGGCTCCTTTCCAGTCCGTGCCGGGCTCCGTCCGCCGGGATGGGCGGCGTGGGATTGGCCCGATAAACCTATCGTAACCCGGGGGCTAAAAACAGATCGTCCCCATTCTGTTTTATAGTATGAGCGGCCTTCGGCGCAAGTTCGGCGACGCCTGCCGTGAAATGCGGATCGGCGAGGATGCGCTTGCCGGCGCACGGAGGGGCGCTGAGTAGGGTTCACATGAAATTTAACGGGGCACGCACCAGTGCGGGCGCCACTATCGCCCGAGAGCCAGGTACACGCCAAGACAGATGACTCCGATGATGAAGACGCACTCACTCTTTATTTAGACGGAAGCAAACCTCGTATAATTTCAACCAGTGTTACTGGAATTACTGGTTGAAAATTACGCAGTTGTGGAGCACGTCCGGGTCCGGTTCCACGCAGGGCTCAATTTGCTGACAGGCGAGACGGGGAGCGGGAAATCCATTGTGGTGGATGCACTTGGGTTGGTGCTGGGGGCGCGGGCATCGGCCGATATGGTGAGGTCGGATACGGAGCGAGCGCGGGTTTCGGCGATCTTCGAGGCTCCTCCGGATAACGCGTGCCGGGCGCTGCTGGCGCAAGCGGGCGTCGAGATCGAGGATGAAGAACTGCTCATCGAGCGGGAGGTGCTGGCGGGAGGAAAATCGCGCGCGTTTATAGGCAGCCGGCCGGTGACAGTGGCGTTGCTGCGGGAGATGGCGCCATTCCTGGGCGATATACACGGGCAGCACGAGCAGCAGGAGCTTTTTTCAGCTTCGGCGCAGCTCGATTTGCTGGACAATTTCGCAGGACTAGAAGAGCAGCGCGAACGCGTAGGGGCATTATTCGCCGAGTGGAAACGGCTGGAGCGCGAGTTGGAAGAGCTGGACCGGTCAGAGCAGGAGAAGCTGCGCATGGCCGATTTGTGGAGCTTTCAGCGCAAGGAGATCGAGGCGGCGGGATTGAAGCCGGGCGAGGATGCGCAATTGGAGAACGAGCGGCTGGTGCTGCGGAACGTCGCGAAGCTCCAGGAAAGTGCCGGGGCGGCTTACGCGGCATTGTACGATGCGCCAGAGAGCGCATCGGCGCAGGTGCGGGCGGCTTTGAAGAAGCTGGACGAATTGTGCCGGATCGACCCCAGTTTCGAGAGCGTAGTGGAAACGCTGCGAACGGCGGTTATCGGAATCGATGAAGCGTCGGACAGGATTCGGGATTACTTGGACCGGCTGGAGTCCGATCCGCAGCGGCTGGAAGACGTGGAGGCGCGGCTGGCGCAGATTGAGCGGCTGAAGCGGAAGTATGGGTCGAGCTTAGATGACGTACTGACATTTGTGGAGCAGGTGCGCGCGCAAATGGACGCGGTGGAATCGGCGGGCGAGCGGCGGGAGAAGCTGCAACAGGCAGCGGCGGAGCGCGGCAAGGTGTTCCGAGAATCGGCGGCGGAGCTGAGCAAGGCCAGGAAAGCAGCGGCGGCCAAGCTGGCGAAGAAGGTGGAGACCGAACTGGATTCTCTCGCGATGGAGCACGCGGTGTTTCGCGTTGAGGTGGGGGCCGCGGAGGCGTCGGAGGCGGGTGTGGACGGGGTGGCGTTGTTGGTCTCGGCGAATCCAGGCGAAGAGCCAGGCACGCTGGACCGAGTCGCGTCGGGAGGCGAACTGTCGCGGATCGCGTTAGCGCTGAAGACCTCGGCCGGGCCTGCCGCACGGACGCGGGGCGTAGAGCGGACGCTGGTTTTCGATGAGATCGACAGCGGAATCGGCGGCGCAGTGGCC
Organism: Bryobacteraceae bacterium; assembly: GCA_035293725.1. Lineage (GTDB taxonomy): Bacteria > Acidobacteriota > Terriglobia > Bryobacterales > Bryobacteraceae > Palsa-89. The sequence continues at coordinate 27,436 of DATGMH010000025.1, forward strand.
GAGGCGGTGGGGCGGCGGCTGAAGAAACTGTCGGCGGCGAATCAGGTTTTGTGCGTGACACATTTGGCGCAGGTGGCTTCGTTTGCAGATCATCATTATTTCGTCGAAAAGCGCGAGGTGAAAGGGCGGACGGTGGCGGAGGTGGAGGAGCTGACCGGGGCGGCGCGGACACGGGAGATCGGAAGGATGCTATCGGGACAGAAGGTCACGGCAGAGGCGTTGAAGCATGCGGAGCAGTTAATTCGGTTGGGGAGCGAGGGGTGACGCGTGGAGTGGGCCGGGTACGCAGTGCTGCCGCGGCACGCGCGAGCGCGCCACAACGGCTGTGTCACCTAGAGCAGTTCCAGGGATGAGCGGAAACACGAGAGTGGGTCGACTGAGGTCCTCGGAATGGCTTCTCATCATTTATTTCAGCTACGTGGCGTTCATTTCGCCGGCATTTTCGCTGCCCGGGCCAGTTGCGTGGCGGCCGTTCGCGGTGGCATTGCTCGTGGCGGGCCTGCTGGTTGCGTTCGCTTACGGGGAGGCGCGAGAGTATCCGGAGACGTTTTCGATTGCGCGGGACTGGCTGGCAGTGGCGTTGGTGCTGGTTGCTTACCGCGAGATGGACTGGTTCGGCTATTTGAGCCACGATTATCACCTGGAGATGCGATGGATCGAGTGGGATCGCTGGTTTCTGTACAAAGCCGGGATGCAGCACGCAATCGAATCGCTGGGCGCGCTGGTTCCGCTTTATCTAGAGCTTTGTTACTTGCTGGTGTACGCGGTGGGACCGTTCGCGGTAGCGGTGTTGTATTTCGAGCGGCGTCGTGATTTGGTGAACGCGCTGCTTGGGGTGTATTTGCTGGGAACGCTGCTCTCTTACGCGCTGTTTCCGTATTTCCCGTCGGATCCGCCGCGGCTGGTGTTCGGCGGCAGCGACATGCCGAACGTCGTGACGGCGGTGCGGCGCTTCAATTTATGGATCGTGAACGGGTACGGGATTCACTCCAGTGTATTTCCGAGCGCACACGTGTCGTCGGCATTCTCGGCGGCCTGGGCTTTGTTGTTGCTATTGCCCGCGAAGAAACGTCTCGGGTTAGGGATGTTGATTTATGCGCTGAGCGTTTCGGTGGCGACGGTGTACGGGCGGTATCACTACCTGGCGGATGTGGTGGCGGGTTTTTGGATCAGTGTAGTGGCCGGAATTGCAGGGGCGTTGGCTATAGGGCCGCAGATGAACGCAGACAAACGCGCTTTATGACGGTGTGCGCTTTGGGGCGTTCATCCGCGGCTAGAAATTCACTCCTGCTCTTCGCCGCCCTCTTCGTGCTCGCGGCCTTCCTGTATGGCTTTGAGGCGCTCTTCTTTACGTTTGGCGCGTTCGGCGGCGCGCTTGATGAGCTCGGTGCCCATCAGCTCGAGCTTGGCGACTTCGGCGCCATCACCGCGGCGAAATCCTAAACGGACGATGCGGGTGTAGCCGCCGTTGCGCTGGCCGAATTTCGTCCCGAGCTTATCGAACAGCTTTTTTACCGAAGCTGGGGTGCGCAAGAAAGCGGCGGCCTGGCGGCGGGAGTGAAGCGTATCTTCTTTGGCGAGCGTGATCATTTTGTCCACCAGCGGGCGCGCAGCTTTCGCTTTGGGGACGGTGGTGATACAGAAATCGTTTTCGATGACGCTGGTGACGAGGCCGCGCAGCAAAGAATCGCGCGCGGCGACATTCCGTTTGAGTTTGTAGCCGGCTTTCTTGTGGCGCATGAGTTACTCCTGAGCCTCGTCCTGCCCTTCCTGCTCGTCGGCTGCGGTACCGTACGGCGGCGGAGTGGATCCGGGCGGGGGAGCAACCAGGCGGCCTTGGGCGTCGAACTTCATGCCGAAGCTGAGACCGAGATTGGCAAGAATTTCCTTGATCTCATTCAAGGACTTGCGCCCGAAGTTCTTGGTGCGGAGCATTTCGGCTTCCGTGCGCTGGACAAGGTCGGCGATGGTTTGGATATTAGCGTTCTTGAGGCAGTTGTAGGAGCGAACGCTAAGCTCAAGCTCTTCGACCGAGCGGTTGAGCACTTCGTTCATTTGGGTGAGACCGCGATCGGCGGGCTCCTCGGCCGCTTCGGGCAACTCTTCGAAGTTGATGAAAATGGCCATGTGGTCCTTGAGCAGCTTGGCTGCCTGGCCGATGGCATCCTGCGGTGAGATAGCGCCGTTGGTCCAGACTTCGATGGTGAGCTTGTCGTAATCGGTCATCTGGCCGAGGCGGGCGGCTTCGACGCTGAAGTTAACTTTACGGACGGGCGAGTGGACCGAGTCGATCGGGATGTAGCCGATGGGCAGGTCTTCATCGTAGTTACGGTCGGCTGCGACGTAGCCGCGGCCGGTCTTGAGGCGCATCTCGATGTTAAGCTTGCCGCCCTCGCCGATGGTGGCGATATGCATATTGCGGTCGAGGACCTCGACGTCCTGGTCGGTTTCGATCTGACCGCTCAGAACGGCGCCGGGGCGATCAACCTTGAGCCGCGCGACGCGAGTGCCTTCGCCGATCATCTTGAAGGGCACCTGCTTGAGGTTGAGGATAATGTCGGTGGCGTCTTCGACGACGCCGGGAATGGGGCTGAACTCGTGGGCTACGCCGTCGATGCGAACCGAGGTGATGGCGGCGCCTTCGATAGAACTGAGGAGCACACGGCGGAGACCGGTGCCGATGGTGGAACCGAATCCACGCTCGAAGGGCTGGGCGGTGAACTGTCCGAAGCGCTCGGTGAGCGTTTCAGTATTGGCGACTAATCGCTTGGGCTTCTGAAAACCTTTAAACATAAATTTCGTTCCTCCTGGTCCGCCGGGCCCTGGAAGGGCCAGCAGGCGAACCGAATCTTTATTTCGAGTACAATTCGACGATCAGCTGCTCGTTGAGCTGAATTTGGACCAGATCTTCGCGTTTGGGTTGGGAGAGGACGCGGGCTTTCAAGTTCTCGCGGTCGACTTCCAGCCAGTTGGGTGAGGGCGCGTGCGCGGTGGCGTCGCGGGCGGACAAAATCGTGGGATTGTCCTTGCTGCCTTCGCGGACTTCGATGACGTCGTTGGGTTTGACTTCGTATGACGGGATATTGACCTTGCGGCCGTTCACGGTGAGGTGACCATGGCGGACCAACTGGCGGGCCTGGTTGCGGCTGGTACCGAAGCCCATGCGGTAGACGACGTTGTCGAGACGGCGTTCGAGGGAGTTCAGGAGATGTTCGCCGGTGACGCCCTTAGTAGCGAAGGCTTTTTCGAACAGGTTGCGGAACTGGCCTTCGAGCAGGCCGTAGTAGCGGCGGGCGCGCTGTTTTTCGCGGAGCTGGAGACCGTAGCCGACCAACTTAGGTTTGCGATCCTTGCCGTGCTGGCCGGGGGCGAAGTTGCGCTTTTCGATGGCGCACTTTTCAGTGTGACAGCGCTCGCCCTTCAGAAATAGTTTCATGCCCTCGCGCCGGCAGAGCCGGCAAACGGGGCCGATGTATCTAGCCATTCTTGTGCTTACCTTCCTTTATCAAAGGTGCAGTTTACGGCGGCGGGCGCTTTCGCGCGACTGCCGCTTTCGTCCTGCTTCCACTTACTCAAAAACTCACCGCTTCAAAAACCTACTGCTTCCCCGGCTCTCAAAATCAAACCTTTGCGTTCACACAAGTGAACGCGGCACGCACGAGTGCGTGCACCACAAAATCAGACGCGGCGGCGCTTGGGGGGGCGGCAGCCGTTATGGGGGATCGGGGTGCGATCCTTAATTGCCTTCACTTCGATACCGACGGTACCCAGAGCGCGAACGGCGCTTTCGCGCCCGGCTCCCGGGCCGCTAACGCGGACTTCGACGGTTCGCAATCCGTATTCCTTAGCTTTGTTCGCAGCGGTCAACGAGGCCTGCTGGGCGGCGAAGGGAGTACCCTTGCGCGATCCGCGGAAGCCGAGCGAGCCGGAGCTGGACCACGCCAGCACGTTGCCGGCGAGATCGGTGAAGGTCACGATGGTGTTATTGAACGAGGCCTGGACGTGCACCAAGCCGGAGGTGACGACCTTCTTTTCTTTCTTCTTGAACGTCTTCTTTTTTCCAGTTTTTGCAGGGGCTTTGGCCATTTTTTGTCCTTAGGTCTTAGCAGTGGCTTTCTTCTTGCCGGCGACGGTGGCGCGGCGCGGTCCTTTGCGCGTGCGCGCGTTGGTATGGGTACGCTGGCCGCGAACGGGCAAGCCGCGGCGGTGGCGCAAACCGCGGTAGGAACCCATCTCGATGAGCCGCTTGATATTCATCGAGAGCTCTTTGCGGAGGTCGCCCTCGACCTGGCCTTCATTCTCGAGGATGGTACGGACGCGATTTATCTCGTCCTCGGTGAGGTCGGCGACTTTCTTATTGGGATCGACGCCGGCGCGGTGGAGGAGCGAGAGGGAACGCGAGCGCCCGATGCCATAGATGTAAGTGAGGCCGATCTCGGCCCGTTTCTTTGCTGGTAAGTCAACGCCTGCTAAGCGCGCCATAATTATTCCTCGTTATCCTTGCCGCTGCTTGTGCTTGGGATTGGTGCAGATGATCCGGACCACGCCTTGGCGGTGGACGATTTTGCACTTATCGCACATTTTTTTCACGCTTGCTCGAACTTTCATATCCGCTCCATTCCATCCTTCCGGCGGGCTTTTCGGCCCGCGCGGGCGTTCACACGAACCGGCTCAGGCTGTCAAAGCAGCCGGACGATCCGGCCGCGGCCTGGGTCATAGGGCGACAATTCCACTTCTACCCGATCGCCCGGCCGCACTCGCATAAAATTTGTTTTGGTCGCCGCCGCCGGGTGAGTAAGGACCAGATTCTCATTGGCCAGCTTGACCCGAACTACTGCATTCGGCAACAACTCTACCACCACTGCTTCCACCTTCACGGCCGCGTCAGTACCCACGGCCCGTTCTCCGTCACCGCGACGCAATGCTCAAAATGGGCCGAGAACGACCCATCTTTCGTCACGGCGGTCCACTTATCCGGCAAAACCTTCATGTCGGGGGCGCCGGCGTTCACCATAGGCTCGATCGCGAGCACCATACCTTCCTTCAGGCGCGGGTTCTCGTTGCGCTTGTCGACGTAATTGGGGATCTGCGGCTCTTCGTGCAGCTTGGTGCCGATGCCGTGTCCTACCATTTCACGGACGACTGAGAAACCGTTTTCGGTGACGTGCTTTTCCACCGTGCCGCAGATGTCGAACAGCCGGTTCCCGGAGCGGGCCTTATCGATCGCCATCTCCAACGATTCGCGGGTGACGCGCAGCAATTTCTTGGTCGCGTCATTGATTTCGCCCACAGGGACCGTGACGGCGGAATCGCCGAAATAACCGTTCAACTGCACGCCGGTATCGATGGAAACGATGTCGCCCTTTTTCAGTTTCCTCTTGGCCGACGGCATGCCGTGGACGATCTGCTCGTTCACGGAGGTACACAGGACGTAGGGATATTTTGTGCCCGCGGACGGCGTGTAATAGCCTTTAAAGGCCGGTTTGGCTCCCGCTTCCTGCATCATTTTTTCCGCCGCGACTTCCAGATCCTGAGTAGTTACGCCCTCCTCGACCATGCCGGCGAGTTTCTGGAGGATCTCGTACACCAAAAGCCCGCTGCGGCGCATCTGTTCCAATTCTTTCTTATTTTTCCGGATAATCATCGGCAGCCGGCCGGGCGCGACTCACCAGCGTGCGCACACGGGCTCCCGCGCACAAGAAGGTGATGCTTTGATTTTAGCATGCCGGCGTAAGTCATGAATTATATGCTGCTTCGGCGGCCCCGGATGCGGCCGGAGCGGGGCGTGAAGCCCTCATAGTGCCGCATAATTAGTTGCGCTTCAACCTGGTTGACGGTATCCATCGCGACGCCGACCACGATCAGCAGCGAAGTACCGCCGAAATAAAAGTTGACGTTCAGGCCGTCCAGCAGCCAGCGCGGGAAGTAGGCATCGATGAAGTTCCCGACCAGCGGCAGGCGCTGCAGCTTGATGCCTGCGATCATGATCTGCGGGATCACCGAAAGAATAGATAGGTACAGGCCGCCGACGACCGTGATCTTGGTGAGGATCTTGTTCATGTACTCAGCGGTGTTTTTACCCGGACGGATGCCGGGGATGAAGCCGCCGTACTTGCGCATGTTGTCGGCTGCTTCGTTCGGGTTGAAGATGATGGAAACGTAGAAGAAGCAGAAGAAGATGATCAGCACGCAGAACAGCAGGTAATAGAGCGGCTGCGCGTTACCGATGGAGTTGAGCATGCTGCTCAAGAAGGCGCTGTTCTTCACGGCGTTCCAGCTCATGAGTGTTTGCGGGAACGCGAGCAGGGACGAAGCGAAGATGACCGGGATGACGCCGCCCGCATTGACCTTGAGCGGGAGGTGCGTCTGCTGGCCGCCCATCATGCGGCGTCCGACGACGCGCTTGGCGTATTGGACGGGGATGCGGCGCTCGCCGCGCTCAACCAGCACGATGAAAGCGACGACCGCGAGCATGACAGCCAGGATGATAATCAGGTGGAACGGGGTCCATTCCTTGGTGACGAACAGGTGATCGTAAATGTTCTGGACCGCGCGCGGGAGCCCGACGACGATGCCGACGAAGATCAGCAGCGACATGCCGTTTCCAATGCCGCGTTCGGTGATCTGCTCGCCCAGCCACATGATGAAGGCGGTGCCGGTGGTTAGGGTAAGGATGGTCATCAGCATGAAGCCGACGCCCGGATTGAGAACGAAGCCCCCGTCGGATTTATCGAGCGTCAGCGCGATGCCGAAGGATTGCAGCAGGGCCAGGATGACGGTGAGATAGCGCGTCCACTGGGTGATCTTGCGGCGGCCGAGCTCGCCTTCTTTTTGCAATTTTTCGAGCGTGGGAACGACGACCGTGAGCAACTGCAGGATGATGGACGCCGTGATGTAGGGCATGATGCCCAGGGCGAAGATGGTCATGCGGCGGAACATGCCGCCGCTGAACAGATCGATGAAGCCGAACAGCGTACCCTGGTTCTGCGTGAAGAACTGCTGGAGGCGGATGGCGTCGATGCCGGGAGTGGTGATGAACGCACCGATGCGGTAAACGGCCAACAATCCGAGGGTGAACAGGACCCGCTTACGCAGATCCGGGATCCGGAAGATATTGGCAATGGCGTCGAAGAACTTCATGAATGCCTACCTTACCCAAAAAGGGTTGTCTATGATGCGCTCCCTATCACTTCTCCGCTTCCGCCTGCCTTCTGGATTTTCTCCAGAGCCGCTTTGGAAAATACATGCGCTTTCACGGTCAGCTTGCGCGAGATGTCGCCCGAACCCAGGACCTTGAGCCCGGCGCCCAGTTTTTTAATTACGCCGAGTTCGAGGAGCCGGCCGGGATCGAAAGAGTCGCCGTCGAGCTGTTCGAGGCGGCCGACGTTCACAATAGCGTATTCTTTACGGAAAATGTTGGTGAACCCGCGTTTGGGCAAGCGGCGATGGAGCGGCATCTGGCCGCCCTCGAAGCCGCGCATCATGCTGTAGCCGGAGATGGAGCGGGCGCCCTTGGCGCCGCGGCCGGAATATTTGCCGCGGCCGGTACCCATGCCCTGCCCGACGCGCTGCCTTTTTTGTTTCTGCCCCTGGGGGGGGTGGAGATCACTGAGATTCATTTGGTTAATCCTTGACGATGGCCAGAAGGTGCGGAACCTTGGCCACCATGCCGCGGAACTGAGGCGTATCGGGGCGCTCGACCACGCGATTCATTTTCTTCAAGCCGAGGGATCGCACGATGGCCTTCTGTTTTTCAGGGCAGCAGATGGGACTGCCGATCATTTTGATCTTGATGGTTGCGGTTGCCATGGCTAAACCACCTTCTCTTGAGCCAGGCCGCGCATATCGGCCACTTGAGCCTTGTCGCGCAATTGTTCAAGCGCGTTGATGGTGGCCTTGACCACGTTGTGAGGATTATGAGAGCCGATGGACTTGGTAAGGACGTTGGCGATCCCCACCGCCTGAATGACGGCGCGCACGGGGCCGCCGGCGATCACGCCGGTTCCTTCCGGGGCCGGCTTCAGCAGCACCATGCCGCTGCCGAACCGTCCCAAGACGGGGTGCAGGATGGTGGTTTCGAGCACGTTGATTTTGCGGAGGTTCTTCTTAGCCGATTCGATGCCTTTTTTGATCGCGGCCGGCACTTCCTTGGCCTTGCCGGTACCGAAGCCGACGATCTTCGCGCCGGGATCGCCCACGACGACCAACGCGGAGAAGCTCAAGTTTTTGCCGCCCTTCACCACCTTGGTGACGCGGTTGATGGAGACGACCTGCTCTTTGAGGTTCAAGGAGCCGGCGTCGATCCGTTTAGCTGCCGATGTTGCGGTCATTCGCTAGAACTCCAATCCTGCTTCGCGGGCGGCATCGGCCAGGGCCTTGATGCGCCCGTGGTAGAGATAACCGCCGCGATCGAATACAACTTTTTTCACGCCGCCGGCTTTAGCGCGCTCGGCAATCAGTTTGCCGACTTGTTTTGCGCCTGCCAGGTTGCCGCCGTTTCCAACGCTGGATTTCTTTTCGTTCGAGGACGCGGAGGCTACGGTGTGGCCCTTGCGATCGTCGATCACTTGCGCGTAGATGTGTTTCAGGCTGCGGAAAACAGCCAGCCGCGGCCGCTCGGGAGTGCCATGCACCCGGTGACGGATACGGTCGTGAATGCGGACGCGAACTTGATTCTTAGAAGAATTCGCCATTTACTTGCCTCCCGTGGCTCCCGCTCCAGCCTTGCCGGCCTTCTTGCGGAGGTGTTCGCCGGTGTAGCGTACGCCCTTTTGCTTGTAAGGGTCGGGTGGGCGCAGCGCGCGTATATTCGCAGCCACCTGGCCGAGCACTTGTTTGTCGAACCCGGATAAGACGAGATGCGTTTGCTTGTCGATCTTCAGCTCGATACCGTCGGGCAACAGGACCTCGATGGGGTGCGAATAGCCGAGTGTGAACGTGGCAATTTTGCCCTTCACTTCGGCGCGATAGCCGGTGCCGGTGATATCCAGCTCGCGCGTGAAGCCGGTGGAGACGCCATGAACGGCGGAAGCGGCCAGCGCTCGCGTCAACCCATGCAATGCGGCGCGCTGATCGGAATCGCGCACGACTTCGAGATTTTCGCCGGCCTGGCGCAGCTCGATGCCTTCGGGGATGGGGACGGTCAGTTTGCCCTTGGGTCCTTCGACCGAGAGCTCGTTTCCGATAGCGATCTTCACGCCTTTTGGCAGCGGAATCGGTTTTTTTCCAACTCGCGACATAAAATCCTCCCTACCAGAGCTGGCAGAGAACCTCCCCGCCCAAGCGTTCTTTACGGGCGGCACTTCCGGTCATCACGCCCCGCGGCGTAGTCAGAATGTTGATACCCAGCCCGCCCAGGACTTTGGGAACGCCCTTGCTTCCCACATACACGCGGCAGCCGGGCCGGGACACGCGCTCGATACGCGAGATCAGCGGAACGTTACCGGAAGTGTATTTGAGATAAATGCGAATACTCCTCTTAGCGCCGTCTTCCGCCAGCTTGAAGTTGGTGATGAAGCCCTCTTCCTTGAGAATGCGGGCAATCTCCATTTTCAGCTTGGAGGCGGGCACGTCCACCTTGGGATGGCGCGCCAACTGCGCATTACGGATGCGCGTCAGCATGTCAGCGATGGGATCGGATGTAGCTGCCATCTTTCTGGAACCCTTTCGTTACCAACTGGCCTTGATCACGCCCGGGACCTCGCCTGCGAGGGCGAGTTTCCGGAAGCAGATGCGGCACAGATTGAATTTGCGAAGATAGCCGCGCGGGCGTCCGCAGCGGAAACACCGGTTGCGATGCCGATTTTTAAACTTCAGCTTCTTCAGTTCTCTTGCGACCTTGGCGGTTGTTGCCATGTATCTCCTGTCAGGATGACCTACGCGAGGCCGAATTCCTTTTATTACGCCGCCGATCGACACAGACGAACGCAAATTCTTGGCATCTGCGTGTATCAGCGTTTATCAGCGATTCAAACATTCTTCTTTCCTTATTGCCGGAACGGCATTCCTAAGTGGCGCAGCAGCGCCAAACCTTCGGCGTCGGTGCGGGCGGTGGTGGTGATCGAAATATTCATGCCTTTGACCTTTTCCACCTTGTTGTAGTCGATCTCGGGGAAAATCAACTGATCGCGGATACCGAGCGTGTAGTTGCCGCGGCCGTCGAACGATTTGGTGGAGACGCCGCGGAAGTCGCGGACGCGGGGGAGCGCGACGTTCATCAATCGATCGAGAAACTCGTACATGCGATCGCCGCGCAACGTGACCATGGTTCCGATCGACATGCCTTCGCGCAGCTTAAAGGCGGCGATGGATTTCTTTGCCTTGGTGATTACCGGTTTTTGGCCGGCGATCTGGGTCAGCTCAGTCACGGCGCCGTCCATCAGCTTGGCGTTCTGGGTGGCTTCGCCCAAGCCGATATTGACCGCAACCTTTTCGAGTTTCGGAACGGCCATCACGTTCTTGTAGCCGAACTCTTTCACCAGCGCCGGGATGACGCGCTCGCGGTAAAGCCGCCTCAAGCGCGCATCGGCTTTGCGAGACGATGCTTTGGCGGATTTTTGAGACTCGGCGGCCTGCGCTTCGCCTTTGGCGGCTTGCTGCTTGGGCGCCTTGCCTTCCTTCTTGGGTTGTTGTTCCTTAGGTTCCTTTGCCATTACTTACCCCCGCTTGTCGAGGACCTCTCCGCTTTTCTTTGCGATGCGCACGCGATGCTCGGAGGCGCCGGAGCCTTCGATGCGATAGCCGATTCGCGATGGGATGCCGCCCGAGGTGAGCACCATCACGTTAGAAATGGCGATGGAGCTCTCCTTCTCCGCGATGCCGCCCTTGATCTGCTTGGCCGGGTTGGGATGCGTGTGGCGTTTAATCATCGACACGCCCTCGATCAACACGGTGCCGCGTTTACGGTCGACGGAAATGACTTTACCGGTCTTGCCTTTATCGCGGCCGGCAATGACTTTCACCTGGTCGTCTTTCTTGAGGCGAATCTTGAGGCGCTCGTTGGTCGCGCTGCCGGCGCTGCGCACGAACTTGGTTTTCATTCCATAGGTGGCCATCAGATGACCTCCGGCGCGAGCGAAACGATTTTCATAAACTTCTTGTCGCGTAGTTCGCGAGCGACGGGCCCGAAAACGCGCGTGCCCACCGGCTCGCCCACTTCATTAATCAGGACGGCGGCGTTGGAGTCAAAGCGGATATAAGTGCCATCCTTGCGGCGGGACTCCTTGCGCATACGAACGATGACGCAGCGGACCACTTTACCTTTTTTTATGGGCGACTCGGGGGTGGCTTCCTTTACGCTGGCGGTGATTACGTCACCCAGGCCAGCGCGCAGACCCAGATCGCCGCCGCGAGGCAAAATACATTGCAGCTTGCGGGCGCCGCTGTTGTCGGCGACCTCCAGGATGGTTCGCATGCCAATCATGACTTTTTCCTCCGGGATTCTTTCGCCTTGAGCGACTTAGAACCGGCGGTGGACTGCACCATATCCAGATCCACGGCGCCGGGCTCGACGGCGACCTGCACGGCTTTGCGAAGCACTTCACCGAGCTGCCAGCGTTTGAGTTTGCTCATCGGCCGGCACTCGACGATGCGGACCACGTCGCCGACTTTGGCGGTTTGCTGCTCATCGTGGGCGTAGAATTTTCTGCGCTTGTTAATGATTCGCTTGTAAACCGGATGCGACACGCGGCGGGTGACTTCCACCACGATGGTCTTCTGCATTTTGGCCGAGACCACCTGGCCGATTTTTTCGTTCTTATGGCCGGTTTGTGGCTGGGTTGTATCCGGTGTGGCCATGGCTTACTTTCCTTTCTTCTTTTTCTTCGCCACCGGCTCCGGCGAAGTTTCCGGATGCAGCTCGCGCTCGCGCAGAACGGTCAGCATGCGCGCGCGGTCCTTTTTGATAGCACGGAGCTTTTTGAGCCCGTCGGTCTGGCCCATGGTGAGCTGAAAACTCAAGCGGAAGCTTTGCTCCCTAAGGTCGTCGAGCTGGCGCTTCAAGTCGGTGCTGTCGATCTCGCGTACTTTGTCGGCTCGCATTGTTATTCTCCGGTGTGCTCGCGGGTGACCAGCTTGGTGGGCAGCGGCAGTTTGCCAGCGGCCAAGCGGAAGGCCTCTTCAGCCGTGGCGCGGGGCACGCCCTCCATTTCAAACAAAATCTTGCCCGGCCGGATGACGGCGACCCATTGCTCGGGAGCGCCCTTGCCTTTTCCCATACGCGTTTCGGCGGGCTTCTTCGTAATGGGCTTGTCTGGGAACAAACGGATCCAGACCTTGCCGCCGCGCTTGATGAAGCGGGTCATCGCGACGCGGGCGGCTTCAATCTGCCGGTCCGTGATCCAGCCGCAGCGCATGGCCTTTAAACCGAAGTCGCCGAAAGCCAGCGACGAACCGCGCCAGGCTTTGCCGGTCATGCGGCCGCGCTGTTGCTTCCTGTATTTGACTTTCTTGGGCATCAACATGGCATTGGGTGTTCCCTTCGGTTACTGTTCCTTCTTCTCTGAATTTTCGGGCGCGGCTTCGGGGGCCGTAGCAGGCTCGGGCTTTAACTCCTGTTTCCAGGACGGTTGCGGCTGGCTCATGGGCGGCAGAATCGGCTTCGGAGCTTCGCTGGCCGGTTGCGCCGACGGCTCGGGTTGGGAGACTCCCACGGGCGGGGGACCGGACGGCGGGCGGCGTTCGCGCCGGTCGCGCAGCGGTGGCCGGCGGGGCTCGGGTTCATTGCGAAGCCCGTCGTGCCGGGCGCCTTCCAGGATCTCTCCTTTGTAGGTCCAGCACTTGATGCCGATCACACCGTAGGTGGTGTAAGCCTGGGCGAAGCCGTAATCGAGGTCGGCGCGCAAGGTGTGCAGCGGAAGTTGCCCTTGCAGATACCATTCGCTGCGGGCGATTTCGGCGCCGTTCAGGCGGCCCGAAACACGGACCTTGATCCCTTTGCATCCGAAGCGCAGAGCCGAGTCCACCGCCTTTCTCATGGCTCGACGAAATGCCACGCGTTTTTCGAGTTGCAGCGCGATGGATTCGGCCACGAGCTGAGCATCCAGTTCCGGCTTGTGCACTTCCTGAATGTCGATGAAGACCTCGCGCTTGGTTTTCTTGGCGAGATCCTGCTTGAGTTTTTCGATCTCGGCGCCCTTGCGCCCGATGATGATTCCGGGCCGGGAGGTGCGGATGGTGACGCGCAGCTTATTGCCCGGCCGGTCGACTTCAACCGAGCTGACGCCGGCCGCCTTCAAACGGTCGCGCAGGGAGTCTTTCAGCTCCAAATCCTCGCGCAGGAGCTTGGCGTAGTCCTGGTTGGCGAACCAGCGCGAGCGCCAGGTCTTGGTGACGCCCAATCGGAATCCGTACGGATGTACTTTCTGTCCCACTTATGCGTTCTCCCCGCTTTTGCTGTCGCTGACCTCGACCACGATATGCGCCATGCGGCGCTGGTAGCGATAGGCGCGGCCCATCGGGGCCGGCCGGATCCGCTTCATGCGCGGGCCATCGTTAACATAGGCGCCCGATACTTTCAGTTCGTCCACATCCACGTCGTTGGAGCGATTCTCGGCGTTCGCGATGGCCGAATCGAGCACTTTTAGCACGATCGGCGCCATGCGCTTGTTGGTCTGGCGCAGAATGATGCGCGCTTCGTTGGCGGAGCGGCCGCGGATCAAATCCACCACCAGGCGCGCCTTCTGCGGCGACGTTCGAACGTATCTGGCTTCTGCTCTGGCTTCCATGTATTCCTCTTATGCCGGCTTAGCCGTTTGACCGGTCGCTCCGCCACCGGTTGTGGGAGCAGCGGCGGCTTTCACCGAATGTCCCTTGAATTGGCGTGTGGGCGAAAATTCGCCCAGCTTGTGTCCCACCATGTTTTCGGTGATGTAGACCGGGATAAATTTCTTGCCATTATGAACAGCCAAAGTGTGCCCGACGAACTCGGGCAGGATGGTGGAGCGGCGCGACCAGGTCCGGACGACTTTCTTTTCGTTCTTTTCGTTCATGCCGGCAACCTTTTTCTGAAGGTGGTCGTCGGTAAATGGGCCTTTCTTGAGAGATCTGCTCATGTTACTTCTTCACTTTCCGGCTTACGATCCACTTATTGGTGCGTTTGTTGTTGCGGGTTTTGAAGCCGCGCGTGGGCTGGCCCCAGGGAGTCACGGGATGGCGGCCGCCCGACGTTTTGCCTTCACCGCCGCCATGCGGGTGGTCGACCGGGTTCATAGATACGCCGCGATTGTGGGGACGGCGTCCGAGCCAGCGAGTCTTCCCTGCCTTGCCGTGCGATTCGTTTTCGTGCTCGACGTTTCCGACCTGGCCGATCGTGGCCATGCAATCGGTTTGAACTCGCCGGACCTCGCCCGAAGGCAGCTTGAGCAGCGCGATATCGCCTTCGCGGGAAACCAACTGCGCCTGCGCACCGGCTGAGCGCGCCATCTGAGCGCCCTTGCCGGGGCGCAATTCAATGTTGTGCACAACAGTGCCGGCCGGAATGTTCTTCAACGGCAGAGCATTGCCGATCAGAATGTCGGCCTCGGGGCCAGAGGTCACGGTACGGCCTACCTGCAGGCCAACCGGGCAGATGATGTAACGCTTCTCGCCGTCGGCGTAGTGCAGCAGCGCGATACGGGCCGAGCGATTGGGATCGTATTCGATGGCGGCCACGCGAGCCGGGATGCCGAATTTATCGCGCTTGAAATCGATGGTGCGATAGGCACGCTTGGCGCCGCCGCCGCGGAACCGGGAGGAAATCAGGCCCAGGCTGTTCCGTCCGCCGGTCCGTTTCTTGCCGACGACCAGCGACTTCTCGGGAGTTTGCTTGGTGATCTCCTCGCGCGAGACGACGGTTATGAAGCGGCGCGACGGCGTGGTGGGGTTGTAAGTCTTCATCGGCATGATGATTGGTCTCCCTGCTTAAATCTCCGCGTATTCGGGCATCTTCTCGCCGGCCTTCAGCTTTACGTAAGCCTTTTTCCAATCCGAACGGTAGCCAGCGAAGCGGCCGCGGCGGCGGAGCTTGCCCACATTATTCGACGTGCGCACTTCAACGACCTTGACCTTGAAAAGCCGCTCTACTGCAGCCTTCACCAGCGCTTTGTTAGCGCCGGGCGCGACTTCGAAGCACAGGGTGCGTTCGGCGTCCTTCTTTGCGACGCCTTTTTCGGTGACGATCGGCCGCCGGATTACTTCATAAACAGTCATTTCGCAAGTGCCTCCGATAATTTCCTGGCGGCCGGCTCGGAAAGCAGGACACCGGCGTGGCCGAGCAGGTCGTACACGTTGACGTCTCGGCTCGACACCAGCGTGACCCCGGCCAAGTTGCGCGAACTCAGCTCGAGATTGCGGTTTTCGCCCAAGTCGACCAGCAGCACCGTTTTGGGCGCGCCGAGGCCGTTCAAAATACCGCGCATGGCTTTGCTTTTGTGATCCTGGAGCGCGAATTCCCGAACGACTTTCAGTTCGCCGTCGCGCAACTTGGCCGAGAGCGCCGAGCGCAATGCGCCCAGCAGCATCTTACGAGGCAGCTTGTAGCTGTAATCGCGCGGCTGAGGACCATGTACAGTTCCACCATGCCTCCACAGCGGCGACCGGATGGAGCCCATACGGGCGCGGCCGGTACCCTTCTGACGCCACAACTTTTTGCCGGAACCTGAGACTTCGTGCCGCGTTTTGGTCTTGGCTGTTCCACTGCGCCGGGCAGCCTGCGAGTGCCGCACAGCCTCATAAAGGAGATGCTCGTTGACGGGAGCGGCAAAGACTTCGTCGGCCAGGTCCAGCGAGCCGACGACAGCGTTGTTTAAATCGACAACCTCTACACTCGGCATGTTCTACCTCTTGGCCCTTCGCACCAGCACGTAACCGCCGTTGGGGCCGGGCACCGCGCCCTTTACAACCAGGACGTTATCCTCGGCGACCACGTCAATGACTTCGAGATTCCGTACGGTCACCTGCTGGGTGCCCATATGGCCGGCCATGCGGGTTCCCGGAAATACGCGAGACGGGAAGCTGGATGCGCCAATGGAACCGGGCGCGCGATGGAACATCGAACCGTGCGACTCGGGCCCGCCGCGGAAATGATGGCGCTTGATCAAGCTCGCGAACCCACGGCCTTTGCTGGTACCGATGACGTCCACTTTGTCCTTGGGCTTGAACTGGTCCACCAGCACGCGATCGCCCTGCTTCAGGTCGTCATCGCCGGGGCGCATTTTCAGTTCGCGAAGGTACTTGACGCCGTCGGCGCTGGCTTTCTTGAAATGCCCGGCCATCGGCTTGGTAGTGCGCGACGCTTTTGCGAACTCGACCAAACCGAGCTGAACGGCATCGTAGCCGTCGGTAGTGGGCGTCTTGCGCTGGACCACGACGCAGGGTCCGGCCTTGAGCAGCGTCACGGGCACCACTTGCCCGTCCGGCCGAAACATCTGGCTCATTCCGATTTTTTTGCCTAAAATTCCTGGGCTCATTAACCACCTCTTTACCTGACAGCGCGCACAACGCAGCCGGCCGCGATCTCTTTCCGACGATCGACGGCCGCGCCCCGCGCCGCGCGCTTAAGGATGCAGAACTCAGCTTCCTGAGTGCTCACTTACCGCCCTTTCCAAATGCCTTGATCTCGACGTCGACGCCCGCCGGCAAATCCAGCTTCATGAGCGCGTCCACGGTGTCCTGGGTAGGCTCGAGAATATCGAGCAGCCGCTTGTGAGTGCGGATCTCGAACTGTTCGCGAGATTTCTTATCCACGTGCGGCGAGCGCAGCACCGTGTAGCGGTTCTTGATGGTCGGCAGCGGAATCGGGCCGGCCACCTGTGCCCCGGTCCTCTTGGCGGTGTCGACGATCTCGCTGGTCGATTGATCCAAAATCCGGTGATCGTACGCCTTGAGGCGGATGCGGATGCGTTCGCGTAAGCTCATGGTTTTTCCAAAAAGCGCCTTATTCCAAAATCTCAGTCACGGTTCCGGCGCCCACGGTGCGTCCACCCTCGCGGATGGCGAACCGTAGCCCCTTGTCCATAGCGACGGGCGTGATCAGCTCGATCTCCAGGCCCACGTTGTCGCCCGGCATGACCATCTCGGTCCCAGCCGGCAAAGTCGCCACCCCGGTTACGTCCGTGGTCCGGAAATAAAACTGCGGCCG
>DATGMH010000026.1:0-11902 GCA_035293725.1 Bryobacteraceae bacterium
CAGTCGAGCCGCGCGCCGCCGGGCCTCACTACCGTTGACTCATGTCGATCAATCGATCAATATGAAGAAGCCCGGCTTCACGAACTCCGATCTTTATCGATTTCGGATCGGAATACGTTATTTCCTTCGTCGGAATCCCCATCTGGTGAGCGGCGAGCAGGTGAATTACACTTACGATGCGCTGAACCGTTTGGCGACGGCGATGACGGGCGATAATCCGAATGTGGCGCAGTGGGGTGTCTTGACCACCTCGAACTTAGCCTGCCGGATGCGCCGCTCGATCGCGCGCCGCTCACGGTCCAGCAGTTCCAGCTCGCTCAGCCGGAGCAGATAACGCGGATAATCCACACTTTCGGCGGCGCACTGCTGCGCGCCTTTGTCGTATTCGCGCAAGAATGTTGGCAGTCGTAGATGCTTTAGATGATGTTCCAGCAAGACCTGAGGCGTGTCCATCAGCGCGCCTCCCGTAAGGCCGGATAATCGGATGCTTGGGTCGTGGCTACATTCGCCAGCGGCAGATGCGGATAATTTTCCAGATCCAGCCGCGGCGGCCGTTGCTCGATGCGCCCCAGCAGCAGATGTTTGACCGCGTCGAAGGAGATGGTTCCCAGCCGCAGTGCTTCCTCAATGGCCGCGGTCACATCACTCATCGAGAACGTCTCCAGCAGTCGCAGCACCTGGATGTACTCGCGTTTGCCTTTTTTCGAAAGCCGCGCTTCCATCAGCCGGCGCAGCTCCTGAAAGCACTCGGCCAGATTCCAGTTTTGAAGCGGGGCGGCCTGGTCCAGCGCGTTTGGTTTCTGCTCCAAAAGCGCCAGATAGTGCCGTGGTTCGAAGAAAACATCCTCGCGCTCATAGCTGCGCGCATGCCGCGCGATCACTTCGCTGGCGATACCGATCACCACTTCGTCGACGAATCCTTTTACCAGCACCACCAGCCCTTTCCTTTGTCGTTGCCCTTGGCGGGCCGTCCGAAGTTTTCCGCAAACAAGTAGTGACTCTGCAGTTCGCTGAACGCCTGCGTCTTGCGCCGAGTCCCGTCGCCCAAAATCCGGGCCACGGCGATTTTGGTGTTGTCGTACTTTTGTTGCCGGTCGCCTTATGTGGCCTCGGCCGCCCAACAGCTGTGGAATGTGTCGCTCAGGCATGATCGCTGGCACATAACGGTTTGGCTTCGAAGCATGATGATCTTCGGTTCGGGGCTTCCGAACGGAGATTATCACTATGCTCGAACGCTATTTCGTCAAGCCTGTAACGATCGATCGCATCCGGGGAAGCTGGCTGGCCCCAGAGATTGAACGTTATGTGGAATGGATGGCATCACAGGGTTACGCCATCCGGAACTTTTACCGGCGCGTGCCGATACTGTGTCAGTTTGCTGAGTTCGCCAAACTGCACGGTGCTACCGATGCGAAGTCGGCGGCATCACACGTCGAGGGATTCGCATCCCATTGGCTGGCCAGCCATGGATCTCAAGGTGGGTTGGCCGCGGCCCGGTCCAAGGTCGCCGAGGAGGTAAGGAACCCAGTGCGGCAGATGCTGCACTTGTCGCTGGAGGGTCGAGTCACTGCTGCCCGTACGCACAAGCAGTTCCCCTTCGAGGACCAAGCCCCTGGATTTTTGCGCTATCTCCGGGAAGAACGCGGCTTGCGCGAGGCGACGATTTATCACTATGGGCATCGCCTGCATGGCTTGGCAGATTACCTCAAACGATCCGGCGTTTTGTCGTTGACGGAACTGTCGCCGGCGCTGCTCGCGTCTTTTGTCGTCGATACCGCGCCGAAATTGGCGCGTACGGGAAAGCGCGATCTCTGTGGGGCCATCCGCGTCTTTCTACGTTTTTGCCACCGCCAGCAGGTGGTCGAGAATGATCTGAGTGGCGCCGTCGAAATGCCGCAGGCATACCGCCTAGCCGATGTGCCACGGTCTATCACTTGGGACCAAGTGCGCCGCATGCTCGAAGCGGTCGACCGCCGAACGGTTCAGGGGCGACGGGACTATGCCATGCTTCTGCTCTTGGTGACGTATGGTCTGCGTGCGCATGAGGTCGCCAAACTGACCCTCGACGAGGTCGACTGGAAACGAGAGCGATTGCAGATTCCCGAACGGAAAGCCGGGCACTCCACGGCTTACCCGCTCGCTAATGTAGTGGCCGAAGCCCTACTTGAGTATCTCGCGCTCGGGCAGGCCGCAAACACAGGACCGGCACGTATTCTTTCGTGTGCTGGCTCTGCAGTCGCCAATCACCAACGGCGCTGTTTCCGCCAGAGTGGCGGCATATCTTCGCAAGGCAGGAATTCAGGTGCGCGCGGCCAGGCGCACACACGCTCCGCCATACCTGCGTCCAGAAGCTGATAGAAGCAGAGTTCCCTCTCAAGACCATCGGCGATTACGTCGGTCATCGCTCTCCGCAGTTTACGGAAATTTACTCGAAGGTCGCGATCGCCGCGTTACGAGAAGTCGCCATGGGCAACGGGGAGGAGCTATGAAAGTGGTTGCTGGTTTCCACAGCGCGTTGGCCGATCCGATTCGCACTTTTGTGGAGTACAAACGAGCGCTCAACCGCAAATACCGGCCTGAATCGGCGGCTTTGCGCCTTTTCGACCGGTACCTCTGTGAGCACGGTGCAACGGGATGGAAGTCGATCGACAGCGTCCTGATCGAAGGCTCCTACAGTCGCGACCACGATCCCGGCCACGTAGTTACAACCATCTCCTTGGCGTGCTGCATCGGCTCTTTGAGTGGGCCGTGCTGCAGGGTTTCGTCGCAAGCAATCCTGTGAAGGCTACGCGACGCCGAGATACCGGAAAGCGCATTCCATATCTCTTTGACCTCAACGATGCCAAACGCCTCCTGGAACTGGTTCGTGTACTTCCGGACCGCTCTCGTGCGCCTCACCGAGCACAGACCTACGAAATGATCTTTGCCCTGCTGTACGGCCTCGGCCTGCGTGTTGGCGAAGCGGTCAGGCTGAAACTGGAAGATGTCGATTTCCAGGGGGACACGCTGTTCATTCGTGAGACGAAGTTCAGCAAGAATCGCCTTGTGCCGCTGGGACCCAAGTTGGCAACACGCCTCCGGGATTACATGGAGGAGCGCCATGGCGGCACGAGTGCATCTGATCGGCTGCTGTTCTCGTTTACGAAGCGCGGTTGTATATGCCCGGAAACCGTCAGCCAGACGTTCCACAGTCTCGTCCCAAAACTCGGGTTGGTTTTGCCGCCAGGCGTATCGTCACCGCGATTACACAACCTTCGACATGCCTTTGCTGTGGGAACGTTATTGCGATGGTACCGCCAGGGCATCGATCCGAACTGCCGCCTGATCCACCTATCCACGTTCCTGGGGCATGTGGACCCCAACTCAACGGCAGTCTACCTGACGATCACAGAAGAGTTACTGAGGGAGGCCGATCGACGCTTCCGTGCCTTTGCCCCATCCGGAGGCAATCAATGAAGGGCAGCCTCGGCCAGGTTGCGTTTGCCTTTTTCGAAGACCACTTAAAGGTTCAGAAAGGCCCTCGTCCAGGCTCGATCCGGAGCTACCGCGACACCATCAAACTGCTGCCGGTGCATGTTGCCGCTTTGTGCAGCCGGCCTGTCACGCGCCTGACCGTCAAGGATCTTGCCTTTGAGCGGGTGCCTTCGGCGCTCGCCAGAAATGACCCACCTGTGCGCTGCAAAAGTGATCCATAGGCAACGGATCGCCGAAGGTACAGAGCAGCCCCCCAACTCACGCGTTTTTCTTGCATCTGTTTTCTTTAGCGGTGTAAGTGGAAGTAGGGGCAATCCGAATTCAGCACGCACGAGTGGCAGGCCGGCCGGTTCCGGAAGCATAGCTCCTGGCCATGCTGCCGTAGTAAGAGGTGCGCTGTCGTCAGAGACTTGCAGTCTTCCGGTAGCTGTCCGAGTGTGGCCTCACGGACCGATCGGTAGGTGGCGGCGTAGCTCTTACGGTCTTCTCCAATGCCCAGTCGCACGAGAACGCGAACGCCGTTTGACTCAAGCGCTAGCACGGGAAGCACGCCCGAGAACATCAAAATCTTCTCTGCGCCCGGCTCACCGATCATCGGAAACCGCATCAGCGATCTCTTCGCCTTCTGTGGAGGAAGTCTCAACACGCTCGCGAGATCCCCGCCGAATTCGTCCAGCGTAAGTTGAGCCGCAATCCGCAGCCGGTCCGCACGCTCTTCAGCAGCAATGGAGCCACCCATACGCGTAATCTCGGTAAGTAGTTCAGTTGGCGCAGCAAGAATCTTGTCAGGCGTTAGGCCAACCTGTTTTCGCAGCGCCTCAAAGGCCATACGCCGTTGCGCATCATCTGCCAAGTAGGCTACGACCTCCCAAAGGTTCATCTCAAGCGGCCCTTCAAACTGTGGCGGCTTGGGGCGACCGTAGTACTCCTCGATCTTATGGAGAGTCCGGCCGAGTCGCGGCGTCGGCCCGGTGATCATCGCCATGGCATCCTCGTCAGCCCCAGGTTTATTGTGTGCGGACATTTCCGGTGAATTCAAGAGCCCTGGCTAATTGATGTGTGGCATCCGCAGGCAGTGCATGGCGTGCCCATCAGGATCAAGCAAACAGAAAATCGTCTTACTTCGGTGTACACGTGTACCTGAACCCGCCCGTGCGAAGAGCATTCCGTCTGCTGCCAGTTCCTCGTAGGCGAAAAGAACCGTGTTGCGCGAGAGCCGAAGGGCTGTTGCAAGTCGCCTGGTTGAAGGCAAAGGAAGACCATGTTCCAGGCCTCCGCGAATGATGATTTGGCAGAGAGCCTCATACAGTTGCCGTTGCAACGGCACTGGCGAGCGTGACTCCAGGCGGATTTCGGGCATGACCGCTTTGACGGGTTTTTTCAAAATGGCCCTTTTCAATTCTAATGCGATTCTCAATACTAGGGAGTTGGCCCAATCGAGGCCACAAGGAGAGGAAAAGATGTTCTCAAACGGAAACGCGACAATCTTCGTGTCGGACATGGATCGCTCTGTAAATTTCTACACGAAGGTCCTTGGTCTCCAACTGATCCAACGTTTTGGGAATCACTGGGCATCGGCCGCAGCTGGCAAACTGGCGATCGGGCTGCACACCGCGTCGAACGAGAACCCGGCGGGTCGGAACGGCTCAACGGTAATCGGCTTGGAGTTGACAGGAGACATCGATGACTCAGTTGCAACCTTAAAGCAGAAGGGCGTGCGATTCCGCGGTGCCGTCAGCCAGGACAATGCCGGGAAGATCGCTTATTTCGAAGACCCCGATGGCAATCTCTTATACATGATCCATCCTAAACAATGGAACAGGGAGGCATCCCCCGAGCACGCCTACCAATCTAGGTAATTTCGACGAAACGCTTCACGGTTCGGCCTCGCTCGGAAATCGCTCTGGCCGTCCGGCAACCTCTCCGTAGATCGATAATCAGAACCGTCTGATTTTGCGATTCGCTGGAGATCAGCTGTGCCCGGGAGAGGAGGATGATTCCCCTCCAGGGCAGGAGCTTCTGGGAGTCATCACCTCCCATGGGCCCTCCCGAGAGTCGTACGCGTCCGCGCAAAAATCAAGCGACTGGCCAGCGGAAGTATCAGAGATGCCAGCCGCGACTGCGAAGGTGTCGGCTTAAAGGCTGCGAGCAGCGTTTCCATCCGCGGCAAGCGCGGCAGCGATATTGCAGCGAGCAGTGCCGGAAAGCAGCGCGACAGTGGTCGCGCTGGAAGGCCCAGCAACGCTATCGGAAAACGGCGGCAGGCCAAAGGAAGCGAAATGGTCAAAGCCGACGCTACCGGGAGCGTGTCAAAAGCCGGAAACCATCAGAGTCTGAAACCGTTAACAACACCGCGAGGGTAATCAGTCAGGAACATTTTTTTCGAGCACACGTGCGACCGGCCGGGGAGCTACGAGCGCTTCGCGCACCAGCAGCGAAGTCCGTTACAGCGCTTCTGTTGTGCGGCGTGCCGGCGAGCCTTAGAACGCGTTCAGGAGCGAGAGCGGCGCTGGCGTCAGGCGCGCATTTAATCCGGACATATTGATCGTCGAGCCCAACTCACCGTACATTCAGCCTGTCGATGCAACTGGAGTTTCATCAGCTCGACCGGCGCTGGGAGCATTTGCGCGTGCGGTACCCGGCTCGGCAGCGGCGGTTGTTGGCATCGCTGGCGGAGAGCGGCCAGCAAACGCCCATTGTGGTCGTGCCGGCTGAAGACCAGGTGGATCGGTACGTGGTCATCGACGGCTACAAGCGGATGGCGGCACTGGAGCAATTGGGCCGGGACACAGTGGAAGCCGTGGTATGGCCGATGAGCGAGGCGGCGGCCGTGCTGTTGGATCGTTCGCTGCGCCTTTGTGAACATGAAACTGCGTTGGAGGTGGGCTGGCTGCTTCAAGAGTTAGAGCAGCGTTTCGGCTACAGCTTGGAAGAGTTGGCGAGGCGGTTCGACCGCAGCGTGACG
This sequence comes from Bryobacteraceae bacterium, assembly GCA_035293725.1. Taxonomy (GTDB): domain Bacteria; phylum Acidobacteriota; class Terriglobia; order Bryobacterales; family Bryobacteraceae; genus Palsa-89. The sequence goes on from DATGMH010000026.1 coordinate 6,440, forward strand.
TGGGTTTTCCGGCGGCTGGCGTTGGTGGAACTTTTGCCGGAGGCCATCCAGCAGCAGGTGCGCGAGGGCAGATCGCGGCGCAGGCGGCGATGAAGTTTCTGGTGCCGGTAGCGCGCCAGAGCTTGGAGGATTGCCAACGCATCGCGGCGATCTTTGCCGAGCATCACTGCGATACGCGCGAAGCGGGGCAACTGTATGCCGCCTGGCGCCGGGGATCGGCCGTCATCCGCAAACGCATTCTGGACGATCCCGCGCTGTTTTTCAAAACGCAGCGGCAAGAGAAAGTCCCGCCAGGGGCCGGCGCTGAACTGATCCGCGATCTGGAGATGGTCGCCGCGATTGTCAACCGTGCCCATCGGCGGCTTGCCGGCCCAGAGGCATTGGAGCTGAATCCACAGCAACGCGCCGCAGCGCGGCAGCAGATGGGACGGATTGAAAAGCAACTTCAGCGCATCGGCGAAAAACTTCTTCCAGAGCAAAAACCACATGTTGAGCCAAGCACAACGCACCACGATTCTGGAGCTGCACAGCCAGGGAGTAGCGAAACGGGAGATCGCGCGGGTGCTGGGGATTTCCCGTGTAGCGGTGCGACGAGTTCTGCGGTCGAACTCCACCGCCGTGCCGGAGTTGCAGCGTCCGGAGAAAGCCGAACCCTACCGCCAACAGATCCTGGAGCTTTTCGACCAGTGCAAGGGGAATCTCGTGCGAGTCCATGAGGAACTGCTGGCGGGTGGCGCAGCGTTGTCGTATCCCGCATTGACGGCGTTCTGCCGGCGTCACGGCATCGGGTACCAGCCGCCCGTAGCGGCGGGACAGTATGAGTTTGCGCCCGGCGCGGAACTCCAGCATGACACGTCGCCGCACGCGCTGGAACTGGCCGGCAAGAAACGCAAGGTGCAGACCGCCTCGGCGGTGCTGTGCTACTCGCGCATGCTGTTCTTCCAGTGCTACCCAACATTCCAACGCTTCGATTGCAAGGTATTTCTGACGGATGCTCTGTGCTATATGTGCGGCGCTACGGCCCGCGTGATGATCGACAACATGCACGCGGTTGTGTTGCGCGGCAGCGGACGCGAGATGGTGCCGGTGCCGGAGATGGCCGCCTTTGGCGAGCGGTTTGGCTTTGAGTTCGTGGCGCACGGCATCGGCAATGCCAACCGTTCGGGACGAGCGGAGAGGCCCTTCAGTTTCATCGAGGGGAAACTTCCTGGCCGGGCGCACCTTCTCCAGTTGGGAGGATCTGAACCAGCGTGCTCGGGCGTGGTGCGACAGGGTCAACTCGACCTACAAGAAACATATCCGTGCCGTGCCACGCGAACTGTTCGCGGTCGAGCGGCTGCATCTGAACCCGCTGCCAGCTTGGATTCCGGAAGTGTACCGGTTGCATCAGCGGCTGGTGGATATCGAAGGCTATGTCATGCTACACACCAACCGTTACTCGGTCCTGTTGGATTGGATCGGCCGCCGCGTGGAGGTGCGCGAGACGAAGGACAAGATCGAGATCCAACTGGATGCGCGGCGGCTTGTGACGCACGGCCGCATTGCGGAAGCCGAGCACCAGCGCGTCATGCTGCCCGAGCACCGGCCGCCACGAGGCCAGCAGTCGCCACGCCCCGATCCGCATCCGGAGGAGAATGCCATTCTCACCGCCGCGCCCGAACTGGCCGAATATGTGGTGTCGTTGAAGCATCGGAGCCGCAAAGTCATCACTCTTGCCCTGCGACAACTGCTACGTTTCGTGCGCGACTATCCGCGCGAACCACTGCTGGAAGCGGTACGGGATGCCACCCGTTACGGGCTTTACGACTTGGACCGTCTGGAACGCATGATCCTTCGTCGCGTGACCCGCGAATATTTTCTGCTCAATGATGAGGGGCCACAAGAAGATGGGTGAAGAACTGGAGCAACTGCTGAAGAATCTCAAGCTGCGGCGCATCCTGGAAATCTACGAGGAGCAGTTGCGCGCCGCCGACAAGGCCGACATCAGCTACTCAGAGTTCATGACGCGCCTGGTGCGCGCGCAATGCCAGGCCAAACAGGAAGGCGCACTGGAATGGCGCATCCGGCGCGCCAATCTGCCGGAGCGCTGGACGCTGGAGACGTTTCCCTTCGCCCGGCAGCCCGGAGTGAACCGCAAACAGATTCGCGGGTTTGCGGAGTTGGAGTTCATCGCCAAGGCGGAGAATATCGTGTTTTGTGGCAAGACCGGCGTCGGCAAGACGGGATTAGCTTGCGGCCTGCTGCTAAAAGCCCTGGAGAACGGCTAAAGGTGTCAGTTCATCAAGGCCCAGGACCTGTTCGATGAAATGTATGCCTCTCTGGCGGATCGCTCCACGCGACAGTTGCTGAAGCGCCTGGTGCGCCTCGACGTCCTTCTGATTGACGAATTTGGGTACTTAAACCTGAAGCCGGAGCAATCCAACATCTTTTTCAGCTGATGGAGGAGCGCTACCGGCAGCATCCAACCATCATTACCACCAACTTGGGCTACGATGAGTGGCCCACCTTCCTAGGCAACCGTCCCATGGTGGACGCCTTGTTAAGCCGTCTACGGCACCAGTGCCACACCGTGCCCATCGACGGCCCTTCATTGCGCGAACCGCAAGGCTGAGACACCAGATGGAGACTGGGCTCAGCCAGGAGGAGTACGTCCGCCAGGTGCTGGAGGCGTACCGAAAGACGCCGGGTACCATGGGACGGTTCGCCGTGCCGACCGGACGTTGGCAGCCCAACTTTATCAACGCGGTCTTTCGGTGAACGTGATCGAAAACGCGTTGGTGCTGGCGGCGACGCGCCGCCTGATTCGGCCAGCCGATGCTCCGCCCCTGGACACGATTCGCTCGCTGGCTTATTTCCTGCCGGTGATTGAAGAAGTGCTGGAAATGCGTGTCAGACCGGAGTACTTCGACTATCTCCGCGACAAACTCGCACGGGCCAGCGTTTCGCGCGGATGATGAAACTGCACCCCGCACGCCTACGGCGTAGATGATATCGCCTCGTTCTCTCTCTTTCCATAATGCACGCCTTCGGCGTGGATGATGGCTCCCCGATCCCGGTTTTGTTCCCAGTCTCATTTCCACAGTGGGTCAATTCAACCAAGCGCTACTGGGTCAGTTCTGCGTGTGTCGAAGCGGGTGCTGGATTTTCTACGTATGATTGAGGAACAGCGCGGAAATCAGCCGCGTACTCGAAATCAAAGGCTTGCCGCACTGCGCATGTTCTATCGTTACCTCGCTGTTCATCACCCGAAATGCTGGCCGAAGCTCAAAGAGTGGAAGCCATACCGACCAAACGCGTCCAGCCTTCCCGAACGATCTACTTGGAACGCGATGAGATCGATGCACTTTTTCGAACCTTCCCAACAGACGGTAACATGGCATTGCGCGATCGGGCGCTCCTGATGTTTCTCTACAATACCGGCGCTCGCGTTCAAGAAGCCGCTGATCTTCGGAACGCGGACATCGACGTCGATGAGCCCTACAAGGTCCGGCTGCATGGCAAAGGCGACAAGTGGCGCTGTTGTCCGTTGTGGCCGGAAACCGCGGCGCTGCTGAAGCGACTGATGACGTGCAACCCGACCGAGAAAACCTCTCCTGTGTTTCTCTCGCAGCAACGAAAGCCCCTCACCCGATTCGGAATCTACAAAATCGTCAAACGGCATACCGCCGTTTTGGATGCAGCGCACTTGGACAGAAGCACCATGGTTTGCACCCACACGCCTTTCGACATAGCGCCGCGGTTCACCTGCTTGAAGCAGGCGTTGAGGTCAATGTCATCCGGGCGTGGCTCGGACATGTCAGCCTCGACACGACCAATCGCTATGCCGAGATCACGCTGCGGACGAAGCAGGCCAGCGGTGGCCGCATGTCTGCCGCCCGTCGATTCTTCCGCGGAATGCCGCCCTGCAGCCGGATGGCGGCAAAATCAGGACCTGATGACATGGCTGGAATCCCTGTGAGGATTATGTTCCCCGAAGCACGACATCCGCCCTGACCAAGGCGGCTCCGCTGCAGGCGAGGCCACATAACGCCGCCGGCAACAAAAGTACGATTTTGTGCCCGGCCACAAAATCGTACACGGCCAGCGCCGGGATGCCGCCGAAGTGTTCAAACGCATGCACGTGAGCGCGCAGCCACGACTGCATCTGCGGATCGCGCGTGGCCTCGGCCCAGCTGTAGTTGCTTGCGCCGAGTGCGGCTGCGAATAGGGGCGCCTGCCAGGCGACGCCCGTGCGCCGGTCGTACACCGGAACCGTCGCGCCCGCCCAATCCACGAACATCTTCTCGCCCGCCTTGTGCTCCTGCCGCAGCACCACGTCCAGCTTCGAGCGCCAGCGCTGGTACAACTCGCAAAAGCGCGAATAGCGATAGCCGTCCGGTTAGGCCAGCCGGTATTCCTCCCACACAGTTGCAGAGTCACGTGCGTGTGGCTGAGCAGCTGCGCATGAATCGCGGCGAAGTCCGTTGGCGTCCGTACGGGTTTCAACTCGGAGGCTTGAGGCGCCGCGGGCGGGAACACCGCCGCTTCCACCCGCGCCTCGTCCCAATCCTCCGGCAGCGGCCAGCTCACCCCCGCCGCCTCGGCGCGTTTCAGATACTTGTGAACCGTGTTCACCGCGATCGCGCAAGTGCGCCCGATCTGCTGGTAGCCCAGTTTGAGTTCAAATCGGAGGCGTAGAACCTCCCGTAGTTTCCGCATGGACAGTCTCCTGGCCGGCAAACTTCCTCCCTTTCAGGGGACCTTGCCTGCCATTGTGATGTCCAGCGCCGCTCAGCCTGTGGAAATCATTCCGGGCCATCGAAAAAGCCGTTCCGGGGCCGCGCGAAAACTGTTCGCCTTCCCGCCGGAATCACTGTTCGTCTTCAGCCCGGAATCGTGTTCGTCTTCGACCGGAACGCTTTTCGCGTTCACTCCGGAATCCTTTTCGCCTTGCCCCGGAATCCGCAACCAACTGGGCCGCCACCGTCCTTTCAAGATTTGACTCCCTTCTGCCGGGTGAATCCGGCTTATGCAATAATGTGCCTGAAGCGAGCCCTAGGCGGCACGATGGACAGGCTGGGATGGGGGTCGGGAATTGGCGTTTCCCCGGTTTTCAGCCTGGCATGCTGTCTGTTTTGGCGTGCATTTTGGCATGCAAGCGGGTGTTTTTGGATAAAAAGTATAAACGGGCCAGACTGAAATCTGGCTTAGGAAGTTTAAGCCGATTCAGCTAATAGCTGATTGGAGAGAGCGCGGGAGTAATTCAGTGGTAGAATGCCAGCTTCCCAAGCTGGACGTCGCGGGTTCGAGTCCCGTCTCCCGCTCCATTTTCAATAAGTTAGCGGTCACGCCCACCTCAGGTTTACTACTCTTACTACTTTAAGCAAGCCGCACCTTCCCACATTCCGATTTCGCACCATCAGCCCGTTACTACATTTTCGGGCGTTACTACAGTTTCGAGCTTCCGGCTAGCCTCCAACCGCG
>DATGMH010000027.1:0-174386 GCA_035293725.1 Bryobacteraceae bacterium
TTTTTTGATTGCCGTGGTTAGTCGCTAATTACGGCCGCAGATGTCCGGCGTCTGGCACATCCCGCCCGGGCAAGACGGAAATTCCGAAGCCTTGCTCTTTCCGTTTGCGTGCGCGGCGAACGTTGAAAGCGCGGTGGTCAGGTGCGATTTGCCGCAGTTAGGACAGGCTTCCGGCGCCTGGTTGCCGCGGACGAGCTTTTCGAACTTGGTTCCGCAATCGTCGCAGACATATTCAAAAATCGGCATCGTTAGTTACTCCGAGGAGGAATTCAATATCAATTCTAGCCTGTCCTGTCAGACTTCGGCCAAGTCCGCCGATAGGCCGGCGCGCTCGCGGATCAGACTGGCGATGACTTCGTAGATCGATCCTGCCAGGTTCATGAACAAGCGCCGCTTCAGGCCGATGTAGGGCTGGGTTCCCGCGAACAGGTCTTGGATTACGCCGCGAAAACGGGGGCTGCGGCGCACAAACTCCACCATGCGCGTTGGGATGGCGCTGAATAAAAAGCGGTCGAGAAAGACGCGGCGCGCCATGCCGGCGGCGAGTTCGAGATCGGCGGCAAAGTCGCGGCGCAGGAGGTCGCGATAGGCTTGCACTTTTCCCGCTATCGTTTGTGACTCATCGAGCACGACCCGCGAAGCCAGATCCGCCGAACGGATCGCGTAGTAGAGGCCTTCGCCCGTGATGGGGTCCACCAGGCCGCCTGCATCGCCCACCGCGAGCCAACCGTCGCCGGCGACGCGGTTGGTTTTCCATCCTGGCGTTTCGAGCGAAGGGAGCATGTGACTGTAGAAGGCGGCGCCGCGCCAGGGAATGCTCTTTTCCTCCATGTAGCGCTCGAGGCGCGCGCGCAAGGCTTGCGCAGGTTCGCCTTTGCCGCAGATGCCGACGGAAAGATGGCCGCAGCGGGGAAAAACCCAGATATATCCTTCCAAGTGCGGCAGAAATTGTATGTCGATCTGATCTTGCTGGCGCTCGACGTAGTAGCCGAGCGCGAACATGGTATCGGCGGCGGTCCACTGCGTGCCCAGGTTGCGCAGCGGATTGCGGGCGCCGGTGGCCACGATACAGTAGTCGGCTGAAAGCGAGCCGTCGCGGGTCTGGATGTGCCAGCCGGTGTCGCAGCGCGCAGCAGCGAGGACGCGTGTCTTCTCCAACCGCGCGCCGGCGCGCTCGGCGCGTTCCAGGAGCATGCGGTTCAGATCGAAACGCGAGTAGATGAGCAGCGGCTGGTTCAGGTTTAGCCTGGCTGGGCCGGCGAACGGTGCGGCGAGCGTGGTGCTGGTGACGAATTTCTTAGCAACGCTGTTATCCAGCAAGAACGGGTACTGATGGTAGGCTTTGTAGGTCAGGCCGCCGCCGCAGGGTTTTTCCCAAGCCAGTTTCTCGTCGAGGACGACCGTTTGGAGGCCGGCACTCGCCAATCGTTCCGCAGCGAACGCACCGGCGGGCCCGCCGCCGAGGATGGCGACGGTTTTCATAAACAGCAGCTCATTTGCTTTCGGTCGACTTCTTTTCGCCAATCGGCGGGTGGCCGGGCGGCAGCGCTCCCGAAGGTTCGCCTACCGCTGGGTGGCCGTTCGGCAGAGACGGCATTGCGCCGAGTGAACCGCCGTTGCTCTGCGGCGCCGCGCCCGGTGCAGCGGCGCCTGGGGAGCCTTGCGGCATGCCGGTGTGGGCGTCGCTGCCCGCGCGTCCCTTCACCACCCACTGATCGCCTTTGCGCTCCAGCACGTATTGCATGGACATTCCGGCGCTCGGTGAACTGTTGCCCTTGGCCTGGAATCGCACGGTGGCCGTGGCTTCGTCGCCGTGGTACGCAACCGAGGTCAAGCTTACGTCCATGGAGAGGAGATCGGAGCGCTTCGCGAGATACGCGTTAATGCCTTGCTTGACAGCGTCGTTGTTATCGATGTTCTTCTTGCAGCCGGCTAGCAGGGCCACCGTCAGGCCGAGCGCCACGGCCGGAATAGATGGGAGCTTCACGTTACGATTATATCGGACGGTGGGTAGAAAACAGCACAACACGGCCTTGAAGACCTTCTGCCGCGGCGGGCTAGTGATCGCAGGCGCTGGGATGCTGGCGCAGGCAGCGGCTGCGGATGCCGCAGCTCAGTACAATTTGCCGCCGGACAAATTGCAGCAGGCGATCGAGTATGCGCATGCGCGCTATGCGCTGCACTTCGCGGGGGCGATTTGGGGAATTGCCGTGCTGGTTGCGATCCTGGCGTTCGGCCTGGCGGGGAAGTATCGCGACTGGGCCGTCAACGTTTCCAAGCGACGGGTGGCGCAGGCAGCGGTGTTTGTGGTGCTCTTCGGGTTAACCAACGATGTGCTGAGTTTGCCGCTGGGAGTTTATGGGCAGCACGTGGAGCTTAAGTTCGCGCAGTCTGTGCAGAGCTGGCCGTCGTGGTTTTGGGACTGGACCAAGGGCGAGCTGCTCGAGTTCGTCTTTGGGACTCTGCTGGTTCTGATTCTGTACGCAATCATCCGGCGCAGCGCGGGGCGATGGTGGTTCTATTTCTGGCTGGCGTCGCTGCCGATCGTGTTCGGGGTCATGCTGGTGGAACCGGTGATTATAGAGCCGCTGTTTTATAACTTCCAGCCGCTGGGGGCTAAGCATGCGGCGCTGGTGAACGATCTCGAGAAGGTCGTGGCACGGGGCGGCCTGGCGATTCCGCCGGATCGCATGTTTGAAATGAGAGCCAGCGAGAAAGTGAACTCGCTGAATGCCTACGTATCGGGACTAGGCGCCTCAAAGCGCGTCGTGGTCTGGGATACGACGCTGGATAAGCTAACGACGCCCGAGATCCTGTTTGTGTTTGGCCACGAGATGGGCCACTATGTGCTCGGGCACGTTCGGAATACGCTGATCTTCATATGCGCACTGTTGTTGGTGCTGCTGTTCGTGGGTTTTCACGCGTTGCGCTGGATGTTGCGAAGATGGGGCGATCGCTGGCGCGTTCGCGATGCTGCAGACTGGGCATCGCTGCCGGCGCTGCTGTTGTTGTTGGCGATCTTCAGTTTCGTTACGGAACCGTTGATAAACGCGTACAGCCGGAACCAGGAGCACCAGGCCGATGTTTATGGGCTGGAGGTGGTCCATGGGATCGTGCCTAATGAGCGCGAGGTTGCAGTGCACTCGTTTCAGGTGATGGGCGAGATCGATCTGGATGAGCCGCATCCGAACCGGTTTATCGAGTTCTGGATTTATACGCATCCGTCTACGGCGGAGAGGATGGAGTTTGCCGCGACATACGATCCGTGGGCAAACGGCACGGAAAAGTACGTCAAGTGATGTTCCTGCCGCGCTGCGCGCGTTACTGCGACGACACAGCACGCACCAGTGCATGCGCCACGCAGGGCGGAGCGGCGTATTGCGCGAGGTCCGTGGTTTTGCACCAGACGACTTGGGGGGCTTCTTCGGTTGTGGCAATGGCGCCGGAGGCGGCTTCGAAGGCAAAGATCAAGTCGTGGTGCAGGTGGAACGGCTCATTTTTCTCTTTGCGCTCGGGGATGGCATGGACGTCGAGGCCGGCGAGGCCGAAACTATGCGCGATGTTCACTTTAGTTTCCTCGGCAGTCTCGCGGGCGGCGGCGCCGGACAGCGTCGCGTCGGTTTCTTCGACGTGCCCGCCGGGCAGGAGCCAGCGGCGGTGGCGATGATGGTGCATGAGGAGCAAGTGCTGCCGATCCGGATGGAGCACCAACGCTGTGCAAGTGATGTGGCCGGGATGGAACTGATCGCGCGAGAACGGAGCGGCGGTTCCGCGCAGCAACGCCAGAATCAATTCGTGGCTTTTCTGCTCTTGCTCGTTTGGGCGGAACTGGTCGAGGAGCGCCAGGGCGTCCGAGACGGTCTGCATTAGAAATCGATAGCGGACAGCACTTCACTGGGGCGCTTGTCGAAAGCGCGGCAAATAGCCAGCAGGCTTTCGATGCTAGGCAGGTTGGCGCCGCGCTCGATGGAGCTGATCTGCGAAATGCTGAGCTTGGCCATGGCGGCGAGATCCTTCAAAGACCAGTCGCGCTCAACCCGCAACATCTTTATGCGGTGGCCGAGGCGTTCGCGAAGACGGTCCTGCGCGGTGCGGCCGAATCCGAACTTATCGATGGCGTTTTGCAGCGTCTGGCGAAGCTGCGCGAGCGAGAACGGCTTGGAGATGTAGTCGAATACCTTCATCTTGAAGGTGGCGCGCATGTCTTCGAGCGACGGGTAGCCAGTGACCACGATGACGCAGAGGCCGGGGTAGAGATTCTGAAGCTGCTCGAGCACGGCGTCGCCTTTGACATCGCCCATTTTCATATCGAGCAGGACGATGTCGGGGAGGCGCAGCTCGCAGCCGCTGTAGAGTTCGTCGGCATGCGCGAAGGTGCGGATGGCATAGAGGCTATCGTCCTTAAGGGCGTCTTCCAAGTAGTTGCGGAAATCGGGATCATCGTCGAGAATCGCGAGATCCACCAGTCCGGTGGTTACTGATTCTGGCATTGCTTCGGTAGTAATCCTCATTGGGGAGATTGGTGGTTGGCGTGGCGAGCGGAGGCCGCTGCCGGTTCGGTGCTGCGGTTTGGTTGGGCGGCTCCCGGCTCGCCAACACGGGTTTGCGAGGGGTGAAGCGTGGTTTCGGCGTTGCGGCGCGGCTGGGACGCAGGGAGCACGACTTCCAAGCTTGCTCCGCCTTCGGCGCGATTGGAAGCGGAGATGGTTCCGCCGTGCTGATGCACGATGCCCTCGGCGACGGTGAGGCCAAGACCGGTGCCTTTCGCGTCCAGACGGCTGGAGACGAAGGCGTCGAAGATATCGGGCAGGACGTCGGGCGGAATGCCGGGACCATTATCCTCGACACTCAGAGAAATCCAGGACTGGCCGTTGCGGTTAAGACGGCGGGATTGGACGGCGATTTTGCCGCCGGGGCGAATGGCGTAGAGCGCGTTGCGCAGCAAGTTGACGAAGACCTGGACCAGGCGGTCGGAATTGCCGTTAACGACGTGCTCGGGCACGACGTTGTTGGTGAAGGCGGCCTGCGCGGCTTTTTCGTCGATGGCGAGCAGGCTCCAAGCTTCGTCGATCAGGTGGCGCATGGGAACCGGCTCGAAGTTCTGCTTGCGGACGCGCGAGAAATCGACCAGGCTTTCGCTGATCTTGCGGATGCGCTGGGTGACGCGGAGCATGCGGGCGAGGCGCTCGAGCGTTGCGGGATCGGCCGAGGTTTCAGTGAGCTTCTCGATGGAGCCTTGGAGAACGGTGAGCGGAGTGTTGAGTTCGTGCGCAACGCTGGCGCTGAGGAGGCCGAGGCTCACCAAGCGGTCCTGCGCTTCGAGTTTGCGGAGAGCTTCTTCGAGTTCGTCTTCGCGCTTGCGGAGCTCGACGATGGTAGCGTTGCGCGAGCGCATAATCTGGCCGATCTCGTCACCGGGAATGAGCGTGTCGTCGATGAGTTCGTGGTCGCGGTCGCCGTGTTGGGTGGCTTGGTCCGCGCCGAGCATGAGGCGGAGGGGGCGGTAGACGTAGAGGGGCATGATGGTGGTTTCGAGCGCGAGGACGGCGAGAATGTAAATCGAACCCAGGACGATAAAGAGGTTGGCTTTGGCGCGGTCGGGCAGATATGGGTAGAGGACGAAATAGACGCCGAGCACGAGAATGGCGAAGAAGAGGTTGTGCAACACCATGAGCTTGGGCCGCACTTTGAGGTCGCCGAATAACCGGGCGACGCGCTTCGGCGTCCGCATCATGGCGGGCAGGCCGACGGATTGGGTTTGGGGCACAGCTAGCTCCTGTGTAAACCCATTGTGCACGATTCGCCGGCGGATAGGGTGGGGGGTTGGAGTAAGGCTGGGGCGGGTGGTGATTTTCATTTTTCACGGGTGAGTGCCGATATATCGGCACTGTTTTGACGCATTCTGCGTTTTTTCCCGGAGCGTTGGGAAAATTTTAATGAATTTCCATTAAGGTTTCCCGTGGGACGGAGGCTGGTCGGAGATCGTAGTGGCGAAGTGCATCCTGGACATTATTTAACGCCCCGGAGGGCGGTCCCGGGCGGTCAGGTTGGGTAATCGATTGACCCGGCGCGCAGTATTTTTCGATCGGGGCTGTCACCGTGGTGCATCGGGCTGGCCAGAGATTCATTTCTTCAGTGTTTGTCGTGGGTTGCGCGGCTTAGGTGAACGCTCTGCACGAACATGACAATATCGCGGCAATTGATTTATATATGAGTATTCAACCAAAGACCGTTTTCGAAGAGATCATACGAGAGCTCTGCCCGGCTCTCACGGCGCTGGAATGGGACCAGCCAAAGGAATCGTGGCATCCGGTGCAGCTCATAGTTGCGGGACGGCGGCTTCGCCTGAAGATTAGTGAGGACGCCATGGACGCAGCGGAAGATCCGGCAGGTATCCCAGGCCTAAGACTTCAGGTTGCGAACGCAATGGAAGAGGCGGAGGCTGAATTTGTAGGTCATGTATTGGCGCCTCGATAAGACGTTAATGGCTAGTTTCAAACGATGAGTCTTGCGCTTTCGCAGGTATTCGCCTTCGCTCTCTCCGCGCGTGCTCGGAGGGATACTTTGTAGCGTAATTCGTGAAAGTGGGTCTTTCGCTGATCGCGCCTGCTAATGGTCACATTGAGTAAGGAGGCCGGTGGGTTGCGACGAACCGGATCGACGAAAACCGGCGCGGATGAATTTGCTTCGGTGCTGCCGCTACGGTTTGTTGTCCTGGCTGAAATCGACGGTGCCGGTTTCGCCCTCCGCCAGCGTGATCTCCTGACCGCCGTCGTCAATCATCAAGACGCCTGGGTTCGGAACACACATTCGCGAGGCTGTCGGAATAGTCAACGGTTGGGCGGGCCACGGGCGATGAGTTTCTCGCCACGTGATCGCTTGGCTCTTCATAGCGCGCGTTGGTGTCGTTGCTTATTCCTCTTCCATCGCTTTGGATAATTGTGAGCGGCGGGTTACCCGGTGGCTAGACTGGTTGTGGGTATCGGCTGGGTTAGCTTCACGCCGCTTCAGCAATGCACGCCAGGCAATTGGATTGTTCGTCCGCGCTTACAACGGGGCGCGAACTTATACTGATCCGGTGCGATTCGAAATCGATTTACGGTGAACAGGCCTAGGGGCTCATGGGACGGTGGTCTCGTCCTCGTCCGCTTCGTCTTCTGAACGGACTCGGAAGCTCATCGTTGGGAACGAGAGGATAGTCTTAGCCGCCTCGCGGAATCGCTCGAAAGCGTGCGGCCCTTCGATCATTGCAGGGCGTTTCACGTTCACGTCGTACCGCCGTCGTCCTGATCCTTGGCAGCCTTTTTCGCAGTATAGTCCTGGAGAGCGCGGTCGAGATCTTCGGGTCTCAAGGTCTTACGTTTTGGCAAAACCAGAGTCTTTCTGTCAATCTTGCTTTCTGCGGGATTGTCCTTAGGCCAATAGTGGACCAGCGCTCTTCGCACACCGTGCTTTTGAAGAACTTTGCACTGATAGCGCAACGCAGGATCACGCTCCGGGATTTCCAGCAGGGCTGGCAGACGGTCGGGATCGCTCATGTCAAGCTCTCGCCAGTAGTGGGACATGCTCTCGAGGCGGCGCATGACGGCTTGGATAGGCTTGTCCAGAGACTGGCCATTAATGCACTGCATGCCGTGCCACGCTACAAAATCCCCAATCTGAAGTGGAATTGATTCCCGTTTGTTTTTGAATAATGGAATAGGAAGCGCATCTCGCTCGGCTATCCATTCCAACTGCCCTTTGTTGTGCGCTCCATCCTCGAAGAAGAACAAAATGTCCTGCACTGGCACGCTGTGTGTTTTTGCCCAACTTTGAATTCCTCCAATGCACGATCGAGCAGCAAGAGGATACGGATAACCGTAACATTCAGCAAACACGTACTTAGCGTTCATCGCGCGATAGTGATGCATGTTAACAGTAAAAGAAAAGATCTTTTCCATTCGCCTGCAAATGATTCCAGCGAGACGCTCTAAAATCGCCGCGCTTTGCTTTAAGGATATCTCGTGGAACGGGGGCTTCCGCTGGCTAAAGTCTTTGGCATGGAAGATCTCGGTTCCAAAAGGGGCGAGGGCTTCCCTCCACTCCCTTTCGAAATGTACCCACTGTTCGACCGACGCGAGGCCGCCCGCAACAACTAGATACTTGGTGTCGTCCGGATGCCCGCTCTCGTCGAAAAAAGCGCAGTACATCGCCATGCGGTTACACCAGTAAAATCCGGCCAAGCCACAACGCGCGTATTGCTTTAGCACGCGAATAGCAGCGCTATATAGCTGCGCCTGGGGTTCGCCTTTTCAGAGCATATCATGTCGGTCTGTCGAGTAAGTAATTAGGAGAGACTAGTTCAGACCGTCCAAGACCTGCTACTCGGCGAGGCGGGAAACGCCTTCAGGATGCTTGTCAGGCTGGCAAAATCCAGCGGAGGCGGAAGAACTTGCTTCGGTGCTGCCGCTACAGTTTGTTGTCCTGACTGAAATCGACGGTGGCGGGTTCCGGTTCGGCTAGCGTGATCTCCTGATCGCCGTGTCAGGCACCGGGGATTCGGGTTCGCCGAAAACGACGCGATATTTTCCGGGGGCCAGGTTCGGAATGGTAAAGCGTCCGTTGGAATCGGCTTGCCTGGCGCTCCAGCCCAGTAGCAGGTCGTCAGGGTCGATACGGGCCGGGGTGCGCGCTGACGTCGAACGTCTGATCCGTCACGTCGTCGTTGCCGAAACGCGCCGACTTCAAGAATGCCGGCGGACCCATCACGCGGAGCGGTTGCGAGTTCCGGAGTCGCTTGATAGACTAGAATTTTCTCCAGGAGTAAACGACAATGGCGAAAGTATGTGAAGTCTGCGGGCGCGGGCCCCAGTTCGGCAACCGCATCAGCCACGCGCACAACGTGACCAAACGCCGCTGGAACATCAATCTGCAGACCGTGCGGGCCATGGTCAACGGCGCGTCCAAGCGCATTCGGGTTTGCACCTCCTGCATCCGCAGCGGCAAAGTGCAGAAGGCCGCCTAAGCGCTTTCGGCCGGGCGCGTAATCGGGCCAGCATAAATCCACATGCGTTTAGTCACTTTTCGGCGGCCCGGCGGGCAGCCGGAAGCGGGCGTTACCGTTCAAGACCGGATGGTGGCGCTCGAAGGCGCCGGTTTCCCGAACGCAATTGCAGTGCTGGCCGGCGGCGCTGAATCGATTTCCACAATTACCAACTGGCTGCAAAGCGCGCCCGGCAACGCCCGGCTGGCGCGGGGCGCCATCGAGCTGCTCGCCCCTGTGCCGCGTCCACCGAAGCTGATCTGCGTCGGGCTGAACTACCGCGATCATGCGCTCGAAACCGGCATGAGCATTCCAGAGCGGCCGACGATTTTTTCCAAGTTCTCCAGCAGCGTGATTGGACCGGGCAGCCCGATCCTGCTGCCGAAAAACTCCACGCAGCCGGACTACGAGGCTGAACTGGCGTTCGTCATCGGCAAAGGCGGGCGGCACATCGAGGCTCGGGATTGGAAGCAGCATGTTTTCGGCTACACGATCGTGAACGACGTCAGCGCGCGCGACTTCCAGATGGCCACATCGCAATGGCTCATCGGCAAGACATTCGACACGTTCGCGCCTATGGGGCCGGAGATCGTGAGCACGGACGAGATCGCCGATCCTCACGCGCTGGACATCAGCTTGCGGGTTAACGGCGAGACGCTGCAGCATTCGAACACGCGCGAATTGATTTTCAAGATTCCTGAATTGGTGGCGTATCTGGCGAGCGTCATGACGCTGGAGCCGGGCGACGTGGTTTCAACGGGTACGCCCTCAGGCGTAGGGTTCGCGCGCAAGCCTCCGCGTTATCTGAAGGCAGGCGACGAGGTGATCATTTCGGTGGAGGGGATCGGCGAATTGCGCAATCCCGTTTTGCAAGAAGCATAGGCCTACTGCGGCGGCGTTTCGCGGTTGAACAATTCTTCGAGTTCCTTGGCGGTCGGGGTGCCTTGCACAGCGTCGTGCATATCGTGCGCGAAGCCCCGCATGATTTCCAGCAGGTCGTATTCGCGGCCTAAGGTCGCGTAAAGCTCGACTCCGGCGAGCACCAGCGCCAGCCGCGTATCGCCGCGTTGAGCAATTTCGTGTCTAAGGCGCCGGACCAGCGCAATGGATTCCGGGTCCGTAGGATGCCACGACATGAAAAGGGGATGGGAATAGTTCCCTCCCCTTACGATAGCGCGTTGCGCGCAGTTTTACTATGCGGGAATGCTCTTGCGCTGCTGCTCGCCGGATTGGATTTGAATCTAGCGCGGCTTCATCTTCTGAGCGACAGGAATTTGGATATCCAGAACGCCATCGTGAGGTTGCAGTGGACTTTGTCCAGCTCCAGGCCGGCAGGAAGCGTGACTTCGGCGTGGAATTTGCCGTATGCAAGATGTGTGTACGCGTTCTTGCCGCGATTATAAGCGCGCGCCGGCCGCAAGCGGCTGCTTACAAGACAACGTTCGTAGCCACCACTTGCTGGCCTTGCACCTCGCTTAGCATCTCGCGCACGGTTTTGCCGGTGGCGGGGTGCCGGAGTTCGGGCGCGAGCGCGGCCAACGGTTCGAGCACGAACCGCCGCTGCGCCAGGCGTGGATGCGGAATCTCCAGTTCGGGCGTGCGGATCACGAATTTCCCGTACAGCAGGATGTCGATGTCGATCACGCGCGGGCCGCCTTTTCTCAGCCGCTGCCGGCCCATTTCTCGCTCGACGCGCTGCGTGCGCGAGAGCAGTTGTATCGGAAAGAGCATGGTTTCGGCCTCCACCACCGCGTTGAGAAACCAGTCCTGGTCGCGCACATCCTGAGGCTCGGTTTCGTACACGGGAGAGCGGCGCAGCACGTGTATCTCGTCGGCCTCTAAACGGCGAATCGCGTCCCGCAATTGCGCCTCGCGGTCGCCGATATTCGACCCCAGCGACAAGTAAATTGTCTTCACAGGATCAGAACAGCGGTGTTTGCACGCTGCTCCCCCGCATCTTGCGCGGAATCTGGAAGTACTCGAAGGCGCGCTCGGTGCCCACGCGCCCGCGCGGGGTGCGGTCGATAAATCCGAGCTGCATCAGGTACGGCTCGTAGACTTCTTCGATCGTGTCCGATTCTTCGTCAATGGAGGCCGCGATGGTGTTGACGCCCACGGGGCCGCCGCTGTATTTCTCGAGCAGGGTGAGCATGATCTTCTGGTCGATCTCGTCCAGGCCGAAACGGTCGACTTCCAGCAGGTCGAGAGCGCTGGTGGCGACGCCCAAGTCGATGTGGCCGGCCGCACGGACCTGGGCGTAGTCGCGAACGCGCCGCAATAGCCGGTTCGCAATGCGCGGGGTGCCGCGGCTGCGCCGGGCGATCTCCTCGGCGCCGTCGGGATCCACCGTCACGTCCAACAACTGCGCCGAGCGGAGCACGATGGCGGTAAGCTCGGGAACACCGTAGTGATTCAGCCGCAGCACCAGTCCAAAACGTCCCCGCAGCGGCGCGCTGACCAGCCCCTGCCGGGTGGTGGCTCCGATGGCGGTGAAGTGCGGAATGGCGATGGAATGCGTACGCGCGCCCGGGCCGGTGCCGATCAGAATGTCCATGCGGAAGTCTTCGAGCGCCGCGTAGAGAATTTCCTCCACATCGGGCAGCAAGCGGTGAATCTCGTCGATAAAGAAGACCTGCCGGGGCCGGATATTCGTCAGTACACCCGTCAAATCGAGCTTTTTTTGCAAGATGGGCCCGGAGGTCTGTTCGAATGCGACACCCAGTTCGGCGGCGATGATCAGCGCGAGCGTGGTTTTTCCGAGTCCGGGCGGGCCGTAGAGCAGCACGTGATCCATGGCTTCGCCGCGTTTTTTGGCCGCTTCGATTGCGATGGCGAGGTTTTCCTTCAGCTTTGGCTGGCCGGTGAAATCCGCCAGGCGCGTGGGCCGCAGCGCGGCCTCAAATTGCCTTTCGCCCTCCAGCGCCGCCGGCGAAGCGATTCCCTGCTCTCGCATGTGCTTTTTAGGTTAGCGCATCGTCGCGGAACCGCCGCCCGCGCGGGGCGTCTGTTGTTGACGCGAACGCTGGCCAGCGCTTCGATGCTATCTGACCAACTCGAGCGCTTTCCGAAACAACGGCTCAAAATCGCCGAAACCGCCCTGCGCTTTCGCCGCCCGCACGGCCGCTTCAGCCGCTGCGCGGTTGCAACCGAGGTTCAACAGCGCCGACAGTACGTCGTGATCCACCGCGCTCAGAGCCGGCGCCGGTCTTTCCGCAACGCCCGCGGCGGCCGCCGCGCCAACTCCTTCGAGCTTGTCCTTCAACTCCAGCACAATCCGCTCGGCCGTCTTCTTTCCTACGCCGGGAATGCGCACGAGTTGCTCCACCTGGCCGTTTCGAATGGCTGGAATCAATCCGGAGACCGCCATGCCCGAAAGCACTTTAATGGCGAGCGATGGCCCGATGCCGCTCACCGAGATCAGCTTCTCGAAAATAAACTTCTCGTCGGCGGTCAGGAAACCGAACAACGAAAAGGCATCTTCACGCACATGCGTATGGATCCGCAGCCTCACCTCTGTGCCGGTATCGGGGAGAGCGGAAAATGTGGATACGGGGATGGACACGTCGTATCCGACGCCGCCCGCCTCGACGACCGCTTGATTGGGATGCTTCTCGATGAGCAGCCCGCGCAGCATTGCAATCATTTCTCGTTCATTATACGGGCGGCGGGTTCGATATGCCCGCTCGTTATCGCGTTTCGCGGTGCGCGCCGGCCCGGCACGCTCGCTCGGCGCCCCCGTCGGCGCCCCCGGCCGGTTAAGTTTCGCGAGTCGGTGTGCTACACTCTCTCGGCGGGAGGCGCTCCGTGTTCGCGCTACTTTCACCGGTCGCTGTGTATTGGTTGTCGATTGCTGTGCTTATTGCATTGCCCATTCTGGTCGGCATAGTGATTGGAACGCTAACCGGAAAATACTACTCGCATCACTAACAACGTAACAACGTGCCTGCGCGCGGCGAACCCGGCGCGCGGCGAACCCACCAGCCGCATCGCACGCCCTTACTTCTTCGCGCAAGTCATCTTGCGCCGCGCCGTCCAGGTATCCTAACGGAAAGAACATGCGCAGCGTTTCGATCTTCCTTCTCCTGCTGTCGTGGCCGCTCACCGCGCAAGAATTCTCCGCGTCGCTCTACGCCGGCCTTCGCTGGCGCTGCATCGGACCGTTCCGCGGTGGACGCACCGTGGCGGCCGCAGGCATTCCCTCGCAACCCAACGTGTTCTACGTCGGGGCCAACAATGGCGGCGTTTGGAAAACTACTGACGTAGGCCGAACCTGGCAGCCGATATTCGACGGCGAGCCCACCGGCTCGATCGGCGCGCTCGCGATTGCGCCCTCCGACCCCGAGATTATCTACGCCGGCAGCGGAGAAGGGCTCCAGCGTCCCGATCTGTCGGTGGGCGACGGCATCTATAAATCCACCGACGGCGGCCGCAGTTGGGCGCATCTCGGTCTCCGCGACGGACAGCAGATTTCGGCTCTGTTAATTGACCCCGGTAATGCTAATCGCGTCTTCGCCGCGGTCCTGGGTCATCCTTACGGACCCAATCCCGAGCGCGGCGTCTTCCGCTCCACCGATGGCGGTCAGAGCTGGCAAAAAGTGCTCTATAAAGACGAAAACACGGGCGCGGTGGATCTCGCCTTCGATCCGAATAACCCGCGCAATGTTTATGCGGTGCTCTGGGCCGCGCGCCAAGGGCCTTGGGAAAACGGAGCGTGGTCCGGACCCGGCAGCGGCCTCTTCAAATCCACGGACGGCGGCGACACCTGGCAGCAGCTCACCGGGGGACTGCCAACGCCGGCCGAAGGTCTGAGCCGCATCGGCATCGCGATCGCGCCGTCCAACGCCCGGCGCATGTACGCACTCGCTCAAGGCAAGCCCAGCGCGCTGTACCGCTCCGACGATGCGGGCTCATCCTGGCAGCGCGTCAACACCGAACAACGCATCACGGGGCGCGGCGACGACTTCGCTATGGTGCGGGTCGACCCGCGCAATCCCGACACCATTTACGTCGCCAACACCTCTACTTATCGCTCCACCGACGGCGGCCAAACGTTCACCGCGATCAAAGGCGCGCCCGGCGGAGACGATTATCACACCATCTGGATCAATCCGCTGCACCCGGAAATAATCCTGCTGGCGGCCGACCAAGGGGCTACGATCAGCGTCAACGGTGGCGAAACCTGGAGCACCTGGTACAACCAGCCCACCGCGCAGTTCTATCACGTGATCACCGACAATCGCTTCCCGTACTGGGTATATGGCGGCCAGCAGGAGAGCGGTTCGGCAGGCGTGGCCAGCCGCAGCGATTACGGCGAGATCACGTTTCGCGACTGGCACCCGGTGGGGGTGGAAGAGTACGGCTACGTGGCGCCCGACCCTCTCGATCCGAACATAATCTATGGCGGCCGCGTGTCGCGCTTCAACCAGACTACCGGCGAAGTCCAGCAGGTCGGGCCGCAGCTCGGCCGCGGAGACAAATACCGCTTCCTGCGGACCATGCCGCTCATTTTCTCTCCGGTCGATCCGCACGTGTTGTACCTCGGCTCGCAATTCGTTCTGAAAACGATCAACGGCGGCCATAGCTGGGAAGCCATTAGTCCAGACCTGACGCGTCCGAAATACGATATCCCGCCGAGCGTCGGCATCTTCACGTCCGAAGCCGAAAAACAAGCCACGCGCCGCGGCGTCGTGTACGCGATCGCGCCGTCGCACAAAGATGCCAACGTCATCTGGGCGGGCACCGACGACGGGTTGATTCACATCACCCGCGACGGCGGCAAAACCTGGGCCAACATTACACCGCCGGAGCTGACGCCGTGGAGCAAAGTATCGCAGCTCGATGCGTCGCATTTCGACGATCTCACCGTGTACGCCGCGATTAACCGGTTTCGTCTGGACGACCTGAAACCGCACATCTACCGTACACACGACGGCGGCAAAAGCTGGAAGGAAATCGTCGCCGGCCTACCTGACGGCTCGGTAAACACGGTTCGCGAAGATCCGGTGCGCAAGGGGCTTTTGTTCGCGGGAACAGAATTGACCGTTTACGTTTCATTCGACGACGGCGACCGCTGGCAGCCTCTTCGTCTCAACATGCCAGCCACCTCAATCCGCGATCTGGCGATTCACGGCAACGATCTTGTGGCCGGAACACATGGCCGGGGGTTCTGGATATTGGACGACATCGCTCCCCTGCGCCAGATGAGCGCGGCCATCGCTGCCTCGGACGTGCACCTGTTCCAGCCGAGCGCGGCCTACCGCATACGCTGGAATGAAAACACCGACACGCCGCTGCCGCCGGAAGAACCTGCCGGCGAGAATCCGCCCGACGGCGCGATCGTCTATTACTACCTGAACACGGCCGCGGGCGCGCCAGTCGTAATCGAAATCCTGGACGCCGCAAGAAAGGTGGTGCGGCGATATTCGAGCGACGATCAGCCGCCGCCGGTAGATCCCGACCTGAACGTCCAGGTCCAGTGGCTCCGCCCTCCCGCTATTCCCTCCGCCGGCGCCGGAATGCACCGTTTCGTTTGGGACCTGCGCTACACGCCGCCGGACGCGCTCAGGCACGACCTGCCGATTGCGGCGATCTGGCACAACACGCCGCGCGGTCCACGAGGCCCCATCGCGCTTCCGGGCCAGTATAGCGTCCGGTTGACGGTTAACGGCAAGTCGTATACGCAGCCGCTTACCATCCGGATGGACCCGCGCGTCAAAACGCCTCTGGCCGGGCTCCAAGAGCAGTTCCGGCTTGCCGTGAAAATCACAACTCTGATGCACCAAACCGCACAGCCCCTCCAGGACGAAGACCGGAAGAAGCAAGCCGCCGCGTTGAATGGCCAGCTCGCGCGGGCGCTCGAAGCGATCGAAGGCGGGGATGCGTCGCCCACGACGCAAGCCGTGGCCGCGGTCGCGGATCTGGAGCGCCAAGTCAATCAAACCCTGGCGAACGCTCGATGAAAATAGATTACGGCATCGATGCGCCCCGTGCCGTTTTCTATCTCGCCCTGTGCGGCCTGGCTGCGCTCGTGATCGCGATCTTCCGGCTGGACTTCCACCTGGGTATCTTCTTTTTCCCGCACACAGGTTTTTACTATCCCGGTATCGGCATGACCGGCACAGCCCTGCTCATGCTGGACTATTCTAAACGCGGTAAGTTCCGACATCGCGACCGGCTGCTGGCGAAGATCCCCTGGCGCGGAGACGAGCAGGTGCTGGACGTGGGCACGGGCCGCGGCTTATTGCTGATCGGCGCGGCAAAACACCTGACCAGCGGCCACGCTGTTGGCATCGATGTGTGGAGTCAGAAGGATTTGAGCGACAACCGGCCGCAGCGGACTCAGTCCAATTTCGAAGCCGAAGGCGTCGCCTCGCGCTGCGAGCTTCGTAACGAGCCTGCGCAAAAAATGACGTTTCCGTCCGCGAACTTCGATGTCATCGTTTCAAATCAGTGCCTGCACAACATCGCCTCGAGCGCCGAACGCGACCAGGCCTGCGCTGAAATGGCGCGAGTTCTCAAACCCGGCGGCTGCATCGTGATGTCAGACCTGATGCACACCAAACACTACGCCGAACAGTTCCGGAAAGCCGGCCTCACGGTCTCGCTCGAAGGTTGGTATCCGCCGCTGCGGATCTTGTATGCCGTGAAACCCGCTACTTCGCCGTGAGGGCTTCCAGTTCGTCCAGCGTCTTCGGCCAGTCCTCGCGCATCAGCCGCGACAGCGCGCGATCGGCCAGCAGCCTGCCCGCGGTCTGGCAATTTGCGCAATAGTTGGTCTCGTTATCCGCATAGCGTATGCGCTGGATGGGCGCGCCGCATCGGACGCACGGCTCTTTGTAGCGCCCATGCACCGCCATGTTGGGTCGAAAGGCCGTGACCTGCTCCGGAAAACGGTCGCCGCTTTCGCCGCGCAGTTCCTCCACCCAATGGATCAAGGTGGCGCGCGTAGCCTCGAACAGCCGCGCGATCTCATCCGGTTTCAGCTTCTGCGTAAGCGCCACGGGCGAAAGCCGGGCCTCGAACAGAATCTCATCGGAATACGCGTTCCCAATTCCGCTAAACATGCGCGGATCGGTGAGCGCGCGCTTCAGCGTATGGTTGGCCGCGGTCAATACCGCTGTAAACTGCTCCACGCCGGCATCCAGGACTTCCAGCCCGCCCGGATCCAGCGCCTGCAATCCCGCGTCGCCCGCGACGACATGCAGCGATGCGCGCTTCTTGGAGCCCGCTTCGGTGAACAGCAGGGATCCGTTGGGGAAATCGAACGCAGCCAAACCGCGCGGCCGCGCCACTTTAACGCCGCGCTCGCGCCAGTGCAGCCGGCCCGCGATCATCAGGTGCAGCACCAGCCACAGATCGCCCTCGACTCCAATCGCGATCCGCTTGCCCACGCGCCGTAGGGCGCGAACCGGCTTGCCCTCGGCCGCCCGCAACGGCGGGTCCACCGTACGCAGCAGAAACGGGCTGGCCAGCCGCACACGCTCCAGCGTCTGGCCGAGGATTCTCTTGTTCAAAGCGTCGATGTAGACGACGATATCGGGCAGTTCGGGCACGTCCGCGACTATGATAGCGGACTACGGCGTCATATCTTTGAAATGCGTGGCGAGGTACCACTGATTCCCGAACATATCCTTAACCCCCGCCGTACGATCTCCATACGGCTGGTCCGCCGGCGCACTCAGCGATGCCGCGCCCGCATTCAAGGCGCGCTGGTACAACTGATCCACGTTGGGTACGTACAGATAAAACATCGACCGCATCGGCTGATAGGGCCCGTGCGCCTCGCCCATTTCCACGACCGAGTCGCCGATTCGCACGCGCGCGTGATGGATGATGCCGTCGGGGGTCGCATGGCGCGCCTCTTCGCGGGCGCCGAACGCTTTCTTTAGAAACGCGATCACCGGCTCGCCGCGCAATGGGTGCAAGTAAACGTTTAGGTTATGCACGCCCTCCGCGATATAGTGGGGGCCCTTGGCGGTCGCAATGTACCAGTGATTCCCGGCCGGGTCTTTCACGCTTCCGCCGCGCTCGCCGTATTCCTGATCGGCCGGCGGCTGAAGGTTGACTGCTCCGGCGGCCAGCGCGCGCGCATGGGCGGCATCCACGTCCTTGACGTAAACGTGCAGCGCGGCCGGCATGGCATCGCCTCGCCAATTGAGGCCCGGACCGCCGCCCCCGATCATCAGCATCGAATCATCCAAGCGGACTTCCGCATGGATGCCGCCAGCGGGCCCGATCGCGCGGAAGGTCTCTTCGGCTCCGAAAGTGTTCTTAACGAATTCGATCAAGCCGGCGGCGTTCTCCGCAACGAGATAGGGCGTGACGGTGCGATAACCCTTTGGCACCGGGCTGGCCCCGGCTTGCTTCTGTGGCGCTTCGCTCATCATCGCTCCGAAGCGCCGGTGCATTTCTTCTATCGATATTTCTTCGAGCCGTTGCTCAATGGCCCATGTGTACCCGAAGGGATCGAGAACCTGCCCCACGCGATCGCCATAAAACTGGTCGCTGATCGGGCTGGTCAGCTTTCCGCCTGCGGCTACAGCGCGCTCGACCGCGGCGCGGCAGTCTTCCACCATCAGTGACATGCCGATCGGCGACCCTCCCAGCGTCTCCGGCCCAGGATAACCTTCGTCAGGCGACGCTTCGCCGAGTGAAAATCGCGCGTTGCCGATTTGAAGCTCAGCATACGGGATTTGGCCTCCGGCTTCGAATCGCATGACTTCCTCAGCGCCAAAGGCTTTCTGGTAGAAGTCGATTGCGGCGGCCACGTTGCGAAGGCGCAAGCGTGGCGTGGCAGTTTGAACGTGCGGAGTGCGTTGGGCAACCGTTGCCATAGATGATGTCCTTTCTAACTCTGCTCTTAAACGTGTTTTGAAATGTGGCCGCGGCAGGTCGCGCAGTTCGCGCGCGATGGCCAGCATCGGCTCCAGGCCGCGAGACTCGGGCGCTGTGCCTGCAAATATAGCGTCGATGGCCTGGTCGAATTGTTCGAATGTGGATGGCTCAGGCATCTGTGCCCTCCATGCGCGACCGTAGGTTTTGCACGGCGCGAAATTGCAATTGTTTTACGGCGCCTTCGCTGCGGCCCAACTGCTGTGCGATCTCACGAATGCTGTGCTGCTCGACGAATCGCCCGTAGATGACGTGCTTCTGGTCGGCCGGAAGATCCTCCACCAGTCGAAAGAGACGAGCGCTATTTTCCATCCCTTCCATGTCCGGTTCCGAAATGGCCTCCGGACCGGGATTGCCTATCTCGCGAGCAGCGCGCTTCATGTAGTCGGCGACGGCGTTGGCGGCGATGCGGATCAGCCAAGCGGCGAAAGGCGCGCCGCGCGATTCGAAATTGGCTATGTTGGCGAGGGCCTTGTGGAAAACCTCCGATGTGAGGTCTTCGGTAGCGTCCCGATCTCGCACACGCCGTGCAATATAGGCGTAGACCAAATGGAAATGGATCTCATAGAGATCGGCAAACCGCGCCGGATCTCGGCGCGCCGCCTCCACCAGGTAGCGGTCGTCTTGGGGATCCTCGCCAGTCGCAGATGCCGGCTTTCGAACCGCCATTCGTCCTCTGAGTATATAAACTGGCTTGACGGTAAAAGGTTATGCACTCATCGGCGCGGAATGGGCTAGGTCAAAGATCGTCACGGTTTCATCCAGCGGAGGATATGGCCGGCGACCTCCTCGCCGGCGTCCTCCTGGATGAAGTGGCCTGCGCCGGCAATGGTTAGGCGCGGAGCGGCGTTCTTGAAAATCGAGCGCAGGAACGGCTCGGCCGGGGCGGTAATTGCATCGTTCTCGCCCCAAATGAGCAGGACCGGCAGGTCGAGTGTCTTCAGGCGCTCGATCGCGATCCGATTGTCGTAAGCGCCCGGGTGGTCCTTGCGGATAGGGACTAGTCGCGGAAATACCAGAGCCGCAGTTTGGTATTCCTTCGAAGGGAACGGCGCATCGTAAGCGGCAGCCTCTGCGTCGGTAAGCCGGCGGTTCGTGAGCGTATTGCGCATCATTCTGCCTACATCCATCGCTTCAACTCGCTGCGAAAAGCGCCGCCATTTCAGAAACGCGTCGCCCGGCGAGCCTCCGGGCGAGATGCCGGTATTCATTGCCACCAGGCGCGAGAAGCGCTCCGGGATTTCGGACAGAATGCGCAAGCCGAGCAACCCGCCCCAGTCCTGGCAGACCATCGTGGCTTTAGTAAGATCGAGCGTTTCCACAAATTGGCGGAGCCAGCGCGCGTGCGATTTGTAGGTATAGGCGTTGGCGGCTTTGGGCTTGTCGCTGCGCCCAAAGCCGATCAGGTCCGGCGCGACGACACGGCCAATGGTCGCAAGATGCGGGATCACGTGCCGGTACAAAAAGCCCCAGGTTGGCTCGCCGTGCAGCAGCAGGATCGGGTCGCCCGCGTCGTGCTCGACGTAGGCCATCCGCAGCCCTTCGATTTCGACGTATTTGGGCTCGTAAGGAAATCCAGGCAGATTCGTGAAGCGCTCCTCCGGCGTCCGCAAAACGGAGCCTTGCGGCCAGGACGTCTTTACACCGGCAAACTGTGCGACCTTAGCGATGTCGGCTGGGTTGAGGCTGGGAGCGATGTCGGCCACCCACATGCAAAAGGCCAGCAAATCCGCGTCAATCTCGTGCTCGGGCGGGCGCGGCTCGTAACGGTCCCAATGGCCGTAAACGGTGGCCATGGACGGGCGCCCGCGTCCGAGGTCGGCCAGCTCGAGCGCATATAAATGACCGTAGTCGGACCGCCAGTATACGCGTCCGGCGCGGATTCCGGCAGCGCGCTCCACGGCAGCGGCCACGTCCGGCCGCACATCCAGTTCTTGTTCCCACAGCAGCGGATCGGGCCGCAAGTAGGAAAGCTCTTCGGGCGAAGGCGTAATCCACTTCATGCGCGCGGCCCCACGGTGCGGTTCAGAAAGTCGACCATGGTGCGCGCCAGGTCTGGTCCGCGGTCGTCTTGCAGGAAGTGGCGCGCGCGATCGAATGTGACTGGTCCTTCGGCGTGCGGTAGCAGATCTTTGATCCGCTCGCCGAATTCTATTGGGAACACCTCGTCACCCGGCGCCCACAGCAGCAAGGTAGGGACACTTGCCAGTTCCGGCAGCCGCCGCTCGATGGCTTTCATATCGGCCCAACCCCGGTCGCCCTCGCGCATCGGAATCGTGCGCGGCCAGGTGAGGACGACGTGATCCGAGCCGGGCTCATCGAATACGTGATGATAGGCGCGCGCTTCCTCCGGCGAGACGCCGCGCACCGTCGTAGCTGCCGGACCGTGATGCGAGAGCACTTTGTGGCGGCGCATGAAAAAAGGACCAATCAGCGGGGCATGCCAGGTGGTCCACGGACGCGGCGAAGCGTGGAACTTACTGATGAGCCCGGTAAACAGCCAGGTGTTCATCAAGACCAGCGCACCGAGCTTCTCCACGCGCTGCAAAGCCGCGCCCACGCCTTGCGGTCCGCCCCAGTCCTGACCGGTGATGATGAAGCCGCGCAGGTCGAGCTGATCGATCAGCGATACGAGGTCGGCGATGTGATGGGCGAAGGTGAGCGCGGCGTCATGGCATGGATGATCCGAGTAACCCGCGCCAACCCAGTCCGGCGCAATCGCACGGTAACCAGCGGCGGTCAGCGGAGAGATGAAATCCCGGTACAGAAAGCCCCAGGTCGGATTGCCGGAAAGCAGCAAGACCGGCCGCCCGGAGCGTTCGCCTTCGTCGATATAGGCAATATTGCGGCCGTTGACGACGACGCTCCTCTGTTCCCAGGGAAACATGGGCTGCATCCATTCGGGTTTCACGTTAAGCATGAGCGCAGTGTATCCTTGGCTGTGCCTGCGTGACAATACAGAAGTGCGACCGCTGCGTGGTTCCCTATGGGTACTGATGCTGTACGACGTAGCCGAGGAGATTTTGCTCGACAAGCTGCAGGCCCTGGTTGCGACCGAGCGCGCGGCAGCTCAGCCGCGCTTCAAGCATCCTGCCCCGGAATACGTTCGTTTCGAGCGTCCGCCGGTAATTGAATATCCCGAACCGATGTCGATCGCCGGCCATAAGTTTCAGACCCGCATCCGCTATTTCGGCTATGGAGTGGTTAGCGTCGAGCTGGAGCTGGAGTTCGAGGAGACCTGGGAAGACCTAATCAAGCTGTCGAACCGCTGGATTCTGGCGCCGGAGATCGAGAAGTCCACTTCGGAGCTAGTCCGGACGCGCCTGGAAAAGGTGGCGCCGGCGCTGCGAACCCGTTATGCGAGCCCGCTCAGCGAGGATTACTACATCATCCACGTTCGCGGGGCACTGGACGACCAGGACCGGCCATTGAGCGCAGTGGCGCTTCTGGCGCAACACGGAGATCAAGTGGCGCAGATTGTCCGCGGCGACTCCGCGCCGTTATCGGAAAGCGAGTGCCGCGACGTGCTGCAATCGAGCCTGTCCTATTATCCGAACGATCTTCTGGTGGTCGGCTGGGTGGCGGCATTTGTCTATGACACACCCGAGGGCGCGGCGCCCACCATACAACTGCTGGAGTATGCCAATACGCAGCTGCTCGAATTCCGCCATTACGACGATGTGCTGACCAGGGTGCTTGAGAATGTCTACAAGATCCTGGAGCGGCGGGGAGGGCTGTTCCGCCGCTGGCGCATGGCGGGTGAAGCCGAACGTCTGAATACACTGCGGCTCGACATTATCGAACTGACCGAACATACCGATAACGCGATCAAGTTTCTGAGCGATATGTTCTATGCGCGCGCGCACCGCTTGGCGGCCGGACGCGTCGGAGTAACCGACTACCGCAACCTGGTGGATCAGAAACTCCGCACCGCCGGCGAGCTTTACGATTTCATGATGAATGAATTTCACCAGGCGCGGGCGTTCGTTCTGGAGGTTATGGTGGTGGCAATTCTGGTGATCGAGCTGTTCCGGGTTTTCGTGCGTTAGCCGCGGGCCGAGGGCGGATTCGGTTGGCCAAATATGTGGTTAAAATAGAATCGGATGTACGCCGCAGCGGCTACGGGAATCTTCGAACCGGGCTCTTTAGTTCCGCATCCGAATCTCGCCAACGAGATCAATCACAACATTATTCAATCCGAGGTTGAAGGCGGCGTTTACCTGCGCGATTTGCAGCCCGGCGCGGTACTCGACATCCAAACGCGCAACCGGTCCTACCGCTTGGTCAATCTGGGCGAGGAGGCCGCGCTGATTTCAGGACATCCGGAATTCTGCCCCGAGCCCGTGAGGGTGCAAGTCCAGGGATGCACCTGGGGCGGATCGATGCTCAAAACGAAGTATGTCGGCCGCGGCATGCATCTGGAGTTCATCCATCCGGTGTACCGGACGGTGATTACGTCGCAGATTGTGGACATCCAGCAGGCCGAGCCGGCAGCTTAGCTGGTACTCCTTCCCACCCTCCGTACCCGCAGCCGTCCACAAACCGCATTTCTGACGCTTGCGATCCGCCGCGGGGTCGAAGGGTTTTGCGAAACGGGCAGCCTACGGCGTCGCCTTTTGACTTTGCGGCTCGTAGGGAAACCGCCGGATGGATTTCACGCATTCGTGTAGCGCCGAGGCCACGGACGAACCCCAGCCGACAGGGGTAAAGGGCGCCGTCTTCTGGTTGGTCTGCTTGTCGGCCTGCGCGAAATACTTCAGCGCGGGATCGGGCGGGTGCACGTATTCCCGCAGTGTGATCAAAAATTCGACATCGCCGGCCGGTTGCTTCTTGACGAATGCGAAATAGCGAATCTCGCAAAATCCTTCACCTGGCTCCGTATCTACATAGCTCCATTCAGCCAAGAGTTGCTCCTCCTCATAAATGCACAGATCACGAATGACTCGGGTATTTGAGTTTATCGCAGGCAGGCGAGGCGGCGCAGCGGAGAAGAGCAGATTGTCAGTGGACTGAGGCCTGTCCATCAGTTCTAAAGCTTTCCGCTTAGGCGGCCGATCCATTCTCCGTGGGTGGTGTGTATCTGGAATCGCGTCGGGCGTTTCTGCGTGCCGCGCAGAACCGGGACGGTGGCTGGGGATATTTCCCCGGCAAGCAGTCGTGGTTAGAGCCGACTGCCTACGCGATGCTGGCGCTGCACGGGTCCCCGGATTCGGGTGAAGCGCTGGATCAGGCGTGGCGCCTGGTTCAGTCCTGGCAATTGGCGGATGGAAGCGTGCGGGCAAGCGGCGAGATCGGCGACGGCACCTGGGTAACCGCGTTGTTCGTGATGCTGGCCTGTGTGCGAGGGGTTCACGACGCCAACGTGGCGCGCGGCATACAGTGGCTGCTGCAAGTTGCGGGCGCGGAACACAACCTGGCCATGCGCGCGTTCTCGTATTTTCACCTGCTCAAGACCAAGCTAGACGTTTCGCACGAAGGCTGGCCGTGGCGCGATGGGAACGCAGCCTGGATTGAGCCGACCGCGCTGACGCTGGTCGCCCTGAAACAGTCTGCAGGCCGCTATCCAAGCGCCAAACTCGAATACAGAATACGCGAAGGAGAAGCGCTGGTGCTCAGCCGGCGTTGCAGCGACGGCGGATGGAACTGCGGAAATCCGAACGTATTGAATTTCGAGCTGCCGTCCTATCCCGAATCGACCGGGTTGGCCCTGCTAGGGCTACAAGGGCGCGGGAAGGGCGAACTGGAGACGCCGCTCGCGACCGCGCGGCGGTTTCGGCTTGAAACAAAGTCGTCGCTGGCCAAGGCATGGCTGGGGATCGCGCTGCGCTGCCACGGCGACAATCCGCCAACAGCGGCAGAAAACGCCTGGAGTTCGGCCGACATCATGCTGGCTGCGCTCGAGATGCTGGCGCATCCGGACGGTAACCACCGCTTGCTGGCGACGGGAGCACGTGCATGAAGCGTAGAACGTTTCTGACGATGTCGGGCGCGGCTGTCGCAGGCAGCTATGCTGCCTCCAAGCTGGAAAAGCCTGCCAAGGTGCCCGATGGTCCGCCGGGCAGTTCCGCGGTCGCGATTGTCCGCGCGCGGTCGTATTCAGAGGACCTGGTTAGCCGGATGCTGGACGGCGTCCGTGAGTGCGGTCTGGACGTGCGGAACAAGCGTGTCTTACTGAAGCCCAACCTCGTGGAGTTCGATTCGTCCACCGTGATCAACACGGACGCGGCGGTGATCGCGGCCGCGGTGGAGGTGTTTCACAAGCTCGGCGCGGCGGAGGTGACCATCGGCGAAGGACCGGGACATCGCCGCGACACTCTCGACCTGGCGGACGACGCGCGGTACCGGTCGAGCATACCGAGATTTGAAAGCATTTTCACCGATCTCAACCGCGACGACGTATCGCCGGTGAAGAACTTCGCCGGTGAATCGCGGTTCTACTTTCCCAATACGGTGCTTCGGGCAGACCTGATCGTATCGCTGGCCAAAATGAAAACGCATCACTGGGCCGGCGCGACGCTTTCGATGAAGAACTTCTTCGGCGTTGTGCCCGGTTCGGTATATGGCTGGCCGAAGAACAAGCTGCACTATCTGGGGATTCCGGAATCGGTGGCCGCGCTGAACCGGCAGTTCCGCAACACGTTCGCCATCGTGGATGGGATTGTGGGCATGGAAGGCAATGGGCCGATCCAAGGTACGCCGAAGCCGGCGGGTGTCCTGGTCATGGGCCGGGATCTGGTGGCGGTGGATGCAACCTGCTGCCGGATTATGGGAATCGATCCGGAAAAGATCGAGTACTTGACGCTGGCGGCCGATTTGGGGCACGTGCACACAGACCGGATCGAGCAGCGTGGCGAACAAATATCGCAGGTGCGGACGAATTTCGCGCTGATCGACGCGTATAAGGACCTGCGGCTGGCCTGATGCGCCGACAACCTGCGCGCTTTCTGCTGGCGGCCGAGGCCTGGTGGTCGCGCATCGCGGCGCACCGGTCGCGGGTTGTATTCGCGATCGCGCTGGTATCGCTCGGCGCGCGCGCCGCTCTGCTGCCGGTACTTCCCATCCCGAAGCCCGCGATCCAAGACGAATTCAGTTACCTGCTGGCGGCCGACACGTTCGCGCATGGGCGGCTGGCGAATCCGACTCCCGCTCTTCCGGAGCACTTCGAGACCTTGCAGGTGCTCATGCACCCGGCCTATGCATCGAAATACCCGCCGTTTTCCGGTCTGGTGATGGCTTTGGGGCAGCGGGTCGCCGGCGAGCCTTGGTGGGGTGTCTGGTTCTCTGCGGGCGTTCTTTGTGGAGCGATCTGCTGGGCGCTGCAAGGCTGGCTGCCGGCCGGATGGGCGCTGGCGGGAAGCGTGATTGCGCTGCTGAAGATCGGAATCGTCAGTTACTGGAGCGAGAGCTATTGGGGAGGGACGTGCGCCGCGATCGGTGGAGCGCTCGTCATTGGCGCGATTCCGCGGCTGCTCGAGCGGCCGCAGGCGGCAACCGCCGTGGCTTTTGCCTGCGGGCTGGCGATTTTGGCCAATACCAGGCCGTACGAAGGGCTGGTGCTGGCGCTAGCCTGTGCCGTTTATCTCGCGCATGGTTTCTGGCGCAGCCGGGAAAACTGGGCACAGCTTGTACGTCGCGTGATGACGCCGACCGCCGTGGTCTTGATCGCCGTGGGCGGTTGGATGGGTTACTACAACTATCGCGTCACTGGAAACCCGCTGGAGATGCCATACCTGGAGCACGAGCGGCAGTACGCGTTGTGGTCGAGTTTATTCTGGCCGGCTCATGCAAAGCCGAAGCCTCCCTACAGCAACGCGTTCCTAGAAGACTTCTGGACGCATGCGGACGCACACGACAAGCTGGATGCTCGCGAACATGCGCTCAAGACGCACGCATTCGATCTATATAGGTTGGCGAGGTTTTTCTGGGGGCTGCCGCTGACCTTATTCGTGCTGCTGTGCGGGCGCGCGTTGTGGCGGGATCGTGTGGGGCGCGCAGGTTTGATATTGCTAGCTGGATTTTATGCGGGCGTGGCGTTCAATCTGCGTCTCTTTCCGCACTATGCAGCGCCCGCAACAGCGTTGGTCTATCTCCTCGGCGCTTGCGCGCTGCGAACGGCAAGGCATAGCTGGCCCGGCTCTGGAGAAGAGCGGATCTACATCGGCTGGGGAGTCGCGGCGGTGTTCGCTCTGGTTTCGTTGGGCAGCCTCTTGACGGCCGACAACCGTTGTCTGTTTGGGCCAATCGATTATCACGTTCGCGCGGAATGGGGATCGGTGATGCAACGGCTGCACGAGATACCGGGCGATCACCTGATTTTAGTGCGATACGGGCCACAGCACGAACCGTATCAGGAACTGGTTTACAACGGCGCCGATATTGCGCACTCGCACGTGATCTGGGCGCGTTCGATTTCACCGGATACAGATGAAAAATTGATTGATTACTACCGTGGGCGGAGGGTGTGGAGCCTGAGTGAGAACGGGGACCTAGTGCTAAAGGACTATACGCCAGGTGAGGAGAAAGGTCCTATAACCACTGAGGTCAGGTTCCGGGGGAGTGGGCGTTTTTAGATTTGTTCTAAGTGCTTGTGCTGATTTATCGTACCGAATCGCGGTGATAAGTTACCAATAGCGATGGTCACTCATCGCTAGGGAGAGGAGAAAGACATGACACGGATTACCAATCTGGTTTTGAAGCTGAAGGTTCTCAAGGACACTCGTGGTCAGGACTTGATCGAGTACGCTTTGATGGCTGGGTTCGTCGCAGTGGCGGCCGGCGCCGTTATGCCGGGCGTCGCTACCAGCATCAGCACGATTTTCAGCAAGATTTCCAGCGTGATGGCTGCTGCCGCATCGCAGAGCTAACAACCTCTCGAGGGGTAGGCAGGGCGGACCGGTTTCGCCTCGCCTATCCCCCTCAAGAGTCTGAACAACAAGGGAGTTTGCGGAACTGATCCGCCTGTTTCATCGGCGCGCAGGCTGTTTCCATCCGCGCACAGGCTTCGAAGAGGTTCCGGTGGTCGGTGCCTGGAGGTTCCATCATAATGGGACTTGCCTCGCACGAACGGCCTCCGACCTTCCCCTCTGATATTCCTCATTCTGGCCGCACTGGTGGTATTGGCATATGCGCCGGCATTGACGCAGCCACTTATTGAGGATGACTATCCGAACATTCTGATTGCGCAGCGGTACGGCCCGGTATCGGGATGGAGCGGGCTGTATTTGGACGCAGTGTTCCGTCTGCGGACCACAACCTGGCTGTTCATGTACGCCATTGACGTGCTGTTTGGCATGCATGCCGCGGCGTATTATGCCAGCTTGATCGTTCTGCAGATCTGCAATACCTGCCTGGTGTACCTGCTGGGCATTTGGCGGCCACTAGGATTCGAATTGACGATCTGGGCGGCTGCATTTTTCGCCGTGTACGAAGGGCACCAGGAAGCAATTATGTGGCTGTCGGGATCCACCGAGCCGCTGCTCGTATGCTTCGGCCTGATCGCCTTACTATGCTGGCTGCGCTTTTTGGAGCGGCGGTCGGCAGCGTGGTATGCCGGATCGCTTGCGGC
The DNA here is from genome assembly GCA_035293725.1 of Bryobacteraceae bacterium. GTDB lineage: Bacteria > Acidobacteriota > Terriglobia > Bryobacterales > Bryobacteraceae > Palsa-89. The sequence goes on from DATGMH010000027.1 coordinate 28,479, forward strand.
GTTCTGTCTGGCACTGGTTTCAAAGGAATCGTCGGTCATATGGGCCGCGCTCCTGAGTTTTCCGCTAGTGTTTGAGAGGAAGCTGCGCCGGGCATGGCCCTGGTTGCTGCCCTACTTCGGATTGGCCGCGGTTGCGGTGGGTTCCGTGTTGTCGGCGCGAACCTATTCATTCCGGTTTCAAGATGGCAGTTTTTCGCTGCATGCGCCATTCTGGTTGATTTTGCCGCTGAATTTCGGGCGCCTGTTCTGGTTTTGGGGGCTGGCGGCCGTGGCGGCGATTCTGGTCTGGAAACCGCCCGGGTATGGGCGCATTCTCGCGCTGGGCTTCGGTTGGGCTGCTTTGGCCCTGGTGCCGTACTCATTTCTCACCTATTCGCGCCGCATTCCGAGCCGGCAACTCCACCTGGCCAGCATTGGCTTAGCCATGGTGGTGGGTTTTGCGCTGCTTCAGCTCTACGAGCGGTATTGGGACCGCCGGCGGGCACTGGTGCTGGCGCTCTGCGGCGCGGTGGTGGCGCAGAATGTCATCTATTTGTGGACCAAGAAGCGCGCGCAGTTCCTGGAGCGCGCCGCACCCACCGAACAGCTGTTGGCGGCGGCGCGCGCAACCTCCGGGCCGGTTTACGTTGCGTGTTTTCCCCGCCCCCCGATCATCGCCGACGCGGCCGTCAAACTGATGTTAGGCGCTCAGCCATCCGATAAATTGTTGTGGACGCAGGATGAAGCTCGCGCGCACCCCGGCGCGGCGAAGTTTTGCTATCCGCAGCGATAAGCGATGCTCGAGTTTCTCGTGTACCTGGTGGCCGGCATCGGCTACGGGTTTTACTACGACTTGAATCTTCTGGAAACTGTGCTCGTAGTGTCGGCCATCGTGCTGGCGCGCCGGGCGTGGATATCCCAGGAGAGAATCGAGCGCGTCTGGCGCCGGTTGCTACGGATCGCGCTGCGACCCAGTTTCGCGGTGGCGGCGGTGTTCGTGCTGGCATTGGCGGTGCGCGCCGTGGTCTTGCCGGTCTTTCCGGTGCCGCACCCGGTCATCACGGACGAATTCAGCCATTTGCTGTTGGCTGACACGCTGGCGCACGGGCGGCTGACCAATCCTACACATCCGCTGTGGCCGCATTTCGAGAGCATCCACATCATTCAACGGCCGACGTACAATTCCGATTATTTTCCTGGACAGGCAGCGGTGCTGGCTGCCGGCCAGCTTCTGGGACATCCCTGGATTGCGGTCTGGCTGCTATCCGCAGCGATGTGCGCGGCGCTGTGCTGGATGCTGCAGGCGTGGGTGCCTCCCGCGTGGGCGGTGGTTGGGGCGCTGTTGGCGATCATCCGTCTCGATATCGGCAGCTACTGGGTGAACGGCTACTACGGCGGGTGTCTGGCGGCACTGGGCGGAGCGTTGGCGCTGGGCGCATATCCGCGGCTGTGGCGGCGCGGTTCGTGGTGGACGTCGCTGCTATTCGGCAGCGGTATTGTGGCGATCGGGTTTACCCGGCCGTTCGAGGGATTAGCCGTGGCAATTCCGGCGCTAGGCGCTTTAGCCGTGGCGATCGCCAGGAAAAAGGCGCGCTGGTGGACCGCCGCTCCCGCTACCGCGATCTTGCTGGCGGGATTCGCGTGCTTCCTGGCTTACGACCAAGCCGTGACCGGCAATGTGTTCCGTACGCCGTATGCGGTGAATCAGGCCGAATACGGCTGGCCGATGACGCTGCCTTGGATGCATGCAGCGGAAGCGCAGTTCAGACACGTCGAGTTGCGCCGCTACTACGATTACGAGCGCGACGTGCATGACCGGAATGCGACCGTCCTGGGTCTTATAAAGAACAGCACGCTCAAAGCGCAGGAAATTTGGCGCTTCTATTTCGGGCCCGCGCTTTCGGTTCCGCTGATTTTGCTCCCACTGGTTTGGCGGCGCGGAAGGCTGCGGTTTCTACTCTGGATCGGTGTGCTCACGCTGCTGGCAACGCTGACCGAAGTAGGAACGTCGCCGCATTACGCCGCGGCAGCAACGGGGTGTTTCGTGGCCGCGGAGGTGGCCTGCTTGCGGGAGCTGTGCCGGCGGGCGTGGGGCGTGCGGTACGTTGCAGCGGTGCCGGCCATCCTGCTGCTCGTGCTGGCGGCACGCGCCGGTCTGGAACAATTCCATTTGCCGTTCACGCAGCGCGTGAATTACCAGTCGTGGTGTTGTGTACATCCGGGGAATCCGGCCAAGACGCAGATTACCGCCAAACTGGACCAGATCGGCGGGCGGCATCTGGTGCTGGTGCGCCCTAAAACCGATCCCGATAATGTGTTGCAGTGGATCTACAATGACGCCGACATCGACAACTCGAGAATCGTTTGGGCGCGAGACATGGGGCCGCGGGAGAACGCTGAGCTGTTGCGGTATTTTCACGACCGGACGTCGTGGGTGCTGGACCCGAACGTAACTCCGCCGCGGATCGAGCGTTGGGACCCCCACTAAGATAAAGGTGATGGTCGTCCTGGACGGCTCCCATCTGACCCTTCACGAACTGGAGCGAGTGGCTGCGCGCGACGAGCCCGTCACCGTCTCGCCGGAGGCGGTCTCCGCCATGGAACGCTCGCGGGCGGTGGTGGAAAAGCTCGCGGCCGGCGACGAGGCGGTGTACGCGGTCAACACAGGGGTGGGGCTGCTGGCGGATGTGCGCGTCTCGCCCGGGGATCTGGACCAATTACAGCGAAATGTCGTCCGCTCGCACGCCTGCGGCGTCGGCCCGCCGCTGGAGCGCGGCGAGGTGCGGGGGATGATGCTGATCCGCGCGAACGTGCTGGCAAAGGGATTTTCAGGGATTCGGCCCGTGGTGGCCGAACGGTTGTGCGATCTTCTGAACCGCGGCGTTACACCGGTGGTACCATCGCGAGGCAGTGTGGGCGCAAGCGGAGATCTCGCGCCGCTGGCGCATATAGCGCAGGTGTTGATGGGCGAAGGCGAGGCAGAGTTTCAGGGGCAGCGGCTCCCAGCGGCTGACGCTTTGGCGCGGGCCGGGCTCCAGCCGGTCGCGCTGGCGTCCAAGGAAGGCATTTCGTTAGTAAACGGCACGCAGGCCATGCTGGCGGCGGGAGCGCTGCAGTTATTGGAAGCCGAACAGCTCGCGGACGCGGCTGACTTGATTTGCGCCATGACGGTGGACGGGCTGCGCGGCACGCCCCGCGCGTTCGACCGGCGTATCCATGAAACGCGCCCTTACGAGGGGCAACTCCAAAGCGCGGCAAATCTGTCGCGATATCTGGATGGAAGCGAGATCCGGCAATCGCACATCGCCTGCCGCCGCGTTCAGGATGCGTACTCGCTGCGCTGCGCTCCGCAGGTGCATGGCGCGGTGCGGGACGTGCTCGCCACGGCGCGGCGCGTGTTCGAGACCGAGCTCAATGCTGTAACGGACAATCCGCTCGTGATCGGAGACGAGACCTTCTCGGGCGGTAATTTCCACGGCGAGCCATTGGCACTGCAGCTGGACGCGCTGGCGATTGCGCTCACCGTATTGGCTGGAATCTCGGAGCGGCGGATCGATCGTCTGGTGAATCCGGCTTTGAACGAGGAATTGCCGGCGTTCCTGACCAATCATGCCGGCCTGGAGTCGGGTTTTATGATGCTGCAAGTGACCGCGGCAGCGCTGGTGGCGGAGAATCGGGTGCTGGCGCATCCGGCATCCACGGGGTCCATTACGACCAGCGGAAACAAAGAAGACTTCGTCAGTATGGGGATGACGTCGGCGCTCAAGTTTAAGCAGGTGGTCGCGAATGCGCGGCGCGTCCTGGCGATTGAGCTGCTGTGCGCCGCGCGCGCGCTGGATTGCCTCGCTCCGCTGAGATCCAGCTCCGCGATCGAAGGCGTGCGCGCCTCGCTTCGGCTCGTGAGTCCAGCCTGGACCGGGGATCGCGCGATGAGCGAGGATATCGAGAACACCGCCGCTTGGATCGCCGCGGGCGGGCTGCGCGCGCGCTAATCGGCGATGTACACTTCAAAATTCGTTACCGTCCGGTAGCCCATCTGTTCGTAGAGCGAAAGGCCGGATGGCGTGGATTGCAAAACCGTGCGCTGGATGCCCGCGGTTGCGCGCGCCTGCTCGATGACTTGGCGCATCAGCGCTTCGGCAAATCCCAGCCGCCGGTGCTGCGGCAGCGTGGCTACCGAGTACAAACCAAGCACGTCTCCGGTAATCATGGAAGCGGCGGTGGTCACGGCTTTGCCGTTGGAATACCCGATGTAGCCTTTGAAACCGCACCCCCATCCGCGCTCCGACGCATAAACTGCCGTGCTGACCGAGCGCGGAATCTCGAAGGCGATCGACATGACGTCGGCGAAAGTGGAGCGGGTTTGTTCGTCCTCAACTTCGCGCACTTGGAGCTGCGGCAAGACCCGCAGCGGCGAGCGCAACCGGTCGGCGTACATTCCGGGTGCCTCGGTAAGCAAACGGAGCCCGTACCGGCTGAACATTTGAGGCGCCTGGATGGTGAGAGCCCGGCCGAGGAAATCCTCGCACAGCCAGTACGTCCAGCGCAGCCGTTTGGATTCGAATTGTGAACTCGAGACCTGGATGATGCGGGCAAGTTCGTCGCTGTTATCGTCGAGCGGACGCGTAAGCAGAGCGGCATTGAAGGCGGCATAATTCAGGCCGCAGAAGATCAAGGAAACGCCCGGTAAATCCCGAATTTCGGCGTCCTTGCGGGCCCGGCCGAAGAAACGCAAGGCTTCGACGAGGTTGTCGGCGACGGCTCGAATCTCGGACGCGGGCATTTGGCGATTAGAGCAGAACGGCGCGTCGAACGTCAACGCCGGGCGCACCTGCGCGGAAAGCTGGCACGGCAGGAGCGCGGATGCGCAGGATCGTGCAGAACATCGAAACGCCGGATGCAACTGCCGTATCCAACTATTCAGGAGAATCTGCAATGGTGAGGCGCTTAGGCGCGCTGCTCTGCGTGGCCTCCGGACTTGCGGGCATCGAGACCTGGTCGGGAGCGCTGGTAGACGGCAAGTGCTATGCGGCCGAAGAGCGGAACGTGAATCCGACCGTAACGCTGACGGCAGTGGACCGCGATCGAGGGCAGGAGATACGGTATTGCTCGCCGAACGCGAAGACCAAGACGTTCGCTTTGGTTGAACGAGACTCCACGCGCTTTGACCTGGACGCTGGAGGAAACGCGAAGGCTGCCGAACTGGTGCGGAAGAGCGGGAAAAAGCCGCTCTTCCTGGTTACGGTGACGGGCGAATTGAACGGCCATACGATTACAGTGGACACCATTTCGGCGGGCGAGCCTGAGGACGCCCTGAACCAAGAGCGTTGAAGTGAGTGCCTCGGCCCGGTTGCACGGATCGCACATTTCTCTCATCTGGATGTTGGTGATCGGAGCCGTTTGGCGCGGCGGGCTCGGCCGGCGCACTCTAATCAGCAATGCTCGATCCGGCAGCGGATGTACTCAATCCGGTAGCGGCGAATTAGAATCGGATTGCGGTGCCGGTTTACTTCTGAGACTCGCATTCCACGGCCCTCTTCAAAGGGAATTGCTCGGAGCGGTGGGTCCGAACTACCGGCCTCCTGGTCCCGAATCTAGTGGGCATAGTTTTGGCGATAGCCGGAACCGTGGTTGAAAACGTGCGTCCGTCGATGCAACACTAAAGTCTGGAATACGTGATGACCGGCGAGTACATTGAAGAGCGGAACGGCGGGTATTATATTGCGGGCACGCGAATCTCGCTCGATTCCCTCGTGTACTCCTTTGATCGCGGGAATTCCCCCGAGGCGATCCAGAAGGAGTTTCCCCTCTTACGACTGCCGCAGATCTATGGCGCGATCGCTTTTTTATCTGGACCATCAGAACGAGGTTCGCGAGTACCTGGAGAGCGAGAACCGCAGGATTCAGGATTCGACAGTCCCGCTGAAAGAGGGCAATCCTGAGCTGTGGGCCCGGCTCCAACGTGCACGTGAGGAGTTGGGCAAGACGCGCCGGTGAGCGTCAGGTTCCTCGCCGACGCTGACCTGAACCACGCCATCGTCCAAGGCGTCCGCCTCCGTGAGCCGGCTGTCGACTTCAAGAGTGCGCACGAAGCCAACCTCGCGGGTTTGCCGGACGATGATGTTCTCGAAATTGCGGCGCAAGAAGGTCGTGTCCTCGTCTCTCACGACAAGCGCACAATGCCTGTCCACTTCGCCGCGAGGATCAGCCAGAGCCGGGCAAGTCCCGGAGTGCTGCTCGCGGTGCCGAACGCCTCTGTCGCTGAGATTGTCGAATGCCTGCTGGTCGTTTGGTCGGCATCGCCTGAGGGCGAATGGGCCGACCAGATTCACTACTTGCCGTCGTTCGAACGCTATCAGTTCGATGATGCGGGACGAAATAGATCCAACCTGCGAACGATCCGCTGTTGAATTCATTCTTTGGTTATAGGAGTTTCCACCGGGCGTAGGTTCGACGAGGTCCCGGTTGAGGCGCCGCGCTTGGCGCCTCAGCACGGTCACATCTCTTGCATCTGGATGTTGGTGGCTATCTGCTGTGGGCAACCAATCGCGGAAAAATCCTCAAAAGGCATGATGTCAATTGAGCCAGGTACAACTTCGGGCGTACAAGTTCGGGCGTGTTCGGGCGAGTTCACAACTCTCTCCGATGGCATATAATCATCGAGCCAGAGGAGGGTTGCTCGATGGTCAAGGTCAGCGTGCTGTATCCAAGTGGCGAGGACGCGAAATTCGACATGGACTACTACGTGAACAGTCACATCAAGCTGGTCCGGGATTTGTTAGGCGCGGCATTGAAGGGCGTCGAGGTGGACGAGGGTATCAGCCAGCCGAATGCCCCAGCGCCGTTTCTTTGCGTCGGCCACCTGTTCTTTGAGTCGGCGGCGGATATCCAAGCGGCATTCGACATTCACGGTGCCAATTTGAGGGCTGACGTCCCGAACTACACCAATGTCCAGCCTATGTTCCTGGTGAGCACTGTACGGGTGTCGGGAATGTCACTCGGCGCTTCCTAGGAACTGCCGGCGGCGGTATGCTTGCCGCGCTGGCCAGCAACGGGTCCCAGTCCAAAAAACAGGTTGAATTAGGTCCTTGCGAATTTGGTGAGCCGGGCGGGGATCGAACCCGCGACCACCGCATTAAAAGTGCGATGCTCTACCATCTGAGCTACCGGCCCGGAGGTGCAGCAAGGAAGGCGTGCTTTTTCAAGATAGCATGCCCGCCATTATTCCACCGCAGCCGGCCTCACGTGCGCGTCTTGTCCATGCCGCCTGGGAATCTCGCCCAAAGCCCTCAGGAACGGCCGCATCGTCAAGGCTTGCACGAAAATCGAAAACGCCACCACGGCGAAGCTGAAGGTGATAATCTCGGCCCGGAACGGCAATTGCTGCGGCAGTGCCAGTGCGAGCGCCAGCGCCAAACCGCCGCGCAGACCGCCCCAAAACAGCACATGTTGATGTCTGCCGGTGACGCGCAGCGAACTGCGCGCAAATAACAGGCATGTCGGATAAACAGCGCCCGCGCGGCCCAGCGCGACAAAGCCGATGGCGAGCAGCACTCCGATTCCGGCATCCCGAAGATTTAAACGCGCCTGCTGCATGCCGATCAAAAGAAAAATAAGTGAATTGGCCAGGAACGCCGCGAATTCCCAGAATGCCGTGACCGCTATCTTGCCGCGTTCGGACAACACACGCAGCCGGCCGACGTTTCCCATCAACAGCCCCGCGGTCAATGTAGCCAGCACCCCCGAGGCATGAAAGTGTTCCGCCAGGATGAACGAGCCGTAGGCCGCGACCGTGGTCAACGTCAACTCCACTAAGTGATCCTGAGTCCTGCCGACAAAAACCAGACTGATTCCCGCCACCAGCGCGCCGCACGCTAAACCTCCTGCGATCGTAATCAACGCCGAGGACAAAACGGCACTTCCCGTCACCGGTGCACCACCCACAAAAGAGACGGCAATGGCAAATCCGACCGCAGCGGTCCCGTCGTTAAACAAGCTCTCCGACTCCACCAGCAGCCGCAACCGCCCCTCCAAGCGCGCCTCGCGAAATACCGCGATGACGGAGACAGGATCTGTGGCCGCGATGAGAATCCCGAAAATCACCGCGCTGAGCCACGGCAAGTGCGCGAACGCATGCATGCCGGCTGCCGTGATGACGGCCGAGATCGCGACTCCAACCGTGGCCAGCGCCACGACAACCGCGAGGTCGCGCCGCAACTCGCTCCAGTGCAGCGAAAGCGCTGCCTCGAAAATCAAGGGCGGAAGCAGCGTATCGAACAGCAGCTCTCGCGTGAGACGGATTTGTGGGGTAAACGGCAGCAGCGAGAGTACGATGCCCGCGATCACCAGGCCGACGCTGTAGGGCAAACGGACGCGTTGGCTCACGATCGCGACCACCGCCGCGACCAGCAGCAGCACGACAGCTGTTCCTTCTATCGTCAGGCCCACAATTCTAGGACTAATGCCTCCGGGACAGGTTTCAGCCCGTCCGCGCCGGACGCCCGCCGCTCGGAAGCAGCCTGCGAATCGCGCTGAGCAGCCAGCTGACTGCCTAGTTAGTATGACCGATCGTGCTCTCTGGAGTGCTGCCCGGAGAAGCGTCCGGCTTTCCCCACCAGCGCGCGAGTGCAAGCTTTTCAATCCCCCGGCTGCTCGAGACACGAAAAGGATTCGCAGACGTGGGACAATGACGCTAATTGGCCTTTGTCCCGGTCGCGGCGGTCCGCCCGCTCAACAGCCAAAGAAAACCACCAAGGAACAGGAATCGTGCGGGTCGGAATTATCGGCACAGGGGCGGTTGCTCAAAAACACGCTCAAGCCTACGCGAATATTGGCTTCAAGGTGGTCGTGTGCACCAACACCGATCCAGCCCACGGCCAAGCTTTTGCCGGCCGCTTCGGGTGCGATTTCGTGCCGGCCTATGAGCAGGTGTGCACGCATCCCGACGTGGACTACGTGGACGTCTGCACATTCCCGAATTTCCGGCTGCAGGCGGTGCAGGCGTGCGCGGAAGCAAAGAAGCATATTCAGGTACAGAAGCCGATCGCGACCAATCTGGAGACGGCCCGCCAAATGATCGAAACTGCCCGGCGCGCCGGTATTCAGTTAGGCGTTGTGAGCCAGCACCGCTTTGACGACTCGGTTCAATTTCTACGCTCCGCTTTGGAAGAAGGGCGGCTCGGGAAACTGATCCAAGCCGACGCTTACGTAAAGTGGTACCGGTCCCATGCGTATTATTCGCGGCCGATCAAAGGCAGCTGGGTGACGGAAGGCGGCGGCGCCTTGATCACTCAGGCCGTTCACCAGGTCGATCTCCTGCTCTGGCTCGCGGGCGGGATTTCGGAGGTCTTCGGCTACTGGCATTTGGGCGCGTTGCACAACATCGAATCCGAAGACGTGCTGTCGGCCGTGTTGAAATACTCGTGCGGCGCTACCGGCGTGATCCAGGCTGGAACAGCCTTCTGGCCCGGCTACAACGAACGCCTGGAGTTTCATGGCACCAAGGGCACCGCGGTCATTTCGGGCGACAAACTAACCACCTGGCACGTCGAAGGAGATTGGAATCCGCCGATGCTGGGTGGTGATCCTGCCTCGGGCGCCCGCGACCCGATGGCCACGCCGCTCGCTCCGTTTGAACGCCAGTTCGTTGACTTCGCGGACGCGATCACGCACGGACGAAAGCCGCTTTCGTCCGGTGAGGAGGGCTATCGTGCCCTCCAAACCGTCCTGTCAATCTACGATTCGTGCCGCACCGGCCAGGTGGTGCGAATTTAAATGTCACAACACCGTACCGTCCGCGTGCCCGCATCGAGCGCGAATCTAGGCCCCGGATTCGATGCGCTCGGCATGGCCCTGGGCATTTATCTGACCTGCCGGTTCGAAGCCGCCGCCGAACTCTCCATCCGAGTACGGGGCCGCGACCCCCAGCAGATCTCAACCGGGCCCGACAACCTGATTTGGCAGACGGCGCTGGCCGTGGCGCGCGACGTAGGTTCCGCCTTGTCCCCAATCGCGCTCGAAATCGATAACGACATTCCGCTCGGTAAAGGGCTTGGATCCAGCGCCGCGGCGCTAACGGCAGGCGTGGTCATCGCGGACCATTTGCTCGGCTTGCACTGGAAGCCGCACCGGATTTTGGATGAGGCGGCGCGGATCGAAGGCCATCCGGATAATGTCGCGGCTTGCGTGCTCGGCTCCATCGTTGCCAGCGCGATCGACGCGGGCGGCGTCGCTCGAGCGGTCCGGCTCGCATTGCCGGCGCGTTATGGCGCGGCTGTAGTCGTGCCGGATTTCTGCTTACCCACCAGCGAAGCGCGCAAGGTCCTGCCGGATTGCTATTCCCGCCAAGACGCGATCTTCAACGTACAGCGAAGCGCGCTGCTGGTGGCCGCGCTGGCCACCGGCACCACGAGCGCCTTTCCTATTGCCTTCGAGGATCGTTTTCATCAGCCCTACCGCTATCCGCTGGTGCCCGGACTTCAGGAGATGGTCAATCTCCGCGCCCCCGGTCTGCTCGGTTGCGCGTTGAGCGGCGCCGGCCCGTCCATTTTGGTCTTCTATGAAAAAGGCTACGAGCAGGTCTGCGATCTCGTGCGCCAGATCTTTGCCCTGCACGGCCATCAGGCCGAGATCCTGTGGGTGCAAATCGCAAGCCAAGGTTACGAGCTAAGTTAGATCTATGACGATTCGTGTTTCCTGTGCCGCTGCGCTCTTCCTTCTGGTCGCGCCCGTGAGCGGCCAACAACCGGACATTAACGACTTCTTCCGCAATTTCACCGCGGAGTGGGTCCGGAGCAGCCCCAACCTCGCGACCTCGTCGCGCTACTTCACCGGCGAGGAACAAGAGCGCCTGGAACGCGAGCTGACGCCCGAAACCCTGGCCTACCGACGCGCGCGCATCGAGCTGGCACGGAAAGGTCTCGCCGAGCTCGGCAAATTTGATCGCTCGAAGCTCACCGAAATCCAGCGCGTCTCGGCCGATTTAATGGCCTGGCAGCTCGACACCGTAGTTCGCGAAGAGCCTTTTCTCGACTATAGCTTCCCGCTTCAGCAAATGAGCGGCGCCAACGTAAATCTCGTGGAAGTGCTGACGGTGCGACACCCGGTGGCTAACGAAAAGGACGCCGGGAATTACCTCGCCGCGCTCGGCCAAGTGGGCACGCGAATGGACGAAGCCACCGCGGAAGCGCACCGGCTGGCCGCGAAGAACGTGATCCCGCCCAAGTTCATCCTACAAGCCACCATCAAACAGATGAGCAGCTTTATCGACCAGCCGGCGGCGCAGAATCCTTTCGCGGCCATCTTTACGCAGAAATTGGACGCGATCAAAGGATGGAATCCGGCGCGGCGCAATGAGCTAAGCGCCCAAGCCGCAAAGCTTGTCGAGACCGAGGTCTATCCCTCCTGGAAACGCGGCATTGCCGAACTGCAATCCCAACTGCCGCGCTCCAACGATGACGCTGGATTGTGGCGGCTCAAAGGCGGAGCGGACGCCTACGCGTACTTCCTGAACCGCTACACCACCACGCACCTCACCGCTGCCCAAATCCACGAAATCGGGCTGCGCGAAGTGGACCGGATCGAAAAAGAGATGGACACCATCCTGCGCCGCTTGGGCCGTACTCAGGGCTCGGTAAAGGATCGCGTCGAAAAGCTGAAGGCCGATCTCGGGTATCCCAAAACCGAACAGGGCCGCGAGCTGATTATGGTCGATGTGCGTAATATCCTGCGCGACGCGCAACGCCGCTCGGATTCGCTGTTCGACAAAGTTCCCAAATCGCCCGTCGTCGCGCAGCCGTTCCCGCGTTTCCGCGAGGACAACGCCGCTGCTAATTACAACGCTCCGGCTCCGGACGGCTCGCGCCCGGGAACGTTCCAAATCCCGCTGCGGCCGGATCGCATGACCAAGTTCGGTCTGCGCAGCCTGGTTTATCACGAGACGGTGCCCGGCCATCACTTTCAGATCGCATTGCAGGTCGAGAACAAGGAGCTTCCACGATTCCGTCAGATCGGCGCCTTCGGCGGAATTTCCGCCTTAAGCGAAGGTTGGGGTCTTTACGCCGAGCGCCTCGCCGCCGAATCCGGCTGGTACGATGGCGATCCCGAAGGATTGCTAGGCCAATTGGACGCCGCGCTGTTCCGCGCTCGCCGCCTGGTTGTCGATACCGGCCTGCACGCCCAGCATTGGACGCGCCAGCAGGGCATCGACTACGGGATCGAAACCAGCGAGGTAGAGCGCTACGTAGTTTTTCCCGGACAGGCCTGTTCCTACATGATCGGCCAGCTAAAGATCGTCGAGCTTCGCGAAAAGGCGAAAAAAGCGCTGGGCGATAAGTTCTCTCTGCGCACCTTCCACGATGTAGTGCTCAATACCGGCACCGTTCCGCTGAACCTGTTGGAGCAGCAGGTGGACGCCTACATTCGCGCCAACGGCGGGAAGCTTTAACGGTTGGGACGGCGCCTCGGTCAGCACTTTCTCGCGCGCCAATCGGTTCTGGAACACATCGCCGAGGCGGCCGCTCCCGATCCGGCCGCCACGCTGGTAGAGATCGGTCCCGGCCGGGGCGCTCTCACCGCTCACCTGCTTACACGAGCCGCCCGCGTAATCGCGATCGAGGTGGACCCGGTGCTGGTGCATTATCTCCGCGCCGAGTTCCGCGACGAACCGCGATTGACAATCATCGCAGGCGACATTCTGAAGGTCGACCTGGCGCAATGGGGGCTCATCGCCGTAGCTGGGAATCTTCCGTACTACATCACGTCCCCGATCCTCGAAAAAACCCTGACGCTGGGCGACAATCTCGCGCAAGCAGTGTTCCTGGTTCAAGAAGAAGTTGCCCAGCGCCTCGTCGCGCATCCCGGAACGCGCGATTACGGCTTCTTGAGCGTTCAAACACAACTGCTCAGTCAACCGGAATTGCTGTTCCAGATTCCTGCCGACGCTTTTCGCCCGCGGCCGAAGGTCGATTCGGCCGTGGTCCGGTTGGTTCCGCGCTCGAACTCCCCGGCCCCGGATCGCGCGCAATTCCTCCAGTTCGCCAGCCGCTGCTTTCGCCACAAGCGCAAGACCATCCGCAACAATCTCTCCGCGTACTATGATCTCGCCCTGCTGGATTCAACCCCGGCCACCAAGAACCGCGCCGAACAGTTGTCTATTCCAGAACTGGCGGCCCTCTTCGGCTACCTGTCCCAATCGAAGTCGAAACCGTGAACGTCAGGCCGAAGCCGCCGCGCTTAGCGTGTCCATTTATTCGCGCATCTCGCGCATCAGCCTATCGCGCACTTTGAAAACGAAGCACCAGACGGGGCGGCCAGCGACTGCCGCGCGAAATCGCCGTGGCAAGATAGCCGCGCGCTTGCGCCTCCGCTATCCTGAAATCTCATGGTCCGTGTCCGCTTCGCACCTTCGCCCACCGGCTTCCTGCATATTGGAAGCGCGCGCACATTCATTTTTAACTGGCTTTACGCACGCCACCATCACGGAACCATGGTGCTGCGCATCGATGACACGGACGTCGACCGCAATACGCAGGCCTCGCTCGACTCGATATTTGAAGGCCTGAAATGGCTTGACCTCGGATGGGACGAGGAGTACCGCCAGTCCGACCGCGGCGCGCTGCACCGCGAAATGGCCTGGGGCATTTTCGAAAAAGGCCTCGCGTACCGCGACTTCACGCCCGCTGCCGCCGGAGGTGACGACAGGTCCCACGGCGAAGGCGCGTGGCTGTTCAACCCTGGCATGCGCGAGATGACGCCCGAAGAAAGCCAGAAGCGCGCCGACGCCAGCGAGCCGTTCGTCCTCCGGTTTCGGGTGCCCCGCGATCGCGTCCGCAACGTAGAGTTCCGGGACGGTGTTTACGCCCAGCAATCCAAGTCCACCGCCGACATCGAAGATTTCGCCCTGCTCCGCAGCAACCGCGTTCCGACCTACCATATGGCCTCCTGCGCCGACGACATCGATCTGCATATCACGCATATCATCCGCGGCCAGGACCATCTCACCAACACCTTCAAGCACGCCCTTATCTTCGAGGCGCTTGGCGCGCAGCCGCCGCAATTCGCGCACCTGCCGCTGCTGATCGCGCCCGATGGATCGAAGCTTTCCAAGCGCAAACATGGGCCGGTGGTCAGCGTCACCACTTATCGCGATGCGGGATTTCTTGCGCAGGCCTACATCAATTTCCTGTGCCTCCTCGGCTGGTCGCCGAAAGACGACCGCGAGAAAATGAGCCGCGACGAACTCATCCAGGCCTTTTCATTCGAAGGCATCAATCGCGACAACGCGGTGGTCAATTTTCATGAAGACGAGCCGTTCGACCCCAAGGCGATGTGGCTGAATGCCGAGTACATCCGCGCGACCCCTGTCGAGGATCTCGCGCAGCAACTGATTCCGTTCGTGTGCGCGGCCGGTTTCCAGGTCCAGCCCGAAAAAATGGTCAAAATCGCGCATCTGATTCGCGAGCGCATCCGCCTCCTCAGCGAAGTGAATACGGTAGCCGACTTTTTCTTCCGCGATGAACTGTTGCCCTACGACTCCGCGGAGCTGATTCCCCAGAAAGGCGACTCCGCCATGGCAGTCGGCGCCCTGGAGAGCGCGCGCGAAGTGCTAAAGCACGTCGATTTTTCGCACGACGCGCTGGATGCGGCGCTCCGGGCCGCGGCAGCCGCGTTGAAGATCAAAACCGGCCAGATGTTCCAACCCATCCGCGTGGCCGTCTGTGGGCGCAAAGCAGCACCGCCTCTGTTTGAGACACTAGAAGTTCTAGGCCGCGAGACTTGCCTCAAGCGCATCGACCAGGCCATCGCGATGCTCCAGTAAACGGCCAGAATATCGAGGCACGATCTGAATATGAATCCGACTAAGAACGAAACCGAAGGCGCGCCCGCCGCCGCTCCCGATCCCGCTCCTTCGAATTTCATTCGCGACACCATCATCGACGACCTGAAGACGAATAAGCACGGCGGGCGCGTGCACACGCGCTTTCCTCCCGAGCCCAACGGATATCTGCACATCGGCCATGCCAAGTCAATCAATCTCAACTTTGGCTTGGCGAACGAGTTCGGCGGCAAATGCAATCTGCGCTTCGACGACACGAATCCTTCCAAAGAAGAAACCGAATACGTCGAATCCATCATTGACGACGTGCATTGGCTCGGCGGCGATTGGGGCGATCGCCTCTTTTACGCCTCCGACTATTTCGATCAGCTTTACGAATGGGCCGTGCAGCTCATCCGGTCGGGCAAGGCCTACGTGTGCGATCTCTCGCCTGACGAGGTCCGCAAGCAGCGCGGCACCCTGACCGAACCCGGCCAAGAGAGCCCTTACCGCAATCGCTCCGTCGAGGAAAGCCTCAACTTGTTCGAGCGCATGAAAGCGGGCGAGTTCCCCGACGGCTCACGCACGCTGCGCGCCAAGATCGACATGGCGTCGCCGAACCTGAATCTGCGCGACCCCATCATGTACCGCATCCTCCACGCCGAGCATCATCGCACCGGGAACAAGTGGTGCATCTATCCGATGTACGACTTCGCCCACGGCCAGTCCGACTCTATCGAGCGCATCACGCATTCCATCTGCACGCTCGAATTCGAAGACCACCGCCCGCTCTATGACTGGTATGTCGAGCAGCTCGGCATCTACCATCCGCAACAGATCGAGTTCGACCGCCTGAACGTCACCTACACCGTTTTGAGCAAGCGCAAGCTGCTGCAATTGGTCCAGCAAAAATTCGTCAATGGCTGGGACGATCCGCGCATGCCCACGATTTCCGGCTTACGCCGGCGCGGCTACACGCCGGAAGGCATTCGGAATTTCTGCCGGCGCGTTGGCGTTTCGAAAACGAACGGCACCACCGAACTCGGCTTGCTCGAATATTTCCTGCGCGAAGATCTGAACAAGCGCGCGCTCCGCGCCATGGCCGTCCTCCGTCCGCTCCGCGTCGTCATCGACAATTATCCGGACGGCCAGGTCGAACAGATGGAAGCGATCAACAACCCCGAGGACGCCGGCGCCGGTACACGCACCGTGCCGTTTTCTAAGGTTTTGTACATCGAGCAGGACGATTTTCGCCAAGATCCGCCCAAGCAGTACTTCCGGCTTTCTCCGGGCCGCGAAGTGCGCTTGCGCTACGGCTACTTCATCACCTGCACGAATGTAGTGAAGGACTCCAACGGCGCCGTGGTTGAAATTCACTGCACCTACGACCCGGCTACGCGCGGCGGCAACGCCCCGGATGGCAGGAAGGTCAAGTCAACCATCCATTGGGTTTCGGCCGATCACGCCCTCGACGCTGAGATCCGGCTGTACGATAACCTGTTCACCGTCGAAAATCCCAATGACGTGCCCGAAGGCCAGGACTTTACCGCGAACCTGAACCCCAACTCGCTCGAGATCGTGCAAGGCAAACTCGAGCCGAGTCTCGCCAACGCCGCGCCTGGCGCCCGTTATCAATTCGAGCGCCTGGGTTATTTCTGTGCCGATCCCGACAGCACGTCCCGCAAGCCGGTCTTCAACAGGACCGTGACACTGCGCGATACCTGGGCGAAAATCGAAAAGAAAATGAAATGATCATCCTCGGATTAGGCGGTATTCCTAAAGATCCGGCCTGCGCGGTCTTGAAGGACGGTGAGCTGGTCGCGGCCGTGGAAGAAAAAAAGGTCGCGCGCAACCTCAAATCGTCGGGTCTGCCTCAAGAGGCTACTGCGATCGCACTGAACCTGGCCGGCGTCGCGCCGTCGCAAGTCAACTGCGTCGCACTGGTCCGCCCCTTCTCTCACGACACGCATCTCGCGTTGCGTTCGCAGTTTGCCAAAGCCCAGATCGTCATGGTGGAGCATCACACCGCACACGCCGCCTCGGCTTACTATCCCTCCGGATTCGATGAAGCCGCAGTCCTCACCCTCGATCGCGACGGCGACTTTCGATCCACCGGCCGCTGGCGCGCCTCAGGCAATCAGCTCCAGTTGGAGCGCGATCTGTATTATCCCGATTCGCTCGGCGATCTCTACGGCCGCGTGACAGAATTGCTCGGATTCAATTCCGGGTCCGATGAACACAAAATCCAGTGGCTATCCACCGCCGCCGATGGCGCGGCCTATTCGCCGCTGTTCGATGAGATCCTGGGCGGGTCCGAATGGCCCGCAATCGACCGCAGCTACTTCGACGCCGATCGCCTCAGTCAAGGCGGATTCAGCGAGAAATTCTACCGCCATGTTGGTCTTTCGGACGGTGAATCGATTCCCGACAAGCTCAAGGCGCCGCTCGCCGCCGGGCTCCAGCGAGCCATCGAACAGGCAGTGCTTCGCATGGCCGGCCCCTCCTCTAAACTTTGCGTCGCGGGCGGCCTGGCGCTCAACGCGCTGCTCATCAGTTCGCTCGAAGCCTCCAAAGAAGTCTACGTCCAGCCTGCGGCCGGGAACACTGGAACCGCTCTCGGAGCCGTATTCTACGCATGGAATTCCGTCTGTGGCCAGCGCCGGCGCGCCTCGCTGAACGACCTCTGCCTGGGCCCCTCGTTTTCTAGCGAGGAAATCAAAAAGGTCATCGAGAACTGCAAACTCCGCTTCCGATATCTCCTCACCACCGGCGAGCTGATCGACGACGCCGTCCGCCGGCTGAACGACGAAAAAATCATCGCCTGGATGCAAGGGCGCATGGAGTTCGGCCCGCGTGCGCTCGGGAATCGCAGCATTCTGGCATCGCCGCTAAATCCCTATTCAACCGAGAACCTGAACATCTATATCAAGCATCGCGAGCCGTTCCGGAAATTCGCTGCCTCGGTCCCCGCCGAAGCTGCCGATGAATACTTCGAAACTGGACCCAACGGGCGGTACCTGGCGACCGTAGGGCGCGTCCGTCCGGAACACCACAAGACGTTCGAAGCCGCCATCATGGGCAAGGATTCGATTCGCGTCCATACGGTTCATAAAGACGCCAACCCCTTGTACCATCGCCTGCTGCATGCCGCCGGAAAAGCGACTGGGCTGCCCGTTCTCTATAACACCAGCTTCAACCTGTTCGGCGACCCATTAGTCTGCACTCCGCGCGATGCTGTCCGCAGCTTCTACTCCTCCGGCATCGACGCTCTCTTTGTCGGCAACTTCGTTCTCGAAAAATAGCCCCAAGTCATCCGCTCCTGCGCCTCCCCGCCGTAGCCCCGCATCGCACGCTATCCTGAATCGATGCGTACCGCCTCGTTAGTCCTCCTGGCATCGCTCTGCAGCACAACTTTCGCCCTCGCTGCCGATCGCTATCCCGTCGACTGGGCCGCGCTCGAACCCGAGACCATCGGACACTTCACTTCCCTTATACGGATTGACACCAGCAACCCTCCCGGAAACGAAACCCAGGCGGTCAACTATCTGAAACCCATCCTGGACCGCGCGGGCATCGAAACCGCCGTCTGGTCGCTCGATCCCACTCGGGCCAACCTGGTTGCCCGCATCAAAGGCAGCGGCGCCAAGCGCCCCATCATTATCATGGGCCACACCGACGTGGTGGGCGTGCAGCGCGACAAATGGCCAGTGGACCCGTTCGCCGCCCTCCGCAAGGATGGGTTCATCTGGGGCCGGGGCTCAAGCGACGACAAGTCTCACGTCGTCTCCTGCCTGATGACGATGCTGTTGCTAAAGCGTCTGAACGTTCAACTCGATCGCGACGTCATTTTCATCGCCGAAGCCGGCGAGGAGGGCACCTCGAGCTTCGGCATCGGCTATCTGGTCGACCAACATTGGAATGACATCGCGGCCGAGTACGCGCTGGCCGAAGGCGGCCAGACCGTCGCGCAAGGCGGCGAAGTCCAGTACGTCGGCATCGCCACCACCGAAAAAACGCCCCGCGCCACGCGCCTGATCGCGCACGGCACCGCGGGCCACGGCTCTCGCCCGCGGTTCGACAACGCCATTCTGCACCTGGCGGCGGCCGTCGCGAAATTCGAGAACTGGCAGCCGCCCATGCGCCTCAACGACACCACCCGCGCCTACTTCGAACGTCTAGCCACCGTAAGCCCGCCCGAGGCCGCGTATCGCTACAACCACATCTCCGACCCTGCCCATTCGGAAGAGATCCAGCGCTATTTGGCCGAACACGAACCCGGCAACTATTCCGTTCTGCGCACCTCTATCGTTCCGACCATCATTCAAGGCGGCTTCCGAACCAACGTCATCCCCTCCCAGGCCGAAGCCACGCTCGATATCCGCGCACTGCCCGACGAAGACCTGAACCAGCTCTACGGTGAGATGCGGCGCGTCATCAACGATTCCGCGGTGGAAATCGTCGCCGACCCGTCGCGTAACCGCCCGTCAGCCCCGCCTTCGCGCATCGATTCGGAAATGTTTCAGGCGCTGGAGCGCACCCAAAAGCGCATGTACCCCAAAGCCGTCACGATTCCCATGATGCTCACTGGCGCCACCGACAACGCGCAGCTACGCACCAAGGGCGTCCAGGCCTACGGGTTCGGGCCTGTGGCCGACGATTCCGAAGGCGACCTGCATGGCGCCCACTCCGATCAGGAGCGCATCCGCGAGTCCTCCATTCACCAGATGCTGCAATATCTCTGGTATACCGTTCTAGACATCGCCGCGAAGTAGCCGGCGCGCTGGTGCGTGCCGCGTTCACCACCGTGTGAACGCAGAGAGCAGAAAATGACCAATCGCCTGATCTCCGAAAAAAGCCCCTATCTTCAGCAGCACGCCCACAACCCAGTCGACTGGTATCCCTGGGGCGAAGAAGCCTTCGCCAAAGCCCGCGCCGAAAACAAACCGATCTTTCTCTCCGTCGGCTACTCCACTTGCCATTGGTGCCACGTCATGGAGCGTGAATCTTTCGAAAACGACGCCATCGCGGCCCTGCTGAACCGCTTTTTTGTCCCCATCAAAGTGGACCGTGAAGAGCGTCCCGACATCGACCGTATCTACATGACTTATATCCAGGCAGCCACCGGCAGCGGCGGCTGGCCGATGTCGGTCTTCTTAACGCCGGATCTTCAGCCCTTCTTTGGCGGTACTTACTTCGCTCCCGATACGCGCTACGGCCGCCCTGGCTTCGGCATGCTGCTCGAGCGAATTGCCCAGACTTGGGACAACGAGCGGGACCGCGTGATCGAATCCAGCCGCGAGGCGGTATCGCAGCTCGAGCGCTACACGGCAGGGCCGCCGTCCTCCGGCACCCCCGAGGGCACTGCCCTGGATGCAGCGTTCCAATACTTCCGCCGCACCTTCGATTCCGAACATGGCGGCTTCGGCGATGCGCCGAAGTTCCCGCGCCCGGTGGTATTCGATTTCCTGCTCCGCTATTACGTGCGCACCCATCGCCAGGAAGCCCTCGACATGACGCTGGAAACCCTGCGCGCGATGGCCGACGGCGGCATGCACGATCAGCTCGGAGGAGGCTTTCACCGCTACTCCGTCGACGAGCGTTGGCTTGTCCCGCACTTCGAGAAGATGCTGTACGACCAGGCGCAGCTCGCCGTCTCTTTTTTAGAAGCCTTTCAGATCACGCACGACGACTTTTATGCCACCGTCGCGCGCAGCACGCTCGATTACGTGCTTCGCGACATGACCCACCCGGAGGGCGGCTTTTACTCCGCCGAGGACGCCGACAGCGTAGTCGATCCCGCGCATCCCGAGGTGAAGGGCGAAGGCGCCTTCTACATCTGGACCGCGGCCGAGCTTCAGGAAGTCCTCGGCCCGGTTCTCTACGGCCCCTTCGCCAAATACTACGGCGTCGAGGATAACGGTAACGTCGATCAAGACCCGCACGGCGAGTTCACGGGCAAAAACATCCTGTACGTACGCGAGCAGCCCGACCCCTACATTGCCGCTCAGCTCCAGGAAGCCAAAGCCAAGCTCTTAGAGATTCGCTCCCAGCGCATTCGTCCGCATCTGGACGACAAGATCCTGACCGCCTGGAACGGTCTCATGATTTCGGCCTTCGCCAAGGCGGCCCAGGTCTTGGACGAGCCGCGCTACCTCGCCGCTGCCCAGCGCGCCGCTCAGTTCATCCTGTCGCGCTTGTACGACGCCGGTTCAACCGCTCTTCACCGCCGCTACCGCGAGGGCGAGGCCGCCATTCCGGGCTTTCTGGACGACTATGCGTTCTTCATCGCCGCTCTGCTCGATCTATACGAAGCCGATTTCGATCCTCGTCGCATCGAGCTGGCACTCGCTCTCACGGCCAAAATGCAGCAGCAGTTCGAAGACGCCGGTCAGGGCGGCTTCTTCAGCACGGCCGAAGGCGATGCCAGCCTGGTCCTGCGGCTCAAGGACGATTATGACGGCGCTGAGCCTTCCGGCAACTCCATCGCGTTGCTCGATGTTCTACGCCTGGCCCACATCTCCGATCGCCCGCACCTGCGCGAATCCGCCGAACGCACGCTGCGTGCTCTGGGCCCAAAAATCTCCGCCCAGCCTGTGGCCGTTCCCGCCATGCTGGTCGCGCTCGATTATTACGATTCGACGCGCCGTGAGGTCGTCATCGCTGGCCCGCGCGAGGCGGCACTCACCCGTTCGTTCCTGCGCGCGCTCCGCAGCCGATTCCTGCCCCGCACGGTTACCTTGCTCCTCGATTCCGACGGCACCCGCCGTGCACTCACCGATCTTTTCCCCGGCGCCGCTTTAATGCGCGAAATCAATGGCCAACCTACTGCGTATGTTTGCCGGAATTACGCCTGCCAGCTCCCCACGAACGATGTTTCCAAGTTTGACGAGTTGTTACAATGAGTGGGTCAAATTCGCAATTATCAGGAGGATTCGTGGAAAGACCCGGAGCAACAACCATGCGCGGCAAGCCGCTGACTCTGGTAGGACCGGAACTGAAACCCGGCGATAAAGCACCCGAGTTCGATGCAGTCAACGATTCGCTCCAGCCCATTAACCTCGCCGCTACCGGCCAGTCGATCCGTATTTTTAGCGTCGTTCCTTCGCTCGATACCCCCGTCTGCGACGCGCAAACCAAGCGCTTCAATGAGGAGGCGGCCAAACTTCCAGGCGTCGAGTTCTACACCATCAGCATGGATCTTCCCTTCGCGCAAAAACGCTGGTGCGGAGCCTTTGGCATCGATAAGGTGAAGATGGTCTCCGATCATCGCTCCGGTTCGTTCGGCGAGCATTACGGCACTCTCATTAAAGACCTCCGCATCGAAAGCCGCGCCATTTTCGTAGTCGATAAAGACAATACGATCAAGCACGTCGAATATGTGAAGGAAGTCGCCGACCATCCGAACTACGACGCCGCCCTCGTTGCCGCGCGTTCGCTAGCCCGGTAAGTCGCGCCGCGGCCCGGAGCAGCGGCCAAATCGCGCGTTATGTCGCTTATTTCAGACATTCGGCAAGCTCTCCGGATTTTCCGCCGCAGCCCCGGCCTTACGGCCGTCGCGCTCTGTTCCATCGCAATCACCGTCGGCGCCACGGCCGTGGTGTTCGCCGCCGTCAAATCGGTTCTACTCGATCCGTTGCCATACCAGGACCCGGACGCTCTGGTGCAGCTTCGTACCGATTACCAGCGCAGCCGCCCGCACGTGGATTGGGTGTCCTGGGCCGACATGCAGGATGTCCAGCGCGCCTCCCATTCCTTCGAATCGCTAGGCACCTATCACTACGCGGTTTTTAATTTGACCGGCGACGCGAATAATCCGCCTGAGTCGCTATACGGCCTGTACATTTCGGCCAGCCTGTTCCCGACTCTGGGCGTTAGGCCCATGCTCGGCCGCAATATCCTGCCCGAAGAGGAGCAACTCGGACGCGATCGGGAAATAATCCTTAGCTATGGCCTCTGGACGCGCCGCTTCAACTCCGACCCGGGCATCATCGGCCGCTCAGTCGAAGTAAACGGACGCAACTGCACCGTCGTCGGCGTCATGCCTTCCGGCTTCGATTTCCCCATGCGCAGGGCAACCACGGTCCGGACGCCCTCCCCCCACATGGATTTATGGATGCCCCAGACTGTGTCTGACTTCGTAAAACGCGCGCGCATTAGCGGATATGGCGCTGCCGCACGGTTGAAACCCGGCGCATCGCTCGCTGCGGCTCAGAAAGAACTCGACGGCATCAGCGCTGAACTGGCGCGCTTGTATCCTCAAAGCAACGCCGGACATGCCATTCGCTTGTCCCCCCTGCGAGCGCGAACGCTAGGATTCGCGCGCACCGGGCTTTGGCTCTTGATGGGCGCCGCGGTGCTGTTCATGCTGATCGGCTGCGCCAATGTCGCAAATCTTTTGCTGGCGCGCTCCCTCTCCCGCCAGCGCGAAATCGGCCTTCGCGTTGCGCTCGGCGCCGCACCCAAACGCATCCTTCGGCAGCTGGTCACGGAAAGCTGCGTGCTCGCCCTGACCGGAGGCTTCGCAGGATACGCGCTCACGCTCCTCGCCTGGAAATTGCTCCCCGCTGTCGCGCCCATCACCATTCCGCGCCTGGCCGCGGCCCGGGCCGATGGATCTGTTCTCGGATTTACGCTGGCGGTCGCGCTCCTCAACGGAATTCTCTTCGGCCTGGCGCCCGCGCTTCGATCTTCGCATCGCGATCCGGTCGCTTCCCTGCGGGAATCCGGCTCGCGCGGTTCCGTCGGCGCCGCCCGCAATCGCTTGCGCTCTGCCCTCGTCGTGGCCGAAGTGGCGCTGGCTGTCGCTTTGGTTGTCATCGGCGGCGATTTGATCGCCAGCTTCCTCCGTATTCTGCGCACCGATCCCGGTTTCGACACCGGGCGCGTTTTCGCTTCCATCATCGTTCCCGTCGGCGACCGGTACCAGGCGCTCGAAAACCGTATTCCGCTGTTCCGCCGCATCCTGGACGCTGTACGCGCGGTCCCTGCCGTAGAATCGGCCGGCACCGTGGACGCGCTGCCCTTCAGCGGTGAGAATAACGGCGGCACCGTTGTCCGCGCCGATGACCCGGACGCCACCGCAGCCGGACACGGCCAAATGGCCGAATTCGATCATGTCAGCCCCGATTACCTGCAGACCCTCGGCGTGCCGCTGCTCGAAGGCCGCTGGTTCCTCCCCGAAGATCTGGAGTCCGGCCGCGGCCTGGCTATCGTCAATGACATCCTCGCCAAACAATTATGGCCCGGCCAGAGCGCGATCGATCGCGAAATCTGCATGAGCTGCGATATCCAAAGAGCTCGACAGCGCAAGCGTATCGTCGGCGTCGTGGGGAGCGTGCGGCATGCCGGTCTGGACGAACCGGCGGGCCTGGAGGTCTATACCACCGACCGGGCCTACGAGTCGGCGAATTTTCTCGTAGTCCGCACCGCCCGGCCCGCGCCTGAAATGGCCAAAGCCATCCGCCTCGCGGTCGCTTCCGCCGACCCGAAACAACCCATTCTGCTCAGCGCCTCGATGTCCGGCTTCGTCGCCGACTCCGTGGCCGACCGCCGCTTCATTCTGACTCTGCTGGCCATCACCGCGGGCTTGGCTCTATTGCTTGCTTCCGCGGGAGTCTACGGCGTCATATCCTATACCACCTCGCTGCGAACTTCCGAAATCGGCGTGCGTATGGCCCTCGGCGCTAGCCCCGGTAAGGTGCAAGCCTTGGTTTTTCGGAGCGGAATAACTCTCGCTCTGTTCGGCATCGCGCTGGGTCTTGTCCTGGCTCTCGCCGCCGGTCGCATTTTACGATCTCTGCTCGCCGGTCTCGCCTCCCATGACCCGGCGTTGATTGCGCTCTCACTCGTGCTCGTCTTCGCCGCCACCTCCCTCGCCTGCTGGATCCCTGCACGCCGCGCCACGCGCATCGATCCTATCGTCGCCTTGCGCGAAAACTAGTCTGGCGGCCGTTCCCCTCGCTTTTCATAACCCGGGCAATTCAGCACCGGCAGGCGTGGGTATTTTGGAAAGCGTGAATCCGTCTTCGACAACTCACATAGATAAAAACGCGACCCCCGATCGGAGATAATCTCGCGCATGTTTTTGCAGCTCGCACACAGTCCGGCCGTGGGTTTCATTTACCCAAAAACCTTGCCGTGCGGCGCTCCCGAAAACTAGCCAACCCTTCTCGGAAATCACTGCTCGCCAAAATCGCAGGCATATCCTCGCGCACGCGCGCCGCCGCCTGGCCTTCTCCTTCGAGCAACCCCATCCGCGCCGAGCGCAACGTCGCCCGCACTCCCAGGGGCGCCTGGGCCGCGATCCTTTCGGCTATCTGGACCGCCCGGTCGAATTGGCGCCCCGGCTCGGTGACTTCCTGGACCAGCCCCAGCCGCAGCGCCGTTTCGGCGCCGAATTCGTCTGCCGTAAGCAGGTACCGCATCGCATTTCCCCACCCAGCCTCGCGCACCAGCCGGAACGTAGCACCGCCCAGCGGATATAGTCCGCGCGCAATCTCCAGTTGCGCGAAGCGCGCGTCGCTCGCGGCAATCCGGATATCCGCCGCCAGCATCATCTCGATGCCGATGGTAAACGTAATCCCGTGCACCGCAATCAACAGCGGCTTGGATAGCTGACTCCGCATCCCGAACGGATCGATCTGCCCGCTCTCAAGCGTAAACGGATCGTTGCGCTCGAATAGCGGCGCGAACTGCGCCAGGTCGATCCCGCCGGTGAAGTGCGGCCCATGCGCGAACACCACCGCGCAGCGCATCTCGTCATCGGCTTCATATGCGCCGTAGGCCCGCGCCAGATCATGAAACATCGCCGGATCGAACGCATTCCGTTTTTCGACCCGACTTAACCCAATCAGAAAAACATGCCCGCGCGTTTCGGTGGTGATGTTGGACATAACGGAAATGCCAGCGTACCACCGGCGTCGCCGCCCGGCGGAAACGCGCCAAACCGCCGCAATCGTCCATCGTGCGCTCCTCGGGAGCGTCCACCCGCTATTTCCCGCGCATAGTGAACTGTTTGCGGTACGCCGCGGGCGCCGTGCCGACCATCCGGCTGAAGTGACGGCGTAATGTCGCCGCAGCCCCACCGCGGGCGCGATTTGTTCCATCGTCTCGTCCGTGCACTCAAGCCGCCGCTGCGCCTCCATGACGCGCTGGTGCGTCAGCCACCGGTGCGGCGTCGTGCCGGTCTCTTCCCGGAAATGGCGCGCGAAGGTTCTGGCCGACATCGCCGCGCGCCGCGCCAGGTCTTGCACCTGCAAGGGCTGATCTAGTCTCGACTGCGCCCACTCCAGCACCCGCGCCAGTCCGGCCGAAGGGTCCACTCGAATCGGTGTGTTGATGTATTGCGCCTGTCCGCCTTCCCGGTGGGGCGGCATTACCAGCCGTCGCGCGATTTCGTTGGCGATCTCCGCGCCATAGTCCCGCCGCACAATGTGCACGCACAAATCGATCCCGGCCGCGCTTCCGGCCGAGGTCAAAATGCTGCCTTCGTCTACATACAAGACATCCGGCTCTACTTGAACGCGCGGAAAACGCGCACGGAAGCGTTCCACGTGCCGCCAATGCGCCGTCACCCGTTTTCCATCCAGCAGCCCTGTCGCTGCCAGCAGGAAAACTCCCGAGCAGATGGATACCAGGCGCGCGCCCGCCGCGTGCGCCGATCTTAGCGCGCCGATTAGCGCCACCGGCGGCGCTTCATCGTCCAGATGCCATCCCGGAACCACGATCGTCCCTGCTTCGCGCAGCGTCCGCAGCCCCTTGGGAGCTTGTACGCGAATGCCACCAGCCGCGCGAATCGGGCCGCGCTCCATCGAGCACACGTTGAACTCGTACCAGGGCACGTTCAGACCTGTGCGCCGGAGGCCAAACACCTCGACCACGATTCCAAATTCGAACGTCCCGAGGCCGTCGTAGGCAAGCGCAGCCACTCGCTTCCAGTCGCGCGCGGGCATGGCAGGATTTTAGCGCAGAATGGCAATTCCGGCTATCGACAAAGTAGCTCGGCAGGGACAAACTAAGGCACGATGCTCAGCAAATCGACGACACTGCTCCTGCTCGTTGCGGTTCCCGCCATCCTGTCTGCCGACGGTCCCTCTAAGCGGGCCCTGGAATTCGCGCAGCGCTGGACCAAGACTGAGAAGCTGGCCGTCGGCGTCTCGGAGGCGATGCCTGCCGGCGAGTATGCCTTCCAGCCCGATCCGCCGTCCATGACATTCGGCGAGCAGATGGCGCACATCGCTCAGACGAACTACCAGTTCTGCGCGGGCCTCAAGGATTCGCAGCCGCCGCCCATGCCTAAAGCTACCGATAAGACTGCGCTGGTCAAGTTTCTGACCGGTTCGTTCGACTATTGCACCCAGATCATCAGTTCATTAACCGACGCCCAACTGGACGCCGCGCACGATTCACCCGACGGCCGCATGCCCGGTCGCGAGATCCTGCTGGCGCTGTATGTACACATGGCGCATCACCGCGGCCAGGCCGAGATTTATCTGCGTACCAAAGGCATCGAGCCGCCGCAGTATGTGTTCTAAGCTGAGCCGTGCCCGCACCAGCGCCGTGTGCGCACAACGTGCGCTGGCTTAGTCCAGCACCCGCACGAACTCGGCGACGATGCGATATTTCTCTTCCTCCGGATCTAGATCCCAGGACGGGTACTCGGGATTGAGCGACTCCAGCCGGATGTGCGCATGCCGCCACTCGCTGCCCGATTCGACTTTTTCGCTGCGATAGCGCTTCACCGCGTACCGGTTGTCGCCGGACGTTGTCCGGTCCTCGACCAATAAGAGCCGTCCTTGCCGCGAACCTGCCACGCCCGCGCGGAAAACACACAACGCGCGATCGGGAATCAGCGGCTCCATGGAATGCCCGGCGATCTCGGCCACGAACATCTCCGGCGTCAGGCGCAGACCGGCCGGAGCCTCGATCCAGCCCTGTTCGCTGATCTCCTCGTTTTCGAGAAATTTCCCCGCCGCCGCGCGCAGCGAGTAGCGCGGCAGGTGCGTCTCAAATTTCAGCACCGTGCTGGGGACGTGTTTCCTGTACAACCGCCCCAGCGCGCGCTCGAAATCCTCCACCACCACTGCCTCGCGATCCGTAATGCGCAGCGTGCCCGAAAGCGTCGACTCCAGATACTCCAACAGCCGCGCCGCCCCCAGTTCCCCTGCCTTCGCGGTCAAATCATCGGCCAATACGTCGAATACTTCGCGCTCTTCCTCATCGCCAAGCGCCTCCGTATCCCGGCGCAGCCGAACATACAGCCGGTCCGATTCCGGATCTTCCAACAGCACGCCGGCATTCACCACCCCCTGCTCCGGCACTTGGACCTGCAGTATCGAGTACCGCGCTCGCCGCGTCGAAATCGCTAGCGCTGGCATGCTGGTATCTATCTTATCGGCCACTCACCGCCAACCACGACCCACAGATCCTGCCGATGAATCCCTATCCATCTGTGGCCTACAACTCTAGGGGGCGAAGGGATAGTATCCTTTCCTAGCCCGTACCTTCACGTTCCCCAGATCGACCTTGACCGTGATGTTCCGGAACTGTTTTTTCTCGTCCACCGTGTCCGGAATATAGCGAATGATGTACTGCGTGGTGACTTCGCCTGCCACCGCTTCCACCGACTTGTACATGCCTTTGGCGAGCGCCGATGCGTATCCGCCCGTGCCTACCCGGAACGCATAATTGCCGTCGTCCGATGGCGTAGACAGATAACCGGAAACGTCCGAATAGACGCCTTCCAGCGGATACTCCACGCGCCCACCCGTCTCTTCGGCCAGTTGCACCAGGTTCTTGGCGTCCTCGTTCGAAAACCCGAACGCAACCGTGCTGACTCCGTAAATTGTCACCAGATTCCGTTGCGCAATCTCCAGCGCTTCGGCCAGCGTTTTCTTGCTCGCGTTGTCGTGCCCGTCGCCTACAATCACCAGCACGCGCCGCGGCTCGATGGGTTCACCTTGCACCAGCTTGCGGCTGGTGCATGCCATGTAGATCGCGTCGTACAGCGCCGCGCCGCCCGACGGCTTCAACTTCTCCAGGCTCTCCACCATGGGCTCGGGATCCGTGGTCGTATTCACCAGCAGCTCGGCGTCGTTCGAGTACCCGATCAAATATCCGCTGAACTTCGGATTGTCGCCCGGCACCAGATTCTGCACCATCTCGATGGCGGCATCCTGATAATTCTTCCAGTGCAGCCGGCTGGCGTTGCTTACGTCAATAAGGAACCCGACCACCACCGGTTGGCTGCGCTCGCGCGTGAAAAATTGGATCTTCTGCGGCTTGCCCTCGTCGAAGATTTGAAAATCCTTTTGCTCCAGGTCGTTCACGAACCGGCCCTTATCGTCGGTCACCGTAACCGGCACGATTACTTCGTTGACTTGTACTTTGATCGAAGGCGCCTGGCTTGCCTCCGGCCGTTGATTCGCGGCCGGCGTTGGACTCTGCGGAGCCTGCGCGGCCAACGGCAAAGCGAGCGTGATACCCAGAAAGGCCCGGCGGTGCATAGAAAACCTTGCTCTGATTATAAAGGAATTGGCGCTCCGCCGATGTTCTGGTCGACCGTTGCGCGCAAAAACATATGACCCGCTGCCCGGTCCGCGCGATGGATTAGTTGTTGACCGCCGCCCGCTCTTCGATGTTCCGGCAAATACGGTGCAGTTCCGCTTCATCGATCGGTTTGCTCAGCGCGAATGCCTCGCCCCCGCGGAACGACCTCAACACGTCTTCATTGAACCGTTCGGTCAGCAGAACCAGCCCGCCCACCTGCCGCTGCACGCGCTCAAAAAACTCCATCCAGTTCAGCCCCGGCAGCCGCACCGCGCACAGGACCATGTCGAACCGCAGCCGTTCCACCATGTCCGCGCCTTCTTCGGCGCTCGAAACCGGAACAACACGGTCGCCTCGTGTGCCTAACAGCTGCACCAGCTGCCGCTGCACACGGCTATCCGGCTCCACCACCAAAACGGTTAGCTGCCGGCTCGAATCGCCCAGTTCGCCCCCCGCGCTCGTCCCGGAACCGAATTCCACCACCGGAAGCTCCACGTCGAAGCGCGCCTGCGTAGGCGACACCCGCAGCACCCGAAACTCGCCGCCATGGCTCTGGATGATCCCCCGGCACACGCTCAGCCCTAAGGCTCCCGACCCGGCCGGATCGCCGTCCACCACATCGGTTCGATGCACATCGGACGAACGCGTCGGAAACGAGATTTCCACCAATACGCGTTTAGCCAGCAAGCTGGTGGTCACCAGGATCGTCTTGTCGGAAGCCTCCGCCGCCGATTTCTCCGCATCCACCAGCAGATTCAATAGCACCTGCTCGAGTTGCCCGGCCGATCCCAGCACGATGGCACGCTTGGGCACCAGCTGCGTCTGGGTTTCCACGCCCTTCACTTTCCACTCCGGCGCCCTGAACTTTAATAACCCGGAGAGAAGCCCGTTCAAATCCACCCGCCCCACTTCGCCCTGCTCCACCTTGCCAAACGACACCAGGCGCGCCACGATCTCCGACGCGCGCCGCGCTTCGTTGCGAATCGCATCCAGCTCCGGTTCGCGTGCCTGGCCCCGCCGGTCTTCAATCGTGGAAGCCAGCTCCACAATCGAATGCAGCGGGGAACGCAATTCGTCGGCTACGCCCGAAATCAGCTGCCCGGCCGCAGCCAGCTTCTCGCTGCGGAACAGTTGCTCGCGGATCGAGTGCTGCTCCTGTAGCGTCAGCGCGGTGGCGATCTGATTCGCCAGGTGCTGCATCGCCGCCTGTTCGGCTTGGTTGAAATAGTGGAAATGGTCGGAATGGCGCAACTCCAACACACCCACTAGTTCGCCCTGCGCCAGCATCGGGACCAGCAACATCGACCGTGGCCCCATCACTCCGTCCTCTCTCCGGAAGAAAGGGCTGCGCCGCGTGTCCGGAATCGCCAGCGGCATCCGGTTGCGGAAGCACGTCGCCACCGCCGACGCAATCGCGCCTTTGGGTGCCTCCAGGTCGATCGTTTCCAGCACCGCCGCGGTCGAGTGCACGCTCTCCAGCAGTTTCGTGCCGCGATTCTGGATGTAAAGCCCCACCCCGGAGGCGTTGCCCAGCGTCGCCAGCGACAACGTCAGCCGCCGCAAGATCTCCGCCGGCGATGTCGCCCGGATCACCTCCTCGCCCAGCGCGTTCAACAGCCGCATCTGCCGCCGTAGTGCCGACATGCGGCTCTCGCGGAACCACCAGATCGCCAGCAGCGCCGCCGCCGCAATCAACGATCCCAGCAGCACCGGAGGTTCGATCAGCCAGCCGCGCTCTAGAATCGCAACCGCGGCCGGGTTGGCGATCAATATCTGGAAGTATTGGTCGTAAGGCGGCAAGGTGCAATATTGGCTGGATATGCCCGTGACCCGGACCCGGTCGCCTTCGCGGAAACCGCTTAGCTGCGGACCCGAATCGCGCCGCGCGCGAGGCAGGAATACGCTGAGCCCTCTCGTCTTCGGACCGATGATCAGCAGGTCTCCACCGGTGTTCTGATCGAGATCCGATACCATCGCCTCCGTCGTGACCAACACCCCCAGGTATCGGAACGATACGAGCTCGTCCGGACGCGATCGGCGCGGTGCCGGTGGATCGCCATGGCTCCGCCGCAGCAACTCGCGCGGCACCAAAACCGGACGCCCTCCGCGCCGGATAATCGTGCCCTGCGCCTCCACCCAGTCCCCCGGCGCCAGACCGCGAAATCGCGCCTCGCTGCCTTGTACCAGCAGCCCGTATTGCGCCTCGTCTTGAATCGGTAGGTAGTAGGAATCGGTGATCAGAATGGCCGGCGACGACACTTGCCCGCTGACCAAAACTTCTTTTCCCTCGTAAGCCGGCACAAAATCCGGCGCCACCCTCGAACCGGCCTGCTGCAGAGTCAGGCGGGTTTGGCCTTGAGCCGTGCTGGCGCACAAAAGCACCGCCGCGCAGCCAAGATAAATACTCGCAACCGTTTTGTTTTTATTGCTTTCTAGCCAACATCTCATGCAACAGCTCAATGTAAAAAACCAAGTCGGAATCGCCCTAACAGGCGCGGCGCTGCCCATGAATACATCGGCCGCTGATGCCCGAACTCCAATGGCGCCGTTCCCGGCCGCGCCTCCGAAACGCGTGCTGGAAACGGGATCATATCACAAGCGGCAATTCGTCGGAGTCCGAAAGCTCCAAAATTCTGGCGCTCCAAAATCCGCCGAGCCGGCTGGCGCCGCTTCCCCCGTGATCCCTTGCCGCTTGTGCTTGCGCCGAGCAGCCTCAATTACACCTGCATGTTAGGATGGATGTTTGTCAGGCTCCGGGCTTCGTGCAATGGCCGGCCGTAAACCCCGCCAGGTCCGGAAGGAAGCAACGGTAGCGGTTTGGGCTGTGTGCCGCGGATCACCCGGGGTCTGGCATTATCTCCACCCAGCGCCTTCATGTATCAGGTCATCGCCAGGAAATACCGGCCCCAGTCGTTTGGGGAACTGATCGGCCAGGAGCACGTCCGCACCACGCTCGAAAACGCCATCGCGCAGCAACGGATTGCGCATGGCTACATCTTCTCCGGCCAGCGCGGCACCGGCAAGACCACCGTGGCGCGCATTATGGCGCGCTGCGTGAACTGTATTCAAGGCCCCACCGCGGCCCCCTGCGGCGTCTGCGCCAGCTGCCTGGAGATCGCGCAGGGCAACGCCATGGACGTGATCGAAATCGACGCCGCCTCCAACCGCGGCATCAACGAAATGCGCGAGCTGCGCGAAAACGTACGCTTCCGCCCCGCGCGCGATCGCTATAAGGTCTTCATCGTCGACGAAGCGCACCAAATAACCAGCGAGGCTTTTAACGCGCTGCTAAAAACGCTGGAAGAACCTCCCGAATGGGTGGTGTTCATCCTGTGTACGACGGAAGCCCACAAAATCCCCACCACCATTGCCTCGCGCTGCCAACAGTTCAGCTTCCGCTCGGTGGATTTCGAAGAGGTCCTCAAGCGCATGCAGGAAATTTGCGCCAAGGAAGGCATCCTAGCCGACGCGGAGGCGCTCAGTGTACTTGCGCAGGCCGGCGAAGGCAGTGTGCGCGATTCGTTGTCGGCGCTCGATCAGGCTATCGCCTGCTGCGGGACCAAGTTGGATGCCGCGGAAGTTCGCGGCCTGCTAGGCATGTTCTCGCTGGATTCGCTCGACCAGGTCACACAGGCGTTAGCCGCGCAGGATTCCCGCCGCATGCTCGACCTGGTGCTCGATCTCGACCGCAACGGGCGCAACCTACAACATTTCTGCCGCGAGCTGGCCCGCTATTTCCGTAATCTCCTGGTCGCCAAGGTAGCCGGGACCAACACACGCCTGATCGCCGCCTCGCCGCGCGAGCAGGAACGCCTGGCCGAAATCGCCGCCGGATTTTCTGAAGAAGATCTGACACGCTATCTCCAGCTCACCCTCGATCTGTTCAAGGAACTGCAATTCGCGTTGCAGCCGCGGCTGCATCTCGAAATCGGGCTGCTCCGGCTGGTCCAGGCCGGACGCCTCCAACCCATCGAAGAAGCACTGGCGGCGCTCGGAACCGGAAGCGGCCCGGCGCCCGCGCGGCCTGCTGTAGCCAAAAATATCGGACCCGAAACCTCCCGGCCATTTACTCGGCCAGCCGCACCGAATCCTCCGCCCGCGAAACCCGCACCGGCACAGCCCGCACCGGCACAGGCCCCAACGGCACCGCCCGCCCCGGCGTCAAGCCCGGACTCCGGCGCCTGGCGCGAACGTCTCCATGCCGCTCTGCTCGAACTCGGCATGCAATTCACCGCCGATGCGGTGGAGCACTCTACCGTCTCTGAGTCCCGCGGCGAGCTCCACTTCGTCACGCCCGAAGAATTCTCGCTCGCCATGAACGAAAAAGATATCCTGAAGGCGGTGCAGAAGATCGCCGGAAAGCCATTGCGCATCAAGATCAAGCTCGGAGCGCCCGAGGCCGCACCGGCCATAGCCAAACCCGCCGGCGACGCCGAACAACGCGCGCTCGAGCACCCGGAAGTGCGCCGCTTCCAGGAAATTTTCCCCGATGCCCAAGTGCGCGTGGTGCGCAATCTAAAGGAATAAGACCATGAAACTTCCCGGAAACATGCAGGCCATGATGAAGCAGGCCGAGCAAATGCAAAAGAAGCTGCAGGAGGAGATCGCCCTCATCCGTGTCGAGGCCACCGCCGGTGGCGGCATGGTTACCGTCAGCATGGACGGCAAGAAAAACGTCACTGCCGTCAAGATCGATCCGGAAGTCGCCGGTGATGTCGAGATGCTTCAGGACATGATGATGGCCGCCTTCAACGAAGCAGCCAAGAAAGTCGACGACCAGGCCCAGCAAAAGATGGGCGGACTGCTGGGCGGCCTAGGCCTGCCGCCGGGAATGTTCTGATGTGGCGCACGCTCTCGTGCGTGCCGCGTTCACACTCGTGTGAACGCAATTGGCGGACGCAGAGACGCCGCCGTCCTGTACGATGACCCGCCTCTCGCAAGCCATTGCTCACCCATGCCCGACTTCGCCGAACCGCTAGCCCGCCTCATCCAGGAGTTCAAACGCCTCCCCGGCATCGGCCAAAAATCCGCCCAGCGCCTTGCATTCCACATATTGCGTCACCCGCGCGAGGAGGCCACCGCGCTTTCGCAGGCCCTGCTGGACGTCAAAGATAAACTCGGCCTGTGCGCCGTCTGTAACAACATCAGCGATGCCGAGCTGTGCATCTTCTGCCGCGATCCGCACCGCGACCGTTCCGTCATCTGTGTCATCGAGGAACCCCACAACATCCTCCCCGTCGAAACCACGCGCCAGTTCAACGGCCTCTATCACGTCTTGCACGGCGCCTTATCGCCCCTGCGCGGCATTGGACCGGACCAACTTCGCATTACCAATCTTCTGGAGCGCATCCAATCCGGTGAGACCCGCGAGCTGATCGTCGCCACCAATCCCACGGTCGAAGGCGAAGCCACCGCCGTCTACCTTTCCCGCCTCATGAAGCCGCTCGGCGTGCGCGTCACCCGTATTGCCATGGGCATCCCCGTCGGCAGCGATCTCGACTTCGCCGACGAGGTCACCATGGGCAAGTCGCTCGAAAACCGCCGCGAGATGTAACGCCCGCGTACTAGTACAAAAACTCTTGCCTGTTGTTGACGGAACGTGGATCCGCAAAGTATCCTACACGCCAGTGGCTTCGACGAGGAGGTGCCGTATGCGTTCCAGTGTTTTCTTCCGGGTCGCTACAATTCTGGTTGGCGCGGCAACACCGGTTTTCGCCGGTGTCCGAGCGGTCACGCCCGAACCCAGCCTGATGGCGCTCACCGCGGTCGGCGTCGGCGCGATTGTGATCATTGCGCGAAAGCGGCGCAACAAGTAGCGCGAGAGGCAAGACGCGTGGTCTGGACCGCCGTCGAGGCAAATGTCTATTGGGGACTCTTTAGCCTTGCCTTGCTTGCTATCGCTTTGTGGGAATTCTTCGGCGCTTGGCGGCCCGTATCGAAACAACTGGTGCGCCGCTGGACCAATCACGCGGTGCTGCTGATCGTTTCCACTCTTCTTGCCGGCCTCCTGTTTCGCACCACTGCGGTCTATGTCGCCATTGCCGTATCCGGTAGCCGATTCGGACTCCTGAATCACTCCTCAGCGCCGCTGCTCGTTCGCACCATCGCAGGCATTCTGATCCTGGATCTGTTCCAATACGGCATGCACCGCTTGTATCATGCCGTACCGGCGCTCTGGCGGATTCATCGGGTGCATCATTCTGATCCCGAGCTGGACTTGTCTACGGGCCTGCGGCATCATCCCCTCGAAGCCCTCCTGCAACAAGCTTCCCTTCTCGCCTTCGTGGCCCTTTTAGCGCCTCCGGCCGTCTCCGTGTTTGCGATCGAACTGCTCGGTCTGTTTCAAGACTTCTTCACTCACGCCAACGCCAACCTTCCCACCTGGGTCGAGAAGCCGCTCCGCGCCGTTCTGATCACGCCCGAGATGCACCGCATCCACCACGCCGACGAAATGCGCGATCAGAACGCGAACCTCGGCGAGGTCTTCCCCTGGTGGGATCGCCTCTTCGGCACCTATATGGAAGCGCCGTCGGCGGGCGCCGATGGAATCCAAATAGGGCTGAAAGGCTGCCAGGGGCCGGAAGCCGCGCGCTTGCCATTCATGCTCGCCGAGCCTTTTCGATCCGATCCCGCCGGCGTTCCCCAACCGCGGGCAGCCGCCGCGCCTGCGATTCTCAAACCATAAACAGGAAGCCCGGAGCGCAATGAGCAGTTTGCGCTTCCGGGCATGTGAGCAATACCCCAAAGGATTGCCCACTTAGAAAAGATCATATTCCATTACTGCGACTGAGGCAAATCAGCCTCGATCCCCACGCACGCGGTCAGCTAACGCGCGCTGCCCGTTGCGAAGCGGATCTAGTTCTCCAGCGGCCGCAGTTCTCCCAGCACCGTAGGTATCAACTCCGACACCGTCGGATGAATGTGCATCGCGCGCTGGATCACCGTATACGGTTTGCGCGTGTACATGACGTCCAGAATCGAATGGATTGCTTCGTCGCACCCCGTGCCGAGTAGCGCCGCGCCGAGGATCTCCTTCGTCTCGCCGTCGACCAGGATTTTCATGAATCCCTGCGTCTCGCCTTTTTCCACTGCCCGCCCCACTTTGGTCATAGGTCGCGTGCCGATCAGCGCCTTGCGCCCCGATTTCCGCACCTCGGCCTCGCTCATCCCGGCACGCCCCAGCGGTGGATCGATGTACAAATTGTAGGCCTGGATCCGGTCGCTGACCCGCCGCGCATCGGCATCCAAGAGGTTGGCCGCCACGACCTCGTAGTCGTTATACGAGGTGTGCGTGAACGCGCCCTTGCCATTGCAGTCGCCCAGCGCCCAGACACCCGGCGCGTTGGTCCGAAGCTGGTCATCCACTTGAATATATCCGCGCGAGTCGGTTTCGATTCCAGCCGCTTCCAGCCCCAGGTCATCCGTGTTGGGCCGGCGTCCTGCCGCTACCAGAACATGCGAACCCCGAATCTCTTTCGCCTGCGCATCGCACTCGGCGGTCGCGATGATGTCGCCGCCGCGCTTCGCCAGCCGCGTACACGTGGCATTCAGACGCACATCGATGCCTTCGTTTGTCAGAATGCCGTGAATCGCGGCCGAAATATCTTCGTCCTCGCGCGAAATCAGCCTGGGCGCGGTTTCAATGATTGTGACTTCGCTGCCGAAGCGGCGGAACATCTGCCCGAACTCCAGTCCGATATAGCTTCCTCCAACGATCACCAGATGCCGCGGCAGAAAATCTACGTCCATCATCGAGCTGTTGGTCAGAAACGGAACCTCGCTCAAACCCGGAATGTTCGGGATCGCCGCGCGCCCGCCGGCATTGATAAAAATCTTCTCCGCCACGAGCCGTTCAGCGCCCACGCTGACCTCACGCGGTCCTTCAAACCGCGCTTGGCCCCGGT
The DNA here is from genome assembly GCA_035293725.1 of Bryobacteraceae bacterium. Classification (GTDB taxonomy): domain Bacteria; phylum Acidobacteriota; class Terriglobia; order Bryobacterales; family Bryobacteraceae; genus Palsa-89. Next base: position 65,724 of record DATGMH010000027.1, read on the forward strand.
ATACCGTGCAATTTTCCATCCCGTCCAGCCACGACTCGACGCTCTGTCGCGAAGCGCCGGAAATCCTGTCCTTCCGCGCTTTGACGGCTTGCATATCGACGCTAACGGCACCCGGTAAAACGACACCGTAATCGGACGCGCGCCGCGCGAGATGGGCCGCGTAAGCGCTCGCCACCATGGCCTTGGTCGGAATGCACCCTGTATTCACGCACGTTCCGCCGAATCGGCCTCGTTCGATAACCGCCAGTTTCATGCCGGCCTTAGTCATCCGGCCTGCCAGCGAAGGCCCCGCTTGACCCGTGCCGATGATAATCGCGTCGAATCGCGTACTCACTGGGCGTGCCCTCCCACCGCCGCGGCGCTCGCGCGGCTTAGCGCGTCTTCAGTTCTACGGGTTTGCCATGCGGCGTGTGCCGGTAGGCCTCGGCCCAAGCTTCTTTGCGTTCCAGCATTGCCCGCGCATCCGTCAATCCCTTGGCCTGAACCAGACGTTCCAAAGTCGCCAGCCAGTGGTGGTAATACCGGGAGCCGTCGTCCGGCTCACCTCGCTCAACTGCCGCCCTCAACTCCTCGGCCAATGCCGCGGCCCATTCTTTCCAGGTGAAATAGCCTTGCTCTGAAAGTTTCACGGCCAGGGCGAACGCCTGCGCTTCCCATGGTTCCGCGAAAACCGGACCGCCGTGGTCGCGAGGCAAGCTGGGCAGCGCCGCAAACCGTTCGCGATTCGAATCAGATGGGTTCAAGATAGTCATCCCAGAGATCGATGTAGACCGCATCGCGCGGCGACGCCTGATCGCCCCAGAGCTCCCGCGCCGCGAAACGCACTGAATAGACATGCTGCGGCTTCTCGCCCAGAAAATGCGCATTGGTGTCCGGGAAAACGTACACTCCGTGATCGCGGTCGATGATTCCCGTGTGGCCGCGCGCGTAGCGCGGCAGCCGCGTGTGCCCTGCCGGATGAATGTTACGTGCCCGGACTCGCTGGCCCACTCCAAACCGCGGTGCGACGTCCGCGTCCCGCTTGGCCCCCGCTCCGGTTCGAAGCAACGAACCAACCTTGTCCGCTGTGAGCGGCGGCGCGGCTTTCGGCGACCCTGGCGCAGCCTTACCGCTGGCGATCTCCTCGCCAGTTACTAAGCCCCACTTCACGAGTAACTCGGCCAGCCGGACCGCCCACTTCTCGTAGTAACTCATGCGCAGGTACTCGGCGCCCGGAATCAACTCGATCTGATGCCGCCCCGCGTCGATGTTCCACTTCCTCCACGCCCCCGCCGCGATGTTCAGCGCGAAACTCCGCGCCTCCCAAGTCTCGTGGAACACCGGCTCGTTCAACTCCGCCTCGATCGGACCCATGCCCTGCATTCCGCCCATGTCATGGACGCCGTTCATGCTCCTGCCCTCCGCGGCGCTGCCACCCGGCCCACGCCGATCATCGAATCCCGCGTGACCAGATCAGCTAATTCGTCCTCGCTCATCCCTTCGGTTCCTGCCGGCCTCTCCGGCAGCACGAGATAGCGCAGCTCCGCCGTGCTGTCCCAGACGCGCACCTCCACTTCTTCTCCGACCTCCAGGCCGAACTCGCGCAGCACCCCGCGCGGATCGATCACCGCACGCGATCGATATGGCGCCGACTTGTACCACACCGGAGGCAGCCCTAAAACCGACCATGGATAGCACGAGCACAGTGTGCAAACCACCAGGTTGTGAACCGCCGGCGTGTTTTCGACCACAACCATATGCTCGCCTTGGCGGCCGCCGTAACCCAACTCGGCAATGGCCGTTGTGGCATCCCGCAGCAGCCGCTCTCTGTATTCCGGATTCATCCAGGCCCGCGCCACCACCCGCGCCCCGTTGCGTGGACCTATTTTATGTTCATACGTGTCCACTACCGCATCCAGCGCCGCCGCATCGACAATCCCCTTTTCTACCAGCAGCGACTCCAACGCTTTGACGCGCAGCGCCGGATCCGAGGGGACGACCTGGTGATCGTGACTGTGATCGTGGTGATGGTGACCCATTTGAGAAATCTATATCGAGGGTACTACGGACCGCGATCCTAAGATCATTGCTGCGGAAGTCGGTAAGAAATCCCTAACACCTAGGGAGAACCGCTAATAGCAAGCGTTTCGGCCGAATAGTACCATCATTCGCGAAGCTATAATCTCGTCCGGATTTCACAAGATGAAGACGTTGAAACATCGTTCAAAACATCGGAGAGTTCGGACCCAGCGTGGTAACACGCTGGTCGAGCTCGCCTTAGTACTGACGCCCATGTTCGCCCTGCTCTTGGCGATTGTCGAAGTGTCACTGCCGATCTTTAAAAAAAGCACTTTCGTCGCTGCGGTCCGCGAAGGTTGCCGCTACGGAATCACTTATCAGACCACTTACAACGGCCAGAGCTATTCGAGCCAGTCGGCTGCGATCAAGGCGGTTGTCCTGGCTAACTCCATGGGTTTTCTGTCCGACACATCCGATATCCACGTGAACTACTACCTGTCTACCTCGCCCTTTACCGATGTCACCGCGGGCGGATCCGGGATCGTCCCCAATAACGACGGTAACATCATCCAGGTTTCAATCTCCGGTTATACGCACAACTGGATCGACCCGATCAATTGGTCTTACGAAGGCAAAACCTTCAGCGTCACCCAAGGTTCGTTGCCCGTCGTCGCCGTATCCGCGGACCGGTTGGAAACCCTGCCCGTAGGCTCCACTCGTCCCTCACCCTAGGAACACTATGCAACCTCGTACCAATGCAAGACGCAAGAATCAACGGGGCACCAGCATTCTGGAGTTCGCTCTGATCGTGTGGCCCACGCTCTTGATGTTGATGGGGGTCGTCGTGGTCGGTAACGAATTAGGCCGCGCCGTCGAAGCAGCCCAGGTCTGCCGTGATGCGGACTCCATGTACGTTCGCGGAGTTGACTTCTCGCTTTCGGGCAATCAAGCCGAACTGGCCCGAATCGGGGCGGCCCTCAATCTCCAAACCACCAACTCTGGAAACGGCCTCGTGATTTTGTCGAAAGTCACTTTCATTCCAGACCCATCCAGCAGTTGTGGTCAACCGGCCGACGTCGGCTATTCCACGTGCACAATTGGGCAGTATCGGCTGGCTCAGCGTACCACCTTCGGCAATACCTCACTGCCCGGAACTCACTTCCCAACCACTGGCTCGCCCACCTACGACAGCGAAAACAACGTGACCAACTATTCCGATTACACGAATGGCACGGCCGCAACCATCAGCAACTTCCAGAACACCTTGGTTTTGTATCCAGGCCAGTTTTCCTACGTCGCCGAGACGTATTTCCAAATGCTGGATCTGTCGTTGCCCGGCTTTCAATCCAACCCGGGCGTTTATTCCGTGTCTTTCTTTTAGAAAGGTGAGGGTTCGATGACCAGGACTGTCAGCAGCCGGCGGCGAAATGAGCGAGGAGTCGTAACCCTGCTCTACACCTTGATGATGCTTTTCATCATCATTCCGATGGCCGGCCTGGCCATCGATGCAGGGATCGTCTACACGATTAAGACGAAGCTCCAGGCGGCTGTGGATGGCGCATCCTTGGCCGCCGCTCGCAGCCTCAATCTCAACACCAGCGTTACTCAACAAAGCGGTCCCGCTACCACCTTTGCGACCAGCGTCCTGCATGCCAATTTCCCAACCGGCTGGATGTCCGTCGCCACTGTGCCGGATCCAACCGTCACCATCGCCACCCACACGCAAGACACCAGCATTCCTCTCGGTGAAGTCCAGATCAGTGTTTCCGAAACCATCCAGGCCCCCACCTGGTTCATGAGGATTCTGGGATTTAATAGCGTGAGCATGACCGCTTCTGGCGTGGCCGTCCGGCGGAACGTCAATGTCATGCTCGTGATCGACCGCTCGCAATCGTTACAGGACGAGGGGAACTGCGGCACGCTCAAGACCGACGCCCAGGCTTTCGTGAACAGCTTCGTGGAAGGTCAGGACAAGCTGGGCATGGTTACATTCGGCACGTCCTATCATTATGATTTCGCCTTCAACACGACCTTCAAGTCAACCATGACCACCGATCTGTCAAATCTGGTCTGCAGCGGATTTACGAACGCCGCCGCCGGATTCTCATACGGGTTCAACCAGCTTGTAGGTCTTGGCGATCAAAATGCGTTGAACGTAATCGTCTTCTTTACTGATGGTGAACCGAACACGATGACATTCGGTGTCAATCCCAGCACCGGAGCGGCGACGTCAACCGCAAATTCGCCCTTGCCCTACAAGAGCGGAAGTGCCTGTGTTCCAGCCAATACGAACCTCTCAGGCGTCATCGCCGGTGACGCGTCTACTCACTACAACGCCTGGGGAGGTGTGTTTAACTGGACCAACAGTGGTATCCCGGTAAGCTCGGATTTTAATCCGAATACGAGCTTCACCGGCTGTGCTTACCGCTCCAGCAGTCTTGGCAGCGGCAACTCGGCATCCTTCAGCAGTGACATCGCGTCACTACCTGCCACGGATGCTTTCGGAAATGCGACCAACAGTACGTGGGCGGGCGGAACTAACGGATCTTTCCCCTACTCGGTAACGCTCAATGGCAACTGGTACTATCTGCAAAATCTGGAGAACGCCGGGATCAATACTCTTGATAATGCGGCTCAGAACGCCAGGGTAGCCGCTGCCGCGGCAGGAATTCCGTATGTCGTCTATACCATCGGACTAAATCCCAATATCTACGGCAGCGTCAATCAGGAACTGCTCCGCCGCGTTGCGAACGACCCCGCCAGTGCGGTTTATCAGTCAACCTACGCAGCCGGAACGTTCTACTATGTCCCCAGCGCCACCCAACTCAACCAAGCTTTCTCTGACATCGCGTCCGACATTCTCCGGCTTGCGAAATAGCGCGGAGGCTTACAACTCGGAGCAGTGCGGCGCAAGTCGGAGTCGAACAACGCCTTGGCTGGGACGCGCCAATCGCGAGATCCAGCCACGCGACCCAACCAACTCTACTTCGAAATGCGCAGAATGTCGGAGGCGATCGCCGCGAAGGCCGCCGTCAGTTGCGCGGTATTCGGACTAAACATGTATTTGCCATCCGAGTACGCGGACTGGTGTACGCCCGACGTAACATCGTTGGCGATCCGCTTGAGCAGCTCATCGTTTACCCCGCCTGGAGCGTTCCCCAGGCCGATCGTGTACACCAGGTAAGGCATGCTGTTGGTCACCGCATCCGCCCGCGCATTTTGCGCCGCATTGTCCAGCGCGTTGATCCCGGCATTCTGAAGATCTTGAAGCGTTCCCACATTGGCCGTATTGACGCTGGCCGGAAAACCGGTTTCCGTTCCGCCGGTCCAGGTCGTTGTCGTGGAATTCCCCCAAGCATCGCTGGTTGGGATTGCGTTCACGTCTGATGAGAAGTTGCTCGTATTCGACACGAACGCGCATCCGCTGCTTCGCCCCTCCAAACTGCCAATGATCGAGTTGGCGCTGCCGTACTCGGAATTGTCGTCCGGCGCCGGATACGCAGACGTTCCGGTGCCCGGCCGGTCCCAAGCTCCCGTGCTTAAGAGCCCTGCCCGGAGCACCCCGGATTTCGAGCTGTACCCCACATCGCCCGCCAGTACGCCGGAAAGACCCGTAAAACCGCCCGCCAGCACGCACGTACTTCCCGCTTTCCTCACGAGAACCGGCCCTGAGCCGGCCCCAAACTTAGGCCCGAAAGTCACCGTATTCGGCTGCCCGTCAGTAAAGAACAAAATTACGTTCAACGCGTTGTGGTCGTTTAAGCCCTTCAGGATCGAATATGCGTAGGAGAACGCCGCGGCTGCATTCGTATATCCTGTGCAAACCAGTCTGGGCAGCACTACCGACGAGAGCGAATTGGCCCCGCTATGCGCGCTGTCCAGAAAATCCTGCGTGGGCGGGAAGTCCTCGTGATAGTAAGTTCCAAAACTCACCATCCCAATTTGATCCCGATTGTTGGAGAACGAATTCACGAATGTCTGCGCCGCCGAGATCACCGCGCCGCACGAATTGGTCCCGATAGCCGCGCTCAGCGAGCCGGACCGGTCCAGCACCAGCATGATGTTCACGTTGCGCCGCGTGGATTGGCCTACCGCCGTCAAGTGAACCGAGTTGAACCCTAAAATCCGCATGAACCACGTCGGCGCATCGATGTCGCCTTGCACATTGATGATCGCCGTCCCCGTCGGCGCCGTCGGCCACGTCACCGTCGGATCGTTCACCGGCGTGACTCCCATCCAGTTACCGGGAAAATTCGCGTGGTAATAGCGCACCGCCGTGTTAGTCGCGTCCGTCTGTTGCGAAGCGATATCTTGCGACCGGTTCAGGCTGCGTGCCGCGCCTAACGCCGCTCCATCCACCGACGTCTGAAGCTTGGCTTTGATGGTATACAAAATCCCACAATCGATGACCCCACCACGGGAATCATGATGAATAGCATCATGCAGCTCCACAGCAGGATCACGAATCCTCGCTCCCGCCGGCCTCTGCTAACTTGCTTCTTAACCATTGTCCTCGCCCTTAGAAAAACGCCTGAGAATAGATGCCCGGACTCGTTCCCGTCCAAACGTTCAGGTTCGATAGCGAATTGCGGAAGTGTGCTTCCGCAATGTAAGACACTTCGTTGGGCTTAAGCTGAAACGCGAGCGTGGCGAAGTTGTCGATTACCGCGTTGGGATCCGTGAGGTAATTGTTGACCTGATCCAGCGAGTCGTAGGTCACCGTTCCGTGCGTTGGATATTGAGTGCCAGGCAGCGTCGTGTCGCCGAACACGATTCGCTGCAACAACCTCGTCTGTCCTACTGTGCAGTTGGCATATCCCGAACTGCCGGGACTCCCGCAGGACGCGTCCGGAATGAACTGTACCTTGGAAAGCGTTACTAGCCCGTCGCCGCCGCTGGTCTGCAGATTCATCCCCGCCCCAAGCTGAGCTATGAAGGACTGCGCCGACGACGTGTAAACCGCCGCGCCCCGGACAAATAACGAATCGGCATCGCGGCAGATCTGCGCTACCTGCACGGCCCGGCCCAAGTTGATTCCGATCACCACCACCCCCAGCAGCAAGTACACCGTTGGAATCACGATCAGCCCGAATTCAAGAATGCTATGGCCGGTTTGCTGTCTCGATCTCTTACCCGATTTCATTTTTCCCTCACGGCGTAGGCCGGGTGCTGCCCGTTGGCAGCGATTCCAGCCGGTCGGCCGAACTCGCGTTGATCGTCAGCGGATTCCCGGTGACCTGGAATGCCCGCGACCCGTACGTCCACCCAATGGAGTCAATCCAGTTGTGCGTGTACCCGGTCACCGAAACTTTAATGATGTTTCCGTCTGCGTTTGCATTCGAAGTCCGCGTCACGTCGGCGAACGTGACCTGGTCGTAATAGGTGACACTGATAAGGTTCGCGTTGCTGGCGTCCAGATAACCCATTGAATTTGCCTCGACCACCGCTTTGACCGCCGCGGTCTGGCTCGCGTAGGTATTGCCCTTGTACGTGGTCTGGAAGGTGATGCCGTACCGGCAGCCTTCCCGCACCGCGTCCACCAGCGTGCTCTTCTTGAAAATCGGCAGCGCAAGCTCGACCACGGATAAACAGAGCGCAAGGAACGGCGTCAGAATCAGCGCCAGCTCAACCAGCGTGTTTCCACGGTCGGCACGGTGTTGCAAAGCGGAACGGCGCAATGCGTTCTTCTCCCGCCGTTCCTTATCGGCTACACCGCCGAAACTTTGAGCGACATCGTCCTGGCTCGCATAAACCTAGACGGCGCAATCACCTGCACGGCTCGCAACGGCGCCTGCGCCGGCCTCCCGCGAGTCACGCCACTGCTCCACTTCCATTTCTAGCCGCTGCAACCGCTTGCCCCGCGGCGGTTGCTAGCCTGCCGGTTTGCCCCGCTACCCTGATCCACCGAGGTCCACCAATATGCCTTCTCTTCGAAAATCCCAGTCCGCACGTGAAAACGGCGCCAAATCCCGCGGCCCCAAAACCAAAGCCGGCAAACAGCGCTCTTCTCAGAACGCCATCCGCCACGGCCTTACCGCCCAAACCATCGTCCTCCCTTGCGAAGACCCTGCCGATTACCAACGCCTGCTGGACGGCTACCTCCAGCACTTCCGCCCCGCTGGTCAAGTCGAACTCGACCTGGTCCACGAGATCGCCGCCGCCAAATGGCGTCTCAACCGCCTCGCCCTCATCGAAACCCAGCTCCTGGCCAACTCCATCGAGGAAATCGAGCAAGACCATCAGGACAACTACGAAGACGGCGACGAAGACGAGCCGCTCACGCCGGTTCAAGCCCTCGCTAAGGGCTTCGAAAACTGCTCCGGCTCTTGTTCGTTCCTCTACCGCGTCCAAGCCCGCCTCGAACGCACCTACTTCCGCGCGCTTAAAACGCTCCTCCAGCTACAAAAGCTCCGCGGACCGTCCCACACGCCCAGCGCCCCTGATCCGAACAGTAAAAACAAAAATTGCACAAACGAACCTACCAATCCCGTCCCGTCCAATGCTTACTTGGCTTTACCGCTGCCGGACGATTCGCCGCAGTCTGCAGCTACCGGGACCCCGCCGCCGCTTGATCTTTCCCCCATGAAGTCGACTGCTTCCGAATCGGTCACTTCCCCGCCGGAAAGCTCGCCCGCAGCAAAGTCCACCACATCGCTCACGATCCGGCCTGCTTCAGACGCGTCCACTGGCACCCGCGACGCAACCTCCGTGCCCCAACTCGCCGCTGCCGGCGGCACTCCTGCTTCTTCGCCCCAACTTTCACCCGCTCGCGACGCACGCACTCCCGCGCGCTTGCTACAATCCTGATTTATGTTCCTCGGTTTAGAGCACACCGCCATCGCTTCGCCTGACCCGAAGAAGCTCGCGGACTGGTACGTCCAACACCTCGATTTCCGCATCAACCACACCTACGACGGTAACTACTTTGTCCGCGCCGCCGACGGCTCCATGCTCGAAATCATTCCCTCCGCCGGCGAGCGCGTCCCCCAGCAAATGAAAGACCCCGGTATCCGCCACCTGGCGATCAGCGTCGCCGATTTCGATCACGCCACCCAGGAACTCAAGCGCCGTAACGTCAATTTTCTCGGTGAGCCGTTTAACAATCAGGGCAACCGTCTCGTATTTTTCACCGACTGCGACGGCAACATTCTGCATCTAATCCAAAGAGAACGGCCTCTGCCTTGATTGGAATTTTGCTTTGCTAAGGCGAGTATTTAGAGGGTTCGCCTATCGCGACTTCCGCATCATGTGGATTGGTGCGTGCACGTCCCAGATCGGCACCCAGATGCAGGTCCTCGCGCAAGCCTGGATGGTGCTGGAGATCTCGAAAAATCCCACGCTCCTCGGCCTGGACAATTTTCTCGCCACCATCCCCATCGTTCTGTTCTCGCTCGTTGGCGGTGTGTTCGCCGACCGCACCCAACGCCAGAAACTCCTGCTCGGCTCCCAAATCGTCCAGATGGCCTGCGCCTTCACACTGGCTATTCTGTTCGCCACCGGCGTGGTCCGCATCTGGGAGATTCTCACGCTCTCGTTCATCGTGGGAACCGCTCAGTCCTTTGGCGGCCCCGCATATCAGGCCCTCATTCCTACGCTCGTTAAATCGCCCGACCTGCCCAACGCCATCGCACTCAACTCCATCCAATTCAACCTCGCGCGCGTCATCGGACCGATGCTTGGCGCGCTCGCATTGGCCATCGGCGCGGCCTGGTGCTTCACCCTGAATGGCATCTCGTTCATCGCCGTCATCATCACTCTGCTGATCATCAACCCACACTTCGTCCCAAACAAGAGCGGCGAGTCCGTCCTCAAAAGCATGGGCCAGGGCTTTCATTTCATTCGGAAGCAAGGAACCATGGAGGCGCTCATCGTTCTCGCGTTCTCTATGACGTTGCTCGCGTTCCCCATCATCGTTGTCTTGCCCGTCTTCGCGCGCGATGTCTATCACGGCGATCCCAGGCTGTATTCGAGCCTTTTGGTCTGCCTCGGAATCGGCTCCATCTGCGGCGCTCTTATCGTCGCTGGACTCGGCAAATACAAACATCAGGGCCGCTATGCCCTGCTCATGCTGGTCGGCCTGGGCGCTCTCATTACAACCTTCGCGCTCTCGTCCTCGCTCATCCTGAGCTACGTTCTCCTGTTCCTGGCCGGCGGCATGCTCCTGGCCGTCTTCACTACCATCAGTTCTCTGGTGCAAATGATCACCTCTGATGAGATGCGCGGCCGCGTCATGAGCGTCTATAACGTCGCTTTCCGGGGCGGCACGCCCTTCGGCAGCTTGATCGTGGGCGCCTTGGTCAGCAAGTTCTCGGCCCCCAAAGTAATCGCTTGTAACGGTGTGCTCCTCGCGCTGCTGGGCCTTTATTTCCTGCTGGTTCAAAGAAAAGTTGCAACGCTCTAGTCCAACTCGCGTCTTAGACTACATAAATATGAAGCGCTTTGCCATCTTCATCTTTGTACTCGCTATCGCCAACGCCGCCAATGACCCAGAACTCCTCAAGGCCCGCGATCATCAGGACCGCGCCGCGCTCGAAAAGATCCTAAACGATCGCCGCGCCGCCGCCAGCAAGCAGCCCAACGATCCCGCTTCTCAGTACCGCCTCGCCCTCGCGGCATCTTACTACGCAGAGGTCGCAACCGAACTGCGCGACAAGGGCGCAACCAAGTCCCTGGCTCAAACCGGCATCGATGCGGCCGAACGCGCCGTCACCTTAAAGCCCGATTCTGCCGAGCACCAGCGCATTCTCGGAACCCTGTGCGGTCAGATTATCTCGGGTAACTCACTTAGTGCCATTAAGTACGGTAAGTGCGCGCTCGAGGCAGTCAATAAGGCAATCGAATTAGACCCTAATTCGTCCGTAAACTATGTAAGTCACGGCGTCGGCAATTACTACCTGCCTCCTGCCTTCGGGGGCGGCATTGACTTAGCCATTAAAGACTTCCGCAAAGCGATCGACTTAGATCCGAAAAATGCCGATGCTTGGCTGTGGCTGGGCATCGCGCTGCGCCGCGCCAATCAGCCTGAGGAGGCCCGCAAGGCTATCGCGAAGTCTCTGGAGTTGAACCCCGACCGTCTGTGGGCCAAGCAGCAGCTCGAGAAGACGCCTGGCTCTTAGACCATCTCTTCGCGCGCTGCGTCCCAGCGAACCGTCCGTCCCAGGCGGTAGCTCTCGAGCGCCATCCGGCATGCGATCGAAACCCGGTAGCCGGTCTCGAATCCGCAGTTCGGCTCGCGCCCCAAGCGGATGCAGTCGAAGAAGTTTTGTAAGTGAGTATGTGGCGGAGTAATCGTCCGGCCCAGTAACTCCGCGCCATCGGGCCGGTTCACTTTCTGCGGTACATACCGGATCGCTTGCCCCCGCGAAATAGTTCCGTCCGTTCCCAGCACGTCCTCAGTTACTCCGAGTTGGTTGTTGCCGAAGCCTGAGTCCCAAGTGATCAGCATCTCCTCGCGTTGCTGCAGCGCCACACTCATCGTGTCCGGAACTTCGCGGCCGTCCTTCCACAGGTACACGCCGCCATTCATCATCACCGCCTCGGGCACTTGCAGCTTCAGCGCTGCGTACCAGAACGCCAGCTGCTGCGACAGGTTCTCGTGGACGCTGCCGCCGGAATAGTCCGAGTAAATCCGCCAGTTGATATAACGGTCCGCATCGAAATCGCAGCGCGGCGCCTCACCCAGGAATGCGTCCCAGACAACGTTCTCCGCCGTCATCGCCGGATGCACCGGCCGTATCCACGACGGTTTGCCGCGCGGCGTGTTCCGGAACCAGCGCATGTGGATCGCCGTTATCTTGCCTACTTGACCGCTCGAAACAAACCTGGCCGCGTCGGCCATCTGGCCCGACGAGCAGGATTGGTGGCCAACCTGCACCGTCAGCCGAGGCGCGCCGCGGTGCGCCGCCCGCATGCGCTTGGCGTGCTCCAGCGTGAACGCCATGATCCGTTCTTGATAGACGTGTTTGCCCGCTTCGAGCGAATGGACGAAGTGCTCGCAATGCAGATGCGGCGGCGTAGCGATCAGCACCGCATCGATGCTCTTGTCATCCAGCAGCCGCCGGTAATCGGAGTAAGCCTGTGCGACCGGCGCGGCCTGGCGCGCCGCATCCAGGTTCTTGCTGTAGATATCGGCAATCGCGCCTACATCCACGTTCGGACACGCCGCGGCCCAGCGCAGCAGCTCCATGCCGCGCGCCCCCGCGCCGATCAGCCCCAGGCGGATTCGTTCGTTCGATCCGAATACGCTCTGCGACGCCAGCGTGGTCGCGAAACCAGTCGCCATCGTGCCAATGAATTTGCGGCGGGAATTCATGCAAACGCTCTGCGCTATGCCTCAATTTTACCGAAGACGGGCGCCCGGCGGCCGCTCACGTCAAATAGAACAGGCTCAGCCTCGGCAGCCCCGCCGATTCCAATACCTGCCGCTCCAGGTATTGCTTCTCCAGCATCGCCAGCTGCTCAGCCGTCATCTTGCCGCGATACGGGCGAAGTTGCACATCCAGCTCGCGGCGCGCCCGCAGCAGATCGTCGTCGCTTTGTCGCGACCGCGCCAGCGCCACCATTTTGTCTTCCAGCGCCGTCAGCCGCCGCTCTAAATCCTCCAAGTCTCCGAAGAGCTTCTCAACATCGTCCGCCAGGCGCTCCACCGCAGCCGCGATCTCGCGGTATATCTCTTGCTTTCGGATCTCGCCCGCGTTCGCCCGCAGGTATCTCTCGAGCTCCTCGATGCTGAATGGCGCCGGCGCTTCTTTCCGGGTACGCGGCTGAGCGACGCCGGCCATCGCTTGCGCCTCGGACATCACCGCTTGCGTGCAATACGCCACCGAGTTCACCATCTGCGCGCGATTGCGCTTCGCGCGCCAGTTCTCAAACGCCAGATCGATACCGCGCAGCACGGCTTTTAGCGGCACGCCCGCGTTCTTCCATGCCTCCAGCAGCGCCCAATCCAGCGGCGACATCAGAAACAGTCCCGTCCCGCGCGCCTTTTGGAAGTGTTCCTCGACTTCGGTGAAGTAGTTGAAGTAGTTGGAAGGCCAGTTTACTTCTTCTGGTTCCGCCGCCATATGATTTCCAGGCCTTCCAGCGTCAGGTCTTCATTGATCTCTTTGATACAGCGCGAGGCTGCCGCGACCAGCCGGGCCTGCCCGCCAGTGGCGATGGTCTTGGTTTCGGCTCCCATTTCTCCGATTACGCGCTGCAGGATTCCGTCGATCAAGCCGACGAATCCATAGAACAGCCCGGAGCGAATGCTATCCACGGTGTTCTTACCGATTAGCCGCGCTGGTTCGCGAAAGTCGACCATCGGCAGCTTTGCCGTCCGTCCGAATAGTCCGCTGATCGACATTCCGATTCCGGGACAGATCATTCCGCCCAAGTAATCGCCTTTCGCGGACACCACATCGAAGTTGATCGTGGTGCCGAGATCCACAACCACCGCGGGCCCGCCGTAGCGATAGAAGGCCGCGGTGCCGTTCACCACGCGGTCGGCGCCCACTTCGCGCGGGTTGTCGTACAGAACCTGAATGCCCATATCCGTATCCGGCGTCACGAACAGCGGCGTGGTGTGGAAGTAGCGCTCGGCCATCGCGGCCAGCGGCGCATCCAGCATCGGCACCACGCTGGCTATGATAATGCCATCCACTTTCGTCAGGTCGAGCGAGGAGAGCGCGAACAGGTTGCGCATCAACACACCCCACTCATCCGCGGTTTGTTCATGAATGGTGCGGAGGCGCCAGCGCCGGATCAACGCGCCGGCTTCAAACGCGCCTATGGTGATATTGCTGTTGCCTGCATCCAGAGCTAAGAGCATGGCCGCACGCCTCCGGCGATGATTACATGTTCGCTTCCGTCGTCGCTTCGAAGCATCAGAAACCCCGACTCATTCAGTCCTGCAGTCGTGCCGCACACAGCGCCGGAACCGAGGTCTACTGTAACGCGCCGGCCGGACACGTAGCTGGAGGCGCGCGAAAAGAGCTTGAGAATCGGATCCGGGCCTTCCTTTTCGAGCAGCGCACAGTAGCGGTCCATATTTACGAGCAAGTCTACCAGCAGGCGCTCGCGCGATTGCGCGCGGCCTGACACTATGCGCAGCGACGTCGCAATCTCGCTCAAATCCGGCGGGAAGCTAGGCTGATTGACGTTGATGCCGATTCCGGCAACGATTGCCGAGCCTTCCATGTGAGTGAGGATGCCCGCGCATTTCTTGGGCCCGATCAACACGTCGTTCGGCCAGCGGAGGTCGCAGGCGATATCGGTGGTCTTGAGAATCGCCTCCACCGTGGCTAATCCGAGCGCCAGCGTCACAACCGGCGCCTCACCAGGCGCAAAGTTGTAGCGCAGAACGACCGAGACGTATAGCCCGGCATCGGCTTCCGATAACCAGCTTCGGCCGTAGCGGCCCTGCCCGGCACTCTGTGCATCCGCGCCGACCACTGTGCCCGAGGGGCAGCCTTCAGCTGCCAGGCGGCTGGCTTCAGTCATCGTGGAGCCGATCGTGGAATGCCAATCGATTCGTCGGGCCGGCAATCGCGCCTGAACCCACGCCAGATCGAACGGCACGGCTTAAGCAAGCTCCAATCGGCAATGAATATCGACCGCCTGCGCCGAGTGCGTAATCGCGCCGGAGGAGATGAAGTCCGCGCCGCCCTCGGCGTACGCGCGGGCGTTTTCGAGCGTGATGCCGCCCGAGAGTTCCACCGTGGCGCGGCCTGCGATGTGGGCGATCCACTCGCTTGCCATGGCTGGCGTCAAATTGTCGAGCAACAGCGACTTGGCGCCGCAAGCCAGCGCTTCATCCAGTTCGGCCCGCGTGCGGACTTCGATTTCGACCGGCAGATGAGCCGCGCGGGCCGCCTCCAACGCGGCGCGAACGCCGCCTGCCGCGGTGATGTGGTTGTTCTTGATCAGGACCGCGTCGTAAAGGCCCATGCGGTGGTTGGTTGCGCCGCCCGCCCGCGCGGCGTCCTTCTCGAGTTGCCTGAGTCCGGGCGTCGTTTTGCGCGTGTCCAGGACTCGGCACTTCGTTCCCGCAACTGCATCCACGAATTTACGCGCCAGAGTCGCGATGCCGCTCAGGTGCTGTAAGAAATTGAGCGAGACGCGCTCGCGCGTCAAAAGCTGCCGCGCGCTTCCTCGTACGATTGCGATCTCATCGCCGGGCTTCAGAAGCGATCCGTTCGCGGCGCTGATCTCGACGTCGTCATATAGCAAGGGAAGCAGCTGGACACCTGCAAGCACGGCGTGCTCCCGCGCAATGAACCGGGCAATCGCTCGCCGATCGGCGGGAACGCACAATTCGGTGGTCACGTCGCCCGTGCCGACGTCTTCCGCCAGTGCGTTCGCCACAATCTCGGCTGCGGTCATTTCAGAGTGGTTAGCGTGGCGCGGCTCTTTTCGAGTTGAGCCGCCTGTTCAGCCCGCTTAGCCCGTAGCGATTCGATGATTTGCGCCGGGGCGCTGCTCAGGAATTTGTCGCTAGCCAGTTGCCGGTCTTTGTCCGCGATAGCTTTTTCGAGTTGCTCGATTTCCTTGCCCAGGCGGGCGCGCTGCACCGACAGATCGACTTCGGGCAGGCGCAGCACCAGATCGAACTCGGGCGTCGAGCGCACGGCGCCGTTTAACTCCGGCGCCGAGCCCGTGCGCACATCCAGCTTCACCGTGGCAAGCTTTTCAATCACCGGAAGTTCGACAGTCTTGGACCCGTTGCGGCAATACAGCACGCCTTCGAGCAAGAGCTTCTTGTCCAGACCATGATCGGCGCGCATCTGCCTCGCCGCCACGATCATATCCTGCATTAGACCCATCTCGCGCTCGGCCGCTTCGTCGGTCGCATCAGCTTTCGGGTATTGCGCAAGGGCGATGGAACGCGTCTGGCCGAAGCGGTGCCATAGCTCCTCGGTAATGAACGGCATGATTGGGTGCTGCAGGCGGAGATAGGTGCCGAACACGCTGAGCAGGTTGCGCCAGTCGTTCGTTAGCCCGGAATTAGGCGCGAGGCGGAGCTTCTTGATTTCCAGATACCAGTCGCAGAAATCATGCCAGAAGAACTGCCATAGCTCTTCGGCGACTTCGTGATAGCGATGCTGCGCGAGCGCGCGATTCACGGACGCAGCCGTGCGGCTGAGCCGGCTGAATATCCACCGGTCCTCCAACGTCTCGCGTGTGCCTGGTTCCGGCAAAGTGGGTGCGACGCCGGATGCTTCCAGGTTCATTAAGATCAGCCTGGCAGCGTTCCAGATCTTGTTGCCGAACTGGCGTGAGGACATCATCCGGTCTTCGGAATAAGTAATGTCCGTGCCCGGCGCAGCCGACATCATGAGTCCCAGCCGCACGGCATCTGTGCCGAAGCGGTCGTTGATATCGAGCGGATCGACCACGTTGCCCTTGGTCTTGGACATCTTCTTGCGCTGCGGATCGCGCACCAAGGTGTGCAGATGTACTTCCCGGAACGGCACCTCCCCGGTCAGTTCCAGGCCCATCATCATCATTCGCGCGGCCCAGAAGAACAGGATGTCGTAGCCGGTGATCAGCAGAGAGGTGGGGTAGTAAGTGCGCAAGTCCTCTGTGTCGTCCGGCCAACCCAAAGTGGAGAAGGGCCACAGGCTCGAACTGAACCAGGTATCGAGCACGTCCGGATCCTGCTCGATGTTGCTCGATCCACAATGCGCACACTGAGCCGGAGCTTGGCGCGTCACGGTGATCTTGCTGCAAGCCGCGCAATGCCAGGCCGGGATGCGATGTCCCCACCAGAGCTGGCGCGAGATGCACCAGTCACGGATATTCTCCATCCAATTGAAGAAGGTCTTGTTCCAGTTATCGGGGACGAAGACGATGCGGCCACCGTTTACGGCATCCAAAACTTTGGCTGCGAGCGGCTTTGTTTTTACGAACCACTGTGTGGAGACGAGCGGCTCGACCACGGTGCCGCAGCGATCGCATTTGCTGATAGCCAGCGTGTACGGCTCTATTTTCTCGAGAAGGCCCTGGCTTTCCAGGTCGGCTACCACGCGTTTACGGGCAGCGAAACGATCCAAGCCAGCGTATGGCCCCGCTTCGGCGGTCATTTTGCCCAACTCGTTAATCACTTTGATGTGCGGCAGGTTGTGGCGCTTCCCTGCCTCGAGGTCGTTCGGGTCATGCGCCGGCGTCACCTTCACCACGCCGGTGCCGAACTGCGGATCGGCCACTTCATCGAAGATGATGGGAATCTCGCGGTTCATGAGCGGCAGGACCGCGGTGGTCCCTGCAAGATCGGCATACCGGGGATCGGCCGGATTGACCGCGACGGCTGTATCGCCGAGCATGGTTTCAGGACGCGTGGTGGCAACCACTAGGGCCCGCGAGCCGTCTTTCAGCGGATACCGGATGTGCCAGAGCGAGCCTTGCGTGTCCTCGTGCTTAACTTCGAGATCGGACAATGCGGTCTGACAGCCGGGGCACCAGTTGACCATGTAGGTGCCGCGGTAGATGAGGCCGCGCTCGTACAGGCGCACGAACGCCTCCAGCACAGCGCGGGAAAGCTCGGGACTCAAGGTGAAACGCTCGCGGCTCCAGTCGCAACTATCGCCGATACGCTTCATCTGCTGGGTGATGCGGCTGCCGTAGCGCTCTTTCCACTCCCAAACGCGGCGAACGAACTCCGCACGCCCCAGCTGCTGGCGCGTCGTGCCCTCAGCGGTCAAGCTGCGTTCCACAAGCATTTGCGTGGCAATACCCGCATGATCGACCCCGGGCAGGAACAGCGTGTTGTAACCAGACATGCGTCGCCAGCGGATGGCCGCGTCGATCAACGAATGCTCCAGCATATGGCCGATATGCATCGAGCCGGTGACGTTGGGCGGCGGGACAACCAGCGAAAAACGCGGCCCTGGAGCTTTCGCGTCGGCGTGAAAAATGCCGGATTCCACCCAGCGTTCGGCCCAATGCGGCTCGAAGCGCTGCGGTTCGTATGTCTTTTCCAACTCCATGAGAGACTTTCAGTTTAGCAGGCAGGCCCTCAGCTTCCGTGCAAAGTTCCATTGCAATTGGCGGCGATCGGCAAGGTCGTACGCTCGGATTTGGGCGGCTTCGCCGTGGAACTCAGCGCGCAGCAGTGGCAGTGATGAATTCGACTAATTCGCTTGCCGCGTCTGGCGGCAATTGTTCCACCGTGAGTGCACCGCAGATGGCGGTCAAGTCGACCAGCCTGCAAAGAAACAGCCAGTTTTCCGGCAGAGTGCCTCCCGCTTGGACATAGCCGGTTGAGAAGTACGGTTCGGCTAGCGGGCGCGACTCTGACTCGCTCCTCAGAAAGTTGGCAACATCGGCGAACCGCGATCCGGAAACGGCATATTCCCAGTCCAGCACCGCTGCAACTCGCCATCCGCCCTCCTGGCCGCGAACGATGAGGTTTCGCTTGTTGAAGTCGCCGTGAACCAGGTAGCTTTCTTGAGCGGCAATGCGGAGCGGCCCGGCCGAATCCCAGACCATCCGATGAATACGGGAACGCAAGTCATGCGGCACCCTGCGTCGAAGTGCTTCGGCTGATAAGCACGAATCAATGAAATGGGGAACCGGGTCGGGCCCTTCAGCGAGCGGCGAGCCGATCTCGAGGCCAGGAGCGAGCCAACCGGGCCGCGGAAACCTGACCTGGTGTATTGCCGCCAGGATCGTGCCGGCCGCATACGCCGCCTGGCTGATCGCATCGCGGTCGCCGCAGCGGCGCAGTTCGCGAAATGTGATACCCTCGACGAAGCGTTTCAACAGGAACGGCGGAAGCTCCTCATAACCGGACGGGGCAGCTGCGACGATTTCAGGCTGAGGAACGGATTTGGCGAGCAAAGAGCTAAGATCGAGTTCCTTCTGACACAGCGAGGCGTGATGTTCGTAGATCCGAAGCACGAAGGGCTCGGCCGCCCCGTGTAGATACAGCTTGAGATTGCTGTTGCGTATACCGTCCTCGAGTCGATGAACCTCCAAGATTCGCGCGCCGGGGAGCGCCCAGTCGACCATGCGGTCGAGCACAGCGCGAGGCCAGGTTCGCGGCTCGGGACGCAGCCAGCGCGCTTCAGGATGAACAACACGGCTCACCACGTCATGATGGCTGACGTCAGCCAGGGCATGTCAATCGACCCGTGCGAGCACGGGATCAATCGGTCAGCTTCAGTTCGGCAATGAGGGGCAGATGATCGGAGGCGACCAGCGTGAGGCGGTCGCGTTCGAATCCGCCCCGCATTAGCTTGAAATGGTGATCGTAGTAAATATGGTCGAGGTGGACGAGCGGGAGGATGGACGGATAGTTTCGCTTGCGTGGAAGGCTCTCGGCCAGATCATCAAAATGGAGTTCGCTGTGCAGCGTTCGGGTGACCAGTCCGTGAGTCCAGTCGTTAAAATCGCCGAGGACGACGCGCGGCCCGGCGATATCCACGGCTCGGAGCAGGTCGGCATCCATCAGGCGAACCGCTTGCTTCCTGCGCTCGTGGTGCGCGGTGCCTAAATGCAGATTGAAGACATGGAGCAGATGGCCGTGGACGCGAATGTCGGTGCGGAGCGCGCCGCGGCGCTCGCGGCCGGAGACTGACAGGTCGACGGCTTGCACGTGCTCGAAATCCCAGCGGCTCAGAGTGACATTGCCGTAGATGCCGCCGCGGTGTTTCCGGGTCTCGCCCAGCGCGTAACAACGCTTCAGGCGGCCTGCCAGGTAGCCGGCCTGATGGTCTTCGATGAAGCGGCCATCGCGGCTGACCACTTCTTGCAAGGCGACGATATCGGCATCAATCTTCTCGAGCACGCGCGCGATGCGCTCCACACGGGTGCGTCCGTCCATGCCGCGGCCTTTATGAATGTTGTAAGTGGCAATTCGCAAGGTTCGCATCGCAAGCCGGCTAGACCTGGTCCTCGATTGACGCGGCGCCTATTTCCTTGACGCGCTGCCACACGCCTCGTTTCCGCCAGGCGTCCAGATCGATCTTTTCGCAGGACTTCAGGTCGGCTTGGAAGGTGGCCTCGAGCTGGGCGACTAAAGCAGGATCGTGAAAGCAGACAGTGGTTTCCTCGCTTAGGGCAAACGAGCGGTTGTCGAAATTGGCCGTGCCTACAGTGGCCCAGACGCCGTCCACCACCATGGTCTTTTGGTGCAGCATGGTGGGCTGGAATTCGTAAATCTCGACGCCTGCTTCCAGTAGCCTTCCGTAAAGGCGTACGCTATTCTGGCGGGCCCACCAGGTATCGTTGTGCCGCCCGGCAACCATCAATTTGACCGAGACGCCGCGCTGGCAAGCGCGGGCGAGCATGTCGATGAGGCGGGCGCCGGGGATGAAGTATGGGTTGGCAATGTGCAGATAGCGCCGGGCGCATTGGATGGCGATGTTGTGCATCGTGGCAACGGCGTTGGCGCCCGAACTGGGCGAGCTAAGGATGGTCTGGACTTCCAGGTTGCCAGCGTGCTCGGGTGCGGGGAAAAACTCGGGGCCGCTGAGAACTTCGCCCGTGAAGAGAAGCCAGTTTTGCGCGAACCCGCTCTGCTGCACGGCAACAGCGGGGCCGGCGACGCGGATCTCCATATCGCGCCATTCGCTCGCGTCGAGCGCGGTGCCGAGCCAATGATCGGCTAATCCGGCGCCCCCGGTATAGCCAATGCGCCCGTCGACGATGAGCGACTTGCGGTGTGTGCGCAGGTTGGCGCGGTTGAGCGTGTACCAATGAATGGGACGAAACCACGCTAGCTGGCAGCCACCGGCTTCCAGGATTCGCAAAATCGGTTCGCCCAAAGTCGACGAGCCGATCGCGTCAACGAGAACCTTGACCGCGACTCCTTCACGCGCCTTCTCCGCAAAAGCTTCGGCAAAGCGCCGGCCAACCAGGCCGTCCAAGAAGATGAACTGCTCCAGGGTAATGGAGGACTCCGCGGCTTCGATGTCTTGAAGCATGGCGGGGTAGAACTCGTCGCCATTATTGTAGAGGGTGATCTGGTTGCCTTCGACAAGAGGCATGCCCGTCATTCCGGCCAGCGTATTGCGAAAATCGGCCGAATCCGCATCGAAGCTGGGCTGGAGAACGTAGACGGCGGGGTGCAGGTCGGCGGAGGTGTTGTAGAAGACGAAGGAGAGCGCGCCAGCGACCAACGCGATGTACCAAGGGCCGAGCGCGTATAGGACCAGGGCGGCCGCCAGCCAGAGCCACCACGCAAAGGTGAGGCGGCGGGCTCGGTCCCAATAATCGATGAAACCAAGGCGCTGAGGTTTTGGGCGCGGTGGTGCGAGCCGATGCAACTGCTCCTTGGGGACGCGCGGCTTCAGCCAGCGCCGCGACTCGTGCGGTTTCGACGTCGCGACAATCGCGGTTGCCGGATTGGATGCGGGTAACAAGAGTTCCCTCGCCAAACGCTCCTACTCGCCTTGCACTTTAGGCGTGCGAGCCGCAGACTTCTTCGGCTCGCGGACTACGGTCACAGTAGCTGTGGCTCCTTTCACTTCCAACGCAATTACCGATGCTGCAAGCCGGGTGCCAGGGGCGGATTGCGATAAATATGTAGAACACTCCGTAAGCTGCGCGAGGCGCCTGATGGGTGTGCGTTAAATGACGCACTATGGTCGACCCAGCGATGCCGGCGACGCGACAGACGAGTGCGATCGGAGCCCAGCCGCTTTGGCGTCCTCTCAATCGCGACTTGGCCGGATATGTTAGCCTGCTGAGAGCTTGATTCATGGAACGTAAGGACATGCAATGTTGCAGCAATTCAATTTGAAGATGGTGCTTCCGGTTTTCTTCTGTGCCGCGATCGTGGGCGCGAGCGCTGCCAATCTTCCGCCGAATCCGTACCGCGAGGTGGACAACTGGGCGCAGCTGCCCGCCGGCATGCATTGGGGCCAGGTTATTTCGGTGGACGGAGATTCCGCCGGCAACGTTTGGGTATTCCATCGGGGCGAGCCGCCATTACTCAAATTCGATTCATACGGAAAGCTCCTGGCCAGCTTCGGCCAAAACATGTTCGTTCAGCCTCACGGATTATTTATCGATGCTGACGGTAATATCTGGGTGACCGACGGGCGTAGCAAGGACGGAAAAGGAGAAGAGGTTTTTAAGTTCAGTCCGGATGGAAGAGTCCTGCTCACACTGGGCGAGGCGGGCGTCTCCGGCGATGGCCCGAACACGTTCAATTCGCCGTCTGACGTTGCGATCGCCGCGAACGGGGATATCTTCGTCGCCGATGGGCATGGCGGGAACACCAACGCGCGCATTGTGAAATTCTCCAAGGATGGAAAGTTCATCAAGAGCTGGGGTAAGAAAGGCTCGGCTCATGGAGAGTTCAATATTCCGCACACCATCGCGATCGATTCCCAGGGACGCGTGTTCGTCGGCGACCGCGGCAATAATCGGATCCAGATATTCGACCAGGACGGAAATTTCCTGGACGAATGGAAGCAGTTCGGCCGTCCCAGCGGAATCTTCATCGCCAAAGACGACACCATGTACGTGGTCGACTCGGAATCGAATACTGCGCGCAACCCCGGGTTCAAACGCGGAATCTGGATCGGCAGCGCCAAGGATGGATCGATCAAGGCATTCATTCCGTCCAACGAGCAGAACCCGGACACGACCACGATCCTGGGGGCTGAGGGCGTCGGAGTGGACACCCAAGGCAACGTATACGCGGCCGAAGTGGGGCGCCAGACTCTGACCAAGTACGTGAAGAAATAGACCGGCCGGCGGGTGCGCTCTCGAAACGCGCGCGCTCTAGGGTGCAATCCGCCAGAGTGCGGAGACCGGCGTGGGGTAAGTGTCCGGAATAGGTGTTACGGTGCTGCCGACAGCGAGAATCGAGCCGTCGGTCAGTATGCGGATGGAATCGATCTCTTCATCCGCCGGGCCTCCCAGATACGTGGAACTGATCAGCGAGCCGGCGGCGTCCAACTCGGCCAGAAATGCGTCGGTGTTTCCACCCCCGAAAGCAGACTGGATTGGATTCGCCAATGGCAGCCCGGGGCCTGTGCTTCCGGCCAAGAAGATGTGTCCGTTTGGAGCGAGAGCGGCCGCTTTGATGCGAGTCGTCCCACCGCCAAAATAGGTGCCATAAACGACGTTGCCCATCGCATCGAATCTGAAGGCGAATCCATCGACCGAGCCCGCTGGCTGACCAGCGTGAATTACCTGGCCGTCTCCGACGGCCAGCACTGAGGACGGTTTCGGGAGCGTTGCCAGGACTTGGAAAGTCTGGCCGCCATCAGTGCTTTGGAAAATCCCGCCGGTATCGACCGAGACATAAATTGTCCCGGGATTTTCGGGATCGAAGGCCATCGACAGAACACGCCCCGGGCTATTCAGGATTTCAGGCGCGTCGAAATTCCCGCTGCGGAAGACGGTGATCTGTCCGGCGGGGACATTGAGCTCGAACACATCGCCGGTGGAAGGATCGATCTGGGGAACGAAGGCCTGATTGAGAAAGGTGAACGTCGCCCCACCGTCGCCGCTTCGCGAGAGCGTGTAGACCAGTGGACAGAACCCGATGCACGAAGTAAGCGCCAGAACATAAACGCGGCCGGCGGTGCCATCGACGACGACGCTTACGGCTTTGTTGCTAAGCTGTCCGCTGCCGTCCGGCATCTGGGGCGGTAATGGAGGCGCCCAACCTCCGCTCACCGGTATCCAGGTTTGCCCGCCGTCGCTGGTTTCAAACAAGGGCCCGCCGGCGATGTATAGTTTGCCGGGAGTATGTGGATCGGCGGCCAGCACGATGGGCAACCCGCCGAACGCGGTCTCAAGGAAAGGAGATAAGGGCGACCAGGTCTGCCCCCGGTCGCTGGAGCGAAACAGGTAGCCGCTCGAATATCGCACCGTCGCGATGTAAAGAGTGTTTTGGTCGAACGGATCCACAAGAACGGACTGAACGCCTGAGGGATAAATCTGCGTCCATGTCCAGCCGTTGTCTTCGGACTTGAACAGTCCTGTGGCCGTGGCGGCATAGATGCGAAAACGCTCAACGGGATCGACGGCGAAGGCATTAATGCCGAAGCCGGTCATCGGCTGCGCCGCGGGATACGCGCTGCCCTGCTCGATGCGAAGATACGGCAGGAGCATATTCGAAGGTTGCGCAGCGTCGGGCGTGACAGGAAGTTCGGCGTCGGCAACGGTGCCTGCCGCCCAGTAGCCACCGTCCGGTGTCAGAAAGGAAAGCGCGCCCAGCCCGAAAACCCATTCCGGCAAAGGAATGATTCGGACAACGCTTCCATCGGGCGAGATTTTGAAGATCTCATTCAAGGTGCTGATCGCAGCCGAGCCAGAGGCGTCCACGCTCAGGGTCCCGCCCTGATACTGCGGATGGAACGGCACAACGTAGTCCAGCCGCTGGCCATCGGCAGAGAGCTTGACGATGTTGAACCGGCTTGGGGCTTGTTGCGAGGGGCCGGCGCTCGGAAAGTCATCGGAGATTGTGATCACGTTGACGTAAGGCGCACCGGCGCGGTCGAGCGCCAGCGATATCGCGAAATCGCTCCCGCTGCCGCCGAGGTAAGTTGCGTATAAGATCGTAGAACCATCTGGCGATAGCTTACAAAGGTGCAGATTGGATGTGCCCTTCAGCGCCGGTTGGATCGCATTCACGGCCGGAAGCGAAGGCTGTGTCACCGTACTCAGCAGGACGATGTTGCCGGCAGGATCGACAGCGATATCGCGGAGTACGGCTCCGCGATCCTGTCCCGCCGTATAGGGCGCTCCCAGGTAGGTCGCGAACAGTAGTGTGCTGCCGGTGGAATCGAACTTAGCAATCCAATAACCGCCGCAAGAGCTGATGGGATTGAACACTGGACGAGAACAATCCGACACCATCCCGGCAACGATGAGATTGTCATGAGCGTCCGCGGCGAACAGGGGGTTGAGCAGGCCCGACACGTCGGGTTGGAGCGTCAAGGCCAGGGATGGTGCACCTCGGAGAGGAGCCGCCAACGACAGAGACAACAGCGATAGCAAAACGAGCGGCTTCAGTTGTTGCATGAACGGAGGGTTAGCGCTGGCGGATCGGACCTCTCCGCTATGATAATCGACTGGACGGCGAATCTGGCGGTAGAGCGAGCATGCGCACCGCTTGTTCTCGCGCGACCCTGCCGAGGCGGGAGGCAAACAAAGCGCTGAGCACACTGTGGTAGGCTCCGACAATGATCAAGTTTCTCGGGTTGATGGCGCTGCTCGCGGTTGCGGTGAACGCTCAAGATGCGAATGTCGAGGCGGTGCGAAAGTCGGCGCGCGAACTGGAGCGGGCTCTGATCGCAGCCGACAGCAGCGCGCTTGAGAAGCTGCTGACGGGCGATTTCATTCGGACTCCGCCGGGTGGCGGCGACACCAATAAGAGCCAGTACATCGAGCTGGTGAGCTCCGGCCGCCTTAAGTACGTCGCGTTCCAGAACCTGGAGGAGAAGTTCCGGGCATATACGAACACTGTGCTCTTAAACCAGGTATCGGATCTTCGGTATCGGAGCGGTGAAGGGCCGGAACGTGTGATGCGATTGAAGCTGATTTGGGTGTGGGTCAAGCAAGACGGGCAATGGCGGGTGGCGGCGGTGCAAGGGAATCAAGTTCCGCGCCAATAGCGCGTCGAGCGGGAGCGAAGAACGTGAGCCAAGAAACGGTTACTGCGCATCCTGCACCTGCTTCCGCCGGTCCAATAAATGGAGGTAAGAACACAGTGACTCCAACAATGGAAAGCAGGCACACAGGCGCCATGCAGGTGGCCAGCACCATCTGTTTGTTGGCGGGCCTGTGGTTTTTCGTGTCGCCCTGGGTATACGGAGCGGCGGGCAATCCTAACGCATGGAACAGCTGGATCGTCGGTGCAATTATCGTGATCCTAGCAGCATTCCGTTTGGGTTATCCGGCGAGCACCGTGGCACTAAGTTGGATCAATTGCATCTTAGGCATTTGGGGCTTCTTTTCTCCGTGGATCTATGGGTACACGGGTAACGAAGGCCGGTTCATCAACAGCTTGTGTGTGGGCGTGGTTGTATTCGTTTGCGCTATTTCGAGCGCGACCAGCATACATCGCACTCACCATCCCATGACGACACATACCTAAGCAGGCGGTTCGAGCACGGCGCGCGGAGCAATCCACGTGCCGGGCTCGGAGCGTTTTCGGATCAGCCCTTCCCGACTTACCCGCCTTACCGAGTTACCACACCTTACACGGATGAGTTCGCACCATGGGCTGGCCGAGCTTGCAAGAGAAAGCCTGGGCGAATTCGGGCATGTTGGAAACGACCCCGTTGATGCGGTACTCGTCGGGCGAATGCGGGTTGGTGATGGCGCCGACGCGTTTGCTTTCAGGACGTTCATCGCCGCACGCCCATTGAGCCATTCCGATGAAGAAGCGCTGATCGGGCGTGAAGCCATCGCGCGGTTGCAGGTTCTGGCCTTTGACGGCGTCTTTCCAGGCGAGATAAGCCAGGAACGTTCCACCGAGATCGGCGACGTCCTCGCCCATGGTTAGCTTTCCGTTGATCTTGATGTCGTCCACGATGGTGTATTCAGAATACTGATCGGAGACGCACTGGACGCGCTTCTCGAATTCGGCAGCGTCCTGCTTGGTCCACCAATCTTTCAGATTGCCCTTGGCATCGAACTGGCGGCCTTCGTCGTCGAAACCATGGGTTAATTCGTGGCCGATGGTGGCACCGGTATCTCCGTAGTTGGGCGCGTCGTCGAGCTTGGGATCGAATAGCGGGGGCTGGAGAACGCCGGCCGGGAAATTGATGTCGTTCATCTGCGGATCGTAATAGGCGTTGACGGTGGGCGGAGTCATCTGCCATTCCGTACGGTCGACCGGCTTGCCGATTTTATTGAGTTCGCGGTGCGATTCAAACTCGGTGGCGCGATCGACATTGCCGAAGTAATCGTCACGCACGATCGCGATGGAGCTGTAGTCGCGCCATTTGTCGGGATAACCGATCTTGTTCACGACAGCGTGGAGTTTTTCGAGCGCCCGTTGCTTGGTGGCTTCGCCCATCCAGGGGAGCTGGCGGATCTCGCTTTCCATTTCCTTTTCCACTTCCTTGGTCATGAAAAGCGCGCGCTGCTTTGTATCGGGACCGAAGGTCTTTTCGACGAACACCTGGCCCAGCGCTTCGCCCAGATCGCCATCGACGCGTCGCACGCAGCGCTTCCAGCGCGGCGGGATCTCCTGCAGGCCGCGCAGGTACTTGCTGTAAAAATCGAAGTCGGCCTGGACGAAGGGGGATGACAACGTGCGGGCCTTGGCCAGGAGCATGTGCCAGCGCAGGTAGGTTTTCCAATCGGCCAGGCTGCGGGACTTGAGCAGCGTCTCGACCTCTTTATAAAAGGCCGGTTCGGTGACGTTCACGGTAGGGGTGTCCGGGACGGTGGAAGTTTTGTAATACACGCTCCACTGGAACGAGGGCGTGAGAGCCTGCAGTTGGGCCCGCGTCATTTTGTGGAAGAGCTTGTAGGGATCGCGTTTATCGACGCGAGTGAGCGAGGCCTGCGCGAGCGCGGTTTCAATCGACATGACGGTTGCGGCGTCGTTTTTGGCGGCGGGCGGCTGCTCGCCCAGGAGTTCGAACATTCTTTGGACGTGTTCGACATATTTCTGGCGCGTCTCGATGGACTTAGGATCGGTCTTGGTGTAGTAGTCGCGATCTGGAAGGCCGAGGCCGCCGGCGCTGGCGAAGGCGATGACCTGGGAGGAATCGGCGTAATCCTGGTTAGAGCCGAAGCCGAACAGCATGTGGTCGCCCGCAATGCCGAGGTGGAGGCGGCCGAGCAAGGCGGGCAGATCGCGGATGGACTGCAGCGCCGCGATGCGATCGAGGTCCGGTTTCAGGGGCGCTGCGCCGGCCTTTTCGATAGCGGATTCGTCCATGCAGGCGTAGTAGTAGTCGCCGATTTCGGTCTGAATTTTGCTGCGTGCCGCGGAGGGTTTGGAAGACTCTTCGAGGATGCCCCAGAGGAAGCGCTCGTTTTCTTCAGTCAGCTTGGCGTAGACGTCCCAGCGAGCCTGGTCGGGTGGGATCGGATTTTTCTTGATCCAGCCGCCGCAGGTGTACTTATAGAAGTCGTTGCACGGATCGATCGAGAGATCCATCGAGGAGACGTCCAGACTGGGACTGTAGGGGAGAGCGAGGAGCGGCGTCTCGGCGCTGGATTGGCCGTAGAGGACCGAGGCGAGCAAGAGAAATGGAAGGATCCAGGCGGGTTTCACGATCTTATGTTAGCGGATGTGGGTGGAATGCTTGGCGATGCTCGCGTTCACGCGCGTGTGAACGAGCGCGCAGGAGTGCGTGGGCTACACGGTGGGTTTGCGCTTGGAGGGCGGGTGCGGAACATAGTCCTTTTTGGTTTTGGACTGATAAGCGTCGCGGTCAATCAGCGCTTTTTTGAACCTGGCGCGGAGGGCTTCGCGATCGAGTTTCACGCCGTACAGGTATACGTTGTCGATCTCGCGCAGATTGCGGATGTCGTCGAGAGGATTGGCGTTCAGCACGATGAAGTCGGCGCGTTTCCCTTTGGCTAGCGTGCCGGTATCCTGGAGGCGTAGCAGTTCGGCGGGGCGAGAGGTGACTGCCACGATGATGTCCGCCGGGCTGAGTCCCAGCGCTGCGTACATTGCGATCTCGTGGTGGTCCGCGAAGCCGAAGGAGTGCTTTTGCGAGAGGCCGGCATCGGTGCTGAGCACGATACGCGCGCCGGAGGCGATGTAGCGCGGGAAATTATATTTAAGGAATTCCTCGCGCTGCGTGAACTGCGCGCTGGATGGCGCCGAACAGGGGCGCGAAGGCAGCCAAGTGCGCCCGGCGCGGACCTCGGCGATAGCGCTTTCCGGAAGCACCTGTTCGATGAAGATGTTGTTGGGTTCGCAAATTTCGGCTGTGTCGCCGAGACCCATCACGGGCGCCCAATACGGTTTTTTCTGTCTGAGCAGAGCGAGAAACTCTTCGTCGAGCCTTTGGTTGGCGATGGTGTGGACCAGGACATCGACGCCGGCTTTGACGACGCCCTTCTGGTCCTCGAGGTCGGTGGCGTGCGCGTGGACGGTCATTCCATGCCGGTGCGCTTCTTCAATGAGGGCCGCGTAGACCTCGGGCGGCATCTTCTTCATGGCGCCTCGGGAATTGTCGCGGTTGTCGACCCAGAACTTGACCTGAGAGATGTGCTGATCGGCCAGCGCGCGCACGGCGGCCACGGCCTCGTCCGGAGTGGAGACCTCATGGACGGCATGCAGCGGTGTCGTGGCTTGGATGAGGAGCGCATCGGGGCCACCGCCGGGGGGCGCGAGGCCGGCAGCGAAGAAAAATCGCGCGGCAGGGGCGAACTTACCGGCCTGCTGATCCTGCTGGAATTGGATGGCGAAATCGTCGGGCTGGTCGCCCATGGTCATGGTGGTCCCGACGCCGTAGAAGGCTTCGCGCTCCAGATGGTCGAGCACGTTTTCGGCGGAATGGTTCTCGACGCCCCAGCTCACGTAGCCTTCGTATCCGATGTGCACATGAACGTTGTTCATGGCAGGCATCACGGTTTTGCCGGTCAAATCGGCGCGGACGGTGCCGCGGGGGGCGGGGATGGACTCTCGTTTTCCGATGGCGGTGATGTGGCCGTTCTGGACGATGAATGCGCCGTCTTCGATGGGCGTGGCGGAGTCACCGAGGATCAGGCGGGCGCCTTCATAGATGGTGGGTTGTGAAAACGCCGGCAGGCAAGCGAGTGACGCGATTGCGGCGCAGGGTAGAAGCGTTTGTGTCCACACGCGGTCGGCGATGCGGCGGTTAAAAAGACTGAGGCGCCAGAACTCGGCCATGGGGTAATCCTATCAGGCCGGGACGTTGTAAGGTTGCGCGTTTCTGGAGCGTTGGTTTGCCGGCGCGGAAGGGGACAGTCTAGGCGCGGAATTGCGTCATTCTGTCCCACGGGGCGGGGGAAAACGAGTGCTAGTTATTGAAAAGACGTTTTGGACGGCGGCTTGCATTTAGATGGCGAACCAAGGAGGTGAAACATGGTGGAGCTAGCAGCAAGATGGTGGTGCCGGAGATTTCATCGCAAGGTGTTGAGGCCAGTCCGTCATCATTATCGATGCGCGCACTGTCTGCGGGTGTGGCCGGTTACTTGGTAGGGCGGCGATGCGAGCGTCGCGGCGGCTGCTCGGAGCAAGTTTTGTCGGGTCCGGGCAATCCACACCATCGTAAAGATCGCTGTTTGATCGGACGATGAGTGGTTGTGATCGCAACATTACCGACGATTCTGTGGTTTATCTTCGCGGTTGTCGTAGGTTATTTCGTCGGCAGAACGATCCATATCGGCACGGATAGCTCCCGGCGCGGGAATTAGGTGTTGTTCGTCGCGTCCGCTACGCGCGACGTATGGCGTGATAGACCACGAGGATCACCACGGATCCGCAAACGGCCACGAGTAGGCTATATAGGTTCAATCCGGTCACCCCGCTTGCACCGAACCTGGTGAACAACCATCCGCCTACGATGGCTCCCACGATGCCTAGTAGGATATCGAGGATGAGCCCCTCGCCGCGTCTATTGACGATCTTGCTGCCGATGAAACCGGCCACCAATCCAAGCACGATCCAAGCCAGCCATGACATGGTGCGTCCTCCTCCAGTGTGGGTAAGTCTATCCGACTCTGATGGGCGACACAAGCCCTATCGGATGTGGCCCTTTCGGATGTGGCCGGACGGAGGTAAGCCGATGCTCGGTTACCTGCCACCTTGCCCGGCTTCGCCTTCAGGTAGTTCACAAACGCCGAACACGAGACAAGCATCGATCTGGCGTCGCCGGCATCGAGGGTGGGTCTTCCAACAGCGCGTAGCGTATGCCATCAGCATCGCTGTGGCACGGCCCGAGCTGAGAGTCGCGGCTGCAGAATGCCGCCATTGTTTTACCGAGAAATCTTGGATAACGCATAGCTGGTGCTGCGCCCACCTTCGGGGCCGCGGACAAGAATGCCATGTTGGGCGAGTGAGAGGATGTCACGTAGCGCAGTGTCCTGTGAACACTTGGCAAGCTTTGCGTACTTCGACGTCGAGAGCTTACCCTCGAAGCCATCGAGCAGCCGATTGATGACCAGCCGCTGGCGGTCGTTGAGTTGAACATCTTGAAAACGCTCCCAGAAACGTGCCTTCGCCAACACACCGGCAAGCGCGCTTTGTGCACCGTCGATTGCACGACCGAGACAGCCGAGGAACCACTCCATCCAGGGGGTGATGTCCGTTGTACCTCTCTGAGTCCGCTCGAGGATGTCGTAGTACGCTGTCCGCTCTTCCCGGATCTGCGAGGACATGCTGTAAAAGCGCTGCGAACTGTTCTCCGAACGTGCCAGAACCATGTCGGCGATCGCGCGCGCGATGCGGCCATTGCCGTCATCAAACGGGTGGATGGTCACGAACCATAGATGGGCGAGGCAGGCTTTCAGCACATCGTCCATATCAGCGGGTTTGTTGAACCACCTCAGAAACGTCCGCATCTCGCGGTTGAGGCGTTTGGCTGACGGCGCCTGAAAATGGACGCGTTCCCTGCCAATCGGGCCGGAAACCACTCGCATCGGACCGCCCCGGTCATCGCGCCAGTCCCCGACTCTTATCTTCGTCATGCCGCTGCGACCGGTAGGAAATAGCGAGGCGTGCCACGCGTAGAGGCGTTCGGTGGTGAGTGGTTGGTCGTAGTGGCGTGTGGCGTCGAGCATCATCTCAACAATGCCTTCGACGTTACGGTCGCTGCGTCTTAGCGCACCTATGTCGATTCCTAGCCGACGGGCGATAGAGGATCGGACCTGTCCCGCGTCCAACGTCTCGCCTTCGATCTCGCTGCTTTTAAGCACGTCGGCCGTCAGCGTTTCGAGGACCGCTTCCTGTCGGAACCTGAACCCCAACGCTTCCATGTGGCCGATCAACCGCCCCTGCTTGTGCCGCACCGCAGCTAAGAGTTCTGCCAACCGTTCCCGATTCCAGTAGAAATCAGGCCAAGCGGACAAGTCGTGGATATAAGGTCCTAACCTCCGCATTCTATGCGGGGATTATAGCCCGGATTCACCGCGCAGTGCAAACTATTCGCCGCGAATGATGCAGCGAATGGAATAGACAATCTCCGCAGGGAATTCGGCTTATCCCAGCGTTTCTTACTGTCCAAGTGACAGCGATACAGCAATGCAGCCGGTCAACTTGCTTCTCAGCTCGCGCACGTTCCGATTGCCAGCCCCAGCATTCAACAGCTTTCTTCTGACTGCGATGAACTATCCAGAGTGCTTATTATATTAGGCACGCCGGTTGCTATATAAACTTATGCCCATTATACTAGGCAATATGCTAGACCTCTGGGCCATTGGCGATCAGGTGGCCGCGCGCCGCAAGAACCTCAAACTTAGCCAAAGCGCGCTGGCAGAGAAGGCCGGCATCAGCCGGGCTACGCTCGATGCGCTTGAAAACGGACGCGCCGGGGAACTGGGCTTCACAAAACTCACCAAAGTCCTGGCCGTGCTCGGCCTTGAACTGAAACTTGGGGTCGCGAGCTCTCACCGGCCCACTCTTGATGAACTCCTCGAAGAGGATCGTGATGATCAAAGTCTGGACCGACGCCGCTGAGGCGGGACTGCTCGACCGGCGCGGCGATCGCGGGAGCACGTTTGCTTACCTCCCCAGCATGCCCGCCGCGCGGGCGGTCTCCGTCACGATGCCAGTGCGGCTTGAATCGTGGAGTGTGCCCTTCGGCCTGCTACCGATTTTTGAGATGAATCTGCCCGAGGGTGTTTTGCGTGAGCGGCTCCGTCTTGCCTTCGCGAAAGCCACCGGCACCTTTGATGAGTTCGACCTGCTCTCCATCGTCGGCCGCTCCCAGGTGGGCCGCATTCGCTATACGGGGGAAACGGAGCAACTGCACGAGAATGTGCCCTTCCAATCCGTCGATGAGATTCTTGAACGCAGGCGCAGTGGCGATCTGTTCCGCTACCTCCTTGAGAAATTCGCGTCGTTCTCCGGCATCAGCGGCGTGCAGCCGAAAATTCTGGTGCGCGACGAAAAAGCCTTCGCCGAGATGGAGCATACGGGCAATCGGCTATCGCAGAGCTACAAGGGCGCTACCCACATCGTGAAGCTGTGGGACCCAAATGAATATCCGCAGCTGGCCGCCAACGAACATTTCTGCCTCACAGTCGCGCGCAGATGCGGACTTAACGTGCCACCGCATCGCCTGGCCGAAGATGGCATGGCGTTGGTCATCGACCGCTTCGATCTGCGCATGGACGGTACCTATCGCGGATTTGAGGATTTCTGCGTGCTTAACGCGCGCAGGACTGACGAAAAATATCGCGGCAGTTACGAAACCTCGATCGTGAAGCGCTTCGGGCAGTTCGCGAACTCGGCTCACGTCAACGAGGATATGGAGAAGCTGTTCATCCTCATTGCGCTTAATTGTGCGCTTCGCAACGGTGACGCACATCTGAAAAACTTTGGAATCGTTTATGACGATGTGCAGGGCGAAGCGCGCCTTGCGCCCGTCTACGACCTCGTGACCACGTCGGTGTACCTAGCCAAGGACAGCCTGGCCCTGACGCTTAACGGCAGTACCAAATGGCCGAACGTAAAGGAACTGCGGAGATTCGGCGAAACGCGTATCGGC
The DNA here is from genome assembly GCA_035293725.1 of Bryobacteraceae bacterium. Taxonomy (GTDB): domain Bacteria; phylum Acidobacteriota; class Terriglobia; order Bryobacterales; family Bryobacteraceae; genus Palsa-89. The sequence continues at coordinate 99,314 of DATGMH010000027.1, forward strand.
AGCACGCCCGACAAGGTCAGACAGATTTTCGAACGCATCGCCGAAGCAACTCTAGAGACTGAAAAAGAAGTCCACTCATATATCAAGCAGCATTCCGAATTTGCTGAGATAGGAGAACGAATGCTGCAAGAGTGGGAAAAGGGCGCCACCGGGTCGCTGCGCAACTAACAGCGGGAGGGGCATCCAAGCGTCCTGCGAACTCATTGGCCGGCACGCTGGTCACAGAGCGGTCCGAATTGTCGCCCGCAATCTGGCCGAGTTAAAACGGGCGGCTCCCGATTTGGGTTTGTGGAGCTGGCGGAGGGAGTCGAACCCCCGACCCTCTGATTACAAATCAGATGCTCTACCAACTGAGCTACGCCAGCATCTCTTTTTACTGCTATGCGTTGGCGGCAATCGCGTCTTGATGGCTTTTGGCCTGTGCCCCAACCATGCCCAACTCTAAACGTTCGAAAGCTAGTTCCATCGCATCGTTGGACGGATGCACGTACCGCTGACTGATTGTTATGCTGCTATGACCTGCAATTCTCATTATCGTGAACGCGTCCGCGCCCGCTTCCCCTAGTCGCGTCAGTGCCGTGTGCCGTAGCGAATGGACTACGAAACCGGCCGACAGTTTGAGCTTATCACGCACGCGGCTGTGCTGATGGGCTAGCGAGCTGGGCAGGAATGGTGCTTCTAACGACTCGCCAGGGAACACAAGATGACTCACAGCGTCAGCCTTCCGCTGTGTAAGCATCGTAACGACGCGCGGGGTAAGACTCACTGCGCGGCGCGCGTTCTTTGTCTTCCCTTGCCGAATCTGCGCATATCCAAACTTCTTGCCTGGTGTCGGCTCAAGGCTGACATCGCTCCACGTCAAAGCTAGTGCTTCGCCCAAGCGCAGGCCTGTGTCTAGGATCAGCAACGCTGCGTCCTTAAGTGGCTGTGGGCAGGCTTCCAGGTACGCGGCTTCCCCGCTCCGCTCCAAGACGTAATCGCGTGTGGGTTCGCCCGACAGTAGCCGCACTTTCGGAACTCGCGCGATTAGCTTCCACTCTTGCGCCATTCGCAGCGCGCGCCGCAACGTCGCCACATCGCGGTTAACCGTCGCTATCGAGAGTTTACCGTCCTCATCGACGCGGCCTAACAGTAGCCCGCTCCGATGTTGAATGTACTTCTCAATCAAAGATTCGTCGATGCGCTCAAGTCGCTGCCCCGCCAATGCCGGAAATGCAAGAAGGTTCGCGTATGTCGTTTTATAGAACTGAATCGTGCGGGGCTTTGCCGCGTTGCGCGTCTCCACAAAGTCAATGAACCGCTTTTCAAATTGCTTTAAGGTAGGCGCCCCGGTGTGCAGCCCGGCTTCGCCTTTAGCTAGCCGTGTCCTGTGCGCGTTCTCCATGTCCTGGGCCGTCTCTTTGTTCTTCTGTTTCGTGTTGACGTAGACAGGCACACCGTTCCGCATGAAGCGGTAGTAATAGAAGGGTGAACGCTCGCGTTTGAAGACCATGGCTGTATTATGCCGCTGACTCTCGCAGCGCGTCCATCCAATTTCGTAAATCGTCGATCGCGTAAAGCACCACGCGTCCGATGCGACGTCGCGGTGGTCCGGTACCTAACCGAACCTGCTTTGCAAGCAGGGCCGGGCTGATGCCAAGGTAGAGCGCAGCATCATTGTGGCGTAGAAATTCAGGTTTGATTTGTGGCATTTGTGGAATCCAAAAAAGAACTTAATACGTACCGCCGTTTTGGCTTGTGGCGCGGGGGTAGAAGTGCGCCGCGGTCCTAGCGATCTTTGATCGGCTCAAGAGCAAGAACCGCGAGTGCAGCCTCTGAGGCCGAACGATAAACGGTTTTCAGTATCCTGCCCTTGTGTTCTATCGCCCATGCGCCGTCACCGTTTCGAAAAACGTAACCGAGGACGGGACAAACAGTCTTGCCGCGCACCACAGCAAAACGCCTGGTTCCGGCAATCCAAAGTGAATAGGGTGCGTCGTCAGGCATCGTGAGGGAGCGGCGAAGGGATAGCAGCCTTCGCGCCCGGCCCATAGGACGACGCCAGGGGCCTACCGGAGCATTTGCGCTTCAGAACTCCGGGTGCTTGAATCATACCACTCCGCACGAATCACTGGAATCCAAAAAAGTGGGCCACACCCTGGACACAAGTCAGGGAGTGGCCCTTCAGACGGCCCCGGCGAAGGAGTGACGGGGCGTCGAGCTTCAAGATTCTGCGGAAACACTAGCTGGCCCCGCAAGCCATTCACGGAGCGACTTATGCACACGGGCTGTCATGCGTGCGATAGCGCGCGTCTTGTGCCAGTCAGCGATGTAAAGCAGTATGCTTTCTCTTTCTGCCGGATCGGTAACGCCGGGCAGCTCCGCCAGCATCGCCAGCGGGGCTACGCGGGCGTCCGAGAGGAAATCACAGATTTTGGCGCGGAGCGCCGCGTGTTCTTCTAGTAGCGCCTGGACCGTGACGTGCGCGTGTGCCTGTTCGGGTGTCATGCTTGCACCTCCGCTGCCGAGTTTACGTAAGTCCGTACGAACCCAGACACGGCCGGGCTTACCTCAAATGCGCTGCAATTCAGTGTCTCGCGCGGCACGCCCCCACGGCATTCAGTCACCGCGAAGCGTCCGCGGCCTATCGCGACAATGACGAGGCTGCCTATCGGCTGTCGCTTCGGTGCTGCTTTCGCATCAGTAGCAATTACGCTCTTGAGCTTCACGCCGCTACCCCCCGCTTCATGGTGTTGTACAGGCCGCCTGCTTGACGCATGTCCTCTAGGAAGCACCGTTGAAGCTCTTCAACCTGGTGCTGAGTTAAGCTGTTCCAGCCAGTGGTGCGCCCGCAGGCTGTTCGTGTTACGTCGTAGCGCGGTTGACCATCGGGCGTGAACCGCGCTAGTTGAATTTGTAGTGTGGCGAGTTTCTTCATGGGATAGATAGTAGTGCTACTCTACGTGCTGAGTCAAGCATAAAAATTCTATCTTTCGAAAGGTAGCAATAAGACCGAATCTTTGGTACTTTATAGTTCCAAAGGACTTACCCATCTCAGATGGCAGCTAAAAATATTCATGCCGTAGCACTCGGGCGCCTGGGTGGAAAGGCTGCCGCGGAAACCTTGACACCGGAGGAAAGAGCGGAGAAAGCACGCAAAGCTGGCCTGGTTGGAGGACCTGCCCGTACAGCCGCCCTCACGCCTGAACAGCGCAGCAAGATTGCCCGCAAGGCAGCCAAGGTCCGCTGGAAAAAGAAATAGCGACTAGCACACCCGCCGTACATTCCCCGCTACCGGAGTCTGCATCTGCGGCCTAATGCGCAGTTCAAACTGAACCGTCAAGCCGATGTGCGGATCAGAAAAGCTTAGCTCGTCACGGTGCGCGTAGATTGTTGGGTGGTGTTCGTTACCAATGAAAATGTGCGTCCCGTGGACGCCGGTCACAGTGCCTGTTTGAATGTTCTTCATGGATTTTTCGGACGCAAGCCATACGGGTCTTGTAAAACAGGACCGCCACACGGTAACCGTAGCGGTCCCGCGAGCTAGGCAGAAACGTAAAGGTCCTAGCTCAAGATTGTTTGTTTTTTTAGTAGACGGTCTGCAGAGTCACCACAGGCGGGACGCTGGTTGCTGGATTTATAAGCACAGAGTCCGTGCGGTAGTGTAAGGCGTACATGGTCTGCTGATAGTCGGCGTACCGCTGCGTCAGTCGTAGCAGAATTGGGTGAACGACGCGTACATGGAACCGCGAAAAGTCACCGAACGCAACGGGCACCCGCGCGACAGCGGGTGAACCAGCGGATGTTTGTAATTGATCCATCGCATTATTGATCGTCACCGGATATGACAACAGCACAGGGTCAGGCCGGTTGAGACTGCCGAACACAGGCCGCCCTTGTTTGTCTTTGACACGTCTCAACGCGTTGAGCGTGTTGCCGTGCATCATCCACTTGGCATTAACACGATACGCCGGGTCTAGCGCGTACTCCAAATTTGCAATGTCATCCGAGCCGACCGTATTAGCCGCGGACAGGCCGTCATTGGCTCCGGCACCCGCCGCCGTCAAACTGGCGGTAAGGCCAGTCAACACGCCAGTGGGCTGTCCGCTGCCCGTGCCTGTGGTGAGGTAAGGCAGTAAGCCCAATTGCGCACGCCGGCCGAACCGCTTAGCGAGGTACGAATCAAGATCAATCGCAGAGTCCTGCACCGTTTCATTTGAGACCAACAGGCCAGTACTGAATTTATACGTCCCGCAGATGTTCTGATTAATCGTGAGGGTCTGATTGCTAAACTGTCCTGCTTCGTTGAGGATTGCCGCCACTTGCGACACATCGTTGTCCGATGGAATCGGCAACGGAGCGCCTGTCGGAGTCATATGTACGGTACAGAAATCGTCATCCCAGAATGGGCCGACCGATTTGGATGCACTGACTACCTCGGCCCAAAAACTCATCGGCACAAAGAAGCCGACCGTTGAGCCTGGATAGGCGCCACCCGTTGGGGTGCCTTCACCGCTTAAATTGGCGCGGTATTCATGAAGGTCTCTCTGGTTACGTTCGGACGGTCCGTTTCGCACCCAGTCACTAAACGCCGTACGGTACGCCACTGTTTCGGCCGCTGTCATCGCTTTATCAAAGGCGAACACGCTCGGGTTGGCTTGTCTGGTTTCTGAACCGCCTTTAAGTTCCTGCTCCAACGACGCGAGTTCTTGCAAATAGCCGTCCATGTGAGCGCGCGTCGTCTCGCGGTATCGATCAGGACTGTTGTTATAGGCCAGAATGCAACGCGCAAGCACGGCTTGGCGGTCTTCTAAAATTTTACGGACTGAAGCTGATAACATTTCGATGTTCTTTTCCGCCACTGGTTCGTGGCTTGGTTGGAATGGTTTCGAGTTTAGAGACGCAGCAAAAGAGTTGCGTCTCTGGATTGTTGGTTTAGTGGCGGTTTGTGGTCTTTGCCTGAGCGAGCAATTCAGTCGTAGCGTCTTCCAGCGAACGGCGGTCGGCGTCAGTCATGTAACCCTGTTTTTCAATCAGGGCCAGGTGGTTTTGCACGGCAACACGCAGGCCTTCATGCTTGCGATTCCGCTTAGCCTGGTTGCGCTGTTTGTGGATGCTGCGCTCGGGTATAGAAATACCGGACGCGGCATATTCGATTTTCATAGATTCTCCTAAAGAAGGGGGTTGACAGTTGCAGCTGCGCTTTAGCTGCGCGCAGTCCGGGACAAAGACATAGGGTCGCCGGGCGTGTATTGAAACGTCTCTGCGTTGGCCTGCTCAGCGGAAATGTTTTCCAGCATTGCGCGAACAACCAAAGGCGTGTGTGTGACAACACGGCGCTGCGCCGGCACAATGAAGCGAGTCCATGCCGGCCGCGGCCATACGCGTTTCTGTATAGCCGCCTGAATCATCTGCTTATGTTGAAATGCTCGCGAGGGTTAATCGCGTAAGTTTTGACGTTCGTTGGTGGCGGCAGCTCGTCAGGCAACGCGGGAATCAGGGCTTCAACACGCCGGAGAATTTCACCGATTCCAGCGGCGCCGCCTGTTGCATCTATGCGCTGCTTTCGCCAGTCGTAGGCGACTGCGCGGACTTCCAGCATTTTTGGGATGTCCTGCTTATGGTACGTGGCGTCACCGAAAAAGTATTCCAAATAGTCCAGCAGGTGGCCGAATCTGTGTTTCGAGCACATTTCGTAACCGCCGCGGCGAATCGCGGTCGTAAGTTCTTCAACTATCTCCAAAGCAGTAGCTTTAGTCATTGGTTTCCTTTCTTCCGCGCGGCTGTCCGCGCCAACGATACAAGCTCGGCAATGGCCAGATCCAGAGACCGCTTGTCCGCGGCGCTGAGTTCCGGCTTACTTTTCCAGTAATCAAGATGTTTTCGAACCGCCTGGGCGAGCGTCCCCCGCGGTTTGCGCATACGTTGAAGTTCCACACCGCAAGGCCCGCGCGTGGCGGCAAATTCCATTCGCATTTTGGTTGTTCCTTTCTTTCCGCGGATTGGTTACTGAGTTAGTGGAACGATTCTGGACCAGTCAGGCGTCAGAGTCGCGTTTTGCATGCCGTGGGTTTGTGCCAGCAGCGTAACGATGCCGGTAAAGCCGTGCTGCGCTTCTCTCATGGCTTCTTGGGCCTTTTGTAACTCCACGTTCAAGTCATGGATGCGAACCTTGGCGTTAGCTACGCCCTGGTTGTACTGCGCGAGCACCGCGCGCTCGCCGGAGGTTAGGGTATAGCCGGGTTCCTTTGGTGCTTCGGTAACTTCCGGCTTAGGAAATTCAACGGGTGTGTTTTTCATGGGGCTGAATGCTCTCTTTCGTGGGAATTAAATGCTCTGACTGGTGGCGCCGGCCGGGAGTAGCAACGTCGCTGTTATTTGCACGTTGCTGAAATCTTCGGCGGGTTGAAGGTTGTAGGCGGCCGTTCCTGTCGCGTCCACATCCACGGTTTTGGTGGTCTTGACGGGCTGTCCCGTGCTAGATACCGTGTAGCTAATCTCAAAGCGAATAGCGGACCCGGCCGGTACGGCGTAGCCTACCATCAGAATCGAATAGTGGCAGTTGTTAGCCGCGAACGGCACCATTTGCGCTAACGCAGCACAGGCCGCCGCGTTGGTTGCTTCCACGAACAGTTTAGGGCTTGCCGTGGTAGAGATGTCTTGTGCGTAGCAGCCGAGGACTGCTACGAAAATTAAAGCGAGTGTTCTTACAGATTTCATGCGTGAAATCTCCTTAAGTTGTTTCTGAAAAAGCTGCGTCAGGCGTTGTAGTAGGGAACGCGGTAGGTTGTGGACCCGAGTGTGATCCAGAAGAAACCTTGCGGATTCGATGGCAGTGTTGCCGCGCCTGCCGTTGCAGTGCTAGACACGTTCCCCGCGGGCAGGGACGGACTGTTAACGAGCAACTTCAGCGTGGCAACGTCTAGCTCCCCGGCACTGATATTGTTTCCATTGATTACCGTGGACGTTGTTCCATTTGTGAAAGTGGCTTGACCGCTACTATTGATGCTGACGCCTACTGAACCAGCTCCTGAATAAAGATTCAAACCGCTTGCGGTGACTTGTACCTCTTGCGTGCCGTTGCTGAGCGTAACCGCGCTACTTGAAATCTGAACGGAGTTTGAACCGTTGGCGAACGTCGCTGTACCGCTAAAGCTGGCGGAACCCGCCGTCAATTTGGATACTGACAAGTCACTGATTAGGGCGTTTGTGATCGTTGCGCTGGCAATGTTCGCGCCCGTAATCGTCGCACTCTGAATCTGCGCACCCGACACAGCCAGGTTGGCTATCAAGGCGTTCGTGATCGCTGCCGTCTGTATCGCGGCAGTGCCTACCGCTGCGGCAGCAATGGCCGTGGCTGTGACGGAGCTGGCAGCAAGGTTAGCCGCTTGTACGCACAGGCTCGCCAGCAACGGATTGGTGATCGCCAGGTTCTGTACATTGATCGTCGCTACCGCGCCGGACCCTAGCAATGGATTCGTAATGCCGGCTGTAGCCACACCGAACAGGCCGTTCACCACAGCCATGCTGGCCGCTATCGTCGCGGCGAGCACTGCCGAAGCGTCCACCGTGCCCACTGTGCTGCCGTAGGTAATGGGAAACGACGGCGTAATGCCAGGAACGATGTTGTTCCAGCGATAGCCGCCTGAACTTTTGTGGACGCGGCCTGAGCCAGGGTCCGGCAGTCCAGCCTGAAGCCACACTGTCGCGTTCGTAATGGCCGTGGGCGTGGCGAGCACGAACGAATGGGGCGTTGTGATGCCGTCGCCTTTGGGCGCGTACACCGGCCCTGCCTGCGTGATAATGTCGCTGACGATCTGCTGGTTGGCCGGGTCGGTGGGGTTAGCATTGCCCACGGTCAGCACCAAGCGTGCTGCCCAGCCGCGCGTGTTTGCCGGCGTGTCTGTGATGTCCACGAGCACAGGCGTTTCCAGCTTGCCTGAGACGTTCACTGGGCTAAGCGCCGTGGCCACGATGCCGATGGGTCCGCCGTCACCGCCTGTCAAGGTGGTTACGTTCGTGCCGTCCGCGGACGCGCCACTGTTGGTAGGTACGAGCGTGAACGTCTGGTTCGGCGTGGCGCCTGCCTGATTAGCCTGCACCAGCTTGGGTTCGTAGGAGACCGAATACGGATTCGCGTACAGCCGTGATGCGATAGCAATGCTGGCGTCCAGGCCAGGCGGCAGCGTGAATGGAACTGTCCAGGGCTGCGCTTGACTCAAAGGCCACTTGCCTACGTCCAGCGGACTGAACGGGCCATTCATCGTCGAGCCGTCGCCTATTGTGCTGGTGCCGATTACGAACGGTTGCGTAGCCGATACGTCTGGCGCCTCTAGGTACAGATGGACGCCTACGATTGTGTCGCCGGGATCAGTGGGTGCCGTGACGCTTACGGTCAGTTGTCCGGCATTGGTGCTTGGGTCTACGAAGCCTGTGACACTTATAGCGGTGACGTTGCCGGGTGCGGCGGGTGCGCCGCTGCCGGCTATGACACCGCCGACTTGCGAAATTGCTATTGTTTTTGCCATTGGGTAATGAGAACTCCTGAGGAGGACGTGATATTGACTGCCGACACTGGTACGCCTACTCCTGCGGTCGGACTTGATCCGGTACACGCACGGGAAGTAGCACGCCGGATTCTAGCCCTAGCGAACGAGATCGATGATGAGAGCCGCGCGCAATCGCGTTCTGTGTGATCAGACCAGACGTAACGGCCGCTGGCGTAGTAGACAAGTACACCGCCGCCTGGTCTAGGTTCAGGTAGCGCGGCACCACACTGGAAGCGGGCGCAGGCATTAGCGCCGCCACTTTTGGTGCTAGCATTGTGGCGAGAGTAGCGATGAATTTGTCGTCAAACATTTGAGTAGGCACTCTCGGTGGGATGACTGTCCTAATGGCCAAGTGTTGGATGTGTGTTACAGTGCTGTAGGTGGGAAATCCTGCTGTATTCTTGTTTTACGATAATGGTTACAGTCTTACGATAATTTTGATGATGGTCAGACGCGCGCGCAGCCCCCGTTTGGTCGTGGTAAGCGGCGGCAAAACGGATTTAAGTCCACTATCCCCAATGACTTACAAGGAGTGGCGACGTACACCTGCGTTAGGTGTATAGTTGCTGCCGGCTTGGCGCCCTCGGAGCACTGACGCGCCCAGTGCTGACAGCGTTTTGCATACGTTGCACACGTTTGAGGGGTGTTTTCAAAACTTCCCTTTACCACTTCTTCTTCTTCTTCAGGAAAAGATTAAAAAGTGCCTCTAAACATACGCAACATATGCAATCCACCTTAAAACACGGGTACGCCCGCGTTCGGCTGCCTGTCCGACCACACAATCGAGACGACACGCCCCGCGCGCGCAGCGTTGCCGAACGTCACCGTGATTTCTTCGCTGGCCAACAGTGCGGGCGTGATGCGCTTCAATTCCCCTGTCAGTCCCCGTGCTGTCTTCGGCCAGCGGTGCGCTCTTACTTCCTGATCGCTCATGGCATTGCCTAGCCGATCCAATAGCGTTTGCGGCCGTTCCTCCCACGGTGTTGGTGCTTCACCGTTGCGAATGATCTTTATAATCGCCTGAGCAACGAGACTGTTGTCCAGCAGCTCGCTTTCTGCGGTACGCTTCGCGTCTGAGTAGGCCGACACGAACGCGCCCGGCTCGAACCCTAGCGCCGATTCACACGCTACCGCAAAGTGCGCAAAATCGGCCATGCGCGGCGCGCGCGCCAACTTTACCGAAGGCAGATTCCGCAGTCCGGCCGACACCGCATCAAACACCCACGCGAGCAAGCCCGGCCGCAACGCTTCAAACTCCCGCCAGATTTCGGCTTCAGTACGCCGCGCTTCCTCCGAGATTGCCCGCAGGCTGACTGGTACCAAGCGGTCCACAACATCACCGCGCGTCGCGAAATCTTCAATGCCATTCAGCACCACAGGCCGACACACTTGCAGCACGGTTTCGTCTTCGTTGGCGTACAACGTCCGGCTAGCAAAACCTGTGCCCGTCGCAATCCTGCAAAGGCCGTCTGCGAACCACACCGGCAGAAACGAGACGTTATCAATCACGATCATGTAATTGTTATTGCCGGACACCGCTAAATCACGTTCGTCCTTTGGTGGCGGCCGCAAGGTCGAAACGTTGGGGTCCACAATCAGGCGTAGCATTTTCGTCAGCGTGGTTTTTCCCGAGCCTTGTATGGACGATACGCCTAGAATCGGATACGGACCGTTCGGTCGGAAACAGCCGGCAAGCCAAGCTAACAGCAACACGAAATCGTTTTCGTTTTCAACATTGACCAACGCCCGGAAACGCTCGCGCACGTCCGTGGCATTCGCGGGCAGAACATTTTGTGCCATGCCGTGCGGCCTACGAAACCGCACGTCAACCGTGTCCGCCGCGATCACGCGCCAACCGTCCGCGGTGATCTCTACAATGTTGCTGCCGTTCCCGATGTCGTAATAAATGGTTTCGCCGCTCTCGCTGGCGCCCACACGCAAATAAACGTTACGCTGTGCGTTCTGGTAGGCCACATATTCCAAGGTGGCTACGACTTCCTTAACGCGCTCCTGCGCGATAGGTTGACCCTCGGAAGCAAAATACAGCCCCGTGAGGTGCCGTTGAAACTCGCCAGTCCACAGGCCGGCCGTGTCGCGGATGCCGTCCCCGCGGGTGTAGCTCGCGTATGCGCGCCCATCCTGTGCGGTGAACAGTTCAATTTTGCCGGTTACTATGCTGAGCAGCCCCGCACCGGCCTGATTGCTCCGCGTGCCGCGTGTGAACTGCGGCGCATCCAGCCCTAGCCAGGCCATTGCTTTCGTGGCTACGTCCTGCCCTACTGATTCGGCCAGCGTTTTGAAGCCTGTATGCTCCGCTTCCGCTTCGTGCTTGTGGTACGTATCGCGTACGGCCGTCTCAACACGGTTTAGCGCGTAACGGTCATGCGTAGGCACGCTTTGATAGGCCACGCGCACGAATGAAACAGCGTCTTCCTCCGGCATTCCAGCATTAGCAAGCGCGCCGGCCAGTGCAAGCTCACCCGCGTGTCTTCCCCCGTCAGGCCAATGTTTCGCCAGCAGCCCGGCCGCCGCTATCTTCACAACTAGGTCATAGACAGCCACGGCATCCACAACGGATGGCACGCCGTCTGCGTCTGTCTCCAAGCGGATTGCTTCCCCGGTGTCCCTATGCACGGAAGGTGGCACAACCGTCTGAAGGCCGCACGTACCATCTCTTGCCAGGCCGCGGAACTCGACAACCGTTTCGCCGTCTGTCGGGTCAACGTACCGCATATTGACGGGCACTTCACCCGCCGCGGTGTAGATGTAGTGCGAACGTGGCGCCGATGCGTGGCCATAGATGAAACCTGTAGGTGGCAGCAAGAGCCGCGCCGCGGTCACCGCCGTAGGACAATCGCAGTCAACGTCAAATAAGCCAGTGACACCCATCAAGAGACCAAGATTGTTATCCGGCTTGAAATACCGCGCGGCATTTTCCGGGGTTATTTGTTGTGCCTCAGCAGGCCAGCCCTTGTGTGTCGGGCCTTTCTCGCGTGGGGGGATTGGAACGGGACAATAGCCAGCGCGAAGATAGGCGCGGGCCGCATCTAAGATCGGATTCATTCAGTTTGTATTGTTCTCCAGAAATAGAAAACCCCGCTCCGGCAGTGCGCCGTGTGGGGTCAGTTCGTTTGGTTCTTCGATTAGGTTTTCGCGGACGCCTGTTAAGGCGTGGACACGGCACTGGCACAAGTCGCGGCGCTACATGAGACATCGAGCCGGTCTTCAGGTGCCCCTGACTGTCTGTCTTCAACTTCGGAATAACTTGACGGACCGCCCAGGCGAACACGCGCTGGGATTGTCTCTTTCCAAGGCCGCAATTGCCATCCGCAACAGCATCGGCGCATAGTCTAAATTTGAAATTGCGCACATACAGCGCGCCGCCTCGATGGTAAAAACCAAGGCAGCGGCCGTGCGCTTGTCCGGCGAACCGATGTGAAAACCGGCAGATTCTTCCCCACGGAACCGCTCCGCATATCGTCGTGCGCCCTCGCGGTGCGGTCCTGGAATTGGCGTATAGCCGCTGCGCTCCATGTCGTTATACGCTTGCTCGATATCTATATCGCGCATTAAGACTCCTTTCGAGTTGAATTGTGCCACACGGTCCTTTTCGATACAAGGTGCTAAGTCAATGTTTCAACAGACTTTTCGGCAATTGTTTGGAACACTTTACCAAGTTCTTGTTGTGGAAAGGCTGTGGAAAACTGCGAGAACTCAAACTGAACGGAGAAAAACTGGCGTACGGGTACACCCCGAAAACACGTAATAAATTCAGGTTTGTTTGGAAGCTACGCACTGCGGGCAGATGAGCTTGCAGTGATGTCGTGGACATATTGGGGCGGGCTCAGCCCGTTCCTGGCGCCGGAACTCGAACAGATGTAGTTCAGGCCTCAGGAACACAATGCGGTACTTGAGATATTTTGTGAGATTGTTATTGAATGCGAACTCATCGACTTTAATGATCGCTGGGTACCGATCGCGCAAAGCAGACCGTATGCGGGAACCCGAACAATAACCCCGTCTATTGCGCTTGAGCGTATCGAGGTTCGCCAGCAGCCAACCAAATGCCGAGGCATTCGCTGCAATCCACTTTTCCAGCGCATCGTACTTTGTCTGATTGAAAACTTCCCACGTGGGCAGGAACAAACGGTGTTCCGTGTCGAACGTGCCGGGGTCGGCATGTTTCGTTGGCATACTGCTCCTTTTGGTGAAATGTCGGGCCGAAAAGCCATCCTAGTCCGTGTCATCTGTTTTCACGTTTCCAGGCGGTGCTAGTTCTTGCAAGAGCCTCTTAGCTGCCTCCCATACTTCAACAGGCCAGCCGATCACACCGGCACGGCGAACCATGCGCTGTTCTGAGATCAGCGACGCCACGGCTAGCCGGATGATTTCGGGAGCAATCCGCGCCTCGCGGGGCTGTTGTGTTGCTTGCATTTTGGTGCTCCTATCTGTGAGTAAGTCGTTCCGGGGGTCTAAAACGACAAGGAATCGGAAAAATATTTTTTTCGGCTCGCGGTGGCCTTCTATCTCTAGTAAGTCCAACCAGGTGGCAAAAACGACAGGGTGTGTCAGGGCTTTTGTTCTTGCCGGGGAAGGTTGCGCATCATGGCGTTTACGCTCATCACGTGCGGCTTGACTTGCCCGCCAGGCTGGCGCGTCTCTTCAGGGCACCACGGATGTGCCTTTTCCCACTCCTGCCGTTGGCCTTTGATCCACTCTAGACGCTGTAGATCACGTTCGTTCGGCGTGCTCTTCCATAGCGAGCCTTCCGGCATCTTCCAATAATCCAGAGCACGCCCAGTTGGGACGCACGTTTCGAACACGCCAGGCGCGGCCGCCTCGGCTTGCTGGCACCAGACCGCATATTGAGCGCAAGTCTCCGCTTCCAGCTCTTCAGCCGCGCGGACAAAAGCAGCATCACTTAGCCGTTCCGTCCACCTGGCTCGGTATCGGGGCGAAACACATAACAGATATGCTGTCCACACCCATTTACAATCGGCCCAACTCCAACACAACCCCTGTGCGCAGTGCCACTTCTTTGCTTCGGCGGATTCGTGCGCTATTCGCGTTTTGAACTGTGCGAACGTTTCGCCTTCAGCCTTTGAAGGCTGCCCTTCGTTCTTCCTGTTTTCTCTTTTCTCTACAAACTCAGAAGCAGACTCAACGCGTTCCGTGTGTGTAGTAGCTTGGGGTTCGGCCACGCTGAGCGGTGCCGCCAGTAAAAAAAAGATGGGGTCGTTACCCCGGCTAAGCGAGTCGCGATCATAACCGCAGCTCAGCGCGGCCTGAAGCGCAAACGCCCATACGCTTTTCCATGGACCCCACGCCGCGCAGCTCGGGCAAATCAGCGGCACTGGTGCTATTGTCATACCAGCCCCGCCACACTGTGAGCAATTCGTGTAGAAGTAGGACGTTTTGGCTGCGTAGATTAGGCGCTCATTGAACGCGCTTGCTGGGAAGTTAGCCCAGATCCGGCATCCGCTCTTGATCCGCGTGTTGTTGGCCCAAACCGTGAAGCCAGGGCCGGGCCAGAATTCTATAGCTCTCTGTAAAGTCCTGTTGTAGTGCGCGTACGTAAGGGAGTCAGCCCTATTATGTTGTCGGTGCTCCCAGCGTAGATACGCTTCCAGTTCGCGAATGGCCGCGGTTCGCACCTTTGCCGCTGCGTCGGTTAGTTCCACCGAGAAGCGCCACTTCGTCTTCCCGTCTTTGATAACCGGCTGCTTTGTTACTTCGTACGCTGACTTCCGAAAGTGCCGTTTCCCCACTCCACGGCGTGTTTTCCGCCAAACATCGAACACGCCCATGCTGGAATAGGCGCTTTCAATCCATTCGGTTTCTTGCTCCATTACGCCAGTCTGCCGCAGACGCTCTACATTCTTTTTCATAGCGTCCCGCTTCTTTGTAGCGTCTTCCGTGTAAGCTTCGTGTGCGGTGAGTGCACCATGTTCCAGCGCAGTTTGAACTGCTGATAGGCCCGCGTCCTCCGCACCGTGCACGGATGAAAGATGGTGTTTCCCGTACGTCACAAGGTCAGCAACCGATAGCGAATCTTGCCCCGAAGCACTCAGCCGCAGCCTTACGTAAGGATCACTTCGCACGCGATAATCATCGAACATTGCGTTTGGTGTGTCCGTGTCGGGATCATCCGGTGGTTCTTTCGCCCGATTTGTGGGCTGTTTCCATTCCTTTTTAACCGCGCGCTTCAATGCGTTTCGCGCCGCCGCAGTAACAAGCGGCAAAATCTCACAGTCCGGCTTACATTCGGCCTTGTAATGCCGACACGCTTCCAACGCGGCCAGTTGGGCAATGCTAGTGAGATCTTGTACAAGATCCTCCGAGGACACCGCGTCGTCGTTCACCCCAAGCGACGGCGGTACAGTGCCGCGCCGGAAACTCTCCCAAGCAACACTCTGGGCTATTTGTAATAGCATCGCTTCCCAAATCTGGTCAACTTGCTGCGCGCTAAACGGCTCTTGCAGACCACACTGCGTGGTCAGCTTGCGAACACGATCAGGCGGTGTGTCCCAGCGTCGTGCTAGCGTTTCGGCCGTGAAGGTCTCATCTCCATTGGTGCCGCCGCTGGTATGGTTCGCCGATGTCACAGACTACGCCTTATCCGCCAGCTCTTCCCAGTCACGCAAAGTGCCGATTTCACGTCCAAGTTCTTCTATGCTCACGTCTGGCCGGGTAACCACGCCACGTGCCGCATGCACCGTGTAATAGCGGCCCGTTCCTTTTTTGGCGTACAGGCGCTCGCCTTTTTTGTTCAATACACGGTTGGTGCGCTGAAGCAGCGCGCGTTCAGTAATCGGAATTTTCCGGGCGGCCATAAAGGTGTGTGCGTTGTGATTCTATCAGGAAATGTGCAAATAAGCAAGATGAGCAGATGTGCGGAACGGGGTATGTGTCAGCAAAACAGCCGTGCCGCGAATCCGGCATGCCGCGCTCCTCGGCAGCGGCCCTTTTCTTGTTAAGCAGCCGCGCGGTAAAATTTCAGCGGCGACTTTACCGGGCAAGTTAAAAAGCGTTGTTTCCAAAATCCAGGTGACGATGAACGTCTTCATAAGCTGGTCAGGCGTCCGTAGTGAAAAGGTCGCGGCGGCACTCCACCGCTATCTTCCGCAGATGATCAATGCTGTAGAACCGTGGCTCTCTAGTACCGATGTTGAAGCCGGTGCCCGCTGGGGCGCCGACATAGCCTGTAAGCTCCAAGCATCGAGCGTCGGAATCATCTGCCTAACGTCAGCTAATCTCGATGCGCCGTGGATTCACTTCGAGGCCGGCGCCCTCGCTAAGACCCTCACGAGCACCTTCGTGTGTCCATATCTTCTTGACATCAAGCCCTCCGAGGTCACGGGCCCACTATCCCAATTCCAATCCATGCAAGCGGATGAGAACGGCACGCGCCGGTTAGTCGAAACGCTAAACCGGGCGCTCGACAAGCCGCGAAAGACAGAAGACCTTACGGACGCTTTCGCGGTGTGGTGGCCAAAACTCAAAGAAACTCTCGAAGCGATCTCAAAGGACGAAACACCCCCGAAGCGGCGCAGTGAGCGCGACATGCTCGAAGAACTCCTGGAGCTCGTGCGCAGCCAGGCACGCGGAATCAGGTTGCCTACTCCATTCTTGTTACCAAGCACCGCCGCAACCGCTATGGATCTTGTAAAACAGATGCTTCCGGGGGCCACGTCGCGCATCGGTGAATTTGCGGGACAACCTGTAATTATCTTCAGCTATAACGGCCGTGAGCAAACGGTCCCGTTTTCGCGCGATCTCTCGCTCACGGACCTCGACCGCGTACTGATCCGATTAAAGCAGCCTTCCCCGCCCGGTGCCGCACTCTCGGACAGCACGGATGATTCGGCGCCGGACGATTAAAAAGTGCCCCAACAGTGCCCAACTCAGTAGGTAATTCCGTGGAACGCAATAACGCGGCCAAACGCGTAAGCAGTAGAATATAAAGCCCTGTAGCATGTCGTGAAGCGATCTAGATCATATTACAAATCAGATGCTCTACCAACTGAGCTACGCCAGCGTCGCGCGCGATGCGCTTGACGCGCTCGCTTTTTTCATCCTAGCAACTGGCGTTGTTCACAGCAAAGGTAGAGCCGCTGCGTGTGATCTGGAGCGGGAGACGGGAATCGAACCCGCAACCAACAGCTTGGAAGGCTGTGACTCTACCATTGAGTTACTCCCGCTTGTTCGGCCGACTGCGTTTGGGTAGGAGCGGCGGCTGGGTGCCGGCAGACAACTCCACGAACCTAAACATAACATACGGCAGCGACCCGCTTCGAGTTGTCCTCGAGAAGTACGCCTACGCCATCAGCCGGGACGCATTGACCAACGTTTTTCGCGCGTACTGGCCGGACATCGCTACGCACGTTTTCCACCGGCATCCGTGGGGCGCTTAGCGAATGCATCCGCCGGCGCGTTACGACGCCGCAAGCGGCACGTTACAATGTCGTGCGATCCCAGAGATGAACAGACAACAGATTCGCGCTCGGATTGAGGAGATCGGGATTATCCCAGGTGTCCGCGTTAGTGACGCGGATTATGCTCGTTATGCCGCCGAGACCCTGCACCACGCCGGCATTCCGATCGTGGAAATCACGATGACCGTTCCTCACGCAACGGATGTGATTTCGCATGTCGCAAAAAGTATGCCGCACATGATCGTGGGTGCGGGCACGGTCTTGGATGCCGAAACGGCGCAGCGATGCCTGGACGCCGGCGCGAAATTCCTGACCAGCCCCGGCCTGGTAATGGAGGTGATGGAGGTCGCGCTAAAACATGACACGGTTGTTTTTCCCGGCGCGCTGACACCGACGGAGGTGATCGCGGCTTGGAAAACGGGCGCCGACTTCGTCAAGATTTTTCCTTGCGCGCCGGTGGGCGGGCACGCGTATATACGTTCGCTGAAGGTGCCGTTTCCACAGATTCCGTTGATTGCCTCCGGGGGTGTGAATCAGCACAGCGCGGCGAATTTTATCCTGGCGGGAGCGGCGGCGCTGGGTATAGGAAATGAGCTTATCCCGCAGGAAGCGCTGCAGCGCAGGCAAGAGGAACAGATTCAGGAGTTGTCGCGCCGGTTCTTGCAAATTGTGAGGACCGCGCGCGGACAGAGGAGCAGTCGCTAGGCGGCTTAGGAGAACTGCAACGCGGTGGCGGCAATCACGGCGCCGGCGGCACCAGCTCCGATCGCGCCATACCACACGAATGCGCGCTTGGTGAGAATCGCCAGCGATGCAAATACAATCGCGATTTCCAGAAACACTTCGCCAAAGTGGAGGCGCAAGGCCTGACGGCCGCGCAAGTGGCTCTCGTTTTCCAGGTTCTGAGCTTCCTTTTGGATGTCGGCATCGTCGCTGCGGTATTTCTCGGCGTTGTTGGCGTACTGTTTGCTCATCGCTTCATTCTTCATGGACGCAAACAGATCAGTAGCGAATTCGGATTGATAGCGGCGGATCGACTTGGCCTGATAATAGGACCACTGGTCGGAAGCCTTCTGCTGCGCCAGCAACTCATCGGTGGTCGCGATGTGCCCGAGCACCGACACGACGGCGAGAACGGCCGCGATGATCGCCATGGTGGCGGCGACGCGCTTGTCGAACGGCGCTTGCGCATGCTCAACGTGCTCCTGCAGTTCTTCGGCGGCGGACATCTACCTCAATAGTACACGTCCCGGGTGCCAGGTGAGAAGCAGCATCGCCGCCTGTAGCGCCGTCGCCAAGCATGCGAGTGGTTTTCAGGGGCTGCCTTCGCCGCGAGGCCGAAGCTACACTGAAAGTACGTGGAAGAAGAGGTCTTAGGAAAAGCGTACGACGGCAAGCTGATGCGCCGTCTGCTGGCCTACATCCGGCCCTACAAATCCGAGCTCGTGGTCGCGCTGGTTCTGCTTGCCCTGAACGCGATTCTCCAGGCAGTGGGCCCGCTGCTCACCGAGTATGCCGTGGATCGCTACCTGGTTCCTTCCCCGCACCGGCACGCCACCCCAATCGACAGCTATTTGTCAACCAATCCGTGGACCGGCGTGGGCGAGGTCTCGCTGCTGTATCTGGCGGCGGTCATTGTCGGGCTGCTGTGCGATTTCGGCGAGCAGTATCTGATGCAGTGGATCGGGCAAAAGGCTATGTTCGATCTGCGCCGCGGGCTGATGGCGCACTTGCAGAGATTGGATCTCGCTTACTACGACCACAATCCGGTTGGCCGGCTGGTGACGCGCCTCACCACGGATGTGGACGCGCTGAACGACCTGTTCTCCTCCGGGCTGCTGATGATCCTGGGCGACGTATTGATGCTCAGCATCGTAATCGCGGTGATGTTCAACCTGAGCCCCGGCATGACACTGTTGCTGCTGGCGGTAATGCCGTTCGTGGTGCTGGTCACGGTGCGGTTCCGCCGGTCGGTGCAGCAAAGCTATCGGCGGATCCGGGTGGCGATCGCGCGCATTAATTCCTATCTTCAGGAACACATCAACGGTATCGCGGTTCTCCAATTGTTCAATCGCGAGGATCGCAGCCGCGTCGAGTTCGATAAGATCAACCGCGACCACATGGACGCGTACAAGGACGCGATCACGGCCTACGGCTGGTTTTATCCGTGGGTGGAGTTTCTTGGGATGCTCGCGCTGGCGCTTTTGCTGGCGTACGGCGGATTTCGGATCCGGTCGGGCGGGCTGACTCTGGGAGTATTGGTGGCGTTCTTCCAATACGGCCTGCGGTTTTTCCGGCCGATTCAGGATCTGAGCGACAAGTACAACATCCTGCAATCGGCGATGGCCGCGGCCGAGCGGATCTTTAAGCTGCTGGACACGCCGGTGTGCATCCAATCTCCTGCGGATCCGGTTCCCTTCCCGCGCAGTCCGGCGGCCATCGAATTCGATCACGTCTGGTTTGCGTACAAGGACCAGGACTGGGTGCTCAACGACGTCAGCTTCCGCGTTGAACCGGGCGAGACCATTGCGGTGGTGGGCCATACGGGCGCGGGCAAGACGACCTTGACCAGTCTGCTACTGCGCTTTTACGAAATTCAACGCGGGAGCATTCGCATCGGCGGGCACGATATTCGCGAGTTCGATCTGGAAGAACTGCGCGGCAGTTTCGGCGTCGTCCTGCAGGACCCGCATCTGTTCACCGGGACAGTGGCGAGCAACATCCGGTTGGGCACCGACGGGATCCCGGACGAACGTGTGGCCGAATCGGCCGAGCAAGTGAATTTGCTGGAATTTATACGCACGCTGCCGGAGGAATTCGAGCAGCCGGTGCGGGAACGCGGCGCCGGCTTTTCCACCGGCCAGAAACAACTGATCAGCTTCGCGCGGGCGCTCGCGCATAATCCGCGTTTTTTGATTCTGGACGAAGCTACGTCGAGCGTGGATACAGAGACCGAGTTTCGCATTCGCGATGCGCTGGCGCGGCTAGTGGAAGGCCGCACGTCGATCGTCATCGCGCACCGCCTGTCTACCATCCAGCGCGCCGACCGCATTCTGGTTATGCACAAGGGCAAACTGCGCGAAATGGGCACGCACCAGGAGCTGCTCGCGCTGCGCGGGATTTATTGGAAGCTTTACCAACTGCAGTACAAGGACCAGGAAGTCGCGCGCGCGCCGGAAGCAGTCACGGGCGATTAGAGGCCGGGGGCGCCAGCACAGCGCGGATACGGGCTTGGCCTTTTCGCGCGTCTTCCAGGGCGTGCTCTTCATCGCGCTGCAGCGCACGGTGACTGGCGGCCTCTTCGAGCGATGGCATGCTTCGCGTGTACCAAGTCTCGGCTAAGCTCTGGTAACGCGCGCGCTGGGCCGGGCTAATCCCCTGCTCCGATGCCAGCCGATCGTACGCGACAGCAACGCGATACTGGTTCATCGCGATCAATTCCAACTGATCCGTGTTCGGCGCGCCGCGGTTAGAGCTGGCATCCAGGTCGGCTAAGGACTCCTGCAACTCCTTCACTCCGGCATCGACCTGATCGGTTTCCAAATGCAACGCACCGAGGCGCGCCTTCGCCGATGCCACATCGAAACGGAACTGGGCGTTCTTCGGATCAGCCTTGGATAGCGCGCGGAATTTGTCCAAAGCCGCGTCATAGTGCTGGACGGCCGCGGCCGTGTCTCTGAGCGCGAAATTTTCTTCGCCGATCCGCAGCATCTCCCATCCTTGGAGCCTCTGGAGATCGGTATTACGCGGGTCGCCCGCCACCAGCGCGGTCTCCACGGCCAGCGCTTTGCGACTCATAGCCAAGGCGTCGGCGTGTTGATGCGCATTCTGGGATAACAACTCGCCTACGCGCCCGTAGGCAACCGCAAGCACTCGCTGAGTGCGCTTGTCGTTGGGGTCGGCAGCCGCGATTTGTTCCAGCATCGCGGCGGCCTTACGGCACTCCGTCAGGCCGGCCTGCCAGTCTGCAGTTCCGGAGCTTTTCCATCCGTAATCTAAGTGAGCCAGCGCCAAGTTCCGCTGGTCCGCCAGGTTTTTGGGATCGGCGGATGCCAAACGTTCGGCGATCGGCAGCAATTGCCGCAATTGGTCGAGCGAACCGGCCAGGTCGCCTTGCGCAATCAAGGCATCGCTGAGGCGGCCGTGAGTGCGAAGGAGTTCTCGCTGCGCCTCGACGTTGGAGGGCTCGGCTTCATAAACCGCCTGCCGAATCGCGAGCGCCTTCTTATAGCTGGAGATGAACCCGACGAAATCGCCCAGGTTGGACGAGCGATAGCCGCCCTGCACATCGCCGACCTTTTCATAGGCGGCCGCCAGTTCGCGCTGGAGCGACTGGTCGCCTTTGGCTTCTTTCGCCAATTTGTCCAGGTACTGTAGAGCGCGCTCGACCAGGATTTTGCGTGCCGGCGTCGAGCCCGGCAGGTTCTCAATGGCATCGTGGACTTCAAAGAGAAGTGAGTTCGCCAGCTGCCGCACGTCATAGAACCGCTGTTCTGCCCGCGCGCGTTCGGTCCGCGCGATCGCGGCCTGCCGCAGTGTGGCGGCAATCCCGCCCAACAGCGCGAGCAGCACCATGGCCGCAGCGATTACGGCCGCTTTATGGCGGCGTACGAATTTTCCACTGCGGTAAGAAAAGGTATCGGGGCGCGCGGTTACGGGTAACCCGTCCGTGTGGCGCCGGATATCCTCCGATAACTGCTCGGCCGAAACATACCGGCGGTCGGGCTCTTTCCGAATGGCCTTGAGAACGATGTTGTCGAGATCGCCGCGCAGCTGCCGCTTGAGCTTGTCCGGGGTGGTGGCACGTGCCACGGTAACGGCCTCGGTGCTGGCAGCATCGGCGCGAACCAGGGATGCGCTGGGCCTCTCCGGCTCCTGCTCCAAAACGGCGCGCGCCATTTCGTGGGGCAGCCGGCCGGTGGTCCGGTAGGGACGGCGGCCGGTGAGCAGGCCGTACAAGACCACGCCGAGCGAGTAAACGTCGGTCGCCGTGGTGATCGCTTCGCCGCGCATCTGCTCGGGGCTGGCGTATTCCGGCGTCATCAGCAGCATCATGGTCACGGTGGGATTCGCCGATTCATTCTGCGCTGGGTCGAGAATTTTCGCTATACCGAAATCCAGTAGCTTGGGTTGCCCGTCTGCTGTTACTAAAATATTTCCGGGCTTGATATCCCGATGCACCACTAAATGTTGATGCGCGTAGGCGACGGCGGAGCAGACCTTCCGAAACAGTTCGAGACGTGCGCGCACCGGCATGCGGTGGGAATCGCAGTATTCATCGATGGGGACGCCCTGCACGTACTCCATGACGACGAACGGGCGCCCATCCACCGCGCCTCCATCCAGCAGGCGGGCTATATAAGGGTGATCGAGATTGGCCAGGATCTGCCGTTCGGCTTTGAAGCGACGATCGCTGGCTTCGTTATTGAGACCGCCGCGGACGACTTTAATAGCGACCTCTTTGCGGAACTGGTCGTCGGCGCGGACGGCGCGATAAACCACGCCCATGCCGCCGTGCCCGATCTCCTCGACCACGCGATAGGGACCAATGCGCTGGCCCTCCAGCGGCTGATCTCGGGAAGCGTCGAATCCCGCTGCATCAATGGCGCGGCCTTCCAGAAAGGTGTCGCCGGCGCGCTCATACGAATCAATCAGGGACTCAACTTCATGGCGCAGATCGGCGTCGCCTGCGCACGCTTCATCCAGGTAAGCGGGGCGTTTTTCGGCCGGGACGAGAAGGACCGCGTCCAAGATTTCGCGGACGTGCTGCCAAACCTCAGGCGTCAAGCGAACCTCGGCTCAATTCCCGGAACAGCCAGGCTCGGGCGGAGGCCCAATCGCGCTTGACGGTGGGCGTTGAAACGCCCAGCACCTCCGAGGTCTCCTCAATCGACAAGCCACCGAAAAAACGCAGTTCCACCAGGCGGCTTTGCCGCTCGTCCAACTTGGCCAGGCCGACGAGCGCATCATCGAGCGCCACCAGGTCGACCTGGCGGTGCTCCACCGCCATCGACGCGTCGTCCAAGGCGAGGGTGAACGCGTCGCCGCCGCGTTTGACCGCGGCTCGCTTGCGGGCGTGATCCACCAGAATGCGGCGCATCATCTGGGAAGCCACTCCGAAGAAATGCGCCCGGTTCTGCCAGGTAACCTCGTGCTGCTGGATCAGCCGCAGATACGCTTCGTGCACCAGTGCTGTGGAGGACAGCGTATGGCCCTGCTTTTCCTGCTGTAAATAGTGGCGCGCGAGCCGCCGTAACTCATTGTAGACGAGCGGGATAAGAGCGTCTAACGCGTTCGGATCGCCGTTGCTCCATTTCAACAGAAGCTGTGTGACGTTCTGGGGTGTAGGCTCACTCACGCGATGGTTCCGAGCGTGGTTTCAGTATAACCGCTGGCCCTGCGGACTTGTTATGATCCAACTCGGACGGGTTTCCCGCGTATCTTGCATGAGGCGAAACTTGGCCTACCAGAGGAGGGGATGATGCGTGCACTATTAGCTTGCGTACTATTATCGGCTGCCGCCCAGGCGGCCACGACGATTAATACAACTTTGACAGTAACGAATGCGACGGTTTCGTTCGGCCTTAACATCACGGTAAGTGGGCCGGCGACGCTTACGAACATTGGCAGCGGAACTTTCAGTGCCACCGGGTCCGCCTCAAGCCTCGGCAGCGGAGGCCAAAATCTTACCGTACCTTTCACCATCGCGTTAAGCAACGGGACCGACAGCATCAAGGGAAACATCAGTCTACCGTTAAGCGCCATTTCCGGCCAGTCCGGCACCGGATCGGCCACGATTACCGATGGCACTGGAGCATACGCGGGAGCGACCGGCTCGTTTCCCACATTGAACATCACGGCAAGTGGGTCGGTACCGAATCTGACCATTAGCCTTACCGGAAGCGGCACCGTCGTCACTGGCGGTCCGCCGGCGCAGGTGCCGCCGAGCATCACGCAGGTCTTGAACAATTATTCGCTGATTCCTGCCGGCTTCGTGAACTCGGGGATCGCGCAAGGGGCGTTGTTTATCATCAAAGGTTCGGGCCTTGCCGATCCGAACGCGAAGGCGCTGCCCTTGCAAGACAGTACCAAGGGGCTGCCCACCACATTGAACGGCGCCAGCGTCAAAGTGACGGTGAACGGCACCACGACCGTTCCCGTGTTTTACTATGCAATCGCCAGTCAGTTGGCTTTGGTGATGCCGTCGAATACACCCGTGGGGAACGGTCAGGTTACGGTAACGTTCAACGGCCAAAGCGCATCTTTTCCGATCCAAGTGGTGCAAAGTGCGATGGGATTCGACGCGTATTATGGCGCGGGCACCGGTTTGGGCGTAGCCACGGATAACAACACCGGCGCGCTGTATAACTACACCAATTCGATTCCTCCCGGGACTGCGGTAGTTCTGTGGGGTTCAGGGCTTGGAGCGGACCCGGCGCGCGACAACACGTTCGCCGCGGCAGCTTTTCAGATCAACGGACTCGCGCATGTTTACATCGGCGGCGTCGACGCGCCGATCATTTATCAAGGCGCATCCGGATACCCTGGCGTGAATCAAGTCAACGTGATCGTACCCGCCAACGCTCCCACGGGCTGCAATGTATCGCTGGTCGGTGTTACGGCGGCGGGGATTCCAACCAACTTCCTTTCGATTCCGGTCGGCACCGGAGTGTGTAAGGATCCCTTCTTCGGAATCGACGGCACGTTATATCAGACCTTGTCTGCGCAGACGACGGTCAAGAGCGGCTTCGTGGGACTGTCGCATGATGTCGCACCCGCCAACAATGGGAGCGGCACTCAGGTGACGGACGTGGCCATCGCGAGCTTCCAGCAGCAGAGCGGCTCAGCATACGCGAGCGGGGGTGGAAGCATCTCGATTCCGGGCTGCACCGTCATCGAAACGCTGGGCGCCGGCGGGGGGAATGTCACTACGACAGGCCTGGATCCAGGAACGATTTCCGTCACGAGCCCGACAGGCGCCAATGCGACGCTACAGGGAATACCTCAAGTGCAAGGGACATTCTTCTCCCAATTACCTTCTGGGTTCATCCCGACAACAGGGGGAACCTTCCCGTTCCACGGCAGCGGCGGGAAAGACGTAGGAAGCTTCGACACTTCAGTCGTGTTTCCCAATCCGCTGCTCACCTGGACGAACAAGGCGGACGATGCGAGCGTGACCCGGTCGTCGGGCGTGCTGTTCACCTGGTCCGGCGGAGCCGACGGGACACTGGTAATCATGACGGGAAGCTCGTCGGGGACGATCAACGGCCAGCCCGCGTCCGGGAGTTTCACTTGCATCGCCCCGCAGAGCGCGCTTCGGTTCATGGTGCCCAATTACGTCACGAACGTACTACCCGTTGGCAACGGCCAGCTGTCAATTTCGAACTATACGCAGTACAAAACGTTTACGGCCAGCGGGATTGACATCGGCACGGCGGTTGGCTTCAATAGCGAATCGACCAACACAACTGTGAAATAAGCCAGCTAACGCGGGCCGGGTCAGCATTCCCGGCCCGCAGCGGACTACGGGAGAGTCGGGAACGAAAAGACCGGTTCAATATCCACCGGCACATCTTTTGCAGAGTTTAATGCCGCCGCTAACTCCGGCGGCATTTTGTCATAGCGGTTGAACCACGCCTCCGCTCGTGCGCGCGAGCCAGTGGCTTCGATTTCGAGCAGTTCGTGCGCTAGACGCGCGATGGCTCCAGGGATCTTATGATAATCAACCGCGTATTTGCCGTTCGATCGCACGATGGCGTGCTGCTCGGATAAGTAATTGAACTCCATCATTTCAGCGCGGCCATGAGCCTCGGCGGTTCCATAGCGCACGGTGCGGAAGATGCCGCCGACGTATGAAGCATAGTATTCTTCCGCCCGGTCTTTCGGCAGCGCTCCGTGATCCATCAGCCACTGCAAGCCGAACATACCGGTCACATCCGCCTTGGCCTCCTCGAGACCGGAGTATGCCGGCCCGATCGCTTCCGTAATGGGGAGCTGCTTGCCGTTGATGCGTGCATACGCCGGCCCCAGGCCATGGCAGATCTCGTGCAAAACGGTGCTGGCCATATAACCTTCCGCGGAAGCGCGTGCCGCTTGCGCAGCAGGCATCATGTATTTGGCCAGCGGCAGGATGACATAGTTCACACGCGCGTCCATGAAGTTTTTGAAAAAGATCTTCTTCGTACCTTTCGCCTCGTGAATGCGCGGATCGTTCGGCAGATTATCGGCGACAGCTTGATAGCCGTGCAGCAGGTCGCCGACGCGCAGCGGCGCATCCATAACCTCCATGGGCGTGAGTTGGCCGCGCTTGGACGGAAGGTCGGTCTTCGGGAGCGGCAGGGCGTCCTGTATGTCGGGCACATACTTTTGATATAGCGACAGCTTGGAACTTTCCGGCTCGTTGCGGATCAGGAGCGAACCTCCGTACGACGTCTTCACGCCCAGCACATCGTCCAGATAAGTCTCATAAGGGGCGAAGATGATATCGATTTTCGGATTTCGCAGGTCCACCCAAAGCAGGTCGCTGGGGTAATAGTCATCCGTCAAAAGCGCATCGGCCCGAGCCCGCAGGAATTTCGCAAAATTCTGATCGTCGCTTGCGCCTGCCGCCTCGCGCAAGAAACGCGCCGCCGGTTCCAGGTACTGTTTGTACTCGACGTGATAAGGAATGGCATCCAGTTTCTTGCCGTTCCATCGCAGGACGGTGTAGGGGTTGTAAATCGCGTCTTTTTCCGCCGGATGCGCTGTGACGTAGTCTTCGATCTGGCCACGAGTCAACCCGGGCGGGTAGATATTGCGTCCGGGCGGCATGGGCGTATTGCCAACGAACGGCTTATTCTGATCGATCAAGTCGAAGCGTCCGCCATTGATCTGTAACAGCCGCTTCAACTGCGGATCTTTGGTCGAACGGTAAAGCGCCAGGCCCTGAGGATCGCTCTGCTGCCAATAGATTAGCTCCAGGTATTCACTTGCCGCGGCCAATTTGTCTACGACCTGGCGCTGGCGCGCGTCCAGCCCGGAGGGGTCGGAGGGCATTTTGACTTGCTTCCAGCGCGCGAGCCGCTGCGCGATATCGGATTCAGGCGGGGCGGCAGATGCGCCGCATACCAGGAGGAGCAAGAGAATAAGAAGCATCGCCTTCATTCTATTCTTTGTGGCGCAGGCACTCGTGCGGCTGTCACGCTCCGGTTACGGTCAATCGAAGTGGATCGATCTTACAATCTTTTCGAAGATCGCCTGCACGGAGTCGAACTGGCTCTCGGGCGCGATAAAAACCACATAAAACAAGCCGCGCGGCCGCGCTGTTGTCACCACTACGTCCACCTCTCGCTCGTTCCCATACGGTGAGCGGGAGTACAGGGTGGACAGCAGTGCCATGTTTCCATCCACTTGAATGGTGCGGGCTGCTCGGCCGATTCGCATTTGGGGGTTGTTCTGCTCCAGCCGGCGAATCAGCGCCTCCGTGTCGCGCTGCAAATCTGGATCCCGGCCTTCGGGAGCGTAGTAATTCACCTGGATCCCATAACCGATCGAGGTCTGCCCGTTCGGTCCCGCCACAACGCCTTGCGCCGGCGCGATCGTGATCGCGTCCTCGGAGCCGTCCCGGTGCACCTGCCAGTTCTCCGGGTATTCGAGCGAAAAGGATCGGCCCGTGAATCTGCGCAATATCTCGCTGGGTGCTGCCTCGCCCGGGGCGGCCGGAGCTGCCTCGCGCGCCCGCTCGGAGGGCGATCCTGACACAGGCAGACGCCGAACCATGTCACGGATTCGCAAAAACTGACCGGTTTCATCTGTCACGTATCTTCGGTGCGGAAGCTCTCGCATCTCCTCGTCTATCGCCTCCGCCCGGTTTCCGGGATTTGGATGGTCGGACAGAAATTGCACCAACGTGCCCTGCTGTCCGGTCTTCTCCTCCAGATGTTGAAAGAAGCGCGCCAACTCGCGGGGATCGTAACCGGCATCGGCCATGATCTCGGCGCCGTTGTAATCCGCTTCCGCTTCATCGGTCCGCGAGAACTTCAAAAGCGCTGAATTCGCCGTGAACACGATCCCGATCTGCGCAAGCTGGCCCAGCAAGCTATTTCCCGTCAGCGCGCCCGCCAACAAGGCCGGAAGCGCCACCAGGTTGCGCTTGGAGGCCTGATTCGTGGGATGACGCAGGACGATATGCGACATCTCGTGGGCAATTACACCCGCCAGTTGGGCTTCGTTCTCGGCCGCTGCAATCGCCGCTGTATTGACGAAAATCGGACCACCCGGCAGGGAAAATGCATTGATGTTCTTGCCGTACACGGCGTGAATCTCAAACGGAAACATCCCTGCCCTGGAACCGTCCGGTTCGAGCGACCGGGCATAGCGGGACTCTTCCAGCTTCCGCAGCAGGAGGTTCAGGTAGCCGTCCAGCTCTGGATTTCGTACCAGCCCCATTTGCCGCTCGATTTCCGGCACCGCCTCTTTTCCGATCTGCACGTCCTGCCGCGGTGTGAACAGGTTGAAGCCGGGCCTAAGCTGCTTAATTTCGGCCAGGCAGTTGCCTGCCGCTGCGAGCGCGATCAAAATCGCTGTACCGGCAGCGCGGAAACACATCTGCTCTCTATTCTTGGGATGTATCACAACGTTATAATTACGGTATGTTGAAGGCCACCGAAAAAATTTGGCATAACGGCCGGTTTATCGCTTGGGATGATGCCAAGATTCACGTCCTTTCGCACGTGACCAGCTACGGCAGCTCGGTCTTCGAAGGCGTGCGCTGCTATTCCACCCCTAACGGCCCCGCCATTTTCCGTGTGCGCGAACATCTGCGGCGCCTGCTCGACTCCGCCAAAATCTATCGTATCGAACTCAAATACTCGATCGAGCAGATGGCCGAGGCCATGGCTGAATTGGTTCGCCTAAATCATCTGGATTCGTGCTATTTCCGGCCGCTGGTGCTGCGCGGATACGGCGATGTCGGCGTGCTTCCGTCGCAAAATCCCACCGAGGTGTACATCGCCTGCTGGGAATGGGGCAAGTATCTGGGCGAAGACGCGCTCGCCAAAGGCGTGGATGTCTGCGTCTCCAGCTGGACCCGCATCGCCCCCAACACACTGCCCGCGCTGGCCAAAGCGGGCGCAAACTACATGAACTCCCAGCTGATCCGCATGGAAGCGCACCAGAACGGTTATGCGGAGGGCATTGCGCTGGATTCGGCAGGGTACGTCAGCGAAGGCTCGGGAGAGAACATTTTCCTGGTGCGGGACGGGAAGATGTTGACGCCGCCGCTCGGCGCGTCCGTGCTGCCGGGAATCACCCGCGATACGATCATCAGGCTGGCCGAGTCGATCGGAATTCCCGTGGTCGAGACTCTCGTCCCTCGCGAGATGCTGTATATCGCGGACGAAGTTTTCTTCACCGGCACGGCCGCCGAGATCACTCCCATTCGCTCGGTCGACCGGATTGTGGTGGGCAAGGGTATGCGCGGGCCTGTCGCCGAGAAACTGCAGAAGGCATTCTTCGAGATCGTGGACGGCAAAGCGCCCGATCGATTCGGATGGCTGACGCCCGTCTCAAAAAATGAACCCGTGACCGTATAAGGCCACGGGTAACGGGTTTCCAGAAAACCCAAACAATTGAACGTTGCGGAAGGACGATCCGCAAGTGCGATTCCGACGATCACCTCCCCCGAGATTAACCACCAGAACCGCACTCGCAGGGGATCATGGATTCAGTTTTAGCAGGCATTCGTTCCGAGCACCAGATAATTCTGTGGCTTTCTTTACGCTTTTCAACAGTTTTTTCGCGTTGTGCGATGTTGCACTTAGCTTCCACAGGCTGTGGGAAACTTGTGAATAAATCGACAGCGGAATGAAATGTAACGGCATCCATGTTGCATCCGGCGAGCAGATCGAAATTTCATTTCAGGATCTGATCCAGCATGTCGATCCATTACTAGCGCCAACTCCTTCTGACGTCTACATTTCCCCGGGCTGGATCGATCTGCAGGTCAATGGCTTCGCCGGTGTCGACTACAATTCGCCCCAAGCCAGCGTGGAACAAATCGGACATTCGATTCGAGAAATGTTTCGGACGGGCGTCACCCGTTTTTTTCCCACCGTGATTACGGGCTCGCCCGAAGATATGGCAGCGGCGCTTCGCAATCTGGCACGAGCCAAAGAGCAGCTTCCCGAAGGCGCAGCCATGGAGGCTTTCCACATCGAGGGGCCATACATTTCGCCCGAGGAGGGTCCGCGCGGCGCGCATCCGGCACGCTGGGTGCGGCCGCCCGATGTGGACGAGTTTCGGCGTCTGCAAGATGCTGCGCACGGCCATATCCGGTTGATCACGCTCTCGCCCGAATGGCCGCAGTCACCGCAGTTCATCGAGACGGTGGTCAGGCAAGGGGTAGTCGCCAGCATCGGCCATACCAAAGCAAGCGCTGAACAGATCACCGCTGCCGTGGATGCCGGCGCGACGCTTTCCACCCATCTAGGGAATGCCGCTCACCCGGTCCTGCCCCGGGGCAACTATATATGGGACCAGCTTGCTGAAGACCGCCTGGCCGCCAGCTTCATCGTGGATTCGTTTCACCTGAGCAGGTCCTTTCTCAACGTGGCGCTGCGCGCCAAAGGCTTGGAACGCGCCATCCTCGTTACCGATGCCGTCATGCCGGCCGGATGTCCTCCCGGGCCTTACCGACTGGGTGAGGTGGATGTGGTGCTGAACGCGGACGGCAGCGTGCGGTTGTCCGGTGGTAGCCGCCTGGCCGGCTCGGCGCTCCAAATGGATCGCGCCATAGAAAATGTGATCCGCGCAGCCGGCCTGAACTTGCGGGAGGCGGTTTCGCTCACTTCGCGGAATCCGGCGCGCGTGGGGCGCATCTCGTCCCGCCAGCGGGGCCTGGTCCCCGGCGAGCGCGCCGACCTGACCCGTTTCCAGTTCGATGAAACGACGCAAACCGTGCGCGTTGTCGAGACCTATCTGGATGGCCTACGCGTCTTCCCCGGTTAAGCCGGTGCCTCCGACATTCAGCGTAGCTACGTACTTCAAGTTCCTGTACAGCTGCTTGTAATCCAGTCCGAAGCCGACTACGAACCGGTCCGGGATCTCAAAGCAGCGGAAAGCGATCGGAACTTGCACGATCCTGCGCGGCGTGCGATCCAGCAACGTGCAGATCGCCAGTGAGTTTGGTTCTCTCGCGGCCAAATGTTGGAACAGGTAGCGAGTCGTGAACCCCGTATCCACGATGTCCTCCACCAGGACCACATCTTCGCCCTCGATGCTGTCATCCAAATCCTTCGCCAAACGCACCATGCCTGGAGCGCCCTTCTGGTTCGCGAATTGCGCGACCGCGAGGAAATCCACCTTCACTGGCACGGTCAGCTCGCGTGCCAGCGCCGTCAGAAAGAAGACCGAACCCTTCAATACGCCAATTAGCTTCAGTTCCCGTCCGGCGTACTTGGCCGAAATCTCGGCCCCAACCTCCCGGATGCGCTGCTCGATCTGCTCGGCAGTGAACAGAATTCTTTCGATGGCCGGCGCGCTCATTCGGCAACGCTCATTGCGCCAGTTGCTCCGGCAAACCGTACTTAATCACAAGATCCTGGACATCCTTTTGATAGAACACTTGAATATTCACGTGCGGATAGATGGCGCGCAGCAGGCGGATCTTGCGATTCTTCTTGGTCACATGGGCCTGCTTCATAGTAGTCAGCTCGATGTACAGGTCGAATTCCGGGAGGTAGAAGTCCGGCGTGAAAGCTTCCTGAACATTGCCGTCCTTATCCCATTGGAGCGGAAAACTGCGGGGCTCGTAATTCCAGGCGATGCGGTAGAAATCCAGCAAATTGGCGAAGACCTCTTCGCTGGGATGCCCAAATTCCGTGCGCCTCGCCTGCAGTTTATCCGGTGGCACGATACCGTAGCGAGCTAATTTCAGCCGCACCTGGAACTGGATCTGGGCCTCGGCGGCAGGCGTGAGCAGCCCGCCATCCAGCAATCCTTTGGCTCGAACCGCCGTTTCCAGCACATCTAACATCTGTTCGATTGCCAGCGCTTCCGCGTTCATAACCAAATCAAAGCTCTGCATGCGGCGGCTACCCGTTCCGAACCTTCGCTTGAGCAGGAGCGCCGTCTCTCGTTCCATTTGCCGAAGCCGTTCCCTGGCTTCGGGACGTTCGAGCCGATGATCGATCATCAGGTTGCCGACCCGCTGCGGCTCCGGACCTGCGACGTGCGCCCGAAGCACTGCGGGTATGTTTCGAAGCAAAAGCTCCGACCCGATGCTGGAAATCACCAGGTGATGTTGCATCGAGAGTTTGGCCAGAATCGAGATTGCCAGGTGCGGCCAAGCCTTGTCGGCGATTCCGCTTGGCGCGCTAAACTCGGCAGCAATCATTTCCTGAAGCCGGGCGTCGGTCACCAGCTCGCATGCCAGGCGCTTTGCGGCCATCCGCGCCAGCTCCTCGTGGCGGCATCCGGGGTCGCCCGAAACACTGATAAACGCCATCATCAGAATCGTAGCGCAGGCCCCCGCCTCTCCCATACTCCCGTTTGCAAATGCGTAAGAATTCAGCGGACAGCGGCAGTGCAATCCTTAGTTGCGCAGGTTCGCGGCCCGGCTCGGCTGTTGCAGATTCGTAACGATTCTGCCGATGAGAGGGTTGTGGGGAGAGTTATGTGACATATATTACTATCACCAAAGGCCTATGGCTCTTGACCCCAATCGCTCGGGTATTATAGAGTCTTAGAGTTTCACATTGCTCTTAATGAATCACCCGGCAGAAGCCTGATGACAAAGCATCATCGCTTTCCAGTACTCATCTGCGCGGTAGTCCCACTCGCGCTGTCACTGACGAGTTGCATTTCCAGCAAGCCGCAAGCGTTCAAGTTGGCCTTCCTACCCGCCGCTCCCCTGGTAGCGGATCCTGTAGTCGTTGACCCACCCGCGGTTGATCCGAATCTTTTCGCCAGGGAAACGCCCAGCTTGGTTGAGCGCACGCTGACCACGCCGCCGCGTCCTCCGGAAGTGGAATCTCGGATGGTCCGCGCTCAGGACCACTTCGATGCGGGCAAGCGTCTGTACCAGTCCGGCGACATGGCGGGCGCGCGCCAAGAGTTCGATCGCGCGATGGACCTGTTGCTCTCGGCACCGGAAAACCTGCCGGATCGCCAGCGGCTGGAACGCAGGCTGGATCAGATGGCCGACAGCATCTACCGTTACGACCTGGACGGACTGGGAGCGGGCACGCAGCAGTCCGAGGTGGTGTACGACAAATCCCCGCTCGACAGCATCCCGGACATGACCTTCCCCACCGACCCCAATCTCCGTCCGAAGGTCAAGGAGGAGTTGCAAGCCACCCTTTCGCAGTTGCCTTTGGAAGAAAACGACGCAGTTCTAGGCTACATACACTACTTCTCCACTGACCGCGGCCACAGAATCCTAGAAGCAGGACTGCGGCGCGCCGGACGCTACCGGCCCTTGATTCGACGCATATTGGATGAAGAAGGGGTGCCACAGGAACTCATCTATTTGGCACAAATCGAGTCGGGCTTTCTACCCCGCGCACGATCGAATAAGCAAGCAGTCGGCATGTGGCAGTTCGTCCAGTTCCGCGGCCGCGAATATGGGCTGAACCAAACGCCTTTCGGCGACGATCGGATGGATCCGGAAAAGGCCACACGCGCCGCCGCGAAGCACTTGCGCGACTTGTACGCCCTGTTCGGCGACTGGTATCTGGCGATGGCAGCCTACAACTGCGGACCGAACTGCGTGGATCACGCGGTGCAGCGGACCGGGTACGCCGATTATTGGGAACTGGTGAAGCGAAACGTCCTTCCCAAGGACACCAACAGCTATGTTCCGGTGATTCTGGCGGTGACGATCATGGCCAAGAACCCGAAGGACTATGGCCTGGAAAACCTGGATCTGGACCAGCCTGTGGAATACGACACCATTGACATAGACGCACCCACCAGCCTGTACCTTATCGCGGACACGGTGGACCGTCCAGTTCCCGAAATCCAGGACCTCAATCCGGCGTTGCTGAAGCCAATGGCGCCGGCCGGATACCAGCTGCGCGTGCCGAAGGGCAGTTCCGACCAGATTCGCATGGCGCTGGAAGAGGTTCCCTCCGAGCATCGCAACGCATGGCGGCTGCACCGGGTGGCTCCGGATGAAACGCTGGCCGATATTGCGCACCGCTTTGGGACGCCCGTAGCATCGATCTCGGCCGCCAATCCACGACCGGTCGCGCATTTGGAGCCGGGAGATACCTTGGTGATTCCAGTTAGCTATTCGGCCGGACGGACCTCTACGCGCGTGGCCGCGGCACACAAGGTGGTGCGCCGCGCCGCGACGGCTTCGGGATCGAAGAAGTCGCCGGTGCATGCCGCTGCCGGAGTTCAGAGCAACTCCCCGTCTAAACGGACGACGCGCTCGGCTCGCAAGCCTGGAACATCGACGCCGGTTAAGACCGCGAGCCTGGCCGCAAAGCACTCCACCACCGTTAACTGAGGGTCCGATCGCGCGCCAAAAAGTGCGCACATTCCGCTTGCCTTCCAAAGAAAACGAGTTATTCTAAGGTGTGGTTAAGCCCTACAGGAGGCCTGATTAATGTTTGACAGCTACCGCTTCGCCCCGGACGACGATGTGGACGATTTCGGATATGAAGAAGAAACGCTTGACGTCACGACTGATGTTGGAGATTACGGTGCCGAGGACGAAGACGAGGAAGAACTGATAAAACCAGTCCCGGAAACGACCCCGGGGGCCGGAACGCCGGCGGCACCTGCTGCGGAGGAAGCCCCGAAGAAGCCCGTGACCAAGGCCCGCAAACCCGCGGCGGCTAAAAAAGCCGCGCCCGCCAAGGCGGCCAAGAAAGCGCCCGCGAAAAAGGCCTCTGCCAAAAAGGCTGCTCCGAAGGCTGCCAAAAAGGCTCCCGCCAAAAAGAGCGCGGCGAAAAAAGGCGGCGCCAAAAAAGGCGGTGCAAAGAAGGCTTCCGCCAAAAAGGGAGCTTCCTCGCGCGCCAAACGCGCCCCCGCGAGAAGCGCCAAGAAAGCCCCTAAGAAAAAGTAGTTTTCGGATTCCCGGGCAGCCGATTGGCTCACGCAGGCTGCCCGATCCCTCCCTGTTTAGTCTTCCTTTTTCCGAACCACAGCCCGGCAGCGCTCGAACAGTTGTAACAGCGCTTCGGCGTGCTCTTCCGGCGACTTGGCCGATTTTCCGGTGAAGCCCGCTCCGCCGGGGCCTTTCCCGTACCCGGTGGTCACTGCGATGAACTTCATCATCTCCAGCGCGACCTCGTCCTGTCCGTGCGGCGCTTCCGGTTTTTGATTGTCCTCAGGCATTGAGTCCTTCATTCCTCCGTTTAGTTAAAACTCCAGTGTAGACGTTACTCAGTGGTAGCGGTACAGCCGGAACTTCAGCACGGTAGTGCAGATTGAGGGAGGAGTTACAGGAACCGCCGCGTACCACACGTATGCACCTAGCGTGAGAAAAGTCGCGAACGATCCGCCCCGGATAACGGATGGAGCGAGCTGAGATACGCTCCGGTCCGAGATAGCAATCACCGGTCCGACGGTAAATCCGGCCGCAGCCGCAAGTTGCTGAGCCTGCCCCAGAGCGTCCGAAACCAGATTCGCCTGCGAGCAACCCTGCGATTGCTGGAGCGCTTGCGACACCTGGGCGCCTTGGGTAATAAACTGCACCGCTCCGTTACTTTGCTGCTGCCGTTGAGTCAAGAGCGTCGCCATCGCGCCCGCTTGGGCCAGAGGCACTGGCAGCGTAAACCCCCAGGAGAAGCTACCCGTTTGCGCCACTATAGACGCTACTCAGATCGGCCGCGCTCAGTCCGGTTCCAGCGATCTTGGCCAGCACGTCGTCAATACTGGCTGTTTGCGGCGCGGAGACCTGAACACTAAAGACGATTTGATCAGGCTGCAGACTTACTTGACGGTTCGCAGCAACGGTAATGGTGTCGGTCTCGAGCTGGGCCAACGCGGGCGCTGCCGCCATTAACAACACAAAGCAACGTGACCTGATCCGGCTGCAGCGTCGCGGTAGAAGAGGCGGTTACTGTAACCGAATTGGAATCTAATTGCCCGAGTAATAGAGGAGTAAGTAGCAGAAACGAAGTCCCCAGTTTAGCGCGCATAACGTGAGTATACTGTCTATTTGTCATCTCCAGCAGCCGGGCCTGCCCTGCTCGACTTCCGCAATGTTTCGGTGATGCGCGGTGAAAAAGTCGCGCTACGCGATATTACGCTGCGGATTGAGCCAGGCGAACACGTCGCGATTCTGGGACCCAACGGCTCCGGTAAATCGACACTGATCAAGACCATCACCCGCGAATGCTACCCGCTGGTCCGTACCGGCTCATCTCTGACGATTCTCGGCCGGGATTCCTGGAATGTCTTCGAACTGCGCACAATGCTCGGTATTGTCTCGAACGACCTGATGAGCGCAACCACGCGCGAGATCACAGGAGAGGAGGCGATTCTGTCGGGTTTTTTCAGCAGCATCGGAATCCAGCCCTATCACGATGTGACGGCATCGATGCTGGAGAAAGCCCGTTCCGTCTTGGACTTGCTCGAAGTGCCGCACCTGGCGAACCGCGAGATGACCGCAATGTCTTCGGGCGAAGCACGCCGCGTCCTGATTGGCCGCGCCCTGGTGCACGATCCGCTCGCGCTGCTGCTAGACGAGCCCAGCAATAGCCTGGACTTGGGATCCGCATCTGAATTGCGCGAGATTCTGCGGAAGCTGGCCCGCGCCGGCACAGGCATCCTGCTGGTGACGCATCACCTCTCCGATATCATCCCGGAGATCCAGCGCGTGATTCTGCTGCGAGATGGCAGAATCTTCGCCGATGGTCCCAAGGTCGCCATGCTTACCTCGGCCGAGCTGAGCGAGCTGTTTGGCCTTCCACTGGAATTGTTAGAGCGGAACGGCCATTACAACTTGTGGTGAACCGGCGTTTATTGGTTCACAGTAATGGTGGCCGCCTGGCTCTGTACTCCGCCCACGGCGATTACCACCTGCTGCGGCCCCGGCGCGATGTTCTGCGGAATTGTAAAATTCACCTGCGTCACTCCCGCCAAGCCGGGCGGCACACCCACAAATTGGATGGTGGCCGGAATCCCTCCTACGGTCAGCGTGACCTGCTGCCGTGGTTGCGGAAGCCGGGAAACCGGCGTGCCGTACGACGGCGTCATCCCGGTAGGCAGCGTTGGGGTCAGATCTCCGTCACCGGTCAAGAAAAGCAGTAGCGTATCGCCGGGCCTGCCGCTCGCAAAGGGCGCGAGATTGCCATTTCCGTCGGTGAAGATTCCCGGCGCGGCGGGACTGACCTGGAACGGAAACGACACCACATCGCCGTTATTGTTCAGACCCAACACAGCCCGGCCGGCGCCGGTCTCGTATGGAATCTGCACGTTCAGCTGCCCAGGCGAAACGTAATACAAGGGCGCGCTGATGCCGTTCACCGTCGCCGAAACACCTGCGAGATTGAGCGGAAGCGGCACCAAGCTTGCCGCTAACGATGTTCCGGGCGGCGCTAGCTGCGATCCAAAGATGCTCATCACCATGCCCGGCGCAAGCGCCGTTTTAAACGAGGCGCCGTTGGCAATGCCGGCAATCGTGGCCGAAGAGGACGCGCCCACAACAAACGTAACGGGCACGTTGACGTCCTGTGGGCTGGCATTGACGGCCTGCACGACCAGGATCGCGCTGTAGACGCCGTTTGCCAGGCCGGCTCCGGACGCGTGAATGTTCAGTTGCGCCGCACCTCCACCGGAGAGCTGCGACACGGTCAGCCAACTGCTTGCCCGCGATGGCAGTACTGAAATCTGCCACCCTGGCGCGGCGCCGCCAAAACTAAGCGCCAGGCTGGCATCGCCAGAACTTTGGGCCGCGGCTTGAATGCTGACCGAAGCCGGTGAAGCGCTGAGCGTCACAGCCAGGGGCAGCGAAGGCAGTAGTGAGGCAGACGTGGTCGCAACCACGGTCGCGCCTTGATCCGTGGTCCCGTCAAGCTCATAATTTTGGGTCACCGGTGCGCGGATGCCGGAGAAGCATACAGTCCCGGCGAGGGTCCCGAACGCGCCCAGGCGCGTCGTTCCGAAGATCTGCTGGATTTGACTGGAAAGATCGAGGCCTCCGGCGATCAGTTTGGTCAGGGCCACCGTGTATCCACCGAGTTCCTCGACGGTCAGTTGCTGCGACCACTGGCAGGACGGGTCGGCCGACGGGTTCTGAACCACGTTAACCGGTGTGCTGTTTAATGTCAGGCCGGGAGAAACCAGTTTGGCCGGAAGGTACCGCACCGGAATCTGCACTGACCAGGATTGCCCATTCGCGTCTGTGCCAGACAGCGCAAATACGCGGGTGATTGGAGCAGTCAGGTTTTTGGATTCGATGACGGCAGATAGGGTTCCATTGCCCGGGATTGTCGCGGTCCCAAAGAATCCCGTAATGCTCAGCGCTGCGCCATCTACGGTGAAGCTGCCGATCGTGGCGGCAACACCAGCTTCCTCGGTTAATCGTATCGTGTATAACCAAGTGAAGCCGTTCGCATTCGGATTTTGTTGATAAACGGGATTCGGTGAGACGGATACGGCGATGGCTGCTCCTGCCGGTGCGGTTACGGTGACGGTCGCCGTCCCGGTCGAGCCGCTGAAAATACCATCGCCGCTATAGACGGCAGCAACGGTTGGGGTACCGGCTCCCAATTGCGAGGCATTGACCGTGACACTCGCGGTGCCGTTATTAAGGCTAGCGCTGCCCAGATTCGTGTCCTTGGACACAAAAGCGACGGTTCCGGTGGGCGTGCCGCCCGGGGAGCTGACCGTGGCCGTCAACAGGACCGGGCCTCCATAAAAATCGATGCCGTTTGGGCTTGCCCTGACGGTGGTTGTAGTAACGGGCGTCGCAGATGCGACGGAAGCCCATTCTGTGACCATCTTGTAAACGTCCACAGAGCCAAGCCCGGTTGCTAAATCGTATCCGGGACCGGCCTGATACCCCAAAGAGCCCGTCGAACAATCCGGGGAGCCTTGTCCGCAGGGCATGATGTTATCGCCGCTGGTTATATCGTGAAATACATCCGAAGTGCTTTGGGCCAGCCGGTACAAAACCGCGTTGATATTTCCCTGACGCCCAGGCGCTGACTGAGATAGCGAATGATTCAATAGCGCGACCATCCCGGCAAATTCCGGTGTCCCGGCCGAAGTGCCTCCCACCGCGAACAACGTTCCGGCCGAGACGACCAGGTAACCGTCGTGGCCTGCCGACGCAGCCAGCGCGATATCGGGCACGTCGCGAGCGCCGTCGTCGGGAACGCCCGAGCCCCGTTGCCAGCCTGGCTTCGTGAAATAAGTGCTGAATCCCCCGCCGGTACCCCACAGGGCATCCGTAATTGCGTAATCGTTCCAGGCGACTTCAGGAATGTAAGAGAGCGCTGAGCCACCGCTGACGTTATTGGCGGACGCCCAATAATTCCCTGCCCCCTCCGAAAATGTTGTTCCGCCCACGGCGGTGACCTCGGGAGCGCTGGCCGGAAAACCCACCGACAAACCCCGTGTCGCTTGTGAGACGTACGAATTGTGATCGCACCCTGCCGCTCCCGCGTCGCCCGAGGCGGTTATCCAGGTGATCCCCTGAGCATTCGCCTGCTGTAGCACGGAGCGGTACGCGGGCGTGATTTCGCGCTCGCAGTAGCTGAAGCTGGTGCTAATGACAGGCGCGATATTCTGATCTACAGCATATTGCGCAGCGGTGAGGAAGCTCTGCGCGTATACATAAAAAATCGATGCCTGGGGCGCGATGGCGCCCGACCACTCCAGGTCCAGATCCGCCTCGAGCTCGCCGGCATTGCGTCCCGGGTCCCGGCCAATCAGGACCAGCTGAGGGTCTTGCGCCGGCAGGGCAAACTGCTGTCGAAAGGAGCGCACGTCGGCGAGATTGATATCGCTGACGCCGATCACGGCAATCGACTGGCCTGTGCCATCGATGCCGGCGTTATGCAGCGGTTTGACATCATAAATGGTCGCAATATCATTGGGTGCAAGATAGTGTCGGCCTGCAGCGCCGTCGTACAGCGGTTTGACCAACGCAGGGGGCGCGCTCTGCGGGTCAAAGTCGTTCAGCCCGTTGATCGCGCCGATCATTTGCTCAAACGCCGCCGGAATGGAGGGGTCGGTCGCGTTGGCAAAATGCGATTCGCCCCGGATGTCGTAACGATGGATTTCCGTGCGGAAAGCGTGGCCGACGCGTTCGGCCGATCCGCTGAACGTGATCCACCCGCGGCCGCGCGCGACGTTGTTTACTTGCAGCCCTTCCGACTGGAGCCAGGCCGTGATTTTCGCGATATCTGCCGCGGTCGCGCCGAACCGCTCGGCGAACTGTTCGGGCGTCAGCCAGCGATGGAAATCCAGCGAGGAGGCGTTCTGCTGGCGCGCCAGCAATCCATCGAGGTCGGCCTGCTGAGCGGGCGACGGCGCCAGCAGCAGCGTCACCATTCCGATTTCTCTCGATGCGTCTACGGCGCCTTGGTCGTAGCGAGGCTGGGCGAGCGGGTGCACGTGTCCGCGTAAGGGCACAACCCGGGCAGAATCCGCCGTACTTGTAATGCGGTCTTGCGCGAACGCGAATCCGGAGATTAGGGCTATAATTCCAGCACACAATTGCCGACGGAGCTGCATGTTTTTTGAGAAATGATATCACGCTTCGTCAAAACGATGGGGCGGATCGTGGAATTTCCACCAGATCGGCGAATAATCCGCCCGGTCCTGCTGCACTCCGCCAGGGATTTCCATTCCAGCCATTGTTTTGGCGTTCCAGCGCAGCCGTCCGAATGTGCGCCGCCGGAATCCGTCAGTTGAGAGCTTGTGATGCGATCGCAGCCGCTAGAAGTCCAGGCGTGCGATCAGATCGCTGAGATTCGATGCATGGATTGACCTCTGTTTTCGCAGGTCGCTCAAGCGATCGCGCTGCGCCGCCAGCTGGCTCTCCTGGTCGGCGAGCTGGCGCGCATACTTCTGCACTTGCTCCTGCTGGCCGCTGACCTGGTTGAGACTTTGAATATTTTGCCGAATGCGCGTCTGGTCGTCGACCAGGTTCTTGAGATCGGCGTCGCCTTGCCGGATCTGGGAATCCAAATCCGCGATCTGCCGCTCGAGATCGACCACCTGCTGAAGCTGGCGCCGTCCCGCATCCGCGATCGCTTTGTTCTGGACGTAGCTGATCAGCAGGTCCGGAGAAGCGCTGGACACCGACGTCGTCATGTCATAAACGCGCTCCTGAACGATCGGCAATGTCTGGCTCGCGTCCGCATCCAGCTTAACCTCGAACCGGTTGGCTGCCGTTGTCGTCTCACGGGGAGCCGGGCTCAGCACACGATACTCGGGCTGCTGGACCTGTTCAACGATCAGGGTCTTCGGCTTGGCATCGATATTGCGGATCGTGTACGTTCTGGTTTCTTGGACTGCCGATCGCGCGGTCAGCACGCCGTGGTTCACGTGAATCTCGCGAATCACGCTGCGGCCCGATTCAAAGGCGGTAGTGACACGGGTCCCCAAATCAACGGCGTAACTGATGAGGCGCTTGTCCGCGGCTTTAAGGGTTGTCATGAGTGCTTCGCCCGAGTAGCTGGCGCCGTCGAACACCGTGATAGGGCCGCCATCCAATGTTTTTCCGGTGGAATTGGTCAATTCGGCGGCGCTCATGGGATGCTCGCCGTAGTTTTCGGAATAAATCAGCAGCTTGCGCGCCCCGATCTTCTGCTGCAGAAACGGAAGCATCACCGATTCATCTTTCTTCACCGTGACGGGCGCCGAGAAGCGATATTCGAAAAGTTCGCAGAAATCGGCGGCAGCGACGTTGACAGAGATATTGCTAAGGGCTGCAAGAGGTTCGTTCAAACCTGCTGAGGCTTGCAGTTCCATTGCGGAGCTGCGCGCATTGGCCTGCATCGGAGGCGCGCCCGCAATGTTGCCCATCCTGCCGCCTCCCACTCCCACACCCTCTTTCGATACTGCGCCACCATAGATGACGGGGGC
Organism: Bryobacteraceae bacterium; assembly: GCA_035293725.1. Classification (GTDB taxonomy): domain Bacteria; phylum Acidobacteriota; class Terriglobia; order Bryobacterales; family Bryobacteraceae; genus Palsa-89. Next base: position 141,309 of record DATGMH010000027.1, read on the forward strand.
GGCCGCGCGATCCTCGGGCAGTTCAACCGTCTGCCGCGCCAGATACTTGGGTTCGTAGAGCCTGCTGATGAAAGACACCGGCCGCCCGGACACGACCGCCAGCATGACGTTGGTCCAATCCTCACCCGTGGTGTTGTCTACAATGGCCCAGCCCTCCAGTGTCGGATCGGTTTTGTCATTGAAGATCAGCCGATAACTCGACTTCCACACCGGTGTCGGCACCGTGTAGCTGGCCTCGATCTGGCGCGCCGTCGCATCGGATGAGTCGATATAAATGCTCCGTTTGTCCAGCGAGCGCGACTGATTCACGACAGCCAGATAGTCGCGGAGCTGGTTTTGTAGCTTGGGATCGAGAAATCGAATCGCACTGGCTGCAGCGAGATCGAACGTGCGGAGATCGCCCGAATCCAATATCAGCACGAGCGATTCGCGCTCCGGATGCTTATCGTCAGCGGCAACCAGACGGGCGCTGACGATGGATCCACTCACAGTCTCGGCGCCATACTTGATCTCCAATTTCGCGCCTTTCATCTGATCCATAAGCGCACTCAGCGATGCCTGGCCGTTGATCTTGAATGGAAAATCGGCCAGCTTGCGGTCGAGCGGCTCGCTGGAATCGTAGCGCAGCCCGGCTATTTTGCCGCCGTTCCGATCCGCGATGGTTAGCGACTTCAGCACATCGTTCATATCCGACGCTTTGAAATCCAGCCGCGCCGACTCGCCGGCCGCGAGCTGACCGGAACGCTCGAAATATCCAACGCCGCTCTTGTACAGAATGACTTGCCGGATGGAAAGATCCGCCGCGGCTGCGGAAACCGTCAGCGCGCCCGCCAAAACGAGAATTCGTGTCATAACTGACCTCATTACACAAATGCCGGACCAGCGGCATTCCTTTCGTCCGCCCCTGCCCAAATCCACCTACTCGCCCATTACCTTAATGATGACGCGTTTCGAGCGCTGGCCGTCGAATTCGGCGTAATAAACCTGCTGCCACGGCCCGAAATCGAGCTTACCGGCGGTCACGGGAACAATGACCTGGTGGTGTACCAACAGGTTCTTCAAATGCGAATCGCCGTTGGTTTCGCCGGTGCGGTGGTGCCGATAGTCGTCGCGATAGGGAGCAAGCTTCTCCAGCCATTCGTCGATGTCGGCCAGCAGTCCGTCCTCGGCATCGTTGACCCATACACCCGCTGTGATGTGCATTGCGGAAACGAGGATCATACCTTCCTGGATGCCGCTCTTGGCGAGTGCGGCCTTCACTTCTCCCGTGATGTTGATGTACTGGCGGTGCTTCTTGGTGTTGAAGGTGAGATATTCGGTGTGAAATCGCATACGTGCCGATGATACCCCGAGGCGAGAGTTTCACAACCGTCCGGGCACTTACCTGAAGTTGGACTGCCTCTGCCGTCTAAAAGTTCGAAACTGCGTGCTCTGCCTCGTCTTAATGACGGCCGGGAGCGTTCACGCGCAAGACGGCCCGCCGGCACCAGGTCCGCAAGCTGCGCCGAGACAAAGCTCCGACGATATTGACGTGGAAAACGGTCCAGATCGGGCCAGCGTTGGCCCATCGATTCTCAGCCGGGATGCCGGCTTGGTGGGGCAGCGCGGCGGAAAGCTAATCGACCTCCGGCTCTATGGCGAAATTACCGGGATATACGATTCGGCCTTGGCGCCCGTTCCTGCGGCGAACGGCCCAGTGGTAGTGGTACCAGATCACGGCATCGACAGCGGGGCCGGCCTTATCGGAACGCGAGTCTGGCGTCACGCGCAGATCAGCCTGGAATACAAGGGAACGTTTCGCCAATACGCTCGCGATTCGCTGCTCAACGGCTCGGACCAGTTCCTGGATCTAACTTACAGCCAGTTCCTGAGTCCTCACGCCGGTTTGGATGTCAGGGCCATCGCGGGCACGACCACCATGCCCAACGGCGAATTCACGTATCTTCCGCTGGCGAACACCGATTTCTTTGCGCTTCCACGCAACGATCTGTTCAACGATCGCAAGAACTACGCACAAGCGCGCATCGCGTTCGTCTGGCAGAAAACGCGGCGCCTGTCTTTCGACATTGGCGGTGAAGGTTTTCTGGTTCGCAGGCAGTATATGGCCCTAGCCGGTCTGAACGGCTACAGCGCCCGCGCTGGAGTGGCGTACCGGCTGACGGAGCATCAGACGATCGGCGCCGTTGTTCAGCAAACGCATTTTGACTTTCAGCGCCTGTTCGGGAATGCAGAACTGCAGACCGCAGCGCTGGAGTATTCCATCGCGCTGAGCCGCACGCTCGATCTAGCGGTGCAATTCGGCGGCACGAGATTGAACACCAGCGGGCTCATGCAGGTTTCGCTCGACCCGGCCGTCGCGTCCATCATCGGGCAGAACCTCGCGATTGTGACTTTCACGCATATTAATTATGTGCCTGCCGCCGGCGCCCGGCTGACGCGGCGCTTCAGCCATTCATCTCTCGTGCTGGAATATTCCAGCGGCGTCTCGCCGGGAAACGAACTGTACTTAACCTCGCGCCAGACATCGGCGCGGGCGGCCTTTTCTTATACTGGAGCGCATCGATTGGCGGCAGCGGTCAGCGCCGGCTATTCACAATTGACGGCACTGGACCAGACATTGCCGCTCTACGGCAACCTGGAAGGCGGCGGAGGACTAACGTATCGAATATCCGGCGACACCTACATCGAGCTGCGGTACGACTACCGCCACTTCACCACCCAGAATCACGTCTATAATCTGGACTCGAACCGGTTGAGCCTGGGCCTCGCCTTCAGCCCCGGGGCTGCGCCTCTGGCAATCTGGTAAGGTGCCCGGTCGCAGAATCCTCATCATCGAGGACGAGCCGCAGCTTGTCGTCTTGCTGGACAAGCATCTGAAGCGGCTCGGCTACGAGGTCGATGCGCATTCGACTGCCGCTGCGGCTTTAGGCGCCCTCGACAATCCTGAGTCGCGTTACGATCTGGTGGTGGCCGACATGGGCCTCCCGGATATGCCAGGCGAAGCGCTTCTGGCCAGAATTTGCGCTCTCAGACCGGTCTTGCCCGTCCTGGTGTGCAGCGGATCGCAGTTTTTCGTGTCGAGTCTTCCGCCGGACCTTCAGCCGCAGGTGCGCTTCCTCCAAAAACCGTTCTTGCCCCGAGAACTGGGCCAGAAAATTGAAGAAATCCTCGGGCCGGAGTAGCAGGACGGTTAGCGCTCGCTGTTAGCCAGCGCCTCATGGAGCTTGTCCGAAAAGTTCTCGCCGGATTCAGACCAGAGCCGCCGCGTGTCCACGGGCAGCGCGTCATCCAGATCGTGAACCAGCTTTAAAAGGCTTTTGATATTCGATTGGACCATCCGGACGCTGTTCGGCACGCCGGGTTGCGGAAGAAAGTGCGCATCGATGCCGAACTCGACTGTGAGATTGTCATCGCTCTCGTGCTCGAACTCCGGGCCAAAGCAACACAACGCCACGCGCGATGGCTCGATCTTCCAATCTCCTTCGAACTGCCACAGGTCCCACCAGCTTTCCAGCCGGTAACAGGAATCGGGATTTTCAAAATCGTTGGCAACCGCCAGCACCCCATCCACGGGAACAGGCGGCGGATATGGGATCTCGAGCGCGGGGGGCTGATTGTAGTCCACACCCAGTATTTTGAACGTAGATGCTTGGCGCGCCAGGCGCGAGAACGGAAACGTTCGCAGCAGCTTTTCATAGTGCCGCAGCATGTTCTGCGGCGTGAAATTTCGTAGCTTATAGGAAAGATAAAGTTGGTCAGCCATGATTCGAGCGCGCCGCCTCAGTGGTATCGCGCTGCGATCCTCTGTTACCATCGTACTGACTTTAATTGCTGAAATCTCCGCTCCTTGCCATCTTTCTAATCGTTTCCGTTGACGTCCTGGGGCTCACCATCATTCTGCCCCTGCTACCGTTTTATGCCGAGAAGCTCGGGGCCAGCCCGGCCGTGGTCGGAATGCTGGTTTCCACATACGCGCTGTGCCAGTTGATCGCCGGGCCCATCCTGGGCCGCATGTCCGACCACATGGGCCGCCGGCCGCTGCTGCTGGTAAGCCAGGTCGGCACGTTCATCGGCTTCATGATTCTGGCCTACGCGAACATGCTGTGGCTCGTCTTCCTTTCGCGTATCATCGATGGCATCACGGCCGGAAACCTGTCGCTGGCGCAAGCCTACATCTCCGACGTAACGAAGCCCGAGGACCGCGCGAAGTCCTTTGCGCTGATCGGTATCGCGTTCGGCATGGGATTCCTCATCGGACCGGCAATTTCGGGATTTCTGGCGCAGTACAGCTATCAATACCCGATCTTCGCGGCGGCAGCACTTTCGGCCACCAGCATTCTTTCGACCTTTTTCCTGCTGCCCTCCAATATCCCGGTCGCCGCCGACACGCCTCGGAAGTTCACCGTCCTGGATTGGGGAAATTATGTACGGTTCTTCCGCGAACCGTCGCTAGGGCCGCTGTTGTGGCAGTTCCTGGCGTTCGCTTTGACCTTCTCGCTCTTTATGACCGGCTTTCCACTGTTTGCCGAGCGGCGATTCACGTGGAACGGACACCCGTTCGGTGCTAAGGAGGTGGGCTACGTTTACGCCTATCTCGGGTTCCTGGGCGTGATCCTGCAAGGCGGGCTGATGGGACGGCTGGTGAAAGCGTTCGGAGAGATCACGCTGGTGCGCGCGGGATTCTTCGTCGCAATGGCCGGCCTGGCAGCCCTGGCGTTCACCAGCCAGATTCCGGTTTTGCTGGTGGTGGCAGCGGCAGCTTCGCTCGGAACCGGGGTGAATCGTCCGGCGCTGACCAGCTTGATTACACAGCGCGCGGACCGGTCAGAGCAAGGCGTCGTGCTCGGGCTTACGCAGTCGTTAAACTCGTTTTCTGCGATTTGCGCGCCCACCATCGCCGGTTTTCTCATCGACCATTCTTTGCTGATCGTGTGGGGGTTGCTGGCGGCGGCCATCAGCGGTACCGCCCTGTTCTTCAAAGACCGGCAGCCGGTAGCGCAGTCGTCGTCGGCATAGCTACTTGTCCGTGAGCGCGGCCACTCCGGGCAATTCAATGCCGGCCAGGAATTCCAGCGATGCGCCGCCCCCGGTGGAGATATGAGAGATCTTGTCCGCAACGCCGGCCGACTTGATCGCTTTTTCAGAATCGCCGCCCCCAACCACCGATACAGCTCCGGATTCTGCAACCGCCTTAGCCAGTGCAATCGTCCCTCGATCGAACGGCGGCTTTTCAAACACACCCATCGGTCCGTTCCAAATGATCGTCTTGGCTTTCCGAATCACGGCCTCGTACGCCGCGATGGTGGCGGGGCCGATGTCCAAACCCATCATGCCGTCGGGAATCTGCGACACGACCCGATGATCCGCACCTTCCTGCAGCTCCGCCGCGACCACATGATCGGTTGGCAGCAACAGCTTGTTGCCGGCGCGCGCGAGCAAGTCTTTTGCCAGCGGTACCTTATCGTCTTCAACGAGCGACTTACCAACGGTCTCGCCGCGGGCCTTAAGGAATGTGTAAGCCATCGCGCCCCCAATTAGGATCTGATCGACGATCTTAAGTAGGTTTTCGATGACTTCAATCTTGTCCGAGACCTTCGCGCCGCCCAGGATTGCTACACAAGGACGCGCAGGATTCTTGGTAGCCTTGTTCAAATATTCCAGTTCTTTGTCCATCAGCAGCCCTGCCGCCGCTTGCGGAACAAACTGGATCATTCCGACGGTGGAGGCATGCGCGCGGTGCGCAGAACCGAACGCGTCATTCACATAGACATCGCACAACGAGGCGAGCTGCTTCGAAAAACCAGGATCGTTTTTCTCCTCCTCGGGGTGGAAACGGAGGTTCTCGAGCAGCAGCACTTCACCGGCCGCCGGCCGCATCTTCGCGACTTCCGGACCCACGCAGTCCGGAGCCATTTTCACTTCCCGGCCGAGCAATTCCGCCAAACGCTTGGCGGCAGGCTTGAGGCTCATTTCAGAATTCGGCTTGCCTTTCGGGCGCCCCAAGTGACTGGCCAGAATGACGGCCGCGCCGTGATCGAGTGCGTAACGGATGGTGGGAACCGAAGCCCGTATTCTTTTGTCGCTGGTAATTTCCTGCCCGCCGGACGCGAGCGGCACGTTGAAATCAACACGGATGAATACCGTCTTGTTCCGGAGGTCTAAGTCGCGAATGGAAAGCTTGGACATATTAGCTAAGAAGCGGGTTTACGCCTAACGTTGCCGGCTGCAACGCCGGAAATCTGATCTGATCCTAACATGACGTAACAAGAATCCCTGCAGTGATCTTGTGTGAGCGGCATCACGGTGACCTCAGAAACATCTTGGTAGGTTCTGTGTCTAATGGTGCGGTGGCAAGAAGATTGCCACTGATGCGAGCGGGCTACGCCCCGCCACTCCCCGCGTTCAACAACAGTTCTTGGAGCAAGTCGTGAAAATTATCGAAAAATTCTCCGTCTGCACTATTCTTTTGCCAGCCGCCCTGATGTGCCTTTTCGACACAGCATGGGCACAGAATACTACACTGACTGCCACTCCGTCTCAGATCACATTTAATACCCAAAATGGAGTGACGCCGGCCGCCCAAAATGTGTTGGTGTCTTCTTCGGTTAGTCCTGTAAGTCTCAGCGTCTCGGCTTACTCCAGTACTAACTGGCTGAAAGTGACGCCTGGTTCCGGGCCATCGCCGCTCACATTGAGTGTGTCGGTTGGTTCGGGAGCGCCCACCTCGGGAACGGACGTTGGGTTCGTGACCGTCACGGGACCTGGCTCCAGTTCAGTCACTATCCCAGTTACGTTGAACGCAAATTCATCCGCCCCGAGTAGTCTTTCGGCGATTCCCAATTCGCTCAGTTTCAATTTCAGTGCAGGCAACACCGTTCCGGCAACGCAAACCGTTACGGTATCGAGCAACACGGCGGGCTTGACGAATTACACGGCCACGCCGATTATGAACGGCGGCGGCAGTTGGCTTTCGGTCTTCCCCACGTCGGGAACACTCCCGGGTTCATTCCAAGTGACGGTAAATCCCGGCGCGCTCAGCGGCTCGGGGGTATTCAACGGTGCGATTGCGATCAATGCACCCGGCACAACCGGAATCAACGTCCCTGTTCTCGTGACTCTGGCAGGAACACCGGCGTTAAATGTGAGTCCAGCTCAGCTTAACTTTGCGTTCCAGATCGGGCAGGCGGCGCCCGCAACGCAAACTCTCGGTCTGACCAGCAGCACCGGAGCGAACGTCAGCTTCACGGCAACGGCCAAGACCACCACGTGCGGAAACAACTGGCTCGTGGTGACTCCCACGCAAGGCGCGACACCGGCGACCTTAACGGTGCAGATCAACACCTCCGGCATCCAGGCTGGACCGTGCACGGGCGAGATCGATATTTCGGCGCCAGGCGCCTCGAATCCGAGCGTGGTTGTAAATGTGAACCTGCTGGCCAGCACTAACCCCTTGCTGCTGGTTCCCACAACAGGACCGACATTTAACTTCCAGATCGGCGGCGCGGTGCCGGCGGCGCAGAATGTGCAGATCACCAGCTCGAGCACTGCTTTGGGTTTCAACGTTACGGCCACTCCCGTCAATAACGGACCGAATTTCTTGCAATTCACTCCGGGCACGGGCACTACTCCGCAAGCACTTAGTCTGGGTATCAACGCAGGCGTTGTGTCATCGCTTGGGCCGGGTACTTACACCGAAAATGTAAGTCTAACGGCAGCAGGCGCAGGTAATTCACCTCAGACCTTCCCGGTTACGCTCGTGGTGGGCAGCAATGCTATGCTGACCACCGCAGTTCCGTCGCTGAACTTCAATTACCAGGTTGGCCAGGCGACGCCGCAGAGTCAGACCTTTACGCTGACGAGCACTGGCACGCCGCTGAACTTCCAGGTCGCGACCAGTACCTCCAATTGCAGCGGCTTCCTGTCCGCTTCGCCAGCCACAGGAAACACGTTCGGCAATCAGAATCAGGTAGTGGTTTCGGTGAACACGACGGGCCTCAACACGGCCCAGGTTTGCAACGGCACCATTACTCTGAGCGTGCCCGGGTCCACTGCAGCGCCACTGGTAATTCCCGTCACGATGAACGTGAGCACCACCGCGCTACTCAACGTCAGCCAGTCCGTGATCACAGTGAATGCGTTGTCGGGATCGGGCGCGGTGCAGCAAACCGTATCCGTGACCAGCACAGATCCGGGCGCACAGCTGCCCTTTACCGCAACTGCGGCCACCAATCCTCCGGGGCTGACCTGGCTGTCAGTTACACCTAACAGTGGCAATACACCCAACAATCTGCAAATTACGATCAATCCGGCGAACTTGGGCGTTGGAATGTACACGGGAACGATCACCGTCTCAAGCACGGCACCCAATGTCCCAGCCCAGACGATCTATATCACGCTGAACGTTGTATCGTCGAACGCCAGCTTTGCTCCGCCCAACGGCGTGAGCTTTAACCAAACCCTGGGAGGTCCGGCTCCCGCGAGCCAGACCGTTCAGATCGCCGGCGTGCCGACAGGAGCAACGATCGGCGTGATTCCCACTACGTTGAATGGCAGCGGCTGGCTGACTGCCACGGCGGCCGGCAATACAGTCTCCGTCAGTACCAACGGTACGCAACTGCCGCAGGGATCCTACGCCGGCGTGGTGACAGTGATTGTTCCGGGAGCAGGCAACAGCCCGCTGTATGTGCCGGTCACACTCACGGTAGGAGCTGCACCGACGCTATCGCTCTCCTCGAACACGGTGAACCTGTCGGCCCAGCTCGGAACCAACATTTCCGGGTCGCAAACCGTCCAGGTAACCAGTACCGGCGGCAACATTCCGTTCACGGCATCGTTCGTTCCCGGTACGGGCGGCGCATTCGTGACGGTAACGCCGGCCAGCGGCAACACGCCGGGCGCCCTCACCATCGCGCTGAACCCCGCGGTCATTTCGACACTGACGGCGGGCAATTACAAGGGCACGGTTAACGTGTCCTCACCCAACATCGCTGGCGGCAGCCAACAAATCACCGTGAATCTGGCGGTGAGCGCCGCAACAACTCCGGTGATCAATTCGATAAATAACGCCGCCAGCTTGCAACCGACCAATTCAGTTGCGCCCGGCGAGATTGTCAGCATCTTCGGCAACAATCTCGGCCCCATCACACCGGCAAACCTCACGCTGACATCCAACGGGATGGTTTCTACCAACCTCGGCGGAGTTAGCGTTCTCTTCAACAGCGTGCCAGCGCCGCTCACGTACGTTTCCGCGACGCAGATCAATGCGATCGTGCCGTACGAGATGGGCAGTGTCACAACGGCAACGGTAACGGTGCAGTTTGGCGGTGCTACGTCGGCCATGTTCTCTGTTCAGATCGTTCCGACTGCGCCCGCCATCTTCTCCTTGAGCCAGGGCGGCAGCGGACAAGGCGCCATCCTGAATCAAAACGGGACCGTCAACGGCGACACCAATCCCGCTCCCAAGGGCAGCATCATCCAAATCTATGGAACGGGTGAGGGGCAGATCGTGCCTGCCGGCACAACCGGCTGCGTGACTCCCGGCACAGCGCCTTTCGCCAAGCCGGTGGCGCAGCCGATCACGCTAACCATCGGTGGCCAGCCCGCTACCATCTCATATGCCGGAGAAGCTCCCACGTTGGTGTGCGGAGCCATCCAAATTAACGCCAGCGTTCCAACGAACATCAGCTCCGGGCCGCAGCCCATCGTGCTGACGGTGGGGAACGCGACCAACTCACAACAAAACATCACCGTTGCAGTGCAATAGTCAGGACGCCGGGGCGGTCAGCGAACGCTGATCGTCCCGGTGTTGCTCGCCACGCCGCCAACGGTCACCTGCAGCGGATAATCGCCTGGCGCAAGCTGCGGAACCGTGACGATCACCACGTACAAACCCGCGTAGGTGGGAGCGAGTCCGGCGAACAGCACATCCGCGGGCTGCCCGCCGATGGTCGCCGATAGGGCACTCGTCACGCGCGATAAGGGACTCAATGGCGCAGGCTGGCCGCTCGGAACAGGGTTGTCGACCGCGCCCAATCCGGTCATGTACGCGGAGATAAAACTCCCTACTGCGGCCGGTTGGTTCTGGCTGTTGATGCTGTAGTCGGAATTCAATACCGCCGCACGCCCCTGCCCCAACAGGAACAAGCCGGGCTCCGCCGGTTCAAGCAAAAAATTAGCCGTACCGGCCACCGCGCCGCCCGAAGTAAGCGTGAGACTTGCGGCACCGGCCGGCAATTCGAACGGCACCTGCGCGTTGATTTGCCCGTTGCTTCCAAACAGCAACGGCGCAGGCATGTTGTTAATGGTCATGGTGACGCCATTCACGGTGGTCGGAATCGGAAAACGCGCCGGCGGAATCCCGATATTACCTGTACCGTAAACCGCGACCAGCGATCCGGGCGCGATGAAGTTTTGCTGGCCGCTGGCCGCATTCGTGATGTTCAGAGATCCAAGTAAGCCGTACACCACGAGCGCGTTCGCAGTCCCCGCGTAAACTTTTCCATTCGCAAGCATCGGAACCGTGAATTTCACATACGACCCAAGTGCATCGCGCATATTGTTCTGATTGCTGTTGTACAACTCGTGCGCCAGGTTCGACGCGTCGTAAGCGTGCAGCGTCGCAGATGATTCGAGCACCCAGACGATGCCGTTTGAGTTCCCGCTCGCCGATATTGTCGGTACGCAGCCGGGGTAACCGAAAGTGGCGGAAGATTTCGAACTTGGCGCCGCCGCCAATTGCGCGTTCGAAACCGGGAAAGCTTTCAGGCTATCGCCGGCACCGCAAAAGTAGACCGCTTGGTTGAAGTAAGCCGGATTCCCGAACAGTCCACCTATCGCCCCCGCAACCGAGCCCGGAATCTGGCTATCCGATACGGCTTGCCAGTGGCCCAGATTGTCGCGATCGATCAAGTATATTCGGCCTTCTTTACCGGACCCGGCCATCAAATGAGGATGGCTCGCGTTTCCGGCTTCGTCGCCGACAAACGCGACTCCGGCCGATCCAACGTCGGCATCGCCGTTGTTCAGCTCGTTGAAATTGAACGGCGTGAAATAATCCAATGCCCTTAGCCCGTTCGAAGTGGACAACTTGATGAAGCTTTCGCCCAAATCGATTCCGCCACGGTTCGCATCGAACGAGCCATTGCCGGCAACCAGGAAGATATTGCCGTTGGAATCCGCCGCCGGAGCCGCGCCACCAGCCCAAAAAGAACCTTCGTTGCCGTTCGGGGTGTTGTTGTAAACCAAGACCTGCTGCAACGTCTTCGCATCGTATCCGATGAGCCATCCGTGATAAAGGCCGATGTCGCAGTGTGAGGACCAGGCAGTATAAACCACGCCATTCAAGAGCAACAGGCCGGGACGCTGCTTGTAATTCTTTGGCTGGAAGGTCAGCGTATTTCCGCCTTCTCCCGTTCCTGGGTACGACGCCTGAATAGTTACCGGACTTCCCGGGCGTTCGGCGCCGCTGGTCAGGTCTAGCGCGTGCAGCTGATGCTCGTACGAGGCGGTTGCGCCGATCAGTTTGCGCATCGCAACCACATAGATGGTTCCGCTATTTTGATCGATGACCGGCGTGCTGGTGATCCCGATCTCCGGATCTATCTGGCCGCAGTTGACGTCGGTAGCTGGGACCGTAGTAATCGTGGTCCCGTTCGTGAAATGAACCGCCCACAAAGGCGTGGCATTTGCCCCAGCATTGCTGTCGGCATCGAAGGCATAGACGCTATCGTGCTCGGTGGCGACGAAGACCACGTTGTGAAATCCTTTGCCCTGGACGTTCACACCGGCGAGATACAACGGTTGGCCGTAGATCTGGCCATCCACGGGATATGAAAACAACTTCCCAAACTGGTTCGCGTTGACGTTCGATTTCGTAAGCAGAAGTTCGTTGAGATTTTGACCGGCGCGCGTATTTTCGTACTGATACGTCAGCACGTTAACCTGCGCCGCCAAGGGCAATGAGAGCAAAACGAATGCGAGTCCCTGAAACATCTTGGTTCCTATGGTAGCTTCCGGCAGCGGTGTGCAACCAGCACGACAACTATAATGAGTAGGGATCAACATGACCGGAGCACAACCCAAAACGACGAATTATCGCGAACTGTACATCGATGGCCGCTGGCAACCCCAATCGGGCCGCGCCTCCATCGATGTCGTGTCCGCTTCCACCGAAGAGGTGATCGGATCAATTCCGGAAGGTACGCCTGAGGATGTCGACAAAGCCGCGCGCGCCGCACGCGCCGCTTTTGACAATGGCTGGAGCCAGACCACGGTCGCAGAGCGAGCGGACTGGCTTCGCAAACTCTCGGGTGCACTGAAAGAACGCAGCGAAGCGATAGCCAAAGTTATTGCGCAGGAAGTCGGCTCGCCGATCACCATGGCCACGAATATTCAAGCCGGGCTTCCGGTGATGGTCACTAGCACGTACGCGCAGTTGATTACCGACCTTAAGCTCGAGCAGGAGATCGGAAATTCCCTTATCGTGCGTGAACCCTATGGCGTCGTGGGCGCAATCACGCCATGGAATTATCCGCTGCACCAGATCATGGCCAAAGTCGCGCCTGCGCTTGCCGCCGGATGCACAGTCGTGCTCAAACCCAGCGAAGTCGCTCCCCTCAATGCGTTTTTGCTGGCCGATGCATGTCAGTCTATCGGCCTTCCGGCGGGGGTGTTGAACATCGTCACCGGTTATGGCCCGGTGGTCGGAGAAGCCATCGCGGCGCACCCCTTGGTGGACATGATTAGCTTTACCGGATCGGTTCGCGCGGGAAAACGCGTCGGCGCGCTCGCGGGCGAAGGAATCAAGAAAGTGACTTTGGAGCTCGGCGGCAAATCCGCATTCGTCGTGCTGGACGATGCGCCCTTTGACAAGGCAATCCCGGCCGGCGCCCGCAACGCGATGCTTAATTCGGGCCAGACTTGTTCGGCTTGGACGCGCATGGTTGTCCCGCGGAGCAGGTATCAGGAAGCGCTCGACCTGGCGGGCCAAGCCATAGGCTCTTTAAAGGTCGGCGACCCGCTAGATCCCGGCACTCGGCTCGGCCCCCTGATTTCCGATACGCAACGGCAGCGAGTGGAGAGTTACATCGCCAAAGGAAAACAGGAAGGCGCCCGCGTAGTTATGGGTGGCGGACGGCCGGCGGGATTCAGTAAAGGCTACTATGTCGAGCCGACCATCTTCGCCGACGTGCAGTCGAAGATGACCATCGCGCAAGAAGAGATTTTCGGCCCAGTCCTTTCGGTTCTGCCCTACGACACCGAAGAGGAAGCGATTCGGATTGCAAACGACACGATATATGGTCTGGCGGGCGGCGTTTGGTCGGGCGACACGGAGCGCGCCATGCGTGTGGCGCGCCGCATCCGTACCGGCCAGGTGGACGTGAACGGGGGCAAGTACAACCCCTTGGCGCCGTTCGGCGGCTACAAACAGTCCGGCATCGGCCGCGAACTCGGCATGTTCGGCCTCGAAGAATATTTCCAGATCAAATCAATTGCGCGCTAAGGACCATTCGTGTTGATAGGCGCTGATCGCCGGCTTATTACAGCATTGCTGTTGATATCGGGAATGGCTCTTCGCGCGCAAGATCAGCCCCTACAATTGGCGCACTTCCACCACGTGCACCTCAACGTCACGGATCCGGCAGTAGCGATCGCTTTCTATACATCGAAATTCGACTGCGAAAAAGCGAACTTCGCCGGACTCCAGGACGCGGTCTGGGCGCAAAAATCGTGGCTGCTGTTCACTAAAGTGGCGGCACCGCCCAAATCCGAAATTACTTCAACCATCTGGCACATCGGTTGGGGCGCCGAAGACATGAAGGCGACTTACCAGAAACAGCTCGACATGGGCACGCAATTCGCAACCCCGCTGACCGATATCAGCGATATCGGCGGCGGAACGCGCATGGGCGTTTTTTTCTACGCGTACGTAGATGGCCCGGAGCATCAATTGATTGAGCTAAACACCGCCAATCATCACCATTTCGGCCACATTCACATGCTGAGCAAAGATCCTGTCGCCGCGGGCGAGTGGTACATCAAAGAGTTCGGCTTAACGCGCCTCGGCCGTGGCGCCCCTTCGCGGGAGCCGCGCATGTATAAGGGTTTCCAGATCGGCCCATCCATGTCGCTGATGATGGACAACGTCAACATCATCATTTACCCGATGGAGTACGCAAAGACGCAATGGCCAGAACTCTGGAAAGATCGTACTGATTTTGAATCGACGCGCGGGCACACGGCCGATCATATTGGTTTCGGAGTGGACAACCTTGACGAAACGCTCGCGCGCCTGAAAAAAGATGGCGTCAAAGTTAGGGACGAGCCGCGATCGGTGGCAGACGGAAAAATAAGATTCGCGTTTATCGAAGGACCCGATCACATCCGCATCGAGCTGGTGGAAGGTCAGGCACACAAAGATTAGGCAAACCCGTCCCGCCACCACCAGAACGAGGTGAGCGCAAAAATGTAGCGGGAAGTTTGTCTTGAGGCGATAGCGTCGGCTTCAGATGGAAGCTTCGCCTTCACCGATGGAAAAATTTCCCTGTGTACCACGGCTGCCGAGCCGGTTGCGCACATGCTTCCGCACGGCCCGCTCGAATGCCTCGGCATCGTTAAGAGCGAGATAAAGTGCTTGCATGTTACTGTCAGACGGGGAGTTACCCGGACGGGTTTCTTCCGGTTTGAGCATCTCGTTGGGCATCACTTGCATCGTTTTCCTCTACAACTCCGGCATTTTTTGGCGCAAGTTCCGTTCCAGTTTCGGGCGAGGATCGCCGAAAAGACGCTGCGCCGGTCGGGTCGCATGTGCGTCCGGAACCAGACAAAACCACGCCGGCCGTGAGGTTCGAAACGATTCCGCCCCACGATGGATCTATAAGTGGCATCTCTCAGGCAGCCTTGTGACGTGAGGGGCTGAAATCGAGGTGTGCCCGAAGTGGAAGGGTCAGGTTAAACACATCCCGGCATTGAAAACATTCAACAGCTCGCAAGCTGACATTTTTGGCGACCGCCCTAAAACCGGAGCGCGAGCGGCCGCGAAGGCACGGAACCATTCTTTGCGGCCGAACGTCGGCTTTAGCAGGGTTGAGGCGCACAATACCTCGGCGGCGCTACGCCGTTGCGAAACGCAGTTTTTTCTCACGTTCTGAAGGGTCATATGGGCGCTGTCACCGAACCTAAAATGGACCCTAGCGCCGAGTTGAAGGCGGCAAGTTCTGCCCATCCGAGTGGCGCTACACCGGCTGCACACGAGCCGGACGGCCCGCACAACGCCAGGTCCGATGATCCGGACCTGCAGCGCCTCCATGGCATGGTGCAGAATCTCTCGTATGCGCTGCACGGGCTTAGCCACGACATTCGTGAGCCAATTCGAATGGTGGTATGTTACAGCGAACTGCTCGCGCAGAGCGCTGCCATCCAAAACGACCCCAATCTCTCCGAATACCTCCACTTCATAACTGGCGCGGCACAACGAATGGATACGATCGTGAACGGCTTACTCGCGTACTCCCGGCTCGTGGGACAAGAACCGCTTTATGCCAACGACGTGGACATGAACTCGGTAGTACAAACGGCCCTGGCAAACCTTCAATTAAAAATCGAAGAGTCGGGAGCCACAATCGTTTGCGATTCGCTACCCCTGGTCATGGGCGACTACGTTCAGCTGGTGGAACTCGTGCAAAATCTGTTGGCGAACAGCATGAAATATCGGAGCGCTGCTCCCCCGCAGATACGTATCCATTCCGAGCATTCCCAGGAGGGTTACGTCTTCTCGATCGAGGACAATGGGATTGGAATCGAGCCGCGCTATTGCGAGTCCATATTCTCTCCGTTTAAGCGATTGCACGGTCAAGATGTCCCCGGCGCGGGTTTAGGTCTGGCGATCTGCTGGCAGATCATTCAGCTCCATCGGGGCAGGATCTGGGTCGAATCGACGCCCGGACAAGGCAGCACGTTCCGCTTTGTCCTGGCGGCTCGCGCCCTGTGATCGCGAATGGAAGCCAGCCAATCGTACGAATTCAGCACCTGCCCGTTATACCGCCAGGACCGTGGAACCTTCGAGGCACTCGTGTCCAGTTACGGGGAAATCGTTCAGCTCTCCGTCCGGGAAAGTATGTCGGCGACCGAGCGCCACGTGTTCGCGAAAATACGCGCATTGGCGCGTCGCGCCGGAGAGCACGATGCCGTGCCCCAGGACCTGATAGCGATCCATCTTTCCGCTCTCGCTACGCTGGTCAAAAGCAAGCCACCCGCTCTAATACGCGCCTGCATCCGGCAGTCACGCCTCTTGTTGGTCAAGCTGATCGGGGAACTCGCGTTGTATTACCGGGAGCAGTGCAGAGCGGGAAGGTAGTCATCGAATGGACCGTTGCCCCCAGAACGAACCCGCCGGTGAGGTAGTACTCCGGCTTTTCGTCACCGGCGGCTCGCAGCGATCGCTTCGGGCGATCGAGGCCGTGCAACGAATATGCAAAGAATTTCTATCCAACTCCGTGCGTGTTGAGGTGGTGGACGTTATCAAAGAACCTGAGAAGGCGGAATCCGAAAAAATACTTGCCACGCCCACCCTCATCCGGCAGGTTCCCGGACCTCCACGCCGCCTGGTAGGAGACTTAGGCCAGCCCGCGCGCGTAATCGAGCTGCTCGGCCTTCAGGATCACACTCGTCGGAGAAACGCCACATGAGCACCTCACGGCTGGAACGCTGTACGACACATATTCCCGGATTCGAACTGATCAGCAACGGAGGTCTCCCGGTAGGCCGGACCACGCTGGTCAGCGGCGGGCCGGGCAGTGCGAAGACAATTTTTGCCGCTCAATTCTTGGTGGAAGGAATCAAGGCCGGCGAGCCGGGCTGCTTCGTAACCTTTGAGGAGCAGCCGGTTGATTTGCGCCGCAACCTCTCCTCCTTTGGTTGGGATATCGAGAAGTGGGAGAGCGAGGGCAAATGGGTGTTCGTGGACGGCTCCCTTCACCCTAAAGATGAACCGGTAACCGTAGGCGACTACGATCTGGGCGGGTTGATGTGGCGCATTAACCATGCGGTCCAAAAGATCGGCGCCCGCCGTGTCTCGCTCGATTCTATCGGCGCCATGCTGATTCAGTTTGGACGCCCGGCGGTGATCCGCCGCGAACTCTACCGCGTCTCTTGGCAATTGCGCGAAATGGGCGTGACGTCCATCATCACGGCCGAGCACACCGGCCAGACTGAAGCCCCCGTCGAGGAATACGTCACCGATAACGTAATCATCCTGCGAAATACGCTGGAAGAAGAGAAGCGCCGCCGGACCTTGGAGATTCTGAAATTCCGCGGTGCGTCTCATCTCAAGGGCGAGTTCCCGTTTACCATTTCCGAAGACAGCGGCATCATTCTGCTTCCGTTGTCGTCCATCGAACTCCGGCAAAAGTCCTCCGACAAACGGATCACGTCGGGCATCACGGAGCTGGACGCCATGTGTGGCGGCGGATTCTATCGCGACTCCGTCGTCCTGGTTTCCGGCGCCACGGGCACGGGCAAAACACTCACGGCCACCGAGTTTCTCGCCGCAATCGGAGGCGACGAGCGAGGGCTCCTGTTCGCCTTCGAGGAAAGCCGGGATCAGCTGTATCGTAATGCCTTGGGTTGGGGCGCCGACTTCCCGCGGTTGGAAGCGGAAGGCCGCCTGCGGATCGTCTCGGAATACCCGGAAGTCGCCGCGCTGGAGGACCATTTGCTCCGGATTAAGAAGCACATTGAGGAGTTCAAGCCCACGCGCGTCGCCGTCGATAGCCTGTCCGCTCTCGAACGCATTTCCACGCTACGCACGTTTCGTGAGTTCGTCCTGGCGCTGACCTCGTATCTAAAAGATAAGCAAATCGCGGGCGTGTTTACCTCCACCACTCCTTCGCTGCTAGGCGGATCCACGGTGACCGAGGCTCACATTTCAAGTGTCACCGACTCGATCATTCTGTTGCGCTACGTCGAAGTTTTTGGCGAAATGCGCCGCGGCATCACCGTTTTAAAAATGCGCGGCTCCCAACACGATCGGAACATCCGCGAGTACTTGATCGATTCACAAGGCATGCACGTAGGCGAACCCTTCCGCGCGGTCTCGGGAATCCTATCCGGCAACTTCAGACACTCGACTAATTCCGAACTGCAAACGCTGCAGACTATGTTCGATCGCGCGGATGCGGACGAAGCTTGAGCGGTGGCGCACGCATTCATGTGCGCGTTATACGGCTACCGCTGGTACTTCACCTTGCCGCCAACAATGGTGTAGTCCACTCTGACCGTCGGGATCTCATCCTCGGGAATGGTCAGAATGTCCTTGGATAACACGGTGACGTCGGCCAGCTTACCGGCTTTGAGCGAACCCTTGATGTTCTCTTCGAAGGCCGCGTACGCATTGTTCATCGTATACGACCGGAGCGCCTCCATCCGGCTCATGCGCTGGTCAGGGAAGAACACCGAACCATCTTTAACTTTCCTGCTCACCGACGCGTAGAAGCTCGCAATCGGATCGACATCCTCCACGGGCGTATCCGTTCCGTTGCCTACCACCGCACCCGATTTCATGAGCTTCTGCCAGACATATGCGCCTTCCTCGGCGCGTTTGTAGCCGAGCCGCGCGAGCACGTACGGCGCGTCGGACGTGCAGTGGATACCTTGCATGGCTGCTATTACGCCGAGCTGCGCAAAGCGCGGAATATCAGCGGCATTCAAGTGCTGCGCGTGCTCGATGCGCCAGCGCAGCTGGTTTCCATTCTTCTCCGCATGCTCTTTGAAGACGGATTGATACAGATCAAGCACCTCGCGATTTCCGCGATCGCCGATGGCATGTATGCACAACTGGAACCCGTTGGTTATAGCCAGTTCCGCCGTCTTGCGAATGTCAGCCGGATCTTCAGTGTGAAGCCCGGAGCGGTTCGGCGCCTCGGGACCGAGATCGGAGTACGGCTCCAGCATTAAGGCGCCGCGCGAGCCGAGCGCACCATCGATCTGCCGCTTGATCGCGCGCACTGTCATATGCTCATCGCCTACGCCGATGAAATAATATTTCTTCAAGTGCGGCTCTATATCGGCATTGGCTTGGCGCAGCATCACCCACAAACGCAGGTCCAGCTTCCCCTGCTCGGCGAGTTGCTTGAGCATATCGATGGTCGCCATGGGCGAACCGGCATCTTCGAATGTCGTGATCCCTTTCGACAAGGATTCCCGTTCAGCCAGCTCCACCTGTTTGTGCGCTTCGGCCTCGAGTTCCGCTGGGCTCATCTTGGAGCGATACGATGTCAACGCCTGATTGACCAAGGCCTGAGCCTTTTCATTTAGCAGTCCCGTCGGATTGCCCTGAGCGTCTTTCAGAATCTGGCCGCCCGGCGGATCCGGCGTGTTCTTGTCGATCCCGGCCAGCCGCATCGCTTCGGCATTGGCAAAACCGGCATGTCCGCTGGCATGCGTCAACCACACGGGGTTGTGAGGTGAAACTTTGCTGAGCGAATCGTGCACTGGAAATCCCAGCACGTTGGGCTGCGGTGTTTTGTCCCACTTCGCCTGATGGAAACCGTGTCCCAGAATCCAAGTGCCCGGTTTCGCCTCTCGTGCGGCTGCGGCGACCATAGCGACGATGTCATCCCAGTTTTTGGCATCGCGCAGATTCAGCTCCATCTTCGAGGCTCCTAGGCCCATGAAATGGCCATGGCCCTCGATGAGACCAGGCACCGCAAGGCGTCCCTTCAAGTCGATCACTTGAGTTGAAGGACCGATGTAGGATTGGATCTCCTGATCCGAGCCCACGGCAACGATCTTGCCGCCGCGCGTGGCCAGCGCCTGAGCGGTCGCGGCCGTTTCCAGTGTGACGATCTTGCCGCCGCGCAAAACCAAGTCGGCCGGCTGTGCCGCTAGAAGGTGCAGGCTTGCAAAAAACGCAAGCCCGCTCCAAGCCAGTCTGGATGGAATTACAATCATAAAGTCCGTCGCTTCGAGAGGTGCCTTCATTATGACGGCCCGAGTAAGGCCGAAGCAATCCTGGAGGATCGGCCCGAGGAGGAATCATGACCGCCAAATACACCCGCCGCGAACTGCTCACCGCCGCTGGATCGGCCGCCCTGCTGTCCCGCTTTCCGGCCTTGGCCGCACCGAGCACGAGCACGCCAGCAAAAACGCTTCAAGGCGTGTTTATTATCCTTTCCACGCCCTATACAGCCGACAAGGACGTCGATTGGGGAGACTTGGCGTACGAAGTAGCTATGATGGACCGCTTCGGCGTCCAGGGAATCGTCTGGCCGCAGCTATCCAGCGAATTGCCGCAACTCACGAAGCAAGAGCGCGTGCAAGGTATGGTGGTGCTTTCCAAAGCGCACCAAGGGAAACGCTCGGCGCTGGTGCTCGGCGTTCAAGGCGACGATACCGACGAAATGATGGAATACGCCGAGCACGCCGAAAAGCTAGAGCCCGACGCTCTCATCGCCATCCCACCCAAGAAGGCCAAGTCCATGGACGATTACCGGGACTACTTCAGTGCGCTTTGCAGGATGACGAAACGCCCGGTGTTCATCCAGACCTCCGGCGGCGCGCCCAATCTCGCGCCGAGCATTGATCTGATGGTGTCGCTCGCGCACGCATTTCCCAACTTCGGTTATGTGAAAGAAGAGCACGATCCGGTGATCCCGCGCATGAAGCAACTGATCGCGCACCGGCCTGATCCGATTAAGCGCGTGTACGGCGCGCATTTCGGAAACGGGCTGCTATACGAAATGCGTCTCGACACAGACGGGGTCATCACTGGCGGCGCCATGTACGGCGATATATACGCGAAACTCTGGGATCTGCACCAGCAGAAGAAAGCCGAGGAAGCGCGCGATCTCTACGCCAAGCTGCTGCTCATGCTGAACCTGGATCAGGATATTCCCGGCACCCGGCTGTACCTCCTGAAAAAGCGCGAGATCTTCAAGACGACGGTTTCGCGCCAGCACGAGTACAAGCTCACGCCCGATGAAATCGCGGAGATCGATTACCGCTTCGACGCCCTAACGCCTTATCTAAAACAATAGGATTCGTTGCCTAGCCCGCTCTACTTGGCTTCGCCTTCGAACTTGATGGTTGAGTCGACGCTGTAGATCTTGACGCCCTGCTGCAATGGGCGCAAGACCTGCAGCACGATCGACTCGCCGTGCGTCTTCATCGAGAAATGCGAGCTGCCTTGCCGGTCCATGGGAAACTGGCGGGCCGCGAAAGGTGCTAGCTGCACTTCGAAGGCATGCGAGCAAAGCGGCGTCAGTTGCGGGATTCCGGGTCGATTGTTCGGAACCGAGTACAGATTTCCTTCGGAATAGCATAGCCATAGTTGAGCCGCGCGTTCGCTGGTGTTCACCACCGACACGACTCCGTCCTGCAGCTCATCGATTTCGGTGGAGAACGATGGATTTCGAAGCGGAAATGCCAATTCGCGAGGTGTGGTCCGCAGCTCGTTGCCGCTGACGCATTCGGTGTGCCCGGCTACCGCGATCACCGGCGACAGCTCTCCCGCAGGAACGTGCTCTCGCACTTTGATCCAAGCCGAACCGGTCTCTTCCTGAATATCGAGCCGGAAACTGGCGTGCTCGCCCGGCGCGAGGGAAATCGCGAGTTGCGGATGATCGACAATGGGAACCAACGCGCCGCTGGCGCGGTGCGATTCCAAATCCACATTTACCGTACGATCGCCCAGGTTCTGCAGATCGACGCTGGACCAGCACGATCCCCCATATGCCAGGGACGGCAGTACGGAGCTGACAATGCGCTCCCGCTCGCCGCCGAAGCAGCAACCGAAACACACTAACAGAGCGGCCAGGCGCAAGCCCATCAATCATCAGATCGGCAGGATACCGCCCCGGGTGCAGTGCTTTAAGCGGGAACAGGAACGACGCAGCCGCCCAATCGTGTGGGTTTCACGTTGACCTGCATCGATAAATACGTGGCGCCCTCCAAAGTCCTGGGCATGGCGTCGTAGACGTCCAACTCGGTTGCGTCCTTCGGTACCAGAAAGCCGTCCTGCAGCTTCAGGCCGCTGAGCTTGTTGCGCACCAGATCGGAGTGCTCGCGCGGAACGGCAATGTAGGTTCCGGTCCGAAAACGCAGCCCGTCCCTCACGCTGGAACAGGCCGATGCGGTGCTGGCGACGTCTAGAGGCCCGCAGCCCAGAATCCACTGATGATCCAGCCCCTGCATTTGGAGGTTGGCCACCAAGGCGCGCATCGCAACCAGAGCGGGTGCCGCAACCACGGGCATCGAGAGCATCGGCAGATAAGAAAGCTTGTTCGAGTTGCTGCCCAGCTCAAGGAATGCCGAGACGAAAGTTCCGAAAGCAGATTTTCTGCGATCCTTCATGAAGCAGCTAAATGCGAGCTTTCCGAGTCCATTCGACAAAGCGATGGATTGCGAATCGGTGGTCTCCTGAAGAGGAATGGTGGCGGCGGAAACGTCGGCGCCGGCTGACGACGCGGCGGAAACGGTTGAGGCGGATTTTCCAGAGCCCGTGGTTTTCGTTGTCTTTGCAGGCGCGTTCTTCCCCGCCGTCACCGACGCGAAAAAGGCGCCCAGTACCGACGATGCGAGCGGGAGGCTAGTTGCCGCCTGACCGGTAGCGTTCTTAGCTTGCTGCTGTTGCTGTTCCATGTCCAGGTAAATCCCGCCCGAGGCGAATCGTTGGAACTGCTGCGCGTCGTTAGGGCTAAGCCGAAGCCGGTTCATGCGCAGTTCAACGATAGTGTCTCCGGAAGCATGCAGTTTCTGGGTGGGCACTTCCGTGGCGGGAATAAGGGCGTGCTGATCCTCATCCAGATGGAAGAAAATCGGTTCGCGTCCGAATCCGACAACGCCGGCGCTTGTTCCCGAGGTCTCGATAATCGGTTGCCTGCCGCCCAGTTGCTCGATTCCGGATCCGCGTGTCTGATCGAGCCTACCTGAGTGGGAAAGTAGTTCCGGCTGCTGCCGGGCAGAGCTTGCGTTTGGGTTGGTCGCCGTAGGCGGCGGGCTCCCTGCGCTGCGCAGTAGCATCTTCGCCGGAACACCCATGCGTTTTGCCCAGAAATCCGCCACGTCCGCGGCGACTCCCGGCCTCGCTTGCGCCCACGAAATATCTTCGGATTCTTGCAAACCCAGCAGCAACGCCGGCATGCTCAGGAGCAAAGAACGGCGATCGGTGGTCATATTCACCTGCCTTGTATGCGTGCCATTGTACCCGAAGCCGTGGCCGTGCACGATGCGGCCCGGAACTGCTGGAGCTCAACCCGGTAACTGGCTGGAAGAACGGGGATTCACGATCGTACGTCGCTTCGACCCAGTCGGCGAGCGGTTCGCCCGCGGCGGCGACCCATCCTACGAATAGCCCGGAAGCCGCGGATTAGCGCTGATTCGCTTTGAGGGTTTTTTTTCGCAGCCGGATCGATTGGGGGGTGACTTCGACAAATTCGTCGTCGCGTATGAACTCGATCGCTTGCTCCAGGTTCAGGATGCGCGGCGGGACCAGCCGGATCGCCTCGTCCGCCGTCGAAGCCCGCATATTCGTCAACTTTTTTTCTTTGACGATATTCACGTTCAGATCCGTATCTCGCGCATTCTCGCCGACGATCATCCCTTCATACACCTCCGTACCGGGAGTGATAAAGATCTCGCCACGTTCCTGCAAATTGAAAATGGCATAGCCGGTAGCCCGGCCGGGACGATCCGACACCAGCGACCCGGTTGGGCGCGTGGGAATATCGCCCTGCCACTCCATGTAGCCGTGGAAAAGCGAATTCATGATCGCCGTGCCCTTGGTGTCGGTCAGCATCTCGCTGCGTAGCCCGATCAACCCGCGCGAGGGAACGTGAAATTCCAGCCGCACGCGCCCCGAGCCGTGGTTCACCATCTTGCTCATCTTGCCCTTGCGTGCGCCGAGTTTCTCGATCACGACACCGACGAACGACTCCGGACAATCCACCACCAGCAGTTCCACCGGCTCGCACAATTTCCCGTCCAACGTTTTCGTCAGAATCTCCGGCTTGCCGACCATCAGCTCGAAGCCTTCGCGCCGCATCATTTCGATCAGAATCGCAAGCTGTAGCTCGCCGCGGCCCATCACTTTAAACGCGTCCGGGCCGCCGGCTTCCTCGACGCGAATCGAAACGTTGGTCAACAATTCTTTATCCAGCCGGTCGCGCAGGTTGCGCGAGGTCACATATTGGCCCTCGCGCCCGGAAAAGGGCGACGTGTTGATGGTGAATACCATCGAAATCGTCGGCTCGTCCATCTGAATGCGCGGTAGCGGCTTGGGCGTCTCGACACTGGTCACGGTGTCGCCAATAGTGATTCCTTCCACGCCGGCAATCGCCAGAATGTCGCCCGCCCGCCCGAGCGTCTCGTCCACCCGCTTCAGGCCTTCGAACGAATACAGCTTCGTGATTTTCGTGCTGTGATACGTTCCATCGACTTTCGCGATGGAAACTTCGTCGCCATACTTTAGTACCCCCGAAAACACGCGGCCGATCGCCAACCGGCCCAGGTAATCGCTGTAATCGAGATTTGCAACCAGAAGCTGCAAGACCGCATCCGGATCTCCCTTCGGCGCCGGAATGTGCTTCAAGATTGCGTCGAACAGCGGCCGCAAATCGTTGGAGTCATCGTCGGGGCTGAGCTTCGCGATGCCTGCCTTCGCGTTCGTATAAATGACCGGAAAATCGAGCTGATCTTCCGTAGCGTCCAGATCGATAAACAGGTCGTAAACCTCGTTGAGCACTTCCTGAATGCGTGCGTCCGGCCGGTCGATTTTGTTGATCACCAGAATCGGGGGCAGTTTGGCCTCCAACGCCTTCATGAGCACGTAACGGGTCTGCGGGAGCGGGCCTTCGCTGGCGTCCACGAGAAGCATAACGCCGTCCACCATCATCAGCGCGCGCTCCACTTCACCGCCGAAGTCGCTGTGGCCGGGCGTATCCACAATGTTGATCTTTACGCCCTGGTAATGTACGCCCGTAGTTTTGGCGAGAATGGTGATGCCGCGCTCGCGTTCCAGCTCGTTGGAGTCCATCATGCGCTCTACCACTTGCTCGTTGGCGCGGAAGAGCCCGCTCTGCGTGAGCATTGCGTCTACGAGCGTGGTCTTGCCGTGGTCGACGTGCGCAATAATCGCAATATTGCGAATGGACTGGTTTGCGGTAGACGCTTCGCTATGATCGTTAGTGAGTACTTCCGGTTGCATCGCTAAATTACATGGTCGCACGAGCAGATCCCACAGCCGAAATTCACGGCGCGGCTAGGCTTCCGATAGTGGTCATTGTCGGCCGTCCTAATGTCGGTAAGTCGACGCTATTCAACGCGATAACGGGAACGCGGCGCTCCATCGTCGGCGACGAGCCAGGCATCACGCGGGACCGCATTGAGGGCGAGGCGTCGTACCTGGGGCGGCGATTCGCCCTCATCGACACCGGAGGAATCATTCAGAACGACGCCGAGCTGATTCCCAGCCAAATCCTCAAGCAGGCGCGCGTCGCCCTCGATCGGGCGGCTCAGATCGTTTTCCTGATCGACGGGCGTACCGAAATCACCGGCGCGGACCGCGATTTGGCCAAAATGCTGCGGCGCCTTGGAAAGCCCGTTAGTGTCGCGGTGAACAAAATCGATACGCCTTCGCGTGAGAACTTAGCGCATGAGTTCCATGCGCTCGGATTCCCGGATCTTTTCCCAATTTCCGCCGAGCATCGCGCGGGCCTGGACGACTTGCTGGCGCACGTCACTCGCGATTTCCCCACGAGCGAAGTACCCGAAGCGCCAGCGGCCGAGAAACAGGCCATCAAAGTCGCGATCATTGGCCGGCCGAACGTCGGTAAGTCCACTCTGTTGAACGCGCTGGTCGGCGCCGAGCGATCCATCGTTTCCCCCATCCCCGGCACCACGCGCGACGCGGTGGATGAGAAACTGACACGCCACGGCATGGATTTCGTATTTGTCGATACCGCGGGTATCCGGCGCAAGGGCAAAACGAAGCTGATGGCGGAGAAATTAAGCGTAGTGATGGCGCGTCGGCATATTCGGATGGCGAACGTAGTACTGCTCGTTTTGGACTCGAGCGAGGGCGTGCTTGGCTTGGACGCCACCATCGCCGGCTATGCGCATGAAGAGGGCCGCGCAGTCGTTCTATGCGTAAACAAATGGGATCTGAAAGGCGAAAAAGGCAAGCGAAAGTTCACCGAGATCCTTCGCGACCAGCTCAAGTTCCTTGATTATGCCCCGGTTGCGTTTGTCTCGGCGAAAACCGGAGTGGGCGTGAAGGGGCTCTTTCGGTTAATCGAGAAGGCCTACGAATCTGCATCCAAGCGCGTCACCACTGGCGAACTGAATCGTTTCGTGCAAACTCTGGAACCGGGCCGGGATACCAAGATCTACTACATGACCCAGACTTCCGTGCGCCCGCCGGCATTCGTTGTGTTCACCGACGAAGGCCAGGACTTGCACTTCTCCACCCAACGATATCTGATGAATCAGCTGCGAAAGCGCTTCGGGTTCGAGGGAACGCCGATCTCGATTAAAGCGCGGCGCCGCTGATAACGCGCGGGGGCCGTAATGTCAGAACGCGTGAACGGAGCTGATGCCGTTCGATTGCAGCGCGACCTGCATTTTCTCCAGCGCCGATTTGTGAATCTGAGAGACGCGGCTCTCGTTGATGCCGAGAATCGTCCCGATCTCCTTCATCGTCATTTCGTTGCTGTAGTACAGGAAGACTACCTTCTGATAGCGCTCCGGCAGCGTCTTCATCGCGACGTTCAGGGCCGAGCGCATCTGCTCGCGCGAGCACATGTTGTCAGGCTGGGTCTCCGGCTTGCTCGGGAAGTCGGGTGCTGGCAGGTCGTCATGCTCGGCGGTTCGCGAAGAGGCGGAAATCAAGCCCACGCTGCGCAGATCCAACATCATCTGACGCCACCGTTCGACATCCACGCCTAGTTTTTCGGCGATCTCGGATTCCGTCGGCGTGCGCTGCAAAGTGGCCGAGAGTTCGCGCGTCGCCGCTTCCACCTGCTTGTGACGGCGCCGTAAATCGCGGGATGCCCAATCCAGTTGCCGCAAACTGTCGAGAATCGCGCCCTTGATGCGGTGTTTGGCATAGCTCGAAAACGCGACCTGTTTATCGGGATTGAATTTCGAGGCGGCGTCGAATAAACCTAAGACACCCGCATGTACCAGATCGTCCAAATCCACGTGTACCGGAAGGTTCTCATGAACTCGTACCGCGATGGCTTTAACCAGCGGCAAATGCTCCAGCACGATTCGATCCCGGCGCGCGTTCTTCGCGGCTTCTTTGGATTGAGCTGTTTTGGCTTTCATTTTGAAGTGCTTCCCCTTCTGCTTATTCCCAGCGATCTTCTTTCGACCGGCACCTCCATAAATGCAAACCGCTGGCCAGAGCCGCACCATAGGGAAACTCTCGACGGGGGATAAGTTTTTCGACTAAGTGGAATACTCCGTCAGTCCTAAGCTTCAACAAGATGCCGGTTGTAGAGCCGCGTACGCCCCAGGTCCCCGCACACGTCTCCGCTCTTAGTACTGGGCCGGCCGCGGTTTCGTAATGGAACGAATTGGCCACAACATCAATTCCAAATTGGAACCGGCGTTCCATTTTGAAACATGCACTGCCTTGTGCGTACCTCTTCCGTATCGGCGGATTCGCCGCCTTCTACACGGACTAAGGCTTTTGCATCGTGTGGAGATATGTTCGGAACGCCAGATAGCCCAGAAAGACCCACACCGCCAACCGGAACTTCCCGTCCAACGTGAAGGCCGCCAGCGCGGCGATGCCTGCGTAGCACACCAGGGCTATGTAGAACTTTCGTCCTCGGGTGGGTGGCGTTTGGAGACTCAAGCCCTCCAGCTTAGCAAGCGCGCCCGCAAAGTACCGTGGCAGAACAGCGCAGCAGTGCGTCACAACGCTCCGCCGAAAGCGCAACTTGATGAATTGAGTGTAATCTTAGAAGTCAAGCTGATTTAACGGGAGGGTGCATGACAGCCCAAGAAACGCCCAGCATAGGCAGCGGCTTGTTGGGTATGTTGAACGTCTTCATTGACCCGGGCGCCACCGCCCGCCGCGTTCCAGCGAAATTGTCGTGGCTGTGGCCGCTGATTACGATTTGCGTCATTTACTTCGTCTTCGGGTATCTGATGGTCCCCTACACGATGCAATTGGCCGATGCCGCGATCGCCGAGCGCGGCGCGCAACAGGGCCTGCGTCCCGAACAATTGGATCGTGCCCGAACCATCGCCCACACGTTTAGCTGGGTGGGGGTGGCATTCGCCCCGGTCATAATTATCGGTGTCATGTTATTGCTCGCCTGGCTGGTGAGCATTATGGGAGCGGTAACCGGCGTCCGCGCGAAATTCCGAAATATATTCGCCTTGATGGCTGCCTGTTCTCTCATCCCGGCCCTGCAGTACATCGCGGCCTATATCGTGGTGCGTGCCAAGGGGGACGAAATCCGCTCCGTCGAACAACTCAGCCCACCGTTTGGCCTGGACATTTTCCTTCAGGACCTGCACGGGCCCTTATTCGCGCTCGTGAATTTCTTCTCGATTTTCGAAGTGTGGTACCTCGTGGTGCTTTGCGTGGGGCTCGCCGCGCTGACCAAGTCGTCCAAAGGAAAGGCGTTCGCCACAATCACTCCCGCCTGGTTACTACCACTGCTCATGCGAGTGATTCAGATCACCTTCACGCCTGGCGGAAGCAGCTCCTAAACCTTTATTCTTCGTCGGTGGCCGGCGGCTTCTTGTGCTTGGGTTTGCGGCGCGACTTGGGCTGGATCACCTTTTCGGCAGGCACAGAGCCGACCCGCTCGCGCGCCAGCCGCCGCACACCGGTCTTTTGATCGAATTTCCTAGGTTTTCGCAAGCGCTATTCTCCGAACAACTGCTTGAGCAATTGCTCGTCCTTCAGAATCGCCTGAAATGCCGGCCGGCGCGCGACGGCCTCGAACTGGTTGCGGAATGACGCGCTGTTCGCAAGGGAGCGCGCGCTGCGAAGCTCGCGCAATGCGGCCGCTCTGTCGCCCGATGCATAGTCCAGCAGCCCCAACATCAAAGAGCCGTCCGGCCGCTGCGGCCAGTAATGCACCACCTTTTCAGCCGCGGTCCGCGCTTCTTTCTCCTGGCCGGCGTCCAGAGATTTCACGGTGCGATCCTGATACAAGTAGCCGAGATTGAGATCCAGCAACCGCCGCAGCTCCGCCAGTGGCTGTGGATTGTCATCCACGTTGATATAAATACTGCGATCGTTATTGATATTCCGGCCGCCTTGCTTGCGCACGACCAGCATGGACGCCGACTGCTTGCCACGCGCATCACCGCCCGCGTCATCGCCCGCCTTTAGCGCGGCATAGAGCTTCTCGGCCAGCTCTCCTTGCGTACCTTCAAAGGCTCGCCCCATGCCTTCCACCACCTGCGGGCCAACCAGGATATTGCCCTGAGCCGACCAATTGCGCCCTTGCCGGTCGCCCGCCCAAGTCGGCGCATTTGGACCGGTATAGGCTGCAATGTTGCCTTTCGAGTCGACGATCGCAACCTGGCGGCCGTCTTTGCCTTCGAAATTGTCTTCGGCCAGCAACCGTACGAGAACTTGTTTCGCGCTGTTGCCTTGCCGAAGCAATTCCAAGCCTCGGGGTCCGTAGCCCACGTTCACATTCGCCTGCGTGGCAATCGCCCCCACGCCAGCCTCCGCCCACGGCACCACCGATCCGACCGAAAAATATCGGGAAGCGACTGTTACGCCCCACTCACCGGCGGCCGCATCGTAAGCCACGATGGAAAACGTGGCCACCTGGGCTGACAGCGGAGCCAATCCCAGCAGCAGAGGCAGCAGACCCCGCATGGCGCCGAGCTTGCCCCTATCGCGCGGCGCTCTTCTCGCCGCCACCGTATTCCTTCAATTTATTAAAAAGAGTCTTTAGGCTCAGACCGAGAATTTCCGCGGCACGCGTTTTGTTCGCATGTTTGGTGGTCATCATGATAAGCGCCTTCTCGGCCTCTTTTACAGTGGTGCCGAAGGGCAGGTGAACCATTCCCGGCTCCACAATACTTACGAGGGGCGCGGAGCCGGACGGCAGCCCGAAGTCGGGCGGCAGGTGTTGGGGAAGGATGGTCCCTTCACCTGCGACGATAACGGCCCGTTCGAGCGTGTTACGCAACTCACGGACATTCCCGGGCCAAGAATAGCGTTGGAACCGCTCGAGGACATCCGCGTGAACGTCTGCCACACGTGTATCGTGCTTGCGATTTAGCGTCTCCACCAGCGAGGCCGCCAGTAGAGGAACGTCCTCGATACGCTGGCGTAAGGCGGGTAAACAGATGTGGAAAACGTTCAAACGGTAATAAAGATCTTCCCGCAGCTCGTTTTTTTTCAGCGCATCTTCCAAAATCTTGTTCGTGGACGCGATCACACGCACGTCGACGGAAATCTCGTTCCGGCCGCCCAGCCTGCGCACGGATGAGTCCTCCAGAACGCGGAGCAGCTTAGCCTGCGTACCGGTCGGCATCTCCGCCAATTCGTCGAGCAGGAGCGTCCCATGGTCGGCCAACTCGAAACAGCCTGTGCGCCGCTCGATCGCGTCCGTAAAGGCGCCCTTTTCGTGTCCGAACAACTCGCTTTCAATCAAGCTTTCGGGCAGCGCGGCACAGTTCAACGCAACGAACGGCCCTTCGCGCCGGCGGCTCAAGCGATGAATTGCGCGGGCCACCAGTTCCTTACCGGTTCCGCTCTCGCCGGTGATCAGCACGGAGGCTTTGGATGGCGCCACCTGCTGGATAAGCGAATAAACCTGCTGCATCGCAGGGCAGGCGCCCACCAATTCCTGCAGAATGCCTTCGTACCGTAAGCGGCGCTGCAAAACCTCTGCTTCTTCTGCCAGGCGGCTCTGGGCTGCCGCGCGGTCCAGCAACACCTTCAGTACGGCGGGCTGAATCGGCTTCTCGAGAAACCAGTATGCCCCAAGGTCGTGGATGGTTCTAACAGCGGTCTCGATATCGCCGAACGCGGTCATCACAATGCTCGGCGGCAGCGTCCCTTGCGATTGTAAGCGCTTCAACAGTTCGAATCCGTTGACGCGCGGCATCATCAGATCGGTCAAGAGCACGTGCGGTGTGATATGACTGAGCTTCTCGAGCGCATCCAAGCCGTCGATTGCCGGCTCCACAGCGATGCCCCAGGACTGCATGATTTTGGACAGTCTGGCCCGGTGCTGATCGTCGTCCTCGGCCAACAGGACACGCATCCCGGGCTCAACGCCATTTGAATTCATTTACAAGACGATTTTATACCACTCTTGGCGGCATGGACCCGCCGCCCGAGGAGATTTAGATTAAAAGCCGTTTCTCAACAAACAAAGACACCCGGCGGGAGCGGCCGGAACGGCGCCGTGGGCGGTTTTGAGAAGGATATTCCGGCTAGGGCTGCCGTTCAAACGTGAGCGTGACGGCGGGGTGCCCAGCGCGCTCGCTGATTACCGTTAAAGTTCCGTCAGGATTCAGGCGGTATCGCTCCACGGAAGCGACCTCGTGGTTTTCCTTTGTCGTTACCTGGAGTTCTTCGCCTTCCCATTTCGCCTTCGTCTTAACGGCTTTTCCCTCATGAATGGTGCTCGTCTCCCGGCCATCTAAGCTGGTCTGGTAGTTTACTGTTACATTCCGCCCGTCGTAGTTGTAATTTTTAGCGATGTAGATGTTGTGTTCCCGGTCGGAGATGGTGAGTGTGCCAGTTTGCATCATCGGTTCGCCGGCAAACTCGGAACGCGAGGGGACCAGGCGCCAAGTGCCATTTAATGCGTGATGGTCGCTCGCAAACCCGTGGCTGCTAAAAACAAAAAGAGCGAGACCGAGACCAGTAAGGATCAATGTGGATAGTTTGCCAGTGTCGCGGAACATAGTTCCTCCTGCTGGCCAGCATGCAAGCGAGCAGCCACCGCCAGGGTTACAATTCGTTAGAAAACTTCCGCCGTCCTGTTCAATTAGGCCGGAAGACTGAATCGAACAGTCGCACCTTGCTTCGGGGCGGATTCGACCCAGATTCGACCGCCATATTGCTCCACGA
The DNA here is from genome assembly GCA_035293725.1 of Bryobacteraceae bacterium. Classification (GTDB taxonomy): domain Bacteria; phylum Acidobacteriota; class Terriglobia; order Bryobacterales; family Bryobacteraceae; genus Palsa-89. Next base: position 173,371 of record DATGMH010000027.1, read on the forward strand.
TGCGCTTACAGATTGCAAGCCCGAGTCCGCTACCAGGATAATCGCGGCCATGGAGACGCTTGAACGGGGCGAAGATCTGGTCGTGGAAACGTGGGTCGATTCCCAGGCCGTTGTCGCGCACCGAAAAGACAGCTTCGTTCAGCTCCGAGACTGCCGAAATGTGCACGCGAGGCGGGTCTGGCTTCCGGAACGTGATCGCATTCACGATCAGGTGCCGGAACAGGTGGCCGAGTTGCGTGGCATCGCAGAGAACCTGCGGTAGCGGATCGTGCGTAACCCGGCTTTGAGTGTCGCGAATCAGGCGATCGAGATTCAAAAGAACACCTTCCAGCACTGCTTCTGCATCCGCAGCTGGCGGAGTTTTTTCTATGGGACGGAACTGGCGCGAATACACTACCAGCTCGGCCAGCAGTTGCTCCATGCGCTGCACCCCATCCAGAATGTAAGTCGTGAATTCGTTCTTTTCGATATCCGGGACAGCATCGCTCCGGCTCTGTAGCTGCACATAGCTGCGGACCATGCGAAGCAACTCGCTGGTGTCGTGCGAAAGCGCGTAGGTGATCTGCTCGAGACATTCGGCATTCCGGGTCTGTTCCGCGCGTAAGTCGGCGCGCAAATCATCCACAGTCCGGGAGATCACCTGTGCTTCGCCCGTTTCCGGTGCCGCCGACACTTTTCCCACCGCTCCAGCCTGACTCTTCAGCCCTTCCGTACTCATCGGATGCTTCTCTTCCTCTTCCGCAATGACGACCTGACGCATTTATAGTCTAATCCAGATGAACCGTTTCGTCTGACAGAGGGGTTACTAGCATCCCAGGCTCTGGACCGCGGTTCCTCCAAAGCCGGCCTGGAACGATCCTCTTGGACTTGCGCGGACAATATCGCGGTTCTCGCTGTGGTCAGGCCTTCAGTTAGATGTGTTTTGGCCACCCCAACGTTTCGCGTCTGTAGCCGAAAGACCGAGCAGGTCGAGCACGCGATCGACGCTATGGTCGACCAGGTCCATTAGGCTCTCT
>DATGMH010000028.1:0-2141 GCA_035293725.1 Bryobacteraceae bacterium
GCAAGGTCAAAGGCTTCCGCGATCTCGCAAACCTCCACCGCAAACTGAATCCGTCGTTGACGCAACAGTCCCAGGTCGCGTAACGTGAGCCAAGTCGAGAGCCGCTGCCTCCTTGTTCAAATTTCAACTACGCGAGGGGCAATTTCAAGCGAGCCGCCAAACGTACAGTTTCTTCCTGTTCATCTCGTTCATCTTCACACCTCCTGGCGACGGGGGCCAGTGTAGTGAGGGCGACTATATAGCAGAGACACGAGGGTGTCCCAGCCGTAGTGGAAGGTTAGCGGTGGCAGCGGATTCATCTTATGCTACTTCTTTCTTCGAAGTTTGAATCTTGGATTTGTCCGCGCGGCCCAAAATGGCGGCCAGCGCCCAGAGATCGGCGTTGCCGTCGATCCGTCGAAAATGCGTTTCGGTAAGCAGCCACGCCGAAGCCACCCAGCGCTGCACCATGCCGGCATCCCGCCATCGCGTGACGTTATCTGTACGGCGCTCCACCCCGCTCTGCGGACTTTCAATGACATTGGTGGTGGCCAAGCATTTGTGCAAGGATTCTGGAATCTGCAAGCGCTGCAAGGTGAACATCTCCGGTATTCCCTCGCGCAGGCTGCGCGCAGCCGATTCATATTCCCGCTCCAGGAAGCGCGCCAACTGTTCCAGCCGTTTCTCTCCTTCCTCGGCGGTTTTCACCTTCCACGCCGCCCGCATGAGATTGCGCGTTTGGCCGTGCTGCTGTTTCGGCAGTTCCGCGAGGACGTTGCGGATTTTGTGATTGCGGCAGCGCTGTACCGGTTGTTCACCTCCAAACACCTCCTCGATCCCACTCCGCAACGCTTTGGCCCCGTCGATGACGAACAGGTACTTGCGGTCGGCCGGTAGTCCTTGATTTCGAAGGTGGGTCAGCAAGCGCTTCACCGAGGCGGCGTTCTCTGTCGCTCCCGGCTCGATTCCCAGAATATGCTTCTTCCCCTCACGATCGACGCCTACGGCGCTGATGATGTGATGTTCAGCGAAACGCTGGCCATCGATGTAGATCACCAAAATTTCCACGCTCTCCCATCGCCGTTCCTGCAGTTCTTTTAGCTGCTCGATGCTGGCGTCTATCGCCTTGCGGCTGATGGCACTGCGCGAGACTCCCACGGTTTCCGCCATCGGGGGCAAGACTTCCTGATATTCCCGCGTGGAGATGCCGCGTAACAGCGCGCCCAGCCGATGCTGTCGGAGACCTCGGTCTTGTCGTAGCCGTTCATAGGCGGGGATTTTTACTTCGCCTTCGGTTTTGTGTCGCAGTCGGGGCCGCTGCACTTTTAATTTTCGGTCCGCCAGTTGGACGCGACCGAACTGCGATCCGTGGTACCGGAGATCACCACGAGCCTTACCCGGCGTACGCGGGCCGGCCACTTGCTGGGCGCTCAGGATTAGGATTTGTTCCAGCATTTGGTGTCCGATCTCGTGGATCACGGTCTCCACCACCTGGCTGGCATTCTCGATTCGGTTCAGGATCGGAAGCAGGATTTGCCCATTGGCCCGGCAGAACTGCTCGATAACAGCGGCTGACTCCCGCGCCGCGCGGGTCACGATCTGGTAAGGTTTGTTCACGGCGGTAGGCTCCTTTCGGATTCGTGATTGGCAACCGGATTCTATAGAATCGGCGCCAACCGCCGCCTACCAACCTTCAACTGAAGTTAGGACACCCTCCCGGCGGGCAAAGATCCCGTACTTCCGAATCTACGACCTTCGGTCAACCTACGCTACCCGGTTGAGTGCTGGAGGAGTAGCGGATGAATGGGTAACCCAAATGCTTCGTCAGGGAGACGCACAAGTCTTCAAGAAATATTCCCAAATGAAGTTGCAAATGAAGCGCGACGCCCTGGAGAAGCTTAACCGCCGAGCTGGAGAATTGGCACCGGTGGCGGCGGAACCAATGTGCACGGTCGTTGTCCAATAAACGCACGGTACGAATAAATGCACGGTAAGTGCACGGTTGAGGCCAGAAACCATGAGGCTCTGTTGACATCCTCGGAAAAAGGTAGCGATGCCTCAGGCGGTACAAATTGAAACTCAGGCCGAGCAGCAGAGCTTGGCGCACTTGCATAGACAGGCTTCGCCCAGGGGCGCGCGCCGAGAGCTTGCGTTTGACCGAG
>DATGMH010000029.1:0-5352 GCA_035293725.1 Bryobacteraceae bacterium
CACGGCGGCAACGTCGGCCTTGATCGCCGCGGCATACTGGCGCATGCCGATCTTTTCGTGGATCTCCGTGCGGATGGGCTCAAAGCCCGGATCCATGTGATGGATGTGGATGGAGTAGGCGTCCGGCGGCTGGTTGCGCCAAAGCAGATGCACCGTGCGCGCCAGCAGCCGGAGCATGCCGCGCGTGCGCTGGAAGGTGGAAAGCGACGCCGTCTTCTCGGTGAGCATTTCGAGCAGCTTGGGGTGGAGCGGGTAGGTGCGGGCGAACTGCTCCCTGAGTTCCGGCGACGTTGCTTCGGCTGGGAGGGCATCCTTGTTATTAGCCCAGAGGTGCGCATAGGCGTCGATGACTTCACCGGCCTTCGTCCGGTTCACGTATTCGAACAGGCGAACACGCAATACGTCGGCGGTTTCATCTTCGGCGGTGGGATTTAGCGCGGTGGAGGAGCGGACGGCGACGCTTTCGGCTTCGGCCAGGGCAGCGGCGGCGCGCTCGTTCTCTTCCCTGTAGGCATCTTGCGCTTTGTCGTCTTTGCCTATCGCGAGCGTATAAACCAGCGCCACTTGCGGAGTGGAAGCGACAGCTTTGAACAGCGCGTGGACGAACGCCGTGAACTGGCGGCTGGCATCCGGGAAAGCCCGCTCGACTTTGCGGAGATAGACCGAGATCTCATCGAGCATGATGAGCGTGGGCTGGTTGCCGAACAGTTCGCGCAGGATTTCCGCGCCGGGTGCGATGTGTTTCTCGTCGGATGTGCGGACCCGCTCGTAGGCCGCGGCTCCGCCGAGTTGATAGGCCAGTTCGCCCCACAGACTGAAGGCTTTGAGGCCAGGCTCGAGCTGGCGGCCGTTGGCAGGGTCGGTGTTTTCCCCGTCGAGTGCGGCAATGCGCACTTCGGTCGTCGGCAGCAGAGCAGGATCGACAAAGTCGGCCGCATTCGCCACGCCCTTCATGCCGCGCGCCGCATGCGTGATGGCGATCAGGCCATGTGTTTTGCCACCGCCGTATTGCGTACCCAAACGAATGATAGGGGACACTTCGCCGCCTTTCCCCGAGAGACGCAAACAGACCGCCTTCATCAACTCGCGCAGGCCGCGCGTCGGGAAGGTGTTGCGGAAGAAAAGGACGGGATCGAGGTAGTCCGGCAGTGCGGTACCGCTCACGACCTGCGACAGGTCGGCCATGAACTGCTCATCGCGAGTAGCGCCGCTGAGCACATCCGGGCGCGGGGTACACGTAGTGTATATTGGGGCCAAATTCACGGTTCGTTTCCTTACGGAAATCTCTAGTTTATTTGATTCCTGTGGATGGCGCGTCGGCACAGACATGTTTCGCGCTTGACAGATTTCATTTTGGGCGGGGCCTCTATGCAGCGCTAGCAGGATGCGGAAAAACTCTCGAAAAGGCTGCCGAAACATGTGACTTCAGAAATGTTCTGGACGTCTAAGTAGTATGCGCGGTCAAGACCATCAGCAGTCGGACATGTTCAGCTATTTGTCGCCCGAGCAGAGGGTGCGGGCCGATCACCCTTTGCGAGCGATTCGAGCCATGGCGGATCGGGCGCTGTGGAGCATGTCGGCGCGATTCGACGAGATGTACTCCAAGACGGGTCGGCCTTCGATTGCACCGGAGAAGTTGCTGCGGGCGCAGTTGCTCCAGATGCTGTACTCGGTCCGCAGTGAGCGGCTGCTGATGGAGGAAATCGACTATAGCGTGCTGTTCCGCTGGTTCGTAGGGATGAATCTGGATGAGCCGGTGTGGGACGTGACCGTGTTCACCAAAAATCGGGACCGTCTGCTGGATGGCGATGTGGCCCGCGAGTTCCTTTGCGAAGTGGTGCGGCAAGCGCAGGAAAAGAACCTCACCAGCGATGAACATTTCACGGTGGACGGCACGCTGGTGGAGGCCTGGGCGAGCCTGAAAAGCTTTCAACGCAAGGACGGGAAGACCAATCCGCCTGATGATCCTGGCAATCCCACGATCGACTTTCACGGGGAGAAGCGGAGCAACCAGACGCATGCATCCACCACGGACCCGGACGCACTGCTGGCACGAAAAGGCAATGGCAAGGAAGCCAAGCTGAGCTACAACGGCAACCTGCTGATTGAAAACCGCAACGGGTTGATCATCACGACGGAGGTGTTCCAGGCCAACGGTACGGCGGAACGAGATGCGGCGTTGGTGATGCTGGAACAACTGCCCGGGGCCCACCGAGTGACGGTCGGCGCCGACAAGGCATACGACACCAAAGACTTTGTTGCGGAATGCCGGAACCTGAAGCTGACGCCGCACGTGTCGCAGAACCTGAAGCGGTCGGGGGGGCAGCGCCATTGATGGGCGGACAACGCGGCATGACGGATACGCGATCAGCCAAAAGAAGCGCAAGCGCATTGAAGAAAGCTTCGGCTGGCTGAAGACGATCGCGCTTCTAAGGAAGGTGCGCCATCGGGGCATCCACAAGGTGGGTTGGATCTTCACCTTTGCCGCAGCCGCCTACAACCTGGTGCGCATGCGGAACCTGCTGGCCAGCCCGGTTGGTGCCGTATGAGCCAGGGGAGAAGTGTGCCCGCGCGCGGCGCAAGCGGGCAAAACGAGCCGCAGATACAAGCACTTAGCCTCTCACCGTGCAATCTGAAAGCATCTCAAGTTGACTTCGGCATAATGCGGGTTACAGATTTTGCCGAAAACAGGCGTTTTTCCGCATCCTGCTAGGTTTCCGGCCATGGATATACTAGTTCGAAGCGCGAAGCGCATGCGGCCGATCATTTGTTTGCAGCGAATAGATATGGTGCGCTGAACAACCGCGCCCAGGCCGCGACGGCAGCGGACTGCCAGCGGGGAATCGGCGTTCGCATTACCCAATGATCATTGGCGATCGCGATGAGGATCGTCGGGTGCTCTGTCATACAGGTGAACACGGGCCAGACGAGGAGCTGCTCGTAACAGATCAAGATGGCTGCGCGCTCGCCGGCGATTTCGGCGATGCCAGAGCCAAAGAGGCGCAGCGGAACCCCGCCGCGGCCTAACGGGCGCCACATCCCGAGAGGTACAGGAATCCGCTGCAGGAATGTGCCGGTTTGCGCACCCAAGATGAGCGCGGCATTCCAGTAGGATGGAACATCACTCTGAGCCGCGGCGTGGGATGCAATGGGTGGTTCGTCCCGAAGCGCCGCCAGCTCTGCGGAGAAGTCGATGCGAGGAGGCGCCGAGCTGGTTGGAATGCCAGCGCCGATCATCACTGTTTTCCCGCTCGCGCGCAGCTCGGCGAGCGTTTGTTGCCAGAAGAGATCCGTGGCGTCGGTCCACATCGGAACCACTGTCTCCGGAAACACGATGACTCGCGCTTGCGATTCACGAGCACGCTCCTGGAGCCAGTGCATGTGCGCGAACTGCGCTGCGGGCGTCAGCTCACCGTGCGATATTCCTCCGAAATTTGTGTTAACCGCCTTCCAGCCGCGTGGTGGAACCGGCGGTTGCCAAGTGGCGTTCAAGGCCGCCGCTAGCATCAATGTGAGCAAACTCTTCGCCCTCGGAGCTATCAGAAAGGTGGCTGGCAGGATCGCCGTCGCGATCAAGCCGAACCAACCCGTGCCGGGGAATAACAGTCCGGCGGAGCAGAGCGGCGACGCCCACCCGATGATGCCCAATGGAGGCACGGCGCTGATAGCCAAGCCCAACGGAACGCGCCAAAGAAGCTGGGGCCGCTTCGCCGTCCAAACGGCCGCCCAAGGCGCGGCGAGCAGCAAGGAAGCTCCAATCCACATCAGTACGACATACTCTACCGGCGGGTCGGGACCAAAGAAGTTCCGCGCGGCCGGAATAACTGGCCACGTCGCGCCCGCGTAGTAACTGGCAGTCACAAAAACAGCATCGCGCCGCTTCGTCTGCGCCATGGTGAGAACAGGCATGAGGCACATCAGGGCCATACCGGCGGTATGGCCCGATGAAGCGAGGATGCCCAGGGCCGCGGCGCTGATGACACCCACCAGAACTCCGCGAAGGGGCGGGCTCATCGAAGCACGAGGAGCGGCTCAAGATGATTGCGAATGGCCGTCAACGGCACCGGTCCAAAATAGCGGCTGTCGAAACTGCGCGGGTGATTGGTGGACGCCACCCACACCGTCCCGGGCTGCACGACGTATTTCCCAACGGGCCAAGACGTGAGCTTTCTCCCGGCGCTGTCGAGCAGTCGTGGTGCGGTATTCGGAAGCAGTCTGCCGTTTACGACGATTCCTTGCGCAGACAGTTCAACGCTATCGCCAGGGCGAGCAACAACAGCCTTCAACAGCGGCGCGGCTCCATCCGGGCAACCGCCGCGCGGCCGATAACCGCGTAGCCGCGACAGGAGCGCGAAGGGTTCCGGTGGACAGAATTCCACCAATGGCGCCGTAGCTTCGGAAGTACGCAAGTAGAACCCGACAGGCTCGGACATTGTCGTGTTCACTCGGATTCCGAAGGCGGTCGACGCGCCGAATGCCAAGCCGACTGTTATGAGCACGACAACGCCAATTCGTCGCAGGGTCGCAACGTTCGTGGATACGAAGCTTTCAAACAGGCCACAGGTCGCCATTGGCTTCCGCCTCGGGTTCAGAGAGCACGCGCATACCGTTTTCCTCATCTGCTGCTGCTTCGATAGCCTCCCGTTGCTGAGCCGCAATCCGGTGGCAGCTTTTGACGACGACCTCGCAGACGGTCCGGGTGACTCCGTCCTTCGGTGTAAACCTGCGCTGCTGAAGCGTTCCCTCTATAAAGAGGTTGTCCCCCTTGTCATAACCAGCCGCGATATCCGCCAGCTCGGCGTAGAACGTCAGATTGTGCCAGTTGGTTTGGGAGTGGATCTGTTTGTCGGCGCCGGCATACCTGTAGGTCTCGCCCAGCCGCGCATTGGCGACCTTCGCGCCTGAGGGCAATTGCCGGAGTTCGGGCTTCGCCGTGAGGTAGCCGGCAATCTCGATTCTGTTCTTCTGCATGATTGTTAACTCCAATTGCTGTGCTGCATTTTCATAAACTCTTCCTCAAAAGCGCGCTCCATGGGAGAATCGCTGGACGTCTCGCTGGATGGTTTCAGGGGCTGAGCCTGCGAGGGCGGTGGTAATGCGGCGCGGGCCGCGAGTTCCGGGTCGGCGAAATACAGGATCTGCGTGCCGAGTATCGGGAAGTGGCCGGATACGAAGATCAACATGTGGCCGGGCGCAACGATCCGCTCCGAATCGCCGTCGCCTGCCTTCATCGGCGGTTTGATGCGCAGAATCTCATCCGGCGTCATCAGCGGCCGCTCGATGTAATCGACGGCCGCATTGACGTGTCCCATGACCGGCGAGAACCGTGAGCCCGAAAAGTTGTAGCTTGCT
>DATGMH010000030.1:0-2981 GCA_035293725.1 Bryobacteraceae bacterium
GTACTCCTTGAGAATGTCGTTCTGGATCGTTCCCGAGAGCTTCGCCCAATCGGCGCCCTGCTGCTCCGCCACCGCCAGGTACATCGCCCACAGCACCGCCGCCGGCGAGTTAATCGTCATCGAGACCGTCACATCGCCCAGCGGGATGCCGCGGAAGAGCGTCTCCATGTCTTCGAGCGAGCAGATCGAGACGCCGCACTTGCCGACTTCGCCTTCGCTCATCGCATGGTCCGCGTCGTAGCCCATCAGGGTCGGCAGGTCGAAAGCGACGGAGAGACCGGTCTGCCCCTGTTCGAGCAGGTAGTGATAGCGGCGGTTGGTCTCCTCCGGCGTGGCGAAACCGGAGAACTGCCGCATTGTCCACAGCTTGCCGCGGTACATATCGCGGTGGATGCCGCGTGTGTAGGGGAACTCGCCCGGCGCGCCGAGATCGCGCGCCGGATCGAACCCATCGAGATCCCGGGGCCCGTACAGAGGCTGGATGGGGACTCCGCTGATGGTGGTGAACGAGCGTTCCGCCGTCTTCGTGCTCATGCCGCTTTTATCTTACAACCGCGTGGCGGTGGCGGATTGAGGTGCTGTGAATGTGCGCAGGCGGGTTTTGCGGCTAGCTTGTAGCCGTGGCTTGACTGCTTGTAGATTGTTCTGGAACCGAAGCTGGATCGGGTTCCTCCCACTCCGCGAAGGAACGTACGGAGACAGGATCGGCTGTACCGATAACCTCGTCAATCAGCCCCAGCCACGCGGCATCTGTAGCCGTTAGATCGTTGTCTTCTCCCTCTTGAAGACAGTGGCACAGCGCAACGAAGAAGAGCCAGAGCGGCCGTATCGGTTTCTTGAGCATTTCCAGCTTGCGCTCTTGTGCGATGCTGTCTTCAAGAGCTTTTAATTCGTTTTGCTGCTCCTTCGTCAGAAAAAAGGAGGCCCACCTGCTGCACGCACGCCTGAGGTCGTCTCCGTCGTAGCACGACAGGTACTCGAGGAGCAGTAGGAAATCATCGTTGAGTTGAAGCAGTCCTCCGTCCATCTGGAAGGTCCAACCGCTCTCCTGATTGCGCGCCGCTACCGCGCCAATCACCTCCCGCAGGACCACCTCCTCAAAGTCCGCCGGGCGCTTCGGATTCTGAAATTTCTTATACTTCGCGGAACGGGACAGCACTCGTTCTACCAGGTACTGGTAGTGGTTGAATCTCTTTCGGGCTTGTCGTAATGCCCTGGATGCTCGATCAGATAGTTTCTCGCCAAGAACGCCCTCGAAACACTCAAGATCTGTCAGGGTTTGATTGCCGGATCGGTCTCGAAAATCCTGGAACAGGTACTGGGTGGTAGCGTAACGAAAAACGAAGCGGCTCACGCAACGTCTAGCGAGGCTCATCGCGAAGAGGTCGTTTCTGTAGCGAAGGGATTCCACGAATTCAGATGCCTTCTCAAGTGTCAGGGGATCGTCCACAGTGTAGCGGACGCCGTGGTAGAAGACCGATGAACCAGGGTAAGCTATCGCGTAATCGCCAAACGACAACAGGTCGGCAGCGGCACTTGCGGCTCTGCCCGTTACCGCGGTGATAATGCGGCAGGTGGCAGAACCGCTTTGGTCTGGTGCAGTCAGCAGCCGTCGAATCGCTTCGGCGTGCAAGGTACTCCCGCCGCGGCTATCTATGAAAACCGTAATCGGGTCACGACTCTCGCTTTGCAGCGACACAATATGGGGGGTCAAGCGGTCAACCAGGGTCTGATCAATCAGGCCCTGGATGAACACGGCTCTCTTGGGATTCGTTCTGAAATTAGGGTCGGGGCGTATCAGATTTGGACCTCATACCCGCGATCCATGCATCGGCTTCACGCTCTCGGCGTGCTTCGCAAGCTTCTTGCGCCCGCTGACGTTTGACGTCGGCTACAAAGCGCGTGAGGTCCGTCCCGTAAGCGTCATACACCCTCTGAACGGCCTGATCGAGTGCCTGGTCAACGGCTGTCTTCCGCAACGGGATTCGGCTGCTGTTTCGCATACAGTTCGTCTCCGTTGAAATGGCTAGGTGCATGTTCAATGCCAAACCTGCCAGTCTACCGAATCCATCGGTAGAAAGGCAAGGCAACATTAACGTTCGCGCCCCTTTTGCCGGCCCCAGCGCGCAAGTACGGCCCTTCTGGCACTCTCTTGCCGCTGTTCTGCGGTCAATCGTTCGGCGCGTATTCGACCTCCGATTTTACCGCCCTTTCTACCCATCTTGACGAAGTAGTCCAGAACATCTTGCGGTATCCGCTTATTGGACATGTTCCAATGATACGTAACCCCCTTTCGAAAGTCAAATGCATTAATGTTCTCCTGTATTGCTGTGAGGGGGGCTACGTATCTGATTGTTATTTCATGGCCTCAAAAGCCCGACAGAGGCTGAGGCCATGGTCAGGTTGGCTGGAGCGCGCTTCCGGATCGACATCCGGTCCCCTGCCCAACGCTGATCGCCTGCCGTACCCAACGACTCGCACTGAGCCATAAAAAAGCCGGCCCCGATGGAGCCGGCAATGACGAGCTGAAGACCGAAGACCGTTCCCCCCGAATCGGCCCTCGGTCCAGTCTCCATCCCGATGGACCCCGGAGCCAGTGGTTGCGTTGCGTCCCGAAACGCCGAATCTGTGAACGCGCGTACCGGATCGAATCGATTAGTTACGCGAACCCACAGTTTCCGTGCGCCCGGCAAGCGGTTCGATTACGCCATTGCCGCAGACGGCGACGCCGGTTTTCATCAGCGCGGTGAGAAACGTAAACAGCAGGGCATAGAACGCCTGCTCGGTCAGCGGCTGCTTGCCGGGCAGCCGGAAGGTGGCGGGCAGTTCCTTCGAGATCCCGATGCGCACCGAGTTGCGGTGTGGACGGCCGCCGCGATCGCGCTTGTTCGCCAGCGTCATGGGAGTCTGCATCACGCAGCCGGTACGGCCGTCGACGTAGAACTGGCAGCGCGAAAACCAGCCCAGGTTGGCCGGGTCGG
>DATGMH010000031.1:0-6349 GCA_035293725.1 Bryobacteraceae bacterium
TCAAGGTAGCGGGTTGCCGTTTTGCAGTGAGGACGAAACTCCGGCCTGCGCTTCGCTCCGGCCTCCGTTTTCGTCCTCACCCTCGTACTGGGGTCAATTCTCCATGATCGCTAAGGGGTCAGTTTTTCATGATTGTTGGCAACAGTCTGATTACTCTTCTGCAAGCAAGCGGGACGAGCGGCTTCTTGGCCATTGGCCACAGTAACGGTGCCCCGATTATTCGCGACGTTGCTTTTCGCCAACCTTCGCTCATTAACCGCGTGATTTCAGTAGACGGAGATAACAACGGCGCTGAGATGACACAAGTATCAAAAGCGGCGCTGGCGGGAGCCCTTACGGACTTGGCAAGAATTTTGAAGAGTGTTGGCAGCGGAACTCCGCTGAGCGACGCAGCGTTTACGTTGGGCAACGCTCTGATCGCGACCATACCCCCAATCACAGTAGCCGCCTTCGATGCAAACGTGGCTGCCACAACCGATATGCAACCGGGTAGCAGCTACTTCGCGAATCTTAACAGTCGCAGCGAGACGTTCACGCGGGTTGGGATTCAGGGGGCCTCGCGGTGGCGTTTTGTCGAGTGGCGCCTAGCCGGAGATGCAGTCTGTAACCCTGATGCTGCTTGCGGTGGGCGAGCATTCTACCACTATGCGAACGGAGTGTACTTTGGATTGCGAGCATGCGAGATCATTGCCTGGCTTTTTGGAGATTACGATCTGGCCATTCGATGCGACTTCTTCGCTTTCATGATGGATTACTCCTCAGACGGAATCATACAGGGCGGAGGACAAGTCTACAGGAACGCCACAGCCAACTACATCATCAGCAACGCCGACTCGCACCTGGGCGCGACAAAAAGCGATAAAGTTCGTTCGCAGCTCGACTATACGCTGCAACATGATTTTCTCCTGACACCCAAATGGTGTATGACGGGGACCGTCTCGCCATCCAGTTTATCGGCATCCTATCTTGGCGGAACTCAGAGCTTTAGCGTAAATGTCAGCTCGGGTTGCCCGTGGACCGCTGTTAGCAGTGTGCCGTGGGTCACCATCACTTCCGGTGCAAGCGGAACTACGTCGGCTTCGGTCAGTTTCTCATCGGATGTCAACCTTTCTCCTGTGCCGCGCACAGGTATCATTACAATAACCGGATTGCAATCCAACTTGAGCGTTTCGGTAACCCAGAGCGGTTTGTCCCCGGCCGCTGCGATTGGAAGTATCGTGATCAACGGTAACGAACAATCTGTTCCGGTCCCCGGATCACAAAGTACGGGAAGCGTCTATATCGGGGCTTACCCCGCGGGATATTACTCACCCGGGGATATTCGGGTGACTGTAAATGGCATTGTTGCTGGAACGTATCATTTCGCAGCAGGGCAACCGGGATATTCAATCGCCCAATACCTCGCCTCCTCCATTAACGGCAATTCGAATTCGCCTGTGACTGCAAGTGGCAGCGGATCTTCGACCGGGACTTTGTATATGACCAGTAAGACCGTAGGGGCAAATACCAACTATCCGTTTTCAGTCTCCTGCACGTTCAGTAGCGGGGGACAATGCTCATTCGGTTTCACGTCTAGTGGAACAATGTATGGCGGAACTGACCCGATTCGGTACGACACTGGATCTGTCTGGATAACGGTCAATGGGGTACAGACTTCCGTTACTTATGGGTCCAACTCTACGTCAACCTCGATCGCTGCTGCTCTAGTGACAGCGATTAACAGCAACTCAGGCTCATACGTTCGCGCAGGGCTGATGGGATCGACGGTTTGGCTCGTTTCTATAGCCACCCAGGGAGCCAACTATCCGCTTTCTTCGGGCGTAACCTATGATTACTCCCATTTCTCGCAGCCTTCGTTCTCGACGACAAGCTCCGGCGCTACGCTCACAGGAAGTCCATGATTTCGGCCTGGCAAGGAGCCTCCAAGGAATCGGGCGAAGACCTCCGAGTATCGAAGGTCGGTTGCGGGGTGCATTGCCACAAGTGTCGTTGTGGCCAACGCATTGCTATCATTACACCCTGAACCACGGAGCCCACGAGATGTTCGCGAGCTGCTGCAAGGTTTCGCTTGCACTGTGTAGAGTGAGCACTGCACTACTGCTCTTTGGAACGATCTCTCTTTCTGGTTGTGGCCACGGCGGAAGCGTGGGAGGCAATGGAGGAGGCGGCGGAGGAGGAGGTGGCGGGTCGAATCCAGTTCCCGGCATCGTCGCGCTCGACCCATTGTCTGTGGCAGCTGGCGGGCCAGACTTCTATGTCACCGTCTATGGAAGCGGCTTTGTCTCCTCTTCCGTTGTTGAGTGGAATGGCCTCAAGCTCCCCACTACGTTTGTGAACAGCACTCAAGTCTTCGCGGTTGTCAGCGCGGGCAATCGAAGCAGCTCGGCGAGCGTACCTGTCACGGTGTTCAACCCATCGCCCGGCGGGGGAGTTTCTAACGCCGTCCCGGTTTTTGTGGGGCCAGTGCCATCACCCCCACCGGCGGTGGGCGTGCTACAACTAGTCTCGGCTGCGCCTGACGGCACGCCCGGCAATGGCTCCAGTTACACACCCCCCGCACTCAGCGCCGACGGACGCTACGTGGCATTCCAATCCGATTCCACCAATCTCGTGCCTGGGCCCGCCAGCGGCTTCACCGATATTTATGTTCGCGATACCTGCCTTGGCGCGCCATCGGGATGTACGCCGACAACAATGCGCGTGTCCGTTGCCAATGACGGCTCGCTGCCAAACGGCAATAGCCGGTCACCGGCGATCAGCGCCAACGGCCGGTATGTGCCCTTCGACTCCAGTGCCACAAACTTATTTCCTGGAAGCACCCAGACCAACGGCGCCGCGGACGCTTTTGTCCGCGATACTTGCATAGGAGCGCCGCTAGGGTGCACGCCAACTACTACGCTCGTTTCCGTCGCAAGCGACGGGAGTCAGCCGACAGGCGTGTATCCTTCCTTTGGAGACTCCCGCGGCGCAGCGATCAGCGCCGACGGACGCTTCATCGCCTTTAGCTCGTCAGCGACGAATCTTGTTCCAAGCGATACTAACGGATTGCCGGACATATTTCTGCGGGACACCTGCTTGGGTGCAACAGCCGGTTGCATCCCGAGCACAAGTCGAATTTCTATCGCCGCTGACGGAACCCAGAGCTCTGCGCCCAGTTCCGACCCATCGATCAGCTCTGATGGCCGGTACGTTTCCTTTCGCGCAGAGGGCGGTAACAACCTTGTGCCTAACGACCCGAACGCGCCCGTGGTCCTCCACGATACCTGCTCCGGAGCACCCAGCGGCTGCAAACCCAGCAATCGAGATATCTTCCTGAACTACGCAGGTGGTTCTGTCAACGGGGCTGTAGACAATCTGTGGATGCTAAGCGCGAACGGCCGTTATTCTGGTTTTGGAGCCGGAGGCCAGAACCTCGACTTAGTACCCGGCACACCGGGGGGACCGGTTGCTGCCTTCGTTTATGATGATTGCATAGGCGCTCCTTCAAGCTGCATCCCGCACACAGAGCGTGTCTCGCTGACCTATAACGGAGGTTTGGCGAATAACGGCAGCGGAGCTGCTGTAATTAGCAATGATGGGAATTATGCCGTTTTCGTTTCTATCGCGGATAATCTCCTGTCATACCCGTATCGCGCCAGCGCTACGTACGTAAGGGCAACGTGCACGAATGGTCCTAGCGATTGTGTTCCGACTACGTATCTCTTATCGCTGGACGCTTCCACTGGCATACAGGCTAACAGCTCATATTCCGATTACCCAGCAATCACGCCTGATGGTCGCTATGCGGTCTTCATCTCGAATGCTGCCAACTGGCCGGGTAGCCTGCACTCCAACGGCAACAATCAAGTCTGGCTCGCTCGCGTCCATTAGACGGCTGGGCGGGGCAGGCAGCAGGGAGTTAGCCGTCGCATGACAAACGTCTCCAACCGGCGATTTATTTCTTCAACCCTCGTTGTATTCCTATTATTCCTATTCGCCTATTTGAAATACTCCGCCACCTCCATAGCCAGAGGCAAGGAGGCCGTAGGATTGACCTTCACCCCATTTTCCGCGCACAGGTATATGTGAAAATCGCAGATGGTGGAAGGAGTGTCAACGCGCATTTAGAAGTGACCCCTTAGCGAGCATTTGGAATTGACCCCGCAAGAGCGTAAGTGTCCTCGCGGCGATTTTGACCGCTGCTACTGTGTAGCGTGAACCTCCAGATGGGAACCGAGAGCTTTGGCCTGGCGTTTTTCTTTGAGGCGGTAGCTTTCGCCGCGGATGTTGATGACGGTGGAGCGGTGCAGCAGGCGGTCGAGAGCGGCGGAGGCCATGATGGGGTCACCGGCGAAGACCTGACCCCAGTCGGCGAAAGCTTTGTTGCTGGTGAGCACGATGGCCTGCTGTTTTTCGTAGCGTTCACAGATGGCTTGGAACAACAGACTGGCGTGCGCCGCTTCCAGCGTCAGGTAGCCGACTTCATCGATGATCAGCAACTTCGGACGGGTGAGATTTTTGATTTCGCGCGAGAGCCGGTTTTCTTTCAACGCACGGGCCATGCGGCGGGCCAGGTCCATGGCCGAAGTGAAGTAGATGCGATGCCCGAGCTCAGCAGAAAGCACGCCGAGCGCGATGGCCAGATGTGTTTTGCCCACACCAGGCGGTCCGAGAAAGACCACGTTGCGGCCTTCGTGCAGGAAGCGTCCGGTGGCCAGTTCGTCGATCAGGCGCTTGTCGATGGAAGGTTGTTCGTGGAAGTCGAACGTGTCGAGACGCTTCAGATACGGCAGGTTGGCGAACTGCAGGTTCAGACGCACAGTTTTTTCGTGACGGAAGCGCAGTTCGGCGTCGAGCAAGTAACCGAGGAAATGGGTGTACGACCAACTCGCGGCGGCAGCCTGCTGCGCGGCCTGATCGAGTTGTTTTTCAGCGACACTGAGTCCGAGTTGCTGCAACGCGGCGCTCGCTTGCTGTTCGTAGGCGACACTCACCGTGCGGCCTCCTGATACGCTGCGAGCGGCGTGGCTTCCACTTGCTGGTCGAAGGTGAGCTGCCAGCGCGGCGGCGGAGTTTTCGCTTGATGCAGAGAGAGCTTCCACAGCGCCGCGACATGCGCGGGATCGGCGACGGTTTCGCCGGCTTTCTGAGCTGGGCGATGTTCGGCAACGATGAGATCGCGCGAACGGATGACGATGCGTTGTTCCTGTTGTCCGATGAGCACGGTCTGCCCGGCGTACTCCGGCGGCAGCGAATAACGGCTGCGCGCAAAGCGTACGAAACCATCGAAGCCGGCTTTGCGTGAAACGAACTCGCAGAGCGGATAACGCGCCGCGCTGTCGAGGATCGTGAGTTGTTCCTGTTTCCAGAGATCCACGGGACGCTGCTTGGTGGTCGAGTGCACGCGGCAGTTGGCGGTGTGCGCCAGCCAGTGACGCGCTTGTGCATTGAGATCGGCAAGATCAGCGAAGGAGCGTCCGTTGAGGAAAGCGTTTTTCACGTAGTGCACCATGCGTTCGACCTTGCCCTTGGTGCGCGGACGCCGCACGCGATGCGTCTTGATCGCGAAGCCGTAGTGCGCGGCAAAATCCACGAACCACGGATGCAGTTCGCTGGAACTGAGGCGAACTTGCTTCATGTTGTCGTAAAGAATTTCGCGCGGCCAACCGCCGAGAAAATCGAAAGCGTTTTGGTGACAACGCAGCAGCATGGGCAGCTTCATCGAGGAAGTGAACTCGACGTAGAGCATACGCGAGAAGCCCAGCACCAGCACGAACACATAGACGGGCAGAAGGCGTCCGTCAGGAGTGGGAAAGCGGCCGCAGTAAGCCCAGTCGGCTTGCGCTTGCTTGCCGGGCGGAGTTTCGAAACGCACGGTGAGTTTGCGCAGACGTTCCTGTTCGGGCTTGAGCGAATGCAGGTAGCGGCGCACGGTGGCCAGCGAGCCGCTGTAACCCATGGCTTGAATTTCCGGCAGCAGGCGCACCGCGGAAAGAGCGCACTCCTCGTAGCGGTTGCGCACGTACTCTTTGTAAGAATCCAGACAGGAATGGCGCTGCGGTTTGCGAAAGGCGATGAAACCGGCCTCGCGCAACACGCGGCGAATCGTGTTGCGGCTGCGGCCGGTCATGCGCGCAATGGCTTTAATTGAGTGACCCTCTTTGTGCAGCGATCGGATATCCATCCATTCCTCCAGTTTGAGCACCCCGCCCTCCCTGACCGCAAAAGGTCAAGGTAGCGGGTTGCCGTTTTGCAGTGAGGACGAAACTCCGGCCTGCGCTTCGCTCCGGCCTCCGTTTTCGTCCTCACCCTCGTACTGGGGTCAATTCTCCATGATCGCTAAGGGGTCAGTTTTTCATGATTGTTGGCA
>DATGMH010000032.1:0-2550 GCA_035293725.1 Bryobacteraceae bacterium
GAGATGGAGCTGCTGCTCGACTGAGTCAACCCGCGTTTGGAGCTCGACCGATTCCCGGCGCGGGGTTTGAGCCGTTACGCATAACGTCAGCCCACAGCCGCCCGCTTCGCCTTGGACTCGGCCGTATTGATTTGCGATAAGCGTGTTCATGTCTTGTTCTCTCCGGGAGCCTCAGCCCTCAACAACAGGCGTCGCTTCGGGCGCAGGCTCTGTATCGATTTCGAAGTGGGTAGGAGGCAATGTGGACAGAATCTGTTTGGGTACGACCTTGTCCGTGGGAAGGATCAGGGCGCTGAGGGAGATTGGACCCCGACTGCCCCGTAATGTGATCTTTCGAACGCTGCGGCCAGTCTGATCGGCCTCGACAAGCCGAGCACTGCGGAGCATGTTGTAGAGATTTGTATTTGGCGGCAGCTTGATCTGTCTCACCATCAGGCGTTCTCGTGCCTGGCTGACTGCCACCGGCACCACGACTGCCGACTTATCTCCCTCAACGTAGACTTGTGCGCCGGGGGTGTTCACTCCCAATGCGCCGTTCTCGATCAACTCCTGAAGTGCCTGCAAGAACAGGCTCACTGGGTTGTTTGGCTGCACAGCGATCGCGGGCTGGGCCTGTTCGACGCTGGCTTGATCGGCGCGGCTGACCGTCTGGGCGAGGGGACTTGCTGACTCACCGCCGTGCCCATCCGAGAGGCACGTCGCCAGATGCACGAAGCGCGGCAGGCCCAGATAGGTGATGTCTGCACGGGAAAGGATATGGTGCATGAGGAAGCTAGACAGCTTCGCATGAGCACCATGCTCCCGCTCAGGTCGCCAGCTTGCGACGGGCGTCTTTGTGCGCCGACCGAACTGGGCATAGGGTTCATCCAGCGGGCACCATGTCTCGTCCTTGCCGCGCACGTCCAACTCGAACAGCTTTCCCAGGTCATGGCACAGAGCGGCAATGAACGTGGCGTACTGCCAGCGCGAGCGGTTGCGGGAGCTACGGAAACTATCCACGCTGCCGTCTGGCCGCTGCTCCATCTTCATGTTGCCCTCGAACTCTTCCAAAGCCTTGAGCGCGACTTCGAGCGAATGCCGGTAGAGTCCGCCGGGCTCGGCGTGGTGGTGCGCGGCGCTGGCTGGCAGATCGCCCACTGTTACGGCAAACCTGTAGAGCAGCCTTTCAGCCAGCGCCCGCACCTGCATGTCCAGTGAGAGCCAGTAGAGAATTTGTTCGGTCATGGTTTCAACTGACTGCATGGTTCCCCTGACTCATCCCTATCGGGGATGGGTCACCCATCCCGGTTGACATCCCCGATGACTCATCCCTAGGGATGCGTGGTAACGGAATGGTTAAAGGAATCTCTGCCGTGACTCCTTGAACCGGAAATCTCGGCGAAGATTCGCCGTTTTTCCTTTTCGCCTGCGGCGGCGGTAACCACTTACGCCGCAGCTGGGATTTCCGCAGCCGGGGCGGAGGCCCCGGCTGGTTTCGGCGGCTGCGCCGCCGCCATGACTGCCCGCAAGGCGGGTACCCCGCCGCTTTTGTTTACGACTCCGACGACCGTCAATGCGATCTCGGACATCGGCGTCACCTGATGGGCCTTGTCATCCCAGACCTCGACGGCGTAGTTCGTCCCGCCGCTGTTCTCCGGGTCCAGCACCAGCAGGTTGGTCACGTGGGTTTCCTTCCCGCTGGAATTGACTTTCCGAGAGGAACACCGCAATACCGTGCCTGTCAGCTTCATCCCATTTTCTCCTCGTGCGAAATTTGGACTTGTGGGATCAGCGCTTTCACCTGATAGGGCTCAAGCGTGTCGTGGGTAAAAGGAGATGCGATGGGTTGGCCCGCCCATTTCCAGTACAGCTCTGCCCGGCGATTGGCAGCAACCGCCACAATGAGTCGGAAGCGGGAGGGCAGGTGCTCAAGAACTCCGGCATACCGCTGGGCCAGCGTCCTTGTCTGGTACTTGGCCGTGTCGTGGCCTCGGTCCACGGCGGCCACGCAAATCATTCCATCGGATCGGCGCAGGACGAACTCTTGCCAGAGGTAGGGCCGGCCTCCGACCTGGGGCAACGCCTCCGTGGGACAGCCGGCGCTATTGAGAAGAGCGATTTTCTTGGCGTGATCGAGGATGAATTCGGCTGGCCACGCTTTCGCCTCCAGAAAGAAATTCACGCCCAGCAGCTTGCAGCGAATCGTGAGCGGCGTGCGCTTACGGCGCGCCATGAGGTCAGAGCCAACCAGCCGGGTGGCCGAGCCAGTGACCTGATGAATGACGGGGTAACGGGCGATCTGCTTCAGGAAGCCGCTCTGTTTGAGCGCCGCCAGACGTGCGACAACACGGGTCGGCGAGTTCGCAAGACCGAGCTTCTGCGCTTGCTCAATGGTGCAGTAGCCGCCGAGAAGCACCAGCGTTTTCAGAAAATCGTTGCTTCGTTCATCCAATAGCTGAAGCCGTTTCGCAAAACGAATGCTCACGAATATCCACGCTCCAATGAAGTAGAGGGTGTGGATCGGGAGACTGGAAATTTGTGAGCGGCGATTCATGGCTAAAAGCGTGTCGG
>DATGMH010000033.1:0-3478 GCA_035293725.1 Bryobacteraceae bacterium
GATCTTTCGCGACGTGAAGCCCGCTGGCTTTTACAGAAACGAATGCCCACGTTGCTCTGGATATTTTCGGATGGTCTTTCGATTTCAACTGAAGCGCCCTCATAGAATTCCGCAAGCCAACGTGTGGATAGCGGCGTGCGCACACACAAGAGCCATCTGCATTCGATGGGCAATGCCGTGCTTATATGGTGGGCCCTGGTTGACGATCTTGGAACCCCCACATGGCCTGGCGTTCCTTCAGCCGCTTACGGTTGCGCAGTCCCGTCAGTGGTATATTACTTCCCATGACTCCACAGACTCGCAGTGCCGCCGTTGCCGCCGACATGCAGAGCACGGCGCGCCTGTATCACAGGGCGAGATTCGGGTCGATTTATCACGGGGACTCGCTCTCCCTACTGAGCGATGTTGTTGCACCTGCCTCCGTGGACCTCATCATGACGAGTCCGCCTTTCGGCTTGGTTCGCAAGGAGGATCACGGCAACGCGGAGGCGGACGAATACCTAGACTGGCTTAGGCCCTTCGGGGAAGCATTAAGGCCAATTCCGAGGCCGATTCAGTTCCCGGTCCTGTACGATGGCGATTGACGCCGCGCAGCGCCCCACCCTGACGCTACACAGCCGTGCGATGCGAACTGGTTTGAGGGAGATCTTAAGGCTCGCAGATCAAGAGCTTGTCATCGCCTCGCCCTATATCAAGACCTCAGAGGCCGAGTGGGTCTGCGACGAACTTGCTCGAAAGCGATCACTGCCTGGTCGCGTTCAGGTCTTGACCGACGTCCGCAGCACGAACGTCCTCGGCGGCTCGCTCGACATAGCTGCGCTTCGCGTCATTAGCAATCGCATCCCCGCAGCCGCGGTCGTCAACCTACCCCGCCTCCATGCAAAGGTTTATGTGGCCGACCGTGCCTGTGCACTAGTCACGTCAGCCAATCTAACCCCTTCCGGAATGGACATCAATTTTGAGTTCGGTGTTGAGTCCCACGAGCCGGCGTTCGTGGAGGAGGTGCGGAGGAATCTAGACTCCTACGCACGCCTTGGCAATGTCCTTCGCCCGGAACTTCTCGCTGAATTGCAGGGGCTGTCGGACGAGCTCTGCGCGGAGTTTCGAAGGGTTGAACGCTCTGCTACCTCGGTGCTGAGGCGGCGGTTTTCCGCAAAATTGCGGGCGGCTGACTACCAGTTTCTTCGCGCGCAGGTTGGAACGCGGTCTGCACAGGGCTTGTTCTCA
Organism: Bryobacteraceae bacterium; assembly: GCA_035293725.1. GTDB lineage: Bacteria > Acidobacteriota > Terriglobia > Bryobacterales > Bryobacteraceae > Palsa-89. The sequence goes on from DATGMH010000033.1 coordinate 1,228, forward strand.
GAGGCGATCCTTTACGCGCTTTCAGCCAGCCCGCTCTCCACGACCGAGCTCCATCCAAGAATTCAGAGGCTGTTGCCCGACCTCTGCGACGACTCCGTCGAACTGGTCATCAATGGAGAACAGTTCGGCAAGCGCTGGAAGCACGCTGTACGAAACGCTCAGCAGTATTTGAAACGGACGGGTCGAATCGTGTTCGATGGCGAGCGTTGGTCAATTTCGAGGCCGTAACGAGGATGACTTCTCCCCATTGTCGTATGTCGCAATTGCCGGACGATCTGCAGGCGTTGGTCATCGATTTCGTTCACGCCTCGCTCGGCGAGAGGGGGCTCAATAAACTCGAATCACATCGCTTCGTGATCCGTCAACTTCCTGTCGAACTGTTTCTACGCGTTCGCATGTGGACTGATTATCGTGGCCGCGCATACTCGGAGGCCATGATTGGTAAGCAAGTCCCACCAATTGTAATTTGCGGCAATCAGTGGATCGACGGGCGAAATCGTGTCTGGGCAGCGAGGCAGGAGGGAAAGCTCACAGTCGAATGCATCGATCTTTCGGAAGTTGGGACTCGTGCCTTTGGCAAGGGACTTGGAAGGCTGGCGAAGTTCCGGCGACATCGTGCCGCGTGGCGCCCATCGCGGCCAGGTTCTAATTCACGCAGTGACCCAGCGCCTCTTCAGATACGGTCGTGAAGCTCAGACACTCCGCTTGTTAACGAAGGCATCGTCCCTTCAGAGAATTCCACCGACCGACATCGCGGCTCTGCCGACGGAGCGTCAGCGAGTCGTCCAGACCATCAGTCGGCTGTCGCAACGAGGCAAACTTTCGGCAACAGGTACTACAGGCGTATGGCAACCGTTGCTCGGTCACGAAGGCCCAGTTGCGACTGGTCGATACTGCACACATCCTCCCTGTTGGTGCACCCGGCAGCGTGGATGACGTGCGTAACGGACTTGCCCTAGCCCCAACATACCACCGAGCCTACGACGCCGGCCTGATCTTCTTGGACACGGAATACAAAATGCGCGTCAATCCTCGAAAAGAAGCAGAACTCAGGGCGTTGCGCCTCGACGGCGGCCTCGACACATTCAAAGAGCACTTAGGCAAGGTCCTCTTACCGCCCGACCGCGGTCAATGGCCCGATACCGGCCTAATTGCCAAAGCTAACCGCTTCCGCCTGATAGATCTGCCCTGAGGTGCCGTCGCTCGCCGATGCAGCGCTCGGTACCTCCGAGACGTTGATACGGGCGAACACACGTGCACACAGTGTTCACGCCAAAAGATAGGCATTGCGTTCACCCTCCAGTGAGTCAAATCGCCGCCGGAACAAGAACACTGAAACACCCGCAGTGTTCTGCCTAAAATGTGCCGTTCGCGTTCTGTAGCGCGTTGGCGTAACGCCTTGGCTCAGGCTTGGTTCAGCAAAGAATGGTCTGAAAAAAACCTGCGGACGAAAACCTCGAATTGGGCAGGAGCGACCCCGGTGTTTGTTTTTGCCGCACAAACGTGTTCACCGGGTCGCTCCCGCCCATATTGTTTCGCCGAACAGCGGTTGAGCCAACTTCGCAGGCGGCTGGAACAGGCTTGCATTGACTGCCTGCACGGAAAAATCACCGAGGAATTTTGGGAGGCGAAGTCCGCCGAGTGGCAGAAGGAAGAACAAGCGCTTCTGGCGTCCCTGTGAGAGATCGAACACGCCGAAAATCCCGAGCGTGCGCTCGACCGCGTTCGCATTTTAGAACTCGCGAATAAGGCGCGCTCTCTATGCGTTACGCAGGCTTCGCAGGAAAAGGCCAAATTGCTGAGAATGGTGCTATCGAACTGCTCCCTGGACGCCGTAAGTGTTTATCCCACCTACGGAAAGCCATTCGACATGACCTTTGAGCGGGCAAAAACAATGGTGGAGGCGGGGGGAGTCGAACCCCCGTCCGAAAAGCGCTACGCACAGAAGCCTACATGCTTAGCTCAGTTCCGTTTGATTCGCCTTCCGCGCTTAGAACGAGCAAGAAACGCGGCCGGCTAGTCCGATGATCTCGCTTAAGCCTTACGGACCGAAAGGCTCAAGCCAGCCTGCTGAATGACGTTCGGCCCCAAGCCCACAGGCGAGGCTTAGGCGAACGTTGCGCTTAATTTAAATTAAGCAGCAAGTGCCAAGTTGTTGTTGGCAGTTGTCGTTTTCCACTCTGTTTCGGGCGAGCGGACCCCGGCATGCCTTCTGGACGCGACAACTTCCGTCGAAACCGTGTCGCCCCCT
>DATGMH010000034.1:0-3436 GCA_035293725.1 Bryobacteraceae bacterium
TATACGGCTCATCGGCGAGAAAAGCGGAAAAAGATTGCCGAAAAATGCACTGCGGGAGTATAACTGGATCTATCCTGCCTAACATCCGTTGGCCGGTTTTGAGGTGTCCCTCATTGGCCGGTTTTCAGGTGCCCCCCGAGGCATCACGAGTTCAGGACTCAGGAGGAAATAACTAGCGGACAGACCCAAAAGCCAGCGACTCCGGGCACAGTACTGATTGGCAATCGCCATAGGGAGGCCCCGGAGCCATTTTGACAACGACCAGCGGCGGTGAATCGCCGCCGTATTACTAGGACTTTATCTAAACGAAGAGGAACCAAAATGAACTTTATCGAATGGACTAGACAGAAATCCGCAGAACGGATTCCATCGAATCCCAAGACCATCAAAACCAAACAGGAACGTGACAGGCTCACCAGGATGGAAGCGATGCTTGATGAGCTTTTGTTGCTGAAACACGTCATCGTGGAAGCCAAGGCGTTCCAACAACCGGAGAACAACCATGCCAGCCAAAACTGATCTTGACCACGCCTTGCAACTTCGGTTGTCGAAAACCACCGTGGCCGATATTGATGCAGTGATCGCAATCGTCCCGCAGCTTTGTGACTTCAACCGTTGCCGTTTTATTCGAGCGGCAGTGCTGTATGCACTGGCTTCGCTGGCGGAAGACGGATACCCCAAGGACGAGCGTGGTGCGGAAGCACAGGAGAACGAACAATGAAGAAGAAAATGTTTTTATCAACGGACGAAATGGAGAAACACCGTGAACAGATTGTCGAAGAAATCGGAGAGGACGTGATGAATAAGCTATCGAAGGCCATGACCGTTCTCGCCGCCGCAATGCTCAAACGGGCTGAGTATCATGCACAGGCGCAGTTGCGGGGTAAAAAGTCGAAGGATCGCAAGGCACCGGAGCAAAGATGATGAACACGAACCAAAATACATCGAATCTCCTGCGCCTTCGTGCGGAGATGATTCGCCAGTCGCTGCCAGACCTGTGCCGGAAGGAGAATAGAACACCCACGTCTGCTCTGCGGGTGGCTTTCCATTTAGTAGACGGTGAAGACCTCGAAGGCAAGCCGCCGCAGAATTACACGCCAGCAATCAAAGCGGCGATGAAGTACCACCGCTGTTTGCACCAAGCAGAGGAACCCGACTACCCTGAGAGCGCCAGACGCCGCCACCATGAGCAACGGGAAGGATTCGAGAACTTCCTGGCAAAGTTCAAAGGCAAGGCCGATGAAAGCCAAGGGGAAGGGGAACAGGTATAGCTGGATTGTTCACGACAAGCGCAGTATGTACGTCAAATCGCTGCGCTCCGATTTCTTGCGGAAATGCGTATTGCCGTGTTCGTTGAGGGATTGACAAACCGCCGATCAGCAGCCGATCCGAAACCGTATTGCACCAGCGACAGTTTTGAACAGTGTTTTCAGACTAAGGAATCCCTTTTCCTGGATCTATAAGACCCCACCCCTGTGTTGTTCGGGAGCAGATTGCCGTCTTGATTTCGCATGAAACGCCTGGACGGTCATCAACCAGTTTTTCGCATCGGCGTCAAGCTGGAAACCGCATCATGCCCTTTTGCGACGTATTCAGCCATCAGATGCAAGTAGACGGATGTTGTTTTGAGATCAGCATGTCCCAAAATTTGTTGGAGCTTGTAGATGTCGCCGCCACGCCGCAGGTATCCGGTTGCAAAGGTGTGCCGGAAGCTATGAAAGCTCAATGAACGGATTTTGCACTTCTTCTCAACGACCCGGAGATCCCTTGAGGCATTCTCCTGGATCATCTGCGTTCCAGTGTGACATCCAAAGACGTACACGAAATCCGGCGCAACGGTTCTCATATAGCGATACAAGATCGCCCGGAAACCACTGCTGATCGGAACGTAGCGAGTCTTGTTGCCTTTCCCGACGATCTTCAAAAGACTCGATTCCCATATCACATCATCGGGCGTGAGGTTGAGAGCTTCGGCTATCCGAACGCCGCTGTCCAACATCGTGAGTCCGATTGTGTGAACACGTCGTTGGTTGAAAGTCCGTGGCTTGAACGCCTGGAATTTGATGACCTCTTCATCCCGAAAAATTTCTCGCCTGTCGCCTGTGGGCTGCTCGATGAAGGCCAATTTCAGCTTCGCCTTGAAAATGTCCTCTTCATGCAGGAAGTTGAAAAACGTGTTCGCCACACGGATGTAGATGTTCTGGCTCACCGCAGAGAGTTTTCGTCCTGAGAGCTTGGCCTTGGCGATAGAGATTTTGCAGGATTCCAGAAGACGCAGTTCCTCCCGCTCCCTTGCCTCACCCTTGGTTTTCAAGTTGAGCTTCTGATGATCCCATTCAGGGCCGAAAAACTTCCAGGCCGTCTCGTAAAGTTCGAGCGTTTTGACGGATACGTTCTTGACCAGACGATCCATCTGGAAGGTGCTGTAAAGCTCTCCGATTTGCGAGGCTTTCCGGCTGATCGGTGGCGGCTGCTCCACATCAAGATCGTAAAACCGAAATGCCGGAAGTATGCTGTATTCTTTGGTTAGCGACTCAGCAACTCACTGGAAACAAGAGGCTTGTCCGGAGAGTACTAGACGGGTTATTTGTAAGGCAGGCGCTCTGACCAGCTGAGCTAAGCGCCCCCGTGCGGCGGGCTTCTCCATTTTAGCGCGGCGGAGCCGATTCCAGCCGCTCCGCCATTTCGAGCAGCCGATGCACAGTGTTCCAGTTCCGGCCCGTGCCCGGGACCGCCAGCGCCCGTTCCACCTTCGGCATCGAAAGCTTGGGCCGCGCCATCCCGTTCGGGAAATAGATGTAGAGTTCGCGGCCTTCGAGCCGCCACTCCTCGGGCGCGGGCGGCAGTGATTCCAGCTTCGCCCGTGAGTCCGGTTCGGGATCGCGGGCGAGAAAATGCACCAGCAGCTTGGCCCGTTCCAGGCCCTCGCGCTCCGCGAACGGATTCCGCGCCACGGTGGACCGCAGCTCCGCGGCCGAGCGCACCACCACCGCGCTGCGGAAGCCGAGCCGGCGTTCGATCGCTTCTTCGAGGCGCGCCGAGATACCCGCGCTCTCGCCCGATGGCGCCCGGAACACCGCGTTGCCGCTCTGCACATAAGTTTCGATATCCGCGAAGCCCAGCGATTCGCACAGGCCCTTCAGGTCCGCCATGCGCACCTTATTGTTCCCGCCGACATTCACGCCCCGCAGCATCGCGACCAGCACCATGGCCCCAGCTTATAACAGCGCCGGACGAGGCGGATCGTGGCACAATCGAGTGATGCTCCGCTCCACCCTCGTCCTTTTTTGCGCCTCCGCGGCCTTCGCCCAGGCGCCCGCACCGGTCAGCGGCAGGCGGGTCCATCGGCTGCTGATTCATAACGCCACGGTGGTCGACGGCAACGGCACGCCCGCCAGCGGCCCCAAGGACATCCTCATCGAGGACAACCGCATCG
>DATGMH010000035.1:0-148662 GCA_035293725.1 Bryobacteraceae bacterium
AGCGGTGAAGGCTTGTCGCCAACCAAGGGCTCAGCGATTGGAGTTAGTGGCTGCGGCTGTTGATGGTTCCCACATCCAACTGTCACGGCCAGACTTACTAAGATCGGTCCTAAGTAGAGACTCAGCTTCATGGCGCTCTCATTGCGCAACTGGGCTGCCGCTGGCATTTGCAAGCCGATATGCTTTCGACTTACCAACTTATGACATTGTAAGCTGGGTCGCACCACGGTTCTAAGTATTGAAGTTTTTATCTAGGTGTGGAAACTTTTGCCCGCGTGCCTCTTCGCAGTCGCGGCTGGGCGTGCGAGGATGAAGCATGAAATCGCTCTTTTTTTTCGCCCTGGCTTGCGGCACTGGCCTGGCCCAACAGCAGCCCGGCCGGCAACCGGGCACGGCGTGGACCGAAGATCAACTTCGCGCTGCGGTAGCGCCGGCGCGCGCCGGCCGCAAGCTTACCCCGCGTGTTTGGCCCAACGGTGCGCGTGTAGCGGTTTGCCTGAGCTTCGACGTCGACAACGAATCCTACCTGCTGGCGGCGGGTCAAACCTCTCCGACCACGCTATCGGCGGCCGATTTCGGCGCACAGTCCGGACTGCCGCGCATTCTGGCGCTGCTGGATAAATACCAACTTCCGGCATCGTTTTTCATTCCCGCCGTCAGTGCGCTCCTGCATCCGGAGATGATTCCGGCCATTCTCAAGAGCGGGCGTCACGAAATCGGCGTGCACGGCTGGATTCACGAGTCGCCGCCCGCCATCAACGATGCCGCCGAGGAGGAGCGCTTGTTGAATCAGGCAATCGATTACCTGACGAAAGCGACAGGCAAACGCCCGGTGGGTTATCGCGCACCGGGTTGGGCATTCAGCCAGTACACGCTGGGCCTGATCCGCAAAGCCGGGTTCCTCTACGACAGCAGCCTGCAGGCGATGGACGAACCTTATGAAATCGTGTCGAATGGAGAACCTACTGGAATGGTGGAACTCGCCATTGACTGGACACTGACCGAAACCCCCTACCTGGGGCGCGGGGGAACGATGCCCTCGCCGGAACTGCTCTACAAGTTGTACAAAGACGAGTTTGACGGCGCGTATGAGGAGCACACCATGTTTGTCATCACTTTGCACCCACACGTCACGGGGCACCGCGCGCCGATGCGGCACCTGGAAGAATTCATCGCTTACATGAAATCGAAACCTGGCGTCTGGTTTGCCACTTGCGAACAGATTGCGCGCTACGTAAAAACCGCGCAACGATAGCAGTTCAAGGCATGCGGATCCCTTGCTCACCGCAAATCGAGAACACCGACAACAAATGCGAGACACCGAGCAAGTCGCGAATGCGCTTGCCCAGGTTGATCAGCTCCAAAGCGCAGCCTTCCTTTTTAGCCGAGACGTATAGCCGCACCAGCGTGCCGATGCCCATGCTGTCCATGTGGCTCAGATCCGTGAGATCGAGCACGATCCGTTTGTACTGCGGCATCAGCTTGCGCACGTTGTCATAAAGCAGCTCGGTGACGCCCAGCACCAGCTTGCCGCCGCAGCGCACTATGGCGAAGCCGTCCCCGCGTTCGATATCGAGCGTAAGACGATCGCGGGTGCTTTCTTGGGGCGCCATAACGTACGGCCTATTGTCGCAAGTTACGGGGGGCGGTAGCGACCCCTCGCTCACCGTCGTTCCGCAGGCGTGCGTAATTCTTCCCATCACCAGCACCCCTTCCGCACGGCCGCGAGGTCAGTCCAGCGGGTTGTCTCGAATCGCTACCAGATCAGCCTGCGTGCCCGGCGCTGTGGTCTCGATCTTATCCCGTAGCCGCGCGATTCGGCGGCCTTGATGTGGCGTTGACAATGGCATCCATGGGCGATTGGCCACCATCCCGCACGCGCTAAATGAACTCTTCGGTGTTGCGCCCGCGCGCGCACGCCGATTAAAACGAAGCGGCATCGCGTGCCGCCGGAAGCGTCAGCACACCTTCGATTACTGGCGTGACGTAGCCTCCGACTTCAACGCCTTGAGATCCATGCTCGCCGTGAATCAAAACGTGGAGAATGCTGCGACGGCCCATCTTCGTGCCTTGTTCACTGATGAAACGCGTGCCGTCCGCGCTCGATGCCAGACCGTGCCGTATCATGTATGCGGCGAGCGGGCCTGTAGCGCTGCCGGTCGCGGAATCCTCGACAACGCCATGCTCCGGTGCGAACATGCGCGAGTAGGCGCCCTCGCGAGTGGGGGTAAACACAAAAACGAACAACGATTCATCGCGCTTAAGTAGCTGCATTCCGTCCGAGGCGAGTGCAGCGCGATCGACTGCTTCTTTGTTCTTGAGCGCGACGAATACTCCCGGATTGCCGGCGCTCACGATTTCCGGCGGGCGGCCCAGCAGATCGCCCGGCGTGAGACCGAGCGCGCGGGCGCAGGTGTTCACGTCGGGACCGGGCGCGATGCGGATCGGTGGCGTGGTGAGCCAAATCAGCGGCCTTCCCGAGGAGCCGGTTTCGATGCGCACGGGGACGGGACCGATTTTTTCTTCCAGGGCGAATCGCTCGCAATCTTTCGATACGAATCCTATTTCCCGCAGCACATAGGTTGCACCGACAGTGGGATGTCCCGCGAACGGCATTTCGCGGGCCGGCGTGAAAATGCGCACTCGAGCCGCGCAGTCGGGCCGTGACGCGGGCATAATGAATACCGTCTCGGCCACGTTGAGTTCTTTCGCGATCTTCTGCATGGTGTCGTCGTCCAGCCCGTTTGAATCCAGGAACACGCCCAGCTGGTTGCCGAACAGCGGTTCCTCGGTGAATACATCGACGACGCGGTAGCGGTAGGGGCGGCGTGTGGAGGTCATTCCCTGAACTTAGCGGTTTTTCGGGGTATGTGTACAGAATCAGCTTTGCGCAAGTATAACCGGTACAGTTTCACGGATGTGCATCTGTTATTATTCGGCCATGGCAGCTGCAGCAAATTCGGCGCCTTTGTACGTCCGGATTGCAGAAACGCTCGCGCAGCAGATGGCGCGCGGGACACTGCGCCCGGGCGATCGAGTGCCCTCGCTACGCGATCTAAGCCGGCAGCAGCGCGTCAGCATTTCCACTGCATTACAGGCGTATTTGTGGCTGGAGACGCGCGGCTATGTGGAGGCGCGTCCGCAGTCTGGGTTTTACGTGCGAGCGCCGTTCTCGAGTTTGATCCCAGAGCCGCAGTTCGAAATGAGCCGGTCACGTCCCACACCGGTTGGCCCGGAGGAGCTGCTGGCGGACGTAATCCAAGCGCTGAATAACCCGGAGAATGTGCCGTTCGGGGCCGGCAGCGCGAGTCCGGAACTGTATCCGAACCGGCGCTTGAACATGATTTTGCGGCGCATCGTGCACCGGCAGCCGCATCACAGCACGCGTTACGATTTCCCGCCGGGATTCGAACCGCTGCGGCGGCAGATCGCGCGGCGAGCAATCGCGGCCGGCTGCGGGATTTCGCCCCGCGAAGTGGTGATCACGTGCGGCGCGCAGGAAGCGATCAATCTCGCCTTGCGCGCGGTAACGAAACCAGGCGACGCGATTGCAGTGGAAAGCCCAACGTATTTCGGCGTGCTGCAAAACGCCGGGTCGATGGGACTCAAGGTTATCGAGATTCCCACGCATCCGCAAGAGGGAATGGATCTGGAAGAGCTCGAAACCGCTATCCGGCGCCACCGCGTAAAGACGTGCGTCAGCATGTCCAGCTGCCACAACCCGCTTGGCTATGTTCTGCCGGACAAGTACAAAAAGTCGCTAGCTGAACTGACCGGGCGGTGGAACGTTCGTCTAATCGAGGACGAGGTATACAGCGATGTGGTTTTCCAAGGACCGCGTCCGCGGAGCATCAAATCGTTCGACCGCAAAGGGAATGTTCTGGTGTGTGCCTCTTTTTCGAAGATCCTGTGCCCAGGGTATCGGTTGGGTTGGATTGTGGCTGGGCAATTACGTTCTGAAATTGAGCGGCTGAAGATGCTGTCCAGCGTCGCAACACCGTCGCTGCCGCAGATGATCGTGGCGGAATTTCTGCAGACGGGCGGGTACGACCGGCATTTGAACAAACTTCGCTCGACGCTGCGCCTGCAGGTCGAGGGTGTCCGGCAGGCGATTTCGAAATATTTTCCGCCAGGCACTCGCGTTAGCCGACCGGCGGGCGGGTACATGCTATGGGTTGAGCTGCCCGGCAAGGTGAACGCCGTGAAGCTGTACCGCGCCGCACTGGCGCAACATATCACCATCATTCCGGGGAATATTTTCTCGGCCAGCGGCCGGTACCGGAATTATATACGGATCAACTGCGGGCACCGCTGGTCGGAAGCGCACGATCGGGCACTGCTGACGCTGGGCGGGTTGTGCGCGAAGCTGAACTGAGCCCTTCTCCGGCGCAGCAGCCGTCCTAGCCCCCAGGTCACGGCCGAAGATCCATTGCGCAAAGGACTTCTTAGCCGCAACAAATTTCAGGTTTCTGTTTCATCCCGCGGCTCTTGGAAAGCGATTCCCGGCCGAAGAGTAAGACAGGCAGGTAATGCACTGTGTGCGCAACGCCCCTGTTTTGTTCGAGAGTAAGTTATAGCCGACGGATGATCTTACCGCTACTACTGGCAGCTTCCGGTGTGAGTTTTCCCGGGCAGGTTGAGGCGCAGACGGCTGAGGACCTAAACGAGGCAAGCCTGGAAGAACTGATGAACATCAAGGTCAGCTCCGTCCAGAAGAAAGATCAGGTCCTGTCGGAAGCGGGCGCCTCGGTTTACGTCATCACCCAAGAGGACATCCGGCGATCGGGAATGCACAACATTCCGGACCTACTGCTCATGGTACCCGGAGTGGAAGTGGCTCAACTGGACGGTTGAGTTTTTTAGATACCGATGGCCTGGGTAGTGTTCCGCTTCTAATCGCGAAAGGTGTTCAAGCGCAGAGGCTAGGAAGCTGCGGCCGCGCGTGCCAGCGCTGCCCGTACATTCTTCACCTGCGTGCGATGATCCAACAGGTGCAGGCGCTGCAGCAGAGCGTATTGTCTCCAGTCGAGGTCGGCAGGAAAGATCTGAACTCCAGTGGCGCCGTCTTGGAGGCGATAGTTCACGACCAGAATCGTCCTGACGGTGACAGCGGATTGCTCGGCGGCACTAGGCGCGCTAGCCAGCAGCTCGATCAACTCATGATTAGCTGAACGAAGTCCGTCGAGCAGTTCCTGCCAGGGTGCCCAGGCAGGCGCGCCACTGCGCAAGGCCTCGTAGACCGGAGGTCCCGGCGGACAACGAGCAGCGAACAGATGCCTCAGTTCCTCAGCCGCACGAATCTGCGTTTGCGCAATGTGGTCGACGATTTCGGCGATGGTCCACTTGTTGGGAGCGGGCCTGAGGCGGACCTCGGATTCCGGTACTTCAGCCAGCAGCTTTTCGAGTTCGTGAGCGGCCGCCCGCACGCGCTCGCGAATTCCGGAAGCGTCCAGGGCGGCTGAACGAGTCCGGACATAGTCGAGCATGCGCTCCGCTTCGGAGCAAAGCGGCTGCCCGTGGATGTCTTTCAAGGTCAAAGCAACTCGGCCATGCTGAAGAAGAACGGAATTTCGAGAGCGGCCGTTTCAGGGGCGTCGGAGCCATGCACCGCGTTGCGCTCGATGTTCTTGGCGAATTTTTGGCGGATCGTGCCTTCTGCAGCATTGGCGGGATTGGTAGCGCCCATAACTTCGCGCCAGTGCTTAATGGCGTTCTCGCGTTCGAGCACCAGAACCACCACGGGGCCTTCGGTCATGAATGTCACCAGGCCGCTGAAGAAAGGCTTTTCGCGATGAATCTCGTAAAAGCCTTCCGCCTGTTGCTTGCTTAGGCGAGTCATCTTCATCCCGCGGATGCGGAATCCGGCGTGCTCGATCATGCTCAAGATCTGGCCGGTATGTCCGGCCGTGACTGCGTCAGGTTTGATGATTGCAAAGGTTTGTTCTATTGGCATGCGTTTTAGAGACGGCTTTTCACTCTATCTCCGATTTCGGCGGGCGAGGCGCACACGGTGATGCCGGCTTGCGCCATGGCTTTCATTTTGTCTTCGGCTTTGCCGGAACCGCCGGAAATGATCGCGCCCGCGTGCCCCATGCGGCGTCCGGGCGGCGCGGTTTGGCCGGCGATAAATCCCACCACGGGTTTCTTGACGTTTTTCGCGATGTAGGCAGCGGCGGTTTCTTCCGAGTTGCCGCCGATTTCGCCGATCATGACGATGGCGTGTGTGTCCGGGTCGAAGTTGAAGAACTGAATCGCATCGACGAAGGTGGTGCCAATGATCGGGTCGCCCCCGATGCCGATGCAGGTAGATTGGCCGATTCCTAATTTCGTGAGCTGTCCGACCGCTTCGTAGGTCAAGGTGCCGGAGCGCGAGACTACGCCGACATTCCCCTGACGGTGGATGTGCCCGGGCATGATCCCGATCTTGCACTTACCCGGAGAAATGATACCGGGGCAGTTGGGGCCGATGAGGCGTGTATTGCGTCCCTTGAGGAAGGCGGCAGCGCGAACCATATCGGAGGTTGGAATGCCTTCGGTGATGCAGACCACCAGCGGCAGTCCGGCTTCAGCGGCTTCCATAATGGCGTCGCCGGCGAACGGCGGAGGAACGAAAATGACAGAGGCGTTCGCGCCGGTCTGCTTCACTGCATCGGCGACGGTGTTGAACACGGGCAAGCCGAGATGAGTCTGGCCGCCTTTGCCCGGCGTTACACCCCCCGCCACGGTGGTGCCATAATCGAGTGCCGCTTGCGCGTGGAAACTCGCTTCGCGTCCGGTGAAGCCTTGAAAAATTACGCGAGTATTTTGATCGACCAGAACGCTCATGCGGCCGCTCCTTTCGCGGCTCCGACTACTTTTTCGGCGGCGTCGTTCATGCCATCGGCGACCGTGAAATTGAACCCGGATGTCCTCAGGATCTCCTGTCCTTTCTCGACGTTCGTTCCTTCCATCCGAACCACGATAGGGACCTTGATATTTAGCTCGCGCGCAGCATTGACGACGCCCGTGGCCAGGACGTCGCAGCGCAAAATGCCGCCGAAGATGTTAATGAGCACGGCTTGGACGCCTTGGTCGGAGAGCAGAATGCGGAACGCATTCTTGATTTGTTCGGCATTGGCGCCGCCGCCGACGTCCAGAAAATTGGCGGGGCGGCCGCCGGCATACTTGACGATGTCCATGGTCGCCATCGCCAGACCGGCGCCATTGACCATACAAGCGATGTTTCCATCGAGCTTGATGTAGTTGAGGCTGAAGCGGGAGGCTTCTACTTCGAGGGGATCTTCCTCGTTCAGATCGCGCAGTTCAACCAAATCCTTGTGCCGGTAGAGCGCGTTGTCGTCCAACGTGATCTTCGCATCCAGAGCGTAGACCTTGCCGTCCTTGGTCAGGATGAACGGGTTGATTTCCGCCAGCGACGCGTCGCAAGCGTTGTAGGCGTTGGCGAGCGCCAGCATAGCGGAAACCGCGCCATTGACGCTTTGGGCGGGAATACCCATGCCGAAGGCAAGATTGCGGCCTTGATAAGGGGCAAGTCCGTAGCCAGGCTCGATGGGTTCTTTAAGAATGAGTTCGGGCGTCTTTGCGGCGACCTCTTCAATTTCCATGCCGCCTGCCGCAGATGCCATGAACACGGGCTTGCCGAGCCCGCGGTCCAGGACGATGCCGAGGTACAGCTCGCGCTCGATGGGCAGCGTTTCTTCTATGAGGAGGCGTTTCACGACGCGCCCTTCGGGTCCGGTCTGGTGGGTGACCAACGTCATGCCGAGAATTTTGCGCGCGATTTCGGCCGCCTCCGCCGCGTCCTTGGCAACCTTGACACCGCCGCCCTTGCCTCGTCCGCCGGCGTGGATTTGCGCCTTCACCACCACGCTGCCGCCAATGCGCTTGGCTGCCGCTTCGGCCTCATCGACTGTGAAGGCGACCTCACCGCGGGGCACAGGGACGTCGTACTTGGCCAGGATCGCCTTGGCCTGATACTCGTGTATTTTCATGGGGTCAAACGTTCTAGTGTAGCAAGGGCCGGAAAGAGAACGTAGCTTTGCGCCGACAGCTTTGTGCCGACAGCTTTGCGCCGACAGCTTTGCGCCGACAGCTTTGCGATGCCAGCTTTGCCGCACGCGCGATGACAGGCCAACATGGCAATCGCGCACCGATATGGGACCGCCGTACGATTGGTGTCTTAAGATTCGCCGCGCTAGAGTAGTTCTGGTCATGGCGAATCGAGTTTCCTATATTGAGTTCCTGATCGAGCAACTGTCGCTGCTGGGCGAGATTACGACCCGGCGCATGTTCGGTGGAAACGTGCTGTATTGCGATGGCATTGTTTTCGCGCTGGTCGCGAGCGACACGTTGTATCTCAAGGCCGATGATGCGAACCGGGCTGAATTCGAGGCCAATGGTCTGGGGGCGTTCCATCCTTTCGGGGACGAGAGTCTGGTGATGCAGTACTATCAAGCTCCGCCGGAAATATTTGAAGATCGGGAAGAACTGAGGCGCTGGGTCGGAGGCGCAGTTGCAGCGGCGCGGAGGGGGCTCGCAAAAAAGGCTGGAAGCGAGAAGAAGCGCGCCGCGCGAGCCGGCAAGACCAAGCAGGCGCCAACGATGCGGCGGAAATCCCGTGGCACAACACGGTGAGGCTAAGGCGCAGGCTGCTCAAAGAGCCGGGCGGTCAACCGGCCGCGGGTACGGAGCGAGGGCGCGCGCTCTGAAGCAGCCATGCAAGCCCGGCGATGGCAATTGCAGCGCAAACGGCCGATCCTTGCCAGGCGATCTGCGTGAGCGCGCGACGCGTCGAATGATCCGCCAGCGCGATCTGCCAGGAGTCGGGGAGCACGCGGGAACTGCCGGCGAGCGCAAGCAGAACCAATAAAAAGACGATCCGGACCGCGGCTTTGGCGGCAGCGGCTGAAAAGCGGCGGGCGAGCAGCGCGCAGGCGACCGCGACGGCGGCCGAAGCAGCCAAGCTAAACAGCAGGACCGCCGACAAAAACGGCCGGGAAGGAGTGACAAAACGGCCAGTGCGGTTTACCAGGTTGAGCGTCGCAAGAGCCGTGATCAGCATCAGCAGAGCGATGCCCCAGCCGTATCCAACGATGGCAACAATCCTGGCAAGCAGCGCGCCCGGGGAAACCGGTTCTGGAAGAGCGTTCCAGAATTCAGCTGCGGCAGGAGCCACGAAGAGCAGAGCCATCAGGGCGTAGGCCATTACGACCGTGGGTTGCAGGATCGTAACCCCTTTGTACCAGGGAACCAGTACGCCAAAAATCAGAACAACAACTAAGAGGATGAGAGCCTGACGCGCCATCGAGCCGCCGGGAACGCCGTTTTATCGCGCAGCTGATCTGGGCCGGGGAGCGCAGGACGCAGGCCCAGCCGTGCTGGCAGTTCCGTTAGAGCTAGTATAGCCCGCATCGCGAAATGGTACTCTAGTACAGGCTTCCGTTAGGGTATTTTGCCCCAAAACCGCTCATAATGCCTACCTCCGTGCACGCCGATAAGAAGTATATGTTCGACAGGCGAATTGAACCAAGGATGCTTTGCGCGGACATGGTAGACGTCCAGTGGAAGGATAAAACCGGCCGCATCCGAAAGGGCGTCGCGAACTTGGAAGACATTTCTCTGTGTGGCGCATGCCTACAGTTCGAACAGCCAGTTCCACTGCAAACCGACGTGCGGATTAGCTATCCCAAAGGTGAGCTTTTAGGAAAAGTGCGGTATTGCGTGTACCGCGAGATCGGCTATTTTCTGGGAATCGAGTTCGATCCCGGTTGCCGATGGTCGGCGCGCCATTTCAAACCGCAGCATCTGCTCGATCCGCGCCGCCTGGTGATCCGCAGCGTGAATCGCGCCAGCAAGTTCGCCAACTAGCGCCCTCACACCACCGGCAACATTCAGGCCTTGCGCGTCCCCTCTGCAGCATCGTCTGTACAGTCGAATGCTATTCTTGGACGAAATGCATCGCATGGGCACGACTCTGTGCGGTATTAGTCTGGAAAATCCGGTATTAGCTGCATCCGGAACATTCGGCTACGGCGTCGAGTTCATGGAGGTGGCGGATCTGAACGCGATCGGAGGCGTGGTGATGAAGGGGGTATCGCGCGAACCGATCCGCGGCAATCCCCCGCCCCGGCTCTATGAGACCGAAGGCGGCATGATCAATTCGGTGGGGCTGCAAAACGTCGGAGTATGCGAATTCGTGCGCGGGAAATTGCCGGCGCTGCGCGGGTTGAAGACTGCGATCTTCGCCAACGTGTTCGGATACGCGCCTCAGGATTACGCGGAGGTGATTCGCGTTCTCGAAGAGGCCGAAGGTATCGCGGGATACGAGCTGAACGTGTCCTGCCCGAACACGAAACATGGGGGAATTTATTTCTCGAGCGATCCGGGTCTGCTCAGCGAGCTGGTCGATTTGGTGCGGCCCGTCGCTCGCCGGCCGCTGATTGTAAAGCTATCGCCGAACGTCAGCCGGATCGAGCCGTTGGCGCAGGCGGCCGAACGGTCGGGCGCCGATGCCATTAGCCTGGTGAACACCTTCGTATCGCTCGCAATCGATGCCCACACGAGGCGGCCGCGGATTGGGGCTGGCTTTGGAGGGCTCTCCGGCCCGGCAATCAAACCGATCGCGCTGCGGATGGTTTATGAGGCTTCGAAAGCGGTACGCATCCCGGTGATCGGGTTGGGCGGCATTCGAAGCGGAGAGGACGCGGCCGAGTTCCTGATCGCCGGCGCATCCGCGGTGCAGGTAGGGACGGCGAATTTTTGGGACCCGGGCGCGCCCGCACGGGTGGCGCGGGAGTTGGACGAGTATTTAGAAAAAGAAAAACTGGAGCACGTTAAGGATCTGGTGGGGACTTTGAAAATATGAGACAGACATTTTCGACGGATGCGGCGCCCAAAGCGATCGGACCCTATTCGCAGGTGGTAGTGCATGGCGGGATCGCGTATTTGAGCGGCCAGATCCCGCTCGATCCCGCGACGGGGCAGATCGTGGAAGGCGATATCGCAGCCCAAACTGAGCGCGTGCTCGAGAATCTGAAAGCTGTGCTGGAAGCGAGCGGAGCGTCGCTGAGTTCAGTGTTGAAGACGACTGTGTTTCTCCGCGACATGGCCGACTTTCCCAAGATGAATGAGGTCTACGGGCGATATTTTTCGTCGCAGCCGCCGGCGCGTTCTACGGTGCAAGCCGCGCGGCTGCCGCGCGACGTGAGCGTCGAGATCGACTGCATCGCGGCCGTATTGTGAGCTGCCCGGGCGGCACGGGCACTCAGTGCGCGGAGTACTGCGGCTGCGGCGGATTTAACTTGATGTCGATGGTCTTCTCGGGTTCGTTGACATCGAAGTTGTCGCCGAACGTCTGGTAGTCCTTGGCGATGATTTGCACCAGGATGGTGCCTTGCGGAATGGGCGGGATCTTCGCGATGCCGTCCTCGTTCGTGTGCAGTTCGAATTCGGTACGGATTTTCTTGCCAAACTTGACTTTCGAGCGGCCCTGAACGAATTTCACGACAACGCTGGCGTGGTCGACCGGCTTGCCGGATTCGCCTGTAACATGAACAGTGAGCGTCGTCATGTCGGCTGCGGCAAGCGGCAAAACGAAGGCCGAGAACAGCGCTAGTATCGTACGGCGCGTGGACTGCATAGACCCATCATAACCACAGCGCGGCCGGTGCTTGCGGCAAGCTACTGCCGCGAGCCGGTCTCACCTTTGCTTCCATAGGTTCGTGCGTCAGCGATCAGCTTAGCGACGCGGCCGGCGCGTCCTTCGGGTGTCCGGTAATAAAAGAGTCCAAGCAAATGGCTGCGGCGGCGGGACAGCGGCATACGCTTCCAACCCGCTTCGGCGCGTGCATCGCGAGCAAAGGCAGCGCGCAGGATAGGCGGCAGGTCGCGCTCGGCCTCCATAGTGGCGTAGAGGCGCTCGGTGATCTGTTCTGCCCGGCGTACCCGGGCTTGCGGGCTCTTCACGTCGCCAACCCATTTTTCGATCCAGGCGCGGGTGGATTGATTCATCTGCCGATACCAACGTCTCAAAGCCGGTTCCGCTGCCAGTGAGCGGGTGAGTTCCGCAGGCATGGCGATTTGGCGTTCCTCTTGGTCTGGCTCCAGGCGGAAGCTGGCCGTTTCCCCCAAGCTGGCGCGGCCGCCTTTCTGCATCCGCTTGTTCACCAGCAAATAATGGCCGCCGTGGCCGGTGGGAAATAACGTGGTGCTGAATGCGAAGCCATTGATACGGCCATTGACACGGATGTGCCCCCGCTTGCCCCACAGCTTAGCGGCGTCGAACGGGATGCGGGCGATAACCCAGTTCAGCGGCGCGCCGCCGCGTTCGAGCACGGCTTCAAACGACTTGGCGCCTGACTTGGGCATTTCTCTATGCGATGTCCGGCAGCAGAAATTGTTTGTTCAGACCAGCAGCGCGCGCGACGGCTTCGGCGGCGAGATAGCCGCTGCGGACGGCGCCTTCCATCGTGGCTGGCCATCCGGAGCGCGTCCAATCGCCGGCGAGGAAAAGATTCTTGAGCTTCGTTGCGCTGGCAGGCCGCAGCGCTTCCACGCCGGGCCGCCCGGAAAAGGTCGCGCGCACTTCCTTTACGACATGAGCTTTCTCCAGCTTTGCGTCGCGGACGCGCGGCAGAAATTCGCCCAATTCGCGGACGGCTAGCGCGATTACGTCGTTGCGGGACATATCCAGGAGCGATCGGGAGGCGCTTACCACCACTTGCAAATATCGCCCGCCCGACTTGTTGAACATCCATTGCACCGTCCGATCCAAGAGCGTAGCGTGGGGCAGTTGCGTAACGCTGCGATCAAACCAGAGATGAATGCCTGTAATGGGCGAATGTTCGAAGCTCTCGAGCGGCAGGTCAAGCTGGGGAAGTACCGACGAAAGGCGCTCGAACGGGAGCGCGGAAATATAGTAGTCGGCGGTGTGCTGCTCGCCTTGTGAAACGATGGCACGGATCGAGTCGTTCTCGATGATGACGCGTTCGACCGGTAGACGCAGATGCAGGCGCACGTTCCCAAGGCGTTTCCAGGCGTCGGGGCTGTACAGGTCGGCTAAGGGAACCGAAGGAACACCCATTTCATACGAGGTGGAGCGCGCCAGGAAGCCAAGCCAAAATACCTGGAAGCCATGGATGGCCGCCATTCGATCCAGGTCTTCGTTGATGGCGCTTACCAGCACCTGGCTCCAGAACCGCCGGATGGCGGTATCGGTCTGTCGCTTTTCGCGCAACCACTCCAGCATGGAAATCCGGTCCAGATCGCTCCGGCGGACGCGCTCACGGCGGATGGCCAGCAATGCGCGCGCGACCGCGATCTTGTCGCGCAAGTCCAAGAACTGCAGCTGCCGAAAACTGCCCGTGAAGTGGAGCGGCACCGGAAGGCGGCCGGCGCCGAGCAGCGATGTGCGTCCACCGGGCTCGATGAAGTAGAACTGTTTGTAAAATTTGATGCGGTCAGCGACACCCAGGCGGCGGTAGAAATCAATCAGGTTTACGCAGCATCGCAGGAGGACGTGCTGGCAATTGTCGATGACTTCGGTTTCGCCGCTGTCGCCGGGCAGCGCGTAGGAAGTAGCGCGTCCACCGAGGAAGGCGCGCGACTCGAACAGATCGACTTGGAAACCAGCTTCTGCGAGGGCGGCAGCCGATGCCAATCCGGCCAGACCTCCGCCGATCACGCTGACTGTGGGCATCAGAAGCCGGCAGCGGGAGCGAGTAGGTTAGGCCACCGGAATGCGGGCAGGATGGCCTCCGTCCCCGCCACTATTGATCAGCAGAACGGCGATCGCAAGCACCACCACGATGAAGATTACGTCGGATAAATCAAATTGCATCGGTCCTCATAAGTCTGCCCGATCCGTCCAGAAGTTGACAAGCTCTACGACCCCTAGTACCCGGGCCATAAACCAAGTGCTCGGGACGGCTGTACCGTCTCAAATTTGGCTTTGGTATTAAGGTAGCACAGCCGTCTTTCGATCGTAGCGGTTAAGGTGCGATCGCAAGAAACGCGCCGGCGGGCGATTTGACGCCGTTCACTGTCAACACCGTGCGCGGCGCAATTCCGCATTCCGGGCAAGGAGCCGACATCTTTGATCGTATACTTCGGGGTTGGCTGCGCGAAAGCACAAACCGAAGCAACAACAGTGCGGTCATCTATACGGCGGCGTGGCGCATGCCAGCGGCGTGCGCGACCACGTTTTCAATGAGACGGAGGCCGCAGTTGCCTTCGAGCGTCAGCATGGATTCGGGGTGGAACTGCACGCCTTCGACGGGTAGTTCGCGATGACGGACACCCATGATGACGCCGTCATCGGATTCTGCCGTAATTTCGAGGCAGGCGGGAAAGGTCTCGCGCCGCGCGAAGAGCGAATGGTAGCGGCCCACCTGAAAGCGCTCGGGCAGTCCTTCGAATGCTCCCATATTGCGATGCGTGACGATAGATGGCTTGCCGTGCATGGGATAATCCAGGACACCGAGTTCGCCGCCGAACGCTTCCACAATTCCCTGCAATCCCAGGCAGACGCCGAAAACCGGGATCCCCTCTTTGGCGGCGAACTTAACGACCTCAGGCACGCCGAAATCCTCCGGGCGTTTTGGGCCGGGAGAGATCAGAATCAGGTCCGGAGCAATTTTTTGTACCAGCTCATGAGGGATGCCGGCCCGGTAGGTCACCACCTCGGCGCCGGTCTGGCGGGCGTAGTTCGAGAGCGTGTGGATGAAGCAGTCGTCGTTGTCGATCAGGAGGAGCTTCACGCCGTGGCCTGACTTCGCCGCGGCGGCGGCGGGAGCCGTAACGCTGGACGCCGGCCGCAATGCGCGGAAGAAGCCGGTAGCTTTCATGCGTGTTTCCTGCTCTTCGAGCGCAGGGACGGAATCGTAGAGCAGCGTTGCGCCCGCGCCGTAGCGCGCGATGCCGTCGCGCAGGTGGACGGTCCGGATCAGGATCCCGGTGTTGATGTCGCCATTCAGCGAAAGCATGCCAACCGCCCCGCCGTACCAGCCGCGCGCGTCTTTTTCAAGGTCCTCGATGGCTTGCGCGGCGGCTTTCTTGGGAGCACCGATGATGGTGACGGCCCACATGTGGGTCAGAAAAGCGTCCAAGGAATCGAAGCCAGGCTGAAGAATTCCTTCGACATGGTCCACTGTGTGGAATACGCCTGCATAGGATTCAATTAAGCGGCGGCCGATCACTCGTACCGATCCGGGCACGGAGACACGGGATTTGTCGTTACGATCCACGTCCGTGCACATGGTCAGCTCGGATTCTTCCTTGGTCGAGTTGAGCAGTTCGCGGATGGCTTCGGCATCGCGCAGCGGCTCACCGGTGCGGCGCGCGGTGCCGGCAATGGGGCAGGTCTCGATGCGATTCCCTTCCACGCGCACAAACATCTCCGGCGACGCGCCGACGAGTTGCTCGTCGCCGAGTTGGAGAAAGAATTCATACGGGCTCGGGCTGGCGTGCTGGATACGCGCGAACAATTCCGACGGGCTGTCGGAAAAGTTGGCTTGAAACGTTTGGCGCAGCACCACTTCGTAATACTCACCCTGGCGCATGCCCTCGCGCACGGTTTCCACCTTGGCCATGTACTCTTCCGGCATGTGGTCGGAGTGGATTTCGTCAGGCGCCCGCTTGGGGGTTTTCCGAATCGCGGCGCCGGTGCGAGGCAAGCCAGCGGTGGTCATCGCATCGCGGGAGAAATCGTACCGGAAACGCTCGATCTGCTCCTTCTTGCGATCCATGTAGTAAATGTCGTCGCAGAGGAGCAGGTGCAGATCCTTGGTGCCCCGGCGCGGCAGTTTGAGCTGAATGGGATCGAATTGGAACAGCAGGTCGTAACCGAACGCTCCGACCAGTGCCAGGCGGGTATCGTTCGGGTTCGAGAACTCTTGGATCAGCGTGCGCAGAATGCTAAACGCGGAGGGCTGCTTGCTTCGTTCCTCCTCCGGGAAGAGCACAGGCAGCGGCTTGAGCCGTCCGTGCAGCGTGCCATCCGGGCGCGCGCTGAACTCATCCCAATGCGGTTGCTTCTCCAGCACAGGATGAAGCAGTTGATTGAAAGCCTGACCGCGTTTGTTCAAGGGCCGGAACTCGATTTCGCGGCCGGCCGCAACGATCTCGAGCGGCGGGCACACGGATGCGACATCCCAGCGCGAATAACGCTCCGGGTATTCATAACCGGATGAAAGGTAAATGCCGCGATAGCGATCCAGCTTGTGCAGCAGTTGGTTGAGGCCTTTTTTGTACGGAATGACAGAGGTGGTGCGTAGAACTGTGATTCCGCTGCGCGTGTTGTAAGTCAGTTTGGACAAAACGGGACCTTGCTGAGTTTTCAGCATAGCACCACCGCCGGGTGAGTACGGCTCCTCTGTCCGCCGTTGGGACGCCGGGCGCTTCTATATGTGCGCTGCTAACGTGTCGAAGGTCTAGGCGTCTAACAAACTGATGAAATCCGATCTTCCGCAAGGTACGCTCGACCTGCTGATTTTGAAAGTCGTTGCGCTCGGCCCGATGCATGGCTACGGCGTCGCGCAGCGCCTGCAGCAAGTCTCGCGGGACGTCGTGCAGGTTCAGCAAGGGTCGCTTTATCCGGCGCTGCATCGGTTGGAGAACCGCGGATTCCTGGTTGCGGATTGGAAAGCGACCGAAACCGGACGGGAGGCGAAGTTTTACCGGCTGACACGCAAAGGCCGGGCTCAGCTTGAGGCTGAGACCGCCAGTTGGAACCGCCTCAGCGAGGCGGTGGGCCTGATTCTCCGGCTGTCTGAGGGAGGAACCGAATGAGTTGGTGGCAGCGGATCTTTCATGCTCGCAGGCTTGAGGACGAGCTTGATAGGGAACTGGAGTATCACCTGGACCAGCATGCCGCCGATTTGATCGCGCGCGGGATGGGAGCGGAAGAAGCGCGCCGGAAAGCGAGGCTGGCGTTGGGCGGCCCGGAACAGGTGAAGGAGCAATGCCGCGATGCGCGCGGCGCGCGGTGGCTGGACGATCTGTGGCAGGACACGCGCCACACCTTCCGTACCATGCGGCAGCGGCCCGGATTCGCCACACTCGCAATCCTGACGCTGGCGCTCGGGACGGGCGCCACCAGCGTCATGTTCACACTGGTCAACAGCGTTTTATTGCGGCCGCTGGCCTACCCCGAGCCCGAGAATCTGGTCACGTTGCACATCCGCACCGACAAGATCGGAGAGACGTGGGGATTTTCCAACCCCGACTACCGCGATTTCCAGCGCGAGAGCCGGTCTCTGGCCAGCGTTGCGGCATGGACCTATGGAGGCGGTGTCGTGAGCAAGCCCGGCGAGGCCGAATACCTAAGTGGGCGGCAGATTTCGGCTGAGCTATTTTCGGTGTTGGGCATCGCGCCCGTGCAGGGCCGCGCGTTCCTGCCGGAAGAAGACCAGCCGGGCGCGGCTCCGGTGGCGATGATCAGCTACGCGCTGTGGCAGCGGCGGTTCGGCGGGCGTCCTTCAATTATCGGCACTCCGCTTGATTTCGACGGCAAGTCCAGCACGATCGTAGGCGTGACGCCCGAGGGCTTCTCGCTGGACGGCGACGCAGACGTGTTTTCGCCATTGGGGCAATTTAGGGAAGCGCGCATGCAAAATCGCGCAGCGCGATTCCTTCATGTCGTCGCCCGCCTCAGAACCGGGATAACGATGGCGGAGGCGCAATCGGAAGTTGCGGTCATAGCCAATCGCCTCGCCAAGAGCTATCCGGCATCGAACGCGAACCTGACGGTCACCGCCCGCCCGCTCAGTCAGGAGTTGACGGCGAACGTACAGCCAACCTTGTGGATGTTATTCGGCGCCGTCAGCGTGCTGCTGCTGATCGCCTGCGTCAACGTCGCCAGTTTGCTGTTGGCTCGCGCGGTTTCGCGTGAGCGAGAACTCGCGATGCGTGCGGCTCTGGGTGCAGGCAGGCGGAGGATGATCCAACAATGCCTGACGGAAAGCACGGTGCTGGCACTCTTTGGAGGATTAGCGGGCGTATTGCTGGCGTGGTTCGGGACGGCTCCATTCGTCGCCTTATGGCCTGGCGGGCTTCCCCGGTCGCAGGAGATCCACGTGGACTGGCGCGTCCTCTTGGTTGCGCTGGGGGCCTCGGTAGGTAGTGGTCTGCTGTTCGGGCTAGCGCCGGCTCTGCGGCAGCACAGCGACAACTTGGAACAGATTTTGCGCGCGGGAGCCCATCACTTGACCGGGCGTTCCAGGCGCTTACAAAGCGGCCTGGTGGCGTGCGAAATCGCACTGGCCATTGTGCTGTTAATTACCGCGGGCGTTTTGGCGCAGACGATGTTGGAACTCGCGTCACTCAATCCCGGTGTAGACGCCTCACACGTGCTGACCGCGCGTGTCGCGCTTTCGCCGGCGGTGCTCACAAATCCAGCTCAGATACGCGCTTCCTGGGACCAGTTCATCAATCGGGCGCGTAGCGTGCCTGGTGTCCGGTTCGTAGCGCTGGCGGATATCATTCCCATGCGCACCGGAGAAAATGTACTGTACTATTCGACGACTGCGGTCCCGCCGCCGCCCAACCAAGCGCCGTTGGCGCTGGCCTCTACGGTGACATCCGACTATTTGCGCGTCATGGGCATCCCACTGCTCGATGGCCGGTTCTTCACGGATGACGACCGCGCCGGGACAAAGCGGGTGATCGTCATCGACGAGAACCTTGCGCGCGACGCTTTTGGAGGGGTCAAAGCGGCCGGAAAAGAGCTCTGGAGCAGCGCCATGGGTCCTGATCCGCTGCTTATCGTTGGGGTAGTCGGCCATGTGCGGCATTGGGGACTGGCCGGCGACGATCACTCCCGCGTGCGCGACCAACTCTACTATCCATTCGCGCAGGTGCCGGACCAGTTACTTCATTTCTTCTCCTCGGTGATGTCCGTCGCCGTTTGGACGCAGAGCGAGCCTTTGAATCCGGTGGAAGCGATCCGGCGGGAAGAGCATCAAAACGCGACGCTATATGAAGTTCGAACGATGCAGCAACTGGTAAAGGGCTCGCTCGACCGCCAGCGGTTTCTGGTGCAACTGTTCGGAGGCTTTGCCGCACTGGCATTGCTGCTTGCGTGCATCGGGCTGTACGGCGTGCTTGCCTATCTGACTCGCGAACGGGTGCGGGAATTCGGGCTACGCATGGCGCTCGGCGCAACGGCAGGGGGAGTAGTTCGGCTGGTGTTGAGACAAACCTTCGCGATGATCGCGACCGGCGCCGTGGCGGGCGTATTGGGCGGTTTAGCCGTGTCGCGAGTACTGATGCGACTCGTGGAGGGGACGCGTCCAGCGGCGCCCGCCACGTTCATTGCGACGGTATCGGTCCTGACGATTGCGGCATTGGCCGCAAGTTTTCTGCCCGCGCATCGCGCCAGCCGGGTGGATCCGCTCAAGGCTCTCCGCGAAGAATGATCGGGCAGGCCGCCTCGCTCAGAATGACAGCGTCAGATCGACTTCCACCTGATTACGCTGCATGTGCGTGGTGGCATCGGAGAAGATCGGCGTGACCCAGCGGATATACCGCACTTCGGGAACAACGCGAATACCGAAAGGGTCGATGAATTGCGCGCCGAACCCGGCCGCGAAACCGCGCGAAGTTTTATGAGCTGGCTGGACCACATTATTGGTACAGCAGGTAATCGTGCCCGAGTTGTCCACTGCATAGCGCGAGCTTCGGATATTTTCTACATCGCGATAGGCGCCGCCGCCTTCCGCGAACCAGCGGGCTCCCGGGGTATGGCGGCCCTTCTGGTAATAGCGAATCATCACTGGGATATCGATAAGCCGGGTTCGAACGTCGTCGTGTGTGCTGGTAATCGTAGTGGTCGTCTGCTGCGCTCCGTTAATAAACGTGGTGAGATTAGTCGTAACGGTGGTGCCGGACGTATAGCCCATCCGCCGCAGATATCCGCCCACCGCGAGAGCGAAATGCTCGGTGATCGCAGCCTGCGCGGTTAGGCCGTAACCGATTCTGGAGGACGCCGCGGAAGTCGAGGTATCCGTTGTGACGCTGGTGGCGGCGTTTGGGGTAGCCGTGGTGCTGCTGCTGCCTCCGCTCAAAAGTTCCAAGCCCGTTACCGACAGCGTCGCACCGATACCAATGCGGCGGACATAAGTCTTACGATTGCGGTCGGCGCTGCTGGACGAAGAGGAGGAAGACGAGCTGCTTTGCGAGGACCCGCTGGTGCTTTGCGCGGACCCGCTCGTGCTTTGAGAAGACCCGCCCGTGGCTTGGGCGGCAGCGATAGCCGCGCTACAAACATAAACCGCCAAAAAACAGATTCTTGGTCGCATGTTCAGATGATGTAAGTAGACGGCTGCTCCCCGGTTGACGGTTCCAATTGTTGCAAAGGATTAAGGATAGCGCGAGCGCGCGGCCGATAGCAAAAAGAGCTAAGAGCCGCCGCTGTCCGGACTAACACGCGTTGAACTGCACGGATCGGGCGCGTTTGATAGAAGAGTTCTGCTTCAGTTCGGCCAAAACTGCTTCGGGGACCGGCTGATCCGTTTGCACGACAGCCACCGCCTCGGCGCCGGCCTGTTTGCGTCCCAGCGAGAAGGTCGCGATGTTGATCTTATTCTTGCCTAAAACATCACCGATGTAGCCGATAACGCCGGGCACGTCTTCGTTCTGAAGGAACGTGAGATTGCCTTCCAGCGGGGCTTCGCAGTGGATAGAATCCACCTGCACCAGCCTGGGCTGATCGAGCAGAACCGCACCCTCGACGATGGTTTGACCTGCGTCGGTCTCCAGTTCGAGCCGGATGGTGTCGGTATGGGCGGCGCGCTGATCGTGCCGCTCGGCCACGGCTAATCCGCGGTCGGCGGCGATCTGCATCGCGTTAATTGAATTTGCCTTTCGTGCCAGCGACCGCTGCAAGACACCGGCCAGCCCGGCGTTGCGCAACAGATGCGTATTCGCATCGGCGAGTTTTCCAAAATAAACCAGGCGCACGGTTTGGGGATTGCCGTTCGAAACGTAGGACGCGAAGTTTCCGAGCCGCTCAGCGAGTTGGCTGTAGGGGCCCAGAGTCCTATATTGTTCCGGCGTGAGGGCCGGCAGATTGACCGCGTTGACAGCGATGCCGTGCTGCAGATAATCGACAATCTGCTGGGCCAACCGTACGCCGACCGTTTCCTGAGCTTCTTCGGTGGAACCGCCGATGTGTGGCGTCCCGATCAAGGTTTCGGTTTTTAGCAGGGGATCATCCGCAGCGGGCGGCTCCTGCTCGAATACGTCCAGCGCGGCTCCCGCCACTTTGCCGGACTCCAGCGCTTCGCGCAGAGCAGGCTCATCGATCAACTCGCCCCGCGCGCAGTTGATAATGCGCACGCCTTTCTTCATCTTCGCGAAAGCCTCGCGTGACAGCATGCGATGCGATTCGGGCGTCAATGCGGTGTGCAGCGTGATGTAGTCGCTTTCGGCATAGAGCGTAGGCAGGTCCACCAGTTCGACCCCGACGCTCGTGGCGGTTTGCGAATTGACGTAAGGATCGTTGGCTACGATGCGCATCTCGAACGCGGCGGCGCGCTTCACCACCTCGCGTCCCACGCTACCCAAGCCGACGATGCCGAGCGTTTTGCCGCGCAGTTCGGTCCCCATGAACTTCCGTTTTTCCCACTTGCCCGCCTTGGTGGAAGCGCTCGCGGCGGGAATGGAGCGGGCCAAAGACAACGCGAGCGCCATCGTGTGTTCTGCTACCGAGACGGCGTTGCCGCCGGGCGTGTTCATAACCAGCACCCCGGCCGACGTGGCGGCCGCGAGGTCGACGTTATCCACGCCCACACCGGCTCGCCCAATGACACGCAGCTTGGGGGCTTGCGCCAGCAGCTTTGCATCGACTGTCAAGCCGCTGCGCACAATCAGAGCATCGGCGTTGGAAAGATATTGCTCGTACTCCTTGGGAGTGGACGTGATTACTTCCCATCCCGGCTGCGCGCGGAGCAGGTTGAGTCCGCCCGCAGCCATCGGCTCGGCTATCAGGATTCGCATGGGTATAGGATCAAGCGCCTACGGTTTGTTTGGCCAAGGCGGCTTCGGCGTAATCATTCTGGACAGCGGCGACGCCGTTTCCGAACTTCACGGCGATGCCGTTAGCTGCCAGAATAATTTCCAGTTCGGCGATCACAGCGAACAGGTCGGCGAAATCGAAATAGCCAAGGTGCGCGATGCGGAAGATTTGTCCCTTCATCGAGCCTTGGCCGTTGGCGATGATCGAGCCGAAGCGGTTGCGGTATTCCTTCACGATTACGCCGGAATCCATGCCCTTCGGGGCTTTGATCGCGGTCACCGCCGAACAGGGCGACTCGGGAGCGAAAAGTTCCAGGCCCAAGGCTTCGGCGGCCGAGCGCGTTGCGGCAGCGAGTTGCTGCGCGTTGGCAACCAGCTTATCCATGCCGAGCGCCTTCACATATTTCAGCGCTTCGGCGAAGGCTAAAAGCAACGAGGTGGCCGGTGTCCAACTGGATTCGCCGCTGGCCGCGTTCTTCTTTTCCTTTTTCAGGTTGAAGTAGTAGCGCGGCAGCTTGGAGCTTTCAGCGAAAGCCCAAGCTTTGGGACTGATGGACATAAAGGCCAAGCCGGGCGGGATCATGAAGGCCTTTTGCGAGCCGCCGATCACAACGTCCAGGCCCCAACCGCCGATGTCGAGCGGCATGGTGCCCAGGCCGGTAATCGCGTCGACGACGAAAATCGCATCTGTTTTCTGAATTGCTTGACCCATGGCGCGAACGTCGTGAGCCGCGCCCGTGGATGTTTCCGACGCTTGTACGAATACGCCGCGCACGTTAGCGTTCGCCTTCAGAGTGTCGGCTACGCGCTGCGCGCTGACAGACTTCCCGTATTCTTCGGTCAGAACGATCGCGTCCAGACCGAACGCCTTGGCGATTTCGGCCCAGCGCTCTCCGAATTTACCCGCCGAGCAAACGATGACCTTGTCGCCCGGCGAGAACAGGTTGGATACAGAAGCTTCCATGGCGCCCGTACCGGACGCAACCAACGCGAGCACGTCATTGGAGGTGCCCATCACTTCCTTGAGGTCCGCCAGAACCGAGCGGTACACGTTGCGGAAGTCGTCGGTGCGGTGATGAATATCGGATCCCATCATGGCGTGCAACGCTTTGGGCAGCAGCGGAGTGGGACCTGGAGTCAGGAGACGTTGTTTCTTGATATACATGAGAGGAAACCCTTAGGATAGCAAACAGGCATGGCACTACTTGACCGCATTCAGAGCGACATGACGGCAGCGATGCGCGCCAAAGACGAAGCGCGGCTGGGTGCGATCCGGCTGATCAAGGCGGCGCTGAAGAAGCATGAGATCGACTCGATGAAGCCGCTCGACGAGAACACCGAGTTGCAGGTGTTGAACACGTTGATCAAGCAGCGCCGTGAATCGGCGGACATGTTTCGCAAGGGCGGACGGCCGGAGCTGGCGGAAAAAGAGGAAGCCGAACTGAAGCTGATCGAGTCGTACATGCCGGCCGCGCCGAGCGAGCAGGAAATCGAAGCCGCGATCGCAGCGGCGATGGCCGAGACTGGCGTAACGTCGCAGAAGCAGATGGGAGTGGTCATGAAGGCGGCGCAGGCCAAGCTGGCGGGCAAGCGCGTGGATGGGAAGGCGCTCAGCGAAAAAGTGCGCGCACGGCTGGCGTGAGATCAACGGACCGCGGCGTTACCGTCCGCCAGACACATCCAGGATGGCGCCAGTCACGTACGACGCCTCCTTCGAGAGCAGCCACAGGATCGCCGACGCGACTTCTTCCGGCTGCCCGCCGCGCTGCATGGGCACCTGGGCCTTCACTCGATCGACGCGATCCGGCTCGCCGCCCGCCGCGTGCAACTCCGTGTAGATGTGCCCTGGCCGCACGCAGTTCACCCGGATGCCCTCTTCGGCCACTTCACGCGCCAGGCCGAGCGTGAATACGTCCACTGCACCTTTCGTTGCAGCATAGTCCACGTATTCGCCGGGCGAACCGTATCGGGTTGCGGCCGATGAAACATTCACGATACTCCCGCCTGCTCCGCCGGCACGCGTGGACATCCGGCGCACCGCCTCGCGCGAACACAGCATCGTTCCGATGATGTTGGTGGCGAACATGCGCTGCAGGCGCGCGGCATCCATCTCGTCCAGCCGCGTTTGTTTCTCGAGCCGGGCGGCATTGTTCACCAAAGCGGTGGGGCGGCCCAGATCGCGTTCTACGGTTTGAAACAGACTTTGAATCTCCGATTCCACGCCGATATCGGCCTGCACGGCCACAGCGCGGCCGCCGCTTTTCTCAATATCCGACACGATGCTGACCGCACGATCGCGATTGGTCAAATAGTTTACGCAGACCGAATACCCACGCGAGGCAGCCAGGCGCGCGGTGGCTGCGCCGATTCCCCGCGCTCCGCCGGTAACAATCAACACCCCGGCGCTCATCTCAGCGCGATGCCGTCGTGGATTCTTTCAGCCTGTCCCAGATATGATCCTTGATCCAGTGCTCGTCCCACCACTCGACGGGGTTCACTTGCACACCGTCCACCTGCATCGAGAAGTGCAGGTGATCGCCGCCCGCCAGCCCCGTGGATCCGCTCTTACCCATAACCTGGCCGCGCTTAACCATGTCGCCCTCCTTCACGGCAATCTCGCTCAGGTGGCCGTAAATCGACTGCAGCGTGTAGCCGTGGTCCACCACGATGCAATTGCCGTAGATGCCCAGCGGCGCGGCCCAAACTACTTTGCCGTCGTTTGCCGCTACCACGGGCGTGTGCGCCGTCACGGCGAGATCAAAACCGAGATGCACCTGCTGATCGATCTTTTTTCCGTTGTAGATATAACTGCGCACGTCCGCGAATGCGGATTCCACCTGCGAGTTCGCGAGTTGCAGGAACGGCTGTGTCCACAGGAATTTGGGTTCGCTTTTCATCCGCAGATCGCTTAACGTGCGATTGTTCTCGATTCGCATTTGGCCGTTGATTTTCAGAAACCGGCTGACTAAGTCGCCTTTGCCCTGAGGATCGATCTGGTTGACCACTTTATCGAGGAATTTATCGTCGATCGCCAGGTCGCGGGCGCGAAACTTTTTGGGAAAAACCTTGTACGAGATGCGGGCGGTCGCCTCGGCACCGGCGGGATTGGTTGCGAACACCACCGGCGCGGTGTCCACCGGGGTGTCCCAGGGATAGGCAAACAGCGCGAGCTGCTGGCCCGATCCGCCGGGAGCGGGAAAACTGTCATAACTGGTTCCGCGCACGCGCACACCGGCCTCGGTCCAGTAACCGGATGGCGTGAGCAAAACCATTTCTGTTCCGCCTTGGTTTATATAATGCTGGAACCCGTCGGCGGTTACCGCGGGGGGCCGGAGGATCACGTTGACATCGGCAGATATCGCGTCGGTTGAACCGCGCAAATCGTTCGACTGCGCCTCGACAATCAGGCGCGCCTTGCCTTCTTGTAAATTGGGCGCCTTCTTTTTGCCGACCGAAAAAGCGATGTCGATGGGTTGCTCGGCCTTGCGCCAGAACGAAAATCGCGTGGGTGGATTGCTTGTCTCCAGCACCGTCGCCGAAGTGCCGTTCTGCTCCAATCGGGCGACTACGTGGCGGACTCCGTGTGGATTGGCGATCCGAACGGCGACGGGTGTGTCCTGGCTAATGGCCATAGGCGGATGGGGAAACGTCAGGGTGGAGTGTGAGGAGGTGGCCAGCAAACCTCCAGCCGGGATCGCGATGAGAACCAGCACGATCAGCAGAGCGATTGCAATATTGCCCATGACTGTTCGGATCATAACAAGGATCGCGCGATCGAGCTAACATTGAATCGTGCTGCTCCGGCTGTTTTTGGTCGCTGGTTTGGCGCTTTCCTTGCAGGCGGAAGACCATTGGGTCGCTGTGAAATCGGGCCCTTTTGAGGTCTTCACCACCGGCAGCGAACGCGCGGCGCGGGAGAAATTGATGTACCTGGAGCAGTTCCGTGAGACGCTGCGCGTACTCACAGGCAAGCAGGATTTGAGATCGGTCTGGCCCATACGGGTCGTGGTGTTCAAAAATGCAAGCCAAATCCCGGCTGTGGGCGCGCATTTCGCTCTAGGCCGGGACGGGCGCATGGAGCCCGTAGTGGAGGCGGGTGCCTTCTCGCGCGACGCTCTGAAAGCGCTTGCGCGTGTTTTGCTGCGTGACAATTCCGCAGGTCTGCCGGAAGCGATTGAAGACGGACTGGGCGAACTGCTCTCCACCCTGGACGTAAACGCAACGCGCGTAACGCTGGGAGCGCCGGTGCCGGCGGCGGAGCGATCGCATAGCTGGGCGTTGCTGCAATTGGTCAGCACCAACCCGCAATACGCCGGCCGCAGCCACGTGATGATTTCGAATCTCGAACAGAGCGGCGATTTCGAGGCGGCCTGCCGCAATGCGTTCGAAAAAAGCGCGGCGCAAATAAACCAGGAAGCAGATGCGTATCTGAAAGCGGGCACGTTCGCCACGGCTCCGGTATCGGGACGCGCGCTGAGCATGACGCGGGATCTGAAGCTAGATCAGCTCGATCGGGACGACGGCCCCTTCGTCGCAGCGGATGCACTGCTGGCTGCGGGCTCTCCTGCGGCTGAATCGGCGTATTTGGCGCTTCACGGCCCGCGATCGGCCGAGGGGCTCGGGCTCCTGTCGCTCAAAGCTCAGAAGAAAAACGAGGCGCAGCGATTGCTCCAGAGCGCCGTGGATGGCGGAAGCGATAGCGCACGAGCTTGGCTTGAGGCGGGTCGCCTCCAGCCCGACGAATCCAAAGCGCGAGCCGAGTTTCAGAAAGCCGCGGCCCTGAATTCTCAGTGGGGCGAACCGTATTTCCAGATGGCCGAGCTGGACAAGGCCGATCCCGAACGGCGTGCGGCCGATCTGAAGAAAGCTGCCGGGCTGGATCCGCACAATATCGATTATTGGGAAGCGCTAGCCCGCGCCGAGACGGCGGCGAAGAATTTCGCCGAGGCGCAGAAGGCCTGGGCGGGAGCCGAGCGAGCCGCGGCAAACGACGAAGAACGGGCGCGCATCCATCAGGTCCGGCTCCAACTGGACCGGGAGCAGGCTGAGTTTGAAGCTTCCGAGCGCAAGCGCATCGCCGAGGAGAAGGAACAGGATATCGAACGCGTGAAAGCTCAAAGCGAGGTGGCTATTCATGCCGCCGAAGAACAAGCCAGAAAGCAAATGAATGCCGACGGTGCGGCACCGCCCAAAGACGCGGTATGGATGGATGAGCTAAAAGGCAATGCGTCGGTGGACGGCACGTTTGTTCGCCTGGACTGCCTCAACAAGCAGGCCCGTATGGTCATCAAAACATCCGATGGCAAGATAGTTCAACTTCTCATTCGCGATCCGAACCAGATTGCCGTTTCGGGCGGCGGCGAGAAAACCATGGGATGCGGCACGCAACCCGGCTCGCCGCGAGTGCACGTTGAATACGAAGGCAAGCCTGACGCCAAACTCAGGACGACGGGCGACGTGACTACAATCGAATTCCGTTGAGGGCGGCGCTCAAGAAGTTCTATTTCCGAATTTTCGGCAAGGATCCGGAAGCGATCGTGGTATCGTTCGCCACCGGTGAGCGAGAGCTGGCCGAGCGCATGTTCGCCGAAATCCAGCGGCTCGAGCCAGCGCGCAAACATTATCTGATTACGCCGGAGGAATTCGGCGGGGCGACCCTGTGGCGGATCTATCTAGCCCTGCGAAAACGCTTTCGACGGCATCGAATCGGGCTGGCGCCGGTGCTCATTGGCGATCCACGTTGCCGGACGCTCCGCCGCGCGGCGTTTCTGCTCGCGCCCCGGAAGATCCTGGCCTACAACCAGCGCCTGGAGCGGCATCATTTACGTCTGCAGACCGCAATCGCGTCGTTGCTATTTCTTCGCGGGGTACCGCTGGATCGGATTTTTCTACGCCCGGGCTGGCTGGCGCCGTGGAAACGCGAACGATCGATTTATCCATCGGAAGTTCGAGAAATCGAAGGCCGCGCGACAGCACCCCGGCGCCGCCGCATCGCCGTCTTAACACCGTACTTTCCGTATCCGCTCTCGCATGGCGGTGCGGTTCGCATATTCAATCTGATTCGCGAAATGGCCGGGGAGTTCGACGTATTTCTGTTCGCGTTTTTAGATCGAGAAACGGAGCAGGATTTTGAGCCGCTATTGGAGCACTGCGCGCGCTTGATTCTGGTGAGAAAGCCGCGCTACCGCGAACCACGTTGGTCGACGCTGGAGCCGCCGGAGGTACGCGAGTTTCGCTCGCCCGCCATGCGGGCCGCCATCGAGCGTGTCCGGGGCGAATACAATATTGAAGCTCTACAGGTTGAGTACACCATGCTCGCGCCCTACGCCGGCGACGTTTTGGTTGAGCACGACGTCACGTTCGATTTGTACGGCCAAATCGACAAGAGGAGCTGGGACTACCGGCGCTGGCAGCGCTTCGAAAACAAATGGGTGGCACGCTACCGCAAGGTCGTGGTAATGTCCGAGCGCGATAAAACGCTGCTCGATGCCGCGAATACCGTGGTCATCCCCAACGGTGTCGACCTGCACCGATTCACGCCTGAGATCGAGCGGCCGGGCAAGCGCCTGCTGTTCGTCGGTTCATTCCGGCATTTCCCGAACATCCTGGCGTACCGGTTCATGATCGAGCAACTGTGGCCCAAGCTTCGCCAGCGCAGGGGCGACATCACCTTGACCGTCGTGGCCGGGCCAGATCCGGAGATCTATTGGCGCGAGCACACCGGCTTTACCACGATTCCGCGAGGCGAAGGGATTCAACTGTTCGAGTTTGTCGCGGATGTTCGCCCGCTATACGTGGAATCGAACCTGGTGCTGGTCCCAACGCTGGTGTCGGCGGGCACGAACCTCAAGGTGCTGGAGGCAATGGCCATGGAGCGAGCGGTGGTCTCCAGCGCGTCCGGATGCGGGGGGTTGGGTCTCGAGCACATGCGGAACGTCTGGATTGCCGACAAGCCGGAGGAGTTCGTGCAAGCGATCGAGAATCTCCTTTCCGACCGCGATCTTCGCGCGCGCATCGCCGCCGCCGGCCGGGCGTACGTCGAGCAAAACTTTGACTGGAAAAAAATTGGAGAGCAGCAACGGGCGCTTCTGCGCGGCATTCTGCCTCCGCGCGCGCGTATCCGCGTTGCTGAGAAGTCCGATATACCTCAGATCACAGCAATTCAAGCAACCGCTAACGAAGCATCGCAGTGGCAAGCGAGCGATTACTTAACGTACGATTGCCAAGTGGCAATTCTGGACGGCCGGATCGCCGGTTTCGTTGTCTCGCGCACCCTGGCCGCCAAGGAACGAGAGATCCTCAATATTGCCGTACACCCGGACTTCCGCCGTCTCCACATCGCCACGGATCTGCTTCGATTTGAGATTTCGCGGAGTCCAGGCGCACATTTCCTGGAGGTACGGGAGTCGAACGTACCTGCTCGACGGCTCTATGAGGAATTGGGATTCCAGGAGGTCGGCTCGAGACCCGGCTATTACGACAACCCACCCGAAACAGCTATTGTCATGAGGATTTTTTCATGATAATGTCACAAGTGCGGGGGCCGTCGGTGACCACCGCAAGACGAATGCTACCGTTCCTTTACCCACCGAGCAAACTCAATCCTACCGACTCGGCGTGGCAAGCTCACAAAGGAGAGTCAACCCTGATGGAGAACACGCAAGAAGAATTGAAAGCGCACCTGATGCAGACGGATGAGGAGTTTCGACATCTGGCCGACCAGCATGCGCAGTTTCATAAGCAACTTGAGGCATTGGAAGCCAAGTCGCATCTGACTCCCGAAGAGGAAGTCGAAGAGCACCGGCTCAAGAAACTGAAACTTCGTATTAAAGACCAGATGAATGAGATCCTTGCCCGTCATCGGGCTCAGCACGTCGCCTGACGTCAGGCTGCGCAGTAAGGAAATCGATAAACCCGGCCTGGTTCGCCCAGCCGGGTTTCTTGCTTATAGCAGGCCATCAGGGTGCTTATCAAGTGCAGCGATGCAACCGTCTCAAGCAGGAGCGCGGCGATTTAATCTGCGGCTAGGAAACGGCGCGCGTACGCGATAAAGGCCGCCAGAAGACCGGCGCTCGCCAATGACAACAAAATTCCCTCCCGCGCTCCCGGAGTTCTATAGCGCATCACGATGGAATGTCTTCCGGCTACCGCCGGTACGGATATTGCGAATCCGTTTGCGAGCATCACCCGCGCGGGCTTGCCGTCCATAGTTGCGCTCCAGCCTGCATCGTAGGATTCCAATACAGTGACAAATCCGGAAACAGCGAGGTGCGCTTCAATTCGAATTTCGTCGCTGGACGTCCGAAAATAGTTCACCTGCGCCTCCGGTTGCGTTTGGCCGGCCGCGGCATGTGGCGCCGGAGCCTGCGATGGATCCGGGGGCCATTCGCCGCCGAACGGGCCGTCCGGATCCCCCCGGAAGAACGAGACACGCGGTGCGGGATTGCGAACGCGATACAGATTCTCATCCTCGGTCCGTGCGACACACTCCAGGTCATCTCGCGAGGCGGGCGTGACGACGAAACGTACACCTGCGGCCTTAAGCGCGCGGAGCGGGAAGGTCGAAGCGTCCACACGTTGCTCATTTAAGTCGCGCGGCAATCCCGCGCGTTCCAGCAGAGCGCGATAAGGATTCGCCAGGAGGATGGAATCGTAAATTCCGGCGTCATCGTAGTGTTCGCGATATGCCGGATCTGCGGCCGCGATTCGTGCATCGCCGAGCTGCTGATCCAAAACGGCAGCGAACTCCGGTGGGAAACTTTGCGGATCGGCCGGCCAGATGAACCGGCGGGCGAAGGTTCCGAGATCGAATGCGTGGGTAGTTAAGCACAATGCCAGGATTGGAATCACAATCCGGCGTCTTAAAGGCGTCGTCAAGAGCGCATCAACCCCGCAGGCCAGCCCCATGCATCCGCAGAAAGTGGAAAGATAAAGCAGCCGGGCCGGGCTACGGAAGAGGGTGGCGTGGACGACATGATGCAGGGGCTGCATCACGGGCATCGATAGCAGCAGCGCACCGATACCCAACCCGGCAAGATAGGCGAACTTCCCGTCAGGAAGGCGTCTCTTCCAGGCCAGGCGCAACGCGAGAAATAACAATGCAATCAGCGGCAGCAGCCCGACATACGAGACCGTATCCCAGAAATAGGCGACGTTCGGGTACCCGGTAAACAACCCGTCGTTTTCCCCACGCATGATTTCCGGCCAGCCTTCGCGGCCTGGCCAAATCAATGCCAGTAGGCGCCCGTACGGCATCGCGATGTCGTTGGCAGGCGGCGCCAACGGCAGAACGCGTGTGCTGCGCTCGATCAGCAGAAGCATGGGCCACCAGGCGAACAATGTCAGGCCCAAGCCCAAGGCGACAGACGCAATCGCCAACACTCTCCGGCGGCCTCGCCCGCGAATTAGCAAGTACAGAACGGCCGCGCCGATCGAATACGCGGGTAACTGCGGGTGCCCGGCCAGTGCAAAACACGCGCAGACGAGCGCGAGTGCAGTCAAATCCCGCGCCTGAAAACGGAGCCGCTCCGGCGACACAGCGCGATCCGCCAACCAAAGCAATACCGGCAGCGAAGGATACGCCTCCAGCAGCGGAAGTTCGCCGGACATGACACGAGAAGCAAAGAAACCGGCACAACTGAATGTCCAGGCGGCTGAGATCGCAGCGATCTCCGACAGACCCAGCCGGCGCGCATATAGGTAAGTAAAGATCGCGGCCAGAGCTGCCGCGATCGCAACGCCGGCCAGGTATTGCAGCTTCGGACTGAGAAGCAGCAGGAGAAGCCGCGACGGTATCCAGGGAAAGCTTTGGATATTCGCCCAGAACGGCGCCCCGAACAATTCTGGGGGATACCAGCCGGGGAGCGAATGCCCCGCTCCGAACAGGCCGTCACGCGCGAACGCGATGTGCCGGCCGTGGATCTGGTAAAAGTCGAATCCTTCCAGGCCTGGACCGAAGATAGCCGGCCGCATGTACACGGCCTCTGCGAGACCTACGGCCACCAGAAGACACAGCCAAGCTGAACCGCGGCGGAACACTTGCTACTTCTTGTTCCAGAATACCGTGCATTCGTCGAATTCCTCGCTTTTCAAGTATCTTTTCGATAAACCCAATTCTTTGATCCGCTCGTCATCGCAGTTCTCGATGGTGTCGTACGCGCCCGCTTTGACTCTCCGTTCGAGTTCCTGAGCCGGCAGGATATGCAGCGGCGCAGCCTCAGCCATGGGCATGCTCATCTTCTGAGCCGCTTGAAATTCCATGCCGTCCGGCGGCTCGCGGTGCGTTAGAAAAAAGAACTGCTCGCCGGCCCATATCGAACCGTTCGTCGGCGTCACGTCCGATACTTTGCGCGCTATGTTTTCCATTTTCGGCCAGTTCATCTCCTGGAGATCTTCGCGCACGGCGCGTGCGAGGCCGATCGTTAACAGAAACGAGACGGCGATTACCGGTACGGCGCGGCGCCCGGGACGATACAATCGCGCGGCAACCTCGGCCAGGCCCGCGACGGCGAGAATCGCGAGGAATGGCACCGTGAAAACGAAGTACCAGGAAAATGTCGGATGCGCGGCGCCAATCTCCAGCGCCATCGCGCCCGCCAGCCACGCGCACAGGTAAAACTCCAAACGGAGGGGGCGCGGCCAGTTCCTTCTACGCGCGATGAACAGCAAACCCGCCACCGCCAGAGCGCCGAGTAGCAGCGCAGGACCCGAATCGGCCCAGGAGGTCAGCACGCTGAGGTCGTGACTGCTAGCTCCCTCCCACTTCGCGCGGCGCCCGAATAACTGGTATTCCACGATGTTGAACAGAACTGCATGCGGCGACTGCAGAAATAGCCACAGCACCGGCGCGAACGGTACGACAGCCGCGGCCAGGAAGGCCACTGCCTTCGTCCAACGATTTCCCGCCCGGTTCGCGATCAGGGTCCAACCCAGCAGCACGGGAACAGCGGGAGCCGTCAACAGCGAAGAGGCAGCCGCGGCGCTGACGAGGAGACCGGCGGCCGCGCTAGACAGCGGCGAAACACGACCGGCGGCAATCACCGCGACGCGAAAGGATGCAACCACAAACAGCAGGCATAGCGCGTATGCCTGCGCGATCGTGCCGAAAAAGACGACGGTGTCGTTGAGTCCAACAAAGAGTGCCGCCAACAGAGCGCCCGCCAGGCGCCACTCACGAATCGGGAAACGCGCCAGCACATAATCGGCGGTCAACAGTATTGCCGCCGCAGTGAGAATGGAGGCGGCAATATGCGCCACCTTCCAGCTCTCGCCGAACAGTCCCATCCAGCCGGCATAAAAATAAGCATTCAACGGTGTCTGAGGGAAACAGAAGTCCAGGTACGGCCGCTTCCCGCCGATAATCAGCGCGGACGCGAGCAGATGAAATCCTTCATCCCAGGAAAAAGCCTGCTTTTGCGAGTAAAACAGCAGGCCGGCGAATAGCAGGGCCACAAGCCCCCACAGCCAGAGGAAGCCGGGGCCGCGCTCGCCTTTGTCCAGTTTCATCCGCGTCTATTTGCGGCTAAGAATTTCCCGACGCGCTCCACCGCGGTCATGAGCTTCTCGTACGAATTGGCGATGCTGAAGCGGATATAGCCTTCCCCGTAAGCTCCGAAAGCGGTTCCACTCAGGCACGCAACCCCGGCGTCCTGCAGCAGCGCACCCGCCAGTTCTTCGGAACCGAATCCGGTCCCCCTGATATTGGGGAACGCATAGAATGCCCCACCGGGAATGGCGCATCGAAAACCTGGCAATGAGTTAAGCCCAGCGCAAAAAGCGTCGCGCCGGCGGCGAAATTCACCCACCATCGCGCTCACCGCGTCCTGTGGCCCGGTCAAAGCGGCAATTCCGGCGCGTTGCGTGAAACTCGCCGTGCACGAATTCGAGTTGACCATCAACTTGTTCACGGCCTCGGCCAGCCATTGCGGCATGACACCGTAGCCCATGCGCCAGCCGGTCATTGCGTAGGTTTTCGAAAAGCCATCCAGCAAGATGGTTTTCTCGAGCATGCCGTCCAATGTTGTGATCGACACCGGGGCCTGTTCAAAGTAAATCCGTGAATAGATTTCGTCTGCCAGCACGATGAGATCGCGGTCGCGCACCATTTCTGCGATCGCGCGAATATCTTCCGCCGGAATCAAACCGCCCGTTGGATTATGAG
Organism: Bryobacteraceae bacterium; assembly: GCA_035293725.1. GTDB lineage: Bacteria > Acidobacteriota > Terriglobia > Bryobacterales > Bryobacteraceae > Palsa-89. The sequence goes on from DATGMH010000035.1 coordinate 34,172, forward strand.
GTGAGTTCAGGATCAGCAGCTTGGTCCGAGGCGAAAGACTGTCCTTTAGCCGGTTCAAGTCGAAGGAAAAGCCGCGCTCTTCAACCAGCGGAATCGGTACGGGTTTCGCACCCAGGAAGTTGATCATCGATTCGTAGATCGGGAACCCTGGATTCGGGTAGATGACCTCGTCGCCCGGTTCGACGAGTGCAAGCATTGGGAAAAAGATGATGGGCTTGCCGCCTGGGACTACGCAGACGTTTTCCGGCCCGACTCGGGTGCCGCGCGTTTGGCAAACGTGCGACGCAATCGCCTGCCGCAGCTCTGGCAACCCCTGCGGCGGGCCGTAATGTGTCCAGCCCTGGTCCAGAGCCTGTTTGGCCGCGTCAACGATATGTCTGGGTGTCGCGAAATCCGGCTCGCCGATTTCAAGATGAATGATGTCCCGGCCTTCGGCTTCGAGCGCGCGCGCTCGCACCAGGACATTAAAGGCGCCCTCGACGCCCAAGTGGTCCATCCGCGCGGCAAGTTTCATGAGCGCATCACGCGGCCTTGCGAAAGAACGCAACGCTATTGCGGAATTCTACGAAAGATACACGGTCGCCGATTTGGGCACGTTCGCCCTGGATGCGGCCGGTAAGGCGCCGGCCATTTTCCAACTGGACGATCGCCAACTGGTAGGGAACGTCGTTGACGTATGCCTCGGGCGGAGAATACACAACCGTTTCGGTGTAGACGGTTCCGGAGCCGGGATTCGTCATGCCGCCCCCAATATGCTCACAACGCTGGTGGCTCCCGATCCGCCGAGATTCTGTGCCAGGCCGACTTTATTGCGCGGGATCTGGCGCTCGCCCGCCTCGCCGCGGATCTGCAGCGCTACATCGCAAATCTGCCCCACGCCGGTGGCGCCCACAGGATGGCCTTTGGCCTTGAGCCCGCCGCTGGTGTTGACCGGGAGTTCGCCGTTGAGGCAGGTCTTGCCTGCCAGTGCGTACGGGCCGCCTTCACCCTTCTTGACGAAGCCGAGATCTTCGGTTGCTAGGATCTCCGCGATCGTGAAGCAATCGTGCACTTCCGCAAATTGGATATCTGACGGTCTGAGTCCGGCCATTTTGTAGGCCTTTTCAGCCGAGACTTTCACCGCACGCAGCGTGGTGATGTCTTCTTTTTCGTCCAGGGCGACGTTGTCGGAAGCCTGCGCGATTCCCAGCACGCGGACGGGCTTGCCGGTGAACTCCGAGGCGCGCTCCAGCGGGGCAATCAACACGGACGCGGCACCGTCGCTCACCAATGAGCAATCGTAAACCGTGAGTGGATCGGAAATCGGCTTTCCGGCCAGGGCCTGTTCCATGGTGATCACTTTGCGCATGTGCGCCAGCGGATTCTTGGCGCCATTTGCGTGGTTCTTCACCGCGACGGCGGCCATTTGGTCGCGGGTGGTGCCGTATTGGTACATGTGGCGGCGCGCGATCATGGCAAACAGGGCCGGAAAGGTCGCTCCCGCCCGTACTTCGCCGCACAGGTCGCCCGCGCCCGCCAGGATCTCCGTGACTTTCGGGGTCGGCTGCGAGGTCATTTTCTCGACACCGGTCACCAGCACGACATCGCAAAGGCCGGCCGAGACCGCTGAAACGGCGTGGAAGAAGGCGGCGCCGCTCGAAGCGCAGGCCGCTTCAAATCGCGTCGCCGGAATGCCGACGATTCCCATGCCGGCTGCAATATACGGTGCGAGATGATTCTGGCCAACGAAAGAGGGGCCGGCGAAATTGCCGAGAAAAAACGCCTCCACCTGCGATGTTTTGGCACGCGCGTCTTCGAGCGCCTTCTGGCCGGCTTCAACCGCCAGCGATCGCAGATCGCGGTCCGGGAAGGCTCCGAATGCGGTTTTGCCGATTCCGACTACGGCGACGGGTCTCATAACTTCAGCATAACGTGGCGAACGCGTGTGTGCGTTGATTGCACCCGTGCGTGCGTCAATCCAGAAAATGCGATCCTGGCCTGCAGAGAAGTATCGGTTGGGCGCGCTGAAGCGCGCGCCGCGATGGTACACTTTCACCGTGTCGGCTCCCGCGAGCAAGCAGGCCTATTCGCGTGAAGAAGTTTGCCGGCTGTTGGGCGTTTCCCCGCGGCAACTGCGCGCCTGGGAAAAGCAGAATCTGATCCCATCTACTGGAACCTACGGCTTCTCCGATATGCTTGCGCTGCGCACCTTGATCGGTCTGCGCGCCAGCAAGATACCAACGTCACAAATCCGCCGCGCGTTGCATGCGCTGCGGACCAAGCTCAAAGAAGTCCACAACCCGCTGGCTGAGGTGAGGATCTATTCGCAAGGCAGACGAATTCAGGTTCAGTTTGCCGGGCGCAAAATGGAGCCCATCTCCGGTCAGCTGCTGCTCGATTTCGACAAGGCTGAGATCAACAAGCTCATGTCATTTCCGAATCGCGCCGGCGAAAAACAGGCCGCACAGCTGCTGCAGGCGCGCCGCGAGGCCGAGCATTGGTTCGAAAAAGGCCTGGAACTCGAACAAACAGGCGCGCCGGTGGATGACATCATTAGCGCTTATTCGAAAGCTTCTGAGATCGATCCTGCTTCAGCCGGCGCGCTGGTAAACCTGGGAACTGTGTACTTCAACCAGCGCGACTGGCGAAAAGCCGAACTGTACTACCGCCGGGCGCTCGAAGCGGATCCCGAATATGCGCTGGCGCACTTCAACCTCGGCAACCTGTACGACGAACGCGGCGACCGTCCCAAGGCTTTGAATCATTATCTGGCTGCGATAAAGATTCATCCCAACTACGCCGACGCGCATTACAACCTGGCGCTGCTATACCAGTCCTCTGGCCAGCCGCTCAAAGCCGTGCACCACTGGAAGCTCTATCTCAAGCTGGACCCTGCAAGTTCTTGGGCGATCATCGCGCGTAGGGAACTGGCGAAGCTGAAAGAAGCGACGGTCCTGCAGAGCCCGCGTGCGGTCGACTAATCGGCCAGGGCCTGCTTGCAATAATTAAAACATTTCCTGACTTCGGTAATCGTATCCAGCCCCGGCTTGTCGTACTCGTATTCGATCATCGCGGGAATCGGGTACTTCTTGGTCTTGAGCAGCTGCAAGACGCCTTGAATATTCGTTTCGCCTTGCCCCCACGGCATGTTCGGACCGTGATTCTTTTTTCGGTCTTTGAGGTGCAACGTTATGATTTGGCTGTGATGTTCTTCCAGAAAGCTGAGTGGATTGAAATTGGCTGCCGTAAAATGTCCGATATCGAGATTGATGCCGATGTATTTGGAACGGCCTTCCAATGCACGCTTCCAATCGTCCGGCGTAGAAAATTCGTTCGGCCGCATGCTGTCGTGGTTGTGAAAACCGACATAAATCTTATACTGCTGCGCGTATTTATCGACCCGGGGAGAGATGTCGACGTTGGAAGAGGCCGTGATGCGGTTTGTACCAAGCGCCTTGGCGATCTCGAAGCCTTTCTCGATCTGCTGATCGGTGAAATCGTCTCGAAAACTAATGTTCACGGCGTAGATTTCGACGCCCGCATCTTCGAACTTCTTGCGAACGGCGCGGATCTCGTCCATGGGGGGATTGGATCGCCAGGCCTGCAATTGTTCACGGTTCGAAGGCTGGATTTTGTCGATCCACAACTCCGCGTAGCCCAAACCGATGTCTTTCATGCCGTCAATACAGGCGTCCATCGGCAGATCGCGGAAGCTATAAGTCTGCGCACCGATCATGACGCCGTCGATCTTGGACTCGATCCGGGCAAATCCTTTTGCCGCCGCTGCCAGGGGCGCGGCCGCGGTCCACTTCGCAAATTCTCTTCGCGTCATGTCGTCGATGGTATCAGTTGCGACGACGATAAAGATTCCGAGATGGCTTCTGCGATTTTCTTGCCGTGGAACCGCCCGTTCTCAATAAAGATCTCATTCGTGTGCATTCCGGCCACGATGACGCCGGCCAGGAAAATGCCCGGGCGGTCGCTTTCGAGCGTTACCGGATTCGTGCGCGGGCGTTGCGATTCGGGGTCCAGCCGGATCCCGAGCGATGCCAGAAAATCCAGGTCCGGCCGGTAGCCGGTCATCGCAAATACAAAATCATTCGGGAGCGTAAGCATGCCTTCCGGGGTATCGAGCACAACCGATTGCGGCGTTATTTCTAGGACTTTTGTATTGAAATAGGCGCGAATCTCGCGGCTCTTGATGCGATTCTCGATGTTGGGTTTGATCCAATACTTGACGCGATCGGAGATTCCGCTGCCGCGATGGACCAAGGTGACGCGCGCGCCGCTCCAGTGCAACTCCAGCGCTGCGATGGCGGCTGAATTCTTAGCCCCGACCACGAGAACATCGTGGTTGTAGTAAGGATGCGGCTCCTTGTAGTAATGAATCACCTTGTGCAGGTCTTCGCCGGGCACATTTAGTTTGTTCGGCAAGTCGTAGTAGCCGGTGGCGAGCACGATTTTTCGCGCGTGATACTCGGCTTTGTGGGTATTCACATGGAAATCGCCATCGCCGCCGTGTATCGCCAAAACGCGCTCGTACTGATTCACGTTGATCTGGTAGTATTCCGTGACGCGCCGATAATACTTGAGCGCTTCGGTGCGGCCGGGCTTCTCGTTCAGCGAAGTCATAGGCAATCCGCCGATTTCGAGCAGTTCCGGCGTGGTGAAGAACACCATGTGCGTCGGGTAGTTGTACAGCGAATTGACCAGGCAGCCCTTTTCGATGAGCAGTGTATTGACGCCGCGCTGCTTCAATTCGATGCCGCAGGCTAAACCGGTCGGACCGGCCCCGACTACAATGGCGTCGTAACTCTGCACGATCAGAGCATCCCCTCGACCGCGCTATAGACGGCATCCAGTGCACCCGGAAGCGCAGCTGGGTTCTTGCCGCCGGCCTCGGCCATATCGGGACGCCCGCCGCCCTTGCCTCCGACCGCTTGCGCTACGGCTCCCACTAGTTTCCCGGCGTGCACCTTGGCCGTGAGATCTTTCGTTACGCCCGAAACGATGGACACGTTGGAATCTTCCGCCGAGGCGAGTACGATCACTGTCGTCTTCCACTTGACACGCAGCGAGTCGACCATCGTCCTCAGTTGTTCGCGGTCCATGCCGGGGACCTGCGCCGCCAGCACCTTGACGCCCTTGATCTCCTTGGCCCCGCTCTCGATACCAGCAACCTGCGCGCGCGCGAGTTTCTCCTTCATCTGTTCGATCTGTTTCTCGAGCGTGCGTTTCTCTTCGGCGAGTTTTTCTTGCGCCTGTTGAGCGGTCCGCTGGTCGTCGCGGAGCTTTTGCAAAACCGAATCGCCCGTAATCGCTTCGATCCGGCGTACACCGGCTGAGATGGCCGATTCGTGCGTAATCAGGCACAGCCCGATGTCGCCGGTGCGACGAACGTGCGTTCCGCCGCACAGTTCCTTGCTGAATCCGGGAATGGACACGACTCGCACCCGGTCGCCGTACTTTTCACCGAACAGCGCCATCGCGCCGGTATTGATCGCCTGGTCGAGATCCATGACATCGGTATGGACGTCGATATTCTTCAGAATCTCTTCATTAATTAGCTTCTGAATCTCCGTGAGTTCTTCGGGATCGGTGTGCGCGTAGTGTGTGAAGTCGAAGCGCAAACGGTTCGGATCCACGACGCTGCCGGCCTGCTTGACGTGTGTTCCGAGCACGTGGCGGAGCGCCGCGTGGAGCAAGTGCGTCGCGGTGTGATTGCGCATCGTCGACGCGCGCAGATGCGAATCCACACGCGCGAACAGTTCGTCGCCTTCGCGGACCGGAGCCAGCGCTTCAATCTTGTGCACGGTTGCCCCTGGGGCGGGTTTGTACGTATCGAGCACGGTGGCGACGCGGTCGCCGGTAGATGGTGAAACCAGAACGCCGGTATCGCCGACTTGGCCGCCGGCCTCGGCGTAGAACGGTGTGCGATCGAGAATCAGTTCGCTCTTTCCCTCCTGCTGGATCACACGCACAACCCGCACCGGGGCTTCCAACGTCTCCCGGCCAATAAACTCCGTCTGCGGCAAATCGCGATATACCGGCGCGATCTGAGTCTTGTCCCCGCCTTTCCAACTTGCGCGCGCGCGGGTGCGCTGCTTCTCCATCTCGGCTTCGAAGCCCTGATGGTCGATCGAGAGGCCGCGCTCGCGGGCCATTTCGTCCTGCTCGTCCAACGCCAGACCGTAGGTGTCGTAGAGCTTGAAAGCCGCCGGACCTGGAATCACACCGTTAGCCGCGCTCCTGGCCTCTTCCAGGAACACCTTCTCAGCCACCTGAAACGTTGTCGCGTAGCGATGCTCTTCGTCTTTGACGACGCGCGCAACGCGCTGGATGCTCTCCATGAGCTCGGGATAACCGGGGTTCATCAACTCAGCCACAAACCCGGCGAGCTGGTATAAGTACGGTTCCTGGCGGCCAATCATGCGCGCGTTGCGAATGGCGCGCCGCATGATCTTTCGCAGCACGTACCCGCGGCCTTCGTTCGACGGCACCACGCCGTCATGGATGAGAAACGCCGTCGCGCGGCTATGATCCGCATTGATGCGCAGCGCGACGTCGGTGCGCTCGTTCTCGCCATAAGTAACGCCAAACAGATCCGCAGCATGATCGATAATTGGCCGCAGAAGATCGGTATCGTAGTTCGACAACACGCCCTGCATCACGCAGGCCAGCCGCTCCAGGCCCATTCCGGTATCGATCGAGGGGCGCGGCAGCGGCGTCATTTTACCGTCGGCTGCGCGGTCAAACTGCATGAACACAAGGTTCCAGAGCTCAACAAACCGGCCGCCGCCGTCCATGGGAAACTGTTCGTGCTCGCGTCCCGGCTCAGCGGCTTGCGGGCCGAAGTCGTAGTGTATTTCCGAGCAGGGCCCGCATGGGCCGGTGTCGCCCATCTGCCAGAAATTGTCGGCTTCGTTCAGCCTGAAAATGCGGTTCTTTTGAACCCCAGCTACTTGCTGCCAGAGGCGCTCGGCATCGTCGTCTTCGCGAAATACGGTGACGTAGAGCTTGTCCTTGGGGATGCCGAAGTCCTTGGTCAAAAGCTCCCAAGCAAACGCAATCGCTTCCTTCTTGAAATAGTCGCCGAAAGAAAAGTTGCCCAACATCTCGAAAAAAGTATGATGGCGGCGGGTGTAGCCGACGTTATCGAGATCGTTGTGTTTGCCGCCCGCCCGCACGCACTTCTGCGAGGACGTCGCGCGCGTGTAATCCCGCTTTTCCAGACCGGTGAACACGTCTTTGAATTGGTTCATGCCCGCGTTGGCGAACAGCAGCGTCGGATCATTGGCAGGCACCAGTGACGAGCTGCGGACAATGCGATGGCTGTTCGCCGCGAAGTAATCGAGAAACTTCTGGCGGATATCGTTACCTGTCATGTATCTCTATTGTGACAGGACCTCGAGGCAGACATGTCGGCCGCGCTCAAGCTGGCTTGCACACGCGCTGCTCTTCAGAAGGCTTGATTCCGGGCGTGACAACCGCTATTTCCGATAGGAATTTTTGCGCAATCCGCGTCATTTCGAATCGTTCGACATCGCGCGCACCCGCTGCGCCCAAACTCGAGCGTAGCCGCTCATCGCGGTAGAGAGCGATTAGGCCGTCCGCCAGCGCCTTTGGATCGTCGGGCTCAACCAAAATGCCGCTGCGAACCACTTCCGGGACCGCAGCCGCGCGCGACGCGACGATGGCTTTGCCCGCCGCCATCGCTTCCAGGAAAACGATGCCAAACCCTTCCTGCACGCTGGGCAGGCAGAATACATCCGCGCGGTTGTACTCGGTGGCCAATGCGCTGACCGGAAGATCGCCAAGCCAGCGCACGATGGCTCCAACACCCAACTCTATGCAAAGCCGATGCAGCCGCTGGCGTTCTGGCCCGTCTCCCACGATGCGGACTTCGAGCCCTGGAATTGCGCCACGCAGCCGCGCAGCGGCACGCAAGAGAATATCGAGGCGTTTCCGTGGATAAAAGCGGCACACCGACAAAACGGTAAACTTCTCCGGGTCAGGCGCGAAAGGATTGGCGTGGAATAAGCTGCGCCAGAACGGCAGATCGATGAGCTCCGGGACCATTACCGCGTTCCTGACGCCATAGAGCTCCTCCAGGCGGTCGGCGCAGTAGCGGCTGATGGTAATGACCAGATCGGCACGTTGCGCATGCTGCGCCTCCAGCCGAGCTTGAAAAGCAACGCTGGCGCGGGTCGTGCCGGCTTCGAAACGCACCGCATCGCCCAGCACGCCCTTTATGCAGGCGACGTGCGGGGGCGAGTTGCGCCTTCCTGCGATCGCGTATCCGTCGGCATCGATCCCGATGGTCGCGTCCGTCCGGAAGCTGCGCCATCGCAACGCCTCATTGAACGCGAGGCGACGAGCAGTGAAGGGTCTCAGGCGAATGCGCGGCGTGATGATCTCGACGGCCACGCCCAGTTCCTGAATGCCCCGAACCAGCGTTGTTGTACCTACATAACACCCGCTTCCGCTGCGCACGTTCAGAGGAACGGCGGTTATGAAGGTCAGTTGTTTCATCCGGTGCTTAAGGGCGGCGATCTGGCTTAGTTCACCGTTGGCGTCCCGAGCTGTTTAGCCGAACGATTTACCGTTCTCGGGTTGGCACACAAAGCAGGGGAGACGGCAAGAACCCTGCACCCAACCAGATCGCCGCGCATGTGCGTTTGTTGACGCCTACGCTTCCCTGTCGCCGTCCTCCTTCGGGCCGCGATTCGGACAGGCGTAACAGCAAAACCCATCCTCGGCAAGTTACCTGGTTAAAGCACATGCATCCGCTTTTTGGGATGCAATCGTGCTGCCATGGGGCCGTCGAGGCCCGGATCGGCAAACATGTTCATGTAACATCGTTATCGCAGCACGGAGCTACAAACGATCACTGCCGAATGGTTCGCTCTTTTGGGTGCGCGCACGTAAAAACGACGGCAAAGTAATTCTCTTCCGCCAGACGATCTTCAAAACTGTCGGGACATGCCCCGCCGGTTTTCAGGCCGATCGCGTTACGCCGGCCGATTTGCGACGCTGGCTGCCGGGCCGGGAGTATCAATACACGTTGAACGGCGCGTGCGGGAGCCGATCGGCCACGCCACGCGCCCGCTACTTGTGTTAGGTCAGCAGTTGAGCTAGTCGCCGGATCTCACGCACGGTATCCGCGCCGATCTGGCGCACCAGCTCGCCTGCGGGCGGAACGCCTGAAATCAAATCCAGCGACTCGCCCGCCCAGATCACGGCGCTATCGTAGTCGCCGTTTCGCTGAGCCTCGCGATATGCCTCCGCTATCGACGGATTGTTCCGCGCCTCGGCAGCGCGGCCGTTCCAGGTCTCCTCGAAACGGTTCTTCAGAGCCCTTCCATTGAACTGCGCGGGCCAGTCTATGCCGGCTACTTCGTCAAAGAGCCGCGTTCTAATCGTATCGCCCGACTTGGAGCGCAACAGGCGCTCCTTCGCGGCCGGACGGAGCAGAGACTCCTGCGTCGCGCAAAAGCGCGTGCCAATAACGGCGCCCGCGGCTCCTAAGGCGAGCGCCGCGGCAACACCGCGTCCGTCGGCGATGCCACCAGCGCCTATGACGGGTGTGGGGTTGACCGCATCGATCACAGCCGGGACCAGCGGCAGCGTCGAGCGGGTCGTGGTGCCGTGGCCCCCTGCTTCGGTACCCTGCGCGACGATCAGATCCGCGCCTGCTTTCTTCGCTTCAATGGCCGACGCTACGTCTTGAATCTGGCAGATCAGCACGCACCCGGCTGCTTTGATCTGTTTGGAGAATTTGAGGGGATCGCCGAACGAAAGGAAAAACGCATCCGGGCGATAGCTAAGTGCGACCCGCAGCGCTTCCTCCGTCGCCCGCCATGTAATCAGGCCAACACCCCACTTACGCTGGGTTTTCGCCTTTACTAAATCCAGTTCTTTCTTGAGAGCGTTCACATTTCCATACGCGCCCCCCACTAGACCGAGAGCGCCGGAATTAGAGACCGCCGCGGCCAACTCGCCACCCGCTGCGCCACCCATGGGCGCCAGCAAGATCGGATATTGCAGCTGGAACAGATCCGTAAGCGCCGTGCGAATCGCTGCCGAGATAGGGTCAGCTCCTTGTGGCGCGGAGCTTCCTGGCCGCTGCGCGAATGCCATGCCGGATGCGCCCAGGACGCCTGCCGCCGCTGCGCTTTTCACGAACCGGCGCCGGCCCGCGGAGGTCTTGTTGTTCGGCATATGGTCCTATCCTAGTTCAGGCGCGATTCGCCCGTTCCAAGCCGGGCGTGCACAGATCGCGAGAGAAGTAACGCGCGACAAAGCCGCGGCAAGTGGGTTTAACCGTGTACGCTGAGATGGTGACCCGCGTTCAGCTGATTGTCGGGGTTCTTATAGTCTCTCCGCTTTGCGCTCAAAACTGGAGCATGTACTTGAAAGACTTGACGCACTCCAGTTTTAATAGCTCAGAAACGCAACTCAATCGAACGAATATTTCGAGCTTACAGCCCGCCTGGAGTTTCTCGCTTGCATCCCGACTCGCTTCCGCCGCGACCCTCTCCAATGGGGTGCTGTTTTTCGGCGACTGGGACGGCAATTTCCACGCCTTGAGCGCCGCCGACGGCACTGAGCTTTGGAGCACGTTCGTCGGTATGGCGCCCAGTCCAGACAATTCAACTTGCCAGCAAGGAATCGGAGTTACCTCGCAACCCGCCGTCGTTGGATCTACGGTGTACGTGGGAGGCGGCGATTCCGCCGTATATGCGTTGGACCGGAATAATGGCGCGACGCTGTGGCGAACACCGCTGGCCGACCCGTCCACTGGCGCATATATGTGGGCATCCATCGTCCCGTATCAGAGCCAAATCTATGCCGGCATCGCCTCTTTGGGCGATTGCCCGCTGGTGCGAGGGCTCATCGCCAAAATCGACACGGCGAATCCGCAACAGCCCCTCATCGAGTACCTGGTTCCACCTGATTCGTTGGGAGGCGGCATGTGGTCCACGCCCGCGATTAACGCTCAGTCCAACACAATTTTTTTGAATACCGGCAACGCCGACATAACGGATCTCTCGACGGCCAATTTAAGCGAATCCATGGTTTCGATGGACGCCGCCACCCTGCAATTGAAATCATATTTCCGTCTGCCCAGCGGTGAATCGGACCAGGATCTTGACTGGGGCTCGTCGCCAACCCTTTTCACAGGTCCGAATGGAACCGCTATGGTCGCGGCTAGCGGCAAAGATGGCGTGCTGTACGCGTTGCGACAAAGCGACATGACTCTCGTGTGGAAGCTGCAGTTGGCCGTCGGGTGCATCGACCCGGAGGGCGGTTGCGGATCATTGTCAACTCCGGCCTTCGACGGCTCGACACTGTTCGCCGGTGCGGGCGTTCGCGATCCGAATGGGTTCGCGCTCGGTAGCGTTTACGCAATCAGCCCCTCTGGAAACATAAAGTGGCGGCGCGATACGGCCGGCACGGTGATCGCACCCGTTACCGTCGCCAATGGGCTCCTTTTCGTCCCCACCACCACGGAACTCGAGGTCTACGACATCGCGACTGGTCAGTTTCTCTGGAGTGACGGCAATCGCGGCCTCCTTTACAGCCAACCCGTAGTGGAAGATGGAACCGTTTATTGCACTTACTTCACAGGATCGGTGGTCGCGTGGCGGCTGCCGGCTACTACGGATATTCTGTACAGTTACTCCGCAGCGACAGGTTGGCCGAGCCTCGCCCCCGGAGCGATCGCGTCCGCCTATGGCCCAGACCTTACCGCCGTCACGATACAAGACAGCTCCGGCGCGCAATTTCAGACAGACATACTGGGCGCCACATCGGGCCAGATCAACTTCGTCGTGCCGGATGCCGCGAGTCCCGGCCAGGCGACCGTAACAGCTACCACCAGTACCGGCGATCTGATTTCCGGCGTCATTCAGATCAGTCAAACCTCTCCGGGACTGTTTTCCGCGAATGCGGATGGAAATGGTGTCGCCGCGGCGCAGGTACTCACGGTACATGCGGACGGCACGCAAAGTTTTGGGCCAGTTTTTCAGTGTGGTTCCGATCCAGGCAGTTGCGTCGCCTCGCCGATCGACATGGGATCCGATACCGATCGAGTGTTCCTAATCCTTTATGGCACCGGGATCAAAGATGCCTCGGACCTGGAGAACGTAACATGCGCGATGGGCGACGATCAGGTTCTCGCGCTGTACGCCGGGCCTCAAGGCGACTTTGAAGGACTGGATCAGGTTAATGTCGAGATCCCTCGCGATCTGGCCGGCAAGGGCGAAGTCAATATCACGTTGTCCGTAGACGGGCAGTTGTCGAACACCGTAACCATTAACGTCACGTGAGTCGGATTCGCATGGCACCGGCGCGTCTGCGCCGTGGTATCACTTCGATTTGGTCCCGCTGCGCGCGTCCGTTATTCTGACGTTATGGTTTCGTTCGCCTGCAATATCTGCGGCCGCTTCAACCAGGTCGAAAACTTCCGAACGGAACCGGCCAGCTGCGCGTGTGGCTCGAACGTCCGATTGCGCGCCCTTATTCATCTGCTTTCGCTCGAGCTGTTCGGCGAAAGCCTGCCTTTGGTCAAATTTCCCCGCCTCAAGTCGATTCGCGGACTGGGCATGAGCGATCAGCAAAGCTACGCCGCGGTGCTGGCCGAGAAATTCGACTACACCAACACGTTCTACGATCGCGAGCCGCGCATGGATTTTACAACGGCGCATCCGCAGCTCTACGGCGTCTACGATTTCGTGTTGTCGGCCGACGTGCTGGAGCACATCGCGCCGCCGGTGGAACGCGCTCTCGACGAAGTCTGCCGCTTGCTGAAGCCCCACGGATTTCTGGGTATCACCGTGTTCTGCAATCCGTCCGACAACCTGCGCGAACATTTCCCGAACCTGCACACGTACCGCACCGTCGCGTTGGGCGATTCGACAGTGCTTGTCAATCGGCGCAAAGACGGCGGCCTGGAGGTTCACGACAACCTGGTTTTCCACGGCGGTTCGGGCGCCACGCTGGAAATGCGCGAATTCGGCAGCACGTCTCTCAAGCAAAAACTGCTCGGCTCGGGCTTTCGCGACGTGCATTTTTTGACCGAAGATGTTCCCGATTATGGAGTGCTATTCGATGCCGACGTGTCCCAGCCGCTGATCGCTCGCAAGGAACCGTTTATGTTCGACCGTTCCATCGCACGCGAACTTACGGATCAAAACCTCGCGGTGGAGTCGGACCTGGAACGCGTGCGGCAGGAATGCGACACTCTGCGCGCCCGGATCAAAATGGCGGCCGAGTCGCGCTGGGTAAGGCTCGGACGCAAGTTCGGCCTAGGACCCGATTTTTCCTAGCCGCAATTTCCACGGCAGGTTCCGCGAACAAGGCATAATGTGTAATTGCGCGGGAACATGCGGCATGCACTCCTCTCTGTTGTGGTTGGCCTCTCTACTCTGGCCGGAGGCTGCAAATCCATTGATATGGTTGAACTGCAACCCACGATCGAAGAGGCCCCGGCGTTGGCCAGCGCGGTCCGTGTAAGCGATCCGGCGCAGTCCAACCAACTCGTCAGCGGATTTTATGAAATTCAGGCCGGCGCTTGGCGCTGGACTGCGCCCCAGTTCCAGGTCCTGCTGGCCGCGCCTCGCGCAGCAGCCACGCGCGGCGCTCAGTTAGTTTTCGAGTTCAGCTTGCCGGATCCCTCCATCGCCAGCTTGAAAAGTGTAACCGTCGGCGCGACGATCAACCGCCTGCAATTGCCGCCCGAAACGTATACGACTTCGGGCCTGCACGAGTACCGCCGCGATATACCTGCTTCCGCACTCGGCGCTCCAGAAGTAAGCGTGGCTTTCTCCGTTGACAAATTCCTCACACCGCCCAACGACGGCCGCAACCTCGCGCTGGTGGCCACCGCCATTGCTTTGGAGCCGAAATGATCCGCGCAACGCGTGGCGCATACTGGTTAGCGCCTATCGCGCTCTGCCTCGCCTTGTACTGGTTTGGCCTGAAGACCTGGTTCGAACAGGACGACTTCGCCTGGCTCAATCTTCGGAACCATGTCGTGGATTTCCATTCGTTTCTATGGGCCATGTTCTCGCCGCTCGCCCAAGGTACGGTCCGCCCATGGAGCGAACGCGGATTTTTCATGCTGTTCTCGAGCCTTTTTCATCTTCATGCCCTGCCCTACCACGTATTCGTTTTTTTCAATCAGTTCGTCAATATCGCTCTGCTGGGAATGGTCACGCTACGGCTGACAAAATCGGAAATTGCCGGGTTCGCGGCACCCGTTTTGTGGATCTGTAACCTGGTGATGGTTACGCCGATGGCATGGGTTTCGGCCTATAACGAAATCCAGTGCGCCACGTTCCTACTGCTCAGCTTCTACCTTTTTCTGCGGTACACCGAGACGGGGCGGAAGGGCTTCTACTGGGCACAGTGGGTAACGTTTTTATTAGGCTTCGGAGCGAATGAAATTAATGTCGTCTATCCAGCTCTGGTAGCTCTATACGCCATTCTCTTGGCGCGGCGCTATTGGCTCTCCACCCTCCCCATGTTCGTCGCATCGGCGGGTTATGTACTGCTGCACGGGCTTTCCGTAAGCAGCGAGGCGAGCTTTTATTACGACATGGATTTCCGAGCTCGATCGCTCATCCGCACGCTCCAGTACTACTGGAGATTGATGCTCGCGTTTTCGACTTACGCGGATTCGCGGCAATGGCATCGCTGGACTGCGAATCTTGCGGTCATCGTCCTCACACTCACGCTCCTCGGTTTCGGCGCTTGGCAGGCGCGCCGCCGCCGATTTCTCCCTCTGTTCTGTCTGGGCTGGTTTGGCATCGCGCTGGCTCCCTTACTTCCGCTGCATAATCACCTGACGGACTATTACCTGTTCATTCCCACCTTAGGGATCGCTATGTTGGCGGGCAACGCGATCGGAACGGCATGGCGCACACCTTGGGTACGGCCGGCCGCGATCGGTCTGGCCTTACTTTACGCCGTCCCTTCCGGTTTGATTGTCCACCGCAACATGAAGGTTCTGTTCGAGCGGATGGATCGTGCCCGCCTTCTGGTTGAAAGCGTCGCTTACGCAAAGCACATCCATCCGGGGAAACTAATCCTGCTCGACAATGTCGACGACGAACTGTTTTGGTCCACTATTTACGGTTCGCCGTTTCACATCTTCGGGTGGAATGACGTATTCCTCACGCCCGAGTGCGCGCCGCTGATCAAGCCGGATCCGCATTTAGGACGCGTCGATCCCTACGTGCTTCCCGCGTCGGCGGCCGCGCAGGCGCTCGACCAGGGCGCGCTGGTTTACGCCGTCGAGAATCGAAAACTGCGCAACATCACCAGGACCTACACAGCAGTTTTGCGGTCCAAACCCGCACCTCCGCTCGCCTCTCTGGTCCAGCTCGGCACGCCTTATTTCGATTCTCAACTCGGGGATGGTTGGTACCAAGTCGAGACCGGCTATCGCTGGTCGAGCGGTCACGCCATCGTGTATTTGCCCGGCCCAACTGCGCCTGGCCAGAAGCTGAGTGTCCACGGTCTCGCCACGGAACAGGAGACCAAGCTCGGCCCGCTGCACTTCGCGTTAACCATCGACGGGCACCCGCAACCGGTTCACGAGATTACCGCCAAAAACGCCGACTTTACCTTCGAGTACGTTCTTCCTGCCGACTTGATCGGCCGGCGGAAAATTGAGGTGGCATTCACGCTCGACCGCGTCCTGCGCATCCCCACCGACACACGCGACCTGGGCCTGGTATTCGGAGAGTTTGGGGTCCAATGAAGATACTCGGCCAGCGCCGCTCCTGGATCCCGCTGGCTTGCTTCCTCGCGGCGGCCGTTCTGTTCTACTTCGCCAACCGCGCGGCCTACAAAGGCTATTTTTCCGACGATGATCTGGTCAATCTTACCTGGCCGACGTTCATCGGAAATGACGTATACATCCATGGCCTGCTTTCCGTGAAAACCGATATTCGAAACTTCCGGCCCGTTGGGGATCTGTATTATCGGTACCTCTACCGCGCGTTTCATTTGTACTTTCCGGCTTACGTGATTGCACTGCAGTTGCTTCACGCTTTGAATGTCTTGCTGGTTTACTTGCTGCTGCGGGAGTTGCTCTTCTCAAGCGTCGCGGCTGGCGTCGGCGCGGTGTTCTACTTGTTTCACGCCGCGGTAGTGGAGATCTATTGGAAACCGATGTTTATTTTCGATCTGCTGTGCGCAACGCTCTGCCTGGCTGCGCTGCTCCTGTACATCCGCGGGCATTGGCTGTTGGGCTTGATCCCGTTCTGGCTCGCATACAAGTCCAAAGAAGTCGCGGTGATGCTGCCGATCGCGTTTGTCGCTTGGGAATTGTGGATTGGCAAGCGCCGCTGGAAGCGACTGGTTCCTTACCTTGTGATTTCGCTCAATTTCGGGCTGCAAGCGATCTGGATAAACCACACGCTCGGTCAGGGCAACCCATACCTGCTGAACTTTAGCTTCGGTTTACTGGCGCAAACCATAAGCTTTTATTCGGCCGCGCTCTTTTTCAACATGTTCGCCGGTATGGCGCTGCTGCTCTTGCCGATTTGGCTGCACGATCGCCGCCTGTACTTGGGCTTAGTCGTGATGATATCGCTGATGTTGCCTTTGCTTTTGTTGCCTGGCCGCCAACTCACCGTGTATTGGTACACGCCGATGATCGGCGTTGCTATGGTGGTGGCCGCAGTGGCAACCCGTACCCCGCGTTGGGCGCTCGCCATGCTACTAGTGCTGTGGTGTTCGTGGAATTATCTGATCCTTCGGCAAAAGCGGCCCGGGATTCTCGCCGAGGGCGCTCGCGATCGCGCGCTGGTCACCGCGTTGCGCGACTACTCGAAGCGCATCCCGCCTGTCCGCGCGGTCGTTTACGAGAATATCCCCGATCAAATCCATAGCTGGGGTGTGGACGGCGCTATCAACCAGGTATTCGGAGCCGAAGTGCAGACCGGCGCAGCCGACCGTCCCGAAGGCAAGCAGGCCATGGGAAAACTTCCGATGGCCCTCATCCGCTTCACCGCTCCTCCGCTAGCCGTGCAGGGCCTCCTTCGAACCAACGACGGCGCCCAGCCATACATCCGGTTCACGGAATTGGTTCCCGAATGGCAGCTTGGAACCGGCTGGTACGATCAAGGCAGCAGGCTACGGTGGACTATGCCGCGCGCCGAGCTTATCCTGCATCGCCCCGAAAAAGCAACGGCCTTCGAAGTGCTCGCAGGCATGTCTCCAGGGGGTCTGGATCGAGATGGCCCCGCTGAGGTAAGCATCTTAGAAGACGGAAAAACGCTCGGCGTTCAAACTCTTTCACAAGTGTTCCAGACGCTGCGCTGGAACCTGCCGGCTGCCGCGGCAGGCGATAAACACATCAGCATTGTGAGCAAACCGGCGCGCCAGGGGGACCCAGGCGACCCGCGCATCTTAGGAATCGCAGTGCAAGCGCTCGGCTACACGCCGTTCTGACGGCCCCGCACGCGCGGCGCGATCCACAAACAAAGCGCGATCAGCATCCCAGAGAATGTCGCTATCGCGCCGGCGCTCACGCTCATCGGCCGATACCGCATTTCGATTTTGTGGCGACCCGGTCCTACCACTACTCCCCGCAGCGCCGTGTAGGCTTCATACACCGGTGCCCTCTTGCCGTCGATCTTAGCGGTCCATCCCGGCGCGTAATTCTCGCTCTCGACCAACATGCCTCCGCATTTCATATCAACCACGGCCGTCGTGGAATTGATCCCGCGCGTGAACGATTCGATGCTGTCGCCGTCGCAAGACTCTAGAGCTGGCACAGGAGCATAAGTAAACGTCTTCTTCCGCAGGTCGAAATTCGGATCCTGCGAGAGTCGCTGCGCATCCTGAGGATTCTTCGCCACCACTGCTTCATGCACCGTCCAAGCTCGCGGAAAGGCTTGCGGGACCCGGTAAACGATCAGACCGCTGCTATCCCGGAACACTTCCTGTTCATCGGCCATGGTCGGCTTCTTCCCCACGGCGAAATTCGTGCCGTAGAGCAGCCGGGTACGCCCGGATGTGAACTCGACGTTGTACAAATTCGCCGGCACGCTGGGTAGAAGCGCCTCCATCGTATCGATTCCGTACCAATCGCCAAAATTGAACTCGATGTCCTCGCGGCTCACATCGGCGCGCAACGGACCCGGCTGGCGCTTCAAAAAATCAGCTACCTCCCGCGTCGTATCGAACGGCGTAAGCAGCGCAACCGCAACCTTGTCCTCCTTGGCCGGCGTCCAATACAGGGCCTGGTTTCCCAGTTCCATCAAAAGCAGCGCGCCGAGTACCACGGGAAGCCACGCACGGCTCGCCTCGGGACGGCTGAAGCGATACACCAGCCCGGCTAGAGCTAAAGCCACGAGCGGACAAATCACGATGCGGTCGTCCATGCCCCAGTTCATTGCGCGTCCGATGTCGACGCCCATAATAATCAGGAAAACCAGTCCACCGAATACCAGGAGCGCCTGCCACGTTCGGCGGGCCCGCGCCCGGTTCTCTGGCGAAAGCAACGCATCTACGCCGAATGCAAGCAGCACAGCCACGGCTAAATGGAACAGATAAATGGCCGTGTCCGGACTGCGCGCCTTTTCAAACAGCGGCACGATGCTGTAGAGCATTCCATGTAGCGTGTCGTTTTTCGCGATCGCCAGGAAGAGCCCCGCCACGCCAAGCCCACATAGAATCCGAACTTCTTTCGTCTTCCAGCAGCAAGCCAGCGCAAACCCGGCGAGCGCAATGGCCACGACGCCCGTGAAGAGCGCCGTGTGCTCGGTATATCCGGCAATGATAAGTCCCAAAAGGTGAATCGGGCTGAGTGAGAACTGCTGGTGCACGGAATATGGAACCGCCTGGTTCCACGCTAAAGGATCATGCGACGAACCCACCCACCGAACCGAGAGATGCCCATATTCGAACACCGGCCACATCTGTAAAGCGCCGGTAAGGACGAAAAGGACCGAGAACGCGGCGGCAGGCTTAACCCGCGACGGTCTCCAGTGCCCATCTTCAAACAGGAAATAAAGCCAGACACCCGCGCTAGCCAGAGTGAGAAAGATCGGGATCTGGTGATGCCCGGACAGCCAGCTAACGCCCAGGAAGAAGCCCGCGAATGCGCCGCTCGCTACGATGTGCACGTCTCGGCCGGCACGCAACAAAAACATCAAGACTAGCGGCCCCCATATCGCGCCATTGATCATCTGCGGCCAATCCGTGTTGCCGACGTAGCCGCCCAAACCGAACGAAAGCCCCGCCAGCACCGACGCAGAAATACCGCACTTCAGGTCGCGGCACAACAAAAAACAAAACAGCGCGCCCATGAAATGAATTGCGGCGAAATACCAGTTCAAAATGTCGAAATTGATATGCCCATGACGCAGAGGCAAAGAAAATAAAATCCAGTTGATTGGATACGCGAGCCCTGGCTGCCCTTGGCCGATTAACGATTGTCCGCCGAAAAGAAAGGGGTCCCACAGCGGAATACGGTGCAAATGAAACTGTTGCGCTTCGAAATCCAGCCACGGCGCCACTTGAAGGGCCAGATCGTACGACGCGAGCCATGCGTACTGTTTCGTGAGCACCAGCTTCCAGAAAAAGCCGATCACCAGCAGGAGCAGAATCAGAGGGCCGGCAAATCTCCTCGAGAGGGAGTACTTCCGTGGCCGTTCACCGGCTCTGCCTAGTTCGGTGATAGCTTTGGCGGCAGACATCGAAGAACCATGGTAGAAGCGATTCGTCGCCAGTATAGCGCATGCCGCTTAGCGGAAATGCCGTAAATTAAATCAATGCAAAGCAGCCTGCGCGTCACTTCATTCGGGCCTCGATATAATCGAACTATGCCGGAAGTCCGCCATTCCGTCTGCGCTCTTGATTGCCCGGACTGTTGCTCACTGCTCATCGACGTAGAAAACGGCAAAGGCAGCCGCCTGCGCGGTAACGCCGACCATCCAGTCACGCGCGGCTTCTTGTGCGGCAAGGTGGCCCGCTACCTGGACCGCGAATACGCCAGGGACCGCTTGCTCTATCCCCAGAAGCGCGCCGGACGCAAAGGCGAAGGTAGATTCGAGCGCATCTCCTGGGACGAAGCGCTCGGAACCATCGCTCACCGCCTCCAGGGCATCGCGCAAGAGTACGGACCGGAGGCCATCCTACCCTACAGCTATGCCGGCACCATGGGCCTGCTGAACGGCTCGGGTATGGACCGCCGCTTCTTCCACCGCCTGGGCGCATCGCGGCTGGACCGCACCATCTGTTCGTCCGCCGGCTCAGCCGGACTCACTCAGACTCTAGGCCTCCGCTACGGCACCGAACCGGAGCAGTTCCGTCATTCCAAGCTGATCATCGCCTGGGGCGCAAGCATTCTGAATACAAGCGTGCATCTCTGGCCTTTCATCGTGGAGGCTCGCCGCAACGGCGCAAAGTTTTATACCATCGATCCGGTGCGCACCCGCACCGCGCAATTGTCCGACAAGCACTTGCGCATTTTTCCCGGCAGCGATCTGGCCCTCGCGCTTGGGCTCATGCACGTGATCATTGCCGAGAAGCTGTACGATGCCGAATACGTCGCGAATTTCACCAACGGCTTCGATGCTTTAAAGGAACGCGCGCGCCAGTACCCTCCCGAACGCGTCGAAGCGCTCACCGGCATCGAGCGTGCCGAAATCGTTTCACTTGCGCGCGAATACGCCGCCACGCGGCCTGCCGCCATTCGCCTGAACTACGGCGTCCAGCGTAGCGAGCGCGGAGGAACGGCCGTACGCGCCATCTCTGCTCTGCCGGCTTTAATCGGATCGTGGCGGGAAATCGGCGGCGGACTCCAACTTTCCACCAGCCAGGCCTTTCAACTGAACCGCGCGGGCTTGGAAATGCCGGAGCTACAACTCCGGTCCCAATTCGGCCGCGAAGCCCGCGTAGTCAACATGACCGAACTCGGGAAAGCTCTTACCCAACTAGACGAGCCGCCGGTAAAGGCGCTCGTGGTTTATAACTCGAATCCGGCCGCCATCGCGCCCAATCAGAACCTGGTGCTCAGGGGCATGCTCCGCGACGACCTGTTCACGGTCGTGCTCGAACAGTTTCAAAACGACACCGCCGATTACGCCGATATCCTGCTGCCCGCGACAACATTCCTGGAGCATACCGATCTTTATTTCGCCTACGGACATTACTATTTGCAACTCGCGCGGCCCGCGCTTCCCGCCCCCGGCGAAACGAAATCTAACGTCGAGGTCTTCCGATTAATCGCCCAGCGCATGGGTTTTACCGACCCGTGCTTCCGGGACTCGGAAGATGACATGATCCGAACTCTGCTCGCCTCCGATCATCCGTTTGTCAAAGGCATCACGCTGGAACAGCTCGATCGCGAACATTCGGTGCGTCTCCGCGTTTCACCGGACGGCGAGCCGTTTCTGCCTTTTGCGGCCGGCGGATATGCGACACCCTCCGGCAAGTGCGAATTTGGCGCCGAGACGTTGGAATATCGGCCACCTACCGAATCGCGCTTTGGATCCGAGGAGCTACATTCGAAATTTCCGCTGGAAATGGTCTCGGCCAAGAGCCACGACAGCATGAACTCGACTTTCGGCAATACGCTATCTGCGCAGCGGGAGACCTCGGTTCTGCAAATGAACCGGGCCGATGCAGTGAAGCGCGGCATTGGCACCGGAGATCGTGTCCGCGTCTTCAACGCTCGGGGCAGTTGCCTGCTCACCGCCGAGGTTGACGGCGCAGTTGACCCCGGCGTGGTCTCCGCGCCGTCAGTGCGGTGGGGCAAGCTCGCGCCCCAAACCGGCCATGTCAACATGCTCACCTCCGACCGCCTGACCGATATCGGCGGAGGCCCCACCTTCTATAGTTGCCTGGTCGAGGTGGAGAAGTGCGGGGACTGATCTCCTCGCTGCCCCAAACGCGTCTAAACAAGTGATGCCGCGTGACCGCCGGTCGCGCATTCGTCCGATCGCGTACTTCGGCCTGCCGATGTTGTTCTGCCTGGCCGTGCACTGGCGCGACCTACGGATGTGGTTCTTCAATGACGATTTCGCCTGGCTCGGGCTTCCCGGAATGGTCCACTCGCCCGGCGAACTGAACCATGTCCTGTTTTCGCCCATGGCCGAGGGCACTGTGCGCGCGCTGAGCGAGCGCGCGTTCTTCCTGGTCTTTTCATCCGCCTTCGGCCTGCACTCACCGCCATTTCGCGTCTGGGCGTTCCTTACAACCTTTGCCTGCATCGCTCTGCTAATGCAGATCGCCCGCCGGCTCACTGGCTCGTCCGTGGCGGCATTCTTCGCCCCAATCCTGTGGACCGCAAACGCCGGCCTCGCCCTCGCCATCGGCTGGAGTTCGGCTTACAACGAAATTGCGTTCGCCTTTTTCCTTCTGCTCGCGTTCTGGCTCCTGCTGCGCTACATCGACACTGGCCGGCGTACCTACTGGATTTGGCAATGGGTCGTTTTTATCCTCGGTTTCGGAGTTCTGGAGCTGAACATTATGTATCCGCTGCTGGCCGCCGGATACGCGCTGTGCTGCGCGCGCAGCTACCTCCGCAGAATCCTGCTCCTATTCATCCCCTCCATCGTGTTCGCGGCGATCCACATCCTGGTGATCCCTCTACCCACCGACACCTACTACAAGCCGAGCTTTAGCCCTCAACTGATCGGCAATTTGTGGCGCTATTGGACCTTTGCCCTGGGCGCGCTCCGTCAAGTTAAGGACGACTGGCGCCCGCTGTGGCTCGGGCTCGGCTGCGCTTTCGCCGTATCGCTCGCTCTCGCGTTATTCGCGGGCCAGCGCCTCAGGCGTCGCGACTGGTTGCCTATCCTGCTCATCGCCTGGTTCCCGCTCTTCATCCTGCCCGTACTGCCCTTGCAGAACCACTTCACGGAATACTACGTCACTGCTCCCGCGATCGGCTTGGCCATTCTTGGCGCGTGGGGAATCAGCCGGTCCCGTGGCGCGGCCCGCATCGCCGCTGTGGCGCTCGCGGCCGTGTATCTCACTGTCTCCATCGACGACAACCGTGTCGCCGAACGCTTCTATTACGAGCGGTCGCGGCGCATGAAGTACTTGATCACCGGACTCCAGGCGTTTCCCAAAGCCGACGCATCCAAGAAAATCATCCTGGCCGGCGTCGACAACGATCTGTTCTGGACCGGTTTTTTGGAAGACCCCTTCCGCCTCATCGGGATCAGGGACATCTATCTTCTTCCCGGCACCGAGCACTCGCTCGACGCTCACCCGGAATGGGGTGGTATCCGCCGGTTCATCATCAGCCCGGAAGTCGCGCTTAGCGTTTTGCTCAATCATCAGGGCGCGGTTTATCAGCTCACCGGCCGCCGGCTCCGCGACGTAACCGCACAGCAACTCGCTGCACTGAGCGACTACGTCGCCGAGCATTCGCAATTCGTCGATGTGGGCGACTCGGCGTACAGCAACCGCCTCGGCCCAACCTGGTATCCCGTCGAAGATCGCTTCCGCTGGATGCCCCAGCGCGCCACGTTGAAAATGGCCGGACCGGAGAAAGCCGGGCAGATGCTAGAGGTTACCGGCTTCTGCCCCGCGATCCTGACTAAGCATGGCTCTGTCCAAGTCACTTTCACCGTGAACGACGCGCCCATCGGTACGGTGGAACTTACGAAACGCGACGAACAGTTCCAGTTCGATTTCCCGCTCCCCTCCACCCTAGTTGGCCGTCCGCAAGTCGAGATAGGGATCGAAGTGGACCACACGACTCGCGTGGATGGCGATCCACGCGAACTCGGCCTCGTTTTCGGAACGTTTACGATAAAGTAAGCATGACTTACTACGAACAGCACCATCAGGATTACCTCGAGGGCCTGAAGGCGTTCCTTCGGATCCCCTCCATCAGCACGCTATCCGAGCACAAATCCGATATCCGCAAGGCCGCCGAGTTCGTTCGCGGCGAGTTCGAAAAAGCAGGTCTTCAGCAGGCACAACTGATCGAAGGCCAGGGCAATCCGCTGGTGTACGCGGAGTGGCTAGGCGCTCCCGGCAAGCCGACGCTGCTGCTCTACGGTCACTACGACGTGCAGCCGCCCGATCCACTCGACGAGTGGAAAACGCCCCCGTTCGAGCCCGATATTCGCAACAACAACATCTATGCGCGCGGGTCGGCTGATGACAAAGGCCAGACCTATATCCTCATGAAAGCCGTTGAAGGTCTTCTGAAGCAGCACGGCCGGCTTCCCATCAACGTCAAGTTCTTGATCGAAGGCGAAGAAGAAGTCGGCGGCGAGCACATCGAGGCGTATGTCAATAGCAAGCCCGCTCGCCTCAAAGCCGATGCTGCCGTCATCTGCGACACCGAAATGTTTGCGCCCGAGCTTCCCACCATTTGTGTCGGCCTGCGCGGCATGGTCTACGGCGAACTGATCGTACAGGGCGCCGGGCACGATCTGCATTCCGGCGTCTATGGCGGCGCAGTGCCCAACCCGATTCAGGCGATCGCCGAGATCATCACCGCGCTCAAGGATCGCAATGGCCATATCCTCATTCCCGGGTTCTACGACCGCGTCCAGCAGCCAACCAAAAAAGAACGCGACGCCTGGGCCGGTCTCCCATTCAACGAGCGCGAATACAAGGAAAAAGAAATCGAGGTTAAAGATCTGACCGGTGAACCCGAGATTCCGCTATTCGAGCGCCTCTGGGCGCGGCCGACCTTAGAAGTGCACGGCATTCGCGGTGGCTTTATCGGAGAAGGCGCGAAGACCGTGATCCCGGCCCGCGCGCTTGCCAAGATCAGCACGCGCCTGGTCCCCGATCAGCGCCCCGACGAAGCCATCGCGCAGATTCAGAAAGCCGTCGCCGCGGCCACACCCAAGGGCGTAACCGCCGAATTCAAACTGATTCACTCCGCGCCGCCGTCGGTGGTGAACCCTGACAACCGCTTCATCCAGTCCGCCGCCGAGGCGATGAAACAGATATTCGGCAAAGACACCGTCTATATCCGCTCCGGCGGTTCGATCCCCATCGTCGCGGCCTTCGACAAATCCCTGGGCATTCCCAGCGTGATGATGGGATTCGGCCTGCCCGACGACAATCTACATGCGCCCAATGAAAAGATGCATCTGCCGAATTTCTTCCGCGGAATCGAAGCCGTCGCGCGCTATTTAGAAATTTTAGGCAGGTGACGAGCTGCGTTCCGTGTATCCGCGGCTAATTACTTCTTGGCCGCGGCTGCGTCCGCTGCGCGCGCGTTGATCAAAATGTGCTCGAGCGCGACGTTGCCCTCGTGGCACGCGAATTCATACATCGGGCCTTCGGTCCGGTGCATCGGCAGCTCGCCGGTCCAAGGTTTTGAAAAGGCGGTCGGATCGTCCACGGTGAACCGATAAATAATCGTGTCGGGATCGGCAAGGGTAAAGCGTTCGATCAAATGCAAATTCTCGTCCGATCCGCGAAAACGCGTCTTGCCGGTAAAGTTGGTTGAGTCCACCACAAGCGTGTCGCCTTCCCAGTGCCCGCGCGGATCACCCATCCACAGGCGCACGTTCGGCGGCACATGCGGGCGGCCGTCCATCGGGATGGCCCGCACATCATGAATCATTTCAATCGTCATCATGACCGCGCCCGGGGTCTGCACGATCTGAATGTTGTTGTTGTACGGCCCGGAAAGCATCGGCGGACCGGTGGAATTGGAAACCAAGCAGCGCTCCTGCAGACTGCGGTCTTCCGGACCGTCTGCCGGATGCGCGCGTGTATACGCTCGCGCCTCCTGCATCCGCTTCTGCGCTTCCGGCAGCAGTGCAGGCAAACGCCCGTCGCCCGGGTCGATGATCAGCGACGTTCGCAGCGTCGACACCACGTGCATGCCGCGCTCCCACCACACCACTGGATCCGCAACGGTTTCGGCCGATTCCGGATCGGCCGCATCGCGCCGCTCGATCACACGTTTCTCGTAAGCCGCCGCCTCTTCCGTTGTAAAGTAGGCCTTTCCAGCCAGGTCGCGCGGCCTTTCCAGCGGCGTAATGGTGACGTTATTCCAAATGCCTTGCAAATCCGGATGTCCATCGTGTGTGCGTGGTAGCTTACCGGCCTGCGCCAGTAAATTCACGCAAGCAGAAAGGCCAATAAGAAAACAGTACGCGTTTCGACCGATGGACACCACCGGAAATGATCCTACCTTTCAGCCCGCCCGGAGTCAATCTATGCATCTGTGTGGCTGACAAATCAGTCCGTACGCCTGCTTCTCACCTGATATGCTGATGTTGTCATGGATCTTAATCTTACTCCCGCTGAATTGAAATTTCGCGACGAGTTGCGTGCGTGGCTTCGCGCCAATATTCCTGCTGAGTGGGAAAAATATCGGACTGAAGCGGAAATGCGCGATCGTTTCGAGTTTCTGCGTGGGTGGCAGAGAAAGGTGTATGAGGCAGGCTGGGCTGGCATCGCGTGGCCGAAGGAATATGGCGGCCGCGGTGCGACGTTGATGGAGCAGGTCATCTTCACCGAAGAGATGGCGCGAGCGGCGGCGCCTCCGCTGGCGAACGTCCTCGGGCTGTCGCTGATTGGGCCTACCATCATTGCATTCGGGACCGACGCGCAGAAGAAACGGTATCTCGCAAATATTCTCAGCGCACAAGAGATCTGGTGCCAGGGATTTTCCGAACCGAATGCGGGTTCGGACTTGGCCAACGTGCGCACGGAAGCAAAACTGGATGGCGACCATTACATTATCAATGGACAGAAGGTTTGGAACAGTTACGGATGGGCGGCCGATTGGTGCGCGCTGCTGACGCGGTCGGACCCAAGCTCGCAGAAGCATCAAGGACTCACTTACATCCTGGTTGATATGAAAAGTGCGGGTGTGGAAGTCCGGCCGCTGCGCCAGATGACCGGCGAGAGCGAGTTTTGCGAAATTTTCTTTCACGATGTGCGGGTACCCGCCGCGAACGTGTTGGGCAAAGTAGGCGACGGCTGGAACGTCGCCATCGGAACTCTGGCACACGAACGAGTGGCTCTCGGCGCAGGAGTGCAGATCACGATGAAGCGGCAGTTTGACCGTTTAGTGGAGCTGGCGCACAAGACGGTGCGAAACGGCAAGCCGGCAGCTGAAGACCCGGTGATCCGGCAAAAGCTAGGCCAGTGCTACGCTGACATCGAAATCATGCGCTTGAATCAGATGCGCGCCATTTCGCGCATAAATCAAAAGGGTGTGCCGGGGCCGGAGGGCTCGGTACTGAAAATTTTCTGGACGGAGTTGAACCAGCGCTTCCAGCAAATCGCGACCGAACTGCTGGGACCGTTTGCGACGCTCAGCAAAGGCGACCCGCACGCGATCGATGACGGCCAGTGGGCTTACTCGTTTCTGCGAGCGCGGGGCAATACCATCGAAGCCGGGACTTCGGAGATCCAGCGCAACATCATCGGCCATTTCGTGCTCGGATTACCGAAAAGTTACTAGCTCGCCGGCACGGACTTACTCAACTGAGGAACAGCATTCATGCAATTTGAATTGAGCGAAACCCAGCAGACGCTGAAGAGCACGGTCCGCAAGTTTTTGGCGGCCGAATGCCCCATGGCCGAAGTCCGGCGCCTGGTGGAGACCGACACAGCGTTCGACGCGGCGCTGTGGCGCAAAATCGCCGAGCAAGGCTGGCTGGGAATGATCATCCCGGAGCAGTACGGCGGGTTTGGAATGGGATTAATCGAAATGGCGGCGACGCTGGAGGAGATGGGCCGCGCGCTATTGCCTGGCCCTTTCTTCAGCACGGTATTAATGGCAGGCGCCCTGATCGAAAGCGCAGGCAGCGAGAGCCAGAAGCAGAAATATCTGGGGCCGATCGCGCGTGGTGAAGCGAGGGCCACCGTAGCGATGCTGGAAGACCCGCCCAGCCCCACGCCGGGCACTGTGCAGATGACGGTTCAGCGCACGGACGGCGCTTACGTCCTGAATGGGACGAAGCTCTTTGTGCCGGATGCCGCCGTAGCCGACCATATTGTCGTGGCTGCTCGGCTGGACGGAGATTTGGCGTTGCTGGTTGTGCCGGCCACGGCTGCCGGCGTGTCCATCAGCCCCATGTCAAGTATCGACCTGACGCGAAAAATATACGAGGTCTCGTTCAACGGCGCCAAGGCTGCGTCTGACGATTTACTCGCCTCAGGCGAGGCGGCGCTCAAGGCCTTGGCACGCGGGCGAGCGATCGCGACAGCAGGGCTGGTGGCGGAGATGACGGGCGGAATGCAGCGCCTGTTGGAAATCACGATCGAGTACGCCAAGACACGAAAGCAGTTCGGGCGCCCCATCGGGCAGTTCCAGGCCGTGCAGCACCAATGCGCCGACATGCTGCTTTATACGGAGAGTTCGCGCTCAGCCGCCTACTACGCCGCGTATGCCATTCAGGAAGGAATTCCGGAGGCGCGGCTGGCGGTATCCGTCGCCAAGGCTTACTCGAGCGAGGCCTACCGCGAAACGGGGAACCGCGCGATCCAGGTGCATGGCGGCATGGGCTTTACATGGGAAAACGACGCGCATCTCTATTATCGGCGTGCGAAAACATCTGAGCAGATGTTCGGCGATGCGGCGTATCATCGAGAGCAGATCGCGAAGCTAGTAGTGGATACGCGCCCGGAAGGTAAGGCCGCCAGCCGCGGATAGGCATCCCCGCGGACGGCTATCTCACGAGAAGCCCTGTCAACTCCCCGCTCACTTCCGAATCGGGTTGTCCCAGCGCGCATTCTGCCAGGTCGATCCATTCGTTCGTGCGCGTGTTTTGAACGAACACGAGCTTCTCGATTCGGAACGTCTTCTCGAAAGGAACCTCGGCCCAGCGTGCGCGCGCCACTGTCAGCAGTTCGTCCAGTTCGTCGGGCTTTAAGTCCTGAGCCAGCGTGACGTGCGGATGATAGGCGAACTCTTCGCGCGATTGAAGACCTTCGACCGCCAGTCCATCATGCAAGTGGCGCAGTTGCTCGCTACCCTTCTCGACGCCGACGTAAATGACATCGGAAACAGGAAAGACCTCGACGTCCGACATCCGGACTTCGAATGGAGCGTATAAGGGAATCAGGTTCTTCAGGGTTCGCCAAGCGTCTTCTGGAGCGGTGACTTCGCGCGGCGGCAGCACCGTTACGTGCGCACGGAGAAAGCAATTCGGCACCAGTTCCTGCCGCAACCGATCCAGAAAACCGGCCAGAGGCTCGGGGATATAGCTGACGAGAGCGTAGGAATTGATCCGATCCCATAAGCCGGGATCTTTATACATACCCTGTGAACCTATGTTACCGCGAGCGAGGACGCCTCGGCTGCAGGAGCCGGTTCCGGTACGTACCAGCGGGCTTCCTCAAAGCCGATGTATTTAAAGATGCGCAGTTCCGCGCCCTCGAGTTCAAGAAGATCTCCTATCTGCAGCGCCTGTTCGGAATCGCGCAATGTCAGCCAAGCCGCGTACGGGCTGGCGGCGTCCACGGTGTTTCCCGGTTCATAATCCTTGGGTTTCACAATTGTGACTCCCGAGGTATGGGGAGCCCAGCGGAACTGCTGGCGGGCGGTTTCTCTGAGACGATGAATTCTATACGCGGGCATGTCAGGATCTATTTTCGCTCAAAACAATTCGCGATGGTATGTTTGATAGCTGCTGCGTCGCGCTCACCGGCAGCGATCCAGTTCTCGGCATTTTGCCGACTCCAATGGATGCATTCGAGCGGCGCGCCGAGCAGCCGGCGCGGTCCTACCCGGATCACCTCCATTTGGGACGGGACACTTGCTCGAAAGGGCGATAAAACGCGCATTGCGCCGACGAACGTGCGCGCCACCATGCCCGGCGTCTGGGGCAGCACATCGATGGCGATCGCGCGTGTAGCGCCCAACTCTGCCGCCGCCCAAAGCGGAAGTGCGGAAAGCAGGCCGCCGTCGGAATAGACGCGTCCGCCGATGCGGACCTGATCGAAGAGGCCCACGATCGCCGTAGTGGCGAGCAGATGCTGGCACCCGATCTCCCCGGCGTGGAAAACGCGCGGCCGTAGTTTGAGGAGGTCCGTCGCGACTAACGCAAAATTAATTTTCGGTTGGAAGGATTCGTAAGTATCGCGAATGATCTCCTGCAGCCGCGCTGTGTCCAAAAAGCCGGTGAAGGGCGTCCGAGGAAATTTCCAATGAAACCGGCCGCCATGGTTCAGATTGAGCCAGCGCTGGATCAGTTCCTCGGGATCGCAACCGCCGGCTATCGCCCAACCGTTTACGGCGCCGATGGAGGCGCCGACAATCAGGTCCGGCTGAAAGACATCAGCCAGTGCTTTCCATGCGCCCGCCTGATAGGCGCCATACATCCCGCCCGCCGATAACACCAGGCAGTTCATGAATCGGCCTCGCTGAGCGAGTGTAGCCTGGCAACGGTGTTGACGATGTCCACCGGGATGACCGTCCAATTGGCAAGACGGCGGCCGGTGAAGCGCACGTCCGCAATCCAGCCGCGCTGCGCGCCGGGCGACTGAAACTGATCGAAAACGAGATTACCGAGCGAATAGAAGATCAAACCGTTCCGGTATCGCTCAACCGGCTGGACGACGTGCGGGTGGTGGCCGATGACGAGAGCCGCGCCGGCATCGATGGCGGCGCGGGCGAAGCGCTGCTGCAGGATGTTGGGAGCAGGCTGATACTCATTGCCCGCATGCATCGATACTATTACGACGTCGGCGCGCCGCAGCAGGTTGCCTACGTCGGCGCGCATTGCGGCGGCATCCATTAAAGCCACGCGATCGTCGATCCCTGGATGGATGCCGTTGGATTGGTCGAACGTATAGGCGAGAAATCCAAATCCCACCGATTTGCGCGCCAGGATGACGCCCTGGTGCGCCAGCTGAGCTGTTGCGCCGCTGCCGGCGGCGAGTATGCCATTCCTAGCTAGCAGGTCCATCGTGAATTGAATTCCATGCGGCCCGCAATCCAGCGCATGATTATTGGCCGTGGATGCGACATCGATACCGGCTGCGACCAGCGCGCGGACCATCTCAGGCTCGGCATGGAACACCATGCCGGTATCCGATCGCGGGCCGGTGTCGGAGAAAGGCGACTCCAGATTCGCGAACGCGATGTCAGCCGAGGCAAGCAGGCCGGCCACTTCGTGCAGGGGCCAGGCGGGATTACGCTTCTGGCGTGCGAGCTTGCCGACATATCGCGAAAGCATGATGTCGCCGCCGAACAGCAGACGGACCTCGGCCGGAGCCGCGGGCGCCAGCGGGTTATTCGTTGCGGCGCGCGAAAGGCAGCCGAGCGCGGGCGCGACCAGGACGCTGCGGCGGGTCGGTTTCACTCCATCAGTCTCGCCGCGGCGCGATCGAGGAACCACGTGACCTGGCAACCGTTCCCGTTTACGATCTGCGCCGGATATTTTTTGGGATCATAGGGTTCGTGCAGGACGCGGCGCAGAGGGTCGGCCTTGTCTTCGCCCGCGACCAACATGACAGTGTGCTTGGCAGCGCGCAGCACGCCAGACAGTAGCGTGATTCGCCATTGGTGGAATTTTTCGACATATGCCGGAGCGACCAGATTGATCGAATCATCGATCAATTTTTCGCCCGGGAACAGGCTGGCCGTATGGGCGTCCGGTCCCATGCCCTGATGCACAATATCGAAGTGGGGCATCTGCCCCGGCGCCAGCGCAAAAAAATCCCGGATTTCGCGCGCGTACAGTTGCGCGGCCAATTGCGGCTCCTGCTCGGCCTGAATTCGGTGCACGTTGGCAGAGGGAAACCGGGCTGGATCGATAAAGGTTTCCTTGGCCAGCTTGTAATTACTCTGAGGGTCGGTAGGCGGAACGCCACGCTCGTCCACCCAGAACAGATGGACGCGCTGCCAATCGAATTGCGCTTTGGCCAGGTCCTGGAACATCAGCTTGGGAGTTGTGCCGCCGGAAATCGCGAGCGTGGCGCGCGGATTCGCGGCCAGCGCCGCGCCAAGCAGCTCCAGCACCTTAGACGCGCAGCGGCTCGCGGCCTCTTGCGCTGAGTCATAGATGCAAGCATCGATAGCCATAGTCGGCACTACGCCTCCCGTCTCAGCTTACGATAAGGCGCTATATACAGTCATGCTAGAATGAGTCTTACCTGCCACCCAACTTGCCGTTCCATACGGTAGCTAAAGGTCACATTCAGGAGCATTGGGCATTACGTCCGTTATGCATACGCGGGAGAAGAAGAAAATTCTAGCTGTAGTTGACGACCTATTGTTCACGGTCAAGATCAGCGACGCAGCCAAACGTGTGGGGCTGGACGTGGAGTTTTTAAAATCGGAGCGGGACGTTTTGGACAAAGCGGCCAACGAAAAGCCGCTGCTGATCATTATGGATTTGAACAGTAATTCAGTGGAGCCGCTGAAGCTGATCTCAAAACTCAAAGCTCATGGCGATCTGAAAAAGATCAGCTTGATCGGTTATCTCTCGCACGTGCAAGGCGAGCTGAAGCAGAAGGCGCACGAAGCGGGCGCCAACATTGTGATGGCGCGCTCGGCATTTTCGCAAAATCTGCAGCAGATCCTGAAGCGGCACGCCGGCGTGGTGTAATCGCGCCGTCAGCGCCGCGCCTCATACCCTCCTTGCGACAGTGCGCTCTTTACCGGCGGTGGCAGTTTATCGGCGTTTTTGAGCAGCATTGCCACCTGCCACCGCTGATCGTCCGAAAGCGTATTCGCGAACCCAGGCATGCCTGACAGCCGGATACCATGCGATACCTTCCAGAAGGTGACACCTTCAGGATCGTCGGTGACCATCTGGCCGCTTTGAAAGAGCGCAGGCGGTGGCGGAAATTCCCCTTTTGCAATGGGCGTGTCCGGCTGTCCCGGCAGGCCGTGACACAGCGCGCAATTATCGCGATATACGCGCGCTCCGGCCAGCAGATTCGCTTCGTTGTTTGGGAGAGGATTATTCAGTTTCGCCGCATCGCCGATGCTGGCGTGAAGCGCGGCACGGGCGAAGGTTTGTTCGAAGGGTAAGGGCTTGGCGGTGGTGGCCATCGCGATTCCGCCAAAACTGGCGAACAAGTACGCGCCCAGCGGCGCCAAAACAATAATCCCGATAATCAGGCCTAAGATAAACGAACCGATGCGCGACATGAGTTCCTCGCCTTGTAGACGCGCGAACACGCGTAACCGCGACTTCGCGGGGAATCGCGAACCCGGAATGTGAACGCGAGGTTAGAAACCGCCGCGCGGGCGGTATCCCGGACGGGCCCGGACGCGGTATTTCTTGCCGACATCCGTCACAATCTCCACATTGATCTTGCGGAACCCTTCGTTAGGATTCGTCTGCGGATAATATGTGATGGTATAGCTGTTGCCTAAGTCCTCGCGGATCGACTCAAAGGCCTCCACCTGCTTCTGCCAAGTTTTGGCGAAATAGGCCTTGCCGCCGGTTCGCGTGGAGATGCGCTTGAAGACGGCGCTGGACATGGGGTCTTTGTTAACGTCGTTGGTGGAGATGACGTATATCGGAATACCTTCATCCTCAGCCACGGCGCGCACGTCGTCGGGCGCGACCATGCTGGCATTGTCGGGACCGTTGGAAAAAACGATGATTACCTTGCGTCCGGGCACCTTGGCCGCATCCCGCAAAGTGAGTAGCAATCCGTTGTAGAGCGCGGCGTCATCGCCCGCCACCGCTTTGCGCAAACCGAGAATGGCCTCACTGCGCTCGTGGGTCAGGGGAGCGTCGCGCTTCAAATTGCGGCTGAAGGTGTAGACCGCAACGGAATCGTTGCGGTCCAGGCCGCGCACGAAATCGGCGATCGCGTCCGAAGCATACACGAAGCCGCGATACATGTAATTGCTGGTGTCAAACAGCACGAAGACGTTGGTACCGACGAAAGCGCCGGAACCGGACTCGGCCGGGCGGGTGTCGCCTTCGGTGGCCGGAGTGTTTTCCGCCACGGGATTCAAAGGGCGCGTCCCGCCGTTTTCCAGTACCTGCACGGGCGGTTTGCTTCCTTCGCCGAAGGTATTGATCTTTTGAACAATGCCGTCTTCCGTGACCTTGAAATCGGAGGGCTTGAGACCGTTGATGTAGTGTCCCTTCGAATCGGTGACTGTGAAGCTGAGCACTACCATGTCGACCTTGATGCGGAAGGTTGGCCGGTCCTGCGCACCTAGCCACAGCAGGCCTCCCGAGCCTGCAACTCCGATCGCGGCCAAGGTCGACATTTTCAGTATTCTCAAATCACCCTCCCGATGGCTGAATTAGATTATAGGCCAGCTCCCGACTATAGACCCGCCCCTGCAATTACCTGTTTCCGCGTCTTCTCTCGTACGTCCTCGCCCACCATGCGGAGGGACCGCAGCAGCGCCGGCCAGTCCTCGAGGTGGGTCGCAAAGATGCGCTCCACCGTATTACGGGTCCATTCCGGCACCAGCACGTTCAATTGCGATGGCGGCAGGTACAATTGATCGGCCAGCGCGCCGTAATACAGCAGATTGGATTCCCAGGTCTCGGCCAAAATGCGGCTGGAGTAGCCCATCAGTGTCGGGAAGGTGCGCAGGTTGAGAAGTTCCGGCGAGTAAGAATTGGCCAGAGTGGGCTTGGGAGTTCCGAAGGCATGCGAGATTGCCTGATAATTGAGTTTTTGCGGCGCCTCGGCCGCCATGCGGCGGATCTCTGCCAGGATAGGTTCGTCGGAAGCGGCGTCGTTGGACGCCAAGTCGCGCGAGATGGCGAACAACTCAGATGGCATCACTTGGTCCAGGGCGGCCTTGACTTCGCCTTGTTCTAAGTCCGCGCGCACAGTTTCGACGCGGGCGGGCATTGCGTAGTGGGCCAGCGAGTCTAAGAAGGCTTGACGCCGGCCGGCATTCAGCGCCGCCTCGGCCAAGAGCGTTTCGCCCAAATCCAGGTGCAGGGTTACCCAGTGGACTTGCGCGGGGGTGACGTTCCACCAGCGCTGCACCGTGGCAGTGATCATGAGCTGCGGCACCAAATCGCCCCAAATCAGCGCTTGTTCGCGAGATGGAATCAGGAAGTTTTGTTCCGCCTCGGCCAAGGCATACGGCAGGCTGGCGAGCGAACCGACCAATTTCCCTCCGGCACTCGTTGGCCAACCGCTTCCGAGCACTTCGGTAGGTCTCCAGGTCTGCGCGGATCCCTGCAAACCGATGAAGTCGTGACTGCGCACGAACAGCGGGTTGGTGTAGAGCACCTGCGCGCCCGGCGGCGCGTAATGGATGTAATTCATGCCGACCAGCGTGTCGCGTAGGAACGGGGCCATGAGAGCACGAATGTCATCCAGCTTCTTTGGATCGGTGGCGGCGCGATCGATGAGAGCGCGCAGGTTCAGTTTTCGCTGCACCTCGATGTGCTTTTCAGACCAATAGCCGAAGCTTAGGGTATTCCGTTCCATGGAACTAAGCGCAGTGCGCGGGAGTTGGATCTCGGAGATGCGCGCGGCGGTTCGATTGATGAGTGCCATGTTGGCCTTCTCGCCCTTGCTCAGGCCTTCCAGGTGGTCCACCAATTCGAAAATCGTCGACAGCGAGATCAAACGCTGCGCCTCGAAGATCCGGATCATGTCCTCGACAATTTGTGTGTGCGCATCGGAGTTGTCGTTTCGCGCGGTTCCTGCGAGCAGGTCGATCATGCGATCCTGCGGTGATACACCGGCGGGCGAGTTGGTCGCTGCCAGAAGGATCTTCACGCCCTCGTGGCCACCCTCGAAGACATCGCGTTCGCTCTTTGTTTTTCCGAAAGGCGTCAGCAACGTAGATAGCGTGTGGTCCGCATCGCCGGGCGCGATGGAGCCTTGGCGATAGAAAATCTGCCACAGGCCGGCAAGAGCCTGCGTGGTGCCGGCGGCATCCGCCCGCACGCCCAAGTCGTGGATTTGGTTTATGGCCGTTGCAGTATCCAGGAACTGGTTTATAGTTGCGTCGGACAACTCCGGCGCTTCGGCCAAAATCGGGAATTGTGCGCCGAAGGTCCGGTACTCGTGCGCGAGCCGCGCCGCCGTTTTGGCGTCCAATGGGGCCTGGCGGTGCCGGTCGATGTCGGTAAGCGCCATGAATATCTTCAGAGGCTCGTTCTCGACGGACTTCCGGCATAATCCGAAGAGAGCCTCCAGCACGTCATCGGCATCCTTCCAGGTCGCCGCAGCTTTGCTCAGTTTCGCGTCGTACTTGCCGCCGCCCGCGGGATGCTCGATAAATACGGTCTTCCAGACGTCCAGGCCACCGGGAATATGCGGCTTCCCATCGGCATCCACACGCAAACGCGTAGTGAGCAGCAGCATATCGGTATTGGAGCGGAACACCGGGCGAGCGGGACCGGGACTGGTCACCTTGCCGCGGATGGCAGCATAGAACCGCTTCAAGCGCTCCGGCTCGGTCAAATAGTTTTGGACTGGGGCACTGGAAGGGCCGTCGATGCGGGATAGGGCATCGAAATAGCTAGCTAACCAGCCGTCATCTTTGGCCACTAGACGTTCGATAAAATTGGACGGCTTGTCGGGCGCAGCACCCGCCAGATCAGCCCAAGCTCTTTCCGACCGCGCACCTCCCGGTACGACCACTTTCCCGTTGCGGATCTCCAGCATGCCGCCGTAGAAATCGAGCACATGCGCGTAGGCGCGGATCTTCTGGACGGTGGTATTTTTGCGAAGCTCCTCGGCGACAGACGGATCCAGTTTTGACAACGCCAGGTACAGGCGGCAGAGCGAAGGATCGCCCAGGAACGCATCGATATAGTCACCCTGCTTCTCTTTGGCGTTGAGCCAATAGTCGGTCCCATACAGCACCGGCACTTGCGTTGGCTTGTAATCGAGCGAGAATGGCCGATTCGTGCGCAGACTCTGTTCCAGTTCAGCCAAAGGGAAGCCCGAATCGATGGTCAAAAAAGCACGGGTGGCGTTTACGGTTTCCAACACTACGTCGCTGCCGCACGCGCCTCGCATTCGATAGCCCAAGACACGGAGTAATTCGGCGGTCTGGCTGGAATCGCAAGATTCAATCTTGATTAGGTGGCCGGCTCCGGCCAACTTATCCAGTTCGCGCGCCTGCGAAAGATAGCGGATCACGAGTTTGAGATATTCAGTCTGCTCCAAAGCCTCGTTCCCGCTGGCGGCCTGATAACCGTTGGTGATGACGTTGCGCGCCAGCGCCGGAAGCAGCTCGTCCGGCTGCAGGTCCGGCGACAAAGCCGCCATCCGGGCGAAGGAACTCAGCGGACCGGGAACGGAGATGAAGACCTGCTTGGCTGCGGACGCATTGAGCTGCGGTAGGCTCAAATCGGTGCCACCTGCCGCGCGGTACTGTACGAGATGGCGAGCGGCATCGTCGTGCGATCCAGCCAGCAGGTCGAGCTCTATCAAGCGGCGCAACAGGCGTTGCTTCTGAGCAGCGGGGGCGCCGCTCAGCGCGGCTTCATAGGCGGCACGCGCGGCAGTATCCCGATGACGGTCCAAGAACCGCGCATAGGCATTCGCGGCATCGAAGCCACCTGATTGGGAGGCCCGCTGGAGAAAGTCGCGCGCGCCAGAGGCGTCGCCTTTACTTTCCATTTCCCAGGCGCGGACTTCAAAATCCTGCGCAGCGGCGCAAAAGCTCAAAGAGAGAACCAAGGCGAGGGGCATTACGAGGGTTTTCATGCTCAGATTCCTTCCCTTCCCGCTGGCTAAATACTGTAACACCCGCGACAGGATGCCCGCTTGGAGGCCCTTAGCATCGCATCGGGCGCTT
The DNA here is from genome assembly GCA_035293725.1 of Bryobacteraceae bacterium. Taxonomy (GTDB): domain Bacteria; phylum Acidobacteriota; class Terriglobia; order Bryobacterales; family Bryobacteraceae; genus Palsa-89. The sequence continues at coordinate 71,823 of DATGMH010000035.1, forward strand.
GGCGCCGCGTGGATATTACAATCGAGACAATGTCTGTTCTGGTTGTGGGTTCCGTGGCTTACGACGGAGTGGAGACTCCGCATGGCAAGATCGAACGCATGCTGGGCGGCGCTTGTACTTACATCGCGCTGGCGTCCAGCTATTTCGCGCCGACCCAGATCGTCGGCGTTGTGGGCGACGATTTCGCCAAAGCCGATGAGCAGTTCCTGGCCGATCGTGGCATCGACCTACAAGGCCTGGAACGCGTGGCCGGCAAGACGTTTTACTGGGCGGGCGTCTATTCGGACGACATGAACGACCGCACCACGTTGCGCACCGACCTGAACGTGTTCGCCGGCTTCGATCCCAAACTGCCGGCCAGCTATCGCGAATCACCGTACCTGATCCTCGGCAATATCCAGCCCTCGCTACAGCGCAGCGTGCGCGCCCAAATGAACGGGGTGCGCCTGGTGGGCGGCGACACGATGAATTACTGGATCAGCGACTATCGCCAAGAGCTGCTAGAGACTATCCGCGAATGGGATTTTCTGCTCATCAACGATGCCGAGGCGCGCATGCTCTCCGGCGAGTACAATCTCAAGCGCGCGGCAACCAAGATCCTGGAAATGGGCCCGCATACGCTGGTCATCAAGCGCGGCGAATACGGAGCCATCCTGTTCCACCGCCATTGGCACTTCATCGTGCCGGGCTACTTGCTCGAAGAAGTGTTCGATCCTACCGGCGCGGGCGACTGTTTCGCCGGCGGATTCATCGGTTACCTCGCGGAGAAGGGCTCCGACCTGAAGAGTGGCCATATCGACCCGAAAGAGCTGAGCCGGGCCGTCATTTACGGCTCCGTGATGGGCAGCTTCTGCTGCGAGCGGTTCGGCACAGAGCGGTTCCGTACCCTGACGCGCGCCGAAATCAACGAGCGGTTTCAGGAATTCCGCAATTTCACCGAATTTTGAAAAAAGCCGGGGCCGAAATCACGCTGGTACTAGCCGGCCTGATAGCGCTGAGCAGTGCCGCGACGGCGTTTGTGTACCGCTCCGGATGGACCTTATACTATGGCGATGCCGAAGCGCACCTGAACATCGCGCGCCGGATCCTGGATAGCCGCACGCCGGGTTATGACCAGATCGGAACCGTGTGGCTGCCGCTGCCGCATCTGCTGATGCTGGCTCTGGTTTGGAACGACCGGATGTGGCGCAGCGGCCTGGCCGGCGCGATTCCGTCCTCGGTTTGTTTCGTGGCTGCCGGTGCGTTCCTCTTCGCGGCCATGAGGCGCGCGACGCGTTCTGCCTCGGTGGGATTCGCCACGCTCGGTATTTTAGCTTTGAATCCGAACCTGCTGTACCTGCAGGCAACAGCGATGACGGAAGCCGTGTCGCTGGCGGGCTTGACGGCGCTGCTCTACTTCAGCGTGCGCTTCCGCGAAACGCAATCGCTCGGCGCCGTCATGGGAGCAGGTATTTCCGCATTGGCGGCATCGCTCACACGATACGAAGGCTGGTTTGTGATCCCCTTCGCCGCCGCATATTTTCTGTGGGCTGCCCGCCCGCGCCGGATCGCGCCCGCGCTTCTCTTCATAATGATGGCGGTACTGGGGCCTTTGTTCTGGTTCGCACACAACTGGTTCGTCTATAGCAATGCGCTGGAGTTTTACAACGGGCCCTACTCGGCTAAGAGTATTTATCAAAGCGCTCTGGCGCACAACCTGACGCCGTATCCCGGAGATCACGACTGGCGGAAAGCCTGGCTGTTTTTCCGAACCGCGGCGCGCATGTGTGCGGGTTGGAATGCCGTGGCGATCGCCGCAGCCGGACTCCTCGTTGGTGTCTGGAAACGGGTTTTCTGGCCGTTATTATTCGCCGCCCTGCTCCCGGCGTTCTATTTGTGGAGCATGCATTCGGGCGCCACACCGATTTTTGTTCCGCAGTTTTGGTTCGGCAGCTATTACAACACGCGCTACGGCCTGGCGGCGATGCCGCTGCTAGCGATCGCCGGCGGATGTCTCGCGCTGGCCGCCGGCGTCCGCATGCGACCCTACGCTGCGGCTGGCATTGTTGCGATTGCGTTTTTTCCCTGGCTGATTCGCCCGCAGCCGGAGAACTGGATTTGCTGGAAGGAGTCGCAGATAAATTCCGAAGGCAGACGAGCGTGGACTGAGCAGGCGGCTCCCTATCTGGCCGCCCATTATCGCGCCGGCCAGGGAATTTTCACGAATTTTAACGACCTGATGACGATCTATCGCGATGCCGGCATTCCCTTGAAAGAGACGTTGCATCAGGGCAACGTGCTGCAGTGGATATCCGCGGTGCAGCGCCCTGATCTTTTTCTGCATTCGCTGTGGGCGGTGGCATTCGCGGGAGACGAAGTCGCCACAGCGGTCGAGGAGACGAAATTGAAGTCAGGTCCACGCTATCATCTGGTACGTAGCATCCAGGTGCCGCGTGCGCCGGCAGTGGAGATCTACAGGCGAGACGACCCATGACCATTCCATTTACCAAAGCGCACGGCGCTGGCAACGATTTCCTGCTTACGTGGGCCGAGCAGGCGCCGGCTGCGGACTTGCCCGTCATGGCACGCGCCCTCTGCCACCGGCATACCGGCGTGGGTGCGGATGGCTGGATTCTGATTCGCGACACCAGCATCCGGCTGTTCAACCCCGATGGAAGCGAGGCGGAGATTTCTGGAAATGGAACTCGCTGCGCGGCGGCGCTTCTGGTCGAGTCGGGGCGAGCGGCCGACGAATTGACCATCCAGACGGGGGCCGGAGCCAAACACTTGCGTTTACTCGAGCGGCAGGGGCGGCGGTTCGTGTTCGAAATGGATATGGGGCAGCCGGTCTTCGAACAGAATCAGGTGCGGTTCTCGCTTCCGCTCCGAGGTGGCCCGCGCGAAGTCGCAATTCTCGACGTCGGAAACCCGCAATGCGTTGTGTTCGTGGATCAGTTTCCCGAGCACTGGGCGGCGTTAGGCGCCGAGATCGAACGCCATCCGCATTTTCCTAAACGCACCAATGTTTCCTTCGTTCGATGCGTGGACGCACACACCATTGAGGCGCGCTTCTATGAGCGCGGCGCCGGCGTAACGCTAAGCTCAGGTACGGGATCGACAGGCGCGGCTGTGGCAGCGATCATCCGTAAGCTCGTCGCCAGCCCGGTTGAGGTGCGGGCACCTGGAGACACACTGCGGTTGCGCTGGGACGATTCTGTCTTTCTGACCGGTCCGGCAGAGATTATCGCCAGCGGCGAGTTTTTCGGACCCGGCTAGCCGGGGTACTCACGGTTTCGGACTGGCAACAGGATTTGGTACCCGGCAGGACTTGTGCGGATTTCTTGTGCGGATTTCTTGTGCGGATTTCTGCAAGAGCTCGGGGTCAGCGCGTGTTCGGCGACGGCTTAGAAATACGGCTTGATCGCCTCGAACTCGTTGTCGAACTCAGCGAGTACCGCCGAGAGCTGGTCGCCAAGCCGCAGCTCATCGGGCAAGTTTTGCGCGCCGTTTCCGCTGTTCTCGAACACACTCACGTTCGTTCCCATGCCTTGTACGAATGCGTCGGCGACGTTCAAAATGCGGCTCAAGGGAACCAGGTCGGGGTCCGAGGCCGCAGGATCCTCGGCAGGCGTCTGATGATAGCGCACAGCGTCCCGAATCGGCTCGGGTAGGTTCCAAGCTGCAAGCGCTTCTGCGGACAGATCGGCGTGAGACACGCCGAGGACCTCGAGTTCATATTCGGCCGCCCACTTTTGGTCTGGGCGGCACAGCAGCGAGATTTGCTTGAATTCGTCTGGGCAACCCATGGCTACCAGCAGCCAGCCGAGGTCGTGAAAAAGACCGGCGGCGAAAGCGCCTTCGGGATAATTTGCATCTACCTTCTGCGCCAGCAGGTCCGCCAGGATGGCAACACCGGCCGAATGGAGGTTGAAGCTTCCCATCGACCAGCCGGGCGGGGTTTTTACCTGCTTCCACATACGGGCCACGGACATGCTGAGAGTGGCGTTGCGAAGCTTGTTCACTCCTAAAAGCGAGACGGCATGCCGTACGGAATTGATGGTGCCGCTAAAGCCGTACAGCGCCGAGTTTACCAGTTTCAGGATATTTCCTGCTAGCACCGTGTCCTTTTCGATAAGCTCGGAGATCTTCGCGAACGACACGTCTTCCTTAGCCAAGCTGGCGATAAGCCGGTTGAGGATCGGCGAGAAAGGCGGTAGCTCGGCTAGGACACGGAGAGCCCTTTCGCGGGCAGGCGACGGTGGGGCGGGCGACGGTGTGGCAGGCGCTGTCACAGTCGTCTTATCGGTTGGATGCTCGTATTTCTTCATAGGCCGCCGGCAGGCGTGTTCCGGCCCGCTCTTGTACCATGGGACTGATCCGATGTCTGCCGCGATTTCGGTCCGCCATCTACGAAAAATGTACGGCGCCAAGGCTGCCGTGGATGGCTTGGACTTGGAAGTCCCGCACGGCTGTTTTTTCGGCTTTCTGGGTCCGAATGGCGCCGGCAAAACCACGACGATTCGCATGCTAATGGGGCTGGCACCGCCCACCTCCGGCAGCATCGAACTGCTCGACCTGGCGATGCCCGAGCACGCGCAGGAGGTGAAAGGCAAAATCGGCCTGGTCCCGGACGAGTCGCTGCTGTTCGACCACCTGACCGGACCGGAGTTCACCGAATTCGTCGGGCGGATTTACGGGCTGGAGCGCAATGTGGCGCGCGAGCGTTCTCGCGAATTACTCGAGCTTTTCGAGCTGGATAGCGAGCCGCGCAAGCTGATCGGCGAATACTCGAAGGGGATGCGCAAGCGTGTCGCCATGGCCGCGGCCCTGATTCATCGGCCCGAGCTGTTCCTGCTGGACGAGCCGTTCGAGGGCGTGGACGCGGTCGGGGCGCGGTTAATGAAGGAGATTCTGCTGGACCAGGTCCGGCACGGCGCTACTGTTTTTCTGACCTCGCACGTCCTGGAAGTGGTGGAGCGGTTGTGCGATCGCGTTGCGATCATCCAGCAGGGCCGGCTTGTCCTGTCGGGCACGATGGCGGAGCTGCGCAGCGGCTCGGAAACTCTGGAAGATATCTTCGTGCGCGTAGTGGGCGCCGAGCGCCCCGCCGAAACCCTGGACTGGTTATAGCTACTTATGATCGGCGCACAAACCTGGGCGATCGTTTGGGCGCAGTCGCGCTCCACCCGCAACCGCTTCTTTCGCGTCAATCGCGCGGGCGCGGCCTTCACTACCCTGCTCGGCGCGATCTGGTACGGCGCGTTTTGCTACCTGGCTGTGATAGTGGCGTTTTTGCTGTCCGAACCGAATGAGCTTGAATCCATGCGACGTGTCATGCCCGCCGGGCTGCTGGTCTGCTTTCTCTACTGGCAGTTGATTCCGGTACTGACCGCATCCATGGGATCTTCGCTCGACATCCGCAAGCTGATGGTCTACCCGATCCCGCGCCGCGACCTGTTCGGATTGGAAGTATTGCTCCGGACTTCGACCAGTATCGAAATGCTGGTTTTGCTGACCGGCGCGGCGGTGGGGCTGCTGCTGAACCCGAAGGTTTCCGTGTGGTACCCGCTGGCGCTGCTGCCGTTCGTGGTTGTGAATCTGCTTATCTCGGCAGGAGTGCGCGACCTTCTAGTTCGGTTACTGGCGCGTAAGCGAGTGCGCGAGGTGGTGGTATTCGTGTTGGTGCTGGCGGCGGCGCTGCCGCAGGCGCTGCTGCTCAGCGGTTCCCGCGCGCGTCTGCGTCACCTCTTCGCGGGCGCTCCACTGCCGTTCTGGCCTTGGACCGCGACCTCGCGGCTAGCGCTGGGAGAATTCTCGTGGCTTAGCATTGCCGTGTTGCTGGCGTGGGTGGCGGCCGCGTATGCGTTCGGCCGATGGCAATTCGAACGCGGTCTGAATTTCGATTTGAGCGAGGCCACGGCCCGAAACGCAGCGACCGCTCGCGCCGCCAGCCGAATGGAGTGGTGGTACTCGCTGCCCAACCTGTTTTTGCGCGATCCGCTGGCCGCACTGGTGGAAAAAGAGCTGCGCTTCCTGGCGCGCACGCCGCGCTTCCGCCTGGTATTCATGATGGGCTTTTCGTTCGGGCTCCTGATCTGGCTGCCGATGGCCTTTGGGCCCAACGCCGCGCGGCACTCGCTGTTCGCGGATAACTACCTGACCCTGGTGAGCGTCTATGCGCTGCTCATGCTGAGCGACGTTCTGTTCTGGAATTGTTTCGGTTTCGACCGCGGCGCGATCCAAATGTATTTTCTTGCGCCGGTGAAGATGTCAACCGTGATTACGGGGAAAAATCTCGTGGCGGTATACTTTGTCGTGCTCGACGTTACTACCGTCGCCCTGGTGTGCGCTTTACTGCGGCTGCCATTGTCGGGCCTGCAGATCCTGGAGGCATTTTGCGTGACGTGCGTGGTCACCTTGTTTATTCTTTCGATCGGGAACCTGAGCTCGTTCTACAATCCGCGGCCGGTGGATCCAGGGAAGTCGTTCCGCACCGGCGCGAGCGCGCGAACACAGGCGATGATGACGTTGGCATTTCCGGTCGCGCTGCTTCCGGTGGGTCTGGCATACTTAGCGCGTTACGCGTTCGATTCTGAAGCCGCGTTTTTCGGGGCGCTCGGAGCGGGAGCGCTATTGGGCGCCATTGTGTATGCGCATTCCCGCGGATCGGGCCTGCGTGCGGCCGAGCAGCGCAAGGATGTGATCATCGCAGCCCTCAGTCGTGGCGAAGGGCCGATCGAGAGCTGATGGGCCAAGCAGGATGCAAGTTTTGCCAGATCGTCTCGGGCGACTTGGCGAGCTATATGGTTTTCGAGGACAACGTGTCGTTTGCGTTTTTGGATAACCGGCCGCTGTTTGTGGGCCACACCTTGCTGGTTCCTAGGCAACACTACGACACGCTGGCCGATGTGCCCGAAGAACTAATCGCGAAATTCTTCGGCAACGTTCAGCGGCTGAGCCGGGCGGTGGAGCGCGGCATGGATGCTGAGGGATCGTTCGTAGCCATCAACAATCGCGTGAGCCAGAGCGTGCCGCATCTGCACGTGCACATCGTGCCTCGCCGCAAAAAGGACGGGCTGCGAGGGTTCTTCTGGCCCAGGATCGCGCATCCGGATGAGGCAGAGATGAAGCGCGCGCAGTTAGCCATCCAGCGGGCGGTCGACCTCTAGCGGCACGCGTCCTGCGGGACCGCGCGCCGCCGGTCCGTCAGAAGTAAATTTTCGCCGCCAACTGGATGATGCGCGGGTCGCGGGCAGCAGTCACTTGGCCGTAGGTCGGGCTCAACCGCGTGACCCCGATGCTGGCAAAATTAGTGTGGTTGAACGCGTTGAAGAATTCGCCGCGAACCTGCAGGTAGCTGGATTCGGTGAAGTGGAAATTCTTCATGGCCGCCAGATCCCATGTCTGATAGCCGGGACCACGGATGGTATAGCGGCCGGCATTGCCGGGCCGAACCACACCGGTGGGCACGTTGGCGAAGCAGGCGGTATTGAACCATTGTTGCAATGTATGCGGCGCGTTCTGGTTGGGATCGCACACCTGGTCGCCGCGCGCGCCGGCGGAACTAGCGCCGAAGAAGCCCAAGCCGCCAGGGTCCAAACCAACCGTGCTGTCCGATTCAGTAAACGGAAGGCCGGTGGCAAAGGAAGCGATGCCGGACACCTGCCATCCGGCAACGGCGTATTTCAGGAAGCCGGTGCTGGACTTCAGCCAGGGCAGCTCGTAATTCCAGTCCGCCGTGAGGACCTGCGTGCGGTCATAAGGCGACACACCGTAATCACCTCCGCGGTTATAGACGTTCTGCGGGGCCGAAACATCGGTGCCGGAGTTCGTCAGGAATTTCGACCAGGTGTAGTTGACGCCCAGGAAGCCGGCGTTCGAAAAGTTCTTCTTCAATGCAAACTGAAGTGAGTTGTACTTCGAGTTGTACCAGGTCTCGATCGCGTTGATGGCGTTGTAACCCAAATATGGCCGTACCTGGTTCAGCTTCGGGTCGGTGGTGCGCGTGAAGGGCGTGTTGGGACTGGTGATTCCAGCCGCGACACCGGCGCCGGGCGGGGCTTCATTGATATCGGCGCCGCCGATCAGATGCGTTCCTTTGGAGCCGAAATAGCCCAGGTCCACAACGAAGCGGCGCGGCAACTCGCGCTGAACATCGAAGCTGTACTGCTGCATGTACGGCGTTTTCCACGGAATGCCGATGGCAGCCAGCGCGGGCGGCGCCACCGACACGGCAACGGTTCCGGCTCCTGCCGGGTTTTGAAAATTCGTGTTGTTGATGGCGATGGTTTGAACCGATGACGGGTTCGTCGTGATGGGACTCTCGTAGACGTTGGCGACTTGTGTAAAGTCATACGCGATTCCATAGCCAGTCCGAATGGCGGTCTTGCCGTCGCCAAACGGATCCCAGGAGAGCCCGAAACGCGGCGCCGCGTTGCCATTGTTCTCGTTGGTCACCTTGTCGCCATAAGGCGAATTCTTGCCCGCGATGATGATCCCGTTCAGCGGGTTTCCCGTTCCCGGGACAAGATTTCCATTGGAGTCGATCTTAGGAGCTTGCGCGGGATTGTACAACGCCGGATCGAAGTTGTTCAGGTATCCGTTGCCGTCAGTCGCTTGGCGGAAAAACGAATAGCGCAGCCCGAGGTTCAGCGTGAGGTTCGGCCGAACGCGATAGTCATCCTGGACATAAAACTCAGTTTGGTTCACTAGTATGTCAGGCGTAATATCGCGAGCCGATTGCGTAAAGCTGGTGACGTTGCCAATCAGGAAATTGGCCCAGGCCTGCTGCGTTGTGGTGGCGCTGGTCGGGCGCGGCGTGGTTGCAAATGTGAATGTACCTACGTTGTTGGTGGCCTGGTTTTCCGTCTTTTCGTAATGCACCACCGTCACGCCGGCCTTAAAAGTATGCTTGCCCGCCACCTTGGAGAAGTTGTCGAAAATGTTGTGACTGCGGCTGTAGTCGCGATACGGTCCGTAACCGGTCACGTTACCGATCGTCCCGGTAAAGTTCAGGGTAGGTATGCGTCCCAGGGTCACCGGGAATGGCAGCGTGACCTTAACATCCGGCGAATTTGCGGCCAGGTCCAGCCCCGTCGGCGTGCTGAGCACCGCGCCGTATGAGTATGCATAACCGGCCTCATTGAGCATGGTGGGCGTGATGCTGCCGGTGACGCGCCCCATAAAGCCCTTGCCGGGCGAATTGGTGGACGTGTTGGAGACGCCGGGCAGAGTTGCGGCGGTAAACAATCCGCGAGGTTCGATGGTGGGAATCGAATCGTTGATGAACCGCCCAAAAACGGCCCACTTTTCGTTAAACACATGGTCGATTCGATACAGCTCCTGGCGCGCGTTGAAGACGTTGCGTAGTGCGAGGTTCACCAGGTTGTTGGCGGGCGCATCCGGCATTTGCGAAAAAATGTCCTTAATGTACGCTTGCGCCACGGGATTGATGTTCGTCACTTGCGTCCCGGTTTGGGCGCAGCTACCATCGGGTGCCACCGCGACACAGACCGGCACTGGGAAAATTCCTTTCTTTTCGTCCGCCGTGGGTAGGGTGCTGACGAACGAACCATACGTGATCACCCGCCGGAATTCCTCCGAGAAGAAGAAAAATGTGTGGTTCTTGCCGTTATAAACCTTGGGAATGTATACGGGGCCGCCGGCGGTGTAGCCGAAATTGTTGTAGCGCAGCGGGGGCCGCGGAACGCTGCCCAGATTGTTAAAGAAATTGTTGGCCGCCAGCTTGTCGTTGCGGAAAAACTCATAGGCATCGCCGTGCAGTTGATTGCTTCCGCTTTTGGTGATCACGTTGACGGTCCCGGCGGCGTCGTGCCCGAACTCGGCGCTGTATTGGCTCCGCAGCACTCGGAACTCGTCAATCGCGTCGACGCTGGGGTAATTCAGCAGGGTGAGGTTCGCGCCGCGGTCGACGTTGTCGGCGCCATCGATGGTCCAGCTATTCTGGCTGGTGCGGCCGCCATTCATCGCGAAGGCAACTTGGTTGGAAGCCCCCGAGAAGGGATTGGACACACCCAGATACAGTTGATCGCCGATGCCGGTAAACACGACACCAGGCATGAGGCGAACCAGTTGCTCGTAATTGCGCGTATTCAGGGCCAACTCGCGCACCTGGGTACCGGAGATTAGCGACTGCGCTGCGGCGGTCTGCAACTCCACCTGCGTCGGGTTCGCGCTGACGGTGACCTCCTGCTGAACTTCACCGACCTGCAGGTTGAAGTTGATCGTTAGCCGGTCGTTGACATTCAGCTCGACGCCTTGCTGAACGAGCTTCTTGAAGCCTTTCGCCTCGACGCCAATGGAATAATGTCCGATGGGCAGCAGCGGCGCGGAGTATTCGCCGTTAGCCGCGGTCGTGGTAGTTCGCACCACGGCATTACGGTCGGTATTCGTGAACGTGACGATAGCCCCCGGCACGCCTCCGCCAGTCGGATCGAGAACGCTACCGACAATCGAGCCGGTAATTTCCTGTGCGCGCAAGCCCGCGCCCAAGCATGCGAGTAAGAAAGCTGCTAAACAAATTCGCCTCATATTGTCCCTGTGCAGCCGATTTTACACTAGCGCGAGGAGTTTGGCTAGGCGTGTCTCAGCGATTTCCGTTGGCGCGAGTTAACGCCGGGTGCGCTAGCATTTGCATTCGCGCAAACGGGATGCTGACAGTCGGCGTGCGCTGTGTCCAGCATGGATTTCAGTGCGCCCCATCTGAAGAACTCGCACGCACCCGATCCACCACGTCGCGGATCGCCTTCAGCACGTCCTCGGGCCGGTCCTGCGCCAGATTGTGCTTGGCATCTCGAAAAATGCGCTGCTCGCCACGGGTCGACAGCCGGACCAATTGCCGCTGCGCTTCAATCCAGTGCTCTTCCCATTCGCGTTCTTCCCGGGCTTCCACGGGACTGTGCGGCGGATTTCTTCGATGTATCCCGGCGGTGAGCACGATCAGCGGAATGTCGCCGAGGTTCCGTACCGCGCGCGCTTCCAATGCGCTTTCGTACCCGATCCCTTCTTTAAAGCTTTCAGCGAAAGTCCGTGGCTCGAACGGCGTCAGTTCGCTCGGCCGCATCACCAAACGCAAAAAGCCAATCGGCCGCAGGATTTGTGACAGCGCCGGAAGTAAGGAAGGAAAATAAGGAAGATACCCGCCGCCTAACGGAGTGATTGGCTCACGCTCGTCAACGTGGGAGGAGTCTACCAGCACCATGCCGGACACCTCGCTTGGGTAGCGTTGAGCATAGACACGCGCGCAAACCCCGCCAAACGACAGTCCAACCAATACGAACGGTGGCGCCATGCCGGCTTTCGCCACCAGGCGGTGTAAGTCGGATGCGATGGCACTGGCGGGATGCGGAAACGACGCCGGGTCGCTCCAACCATAGCCAGCGCGGTCGTACCAGCAGGCTCGCGTATACTCGGCCACTTTACGTTGCATGGGCGTCCAATAGAAGCCTGCACCGCCCCCACCGCCTTCGAAAAGCACCGTGGGCGCTCCCTGTCCAATGCAGGAATAGTTCAGCGTGCGCCCGCCGATGTCGATGGATTTGCCTTGCCGCGGCGGAAGCGGATTGCGCATTTCCGAGACCTGCTCGTACACAAAGCCTGCGCCGCAGAGACCCGCCGCGATGAACGCCGTTTTGCGTCCGAACGCCACCGCGCGCTCGCGAAATCCGGGCTCGGGAGGAGCATTGATCACGTCCAGATAATTTTGAGAACGTGTATAGATGCCATCGCGGCTGAGATCCAGCGGCGAAACGTCACTGGCGGGTTCGGCATCGAACTGCAGTTGTTGGAACGGCGCGGCGGCAAACGTTTTCCAGCGCCGCCGGGCTTGGAGCGCCACCGGCACCAGAAGTGCCGCCAGTAGAATGCTTCGGGCCAGGCTCTCGAAAACCGATTGCTCGATGTTCACGCCCACATCCACCGCGAACAAAAATGCGGCGCCGTAAACCGGCAGTTTGATGCGGAGATTCGATTCACCGGGCATATACGCGCAGGCGAAAGGCATTTTGCGGAATTCGGCCAGGGACCATTCCACCATCGCGTACCCAACGGCCAGCAGAATGAGGACGTGACCGGCGGGTTCCGGGCCGTCCCACACGGACAAATAGAAGACCGCGGCGGCGATCCAAATTGGCGCGGCGATTAGCGTGAACATCACTTTCCGTACGGCCGCGAAATAGGCTCGCGGGCTGTGAACTGCCGCGATCCGGAAAATCCAATTTGCCTTGAGCGCCACAGGCAGAGCAAACGCTGTACGTGTGCCGAAGATCGCGAGAAACAGCAGGATGAATCCAGCCGCCATCATGGGCGTGTTCATCTCGTACCAGTGGGGCGGTTGATATCCGTAGTGCCGGGCTAGCGCGTACATTCGCGAATTTCCATACAGCAGACTTTTCGCGAAGACGAGGCAAATCGCCAAGCCCAAGCCCATAAACGCCGCCAGCAGGTTGCGATGCGCGCGGCTCCGGACGAGCGTTCGCTGGATGAACAGGAGCATCGCGCGATCCAGCGGTTTCGCGGCGAGTCGCGCGGCGGCCCAATTCAGCCACCGCGAACCGGCGTGCGCGCGATCGGCCGGAATAATGTCCGGTTCTTCTAGAACGCGGCGCGTGGTCCGGTAATAAGAAAGCGCGTAGCTGAAGATAGCCACCCCTGAAGAAATCAGCAGCCAAAGCAATGCACGGTTGGCGAGCGGGGCAAACCACGGCTGCTGGGACCCGTTCACCCGCTGGAACAATCCGAGAAACCAGAAGGAGGGAAGGCGTCGCGCAGCGATCGGAATCCCATGGCTCAGATCCATGTCCAAAGGCCCGGGCGTCAGGAAATAGGCTCCGAGAACCGAGAAAAAAGCGCTGACTTGCAGCACGTTCGAGGTCTTCAAAAAGCGGCGGTAGCTGAAGAGCAGCGCCGACACTCCTTGCGCCGCGAGCAGTGTTGAGAAAATCCACAGTCCGGCCGCACCCATCGTGATCCAATATGCGAAAAATGTCCGCACTCCGCCGATGGCGAACGGATACGCCAGACCTGTTGCCGCGTTCAGGGCCACGATGGACATCCCCAAACCTGTCGCAATCGCGGCAATCTTGGCGCGAAAAATTATCCCAGGACGGATCGGCAGTGCGCCCAGCACTAAACTGTCCCGGCGGTTCGGAAACACCGAATCCCACGCAAATACCGTGAACATTCCCACCACCGCTATCGTGGTGCCAATCAGGAACTCCTGGTCGCCCCAAGCCCCCGCCGTAATTTCGGAAGCAGTAGCTTTGACGTACTGCGGAATCATTTCCACGGCGAAAATGAAGCTGAGCGACACGAGCAGCGCCCCGATCTGGACCAGCAGCCGTGTGGGATCGCCATGCGTTGGAATCGTTTCGGTATCCACGATCTGCAGCAGGAAATTGCGATACAGAACGTGAAATTGCCCGCGCGCAAGCTGTCGTTGCATGACTCAGCGCTCGATCAATTGGATGATTTCGCGCGTGACGGCGGCCGTGTCCAGCTCCACGGCAAGTTGAGCGAAGATCTCTTCCAACGTCGGGGCGGATGCGAGTGCGCGCAGGTTTTCAATGGAGTCGTCAGCCGCCACCCGGCCCTTGTGAAGAATCAGAACATGGGAACAGATGCGCTCCACCACGTCCAGCTCGTGAGTGCTAAACAGAATTACTTTTCCCCGTTGCGCCAGCTCCTGAATGAGCCTGCGAAGCACCAATGCCGAGCTAACATCGAGGCCGGTGAACGGCTCGTCCAGTAAAAGAATGTCGGGATTGTGGAGCAGCGCCGCGGCCAGCAGGATCTTTTGGCGCATCCCCTTGGAATAGGAAGAAAGCGCCACAAAACGATCCTCGTGCAGCGAGAATAGATGCAGCAGGCCGTCAATCTTTTCGCCCAGCACGTGCCCGGCGATCCCGCGCAACTGTCCCACCATCTCCAGGAACTCGGCGCCACTTAAATGCGCATAAAGCTGCGGCTCCTCCGGGACATAGCCGAGCCGCATTTTATGGGCGATCAAGTCTTCATCGATCGGACGGCCGTTGTAAAGGATGACCCCATCGCTCGGCTCCATCAGGCCGGCGATCATTTTGATTGTTGTGGATTTCCCCGAACCATTCGGTCCCAAGTAGCCGGTCACCTCGCCCGGGCGCGCGATGAAGCTCACGCGATCCACGGCCGGTATTCCCGAAAATCGCTTGGTGACGTCCCGAAGTTCGAGCATGGTCACAGCCTGCGGCGGCGAAGCGAATGAAAGAAGGCGACGGTGGTGACTAGAGTGAGGCAGATCGCCAAAACTGAAATGACGGCGATAACCACCAGGTCTTCAAGACGCACTGCGGATCTTTGCACGCGTATATGCGGTGCTACCGCGGTTGCCCACATCAGCACAAGAACACCACCCAGCGTGGCGCCGGATGCCGTCCAAATCGCCGGCTGGCGGATCCATTGCCGCCCTAGCGAGGCTGCGACATCCAGACAGAATCCCGAAGCGGCCCCATCGCGAGCGGCCTGATCGAATACCCACAACATCTCCGCGGCAAATTGGCGCCGGAAAGGAGCCGGATGCAGCACCAGCAAAATTTGGTAAAGGGCGCGGCGCATTACAGACCCTTTCGAGGCGCGGGACGCAAGTTGACCTTAGCCGCCCGAACGACGTTTTCCAGGCGCTCCACCTCGGCGGCCAAAACGCGGCGCCCCAGGCGCGTGAGCCCATAATATCGCCGTCGCTCGTCTTCACCCGGATGGCGGCGCTGCGCTTCCTCGATCAGCGCAAGATTCAGGAGCTTTTGCAGGTTGTCATACAGCGTGCCTGGGCCGAGTCTATACTTGCCTTCCGACTGCCGCGCGATTTCCTGCATGATGCCGTACCCGTGGCGGTCCTCGCCCGAGAGCGCCAGCAGAATGTGCAGCGCGGCGGGCGATAGCGGCACGAACGGGCTGAAATCTTCCATAGTCGGATTCCGTTATATCGGATTCCGACTTAGTTGTCAACGGTGCCGCCGCCCACGGCCCGGTCGGCACAGAAGCCCGCGGCGCACCGTTACAATAGCAGCCGTGGCCACCTTGACCTTCGAGCAGGCGCGCGCCTGCGTGCTGGAGAAAGTGCGCGCCGGCGTGGCCGCGCCGGCGATTGAAAACGTGAGATTGTTTGACGCCGCCGGGCGCGTGCTGGCCGAACCGATTGCCGCCGACCGCGATTTTCCTCCCGTTTCGCGCTCAGTCCGCGACGGATTTGCCTTGCGAGCGGCGGATATTCCGGCCGAGCTGACAATCGTCGGAGAAGTTCGCGCCGGCGAGAGCTTCACGACCGAGCTCCAGCCGGGTGAAGCTGTCGAGATCATGACCGGAGCGCCGTTGCCACGCGGCGCAGACGCCGTGGTCATGATCGAACACGTCACCGTGTCGGGAGACCGGGTGAGCGTGTCGCGCTCGCTGCAGCCGGGTGAAAACGTGAGCGCGCAGGCTTCGCAGGCGCGCGCCGGTGAAGTGGTCCTCGAGCCCGGCACACGCCTTGGATTTGCTGAGATCGCGCTGATCGCTTCCTTCGGCCAGACTCACGTTGCAGCCTATGCGCGGCCGCAAGTCGCATTGCTGGCCACCGGCGACGAAATCGTCGAAGTCAACCAGACGCCGCTTCCCTATCAAGTGCGAAATTCCAACGTCGACTCGCTAGCTGTGCAAGTAGCTCGCGCCGGCGGAATCCCCGAAGCGTTGCCGGTCGCTCGCGATCTGTACGCCGCCACCCGCGAACTGGTGGAGCATGGGCTGCGCTCGTTCGATATGCTGCTGCTCTCCGGCGGCGTCTCGGCCGGAAAATACGACCTGGTAGAAAAGGTTCTGGCAGACCTCGGCGCCGAGTTCTTTTTCGATCGCGTTCTGATCATGCCGGGCCAGCCGCTGGTCTTTGGACGCGCGCACGGGAAATTCTTCTTCGGTCTGCCTGGAAATCCGGCCTCTACCATGGTTACGTTCGAACTCTTCGCGCGCGCCGCGGTGGAACTGCTGGCGGGCCAGAAAGAGCCCATGTTGCCGTTCCTTTGGGCTCGCCTGGCGCGCGACTTCCGGCAGAAGACGGGATTGACTCGGTTCCTGCCGGCGCGCTTGAGCCCGGACGGATCGTCCCTGGATCCTCTGCCCTGGCAAGGCTCGGGCGATGTCCCCACGCTTGCACGCGCCAACGCTTTTCTGGTGACCGAACCGGACCGCGAAACCTGGTCGGCGGGCGATTGGATTCGAGTTCTGCTGAAATAGGTGTGGCGAGGCCCCCGCGAAGCCATGAAAGAACCGAAGCTCAGCCACTACGATAAATCCGGCGTACCGCGCATGGTGGACATCTCAACCAAAATGCCCACGAAGCGAACGGCGCGCGCCCATGCGTTCGTGCGGATGCGGCCGGAGGTGCTGGCGCAGCTTCCCTCTAATCCCAAAGGCAACCCGCTGGAGATCGCCCGCGTAGCCGGCATTTCAGCCGCAAAAAAAACCGCCGAGTTGATTCCCTTGTGCCACCCGCTGATGCTTTCGCATGTGGATGTGGAAATGAACTTGGAAGAGAATGGCATCCGTATCGCCTCCAGCGTCAGTACCACCGGACCAACCGGCGTGGAAATGGAGGCGCTCACGGCCGCTTCCGTGGCGGCGCTCACCGTCTACGACATGACGAAAGCGCTGGACAAAGGCATCGAAATCCAGGATGTGTATTTGCTCGAAAAAAGTGGTGGCAAAAGCGGAGACTACCGCCGTCCATGATCCAGGCCGTCATCGTCACTGTAAGCGATTCCGCTGTGGCGCGGACGCGCGCGGATCGTTCCGGACCCGCCTTGCGCGAGCGCCTGGAAGCTCTGGGCTGGACCATTAGGGCGCAGGAATTGGTGCCCGACGAGCGTAACGAAATCGCAGCCGTGCTGAAGCGCTGGAGCGACGAGCCTGAATCGCTGGTGATTCTGACCACCGGCGGAACGGGCGTGGCATTGCGAGACATTACGCCCGAAGCAACGCGCGGTGTGATCGAACGCGAGGTGCCGGGCCTGGGCGAACTGATGCGCGCCGAAGGCCGCCACCAGACTCCGTTCGCCGTTCTAAGCCGCGGCCTCGCAGGCATCCGCGGGCGATCGCTGATCGTGAATCTCCCCGGATCGCCCAAAGGCGCAGTAGAATCGCTCGATTCCATCGCCAAGCTGATCCCCCATATCATCGATCTTTTGGAAGGCCGGACCTCACACGGCAGCGGCTAGCCCGCTGATACCCATCCGCTTTCAGCGCACCCGGCAGCGGGTCAAATTGACTCGTGTCAAACTGAAGGTATGCGCAGTGTTCTGATCGTTCTGTTATGCGCTGGCGCCTTCGCGCAGAATCCCACTCCTGAGCCCTCCAACCAGGATCAATCGATCATCCGCGTTCCCGTTAATGTTGTGATCGCCCCCACCACGGTGCGCGATAAGAACGGCGAATTTGTGGATGGGCTTCAGATTCAGGACTTTCAACTGTACGACAACAACAAGCTCCAAACCATCCGCGCGGATGTTCGCGATGAGCCCTTATCGTTGGTTGTTGCGATACAGAAAAGTTATAACCTGAACGACATTCTTCCAAAGATCCAGCGTATCGGGCCGATGCTGAATGACATTTTGGCCGGCCAGGACGGCGAGGTTGCGTTAGTTGCCTTCGATCACCGCATCCAAACGGTC
Source organism: Bryobacteraceae bacterium (assembly GCA_035293725.1). GTDB lineage: Bacteria > Acidobacteriota > Terriglobia > Bryobacterales > Bryobacteraceae > Palsa-89. The sequence continues at coordinate 89,495 of DATGMH010000035.1, forward strand.
CAGGACTTCACAAACGAAACGACCAAGATCACCGAAGCACTGAAAAACTTAAAGCCTGGGAGTCCCAATCATGCGGTCATCGATGCTGAGATGGCCGCCATCCGCATGCTGCGCAGGCGTCCTTCGGATCGGCGGAAAGTCCTGCTGCTGATCGCTGAAAAACGCGACCGCGGCAGCGAAGCCCGTGTCCGTGAGGCGCTGGAAGAAGCCGAGTTTGCAAACGTCACGATCTTCTCACTCGACATTTCGAGTCTTATGGCCACGATTACTGGCACACCGATCCCGCCACGCCCGCCAGCGATCCCAACTACCGCTGAGCATGTCCCGGCCGGCGGCGCTCTCACCCCCACCACCATCGAACAGAACTACTACAACGGAAATTACATCCCCGTGTTTGTCGATATCTTCAAAGGCGTAAAGAGCCTGTTTGTAGACGACACGCTGGATGTCTTCACGCGTTTCACTGGCGGCCGTGAATACGCGTTCGTTAGTGAGAAGTCCCTGGAGAAAGCGATCCAAGGGATTGCGTCCGAATTACACAGCCAATATTTACTGAGTTACACGCCGAATAATCAAACCGAGGGTGGCTTTCACGAGATCCGCGTCGTGGTGGATCGCGGCGGACTCGAAGTACGGACGCGCCCTGGTTACTACGTAGCGGGGCGCGCGCAGTAGTACGCCCCAGCCGGACTTACCACAAGTACCAGCGGTCTCCCGATAGTACAAACGCGGCCAACAGCGCGTTCGTTAATGCGTGCGCGAACACTGCGTCGCCGATCCGGCCGCGCCGCAGATATGCCGCCGCATAGATCAACCCAGCCACGGATCCTGCAATCCAGCGCCCGCCGTGCAGCGAACCGAAAGCGACCGATGAGATGACGACCGCCAAATAGGTGTAGCGGCGGGTGCTGAGCGCATCGAAATCGGCGGAAATGATTCTCCGGATCAAGAAGCCGCGAAACGCAAGTTCTTCGGCGACGGGAACCGTAAATACCGCACCGACCGTCCGAAACACCAGCCACACGATTCGTCCGGCAGTTGGGAGCGATGCCAGCCCCGCGGCAATCGGGCTCTGGGTAGGAACTCCCGAAAATCGCTCCAGACCAAGCCAGAGCGCCAACACCGCGATGCCAGCCAGCGCGGAAAACCAGCCGAAGCGCCAGTCTAGTTCCGCGTACTTCGACCGGAAATACCAGAGTGTGATCCCCGCTGCGAGCACACGCAGCGGGTACAGCCATTCGAAGCCGGCTGAAGCCGCGGTGGAAATCATACCGGCAGCCATGAGAACTACAAAGGGCATCAAATACGCAGCAGTCGGATTCGTAATGCTGGATTCGGTCGGATGCTCGCGGGCCGCCACGGCGCTACACCACGAGAAACGCCGTGAAAGGACCGAGAAGCCTAATGCGACGCAAGTGAAGGCAATCCAGCCGGCTTGGGAATGAAATCCGTTGACGGCCACGTTGGGAGCGCCGGCTACACCAATGAGGATAAGGGCCGTGATGCGAATACCGTTCGCAATCCAAATCACAGCCATTCCCGCAGGCACCAGCGCTAACGCCTGCGGAAAGCGGTACTCCCGGCGGAAAAACGCCAGCCATGCCACGCCGAAAACGAGCATCAACGCTGTCCCCTCGAAACCGGCGCACCAAGGCGTTATCTGTACATTGAATTGCGGCGTGCCGATCGTCATGCTGCTGCGGTCGGCAATCACGTTCGGCAGAACCATCCGGAGCAGCGTGAGCACGATGCCGAAGGTGAAATCCGTGACTGGCTTCCAGGAAAGGTCGATCGCTGGGTTCCAGACCGCGCCATTCCAAAGAGACGCATTAACGATCACGCGCTGAGCCAGGACGGCAGCACCGATAGCGTACAGCCACGCGTTTCCGGCCGTGGCGAGCAAGCGCCGAATCGCTCGCAGGGGCAGGAATGCCAAAAGAGCGAAGCTGATAGTGCATAAACCGGCGGTATACCAGATCGCCGTCCACGCGATCTGGCTCGAGAGACCGCGGGCGCCGCCGGGCAGAAGCGAGACCGCCAGAAACGCGAGGAGCGCCAGAACGTGCGCCGCCAACAGCGGCCACGCCAAACTGAGCGACTTTAGTTCGAAGGAAACCATACGGAAGGTTTCCTTCGATCGGGAGTATCCAATCGCCAGCAGGAGCGGGAAAAAAACAACTGCTATCTGAACTAGAGTGCCCGCTCCCCGGCTCTTATGAACCAGGTTCGAAATCGGTATTCCTTCAGCAGCAAAGAGCAGGGAAAACAGAGTAAAACGCGTGGCGAGACCGAGAGAAAGAAGCGGGTACCCGCGATGCTGGACGCGTGGCGCCGCACCCGAGGGTGCAAGCTCGCACACCGGCCGCTCGCCGGATACCCGTGATTTTGTCATTTGTAGCTCTGAAGGCGAAGTTTGCGCCGCCTACAACCCTACTTGCGAACCGCGACACTCTCGAAGAGTGCTACGTGCGGCGGCGTCCCCGCATCACTAGGAGCGCGCCCGATATCAGAGCTAAGGCGCTGCCTGCCGATCCCGCGTCGACTTCTGGGACGGCAGTTGCGAATGCAAAACTCGATATCCCAACAAACAATAGAACCATTCCCGCCAGCTTCATCCTGATCACCTTTTTCAATTAGATATTCCTCCGCAACAGCGCCCCGACTTACTCAGGGCTACCCGTAGAACGCTGCTTGCGTAGGTTAGTGCGAATATACACTTATACCTTTATACCCGTCAACGTTCACTCGTACTAGTTGTACTACGAACGAACGGCTGCCAGGACTTACCCGTTGGTCAACTATCCCAAAATGCCGCCGGCGTACCGCCGCCTAAAGGAACTCGGGTATACTCACATTCGGCGCGGATCTTCCCAGAACCTACAACGCGCCGGTACGAGAAGAATTACGCGTCGAAGAAGATGCTAAGAACATCAAATAAAGGTTTCTGGGGCGGGGATAGAATAGGAGCGAAATGAATCGACGCGAATTTCTGGTCGCTTCCGCTGGTACGGCGGCTGCTTTTGCGGCACCGTCGGCTGGTATGGCAACGGTTCTTTACAACGATGCGACGGTCAAGCTGGGCATGGCCCGTCAGGACGCGAAGGATCTGTGGGTGCGCGCTGCGGATCTGCCGCGCATCAACGAATTTGAAGTTAAGCCGCAGGGCGCCTGCCGCGCCGATATGTGCATCCCGGTCCCGAAGGCGCTAAAGAACGGGCCATGGTTCAACCTGACCGGCTTTTCGCGCAAACTCGGACAAGCCTACGTCAACGAGTCCGGCGTGTGGAGCTTCGGCGAGATCCCGGTGATGCGCGGGAGCTTTTACGCGTCCAGAATCGCGCCCGATTTCGCGGTTCCCGACCGCAAGGGCAAGGTGGTTCACCTCTCGGATTTTCGAGGAAAGAAAGTTTTGGTGTTCACCTGGGCGTCCTGGTGAGGCTGCCGCCTCGATCTGCCAGGCTGGCAGAAAGCTTACATAGAGCTCAAGGACCAGAATTTCGAGATTGTTGGAGCAGCGCAAGACACCGGGGGCGAGGCCGCTGCCGGCCAATGGTACGACCGCGCTAAGGCTACTTTCACAACACTCGTCGATACAAAGCACGCCATCAGCACCGCGTACGACTTCATCAACGTACCCATGGGCATTTGGGTGGATGAGAGAGGACGTGTGGTACGTCCGGCCGAACCGGCCTGGACCGAGAGCCGTACTGATACGTTCGGCGGAAAGAATATCGTGATCCAAGGCGCGGAATATGTCGGAGCGCTCCGCGATTGGGTCAAGAATGGCGACCGCAGCGTTTACGCCCTGTCCGATGAAGAATTCGCACGGCGCGTCAAGCCGCGATCCGCCGCTGAAATGGAAGCCGATGCCAGTTTCAAAATAGCCGTCTACTTCCATGACCACGGAAATCAGGAACTGGCTGCGAAGTATTTCGCGCACGCGCAGCAGCTAAATCCGGATGACTGGAATTACCACCGCCAGGAATGGAGCTTTACGCCCAAAGAAGCAGGCAAGAAATGGATGGACAAATTCCAGAAGCTGGACGAGCCGTATTATCCGAAGCTGAATTTGCCAGATCCAACTAAGAAGTAAATAGGCACGCACGCGCGCCTGGCACCGCGACGCTTGGATTGTAAACGCGGCGCCTGGAGTGCGGGCTACAGACCCAGCCGCCCGAGGATGCGGCGCACTTTCTTGGGCGAAACCGACAGCTTAGCGGCGACACGCGAGACCTTGCGTCCTTCGCGCTCCCAGACTTTGGGAATGATAATCTCGGCGAACTGCTCCGTCAGTTGCTGCAAGGTCTGATCGCCCGTGTCGCCTTGCGACCATTTCCGCAATAACACGTCCACGCCGCCGCCGCGCAGCACCCTTGATTTCAATGCCTGGTGCTCTTCCCAAAGATGATCGTGGATGCCGGGCGACAGGTACTCCGCGGCGCGGTCGCAGCACTCGCGGGCGGCTTCGGTGTTGTTGAAAAAATCGTTCGCGAAGACCATGCCCTGGCAGATGTAAGCGCGAGCTAGCAGATGGCGATTCTCGGTGTGCTGCGCGCAATTGAGCGCTTCCCGGGCATAATCCTGCGCGCGCTGGGCGTGTGCGGCCGGATCGTCGTTGAGAACTTCTTCGTACTTCGCGCTTTCGATCATGCTCTGCACGATGCGGGCGCGGCCCGTGAGGATATTGTCTTTCTTTTCGGCGCCCAGCTCATAGGCTTGAGCCGATTCAGTGGCAGCGCGTTCGACGTCACCGGTGTCGAGATACAGCAGTGCCCGCTCGACGTGCACCGTACCCCAGCCGCGATGGTGACTCAAAGACCTGTAAATTTCCTCCGCCTGGGCGAGATGCGACAGCACTTCCGCATGCAGCTGTTCAATGCGGCGCCGCGTGGCAGCGCTTTCAGGCGGCGTGTCGGCGGGAGGCGACATCCTCTTGCGCCGCCGTTTGGTTTCGGCGTCGATCTTCCGCGCCAGGCGAATCGCACTCAGCCGTTTGACGTAGGCGATATTGGCGAGCGAGCGCGCCAGGTTGCGATGCCGTGGATCGCGTTTCCCATACAGCTCGATCGCCCGCGCAAAATGATCCAGCGCCTGGTCGTAGCGCGCCTCGCGCAACGCGATGCGCCCATACCCTGACTGAATATTACCAAGCGTCACAGTGTCGTCGGTGTCGAGCAGCACGGCCTCGGCTTGTTGTAGGCTCACCACGGCATCGGCGAGCTTCTCTTTTTGAAAGCAGAGCCAACTGGCCAGCACTTGCATGACCGCGGCCATACGGCCGTAGCCGAGTTCGAGGGCCAATTGCCGGCCTCTCTCGGTGTGCGCAAGCGCGCTGTCGTACTCGCCCTGTTTGCGCTGGCAGCGGCCTTTCCAGAAGTAAGCCAGCGAGAGCAACTGCTTGTCGGTGACCGCATCTTCGCCGAGATTGATGATGCGATCGAAATGCACGATACCGCTTCCGGTTTCTTCCGCGGCCGACGCGACCATGCCCTCCGCGAGCTCGAGCTGGAGATAGTCGCAGAGCGGCAGAGCGGCGCGCTTGTGCTTTGGGAATTTAGCCAGCAGCACGCGCACAATTGCCGCATCGCCGTATCCCATATCCACCCATTGGGACAGGTAACGCACAAACGCGACAGCGTTCTTCTGATCCGGATCGAACGACAACAGCGACTCGCGGTGCGATTGAAACCACTCGATGCTGCTGCCAATGCGGCGCAGCACGACGTCTTCGCGCAGGCGCGTCAGCAAGTCGTCGGTGATTTCAAAGCGAGCGGCCGCAACGGCGTCCATTAATCGATGTAATCGTAAGCGACCAGCGTGAGAAACTCGGCCATATCCGGACTGGTCATCATCTGTTCAAAGATTTTTGCCGCGAGATCGAATTTGCCCTGGCCACCGAATTTTGCCGCTTGCTCGCGCGTGGCTTTCAACACCAGCTCGGCGGTGACCTTACGTCCGTCGTTCATCTTGGCGCCATGCCGTACCCACTGCCAGACTTGCGACCTGCAGATTTCGGCTGTGGCGGCGTCCTCCATCAAGTTGTAGATCGGCACGCATCCCGAACCGCGCAGCCAGGCTTCGAGATACTGCACGCCGACATCGATGTTCCAGCGCAGGCCTTCTTCCGTGATATCCCCCGTCGGGACAGCCACGAGATCCGCCGCGCCGACGCGCACGTCGTCGCGCTTGACCGAAATCTGATTGGGCGTCTGCATGTACTCGTCGAAGATCTGTTTGGCAACGGGCACCAGGCCGGGATGCGCGACCCAAGTTCCATCGTGGCCGGCCTTCACTTCGCGCAGCTTGTCCTGCCGGACCTTTTCGAGCGCCTGTTCGTTGGCTGCCGGATCGTTCTTGATCGGAACCTGGGCCGCCATGCCGCCCATGGCGTGGATGCCGCGCCGATGGCAAGTCTTAATCAGAAGCTGGACGTAAGAGTTTAAGAAATGCCGGTCCATGGTCACCTGCGCGCGGTTCGGCAGCACAAAATCGGGCCGGTTCCGGAATTTTTTGATGAAGCTGAAGATGTAGTCCCAGCGCCCGCAGTTAAGGCCGGAGGAATGGTCGCGCAGCTCCCACAGGATCTCGTCCATTTCGTAGGAAGCCAGGATGGTCTCGATCAGAACCGTGCCGCGGATCGTCCCGCGAGGAACACCGAGCGCCTCCTGCGCGAAATTAAACACGTCGTTCCAGAGGCGGGCTTCAAGATGGCTCTCCATCTTAGGCAGGTAGAAGTACGGGCCGGTGTCCCGCTGCATCAGGGCCTTGGCATTGTGGAAGAAGTAGAGGCCGAAATCGAATAATGAGCCGGAGATCTGCGCGCCATCCACATAGAAATGCTTTTCGTTCAAGTGCCAGCCGCGCGGGCGGACCAGCAGCGTCGCGGTTTTTTCGTTCAGCTTGTAGCTCTTGCCATCGGGACTTTCAAAGGAGATCGTACGGCGGACGGCGTCGCCCAGATTGACATGTCCGTCCAGATTGTTTGTCCAGGTGGGCGAGTTGGCATCTTCGAAGTCGGCCATGAAGACGCTGGCGCCGGAGTTGAGCGCGTTGATGATCATCTTGCGGTCCACAGGCCCGGTGATCTCGACGCGGCGGTCCATCAAATCTTTGGGGATCGGAGCGACGGTCCATTCTTTTTCGCGAATCGAGGCGGTTTCGGGCAGAAAATCCGGCATGGCGCCTGCATCGAGCTGCTGCTGGCGGACCTTGCGTCGCGCGAGGAGTTCCTGGCGGCGCGGCTCGAACGTTAGCGCGAGCTGTCCCAGAAATTGGCAGGCTTCGGGCGTCAGGACCTCGGCATGGCGGCCCTGGACCGGCCCGCGGATCTCAGTTCGTCCTTTGGCAACCGCCGTTTGTTGAGTACTCATAATGTCCATGGTAGATCAACGCGTTGCGGGCGAGCGCAAACTGGTCCGAATCGGACCAGTGGACCGAACGGACCACGAAATTTTGCGTTTTTCAGGAATGGGTTTACAAGTGGAGTATGAACACGCAACGTGGGGTGGTTGACATGGACCGGCCTTGGGCTCATGAGCCCAGGTGGAAAGGCGTCGAGCGGCCTTACAGCATGTCCGATGTGGCGCGGCTTCGGGGATCGGTTCACATCGAGCACACGCTGGCCAGAATGGGCGCGGAGCGATTGTGGACACTGCTGCACGAGGAGCCGTTCGTCCGAGCGTTGGGTGCGCTGACCGGCAACCAGGCCGTCCAACAGGTCCAGGCCGGGCTGAAGGCGATTTACCTGAGCGGCTGGCAAGTGGCTGGCGACGCGAATCTAGCTGGGCAGATGTATCCGGATCAAAGCCTTTATCCGGCAAATAGCGTGCCGCATGTGGTGCGCGCGATCAATAATGCGCTGCAGCGCGCCGATCAGATCCAGCACGCCGAGCACAAGGACGACATTTATTGGTTTGCGCCGATTGTGGCCGATGCCGAGGCCGGTTTTGGCGGGCCGCTGAACGCCTTCGAGCTGATGAAAGCCATGATCGAGGCCGGGGCTTCAGGTGTTCACTTTGAAGACCAGCTCGCCAGCGCCAAGAAGTGCGGCCATCTCGGCGGAAAAGTATTAGTACCGGCGCAGGAGTTCGTGCAGAAGCTGATCGCGGCCCGCTTGGCGGCCGACGTCATGGGAGTGCCGACAGTGCTGATCGCGCGCACCGATGCCGACAGCGCCAAGCTAATCACCAGCGATGCCGATCCGCGGGACCGGGAGTTCGTGAGTGGAACGCGAACGCCGGATGGATTTCTACGATTCCGCGGCGGACTGGACGCGGCGATCGCGCGTGGACTGGCTTACGCCCCCTACGCCGACATGATCTGGTGCGAAACGTCGGAGCCGAACCTGGAAGACGCGCGGCGGTTCGCCGAAAGCATCCATAAGCGATTCCCCGGCAAGCTGCTGGCCTACAACTGCTCGCCGTCGTTCCATTGGAAAGCCAAGCTGGACCGGACCGCCATCGCGCGCTTTCAGGAAGAGATCGCCGAGATGGGATACAAATTCCAGTTCGTGACGCTGGCCGGGTTCCACGCGCTGAACCTCAGCATGTTCGAGCTGGCGCGCGGGTACGCCGAATCGGGCATGGCTGCTTACTCGACCTTCCAGGAGCGCGAATTCGACACGGCGCGCGATGGCTACACGGCCATCAAGCACCAGCGCTTTGTAGGCACTGGGTACTTCGACGAGATTTCGCAGGTGGTGGGCGCGAGCTCGACCGTGGCGCTGGCGGGGTCAACCGAAGAAGCGCAGTTCGCTTAAGACATTAGTCAGAGCGCAGCGTTATCGCTGGATCGACGCGCGAGGCACGCCACGCGGGAAGATACGACGCTACTAGAGCGCCGAGAAACAATAAGGCGATCGTTGCCGCAATGCTAGCCGCGTCGTTTGGTGCAACATCAAATAGCAAGCTCTTCAGAAACCGGTGCAGCACCTGCGATCCGGCAAAGCCAATCGCAATGCCGGCCGCCGCGAGCGTCAGGCTCTCACGGGCAATCATAAAGACCACCGAGCGACGCCGCGCCCCGAGCGACACGCGGATCGCGATCTCGCGGAGCCGTAGCCGCACATTGTAGGAAATGAGCCCATATACTCCTACAACGCCGAGCGCAAATGCTAGCGCGCTGAACACGCCAAGCAGTGTGGCCGCGATGGTTCGCGGCGCAAGCGTTCCCGCCAGATAGTCTTCCAAAGATTTGGTGTGATATACCGGCTGCGTTCGATCGACTGACGCAACGGCTTCTCGCACACGCTGTTCCAGGCCGGCGGGCGGAACGGTTGTGCGTGCGACCAGGCGGTAATACTCGATGATTACGCCCTGGGATTGCGCGACGTATGCTTCACCGTTGGAGGGCCGCTCGAGCCCATACTGCCGGATATCCCCGACAATACCCACAATAGTAGCCCAGGATTTGCCAGCATCTCGAGCTCCAAGCCGAATGCGTTTTCCAATCGGGTCTTGCATTGGAAAATGGGCACGCGCACATGATTCGCTGATGAGAGCGACTCGTGGACTGTCGAAGGTATCGGCTTGAGTGAATGCCCGGCCGCGCTTTAGCGGGATTCCCATGACCTGAAAATAGTCAGGTGAGACCGAATAGGTCTCGACCAGCGGCGCATCTGACTCACGCGCTGTGGAGCCGCCCTCGATGCGAAGGGGCTCACGGTCGGCAGCGTCGAGCGGCAGCATGCTGGTCCACGCGGCCGCTTGAACTCCCGGCGTGCGAACTACGCGCTGCAGCGCTTCCTGATAATAGCGGAGGATCGCACCTTCATCGTCATAGCGCGGGCCCCACACCGAAGAGCTGAGAGTAAGGACATTTTGCGGCCGGTAACCGGGGTCGACATGCAACAGACGCACGAAGCTTTTCGCCAACAGCAGAGCGCCCGCTACCAGCACAAACGCGAGCGCGATTTCTCCAATGACCAGCACGCGGCGCAGTTGGGCACGCTGCGCGCCGAATGGCACGGTACCCCCATTCTTCAACGTCGCGTTCAGATCCAAGCGCGTTGCATGCGATGCCGGTCCGATTCCACAAAGAATGGCGGCCGCGAACGTGGCCGCGACGCTGAACCAGAAGACTCCGCCGTCGAGATGAATGTCTCCCAGACGGGGAACCTGGCGAGGGAGTACGGAAGAGAACGCCGGGATCAGGGCCGCGGCTAAAAACAACCCGGCCATTCCGCCCGCAGCCGTCAGCAGCAAGCTTTCGAGAAACGATTCACGCATGAGGTCCGAGCGCCGGGCACCTAACGCGGCGCGCACCGCCGTCTCTTTTGAGCGTGAGGCATTGCGTGCCAGCAGCAAATTGGCAGTATTCGCGCAGGCAATCAGGAACACAAAAACAACCGCGCCGAGGACCGCCCAAAGCGCAAGACGCACACGGCCAAACAGAAAGTCACCGACAGGCATGATGCTGAGGGCTGTGGAAGCGTGGTAACTGGATGGGTAATCCCGCGCGATACCGCGTATTACCGCGTTCAACTCCGCGCGCGCGGATTCGACCGTTATGCCCGGTTTGAGTCGAGCAATAGCGCGAGGACCGAAGCAGCCACGGCAGGCGGACGAGTAGTCGATACCCGCGGGCATGTAGATCTCCGGCAGCAACTCGGTGGTGCCGTGTAGAAGTGGTGCAAAGCTCGCCGGTAGGATACCGGTAATAGTGTAATGGAAGCCGTTGAAATCCAAAACGCGACCCACCGCGCGAGCATCGCCTCCGAAATGCCGCATCCAAAATTGATGGCTTAGAATAACTGCGGTGAATCTTCGATCTGGCCTGTCCTCCTCGGGCAGGAACGCTCTGCCGAGTTGCATCTTGACACCGAGTGTTTCGAAGAAGTTGGCACTGATTCGCAGGCCGCGGACGATCTCACCCTCCCCGTTCTGGATGAAGGTCGGCGCCGCATCGCCATAGAGGGACACGCTCTCCAGCGAGTCACTGCGGACGCGCAAGTCTTCTGCCGTCACAGGATCGACCAACGCATTATCGGGCTGCGTCGGAGTCGTGATCGCGATTGTGACCAGGCGCGCCGGATCCGCATAAGGGAGCGAATTCAGCAGAACCGCTTTGACGATGCTGAAGATCGCGGTGTTTGCGGCAATGCCGATGGCGAGCGTGAGAATCGCGGGAATCGTGAACGACGGGCTCTTGCGCAGTGTGCGGGCGGCATACGCAAGTTCGCGGACGATTTTGGCCGGCCAAAGCAAAATTTAGGCTACAACATTCAGCGGGCTTGAGCGCGACCGCGGATCGGCCTTGAACGATGATTGCTTTACTCGATGGTCAACGTGGCGGGAGGACTGGAAACGCCACCCACGCTGACGATCACCGGCTGCGCGCCGGGCGCCAAACCCGTTGGAACCACGAAGTTGATCTGCATCACGCCTACCAGCGTGGGCGGAATGCCTGCGAACTGGATCTGCGCCGGAACCCCACCCACGGTCACGATGGGCGCTTGCAGCGGAGCCGGAAGATTCGCAATCGAAGTACCCAGCGCAGGTGCATCGCCGGTTGCGATCGAGGGCGAAACCGGGCCCTGGCCCGTCACGTAGAGCGAAATGACTTGGCCTGCCGGCGCGCTCTTGGCGGGAATGAGTGCACCGGTCGAGTCGGTGAAGATCCCCGGCGCCGTGGGACGCACCGTCAGGCTGCTGCTTGTGGTCTGCCCGTTGTTCGTTATTTTTAGCGGCACCACCGAGTTCACCGGCACCTCGAAGGGGATTTGGATATTCAACTGGCTGGAAGATACGTAGTACAGAGGAGCGCTGATGCCATTGATCGTCGCCGAAACGCCCGCCAATTGTGCTGGCAAGGGAACGGTGGTGGCACTCCAGGTGGACGGCGCCAGGCCGCTTCCGAATACCGTCAGCACCATGCCCGGCGCGTAGGATTGGCGGAACGATCCGCCGTTTGTCAGGCCGGCGATGGAAGGAGCGCTGGTTCCCGCAGTTACGTTGATTGTGATGGAGGCCGTCGCACTGGTGTAGGCAGTATCGCCGCTGTATTGGGCAGTAATCGAATCCGTGCCCACTGCAAGTTGCCCGCCAGAGACGGTGATGGTCGCGGAAGCCAGGTTGGCGGCACCCGATAGAGTTGCTGTCCCGAGCGAAGTCGTACCCCAGGAGAACGTCACCCTCCCGGTTGGCACCCCACCCGCCGAACTCGACAGCGTCGCGGTCACAGTCGTGCTGCCGGACGATGGAATCGAAGAGGCTCCGGCCGACAGAACCATGGATGGCGTCCGGCGCGTAATAGACCCTGACTGGCTGCTCCAAGCCGAGAAGAAGGCCTGGGCGTCGACCGAACCCAGTCCCGAAGCCAGATCGTATCCCGGACCCGCATTGAATCCGTACGATCCGGACACGCAGTTGCGCGAACGCACGCCGCACGTTACCGTGACAATGTTATTGCCGGCGGTAATGTCGTGAAAGGCGCTCGGCGCGGTTTGAGCGAGACCGTATAATTTCAGATTGATGTTGCCCAGTCCGGGAGTCGACTGCTGCCCGTGGGAGACCAGGTAATGATTGAGCAAGGCCGCGATTCCTGCGAAGGACGGCGACGCGACGGATGTGCCGCCGTAAATCTGCCGCTTTCCACCCGTATAGACGATAAAGCCGTCGTGATCGGCTGAGGCCGCCAGAGAAATGTCCGGCACGTCGCGCGCATTGTCATTGGGAACACCGGCGCCGGTTTGCCAGGAAGGCTTCAGGAAAAAAACGCTCGCTCCTCCGCCGCCTGACGCCGGATTGCCAGATGTGCTGTCGTTCCACACCATTTCAGGGATGTAGCTGAGCGCGGAACCGCTATTGACGTTATTGTTGGAGCCCCAGAAAATGCCTATGCCTTCGTTGAACTCGCTGCCGCCCAATCCAGTCACTTCGGGGATGCTGGCGGGAACGTCGACGGAGGCGCCGCCGTCGGTCGTAGTGCCCGGGCCAATGCAATCGGCGCCCCCGGAGTCGCCGGACGCCGCCAGCCAGGTGATTCCTTGTGCGTTGGCTTGCCGCGCCCAGGACTGGAACGTAAGCGCGTCCGACCGCGGCGTCTCCGTTTCGCACGACCCATAACTGACAGTCAGCACCGGCGCTAGATTCTGATCGATGGCGTATTGCACCGCGTTCATCACGTCATTCGAATAGACGAAGAGAACAGTGGCACCGGGGGCGACCGCGCCCGATAATTCCACATCCAAATCCGCCTCCGGAAGATCGTTGGAAGATATACCGGGGTCGGGCGTGTTCGGCACCAGCGTCACTTGCGGGTCGTTCGGCGGCAGGTTGAAGGTGGTGCGAAACTGCTCGATATCCGACAAATTAATCTGCGTCTGTCCCGCGACCACCAGCTTTTGGCCAGAGCCATCGATGCCGGCGGTGTAGAGCGGCTTCAGATCATATATGGTCGCGAAATCATCCGGGCTCGTATAGTGATTGTTGCTGGTGGGCGACGTATAGGCCGGCAGGTCGGCCGGAGCCCCCGATGTGCTGCGTGGCTTCAATAGCGGCTTCATCCGGAAGTTGTGCAGACCGCGGATGCCCAAAACCACGCTTCCGAGCGCATCCGGGATCGACGGTTCGGTAGCGTTGGCGAAGTACGTCTGGCCGTTGATCTGGTAGCGATGAATCTCGGCCCCGAAGGCGGCCGCAATTTGTCCCGCCGTTCCGCTGAACGAAATGACATTTCGCGCGCGGGCGACGCCGGTCACCTGGAAACCCTGCTGCTGCAGCCATTGAGTAATTTTGTTGATGTCGTCCGCGCTTGTGCCGAAGCGGTCGGCGTATTCTTCCGGCGTGAGCCAATGATGGTAGTCAGGCGAGGATGGGTCCTGTTGCGCTTCGAGCAACTGATCCAGCGCAGCCTGTTGATCGGCCGAGGGTTTTAGGGCCAGCCGAAGCGACTCGAGCGGCATGGACGGATCCACAGCCCCACGGTCGAACGTGGGCCGGGCCAATGGGTGTAGGTTCCCCGTTAAAGGGAATCGACGAGCGGCGCTGATCGGCCCGGCTATGCGGTCGCGCTGGGCCATCAATGCCGGGGCTGCAACGGCTAGCAGGAGTAGGCCAATCAGGCCGGACCGGAGCAGCTTCACGGGTGCGGCAAGGAAATGGACAGTTCTGAAATGCATGCGGAAAGAACGGTTATTGAAGGAGGTACGGGAACACAGTTTGGCCCCTGCCCCGGCGCAAAGGATTTACTTCATAGTAGACGAAACGCCCGCGAAAACGGTTTCCGCTCTGTTGCCGGCTAAGGCGAATTAGACCGCCCAGCTAAGCGCATGTCTTAGAGGGTTGCGACCGCTGTCTGCGCCTGCCTCTCAGGAATTCGGATTCCAAATGTCGACGTCCCATTTCCAAACGCCGCCTTCGCGCTTCCACACAACAACATACTTCATCACTGCCGGAGTGGATCCGGCGCGAAAACTCAGGATCGCTCGGCCGATTTCGATGCCTCCGTCACCCAGCGGTTGAAAATCCACCGTTTCGAGCTTCACCGACGCGACGTCGAGGCTGTCGATGGCGCCGCGCCAGAATGCCTTGATGTTTTCGCGACCCGCTACCATCTCGGATCCCGGCGGCAAGATGCGCGCCTGCTCTGTGTAAATCCGGTCGAGCGCCTCCACGTTGCGTTTGGCCGCGACCTCTTCCTCAAATAGCCGATTGGTGGCCTGGATATCTTGCGCCATCGTTGGAGTCATTCCCATCACCTCAGGCTGTGAGCTTATCACAGCGGCTCAAACAGACGCCGGGTTGCCGCTGATACAATCGAGGCTGCTAGGAGAAGTGAATGCAGCCTGCGCCCGATGGTTTCGAGAAGCTGAAAAACCGGATGCGGCAGACTTGGATGTCCGGGGATTTCGGACAGATCGCCCGATATTCGGCCCGGTGCGCGGCCGAGTTTGTCGATCGGCTGCATATTCAAGAGGGGACCCAAGTTCTGGACGTGGCCTGCGGAACGGGAAATCTTGCGATCCCGGCAGCGCGGCACGGCGCGGTGGTAACAGGCACGGATATCGCAACGAATTTGCTGGAACAGGCACGGCAAAGGGCTGCCGCTGAAAGCCTTCAGGCCACCTTTCAAGAAGGCGACGCGGAGCAGCTACCCTACCCCGACGCGCAATTCGATGTGGTGATGACCATGTTCGGCGCAATGTTCGCGCCGCGGCCGGAGCTAGTCGCTCGCGAGCTTAGCCGCGTGTGTAAACCTGGCGGTGTCATTGCCATGGCCAATTGGACTCCCGATGGCTTTATAGGGCACGTGTTCGCCGTCGGCGCCAAGTACATCCCACCGCCTGAGGGCATCCCTGCGCCCGTGCAGTGGGGCGTGGAAAAGGTAGTGCGGGATCGTTTGGGGCCTTACACGTCGGAGATTCGAACCGAGCGGCGGATGGCCGAGTTCGACTTTCCTTTTCCGCCTGGTCAAGTCGTCCGTTTTTTTCGTGAGTATTTTGGCCCTACCAAGGTAGCGTTTGCAAGATTGAGCGCCGAGGGCCAAGCCGCGTACGCCGCGGATCTGGAGAAGCTATGGGGCGAGCACAACCAGGCAGACTCGGAGCGAACCCGCATCCAGGGCGAATTCCTGGAAGTGGTCGCCAGGCGCAAGTAGCTCGATGCCATGAAGATCCGGCGCGTTACCGGTTGTGTCGCTGTGGCGGGCTTCCTGCTATCTGCTGCCGAGCCTGACGACACGCTCGCGATCGGCCGCAAAGCGCTGCAGAACGAGGGCGTCGCAACCGCGTGGAGGCTGGCGCAAAAGGCAACTTCCGAAGCGCCCGCCTCCGCTGCCGCCCACGAGTTCAGCGGGGAGGTGTTGTTCCGCCGCGGCGATTTTGATCAGGCCGAAACCGAATTCAAGCGAGCAACGCAGTTAGACCCGAATTATGCCCTCGCCTGGTGGGGCCTGGCGCGCGTGAACGAATGCTCTTCGATGGCCAAAACAGCCGTCGAGAACTATCGGCGCGCGTACACGCTCGCTCCGAAAGACCCGCGAATTCTCCGGAGCTGGGCTACTCACATCGCTGGACAGGAGCAGGCGGAGGCGCTCGCGAACTATGCCTCCATGGCGGGACGCAATGCCAGCGACGTCGACCGCGAAGATCTCGAGCAGCGGCTGCAATTCGCGAGAGCTGCTCGCGGGCGCAGCTTCACCGTCCTGGCGAGTGCCTACAAGCATACGGACATTCCGCTAGCGCCGTTGGTGAACGAGAAGAACAATCTGCGCACCTACGGTCTGGCAGTGAACGTAAATGGCACGCTCCTGAACCTGGTGCTGGACACGGGGGCCAACGGTATAGTGATTGCCCGCAAGACGGCCGAGCGCGCTGGTGTCGCGCGAATCTCCGATGCGGTGATGCGCGGTTTCGGCGACAGCGCGCGGCCTTCGGCTGGATACCGTGGTGTTGCCGGACACGTGCGCATCGGCGACATCGAGTATCGCGACCCGCTGATCAGCGTGGCCGACCAGGACACGGTCGGGCTGGCGGACGGTCTGATCGGAACCAACATGTTTTCAGAGTTTCTGATCACATTAGATTTCAGCGCGAAGATATTGCGGCTGGATCCATTGCCGGGCTATCATCCCGGCGACGCGGTGACCCAAGATCGCAGCGTTCCGCCCGGCCTGGAACACGCGGCTCGAGTGTATCGCTTTGGACATCTGCTGTTGCTGCCTACGCGCGTGAACGGATCGCGCGAAGGTTTGTTTGTGATCGACACCGGAGCCGACCGGTCCCTCATATCCTACGACCTGGCGGCCGAAGTGACGAAGCTCAGCCAGGATTCCAGGATGCACTTTAGTGGAATCAATGGACGCGTGATCGACCTGTATCGCACCGGCGATCTAGTGCTGCAGTTCGCGGGATTCGAACAGAAAAGCCCCGGGATGTCGTCAATCGATACGTTCGATCAGAGCCGCCGGGTCGGCACGGAGATTTCGGGATTCCTGGGACTGCCTGTGCTGGATCTTTTTGCTCTGACCATCGATTATCGGGACGGCCTAGTCAACTTCGCGCGCAAGTGAGTACGGCCGGTACGCCGGCGCATGATGGCTGGCCGCCGTGCCTAAGCCTTTTTACGCATCTCTCGCCACGCTCTTGTCGGATCGTCATCCGGATCGGGTTTCTCCTGCGCCGGTTGCAATTCCTTGGGCACATGCCGCAGGTTTACTCGCACCCGCGTCCATGTAGACGACCGGCCGCGCATCGAATCCACCAACACATCATCGACCGCAAGATATTTGGCCGCTTTGGCATGCTTCTTCTTCCATCGCTCCAGCCCTTCGAGCGCCGCTTCTTTACTGGGCGAATTCGCCACAACGATTAACGGCATCTTGCTTCGAGGCGTTTTGGTTTGCGCACCTTTTTTGGAAGCCGATTTAGCGCGTGACGGCGCGACGCGCGGCCCCTCGCCTTCCATCTTGCGGAAGTGCGGCGGCCAGGGCGCATCGCCCAGGCCTTGGGCTTGATCTCGATCCGCCATCTCGAGCAATTTATCGAGTGAGCCCGCGCTACGGTCCATGTCCGCGTGAGGGTCGCCGATCTCGGCGAACCGCTTCGGCATGGTGAAGACGGTGAAGTCCTCCGGATCGCAATCCCGAACCTCGCTCCAGCGCAGCGGGGCCGACACGCGCGCATCCGGCAGCGGGCGGACGGAATATGCCGAGCACGTCGTCCGATCCTTGGCGTTCTGGTTGTAGTCCAGGAAGACTCCGTGTCGCTCTTCTTTCCACCACTTCGAGCTGGCCACAGCGGGCACGCTCCGCTCCACCGCCCGCGACAGAGCCAATGCCGCGCGGCGCACGTCGCTAAAGCTCCAGCGCGGGTGAATTCGCACGTTGATGTGCATTCCGCGCGAACCGCTGGTCTTGGGCCAACCCTGGAGCCCTAGGCCGTCCAGCAGTGCTTTCACTTCCAGGGCGACGGTCCGTACATCCTCCCAGCCCACGCCCGGACCAGGATCCAAATCGACGCGCAACTCGTCCGGATGTTCCAAATCGCCGGATCGAACCGGATGCGGATGCAGTTCAATGCATCCCAGGTTGACCACCCAGGCCAAGCCAGCGGCGTCGTCGACCACGATCTCTTCGGCCGTGCGCCCGGATGGGAACGAAAGCGTGACGGTGCGGAGCCACTCCGGGTGGTCCTCCGGCGCGCGCTTTTGATAAAAGGGCGGCTCTTCGGCTCCGTTGACGAAGCGTTTCAACATCATCGGCCGGTCGCGAACTCCGTTCAGCGCGCCGGGCGCGATCGCGAGGTAGTAGCGAACCAGATCCAATTTCGAAAGCCGAACCTGCTTGGAAAAATACCGTTTATCGGGGTGCGTGATCCGCACCTCGCGCCCCTCCACGGACACTACTTCGATCGCATCCTTCGCCACACTTTGAGCGTACACCGAGGCACTCACACGCATGGCAGCGCACGGCTGCTATTCTCTAAACCAGATCTAATGTCGAAGATGCTGGAGGAGATTAGGGAGCAGCCTCAAACGCTGGAGCGCACGCTGCATGCGCAGAGGCGGCCGATGGAGGAGTTGCGCCGCGTTTTTGAGCACGAGCGCCCGCGCCTGGTGATGTTGGTGGCGCGTGGCACCTCCGATAATGCGGCGCAATTCGGCCGGTATCTGCTGGAAGTGACCACCGGAATTCCAGTCACGCTGGCCGCGCCATCCATCTTTACGCTTTACAACGCGCCGTTCCGGTTTGAGGGCGTGTTGGTGGTGGCGATTTCACAGTCCGGCGAGTCCACCGACACCAATCTGGTGGTGGAGCGCGCCAGAGAGCACGGCGCGCGGACGCTCGGCGTTACAAACGAACCAGCCAGCACCCTGGCGCGGATCGCCCAGCACGTATTCCTCGTGCATGCCGGGCGCGAGCAAAGCATTGCGGCCACGAAGACATACACCGGCCAGCTCTTAATGCTTTATCTGCTGGCTTACGCGCTGGGCGCGAACATCGCGCAGGATGACTTGGCAAAGGTTCCGGAATATGCCAGCCGCGCTCTCGAGTTAGAGCCGGAGATCGCACGGCGGGCCGAGCGGTATCGCTTTATGGATCACGCGGTAGTGATCGGGCGCGGGCTCAATTACGCAAATGCGTTCGAGTTCGCGCTTAAATTGATGGAGACCTGCTACGTGGTGGCCGAGCGGTTCTCTAGCGCGGATTTGTTGCACGGGCCCATCGCGATGCTGGAAGCTTCGTTTCCGGCCTTCCTGTTTGCGCCGCAAGGCGTGACCTGGCCCGGGCTGCGCGAAATCATCGAAAAGCTGGTTTCACTGAAGGCCGAGATGCTACTGATCAGCGATCCGGCCAACGGCGAAGCGCTGTCCTTCGGTGCACGCACTATCACGGTTCCGGTTGCGATCCCGGAACTCTTCACACCCATTCCCTACATCATTCCGGCGCAGCTATTCGCCGCCTGCCTGGCCGCCCATAAAGGCTTAAATCCAGACGAACCTCGGATGCTCAGTAAGGTCACGCGGACGCTTTAAGCGCTGCGCACGACACCAACCGTGGGGCTGCTGGCGCTGGCGTACAGTTTCTTCTCCATTCGGCCGGCCAGGTAAGCCATGCGTCCGGCCTCGACAGCCAGCTTCATACCGACGGCCATTTTTTCAGAATCGGCCGCCTCGGCGATGGCGGTATTCATGAGAACACCCTCGAAGCCCAGTTCCATGGCGATGGCGGCATCCGAGGCGGTGCCGACGCCCGCGTCAACGATGAGCGGCACTTCGGTGATGCTCTCGCGGAGGATACGAAGATTGGTGGTGTTCTGGACGCCCAGGCCGGAACCGATCGGGGCGGCCAGGGGCATTACGGCGGCTGCGCCGGCGTCAATCAGCTTGCGCGCGTTCACCAGGTCGTCGTTGGTATACGGAAGCACGACGAAGCCCTCTTTAGCCAGCGCGCGGGTGGCTTCGAGCAGTCCCTCGTTGTCAGGGAACAGCGTTTTCTGGTCGCCGATTACTTCCAGTTTGACCCAGTTCGACAGGCCGACTTCGCGAGCCAGCCGCGCGGTGCGGATCGCCTCATCGGCGGTGTAGCAGCCCGCCGTGTTCGGGAGGATGAAGATCTTGGAGCGATCGATAAAATCGACGAGCGATTCTTTGGTTTTATCGGTTAAGTTGACCCGCCGGACGGCGACGGTGACCACTTCAGCGCCCGAAGCCGCGTGGCAGCGGGCCATTTCAGGAAAGCTGCGGTATTTTCCGGTACCTACGAAGAGCCGGGAATGAAATTCGCGATCTGCGATGCGAAGCACATCGTACATGCTGCTATTCTACCGAGCATCGAGCAACTGCGCCCTGATGCCACGGTTGGAAATGCATTCGCGAACAACGATCGGCTATCGGGCGCGCCATGCGGCACACCGGCGCGGCCCGGTCAGCACATGTGCTCGGCACAGTGCAACTGCACTTCCAGCCGCGAAATCTCGGCCAATACTCGGGCTTCATCGCATACTGACGTCTGGGCACGAAATACTTCGAAACTGCAGCCTGCGTTGGTGAGGCGGTGGAGTTCGGTTACCGCTTTGTGCCAGGCGGTGACGGCGCGCGCGTAGCGGATTTCCAGCGACCTCCGCTCCCCACAGACCGAGCTTTTCCGTTGAACCGCAATCAGAGCCTTTTTACAGTAGCAACAGTTCCGCGGACCGGCAACTGGGATTAATTCCAGTGCGATTGGTTCCATTGCAGACCGCAGGGAGGCAGAATTCGGAGCAGCAGCTATAACGTTACGTCACTCGCCGCCACACCCGCTACCGTGGGCGTCGAAGCTTGACGCGGGATGTACCGGTACAATAAGGAAAGTACGTCATTTAGAAAGCTAAGCCCCGCATGAAATCAGCCACAGTTAAGCTTCTCCTCCTGCTTGTTTTCCCGCTCGCGCTGGTTGCGCAATCGCTCCAAGATTTCGAAAAGCGCGTCACCGAGTTCACGCTGGCCAATGGCCTGCACTTCATCGTTTTCGAGCGGCATGAAGCGCCGGTAGTGTCTTTCCACTCCTACGTGAACGCGGGCTCCGTGGACGATCCCGGAGGCGAAACCGGACTCGCGCACATGTTCGAGCACATGGCCTTCAAGGGAACCGAGACGATCGGCACCAAGAATTACCCGCTCGAAAGGCAGGCCATGGACGAGGTGGAGAAGATCTATGACCAATACGACGCCGAGCGCAACAAAGGCCTGAAGGCCGACAAGGCCAAGCTCGCAGACTTGCAGAAGCAGCTCAAAGCCGCCATGGACAAGGCCAACAGCTACGTGATTCCGAACGCATACCCGCAGATTATCGAGGAAAACGGCGGGGTTGGGCTGAATGCCGGAACAGGCGAGGATCAGACGCAGTACTTCTATAATTTTCCGCGCAACCGCCTGGAGCTTTGGTTTTTACTCGAGTCGCAGCGATTCTATGATCCGGTTTTTCGCGAGTTTTACAAAGAACGCGATGTGGTGAGGGAAGAGCGAAGGATGCGCGTCGAGTCCAGCCCGCAAGGAATGCTGGTGGAAGCGTTATTAGCTACGGCATTTGAGGCGCATCCGTACCGCAATATGCCGGGCGGATGGGCCAGCGACATCGAAAATTTCCGCCTGCCGGAAGCAGTCGCGTTTTATAAGAAGTACTACGTGCCCGCGAACATCACCATCGCGATCTCCGGCGACGTGGATCCGAAAGAGTGCCGGCGGCTGGCGGATAAGTATTTTTCGATTTTACCTGCTGGACCGCTTCCGAGCGGCCCCCGCACGATAGAGCCGGTGCAGAAAGGCGAAAAGCGCGTCCAGGTGGAATCACCCGCGCAGCCGTTTTTGGCGATCGGCTACAAGCGGCCCAATCAGCTTGACAAGAATGATCCCGTGTTCGACGTTTTGAACGAGATTCTGTCGGGCGAGCGCACCGGCCTGTTTTACACCGAACTGGTGCGCGATAAGCAGATCGCGCTGGCGGCTGGAGCCGAATCTTCGTTCCCCGGTGGGAAATATCCAAATCTTTTCATCCTCTTCCTGGTTCCGAACCAAGGCCACACGGTGGAAGAGAACGAGAAGGCCGCATACGAGATCATCGAGCGGCTGAAGCGCGAAAAGGTGACCGACGAAACACTGAACCGGATCAAGACCAAAGTGCGGGCGAATTTGATCCGGCGCTTGGACAGCAATTCAGGCATGGCGGAGGCGCTTACGTTTTACTACGCCAACTATGGGGATTGGCGGAAGCTGTTTACGAGCATCGACGATATCGCCAAGGTAACTGCGGATGACGTGCAGCGCGTGGCGCGCGAGTACCTGATTCCCGATACGCGCACGGTGGCCTATACCACGGTCGTGACGTCTAAGCCAGCGCCGAAAGGAGAAGATCAATGAGGCGACTGGTTCTCGGGCTGTTGCTTGCGAGCGTCCTGGGCGCGCAAACCGAAGTGCGGCGCGCTACCGTCCTGCCTTCCTACAAGGACTTGAAGTTTCCGCCGCTGCCTCCGCTAAAGGTGCCGGAGCCAACGGAGATCACCCTATCGAATGGCATGAAGGTCTTCCTGCTGGAGGATCACGAACTACCGCTGATCAACGGGACCGCTCTGATTCGCACCGGGAACCTGTTCGATCCACCCGACAAGAAAGGGCTGGCGGGGATAACGGGCGATGTGCTGCGGTCGGGCGGAACGCATACCAAGACTGGCGATCAGTTGGATCAGGAACTGGAGAACGTAGCGGCGTCGGTGGAAAGCTCGATCGGTGAGTCGGCTGGAACGCTGTCGTTCAACTGCCTAAAGGAGAACGCCGATCAGGTTTTGGGTATCTTCAAGGATCTGCTGACCTCGCCGGAGTTTCGCCAGGACAAAGTGGACCTCAGCAAGACGCAGGTGCGGAGTGAAATTTCGCGGCGCAATGATGACGCGCACGGCATTGCCGAGCGCGAGTTCAGCAGCATTCTGTATGGCAGGAACACGCCCTACGGCTGGGAAGAGGAGTACAGCGATATCGACCACATCCAGCGGCAGGATCTGATCGATTTCTATAAACGCTATTATTTTCCGGCCAATGTGGAGTTGGGCATCTACGGCGATTTCTCAACCCCGGACATGCGCGCCAAGCTGGAGCGGATATTCGGCGATTGGAAGGTAACCCAACCTTCAGTACCCGCTTTCCCGAAGGTGCAGGAAAAGCCGGCGCCGGGCGTGTTCCTGGCGGACAAAGAAGACGTGACGCAAACGTTCTTCGATGTCGGAACTCTGGGCGGCGAATTGCGCGACAAAGACTACCCGGCGCTCGAAGTGGCGGCTGAGATTCTTGGCGGCGGCTTCTCCAGCCGGCTGTTCCGGGATGTTCGGACCGAGCACGGTTGGGCGTACAACATCGGATCTTCCTGGAATGCGCGCTACGACCATCCCGGCACGTTCCATATCTCCGGCAGCACGCAGTCGGCGCATACCGTCGATACTCTGAAGGCCATCCAGGACCAAGTGGAGAAAATCCGGGCTACCGAAGTAAGCGACGAAGAGCTGCAAACGGCGAAAGACACGGTGCTGAACGGTTTCGTCTTTTTCTTTGACCGCCCCAGCAAGACGCTCAACCGGCTGATGCAGTACGAATACTACGGCTATCCGCGCGATTTCATTTTCCAGTATCAGAAAGCGGTGGCGGCCGTAACCAAGGCGGACGTGCTGCGCGTGGCCAAGGAACGCTTCCGGTCGGAGAATTTCACGTATGTTGCGGTCGGCAATCCCAAGCAGTTCGGCACGCCGCTGACGGCGCTGAACATGAAAGTCGAAGCGATCGATCTGACCATTCCCGAGCCGAAGCAAGCCGCGGCGAAGACAGATTCCGCGACGCTGGCGAAAGGCAAAGAGCTGTTGAGCAAGGTGCAGCAATCGCTGGGTGGCGCCGAAAAGCTGGCCGCGGTTAAGGATCTGCAGTATCAGGCGGAGGTTAACGTACAGACACCGGGCGGGCCGGCGATGAAGGTGAAGCAGACCAATTCATATCTGTTTCCGGCTACCATGCGGCAGGAAATCGAACTGCCGTTCGGCAAACAGTCGATCTACTCAGATGGCAGTTCCGGCTGGCTGGCGGGCATGCAGGGTGTGCGGAATCTGACGCCCGTCGTTCTGGGGCAGGTCCGCGGCGAGATGTTCCGCCAAATCGTAGGGTTGACGCTGAGCGACCGCGATCCCAATCGGACGGTGAGCTATTCGGGAGACGGCGTGCTGGATATTTCATCCAAAACTGGCGAACGCGCCGAGCTTCAAGTAGACGAGAAGAGCGGAATGCCGGTAAAGCTCTCCTATCAGGAGGCCGGTAATTCCGGACCCGTTGAGCAGCTTTATTCGGACTGGCGGGAAGTGGGCGGCGTAAAGCTGCCCTTCCAATGGACGGTGTTGCAAGGCGGCAAGAAGTTCGCCGAGGTCAAGGTGGAAGATTACAAACTCAATACAGGACTAACGCAGGAGACCCTCGGCAAGAAACCATGAAATACGGCGGGATCATACTTGGATTGGCGTGCGCTCTGGCCCTTCCAGGCGAGAACGCGCAGGATCGCGGCAAGAAGATTATCAACGATTGCCTGCAGGCAATGGGCGGGGATCGCTTCACGGGCATGCAGAACCGCATCGAGTCCGGGCGCGCGTATTCGTTTTACAACCAGAATCTCAGCGGGTTGAGCATTGCCACAATCTATACGCGTTACGACTCTGGAATTAACGACACCGCGCACGAGCTAGCGCAGCATGAGCGCGAAAATTTCGGCAAGAAACAGGATTACGGAGTGCTGTTCGGCGCAAACGATGCCTGGGACATCACGTATCGCGGCGCGCGGCCGCTGGCGGCGGACACGTACACCCGATACAAAGAGACGACCCTGCGGGATATCTTTTATATCTTGCGGGTGCGCCTGCACGAACCGGGTATGATCTTTGAATCGCGTGGCGCCGACGTGTTGCAGAACGTGCCGGTGGACATTGTTGACATTACGGACGCAGACAACCGGACGACTACGGTCTACATACACCAGATCACGAAACTGCCGGTGCGGGAGGTGTTCTACCGGCGCGATCCGATCACCAAAGACCGTATCGAAGAGGTCACCGTTTTCACCAAATACCGGGAGGTGGACGGGATTCAATGGCCGTTCACCATCGAGCGCGAGCGCAATGGCGAAAAGATCTATCAGATGTTTTCCGACGCCGTGGAAGTGAATAATCCGAAAGCGACGGACACGCTGTTCGCGCTCCCCTCCAATATCAAGATGCTGAAGCCGCAGTGAGCGCGCCGTAAAGGCCGGCGAGCGTCCCAGAATGCGAACTCGTGATCGGCGATCCGTTCAGGTACAGCCGCTCCGAAGAATAAGCGCGCGTAGTTAAGCCGTCGAAACGGGTGCAGGCGTGCCCGGTTTGGCAGCCGGCGCTGCGGGCACCTCGGCAAGCGGCAGTTCGATCGTGACCAGCAGACCCGGATTCGCATTGCGAGCGCTCAAGCGCCCGCCGTGCACCTCGACCGCGCGGCGCGCAATCGCCAGGCCCAGTCCCAAGCCGCCGCTGGTACGGTTGCGATCCGAATCCACGCGATAGAACGGATCGAAAATGCGGGGCAAAGCATCCTCCGGTACGCCGGGACCGTAGTCGCGTACCGACACTTGGGCAGTGCCGTCCCGCTTGGAGAGCTCGATCTCGACGGCGCTGCCTCGCGGCGCGTAACGAATGGCATTGCGGATGACGTTTTCCACCGCGCGCCGGATCAGCTCTTCATCCCCGTTCAGGACCGCCGAGCTAGGCGCTTTGAGCAGCAACGTGCAGTCTTTAGTCTTGGCTTCCAGCAGCGAATCGTAGACCAGGTCTGCGAGAAGTTCATCCAGCCGGACGGTCACGGTTTTGAGCGCCGCCGGGTCACCCTCGACGCGCGTAACCTGGAGCAACTCGGCCACCAATTCGTTCAGCCGGTCAGCTTCTTTCTGGATGCGGTCCAGCATGTGCTCGCGGTCTTCGCCGGAGCGCGCCAGTTCGACTGCCACGCCCAGCCGCGCCAGCGGGCTACGCAGTTCGTGCGAAATGTCAAGCAGCAGGCGCCGTTCGGCTGATAACAGCGTTTGAATGCGGTCCGCCATTTGATTGAAGCTGTACGCTAGCTGGCCCAGCTCGTCTTTGCGATTAGTGGCAGCGCGCGCGGAGAAATCGCCGCGCCCAAAACAATCCACCACCGTGCGCAGTTTTCGCACTGGCGATGTCAGATGATATGCGAAGGCGTAGCAGAGTAACACTACGAGAGCAATAATCCAGAGATGTTGCGGCTGGAGGAAATAAAACGTCAAGTTACTGCGCTGGGTGATCAGAAAGAGCCAGTATTGGCGCGTGGTATCCGGGCGCGCAATGAGCGGGGGCGGACCGCTGGAGAACAGAAATGGAACACGCCAGCGCCGGCGCGTGGGCCGGCGCATCAGCTCTGGGTGCGGCTGGCCGGTCAGCAGGTCGGTCCCTTTGGCGTCGGTGAAGATCACTTTCATGTCGGTGATCTGCTGGAATTTGGCGAGCACCGCAGCGAGCGCATCGCGGCCGCCCGTTTCGTAAGCGCGCTTGGCCTCGGCCACTTGGACGCTCAGCAGCATCCCGAACGGTCCGCGGCCTTCGGGCGACGTCACCGTCAGCGCGGTTGTGAGGATCATCCCGCCGATAGCGACCGCCGTCGTGGCCAGAAACCAAAGCAGTGTCTTGGCAAATAGCGATCTCATGCGCCGGCTCCGTCCTCCGGACTTTGGCAGAACTGATAACCGACACCCCGTATGGTCTTGATGGCCGGCCGCGCTCCCTCCAGCTTGCGCCGCAGGTGGCTCACGTGCATGTCGATGGAGCGGTCGAACGGTGTCGCTCTGCGATTGTACAGACTCTCCATGAGTCCATCGCGCGACACTACGTGGCCTGCGTTGCGCATGAGCTGTTCCAGGATATCGAATTCCAAGGTCGTGACCTCGATCGGTTTCCCGTCGCAGGTTACCTCGCGAGTGCCGGGATCGAGCGCGACCCCGTCGACCTCGATCCGGCCGCGATTCACACGCGGCTCGGCGCGGCGCAGAATCGCCTTGACGCGGGCCACTAATTCGCGCGGATTAAATGGCTTGGGGAGATAGTCGTCGGCTCCAAGCTCCAGGCCGACGATGCGGTCGACATCCTCGCCGCGCGCCGTCAACATGATGACCGGGACGCGGCTGGTGCCGCGCAAGCGCTTCAAAATTTCGAAGCCGTCGATGCCCGGTAGCATGACGTCCAAAACGATCAGGTCGTAGCCGCCCTCGAGAGCCTGGGTAAGGCCGCTATTGCCGTCGTGCGTGCAGTCCACCGTGAAACCCTCGCGCTGGAGGAATTCCTGCAGTAGCGCGCAGAGCTCCGCATCATCGTCGATGATCAGCAGCTTCATCCGATTTTATGGTAGCTCAGGCGTTGAAAATTACCATTTGACGGGCTTCCCCGGCTCGAGCGGCCACACCTGCGTGGTAGGGAAGTCCTTGAGCAGCGAAGCCAGGGCGCTTGGATTTCCGGTGAGCGCGGGGAAGGTGCCAAAATGCATCGGGATCACCTTTTTGGCGTTCAGCAGACGGCAGGCGAGCGCGGCCTCGCGCGGCCCCATTGTGTAGAAATCGCCTATCGGCAGGAACGCCAGCTCCGGTTGATAAAGCTTCTCGATCAGCTGCATGTCGGTGAAGACATTGGTGTCTCCGGCGAAGTAAAGCGCTCTGCCGTCCGGGAAATGGAGCACATAGCCGGAAGCTTCGCCGCCATACAGGATCTGGTCGCCGTCCTGTATGCCGCAACTGTGCACCGCGTGGGTCATGGTCGCTTTAATTCCCGCTACTACGTCCTGAGTGCCGCCTTTATTCATGCCGCTGCAGTTCTCGACACCTTTGGAAGTGAGCCACACGCAGGTTTCGAAGATGGCGATCACTTTAGGTTTGAACTTTTTCGCCAGAGGAATGGCATCGTGAATATGATCGAAATGCGCGTGGGAAATTAGAATCGCGTCCACCCGATCGATCTGATGTCCCGATGGATACTTGGGGTTGCCTTCCACCCATGGATCCATAATGAGTACCTCGCCCGATTGCAGGCGGAACTGAAAAGTGGCGTGTCCCAGCCAGGTAATCTCAACCATCTGTATTAAATTTCTCTATTGACCTTTCTCGGCGGTGATGCGAGTTGCCGGAAGTTGTATTCCGTCTCCATATTTTGCAACGCCGGGAATAGTCACGGGAAGGTGTCCACTGAGGGGGATTTCGCCAAAGAGCGCCCGCGCCGCCGCTTCTTCCGACGTGGTGGTCGGGCTGTAGGTGGTTAGGTAGGCGGCGGCGTTTGGGAAATTGCGGATCAGATAAGGATTGCCGAGCGATACAAGCGTGACCGGAGTCTTACCTGCCAGCAGCGTATTTACAAAGTCGACATAGTTCCCGGCCAGGGCCACATTGCCTCGATACGCGCTGACGGTGACATAAGCCGCAACAACGATTTGGCTGCAGCCTTGATTTTTTGCCACGATCTGATCCAGGTCGGCTTGCGTCATGTTGGGGTCGAGCCAGTACGCGGTGAGGTTGGCAGCGCGTTTCTTGATCTCCTCGATCAGCTTCTGTCCCTGTTGGCTGCGGCGGCTCTCCGGGAGAGCGAATAAGCAGGTGGATTCCGGATGGCGCAACGGCAGGGCATCGTTTTGATCTTTGACCAATGTGACGGCGCGATCGGCGACTTGCTGCGCGCGCTCGGCGGCTTCCGGAGAGCCGACGACATCGGCAATCGTTTCGAGATTCACCTGACGCCTGCGATTCAGCCCTAGTCGCGCTTTCGCAGCCAGTACCCGGGCGACGCTTTCATCGATGCGCTGCCGAGAAATCCGGCCCTTCGTGACCGCTGCCACAACGCCGTTGATGGCATCTTCGGCCCGCTTCGGCATGAGGAGCACATCGGCGCCCGCCTCGATGGCGCGCACCGAGGCTTCCGAAGTGTCGAACATCGCCGCCAGGCCCTGCATGTCCATCGCATCCGTAACTACGATCCCGCGGAAGTTCAGTTCGCCCCGGAGCAGACTGGTGAGGATATTGGAAGATACCGTAGCGGGCTCGTTGATGGGTTCGAGCGCGGGCACGGCCATGTGGGCCGTCATAATAGCGTCCACCCCGGAGGCGATGGCGGCGCGGAACGGCTCCAACTCCACGCTTTCGATGCGTTCGCGATCGGCATTCAGACGCGCTAGTCCTAGATGGCTATCCTCGGCGGTGTCGCCATGGCCGGGAAAATGCTTTGCGGTGACCAATACCGGATTCTTGCTATCCGAATGCGCCCCTTTGACATACGCCTGTACAAAACGGGCGACCTCTTGCGGGTTTTCTCCGAACGAGCGGATGTTAATGATGGGATTGTCCGGGTTGTTGTTCACGTCGGCGACGGGCGCGAAGATCCAGTTGACGCCCATAGCGCGGGCATCGCGTGCCGTCTCCGCCGCTTCGTAGGCGACGCCGTCCAAATCCTTGGCGGCGGCAAAGGCCATGGCGTAAGGCCAAATCGTGGTGGAGGCGACGCGCATGGAAGCGCCGCGCTCGAAATCCGAACCCACCAGCAAAGGAACCTTCGAGAACTTCTGCAGCCGGTTCAGCAGAGCGGCCATCGCGTACGGCTCGGCATTGCGCACGGTTCCGTTCTGGACATTACCCATAACGATGAGTCCGCCGACGCGCAGATCCCGCACGTAATGTTCATAATTGCGGAAGGCCTTTGACCTCGCATTGGTCGGCTCGCCGAGCACGGGCATGACTACCAGTTGGGCCACTTTGTCGCGCAGCGACATGGAGCGCATCCAACTGCGCACAGTGGGATTGTTCAGCTCCGGGATTCTCTTCGCGTCCTTGGAGCTGGAACGTACAGTGGCGGCGAAAATGGCGCTAGCGAAAAAAATCCCCGCAAGCACCCGGCGGAATAGCATCCAATTCTACTTTACCGTTTCCAATGCGAACTTATCGCGTCTAATTGGGATTACCGGCTCTTGCGATTGTCCGGCTTAGGGCCATGCTGAGGCGCCGCCGGCTTTTTGAGCGGCTTCTGCAAACGAAGCAACCTGTTTACCGACCGGATCAGCTGGCTGACCTCGTGAGCGCTCTTTTGCATCACGACATCAGCCCCGGTGGTGCTTTCGGTGAGACCTAAAGTGTCGGTGAAGCCGGAAATCAGGATAACGGCCACGCCTGGGTGTTGTTTTTTCAAACGGCTGATGAACTCGAGCCCGTTCATCTTGGGCATTTTGTAATCCGTGACCACGACATCGAAGCGCTGCTTGCCGCATAGCTCGAGTGCGTCGTGCGGCGCGCCGCAAGTGACTACTTTATGACCCAGCTCTTCCAGCACGCTTCGTCTTGCCGCCAGCCCCATCGCGTTGTCATCGACGATCAGAATACGACCGTTGAGGTTGTGCGAGCCAGAATTTGTCATGTAGGACCAGACGAACGTAACAAACTTGTCATCCGTCCGTCAACGAATTTCTATCGGCTTGCACCAGCGCAAGATGTTTTTCTTGACTGCGAGCGCGCGAATGTGTAACCCGGTTGAGAAGCGACTTACTCGACTTCGCGCGGCGCGGTATAGCCCGCTTTCGCAACGACGGTATATTTGATTGGCTTGCCTTTTTGATCCGTGATCCGCAGCGGATTACCGTTCGCCGGATCCACCAACTCCACTTTCAGTTTGCGGAACTTGCCGTCTTTCGCCTGATTCGTCGGATGATAGGCGATTGAATACTGATTGCGTAGCGCGGCTGCAATCGTCTGGTAAATGGAGGGATACTCCGCCAGGAATCGCGGGAAGAACGCTTGCCCGCCGGTTTCGCGGCAGAACGTATTCAGCTGATTGTCTGCCTGCAGAAAATCCATGCGTTGGATATCTCCCATGAACGGTTCCGCCATGAGGCGCAGAGCTTGCAGCAAACTAACCGCATAAATGGGCACGCCTGCTTCTTGCAGCGCTTTGCGGGCTTTGTCGTAGGTGAGCTTGCTGAAAGTGTCGCGTCCCGTTGAGACCAGCAAAATCGCCTTTCGCCCTTCGATTGTGCTCATTCGCTGGGCGGTGTCCACCAACGCATCGTACATATTGGACTCGGAGAAACCGGGTATTCGCAAGCGCTGCATCGCCTCTTGGATCTTCTGACGGTCGGTGGTGAAATCGGTGAGAATCTCCGTCTTTAGGTCGTAAGCTACGATAGCGAGGTAATCCTCGGGCTTTAGCGTCTGGACGAAGCCATAGGTAGCGACCAGGGTCTCATACCAGCCCTGGCTCCAGTACTGCTGGAACTGCGCATTGAACTCCACCACCATGGCGATCGTCATCGGCGCGTCGGCGTTGGTGGAAAAGCTGCTCAGCTGCTGAGGAACATTGTCTTCCAGCACACGGAATTTGTCGCGCGGGATATTCGGGATGAAATTGCCCTTGTTGTCCAGCACGGCGACATCCAACTGCACGGTGGTGACATCACTTTTGAAAGTAGGCAGACCTTCCGGTACTTCTTTGTCTTTCTTCGTGAACTGGGACGGGATCTTGGGCTCCTCGGTCGCGTCTTGCGCCGGAGCTTCCTTCTTTTTCGGTTTCGCAACCGTTTCCGATGACGATGAGCCCGGGCCTTGTGCCGAAGCGAATCGGGGCATCACGCCGGCCAAAACACACACCAGCAACGACGCAATAGAAATTCTGAATGCTTTCATAGGCGACCTGGAGGTGCTTTGGCCTCCTGCTTTCTATAGTAAACCCTCGCTGAACTACTGACCGGTAAGGTTAGTGAATTCTGGGGTCGCGGCCCGATCCCTGTTTGCGCAGATACACTTGAAATTTCTTTTTGGCCCTTCGGAGCTTCCAATCGCTGTACTGGCGGCGGACCGGTCCGGCCAGATCGAATTGTAGGTTCGGAGTCTTTAAGAAAAGATATCCGAACAGCAGGCCGCCCAGGTGCGCAAACTCGCTGACGCCATTATTGACACCGAACGAGCTTAGGAATGCGATCGCGCCGATAATCATTACGAAATACTTCACCTGAATCGGAATCAGGAAGCCGAACAGGATCGTTCGCGTGGGATAAAGCATGGCGTACGCCATCAAAATCCCGAAGATCGCGCCGGAGCTTCCGATGGTGGGGAGGCCGGGATTCCCCCACGGCAGTAGGTAGTTGCACAAAACCACGCAAATTCCGGCGCCCACACCGCAGAAGAAGTAGAACTGAAGGAACCGCCGCATGCCCCAGACGCCTTCCAGGTCCGCGCCGAACATCCAAAGTGCGAGCATGTTCCACAAGATGTGTCCGATGCCGCCGTGCAGGAACATGTACGTGACCAGCTGCCAAAAGGCAAACTGCTTCACTACCGCGGCCGGAGTGAGCCCGAACAAAATAACGATGGGGCCGTGCAGGTCAGCAAACTTGGCGAAGAAATCCAGCAGGAAAATCGCTACGTTGCTGATGAGGAGCCATTTTACGCCCGGCGGAAAGCCGGGAACATAAAAGATACCGGGAGTTCGCGTGCCACTGCGGAAGCGCATGCCGAGAAAGCCTGCCTAGCTCAAGAATAACAGAAAACGCTTAGTTTTCTTTGCAAAATTATCTATGACGCGGCACCAAGGAACGGTGCCGCGGCGCGCTTGATCCAACACCGAGAGAGCGGCGTCCGGCGCGCTACTTCTCAACACGCGTGCGAAGTTGCATCCAGGAGGTGGCCGCTTTCAGACCGATCGCCAGAGCCATCCATACCTGCCAGTGCGAGAAGAAGCCATCGGAAATTACAAAAGTTCCGGTCCAGCCCAGATCCGCGCTGAAACGCCATAACGCGAAAACGAAGGCGACGAGCGCAGCCGGAGTAAGCAAAATGATGAGCAGAGCCGCCAATTGCTTCTCAAATGCTTCGGCGAAATCCGCGCCAGCTTCTTCAAGAAAGACCTGAAGCTTGCTGATGAAAACTGAACTGAAATCTGCAACCATGGCCGCAGTACGCGTACCCGCCGGTTGCAGTGCCCCCCCGATTCGTAACACTGTTTTCGAGACCTCTTCCGCAGTAGATGCACGGGACTCGCCAAAGTTTCTCGAATTCAAGACCACGCTCGTCTCCCGCTTCTACATACGATTAGGGAGCCTCTTTGGATTTAAAGTGAATCCAACTTGCGTTGCGTCATCGCACCGGCTGTGGCTGTTCGCCACAGGCCGAAAGTACGGGTAGTTCTATTTGTTGTTACAGGAAATTCAGAATCTGGTCTCGGCTAAGGTCTGGTCGGATGTTTCTCCCGATTTGCGGAGATCGGGTTCCGACTTCCCATAGCGATTGAGAAGTATCGCGCAGGACTGCATGGCAAGGCCGGCCACTAGCCAGATTTGCCAGTGAGAGAAAATTCCATCGGAAATAGGAAACTGAGCCGTAAGCCGGAGATCCGCCGCCAGCCGCCATAGCGCCAATACGAGCGCCATAACGGCGCCTGGTGTGATCAGCGCGCCCAAGGCAAGCGCGACGTGTTGGTTCTTATGCGGCTTCTTGCGGAGCTTGCGACCGGCGCCAAACCTGATCTTGACTACCATTCGGCTACAATCACTGTACCAACTTCCTCCCTAGTCTATCGACTCCGGGACGGACCTCGTTATGAAAAATATCTCGGTGGCGCTGATTGGCGGCGGCTTCATGGGCAAGGTGCACGCGGAGAATCTCAGACGCTTGGGCAACGTTGAGATCGCCGCAGTGGCGGCTTCCAACGACGATCGCGCGCGCGCGTTCGCGGCCACTGTGGGCGTTTCCCGCTCCACCGGCGATTATCGGACGCTGCTTACAGATAGCAGCATAGATGCGGTTCATATTTTGACGCCCAACGCGCTGCACTATCGCATGTGCCGCGCCGCTCTCGAAGCTGGCAAGCACGTGCTCTGTGAAAAGCCATTTACGATTTCGGTAGCCGAAGCTCGCGAGCTGGTCGATCTGGCGGCGCACACCCGGCTCGCCAATTGTCTCCAGCACAACTTACGTTATTACCCGTTGGTGCAGCATGTCCGCCGCATGATTGAGAAGGGCGAATTAGGCGAGATTCTGGTCGTGCAAGGGACGTATTCGCAGGATTGGCTCCTGTACGATACCGATTGGAACTGGCGCGTGGAGTCCGCCGCCAATGGCCCGCTGCGCGCCATGGGCGATATCGGGTCGCACTGGATGGATCTGATCCAGCATGTCACCGGATTGCCGATTACTGCGCTGTGCGCCGACCTCGCAACGTTCCATACCACTCGCAAGAAGCCGTCGCGATCCGTCGCGACGTTCACGGGAAAAACTCATCGCCCGGAAGCTTACGCGCCCGTATCGGTCGATACGGAGGATTTCGGGTCAGTGTTGCTGCGCCTCGGCCAGCGGGCTCGCGGAGCGTTCACGGTCAGCCAGATGTCGGCCGGGCGGAAGAATATGTTCACCTTTGAAATCTACGGCACGGCAGCCGGCGTTTCCTGGAACCAGGAGCGGCCCGACGAGTTGTGGATCGGTCACCGCAACAAACCCAACCAAGTGATAGTGAAAGATCCCGCGCTGCTCGATCCGGAAGCGGCCGCTTACGCGGACCTTCCGGGCGGCCACAGCGAAGGCTATGACGATACGCACAAGCAGGTTTTCAAACGCTTTTACGCTAAAATAGCCAACCTATCCGGGCCGGCCGAATACCCGACGTTCGAAGATGGACTGCTTGGAATGCGGCTGCTCGAAAAAGTGGCCCAAAGCGCGAATCTGCGCGCGTGGGTAGACGTATAGACGTTATGGCGTGCGCCTGCCCGTCTCTAAGCGCGAAGCGTTTGGATGGGTTCTGCGGCTCAATCTCCCTCTGAAAGAATGGCTGTCGAGACCCGGATGCGGGCAGCCACCCATGACGCGTGGGTGGGCGCCCATCGCGGCTCCTCACATGGGTCCTAAGAATTGTTCCAGGTGACTGGCGCTGCGCTACTTGCTGCCCCGCGCGCGCCTAACGGTTACGCAACGTGAATTAGCCCTCAGTAGCGTCTAATGTGTGGCACGGGGCGCGCGCCTCGCGCCGCTTGGGGGATCTAGGTATTCAAACATGCAGGTAGAAACTATCATTGTATTCTGTCATCTCCGGTGGAATTTTGTTTTTCAAAGGCCGCAGCACATCGTTTCGCGTTTGGCGCGCGGCCGGCGCATTTTTTTTATTGAAGAGCCGCAGCATTGCGAAGGGCAACCGCACTGGCAGAAGACCTACGCCCAGGACGGTGAGGTCATGGTCTGCACCCCGTGCACGCCCGTCACGGAGCGTGGCTTCAGCGCTGCCCAGATGCCGCCGTTGCGCAGCTTGATGGCTCAGCTGCTGCGTGAAGAAGATATTTCGAAGCCTGCGGTGTGGTTTTACACGCCCATGGCGCTTCCCCTGGCCGACGAGTTGAATCCCAAAATCGTCGTCTACGACTGCATGGACGAGTTGTCAGCATTCGCCGGCGCGCCGCCTGAGCTGATCGAGCTCGAAGCGCAGTTGTTCCGCAAGGCGGACCTGGTATTCACGGGCGGACGCAGCCTGTACGAGGCGAAGCGCGCGCGGCACCCGCAAGTCCACTGCTTCCCCAGCAGCGTCGACGTGGTTCACTTCGGCGAAGCCTGCATCCCGGGCATGGAGCATCCGGACCAGGTGGGCCTGCCCCACCCGCGGCTCGGATATTTCGGCGTCATCGATGAGCGCATGGATCTGGAGATCTTGCGAACTCTCTCCCGGCAGCATCCGGAATGGCAAATCTGCCTCGTGGGTCCCGTGGTGAAGATCGATCCGGCCACCGTGCCGGTAGGTCCTAATATTCATCCGTTCGGCCAGCGCGGTTACGACGAGCTGCCCAAATTTCTGGGCGGCTGGGACGTGGCCTTGCTCCCGTTCGCCCTGAACGACGCTACCCGATTCATCAGCCCTACCAAAACGCTCGAGTACATGGCGGGCGAGAAACCGATCGTAAGCACTCCCATCCGCGATGTCGTGGACTGCTATTCGGACGTGGTTCGTATCGGTGCGACGCCGGATCAGTTCGTGCGGCAATGCGAAGCCGCGCTACAGGAAAGCGAAGAATTGATGGATGTGCGCTGCCAGCGCATGCGCCAGATCCTACAGAACACGTCCTGGGACTTGACGGCCGGCAAGATGGAAGACCTGCTGGAGCGCGCCGCCAAGAGACGCACCCTGGCCGTGCAGACCAGTCCACGCAACGTAGTGATTGGAGCTGGACCGACCGGACTAAGCGCCGCCTATCATCTGGGCGACGACGCTCTGCTGCTGGAGAAAGAGGACAAGGTGGGTGGGTGGTGCCGTTCGCTCGAAGCGAACGGTTTTACGTTCGACTACGCCGGCCACATCATGTTCTCCAACGATCCGTACGTGCATGAGTTGTACCAACTGTTGCTCGGCGACAACGTGCACTGGCAGGATCGGGAAGCCTGGATTTACAGCCAAGGCGTATATACGCGCTACCCGTTCCAGGGTTCGCTATATGGCCTGCCGGCGCACGTGATCAAGGACTGCGTTATGGGCGCGATTGAGGCGCGGTTCGGCCCGTTGAAGGCGTCGCCTCGCAACGGTCATGCAAATGGCGCCAATGGCACGTCGAACGGACACGCATATGCGAACGGGCACGCTTCGGCCGCCAAAGAATCGGCGTGCACGACCGCGTCCAGCCGCGACTGCTGCGCCGACGGAATTCTCGAGTTGGAGACACCCTTGGCTCCCTCCGATACCGCGCCGGCAGATGATTTCGAGAGCTTCATCTACCGTACCTGGGGCCGGGGCATCGCAAAACATTTCGCGATTCCATACAACCGCAAGCTATGGGCCGTGCCACTGCGCGAAATGGAGACCTCCTGGCTGGGCGGCAGGGTACCACTCCCCGACCTGGAAGAAATGATCGAAGGAGCACTTCTGCCGAAACCCAAACCCATGGGTCCCAACGCGCGCTTCGGATATCCCTTGCACGGCGGGTTCCAGAGCCTCATGGACGGATTTCTGCCGCGGTTGAAGGGCGAGGTACGGCTGAACGCCGAAGTGATGCGGATCGCTCCTCGCAGCCGCCGGGTGTTTTTGCAGGACGGCACCCCGATTCCGTACCGGAAACTGATCAGCACCATGCCGCTGCCTACCTTGATCGCTCGCATCGGCGAGGAAGTTCCGGCTCACCTCCGCCGGGCCTCGCAGGACCTCCGCTATACGTCCGTGCAGTGCGTTCACATTGGCGTCGGCCGGAGCGACATTACCGAGAAGCACTGGATCTATTATCCGGAGGACACCGTATTTCACCGCATCTTCGTGCAGGGCAACGCGAGCCCGCACTGCAATCCTCCAGGCGGCTTCGGATTTACATGCGAGATCACTTACGGCCCCAATAAACCACTGCCATGCACGGGTGAGGATTTAATCCGTCTTTGCATCGAAGACGCCAAGCGCGTCGGGTTTATGCGCCCGGACGATCCCATCTGGGCCACCGCCATTGTCGATTTACCCTGCGCTTATGTGGTCTATGACCACCGCCGCAAATCTGTGGTGGCCAGCATCCGCGAGTGGCTCGCGTCCATGGACATCCTTGTGGCCGGGCGCTACGGCGAGTGGGAATACTACAATTCCGACCACGCGTTTATTGCGGGAAAGAAGGCGGCGGACCAGGTCCTGCAATCGCAGAGAAAGGCTCACGGGCCTTCGGACGCGGAGCCAATGTTGCTGCAGGCCGAGGCAGCGTTGGAGTCAAACACCAACGCCGCTTAGCTCCGCGGCGCAGCGCGATACTCGTTCCTGCGTTTCCAGGAACGCAGCGGCATACTCCGGATTCGGAACGCGCCGGAACTTTTCCCGATCGTCCGAGACCATGTCCCACAGGCCGGAGTTGTGCCAGTGTGCCGCGTCCATCCAGTCGAACCGGTCCAGAATCGGATACAGGCACGCGCCGGCCAGCGGTGTACCGGTTTTCCAGGCGGCGCAGATCTCTTGACCGGTTTCCCGGATCCAGCGCGCGCGCCCGGAACCGAAGTGGCTGGTCTCGGCGAGGTAGAGCGGCCGCCGGTAACGTTTCCAAACTTCCCCGAGCATGTCGTGCAACGGACGCCAGCGGTCGTCGCGAGGTTCGTCCTCCCAGCGCAGGCGTCCCGCACCCTCGATCTCCCATTGGTTGGAGTGGTAGAAGTTCGCGCCTAAGATATCGAGGTATTCCGGCTTGCCGCCCAGGTGCGGGTCGCGATAGCCCGCGATCATATCCCACGCTTCGTATTGAGATTGACGGTATTGCTCGGCAGTACCGGCTAAATCCGGCCGGTTGCGAGGCGGCAACACATTGATAATCGGTTCGGGATACGTGAAGCGCGCGCGCCGGTCCACGTCCCAGATCGCTTCGCAGGATGCAATCGTCGCGCGCACCAGGTGCTGTTTGATTTCGGTATCGCGGTTCTTTACGAACGGATACAGAAGGCCCTCCGAAATCCCCCACACCATAAAATTGATCTCGTTCATCGGCGAGTAGAACGGAACCTCATCGGTATGCTCGCGGACAAAGCGCGCCACCGCAGCCGAGAATTTCGCGAACCGATCCACGAAATGCGGCGCCAGCAGGTCTACGTCGTCGGGCCAGCCGTAATGGCATAGATCCCAGATAACCTGAATGCCGGTATCCAGCGATGCCTGCAGCATGGGCTCGAAGGAGGCAAAATCGTAGAATCCGTTGCGGTCAACCAGATGCCACCGAAGGCCGTCCCGCGCCGTCAGAATGTTGAACTCCTTCAGGCGCGCGTAGTCCTCATAAATTTTCTTATCGTGCTCGATGCCGGCAATCATATCCAGACGCACACGCGCGGGGCTGATGTGCGTCGAGCTTTCGAAGCCGGCGATCCAGAACGATCGAAAGAGCGACGGCTGCGATGCAGGAACAAGGGGTTCAGTCATTGATGGTCTCGCTTGAAGATTCTAGGAGTGCTCACTCGTCAGCCTCTGGATGTGAAGTTGCAGATCCATGAGGCGGCCGCGCCAGACCGAGTCGATCAGCTCGTCTCTGGGCTCAATGG
Organism: Bryobacteraceae bacterium; assembly: GCA_035293725.1. Classification (GTDB taxonomy): domain Bacteria; phylum Acidobacteriota; class Terriglobia; order Bryobacterales; family Bryobacteraceae; genus Palsa-89. The sequence continues at coordinate 128,507 of DATGMH010000035.1, forward strand.
GTCCCATATTCGCGGCTGCGATTTCGGCCAGCGGGATCTTGGGCGTCCGGTCGGCGTATAGCAATCCATTGGCTTCCTGATAGGTATCGGTGAATTGCGTATAGCAATAGCCCGCGAGCAGAGGCGAGGCACGGACAGCTCGTACGAGCTTTTGAAAGTGCGATACCAGCTCTTCCGGCGTTCTGCAGCGGCTATATCCCCACGTGGCGTTCACGTCTTCTGCGTAGCAGATGCCGCCGAACTCGGAGAGGACCAGAGGCCGGTCCGTGCTGCCCATTTCGCTGAGGACCAGCAAGCGCCCGCCAGGCCGCTCACGCGTCAGCAGACGGTTTTCGGAGTGCTCGTCGCCGTAGCGTTCCGAGATCAGCGCGGGATCCGACTCGTAGTCGTGGATTCCGATAATATCCGTCGCGACGCTCTCCCAGCCGTCGTTGCCGATTACTGGCCGGCTCGGATCCAGCGTCTTGGTGAGGTGGTACAACGCCTGCACGTAGTGCCGCTGCGAAGGGCTGTCGGGAAGATCGGGAACGCCCCATGATTCGTTAAAGGGCACCCACGCCACAATGCACGGATGGCTTTTGTCGCGTTCTATCACTGACATCCACTCTGTGGTCAATCGCCTCACGGAGCGATGGGTGTAGCGATAAGCGCTGGGCATCTCGCTCCAAACCATGAGGCCGAGCACATCGGCCCAGAACAGGTAGCGGCGGTCTTCGATCTTTTGATGCTTCCGGACGCCATTGAAGCCCATCTGCTTCACCAGCATGACGTCGGCCCGCAGCGCGTCATCGTCCGGCGGCGTGGCCCCGGTTTCCGGCCAGAAACCTTGGTCGAGAACCATCCGTAAGGGAACCGGGCGCCCGTTCAGAACAAATCGGTTGCCTTGGACGCCGATGGAGCGCAACGCTGTATAGCTGCTGACCTCATCCAACACGTGTCCGTCTTCGTCCAGCAATCGCAGCGACGCGTCGATCAGCGTCGGATGATCGGGTCCCCACAACAGTTCGTTGCGAAAATCGTCGATCCCCGGATCGGAAAGTGAGATGCGGCGGTAGACTTCGCCCTGAATCACCGAATAGCGGTCATGAGCGAGCGCCATGTCGCCGGCCGACAAATCCAGTTCGATCTGCAGCGCAAGGTTTTCTTCACTTTCGACATGAACTTCCAGTCCTATCTCCCAGCGTTCCAGGTTTGGGGTCCAACGAAGCGAGTGGATGTACGCCGCGGGCACGCGCTCCAACCAAACCGTTCGCCAAATCCCGCTGGTTCTGGGATACCAGATCGCGTGCGCATCGAGCTTCCAATCCTGTTTGCCGCGTGGCTTGGCTAGATCGTGCGGATCGTCCTCGGCCCGGACGACAATCTCCTGAGAACCGCTCTCGTTGAGCGACCCGGTAATGTCAAAGGTGAAGGGAACGTAGCCGCCTTCGTTAGTTCCCATGATGTTCCCGTTTACCCAAACAGTGGCGCGGTAATCGACGCCCTCGAAATGAAGCAGCACCCGTTCGTCGCCGCGGCGGCGCAGCTCAATCTGACGCTTATACCAAAACACCGGGCAAAAGCCGCGATACTCGATGCCGCTTCGGGGCGTCTCGGGAGCGAAAGGAACTTCGATCTCGTCCGTCCATGCGACCTGGCCGGGATTTTCCCAAGCCTTTACATCGTCCAGCGCGAAAGACCAGGAACCATTCAGCGACTGCCATTCTTTGCGGCGCAGCAGGGGGCGGGGGTATCCTTCGGGCACTTGTTTGTTTGAGCAGCCGGCACACGTATCGGGCGGTTTTCTCCCTCGACGCCGCTGCGCTCCTGTTTATAAGAGCCGCCGTTGGGAGCACTGGTTTCAGGAGAAACTGAATTCAGTCAAAATCGGCTCCCAAGGTCTTAATTGCTACACTGCCCGCAGGTGGGGAAATGCCGTCGAATCCGGTAATTCAGGTAACGGAAGAAGAGTATCGGGCTCTGGACCGCGCCGCTGACGTGCGTAGAGCATCGCGTACATCGGCGTCTCGCTCCCGTTAGCTCGCATCTATGACCGGGGGGAATTGCCACCCGAGGGCTCCTCAAAATAAGAACTCGCGCGTCTCCATCCACATATCATCCAGCACGTTCAGTAGTTCGTGATCGGAATTCATTATGCGCAGCTTGACAGTTGAGTGCCGTTTCGCGAATTCCTCGGAGTAGGCGAGGGGAACGGAGGCGTCCTTCTTGCCGTGAAAAATCAGCGCTGGCTGGCGCACGTCCGGATAATTTTCGTACTGTTCTGCATCTTCCATGAGCTGATACCCCAACGGAACCTTACGGCCCTCCCCATAATGAAACACGTCCAAAGCACCCGAGGATCGCCATTCTTCCAGAGCCGCCGGACCGATGGTACTGATCCAGCGCTGTAGAAAACAGAAGGCCGGAGCCATCAAAACCAGCCGCTCCACCTCGGCATGACGCGCCGCGTAAAGCGCCGCCAGGTATCCGCCCATGCTGGATCCAATCAGCGTAACCGGTTGGCTTCGCGCCAGACGTTCAATGATATTCAGCTGTCCGCTCAGGGTCAAGCGCCTGAAATCGCCTTCCGCCAAGTCCGGAACCTCGAGCCCCATCCCCAGTTCCGCGAACCGCTCGCGGAAGAAGCGTGCCTTCTTGGAACCTGGTCCGCTCGCAAACCCATGCAGGTACACAATGCGGCTCACCGGGATCGCTCCCCGGCGCGCCATGCCGACTGAGCTACAATCATTGCTGAGAGTGATACACGATCGAACCGCACTGATCTGATTCTAACGAGCCGTTTGCGTGCATGAATCGGAGTGCGTTAGCGGCCTCGCACTGCCTGACTTGCGGGGAATAGCCATCATCGCTAGAATCAATGAGTTTGCAGACATCTTGGAGGATTCATGTCGGTTGAACAGAGAGTGAAGCAGATCATCGTCGAGCAGTTAGGCGTGGATGAAGCCCAGGTCGACAACAGCGCCTCGTTTGTGGATGATCTTGGCGCCGATTCGCTCGATATTGTGGAACTGGTGATGGCGTTTGAGGAAGCTTTCGATATCGACATACCCGACGAGGACGCCGAAAAAATCGTCACCGTGAAAGACGCCATCGATTACATCGAAGCGAAAAAGAAGAAGTAGCCTCCCGGGAGCCACAAGATTTGTCGCGTAGGGTCGTAGTAACTGGAGTCGGACTGGTCAGTTCTCTGGGAATTGGCACGGAGGAGACCTGGCAAGCCATTCGCGAAGGCCGCGAAGGCATCTCGCGGATTGAGCAGTTCGACCCCACCGGTTTTGCCTGCCGCATTGCGGGCGAAGTAAAGAATTTCGATCCCGCCCGCTACATCGAGCGCAAGGAAATCAAGAAAATGGGGCGGTTCATCCAGTTTGGGATCGCCGCCACCGAATTCGCGCTTGCCCAGTCGGGATTGAAAATCGATGCGCACAACGCGGAACGCGTGGGCGTTTTCATCGGCAGCGGGATCGGCGGGTTCGAAGTGATCGAGCGCGAGCACAAGGTTCTGCTCGAAAAAGGCCCCAGCCGGATCTCGCCCTTTTTTATTCCCGCCACCATCATCAACCTGGCTTCCGGTTACGTTTCCATCCGAACCGGGGCGAAGGGCCCCAATTCAGCCACTGCCACCGCCTGCACCTCCAGCGCGCATTCCATCGGCGATTCGTTCAAGATTATCCAGCGCGGCGATGCTGACGCCATGATCTGCGGTGGCGCGGAGGCAGCCATTACACCGATGAGCGTGGGCGGTTTCGCCGCCATGCGCGCGCTCTCGCAGCGCAATAACGATCCCGGCAAAGCCTCGCGACCCTGGGACGCGCAGCGCGACGGCTTCGTCGTCGGCGAGGGCTCCGGCATGCTCATCCTCGAGGAAATGGAGACGGCCACGCAACGCGGCGCGCACATTCTCGCCGAAATCGTGGGCTACGGCATGAGCGCCGATGCACACCACATTACCAGCCCCTCGGAGGACGGCGACGGCGCCTTCCGTGTGATGCGCAATGCTCTGAAAGATGCAGGCATCGCGCCGGGCCAGATCGATTACGTGAACGCGCACGGCACCTCCACCGATGTCGGCGACAAGATCGAAAGTCTAGCCTTGAAGCGCGCGTTCTGCGAACATGCCTATAAGCTGGCAGTGAGTTCCACGAAATCCATGACCGGCCATCTGCTCGGCGGGGCCGGCGGGTTGGAAGCCGGGATCACCGTGCTGGCGCTGCGCGATCAGGTCGCGCCGCCCACCATCAATTACGAGTTTCCCGACCCGGAGTGCGACCTGGACTACGTCCCGAATCAGGCCCGCGCGATGAAGATCGATTACGCATTGTCGAATTCTTTTGGATTCGGCGGCACCAATGGATGCCTCATTTTCAAGAGGTATTCAGGCTGAAATACACATTGCGAGTGGACACCGATCTAGCCGGTAGTCCTGTTTGGATAATCAATGAAAATCATCGTCTCGATTAAGCAGGTACCAGTCCGCGATTCGCAACTTCGAATCGGCTCGAACGGGCGCTGGATTCAGGACAACGATCTCAGCTTCGAGATCAACGAGCCTGACGCCTACGCCCTGGAAGAAGCGCTGCAATTGAAAGAGAAACACGGCGGCGAAGTGATCGCGCTGTGCCTCGGCCCCGCGCGCGCGTCGCAAACCATCCGCGAGGCTTTGGCTAAAGGCGCCGACCGCGCCATTCACATCGAAGAAGAGGACCTGACCGCGTTCGACACGCTCGGCATCGCCAAATTGCTGGCCAAAGCGGCCGAGGCCGAAAAACCCGATTTGATCCTCACCGGCCTCCAGTCCGATGACCTGGGTGCCGGACAAACTGGCGTCGTGATGGCCGAAGTGCTCGGGCTGCCCAGCGCCACCATCATCATGGCGGTCGAGACGGCGGGCGCCGGCATTCGCGTCAAGCGCGAACTCGAAGACGGCTGGTTTCAAAATGTCCAGATGCCGCTGCCGGCCGTGCTCACCATCCAATCCGGCATCAACAAGCTGCGCTACGCCACGTTGATGGGCATCAAGAAAGCGAAAACGAAGGAAATCAAGCGGGTCACCGTCGCCGAACTGGGCGGTCCAGCCGCTCCGGCCGCGACCATTGAGCGCGTGTATCTCCCGCAGCGGACCAAACAAACCCAAATGTTGGACGGCAGCGCCAAGGAAGCGGCGGCCAAACTGGTCGAGAAACTGAAATTCGAGGTGCGTGTAATATGAGCGGCGTTCTGGTGGTGATGGAGCAGCGCGGCGGCGCGTGGAACCGCATGTCCTGGGAGACCCTGGCCGCGGGCCAGCAGCTGGCCGCGCAAATCGGAGCCTCGGCATCGGCGGCCGTCGCCGGAAATAGCGTCGGCGCGCTCGCCAACGAGCTTGCCTCCAAGGCACTGGACAAGGTCTTCGCCGTAGATCATCAATTGCTCGGTGCTTATACTGCGGATGCGTACACCGCCGCGCTGGAACAGCTAATTCGCAGGACTTCGCCGTCCATCGTGCTTTTCCCCCACACCTACCAGGTGCGCGACTTTGCGCCCAAGGTCGCGACGCGCTTCGGCCAGGTGCTGATCAGCGACACGATCGGGTTCCGCGTCGATGGCGACGCCCCTGTATTTGCGCGCCAGCTCTTTCAGGGCAAGCTGAACGCCGATGTGAAACCCGGCGGTCCGGCGCCCCATTTCGCGTCTGTCCAGGCTGGTGCGTTTCGTGCCGATCAGCTTCAGAACGGAACCGCCCTAGTGGAAAACTTCACGCCTGACCTGAAACCGGAGATGATCCGCGCTAAGCCGGAAGACCCCTTCCGCGAGTCCGCCCGTGCGGTGGACCTGACCGCCGCCGACATCATAGTCTCCGTCGGCCGCGGCATCAAGGAAAAAGAGAACATTCCGATCGTCGAGGAACTCGCCAAGGCGCTCGGCGCTGAACTCGCTGCCTCGCGTCCGATCTGCGATAGCGGCTGGCTGCCCATGGAACGCCAGGTGGGCAGCTCCGGCCAGACCGTTTCGCCCAAGGTGTACATGGCCGTCGGAATTTCCGGCGCGATCCAGCACTTGGTGGGCATGAAAGGCGCGAAAACCATCGTCGCCATCAACAAAGACTCCAACGCCCCCATTTTCGAAGTCGCTGACTATGGCATCGTCGGCGATTTGTTCGAGGTCGTCCCGGCATTAGTCGAAGAGGTAAAAAAAGCGAAATCGTGAATGAGCTAGTGAGTAGCCCACGCCTCAACCGAGCCTTGCGCTGCACTCTGCGCTACGGTCTATTTGCTATGTTCAGCCTATCGCTGTTGCCAGGGCAAATCACCGAATATTCCGTGCCTTTCGTCGGCTTGAGCGGAATTGCCGCCGGTCCCGATGGCGCGATGTGGTTTTCAGGCGGGCGCAACATCGGCCGGATCACGACCGCCGGCGCCGTCACCGTTTTCCCGATTCCGACTTCGAACGCCGAGGGGGCCTCGATCACGGCCGGGCCCGACGGCGCGATGTGGTTTACCGAAAGCCCCATCAATAGCGGCAATCCCTTCGGCAACATCGGGCGCATCGCGATGAGCGGAACCATCACCGAGTATCCATTGCCGGATCCAAACAGCGGTCCCACTGCGATCACCACCGGCCCCGACGGCGCACTGTGGTTTATCGAGTTAGTCAACAACAAGATTGGGCGGATCACCACCTCGGGATCGATTACCGAAATCCCAATGCCCGCTTACCTCGCAACGTACGGGGCCTGGTCAATTGCTCCGGGCCCCGACGGCGCGCTGTGGATCACCGAATATTACGGCGGCAATGGAATCGTACGCATGACAACCGCCGGAGTCTTCACTGAGTATGTGATCTCCAGAACCGTAAACTCCGGGTCCTACGGCATCACAGCCGGCCCGGACGGGGCCATGTGGTTTGCCGATGCATCGTTCAAGATCGGGCGGATCACGACATCAGGAACCGTCACGGAATACCCGTTGCCGGGCACCAATGACAGCCCCTACGGCATCGCGGCCGGACCCGACGGCGCACTGTGGTATACGAATGTTCTCGGTCAGATTGGACGGATCACGACGTCGGGTTCCGTGACAGCCGAAGTCGCGACGCCTACATACACGGCCAACGGCCTCCTCGGCTACTCTATCGCCGCAGGCCCCGACGGCGCCATGTGGTTTGTCGAATTGGCGGGCAAAATTGGACGCATCCCCACCGGTGTTACTCCTCCTGTCGCACCGACGATCGCTGTGGTTGCGAACGCCGAAGGCGAAGCGCCCGTCATTGCTGCCAATACGTGGGTTGAGATAAAAGGCACGAACCTCGCGCCCGCGGGCCATTCGCGCATCTGGCAGGATTCGGATTTCGCCAGCAACCGGCTCCCCATTCAACTCGACGGCGTGAGCGTGACGGTAAATGGCAAGCCTGCTTATGTTTATTACATCAGTCCTACGCAAATCAATATTCTGACGCCGCCCGATGACATCACTGGATCGGTTGCGATCCAGGTCACCAACAATACTGCCGTCAGCGCACCTTTCAACGTGAAGGCGCAACCGGAGTCTCTTTCCTTTTTCGTCTTCAACGGTGGACCCTACATCGCCGCCGTCCATGCCAATGGAACCCTCGTCGGTCCCACCACCCTTTTTCCGGGCTCGACCACGCCTGCTCGGCCCGGCGAAACGATCCTGCTTTTTGCCAACGGATTCGGACCGACGTCCAATCCGGTCGTTCCCGGCGCTATTTCGCAATCGGGCACATTGTCCCCGTTTCCCCTCGTCACCATCGGCGGAATGGCCGCGACGGTTTCCTTCGCCGGCCTGGTTTTACCGGGCGAGTTTCAGTTCAACGTGCTCGTGCCCTCCACGCTTCCCGACGGCGATCAGCAACTGACCGCAACCTACAACGGATCGAATACGCAAGCGGGAACCCTAATCACCGTGCACCAATAGCAGATCTCCCATCTACCGAGGCGAACGGCACCGTGCTTGCAAAAAGATTAAAGGCACGTGCGAGAATTTCTCGCGCAACCTGGCCGGCCGCCATTCTCCGCGTACAATATCCAAAGTGAGCTGGCAACCCGAACTGGACGAAATCCGCCGCCGCGAGGCTCTGGCGCGCCAAATGGGCGGCGCTGCCAACATCAAACGGCAGCACGACGCCGGACGTCTCACTGTTCGCGAACGCTTTGATAGGCTACTCGATCCCGGGTCGTTTCATGAGATCGGCGTGCTGGCCGGGCGCGCTACTTACGACGAAGGTGGTTGCCTCGCCAGCTTCACGCCGTCGAATTTCGTGCTTGGAACCGGGCTGATCGATTCGCGCAAAGTCGTGGTCGGCGGCGACGATTTCACCGTGCGCGGGGGCGCGGCCGACGCCAAGGTCGGCGACAAGATGGGTTACGGCGAAAAACTGGCGCGCGGCTTGCGCATCCCCATGGTCCGGCTGGTAGACGGCACCGGCGGTGGCGGCAGCGTCAAGACCATCGAACAGATCGGCCGCACGTACGTGCCCGCCAACCCCGCCTGGGACCAGATCACAGCTATGTTGGGCGAAGTCCCGGTGATCGGTGCTTGTCTCGGCCCCGTCGCGGGACTCGGAGCCGTGCGCGTAGTCACCTCCCATTTTTCCTTAATGGTCCGGGGCACCAGCCAGCTCTTCGTGGCCGGACCGCCGGTGGTGGAGCGCGGCGTCGGAGAAAAAGTTAGCAAAGAAGAACTCGGCGGATACGAGATCCACACCCGCGGCAGCGGCGCCGTGGACAACGAGGTTGCCAGCGAGGATGAAGCATTCCAAACCATCCGGCGCTTTCTGTCATATCTGCCTCCCAGCGTCTGGCAAATCCCGCCGCGCCTCGCCACCGATGACCCAATCGGCCGGCGAGAAGAGGAACTGCTCTCGATCATTCCGCGCGACCGCCGCCGTACTTACGATGTCCGCCGTATCCTCAATGCCATCGTCGACCGCGGCTCGTTCTTCGAAACCGGCTACTACTATGGCCGGCCCCTGGTCACCGGCCTGGCTCGGCTCAACGGCTATTCAGTCGGCGTAATGGCGAACGATCCTCGACACGGAGGAGGCGCGCCTAACGCGCAAGCCTGCGACAAGATGATCCGACTCGTCGATATCTGCGACACGTTCCATATTCCCGTGGTGAATTTCGTCGATAACCCCGGCTTCTTGATCGGCAGCGCTGCCGAACGCGCCGGAACCATTCGAGCCGGGGCGCGCGCCTTGGTGGCCGTGTACCAAGCCACCACGCCTTGGATCTCGATTCTCATCCGCCGCTGCTACGGCGTTGCCGGTGCGGGCCACGGAAACGCGCAATCGTTGAACCTGCGCTATGCATGGCCGTCGGGCGACTGGGGGTCGCTACCCATTGAAGGCGGCGTGCAAGCCGCTTACAAGCGCGATATCGAAGCCTCGCCCGATCCCGCCGCGCGCCGCCGGGAATTGGAAGAAATGCTAAACCAGTTTCGCTCCCCTCTTCGCACCGCCGAAGCTTTCGGCATTGAAGAGATCATCGATCCGCGCGACACACGCCCCCTGCTCTGCGAATGGGTGGAAGGAGCTTATGGAATGCTGCCGTCCGAGTTAGGACCGAAAACCAGGGCGGTCCGCCCATGAAAGCCTGGCGCGTTCACAACTGGGGCGAGCCGGAGACCATGTCTTTCGAGGACATCTCCGTTCCAGATCCCGGTCCGGGACAAGTCCGCATCCGGAATCACGCAGCGGCTCTCAATTTTTTCGACATCTTGCAGGTGCAAGGTAAGTATCAGATCAAACCGCCCTTCCCGTTCACGCCCGGCGCCGAGGTCGCCGGGATCGTGGAAGCGGCCGGACCCGGCGTGACGCACCTCAAACCAGGCGCCCGCGTGCTTTCGATGACGCACGGCAACGCCTTCGCCGAACGAACGCTGAGCCGCGCCAACAACACCTTCCTCATGCCGGATGACATGGATTTTCCCGAAGCCGCCGCGTTCCCGGTGGTCTACCACACCTCGTATTTCGCGCTGCGCGAACGCGCCGCGCTGCAGCCCGGCGAGTGGCTGCTGGTCCATGCGGGCGCAAGCGGCGTCGGTGTCTCTGCCATCCAGATCGGCCGGGCGTTCGGCGCGCGTGTTATCGCGACTGCCGGCGGATCCGAGAAGCTGGCCTTCGCCAAAGCACAAGGCGCCGAGCACACCATCGACTACACCGGCGCAAACTGGGTGGACGAAGTCAAGCAAATCACGGGAGGCCGCGGCGCCGACGTAATCTATGACCCAGTGGGCGGCGACGTTTTCGATTTATCGACCAAATGCATCGCCTCGGCCGGCCGCCTGCTGGTCATCGGCTTTGCGAGCGGCCGCATTCCCACCATCGCCGCCAACCGGATTCTGCTGAAGAACATCTCCATCGTCGGGGCGCTCTGGGGCGGTCACGTGCAAGCCCATCCCGAATACTCCGCGCAAGCGCAACAGGCGCTCGCCGATCTTTACGCGCAAGGCAAAATCAAGCCGCCGCGGCCAGTCGAATACCCGCTGGCCGAAGCGCCTGCCGCTCTCCGCGATCTGGCCAATCGCAAGATCCTCTGGAAGGCTGTTCTAAAAACCTAGAGTTCGCAACAGGTACTTTCGCAGCGCCGCCGTCGGCTGATGTTCGCTCGAAGCCGCAGGCGGCCCCGGCGGATCGTTCGTGACCGTATAAAGCTGCCCGTTGTGTATATAAAGGCGCTCGGCTTCCTCGCGGTTGAATGGCCGCGACCCACGCCGGTTGAACACCGCGAGCTGATTCCCGCTTTCGTCCACCGCGCGATCGCGGTCTATTCCTTTCGACACCGCCAATGCAGCTCCCTTGGTCCGATACGTCGCGATCAGCTTCGGAGTCGGCTTGGGACTGAAGCCTAAATAATTCGGCTGCTCGTTGGGCGCAAAAAGCTGCACGATCCGAAACCCGTTCTTGCCATCGGCAATGTAGGCAAATGCGCTGGCATTGGTCATCGACAGCTTGATATCGCGCGTATCGTTCAATTCCCCGCCCGCGTTGAACACTTGCACGATCCTCGGATGCTCGGGCCGCTCGACATCCACAATCACCATGCCTTGTTTGCCCCCGGACACGTACGCGTACGTGCGCGCGACATAGATGTTGCGCGCGTCCTCGAGCGGCACCGCCGCTCCCGCCACCACCCGCGGATGCGCCAGCGAAGTGACATCCAGGACCTTCAGTCCCTGCTTATCGGCCACGAACGCATAGCGGAACTGAATGGCCACACCCTGCGGGTCCAGCAAATCCGGCGCGCCGATCTCGGCCTCCACCTTCGGCGCCACCGGATTTTCGATATTCACCACCACCAGGCCGCGATTGCAAAGAATGTAGGCATATGTCCCCGCGATCGTGATGCGCCGCGCACCATTCAGAACGCCGTTGGGGTTGAACGTCGCCGCGCGCTTCAGAAAATTGTTGGCCGGATTCCCGTCCAGTAGCGTCAGCACGCCGGGACTCTTGCTCTTGAGGTTCGGATCGCCAATCACGATGAGCCCCTCTTCGGCGTCGGTGACGTAGAGGAAGCCGTACATCAACGCGATCGGCTGCTCTTCGTTCGCGGGAATGCGGGTCCGCAGCGGATCCACCGCCAATGTCGATGGCGATCCCACCGCCGTCGCATTCTTCGTTTTGACATAGAACCGCTGGCCGAGCGGCGATACCGGAGCGGTAACCATCTTCTCGGAAAAATCTTTGTTATCGATATTGGCGACGTCATAGACGCGGAACCCGTCCTTGCCTAAGGCGGCATACAGATATTCGCCGCGTAGCTGCACGTCCAGCACGTTCCCGGCGTGATGATCCGCTTCCTCTAACTCTTCGTGATACTTTTGCAGCTTCTCGTAGTCATCTGAATAAACCATTTTGTGTAGATCGCTGCCGAACACAGCCGGCGGGTCGTCGTGCTCAGCTACCGGAATCGCATCGAATCCCTTCGCTCCCTCGGCCACGTACACATAACGGCCCATGAAGTTCACCAGGTTCGTCCCCTGCATCAGCAACTGCGCCATCCAGGCGTTATTGTCGCCGTCGCGTGATACGTGGCAATCGGTGCAGGTCTTCGTTTCGGTGGCCCGGACCGTGTGCGGATAATACGGGCTGAAACCGAAACCGCTGAACCCTTCGGCCGAAACGGTCTGCTGCATATAGTACAGCCAGTCGCGATTGGCGTTCTGCGAGCTAACCACCACCGCGCACGTGGAGCGCGTGGGCGCGATGCGATGCTTCGTCACCGTACCGTCGACCCCCAGCATATAAATGTCGTCGCGCAGCACTTCGAAATTGTAGGAAGTGTAGTTGCGCGTCGTCAGCCCTTCGTTGTGCAGCATCGGGAGCTTCTTGTTGGCCGTCATCGGCAGATGGCAGCCGAAACAGCTCGTGGTCCAGGATGTGTGGCAGGTGTAGCACGTCATGCGCTCGTTGGCGTGCGCCAGCGCTGATTCATCCCCAGGCACGGTGCCCCAGGTCTTACCATCCTTCAGAATCGTTTTGGCCAAACGCGACTTCTCGCTGTAGTGCGGATTGCCTGGCGTGATCGTGTCCGTCACCTGCACAACTTCCCACGGCGCGCGATCTTTATCCACCATCGAGCGTTGGTACAGCTTGCCGTCCTGCCAGTAGAATCGCCGCTGTCCCCAAGGCGTGCGCAGCAGCGAAATGTCCGTACCTCCCGGCGGCGCCGCGGCCGCCGAGGTCCTCAGCGTCGCTTTGTGCGATATCGTTCCATGGCAGTCCACGCAATCCACTTCCACCGCATTGCGCGTCTCGCCATACAAATTTCCGTTGCCGTGGTTATCCTGCGCGAAGTGGCAGTCCTCGCAATGCATCCCTTTCTCGAGATGGATATCGCGCAGCTGCACCGCTTTTTGGAATTTGTCCTGGTCGTCTGGCTGGACCACTTTGTCTTGCGCATCCAGCAGCTCGCCCTGCCGGTCCCGCTTATACACCGCGCGAAATACCCAGCCATGCCCGTGGAAATCCGCGAACTGCGTGTGCTTGAGCTGCTGGTTGAACTCGGGCGTCCCGATCTTTTCCAAAAACTCCAGGTCCTTCCATTTCCCGCGCGCAGCCGCGGCTTCGGGATTTGCCAGCCAGCTTTGGAAGCGCTCCTCGTCCGACGGATTGTGCTGCTTGGCCGGATACATCTGCTCGCCGTCCGTCTCGTTGTCCCACCAGATGTACCCCAGATACGATGCAACCATGTTCGTGCCCGGATGAATATGGCACACGATGCACTGGCTGGTGGGAATCGACCTTGTGAATTCGTGCTTGATCGGATGGCCGCGCTCATCGCGTGGAATCGTCGGATCGATTTGCGCGCTGTGTGCCTGATTCCCGTACCGCGCGTACGGGCCCGAATGGACGGGCGACCGGTCATTGGCATAAATCACGTGACAGGCAGTGCAGCCGCTGTTGCGGTAATCGCCGGGATGATCGTTGGTTCCAGGCAGCGACAGCGTTGGATCGAGCAGCCGCGTCTTCTGAAGACCAATAAGGACGGGGTCCGTGCGAAGCTCCGTTCCCAGCCCGCGATCGCTCAGCTTGACGTCCGGCGCGCCGGGATCCTCCTCGCGGTCTGGATTGCCGATCTCGGAGCGTTCGCCGCCTCCGCGCTCGAACACGCGCAGAATATTGCCCGGTTGCGAAACTTCCCAGCGCAGCAGCGGCTCCAGGCTCGGGAGAACACCCTTGGTCCGCGTCAGATCCTGCGAGGGCGGAGGATACGTCTTGATGCGCTGCGGAAGCCCATCCGGTGAATAGCTCTCGCCGAAGCGAGCGTCCTTATATGGATAGCCGCCGTTATTGTACAGCGCGGCTTCCCATAGCATCGCGCCGTGCGTCATCATGCTGGTCCGAACCGCCATCACTTCGCGGGCATGGCATCCGCCCGAGCCGCAGGTCTGCTCGGCGACCCGCAGATCGCCGGGGTTAACGAACTGGATGTATTCTTTGCCTTCCTGCAACCATTGCGCATACGGCCGGATGGGATTCGCCGAGCTTTTCCAAAGATCCGGAATGCGCGGCTGCGGGTGCGCCTGTTTCTTCGCTTGCTCGTATGCCGAGGAACCCTTCTGGGCTCCGGCCGGCGGTTGGATCTCGGCGTTGCCGCCATGGCAATCCGTGCAGCCCAATTGAAGGGTGCCTGTCGTGTGCATTGAGGGCGAGTCGGTTTGGCCGTGACAGGCCACACAGCCGGTGCTTTTGCCCGCGGCTTGTTCGGCGGTTTGGCCGAATAAGCCCCGGCCGGGCTGCTGAGCCATCAGCAGCAACGCGCACGCAGCTATGCCGAGCAGCAGCACCGCTGTCGCCGCCGCAACTCTGGCATTCACACGAGTGTGAACGCGGCACGCATAAGTGCGTGCGCCACGATTAAAAACGGAATCGAACATTGGCGAATAATGACAATAAGGTTCGGTTGGTGGAAATATCGCGGAAGCCTTGGAACGGCTGGAACGCGTTTACCCCGCCGGTCACGACGATATTCTCGGAGAGCGGCGGCCGGTACGACGCTCCGATCCCCGAGTCAGCGCCGATCCCTGCGTGGATCGGCGCTTGAAATAACAGCAACTCCAGTGGCTCAGTGTGCACGAAACGAAGCAGGTTCAGGTTCACGAACCCGCGTAGCTTGGGCGTAACGTTGATGTCCACGCCGGCATTGTATAAGTACACTCCCGGATTCACGAAGTTCGATTGCCCTTGCAGCTTGCTGGTGCGCAAATCCGGAATCAGGCTGCCGCCGTTCTCCAGCGCAACGCCCGTGCCCGTGAGCCGCAATCCTTCGCGATCCCAAAAACTGAAGAACCCCCCCGCGAAATTCGGATTGTCGAAGATCGCATCGAATCCGCGAGCCGTCCCGTCCCGCGGGTCCTTGTCGCCGGAAGCATAGAAGAACGACAACCGGTATCGCAGCCAATCTTTGTCCAGCGATAATTCAACGGCTGCCATTTGGGCGTTGATGTCCACGCGGCGGCCCGCGATCTCATTGAACGTATCGTGCCCCAATACCTGATAAAAGGCGTGGTCGACGTTCAGCTTGCCAAAATGCCCATCGCCCGCCAAGCCGTAGTAGAACGCCCGGATCGCGTGTGGCTTCACGATCCCGATAGGAGCCGGGCGCGCCAGGAAATTATTGTTGTCGAAGATAAACGACGGATCGTCCTTGTTGTAGTGAAAGCTGACCTGGATTGTGTAGCCGGGCTTGACGAAATCCTGCCGGTACAGGTTCGCGATCATGACCTGCTGATGGCGATAGTTGAACGTGTTTAAACCGCTGTTCGTGTCCTTCTCCAGCATCGCGAAGTATGCGGCGTTGTACTGATACCGGTTCGAGCCGAAGTTTCCGAACAGCCTTAGGCCCGGCTCTTGATCGGAAAAAATGAACCCGCGGAAATCGCTCGTGAAGGACTGGATGCCCGCGCGCGCCGACACAAAATCGTAGCTGTTGCTCAGGTCCTTCAGTTTCGCCTCTACGAAGCCTTCCTGCAGCCCGACATGCTCATCCAGGCGGGTGGTGCCTTTGCGCACGTCAAAATTCACGATCCCGTTTTCCTGGACATTCAGATAATTGATGTTGAACTCGGGCGTGAACCGGATCTGCCAGTCGATCGGGCGAAACGCGGCATCGCCATGGAACAGCGTTACCGAGAACGCCAGGTTTTCGGTCATGAAATATTGCCGGAACCGGCCGAAAAATTGCGAACTGTCCGGCCTGGCCGACCCCAGATTGCTCGGCACCGGCAGACGCCGGCCATCCACGAACGTGTCGCTCGCCAGCGTCACGTTCAGAAAAGTTCGGTTACCTATGATCGGATAATCGCCCTTCAGCTTGTTGCGATTGAACGGGTCATACCAGTGGCCCGCCACATAGGGGACCTCGCCGTTTGGGTACCGATGATATTCCGTCGGAAACGGAAGATTCCAGCGATTCGGAATCACTTCGAAGATCTGAGCGTCGGTCGGCAAAGGCGCGGGCGGCCCCGGTTGCCCAGGCGCAGCGGGCTGTTCTTGAGGAAACGTCCTGTATGGGGCGGACGGCGCCGCTTCGGCCGGCGTTGACGGCGGCTTGGGACCCAGCGCCGGCTGGCGCGGAACCTCGCGCATTGTCTCCGGTGGCGTGCCGGTGGGTTTCATGCGAAACTCCAGCGCAAATACGTCCCCGATCTTCAGCTCGATCTCGCCGTGTGCGTACGGCTCGAATCCATCCCGCGCCGCCTTGATTTGGTAGCGTCCCGGCGGAAGGTTCAGGAATCGAAACGCGCCGTCGCCCGTGGTAGTCGCAACGGTGCTTCTGCCCGTACTCAGGTTCTGCAGCGTAACAGCGACGCCTCCCAACCCCAGCGCCGTGTCCGCCGTGCGCGCGATGCCTTCAATCGCGGCGCTCGTTGGCCCGGTCTGCCGCGGAAGACGCTGCGCTTGTCCGCCGCCGCGGCACACCCCAGTTATCGCCAGCGAAAGCAAAACCACGGATGTTCGCAGACCTCGGCCCCACCGGAGTCCTGGTCCCGGAAATAGCTGCAAGATCATTTGTACAACAGTCGGTTGGGAGAGAGCTACTAGGGCTGCAGCCCCGGCGCCACGTAGGCGTAGAACAGAACCACGAGACCGATTAAGCTCGCTAAGAAGATGCTGTGCTTTAGCGTGAAGCGGAACAGCTTGGCCTCTTCTTCCGGCGCCATACCCGTCGCCGCCGCCGCTACGGCGATGCTCGATAGGCTGATCATCTTGCCCATCACGCCGCCGGCGGAATTGGCTGCTGCCATCAGCACCGGATTCAGATTCAGCCGCGTCGCTGTGATCACCTGCAGGTTGCCGAACAGAGCGTTCGCGGATGTATCGGAGCCCGTGAGAAACACGCCCAGCCAGCCTAGAATCGCCCCAAAAAATGGGAACGAGGCGCCCGTGGCCGCGAACGCCAACCCCAGGGTTCCCGTGGCGCCGCAGTAATTCATCAGATACGCCAAACCCAGCACCGCCGCCAGCGTCACCATCGCGAACGCCAGTTGGCGAAGCGTGTCGCCGAAGATCTTCAGAAAGCGCAGGGGTGAAACGCGCAGCACGAATGCTGAAAGAATGCAGGCGATCAAACACGAAGTGCCGGCCGCCGAAAGCCAGTTGAAATTGAACACCGCTGCATATGGCGTGACCTTGCTCGTGACCGGAGGGACACGCGCGATCTGATTGTGCAGCCCGGGCCACGCGATCGCCTTACTGACAGAGTTCAGCGGCGCTTGCATCGGTTTCCAGCCCCATAGCAGGACCACCGCTACCAGCAGCAGATAAGGACTCCAGGCCAGCAGGACTTGCCTCGGTGTGTAGTGAACAGGGGCGGCGAGCGGGGCGGTTGCCGTAGCGGCTCCGGTGCCACTGCTTCCGGCGGCGTGCCGCGGCCCACCTGCCTGCGTGGGGGCGGCGCTACGGTCCGTATCTTTCGGCTTCCAAACCATGAACAGGAGCACGAGCGCCACAATCGATCCCAAAGACGCAATTAAATCGGTCAACTGAGGCCCGACGTAATTCGAGATCAGAAATTGTAGCCCCGCGAAAACCCCACCGCAGACCAGCGCGGCCGGGAAAACACGCGCCAGCGCGGTCCAGCCGCCCATCACCACCACGATGTATCCCGGTACAAATAGAGACACCGGCGCGCAGATCCGCCCGATCGCCGCGCTCAACCGGTCCAGCGGCAGACCGGTAATGCCGGCCAAGGTGATCGCGGGAATCCCGATCGAACCGAATGCTACCGGCGCGGTATTCGCCAGCAGGCACAGCGCTGCCGCAAAAAACGGTGAAAAACCGAGACCGGCGAGCATCGCGGCCGCCACTGCCACGGGTGTCCCGAATCCTGCCGCCCCTTCCAGAAAAGCGCCAAAGGCAAATGCGATCAGAAGCGCCTGCAGACGGCGATCTTGCGTCAAGTTGCCGAGCGAATATTTGATAACTTCGAAATTCTTCGTCTCCACCGTAATCCGGTAAAGAAACACGGCGCCGATCACAATCCAGCCGATCGGAAAAAGGCCGAACGCGGCGCCGAAAAGCGTGGCTGAAAATACGTGTGCGACCGGCATGCCGTATAGAAACAGCGCCACCAGGATGGTCGTGGCTAGTCCCGAAAGCGCCGAGATCCAGGCCGGCTTCCGCAATACGCCCAGCAATAGCAGCAGCGTCACAATCGGCAGCGAGGCAATTGCGGCCGAACCGAACAGGTTTCCGTCCAATGGGGTGTAGTTATGCTGCCACATGCGTAGAAGGCAGTATACAGCAGGCGGCGACAAAGGTGGGTACACCGTTTTACACCGCCGCTGCACGTGGGTCGTCGGGATTGGCGCCCCCCGCCACTTGCGCAACTCGATGGTTGCATTTGTCCGCGGCTTGAGCTAATATGCAACCGGATGGTTGCTTATGAACTCAGACCGGATTGAAAAACGAATTCTCCTCCGCGCTCCCCGCCAGCGCGTCTGGCGCGCTCTCACCGATTCCAAAGAGTTTGGTTACTGGTTCGGCGTACGTCTGGATGGGCCGTTCGTGCCGGACACGCCCTTGACCGGAGTCATCGCCCCCTCGCTCGCCGATCCCGAAATGGCCCAGGCGCAGAAGCCGTATGAAGGCCATCCGTTCGCCATCGTCGTCGCGAGAATTGAGCCGGAGCGCCTTTTCTCATTCCGTTGGCGTCCTCACGCGGTGGATCCCTCGGAACCCATGACGCTGGTGGAATTCGTGCTTGAGGAAGTTGCCGGCGGAACGATGCTCACTCTGACCGAATCTGGTTTCGATAAAATCCCGCTGGACCGCCGTGCCAAAGCTTTTGCCGGCAACGAACAAGGTTGGAGCATGCAGATGAAAGCCATCGAGAAATACCTTGCCGACGCAACGCAGCCCGCGCGCTAAGCCGAGCAGGACCAGCGCGGCGCCCGTATTCGCCGCGTTGGGCGACCAGACGCGGCTGAAATTAGTCGCGCGGCTATCAGAACAAGGCCCGCGATCCATCTCCGAGCTGACGGCGGGCGCCTCAATTACGCGCCAGGCCATCACCAAACATTTGCACGTGCTGGCCGGCGTCGGATTGGTTCGCTGCACCCGTCGCGGACGCGAGCGGATCTGGGAATTGGAAGCTCGCCCGCTCGACGATGCCCGCCGCTATTTGGCCGAGATCTCGCAACATTGGGACGCCGCGCTGAACCGCTTGAAGAAATTCGTCGAACAATAACGCTCCACTTACCGGCTGACGAACCGGTTCTCCGCGATCAGAAAACGTAAAGGCCACTCGGCGCAATGCGTGATCCCAATCCGCGGCGTCACGTGGATCTCGATCGGCGGTTCGTGCTTGAGCCGCCGAACCTGCAAGGGCCCGCGCGTCAAATCGGCGCCGTTTTGCCTCCGCGTGATTCCCATCGCCAGCGTGAGCTTTCCCGGCCCGGAAGCCAAATCCTCCAACCGCTGCGCTTTCGGACGACGCTTGTGCATAATCTCGATCCCCGCCAGCGGTTCGAGCGCGCGAATCAAGACGCACCCGGCTTGACCCTTTTCCTCAGCCACGAAATTGAGGCATTCGTACATGCCGTAAATGAAATAGACGTAGGCATGACCCGGCGGCCCAAACAGCACGCGCGTGCGATCCGTGATGCCGCGCCAGGCGTGCGCCGCGCGATCGTTGACCCCCAGGTACGCTTCGGTTTCCACAATGCGCCCGGCCGTCTCGCCGTGTACCAGAATCTTCCCCAGGCAATCTCGCGCGACTTCCACAACCGGACGAGCATAAAACCCGCGTCCGAGCGTAGAGGATCGCGCCAGGAGCTGGCCGAGGCTCAGTTCCGAGATTCGACCAGGCATAATCGCTCGCCGGCGAGCACCTCGTAAACCCGCACGTCGGGATAGCTCGAACCCGGCTGCCGCACGTATCCGAGCCATTCGCTGTGCCGGACGCGCCGGTGCAGTTCCGCCGCCGGAGGCGTGGCAGGCTCTGTCATCAGGCCCGGAAAATAATTATGACGGAAGCCGCCGCGCCCGAGGCCTACGATTTGCCCCGCAGCGTCTGCGAAGATCAGATCGCGCACCGTTCCGTGACCCCTGTCATCTAGCGCCCACCCCTGTAGTCTCCACATGCCGCCGGAGCCCGCCGGCAGGACTTGCTCAATTCCTCCTTCGCACCGTTGCGGCGCCGGACCTTGAAA
>DATGMH010000036.1:0-3476 GCA_035293725.1 Bryobacteraceae bacterium
GCTCCTGAAATGCTCCGCTGTCTGTGCGGAGCCTCAATTCAACATGCTGCCAGTCCCCTTCTCGGTCTCCAAAGAACTCGGCGATTACCGGCGCTTCGCGGAGCTCTTGGTGGACGCCTTCGGTGAATGCATCGCGCGAACTCAGTCTATTCAAGGCAATATTCGGCGGGAAGTACAGAACTGGAAGCTGAAGCGCGTGAGCCTCGGGCCGCTTTCCTTCCAGAGGGAAACATCCCAACTGTTTCTGACCTCCGGGACAGCCATTCTCAGGCACGCAATTCAGGACGCCTGGCACCGGTTCATTCAGCCCGCCCGACTGAACGGCGTTGTCTTTTTTCTAGATGACCTTCACCACCTCAGCGCACCGAGTCAGGATGCAATCGCGCTGGCATTGCGCGATCAATTTCAGTCGTTCGGAACCGAGAGCATCAATTGTAGTGTCTGCTTCTCTGCTCCCGCGAACTACTTCTCCGACATCAGGAGCCTGGCAGAGCCTGCGGTGCGCTTTTACGACAAGGCCTATCTCGATCCGTTCTGTCTCGCGGAAACCTCGGAGTACGTTGATGCGATTTTTGGCGCGACAGCAGACCGCTCCGAGTTCGCCCAATGGCTGCAGTCCAAGGTGCACGGTCACCCCTACTTCATGGCGTTCATCTGCCGCCAGCTTGCAGAACTGGCACCCGAACGCCAGAAACTTGACGCCAGGGAGCACTGGCCGGAAATCTTCCGCCGCCTCGAAAAGGAAAAATTCTCCGCCGATCTTGCCCAGGTCACCAAACGCGAACTTCAGCTACTTTGTTCGCTGGCACGATGCGGCGAGGAAGAAATCAGCCGTACACAGTTTCGCGAGTACGAGCGGATTTACTTCACCAGACTCGTTGATAAAGGACTCCTGATCCGAACAGCACGGGGCCATTATCGGCTCTACCACCCACTATTCCGCGAGTTCCTGCGCCAAACAAAATGAACGAAAGCAACCGCAAAGACGAAAACGTCCTGGCGGCTCCTTTTCCTTTGCCTCACCACAAGGCGGAATCCATTCCCTTGCCCCTTGCCCTCTTCCATTCCGCCCTTTGCCCTTCACCCTTGCCCTTTCCCTTGGGCAAGCGGTTCGGGCATGGAATCGACCGTCTTGCCTCTCAGCCAAGGGATGAGTCATGGAGCGTCGAAAAGAGGAGCGAGGCCAGACTCGGCATGGTGGCGACATGACTCGCAGGCCAAATACCGTCGCTTCGACAGATCAGCGCGGCTATCGCATCGTGGAGGCGGCTGAGTACATGGGCGTGACTCCCTGGTTTGTCGAGGTGAAGATTCGCTCAGGGGAGCTGCCTGCGCTGAAGTTGTGTCGCCACTATACTATCTTGAAGCAAGACATGGACGCTTTCTTGGATAGACACCGCGCGGCGCTTCTGGAGAAGCACCGCTCGGCACTGACGCAGAACGCCAAGGATGCTGCGTGACCTCAATAGGTCCCGGCCTTGTCGATGTTGGCCTGCATTTCCGAGCCAATCTGCTTGGTGTCGGACAGATAAAGTTCGGTGGTTTCCAAGCTCTTGTGGCCAAGCCAAGTCTTGATGTCCATCAGGTTCACACCGTTCCGCAGCCAGCGGGTCGCGCAGGTCTTTCGCAAGCGGTGGAGATGATGTTTCTCGCAAACCGGGCTTGTGGCACAGGTAACCTCCGTGGGCTTCCGCAGATGATATTTCCCCTGCTGGATCGTCGTTTTGCAGTTTCCGCAGTTCAGCCCGGCACGCTTGGCGATGGCCTTGAACTTGCGCAGGAAGTGGCCCTCCGGATCTCCGTCCTTATTCACAAAAATCCAGCGGCGATGGGGAGGATTCTTTTTCTGCTCCTTGAGCAATTCAACCAGTTCGGTGGTCAGCGGAATCCAGCGTTCCTCGTGATGCTTCGGAACAAAGTTGACATCTTCTTTGCCGTCACCCGTCACATGGTATTTGCGATGTTTCCAATCAATGTCGTCCCACATGGCGTACTGCACTTCTTGTTCGCGGCAGGCGGTGTGCAAAAAGAATAGGTAACGCACGCGTTCCTCGGCGGTCATGACGCCAAACAGTTTCGGAATCTCGTCGTCGGCGTAGGCTTTGGGCCGTGTGTGCAACGGTTCCGGCAGGCTGACGAGTTGCGCCGCATACTCCACACCCGTTTCCTTCTTGTTGTCCTTCAGCATCGAAAAGATGACGCCCATCCGGGTTTCGATGGTTTTGGCGGCGTATTCTTCGGTCTGCAGCGTTCGCACGTAGGCGTCGAGCGCATCGGACGTCGCCAAGTCCTTGATGAACCTTACGCCACGCGGAAGATTGGCAAGTAGGTGCGTTAGCGCGAGATTGTATTGCTTAACCGTCTTCGGCCGATTATTGCGGTGGAGCTTGAGAAATCTTTCCACCGCGACTTTGACCGGTGTGCGGCCTGTGTTCGTCTGCTCCTGGTATTCAGCGACGGTGAGTCCTTGGGCAGCGGCTCGGGTAGCCAGGGCCACGCCATCAGCGTTTTCCTGGGCTTGCTGCGGAGTATCGAAGGGTTGACTCCAGCACCGCCTGCCTTGTGCGTCTGTGAAGCGAATATGGAACTTCGCGCCCTTCGGCGGGCGGCCTTTTCCAACCCTTTGATACTCCCATCCCTTGGGCCCTTTGAACCTTGCGTAGACGCTGGCCATGCTGGACACCATCCCCAATAAAATGATGGAAAACGGTAGCACGGCGGTAGCACGGAATCAAGAATGCAGCAATATTCAGGTAAAAACAGGTATGACGGAGAGGGTGGGATTCGAACCCACGGTTGAGTTTCCCCAACACACGCTTCCCAAGCGTACTCCTTAAACCGCTCGGACACCTCTCCGCCGCACGTGGCTTCAGAAGACTAGCAAATTCACGAAACCCCGGCAAACCAGCGACGCTTCATGGTTTCGAACCTGCGGAGTTCCATCGCATCCGGCAAAACAAAATCCCCGGATGTCTGCTACACTTTTCGGGCCGCTCTTCAACTGCTCCGGGGTGGTGCAATTGGTAGCACATGGGCCTTTGGAGCCTAGAATCTTGGTTCGAGTCCAAGCCCCGGAGCCATTCCTCTAAGGTGCGTCGCCCCGCACGCCGTACCACACGCCGCCCATCCGCGCCGCCGCTCCTCCGCGAGCGTATAATCAACACAAGTGGTGGAATTATGACCGAACGCCAAGTGCTGCAAAGCTCCGAGCGATTGCACGAGGCCCGCTGGTGGGAACCCGAACCCAACGGCAAGGTCCACTGCTACCTTTGCCCGCGGCACTGCCACATCGGTCAAGGCCAGGCTGGCTTCTGCTTCATTCGCGCCAATGAAGGCGGGAAGCTTTACAGTCTCGGTTACGCCCACCCTGCCGCGCTACAGATCGATCCCATCGAGAAAAAGCCGCTGAATCATTTTCTTCCCGGCACGCGCGTCTTCTCCATGGGGACGGCTGGCTGCAACATGGGCTGCTTTTT
>DATGMH010000037.1:0-164814 GCA_035293725.1 Bryobacteraceae bacterium
TCCCGCGACCCTGGATCGAGAAAATATCCTCGATCGGCATCAGGAACGGCTTGTCGACGTCGCGCGCCGGCAGCGGAACATACTCGTCCACCTTCGACATCAACTCTTCCACCGTCTTTTCCCACTTCTCTTCGCCGTTCAGCGCTCCCAGCGCGCTCACGCGCACCACCGGCAGCGTGTCGCCGGGGAAGGCATACTTGGACAGCAGCTCGCGCACTTCCAGCTCCACCAGCTCGAGCAGCTCCGGATCGTCCACCATGTCTACTTTGTTCAGCGCCACCACGATGCAGGGCACGCCCACCTGGCGGGCCAGCAGGATGTGCTCGCGCGTCTGCGGCATGGGGCCGTCGGTGGCCGCCACCACCAGGATCGCGCCATCCATCTGCGCCGCCCCGGTGATCATGTTCTTGATGTAATCGGCGTGGCCCGGGCAGTCCACGTGCGCATAGTGCCGGTTGGCCGTCTCATACTCGACGTGCGCCACCGCGATCGTGATTCCGCGCGCTTTCTCTTCCGGCGCGTTGTCGATCGAATCGAATGAACGGAACTTCACCTTGGGGTTGTGCTTGGCCAGCACCTTGGTGATCGCCGCCGTCAGCGTGGTCTTGCCGTGATCGATGTGCCCGATTGTTCCGATATTTACGTGCGGTTTGCTGCGGTCAAATTTTTCCTTGGCCATCTACATTCCTCGATCATGAATTGAACGCTGCTCGGCTGCCCGCCTTCGCCGATCCGGCGCGACCAGGCAACCGAGCGCGCGGTTTCTGGAGCCGTTGACCAGGATTGAACTGGTGACCTCGTCCTTACCAAGGACGCGCTCTACCAACTGAGCTACAACGGCCAAAACTCTCTGGTGGACAGGGAAGGATTCGAACCTTCGTACCTCGCAAGGAGGGACAGATTTACAGTCTGTTGGCTTTAACCACTCACCCACCTGTCCAAAGCTGGGAATCCCGCTCCGACCCTTTAAAATCAGCCTTGAAAAGGAACACTACAGGGGAGCCCGCGGAAAAGTCCGAGCTTATGAATCCATTGAAAAGTGTAGCACGATTATGCTGGCGTTTTCCCATGCACTGTTAATGCGTCTGCCGCGACCTAATGACCGGGCGCATGGAC
Source organism: Bryobacteraceae bacterium (assembly GCA_035293725.1). Taxonomy (GTDB): domain Bacteria; phylum Acidobacteriota; class Terriglobia; order Bryobacterales; family Bryobacteraceae; genus Palsa-89. Next base: position 1,117 of record DATGMH010000037.1, read on the forward strand.
AGGCTTCCGCATTGGTGCCACGGACGCACACTGTTACAGAGCGATTCGAAAAAACGTGCTGCCAATACGGCCGCTAGGTGCTCAGCGCCTTCTTCGACTCCACCATCGCCCGAATCTCGGCCGCGATGCGGTCGATCGCGGGCTCCCAGGGATCGATTGCGCCGCACAAAAACGCGCGCACCTGAGCCTGCCAGGGGCAGTAGTCCGTCCCGAAGCCCCACCAGTCAGTAATGCGGCGAGATAGCACGAGCACGCGCGTCCCGACAGCGCCCGCCAGGGCCGCAACGGCTGTGCGACCGGATACCACTCCATCCAACTTAGATATCAAAGCCGCCCGCCAGCTTGGTCATGGAATAACATGCACCGGGTTCGGGACATCGCTCTCGCAACGGTCGCCATGGCATCCATCGAAAACAGAATCCGTCGAAATATAGACGAACCGCCACCCCGATTTCGCCGCTGCGGCCGCCAACCGGCCGGAAACCTCGACATTCAACCGGAAAGCAGCCGCCTCGTTCCTTTCGCACCAATCGACATCCGTCGCTGCCGCGCAATGGATAATCAACCCGCTGGCGGCCTCAATCAGCGCCGGCTGATAATCGGCGGCGGTGATATCGGCCGTATCTTCTGAAACGCCGGGGATTCCCAGCTTGCTCCGGTAGCTGACGCCTGAAACGCCCATTCCCGCGTGCACGCAACAACTAGCCAGGCTCGCCCCCAGCATCCCACTTAGGCCGGTGATGAAGACCGGAAGCCCCGATAGCTCGCACACTGTAGCTCCAAAACGAGAAGTGCTCCGCCCATGCTTTTTTTCTAATGCCGCGGCGACAGCGCCGGCCTGAATCACCTAAACTGTCAAGAGGTCCGAACCGAAATTCGCGCACCGCGAAGAAATACTTCTCAAGGCGAGCCATGACGACGCGAAGAACTTCCCAATGCATTTTTGCGCTTGCCGCCATGTTCCTTTCTCCCGTGTCCGGCCAGAACACAATCACGACTGTGGCGGGAACGGACTGGCTGTTCCCCGGCGATGGCCGGCCCGCCGTCCAAGCTCCCATCGGCGGTCTCCTGAGCCTGGACGTCGCCACCGACAGCGCCGGCAACATGTTCATCTGCGACGCCGACAACGCCATGGTCATGCGCGTGGGGCCGGATGGAATTCTCAACGTAGTCGCTGGGAATGGCATTTTGAGCCGCTCTGGTGACGGCGGTTTCGCTGTCAACGCCTCGCTCGATTCTCCGCTCGCCATCGCGGTGGACAACAACGGCAACATCTATATTGCCGAATATGGAAGCCACGTTCGCAAAGTAACGCCTGACGGAATCATTCAAAGCATCGCTGGAACCGGCGATGCGGGATATTCCGGCGACGGCGGTCCGGCCACTCAGGCGCGCCTCAATGTGCCGCGGGGCCTCGCGGTGGACTCGGCAGGCAATCTCTACATCGCCGATACCGGCAACAATGTAATCCGAAAAGTTACGCCCGACGGAACCATTACCACCGTGGCAGGCACCGGCCAAGCGGGTTTGGCGGGCGACGGCGGGCGCGCCACCTCCGCACAGCTCAATTATCCCACCCGCCTCGCGCTGAATCCCACAGGCGATCTGTACATTACAGATACGTACAACGCGCGCGTTCGCAAGCTTTCCGCGGGTATCATCACCACCGTCGCGGGCGGCGCTTTTGATTTTTCCGACGCAATCCCCGCCACACAGGCCGGAATCATCCCGCTCGCCGTTAGCGTCGATCCGGCTGGAAATCTGTACCTGTTGGATCTCATCGCTAAAGGCGTGCGTAAAGTAGACCTGAGCGGCAAGATCGTAACCGTCGCCGGCAGCGGCGCCAGCGGCTTTTCCGGCGACGGCGGGCCGGCTCTCCAAGCCCGTTTCAACCTGGTCTCGCCGGGGTTGGCCATCGATTCGGCGGGAAACATTCTAGTCGCCGATGACCAGAATCGCCGGGTGCGCAAGATCACCGCCGACGGCAACATTCAAACCGCCGCCGGAAACGGCTTGTACCGTTTCTCCGGCGACGGCGGCCCGGCCACCAGCGCTACTCTGTACCTGCCCACCTCGGTCATCGCGGACGCCCGTGGAAACGTTTTCCTGTCTGAAACCGGCCAGAACCGGATCCGGAAAGTAGCGCCGGACGGCACGATCTCCGTTTATGCCGGCAATGGGATGCAAGGATACTCGGGCGACAACGGCCCCGCTAATCGGGCCCAGCTCGCGTTTCCTACGTACCTCGCCATCGGCCCCGATGGCAGTTTGTATTTCTCCGACACGTTTAACGATGCCATCCGAAAGATCGACGCGGGCGGCAAAATTAGCACGGTCGTGCTCACCGGACAATCCGCATTCGGGCCGGATGCTGTGCAAAAAAGCGAGCCTTTCGGTATCGATTTCGACGCCTTGGGTGAGCTCCTCATCGCCGACCGCGGCACCAATCGCCTGCTGGTGGTGAACTCAACTGCTACGCAAGGCGGGGCGTTCGCGGGCACCGGAACACAGGGATTCTCGGGCGATGGAGGCCGTGCCACGGCGGCCCAACTCAATCAGCCCGTCGGCTTGGCCGTGTTTAACGGCGCGGTGTACTTCTGCGACTCCGGCAATAATCGCGTGCGCCGTATTTCCGCAACCGACCTCACCATTACAACCGTCGCAGGAAACGTAAAGGCAGGCTACAGCGGCGACGGTGGGCCAGCTTCCCAAGCTTCCTTGAACAATCCCCAGGGTCTGGCGTTCGACGCCGCCGGCAACATGTATATCGCCGACCAGGGAAACTTCGTGGTGCGGAAGGTGGATTCCCACGGCATCATCACCACCGTGGCTGGATCCCCGAAATCGCCCGCTCTAGGCGACGGCGGACCGGCGACTCAGGCCTTTATCGGCGGACCTACCGATGTATCCGTCGACACGGCCGGCAATCTTCTGATCGCAGACCAGGTTTTCGGACGTATCCGGGACGTCCTCGCGGCCCCACCTTCGTTCCAAATCTCCGCAACCAATATCTCGTTTACCGCGCCGGCCGGATCGAATGCGGCCAACCAGACTGTCTCCCTGATCGGCTCAATTCCCGGCATTCCCTACAACATCTCGGTACCCGCTAACGCGCCTTGGCTCACCATTTCACCGGCTTCGGGATCGATGCCCGCCAGCCTCACCGTCACTGTGGATCCATCCCAGCTTTCTTCGGGCCCTCATCAGGCAACGGCTACGATAACAGCGGCGGGCGCCACGCCCGGCACCCAGACCCTTATCGTTTCGTTGACAGCCACCGCTCCTGGACAACCCAGCCTCGCCGTAAAACCCACCTCGTTAACCTTCCCGTTTGTACTGCAGTCATCCGCGCAATCGAAGACCTTGACGGTGTCGAACGCGGGAGGAGGCTCGCTGAATATTGCTGTGGCGGCCAAGACTAATTCCGGCGGCGCGTGGCTCAAGGTTTCCAGTGCGAACCTGAACCTGGGCGCGTTCGCCTCATCGCCTGTGAGCATCACCGCCGATCCAACCGGTTTGTCCGTGGGCACTTATTCCGGCGCCGTGACCCTCTCGGCAACCAGCCTTCAGCAGAGCATCACCGTGCCCGTCACCATCACCGTCTCAGCCGTTCCTCAGACCATTCTCATCCCCCAAACGGGATTGACTTTCTTCGCCGTCCAGGGCGGAGGACCCACGCTTCCGCAATTCTTCAACATTCTCAACACAGGTATCGGCCAGATGCAGTGGAGCGCGCAGGCATCGACGCTCTCGGGAGGTTCGTGGCTCAGTGTGTTTCCATCGAACGGGGTCAGCGACCCCAATTCTCCGCTGCCTTCGCCCGTCCGGTTGGACGTAAACCCGCAAGGGCTGGCGGCGGGAACCTATGCGGGTACGGTGAAGGTAATAGCACCGGGCGCTGACAACAGCCCGCAATATGTATCCGTGTTCTTAAATGTGCTCGCTTCCGACACCATCGGCCCCATCGTGCAACCGGTTGGAATGATCTTCGCGGCTGCCGCCGGCGGTGAATCGCCCGGTTCGCAAACCATCCTGATTCAGAGCCTGAGTACAACGCCGGTGACATTCCACACGTCTGCCGTCACTACAGCGGGCGGCAACTGGATCACTACGCTTCCGCGCGACGGCCTCGTCAGTGCCGCTCAGCCTGCCCGCATCGTCATCCAGCCGGTAATTGCAGGGCTTGCCCCGTCCGTCTATCGTGCCACGCTCACGCTCTCGTTCTCAGACGGGACGACGCGCGACGTGAACATTGTTCTCGTGATTGCGCCCGCCGGTTCCGGAGGAATCTCGGGCCCCTCGGCGCACGACCAAAGCTCGTGCACGCCTGGCTCCCTAATTCCGGTCTTCACTTTGCTCGAAGACGGTTTCAAAGTTCCAGCAGGATATCCTGCCCAGATGGCCGTGCAGGTGATCGACAATTGCGGCCACGCCATGACCGCCGGTACAGTCACGGCAAGTTTCTCCAACGGCGACGTTCCCATCCGCCTCGATTCGCTCAACGACGGCACCTGGACCCAGACCTGGACTCCGCAGCACAATTCCTCTTCCGTGACGGTTACCGCGGATGCCACGCTCCCCGACCAGAGCTTGAAAGGGCGGACACAGATCACGGGCGGATTCTTGGCGCTAGCGGCGCCACCCGTTGTGAGCCCCGGTGGCGTGGTCAACGGGGCCAGCTTCGCGGCCAATGCGCCGATCGCGCCGGGCAGCCTGGTCTCGATCTTTGGGAGCAAGCTCGCCGTCGGTCCCTCGCCCGCCGGATCGGTACCGCTGCCCACCAGCCTCGGAGGAAGCTATATCCTATTCGGCGGCGTTGAGGCCCCGTTGAGCTTCGCGGCCGACGGGCAAATCAACGCGGTGGTCCCCTACGAAATCTCGGTGAATACAACTCAACAGGTGATCGTGTCGAACGGCGCGAGTTATTCACCTCCACAATCCGTCACCGTCGCTTCCGCCGCGCCAGGCATCTTCACGCAAGGCGCGTCGAGCCAGGGACTTATTTTCAAAATTGATTCCAATGGCGCCCAGACGCTGGCGGACCCTTCCAATCCGGTGCATTCCGGTGACGTAATCGTGATCTACTGCACCGGCCTCGGCCAGGTCTCACCGGCCGTCGCGACCGGAACCGCTGCGCCGCTCCAGCCGCTGTCGAGCACCGTGAACCCAGCCGCGGTCACCATCGGCGGCGTGCCGGCGAACGTGTTCTTCGCAGGTCTGACGCCGCAGTTCGTTGGCTTGTATCAGATCAATGCGATCGTTCCGGCTGGCATCGCGCCCGGCGATCAAACGCCTGTGCTCGTCACAATAGCGCAACAAACCAGCCCAGCCGTTACGACGAGCGTGCGCTAACGTCCGGATTAACGAGCGGCGCGCGCCGCTGCCCCCGCCGGCGATGCGATCTTCATCGCAAACACCGGCACCGCCATATCGGCGGCATCGCGCACATTGCAATACGGATCTTTTCCGAATCCGTACCACAGCATCGCATCGGGCGGCAGTTTCCCCTGTATGTACAACAACACCGTGCTAGCCTCCGCCGGATCCACCCGCGCCTTGTAGATCGCCGGAATGAGCGTGCCCCTGGAATCGTGAATCGAGAACCCGGAAATTCGTCCGTCCGCTTGCAGCCTGCCGTTCACGCCGGAAAACGAGACTTTGACCACCCCGCCGTCCAGCGCAACCTGCACCGGACGCGGCCCGCGCTTCATCTCTCCGTAGTTCTTCAGCTTGGAGAACAGATCGATGCAAACCAAGTCCGCCAGCCGCTGGCCCAAACGCTTCAGGTCCGCCGTGCTGATATGGATCGTATCGTCCAATTGCAAATCGATGGAAGCCACCATTCCCGAATGCGGAATCTCCGGCTCAGCGCGGAGCTGCGCCAGTTGCACGCGGTTCCATTCCGCCACATTGCTGCTATCTACATGGCGCCCGATCTGGACGTAATAGAACGGAAGATCCGGCTGATTCAAATCGGCGCGCACCGCTCCGACGAAGGCCTCAAACCTCTCAAGAAACGCGGGTTCCGCCTTGGGGTTCGCGTCCGACTCGCCCTGATACCACAACACCCCGCGCACCCGTCCCCCAGCGGCCTGCACCCGGCGGAACATCGAACCGTACAGCGACTCGCCTTCGCGATTCTTCAACGCCGGACTCCACTGGTCCATGGAGGTGCCGCCGTGGGCGCACGGAATCAGACCGATCGGAACTCCGCTGCGCGCCACCATCTCGGCCGCGAACGGCAATCCCAGGCCGGCTCCTTTCTTACGAGTGGCGATGTACGTTTCCAAAGCTTGGCCGCTCAACCGCTCCGGCTGGCTCTGCGCGTTCAAAGGCCAATGCACCGGATCCACCGCGCTGGCTGTTGTGTGCAGCGGCTCCTCTGCCTGGCGCCAATGGTCTGCCATATCGAAACTGCGTACCAAGGGCACTGGCGGCTGGACATCCAGCAGATCGCCATGGCCTTCCATGTTCGATTGGCCGGCCAGCACCCACAGATCGCCGACCAGCAGATTGGCGATCGAAACCAGGGAAGAGTCGACGCCCGGAATCCGCAATTCGAGCCGGTACGGCCCTCCCGTCGGGATTCCCTTCAGTTCCCCGCTCCAATGCTGCTTTTGGATTTTTGCGATGCGTGTCCAGTGGAATCCCGCAACTTCGGTTGCGCGGGCATCTAACACGCGCGCTTCCACTTCCTTGCCGTCGACGCGCTTGCCGGAAGCCGTTCCCGTGAGCGCGATCCGGGCGGTTTGCTCAAGGTCGCGCTGCAGAACTTGGTTGTCGGCGGGCCCGGAAGTGATCCGAATCTCCTGCCCGAACGATCCCACAGCCAGGCCAAGCAGCGCTGCAGGAATCGAAAATCTCAACCGCATCCGGATTGCATTGTAGCAAGCCAGTTCCGCGGATTCGAATACAGGGGACCGCGTGAATGTTTCGAGGTGTCGCGCCGTCTTGCGCCTGCGATCGTGAGCCGATCAGTTGCCTTTGGCTGGCGGCTTCACTTCCACTTTGCGCGGCGCGCTCGTGATCTGGCCCGTAACCTTGGCCGCCTCCTGTTCGGAAACTTTAATATTGTTGACGACGCGTGTGGCGCCAGCGGTCTTCGCCATGCGCGTGGCAGCACCCTTGTGCTGCATCACACTGGTGGTCCCGGTCCAGGTCGCCACGCCATCTTTGACATGAACCTGGAATCCTTCTTTGCCGATCTTGGACTTGGCCAGCTTGGCCTTAATCGTGGCTTCGACTTCGGCGTCGCTGAACTTGCCTTCGCTGTGCGACTTGGTCAGAGTGCTGGCCGGCATCATCCAGGAACAAACGATCAGCGCAAAAATTGCAATGCATGTCCTCATGTCCGAATAGTGCCGCCAGTCCGTTTTCGTCGCACGCGAAGTTGATGGCGGCAGCGGCTCGGGTTGTCATTTGACAACGCAGCCGGGACCACGATTAAAATGAAACGATACGTAGCGTATCTATGCAACCCGCCGCTAAAAAGTCCGAACGCGCCAAACCTGAATCCTGGAGCAACCGCCGCCGTACAAGGACGAGAGAGCGCGTGCTGGCCGCGGCCGGCCAAATCCTACGCAGTAAAGGGTACTCGCAGTTGACCATGGAACGCGTCGCCGCCGAAAGCGGGGTCGCGAAAACCACGCTGTATCGCAGCTGGCCCACCAAAGCCGCGCTGTGCATGGACCTGTATCTCGACATCGCCGTCCGCGAGTTGAATATGCCGAATACCGGCGATGTTGCTAGCGATCTGAAGCATATCGCCAATACCGTCGTGCACCTCCAGACACGAACCGTCGCTGGGCCTGCATTTCTCGGACTGATCGCCGAGGCTCAGCTCAACCCCGGCACGCGCGCGGCATTCATGGCGGAATTTGCCGAACGCCGGCGGGAAGTGACCCGCGCGGTGTTGAGGCGCGCTATCGAGCGCCGCCAGATTCGGCCCGATACGGATATCGATCTCTTGATCGACGCGCTCGGCGGGGCGGTTACGTTTCGATTGCTCCAGGGTCACGCGCCTCTCACAAGCAGGTTTACAAATGCGCTTGTTATGCTGCTGCTCGAAGGATGCCGTCCCAAGGAGTCGCGATGATTCGGTCCTGCACCGAGGCCGATATCGAAACCGTGCACGCCATTATCAATGATGCCGCCGAAGCATACCGCGGCGCGATCCCGCCGGACTGCTGGCACGAGCCTTATATGACGCGTTCCGCGCTTGCGGCCGAAATCGAAGCTGGAGTCAAGTTCTGGGGTTGGGACGAGTCGCGCGCTCTCCTCGGCATCATGGGCATTCAACAGGTCCGCGATGTCACGCTCATCCGCCACGCCTATGTAAAAACCAGCCATCGACGCCGCGGAATCGGCGCCAAATTGCTCGATTTCCTGACCGGCCAGACCGCCGGGCCTTTGCTGGTCGGCACCTGGGCTGCTGCTGAGTGGGCGATCCGCTTTTACCAGCGCCATAATTTCCAACTGGTCTCGCCCGTCGAAAAGGACCGGCTGTTGACAACCTACTGGAGCATTCCCGACCGCCAGAGAGAAACCTCTGTGGTGCTCGTGCTAGGCAGCCGTATGCGATCGCAAACCGAAACTCCCGCCACTGGCTCATGAATCACCGGCACGATAGACATTCGCGATCAGCGGCCTGAGCTTTTGGATGACCGCCGTGACGATACACTGGTTTCAGTGGCAGTAGGATCCACCTTAAGCACCGCCGCCTCGCCGCACGTGAAAACGGCTGCCGGGACCGCGTTCGGCATTCTAGGCGCAATCAGCTTTTGCCACCTGCTGAACGACATGCTGCAATCCGTGATTCCGGCTGTATACCCGCTGCTCAAGGCGTCGTATCACCTCGACTTCGGCCAGATCGGCTTAATCACGCTCACCGTTCAGCTGACCGCTTCCTTGCTCCAGCCGCTGGTTGGCTTATATAACGACTATCGGGCGATGCCCTACTCGCTCCCAGTCGGCATGGGATTCACACTGATCGGACTATTTCTGCTCTCGAGGGCGCCCAGTTACGAGATGGTCCTGCTATCGGTCGCCCTGATTGGCGTCGGTTCCTCAGTTTTTCATCCCGAATCATCGCGCGTCGCGCGCATGGCCTCCGGGGGGCAGCACGGCCTGGCGCAATCGCTCTTTCAAGTCGGCGGCAATGCGGGAAGCGCGCTTGGCCCTTTGTTGGCGGCCTTTGTCGTACTTCCGCTCGGCCAGCGCAGCATCGCTTGGTTTGCACTCGCCGCGCTTACCGCGATTCTCGTTCTCACCCGCGTCGCGCACTGGCATCAGGGCAGGCGATCCGCGGAAAGAACCGTGAAGTCCAAGCCAGCCGAGCGGGCCATCCAGCTCTCTCCGGCAAAAGTCGCGATCGCCCTCGGCGTTCTGGTTGCGCTCATCTTCTCGAAGTTCTTCTACATGGTGAGCCTAAACACGTATTACATTTTCTATCTGATGAACAAATTTCATATGCCGGTCCGCACCGCGCAGATGTACTTGTTCATCTTCCTTGGCGCCGTCGCGGCGGGCACGATCATCGGGGGGCCCGTCGGCGATCGCATCGGCCGCAAATACGTGATCTGGTGGTCCATTCTCGGCGTCCTGCCGTTTACCCTGATGCTCCCGCACGCCAACCTGCTCTGGACCGGAGTCCTGACCGTGATCATCGGCCTGGTGCTCTCCTCTGCGTTCTCCGCGATTCTGGTCTATGCGCAGGAGCTGTTGCCTGGCAAGGTGGGCATGGTCTCAGGCCTGTTCTTTGGACTGGCGTTCGGCACGGCCGGCGTTGGCGCGGCATTGCTGGGAAAACTGGCAGACACCGCAGGCATCGGCACCGTCTATCAGATCTGCGCGTTTCTGCCCGCCATCGGTTTGCTCACGGCATTCCTGCCCAATATTGAACCGGCGCGAGCGCGGGCACTGCGGCACGGCAAATAGCCGTATTGCCGGGGCTCGTTTCGAGCAAATGCTGCCTCGCTCCCTCGGAGCGCTGATATAAGCCTTCGTAACCCGCCGGATACGAGGTTTCGCATGAGCAGTAACGATTCTACCCATCCGGGTGAAGCTCCACAGATGGCGTCTAGTCACTCGACAAAGAATCAGGGCTCTGGCATCGAAAAACAAATCGAGCGTCCGCCCTCTCCGTAGAACTGCGAATACATGTCGTAAAATGTTCCAATCTATGCCTCTTGCCACTGGCGCGCGCCTTGGCCCTTATGAGATTTTGACGCCCATCGGCGCGGGCGGTATGGGCGAAGTGTACAAGGCGCGGGATACGCGGCTCGACCGTACCGTCGCCATTAAGCTATCTAAAGAGGCCTTCTCCGAACGTTTCGAACGAGAGGCACGCGCCATCGCCGCGCTCAATCATCCCAATATTTGCCAGCTCTACGACGTCGGACCCAACTACCTCGTGATGGAATTCATTGAAGGTACGCCGGTCGCCTCCGTGGATGCCGCGCGGAAACTGCTCGATATCGCGGTTCAAATTGCCGACGGCCTGGCAGCGGCGCACGCCGCAGGAATCGTTCACCGCGATCTTAAGCCGGACAACATTTTGATTACGCGCGAGGGACGCGTCAAGATCCTCGACTTCGGCCTCGCCAAGGCAGTGATCAAGGACACGCTCGCCGACGCCACCCGCACGGTAGGGGTGACCGATGCCGGCACAACGGTTGGAACCATCGCCTACATGAGCCCGGAGCAGGCGCGCGGGAGCGTTGAACTCACCCCCCAATCGGATCAATTTTCGCTCGGCCTGGTTCTGTACGAGCTTGCCAGCGGACATCGCGCGTTCCGCCGCGACAGCGCCGCCGAAACGATGACCGCGATCATCCGCGAGGACGCCGACCCGCTCCCGGGCACGGTGCCTGCGCCATTGCGGTGGATCGTCGAGCGCCTGCTCGCGAAGGAACCGGCCGATCGTTATGACTCCACGCGCGATCTCTACCGCGAGTTGCGCCAGGTTCGAGAGCGGCTTACGGAAAGCACCAGCGGAGTGCAGGCCGCGAGCAGCGCCCGAATGCCGACACGCGTCACAAGATGGCCAAAAACCGTGGTCGTGGCCCTCGCTGCCGCCGTGCTTGGAGCCCTTGCGTCCTGGATCCTTCACCCCGGCAGCGGCACCGATAGCTACCGGTTTACCCCTATGGAAGTTTCTTGGGAAAATCCGTTGGCCGCCATTTGGTCGCCCGATGGCAAAGCCTTCACGTACGTGGCCGGCGCACCCGGCGATCAACACGTGTTTGTACGCTACTTAGACTCGCCCACACCCGTGATGCTGACGCACAACGCCGCCGACTGGTATGTAGCAGGCTGGTCGCCCGACGGGAAAAGAGTCATCGCGCGGTCCAAGAATCCACAGGGCGACAAACCGCCTTTTGCACTTTTTTCCGTGCCTGCGTTTGGTGGTGATCCCGTGCTCATCATGCCCCTGGACATGCCTTACCCAAGAGTATCGGCAGACGGAGTGGCGCTCGCAGCGGTCAACCTTGACGATCGGAAGCTTGCCGTCTACACCGCGTCGCCGGTCGGTTCGCCGCTGAAGAAATATACTCCAGCGCCGTATGAAACCGGTTCTTTTCTAAACAGCCCGCTTGCCACCTTCGCTCCGGACCGCCGCTCGATCACGCTGCTGCTGGATCAAGCCGGAGGCAGACAAGTCTGGAAACTTCCTTATCCTCCAGGAACCGGAGTACCCGAACGCATCATGAAAAACCTCGCAAGCACCGGCTCCAACTCGCGCGTGTCGTGGTTCTCAGATGGACGCACCGCTCTCATGTCGTATGAAGATGCGCAGGGCCAGCATCTGTGGTTCGCGGGTATTCGTTCGGGCGCACTGCGGCGGCTGATGATGGGTACGCCTTCGGAGAGCGAGGCACAACCATCGCTGTCGCCGGATGGCAGGAAACTGCTCTACACGCAAATCAGGGAGGATTCCATGATCGTGTCGGCGTCTCTGTCGGACGCCACAGTCAAGCGGGTGATCTCATCGGAATTGGATGCCACCATGCCCACGTGGGCGCGCAACAAGCCGGAATTCGTGTATTCGAGCACTCGAAGCGGAGATTCTGCAATCTGGATTTGGGGCGAAGGGGGCGATCGGCCGATCGTTACCCAGCACATGTTTCCGGCCGGGACCAGCGACGGCTTCATGACGGCATCGTTTTCGCCCAATGCCGATCGGGTTGTGTATTCGCGGATGGACAACAACCAGCAGATTCAAAGCTGGATCTCATCGGTATCGGGTGGCCCCCCTGTGCGACTGACTACAGCGAGTAATGTGTTCGAGCTCGGGGGTTCCTGGTCGCCGGACGGCTCGAAGATCGTGTATTGGAGCACCACCGAGCACGTCCCAACTCTCAGGGTAGTCAACACAACCGGGGAAGCTGCTCCAGCAATGCTTCGCCAACACGTGGGTGGTGCGTTGCCGACGTGGTCGCCTGATGGTCAATGGATCAGCTTTACTGATGACAAGGATAGTTGGAATATCATTTCACCGGACGGAAAAACCGTGCGCAGCTTTGGCGAGCCGAAGACGATCCAGATGACGTTTTCGCCCGACTCGAAACTGCTGTACGGAATCCGCAAGGAGAGTGATCGCTGCGTTCTATATTCCATCGATATTGCGAGCGCCCAGGAGAAAACGATCGGCCAATTCAGCATAGATTTTGCGCCCTCGAGCCCCACCAGTCCGGGTATACAGATCAGCATCGCGCCGGACGGCAAAAGCATTCTGTTTCCAGCCAGGAGGGTGAGCAGCAGTTTGTGGATGCTGGAAGGCTTCGACCGGCCCGGCTGGCTGGACGAGCTGCGCGAAAGGCTGCCTTGGTGAATCTCATCGCCGCGTTTGTTCGTCGGCAGCCGATTGCCGGGTACCCGCGGTGACAGGTAGCCGCACTACAGCCCGATCGCATTAGGCGATACGGGACAAGTTACTCCCAGAAATGTACCCGGAGAGTCTCCCAAAAGACCTTATTCGGGTGCAACGCGACAGTTCTCATCCGATTAGTGTGCATGAGATCGCGAGGAGCCGTCGGACAGCGATGATTCAGCCGATCACGGTCTTAACCGGTAGCATTTGTCTGGCGGTGCTGTGGCTACGCTATCGGGCCCAGCCGAAAAAAGAACAACGTAAAGTAAATCTGCAGCAAGCAATTAAAACCGGGAAACTTCTGTTCGCAGCTCTGGTCGCGCTCATGGCAATCACCTACGCCATGCGGAGCCTCGGCGAACGGTTGGACGGCGCGCCGGCCCATGAGCCGTCGCTGGTGGAGCGCGCCGTGCTTTACCTTTCAAAATGACGCGGCGATCCGCTACTTGCCTCTTGCCACCATCGTTTGCGAGTGAAAGAATGTCCATGCAAGAATGCAGCGCAAGATTGGTTGCTTCGATCCTACTCGGTTGGTGCGTGATCACGTACGCTTTCATCGCCAGCGCTGCGCCCGCATCGAACGAGCCTTCCGCCATCGATCCCGCAACAGCGGGCTGGAATGTTGCCGCGCTGGACGAATTGGCCGCCTATGTCCAATCGCAGCACAGCACCGGGTTCCTGATCATTCAGGAACGCAAGGTGATCTTTGAACACAATTGGCCGCTGCCGCCGGACGCCTCCGCCTTTGCCGCGAACTTCACGCATGGCACGGATACCCATGGCGCGCTTCAGGAAGACGTCGCTTCGGCCCAGAAGAGTTTCATCGCCATCCTGGCAGGCATCGCTATCGATAAAGGCTTGCTTGATATTTCGAAACCTGTCTCGGCTTATATTGGACCGGGCTGGTCGAAAGCGGCGCCCGACCAGGAGAAATTGATCACGGTCATTAACCTGATGGAGATGAGCTCGGGACTGAGCGAACAGCTGACGTACGAGGCGCCTGCGGGGACGAAGTTCTTCTACAACACTCCTGCATACGCCATGATGAAGCCCGTTCTGGAAAAAGCTTCGGGCCGGAAGCTCGAGGATCTTACGCGCCTGTGGCTCACCGAACCGGCCGGCATGACGGACACGCTGTGGCGTCAACGTCCTGCGGTCTTCGCGAACGTGGGTAATGCCACGGGCCTGTACACCACGCCTCGCGACATGGCGAAACTTGCCCAACTCGTCCTCGACAAGGGGCAATCCGCGGATGGTAAGCGGGTGATCTCCGCCGCCCAGCTCGCCGCTCTGTTTGCACGCAGCAAAACCAATCCCGCCTACGGCCGGCTGTGGTGGCTCAACGGATCGTCGTACACACTGCGTCCGGCCGGCGCGCGCTCGGAGACGGGATTGATCCCAGCGGCCCCAGCGGATTTGGTGGCAGCCCTCGGTGCGGAGGACCGGAAAATCTACATCGTGCCAAGCCGCAACCTAATCGTCGTGCGCACTGGCCGGGCGGCACCCGACCGCGGCTTCGATCAGCAAGTCTGGCTGCGTTTAATGAAGGCGGCGCCAAGAGATTAGCAGCCCGTGATCTGATTTTCGTTATTGCGACGACTGTGCTACTTTTGGCACTCGGCACCACGAAAACGTTTACTCTCTTCCCTGCAGCGGGCCTGAATCGCGTTCGCGTCCTCGCTCTGATCTGAAAACACGACTTCCGCAATATCTCCCGCGAAATTCTCGCCGTCCACGGTAGGGTCGCCGCCGATGCGAATGCGATTGCTTCGGATGGACCCAGGCGGCACCCGCGTTGACCCACTTTTGCGCCCATTGACGAACAAGGACAGCTCACGCGATTGAGCACGAAAGCGGCACGCCGCATCATACCACTGCGATATTGCGAACGGGTCAGAAGATGACGCCACGTAAATGCGGTCCGGAAAAGGCATTTCGATCGAGCACTGCAGCTTGCCGTCTAAGATCCTCATCCGGAGCGGAACGTAAAAACGCTCTGTCCGTGAGTCGACCAGCATCGTGAGCCCCTTCTTGTTGCTTGTTGTCCGGAACCAGACCTCGACAGTGTAATCGGTCCGTGTCGTTGCCTCCAGCCCCCCGATTTCGACGCTTTCGTTCTTGCCGTCGAGGGCCAGCCGATAGGGATCGTTCGGGGTTCCATTACCTTGGAAACCGAATGTGTCGGCACAACCCTTGAATCCCAAAAAACTTCCTGTAACTGAGCTGCCGGTTCGCTCGTTTCCTACGGCCTTCCATACTCCCTGCTCGCAATGCGGGAGGTTCGGCGCCTGGAATATCACCGATTGCCAAGCTGCAGCGTTGGATGTCGAGAACATCAAGAGTGCAGTCAACACGGCGCCGTTCGTGAAAAGATGGAGCCCGAATTGCATTGCGGCTCGATTATAACTGGATTCCGAATTCCGCCGTGATTTCCAGTACACCATCTTCAGCGCCAAGTTGTTGATCTATACTTATGTCGGTGCGGGAGGCGCTCCAGAGGTGGATGTTGCCGATTTCGTTGATCGCCACCGCCGTCCTTTGCGCCTCGTTGATCCAGGTTCTGACCCCACGTCTGAAGAACGTCACCATTGACGACGGAGTGCGCCGGTTAGAAGATGTCCCGTTTCCATTCTTAAGGCAGACCAGTGCGCCTGTGCAAGAGTACCACCTCGTGGCGGACATTGATTACAAGCCTTATCAATTCACAAGACTCACGCTGCTCCCTACGCTTTGCCTGGCTTCCGCCGAGATCAACGGGAAGCCGCTCACGCTCCCTTCGGAACGCTGCGACTTCGTTAGCGGCTACGATGTTCACTTACCAATCGGACCCGCGGGACCGCTACATCTGGATGCGAAAATTTCAAATCCGCTAATCGCTACGTTCGATGTTTTCGGCTTATCCGTGCGGCCGCCGAGAGATCATCCTCTAGTGCTGATTCTCCGCCTAATGGCGAGCGCCTCTCTGGTTGCTGGACTTTATCTGGCTCTTAGACGCTGGCATTTCAGCCCAGTTGTGTCGCTGATCCTGGTGTCATCTCTGCCGATACAGCTCCTGTACCAATCGCACACACCTGTCACCGAGCGGACGTACGACGTTCTGGGCCATCTGCAGCACATCGAATATATCGCGTACAGTGCCTCTCTTCCTCCTTCCGCTTATTGTCATGAATGTTTCCAGCCGGGTTTGTACTATGTGGTCGCGTCGGCGGTTTATTCAATGGCACGGGCAACACGCATCTTCGATCCCATGCTGGTGTTGCAGTTTCTCTCGCTCGTTTGGTTCTGGGTTTTTCTGATCATGTCCGCGCGAATTACGATGCTGTGGTTTCCTCAGCAACGCGAAGTGCACCTGGCGACCTCGTTGTTGGCGTTCTGGCCGGCTGGCTTTCTCCATAGTGCGCGAGTCAGCAATGACATCGCATTTTATGCGTTCTTCGCTACGTCGTTGTATTTCCTCTTGAGCTGGTGGAAAACCGGGAGCCGCAAACACCTCATCATCGCCGCCTCCGTGGCGGGATGTGGCGTCTTGATCAAGACCACGATCATGCCCCTCATTGGTGCGATATCGATTTTAATTCTGTATCGAATTTTCAGCGGGCGCCGCGCGAGCACAGAGGAGGCCGCAGTGGCGGCGTGCAACGAAAAGGCAATGCCGCGGCACTCCGGCGTCCTTCTGGACGGTAGGTCTTGGCCTGCCTATTTGCTGGCGCTGTTCGTGATGGTCTTAGGAATTACGGTTTACCTGGCGCAGAGTGCTCTCAGAGGAAATATCAGGCCGCCGTTTGGCGATAACTCGCCCGCAATGTATGTAGGAAACAGTTGGAAGCAGTATCTTGTCCTGAATCCCGTTTCGTATTTCACCTCGCCATTCGTAGACTCGGTTCGCGACGGCACCGGCCGCCGGTATTTCTGGAACTACATGCTGAAATCGAGCATGTTTGGTGATTATAGTGCCTGGTTCGGTAAACCTGTACAGAGGTTTTTAGCCCTGGTCATGTCACCTTTGCTCCTGGCGCTTGTTCTTCTTTTCTGCATCGGTGTCGTACGTTGTCTCCGCCGGGCGGCTCGTCAATCGTTGCCGCTGCTGGTCGTAATCGCGGTTTCGATCCTCTCCGTTTTCGCTCTGCGCTTCTACAATCCATACTCCGGAAACAACGATTTCCGGTACATCTATCCTGCGCTGATTCCGATTGTGCTTCTGCTGGTTGAGGGCACCAGGAGTGTTCGAATTGGACGGGCACTCTGTTTCTTGTTCTGCGGGTTGAGTGCGGCATTCTACCTCACTGTATAATCGGTTACTGTCTTGGGCCGATCTAAGCCTGGACCAGCTATACTCGGAACGCAGGCCACTCATGCGCAGGGATTGGGACGCGTCCGACGCAGGAAACATTAAAGTTGCACAAACGAACCCAACCAGGTGCGTCCAACAGTTTTCAACTGGATCCAGTTTAGCAACCAAAGCCATTTACTTTTATGTATTTACGAGCAATTCTCGCCGCCGGCCTATGCTGCTATGGCGTGGCCATCGCACAGCAGAATCCCGCGCCGCCGCAGCTTCCTTCGGCGAGCGCGGGCGTCGGGAACGCGCCCGCCGGGGTGTTCCGCTTCCAGACGGTCAGCATCATGGACGATCCTCGGCACATCGGAGGGGAAGCCTATCGCATTCTCGCGCCCGCCGGCTGGCGGGTTGAAGGCAACATCATATGGAAGAACGCGGCCGCCGATCCCGCCGCACCCTATGTAAAGCTGATTGGGCCGGCCCGGCAGGAGATCGGCGTGCTCCCGTCGACCAGTTTCATCTGGAATCCGCAGATGCTCGGGCCGCGATTCCGCCCGGGTTCGTTTTATGCCGGCACCGAGGTCCAGCCGCCGGTTATGGACCCGGAAAGATGCATCCGGACGATCATTATTCCCCGCTACCGCCGGATTCTCGACAACGCCGACGTGGTCAAACAGGAGCCGCTGCCGGAGCTGGTGCAAGCCATCCGTCAGAAATACGCTGGTCCTGAATACCAGAGTGCCGTCTTCCAGGCCGGCAAAATGCGTTTCCAATATGTCGAAAACGGCGTGCCGATGGAAGAAGACGTTTATGTGGTGACCGCCGGGATTCAGTTCCGCGTCGGGCCCACCGTTTCCACGCTGTGGGGCCCGGATGAGATTCGCTACTCGAAAGCGCCCAAGGGCACTTTAGACGCGCAGCTTGCATTATTCGAAACGGCGATGTTCTCCCTTCGCCCGAACTTGAAATGGTGGGCAGGAGTCCAGCAGGTCTCCCAAGAACTGGCTCGTCTCCAGATGCAAGCCAGCACCACCGCGGCGGGTCAGGCCATGCAGCAACAGGCCGCCGCGGCGGACCGCATGTATACCAACCGGAAGCTCGCCGAGAACGGTACGCAGATCAACGACATGATCATGCGCGGCTACCAGAATCGTCAAGCCACAATGGACCGCATCAACGAGCGCTGGGACCGCACCGTCCGGCAAGTGGAGGTCTATCGAAATCCAACTACGGGGGAAAACATCGAGCTACCGTCGGGATACAACACTGGTTGGGTGAACAAAAGCGGGGAATACGTGGTCACCGGAAGCGTAAACTACGATCCGAACTCCGCCTCAAACGGCGCTTGGACACGGCTGGAAAAGGTAAGCCAATGAGCTAAGGGCGTGTACGTTACCGCACACGCCCTCGACCCCAATGAAGCGGGCATGAATAGAGCCCGGCTGAAGGTCTCAAAACTGGATTACTGAGCCTGCGTGATGTGGGCCCGGCGATTCTTCTGCCAGCAGTCCTCATCGTGGTCGCTGCAGACCGGCTTGTCTTTGCCGTAGCTGATCACCCGCAGTTGATCGGCCGGAAGTCCCATCCCGGCCAGATAGTCCCTAGCCTGCTTGGCGCGTGCATCGCCCAGGGCCAGGTTGTACTCTTCCGACCCGCGCTCGTCACAGTATCCTTCTACAGTCAGCTTGAAGTCCGGATATTGCCGGATTATGTCGGCGAGTGTTTGGGCGTCGGTTTTCAAGGCCGATTGCGCATCGGGACGGATGGTGTGCTTGTTATAGTCGAAATACGCATCCTGAATCCGATTCAACAGGTCCTGAATCCGCGCGCGGGTAGCCGCATCCGGCATGCGCGAGGCGGTGTTCGATGTCCTCTGAGGCGTGCTGGACGCCATGGAACGCGCGTTGGACGTGTTGGAACGAGTCTCAGGCGTGCTGGTGGCAACCGGCGCCGGCGTTTGCGGTGGCTTCGCAGCCACATTCTTCTTGCAAGCCACGAACGGAATGCACAGAGCAGTCAAGGCCGTACAGGCCAAAATGCGTGATGTCATCACGAAACCTCCCAAGGTCAAGGTATTTACAGAATATCGATGGTCGAGCGTCAGAAGAATCCCGTTGGTACTGTATTTCCGGGGTCGGGAAAAAACCTTATACAGGAACAACGCGATATCGCGGATTGTGCGGTGGATCTATCTTAGGAATTGGACTCCGGGCGGTGAAGTGTAGCCGAAACCGCCCGGACGCCGCACAATAGAGGTAATGATGCGCCAGCGCCCCGGGCTGATTCTCGTGCTGGGATTTGGCGGCCTGCTGCTTCTCATGGCCGCGGCCGAGATCGGATCGCTGGCTTTGTTGAATACGCTGCGGCAGAACGACACCCAGCTTCAAGCCCGTTTCCTGGCTCGAAACCGAACCCTGGAAGAAATCCGATCGAACATCTATTTATCAGGCACCTACGTTCGCGACTCGCTGCTGGCACCGGAGGCGAACGGGGCGCGGGCGCAGCTGACCGCTTTGGACAACCTGCGCAAGGATATCGGCACCGCGCTGGATGCCTACGCAAAATCGCTCGAGCCGGACGAAGTGGCGCCTTTCCAGTCGCTGGTATCGGAGATTGAGGCGTACTGGAAGGTGCTGGACCGTACCTTCGCCTGGACGCCCGAGGAGCGCGACAAGTACCGGAACGCGTTTTTCTACCAGGAACTAGTTCCGCGCCGGACCTCGATGCTTCAGATCGCCGACCGCATCGAGGCCTTGAACGAGGAAGCGCTCAAGCGCGGGAACGAAAAGCTTGGCGCCGTATTTGCGCGGCTCCAACTTGGGTTGATGTCGATGATCGCGCTGACGCTGCTCGGCGGGGCGGGTCTGGCCGGTCTCACGATTTTCCATATTCTCCGGCTCGAAGGCGAGGTTCAGCGCCGGCTCAACGAGAGTGTCCAAGCGCAAGCCAGCCTGCAGGAGCTTTCCGCCAAACTGGTCCGCGCGCAGGAAGAAGAGCGCCGGAAGCTTTCGCGCGAGCTGCACGACGAGGTGGGCCAGTCTTTTTCGGCCGTTCTGATGGAAGCGGAGAATCTGCTGGACCTGGAGCCGGCCGCGCCCGTCCGCCAGCACCTGGAAGCCATCCGCGGCGTGGCCGAAAAAGGCATGAACGAGATCCGGAACATGGCCTTGCTGCTACGCCCATCCATGCTGGACGACTTCGGTCTGGTGCCGGCGCTGGACTGGCAGGCGCGAGAAACAGCGAAGCGTACGGGCATGCGCGTACAGGTGGCGAGCGAGGTTCCCGACGAGCTTCCCGAAGAGCACAAGACTTGCATTTATCGCGTGGTGCAAGAGGCCCTGAACAACTGCGCGCGGCATGCGCAGGCCAGCGCCGTGCAGGTAGTCGTCAAGAGCGACCCGGACCAGATCCTGCTGAGCGTCCAGGATGACGGCAGCGGATTCGATACCGGCCGGATCCGCGGCCTCGGTCTGCTAGGCATGGAAGAACGCGTGCGGCACCTGGGCGGCATGTTCGAAGTGGATTCCAAGCCCGGACGCGGAACGCGGCTGCAAGTCAAACTGCCGCTGGTTGCATTGAACGGAAACGGCAACAATGGCAAACGTGCGCATACTGCTGGCTGACGACCACACCATTCTGCGCGACGGCATGCGCCTGCTGCTGGAACGGCAGCCCGGGCTCGAAGTGGTGGGCGAAGCCGGCGATGGGCGCGAAATCATCGAACTGGCGCGTGAGCACCACCCGGATGTCGTGGTGATGGACATCGCGATGCCTAACATGAACGGCATCGAAGCCACGCGCCGTATCGTTGAAAAACAGCCGCAAACCGGCGTCGTCATCCTCAGCATGCATTACGACGAAAGTTACGTATTGCGGTCGCTCAAGGCCGGTGCGAAGGCATACCTGCTGAAGGATGCGCTCAAAGCGGAACTCATTGCCGCCATCCGTGCCGTCTCCGAAGGACGGTCGTTTTTCAGTCCCAGGATCAGCAAGATTCTCCAGGAAGATTACGTCGGCGCTTTGGGCCGCAAGGACGCCGACGACAGTTACGAGCTACTAACAGACCGCGAGCGCGAGATTCTGCAACTGGTCGCCGAAGGTAAAACCAACAAAGAGATCGCGAACGTGCTGAACGTCAGTCTCTACACCGTGGACACCCACCGCACGCACATCCTGCAAAAACTGAACCTTCATAGCGTCCCGGAGCTGATCCTATACGCGGTGCGCAAAGGAATCATTTCGTAATCGCACGCAGGCCGCAACAGGCCTTCGCGATGCTTAATCAGCGGCGATGGGCTACGATGTAGTCCATGCGGGCTCTATGGATCTCGGTACTTCTTGCCGGCGCGCTGCTGGCTTCCGATAAGGAAGACGTCCTCAAGCAAATGGACGCGCGGGCGGTGCACTATGGCGAGGTTTCCAAGAAGATCTGGGATTTCGCAGAACTGGGGTATCACGAGAACAAAAGCGCGGCCCTGCTCGAAAGCGAGCTACGGCAGGCGGGATTCAGCGTTACGGAAAATGTAGCTGGTATTCCGACTGCGTTCACCGCAACTTGGGGACAAGGCAAACCAGTGATCGCGATTCTGGGCGAATACGACGCGCTGCCGGGGCTTTCCCAGCAGGAAATGGATGCCGACCGCAAGCCTCTGGTGGCGGGCGGGCCTGGGCACGGCTGCGGGCACAATCTGTTGGGAACCGCCTCGTTATTCGCTGCCGTCACGGTCAAAGACTGGCTCGCGGCTAAAAAGCTTCCGGGCACGATCCGGTTCTATGGAACGCCGGCCGAGGAAGGCGGGGGAGGCAAGATCTACATGGCGCGGGCGGGCGTGTTCCAGGATGTTGACGCAGTCTTGACGTGGCATCCGGGCGACTCCAACATGGCGTCCAAGGAAAGTTCGCTGGCGATCACGGAGGCAAAGTTCCGGTTCTACGGCAAGCCGGCCCACGCCGCCGCCGCGCCGGACCTCGGCCGGTCCGCACTGGATGCGGTCATGATCACAGCCAACGCGATCGAGTTTCTGCGCGAGCACGTTCCCGAATCCACCCGCATTCACTACATCGTCAGCAATGGCGGGGCCGCTCCCAACATCGTGCCGGACTTCGCCGAGTTGTTCCTCTATGCGCGGAATCCGAGCATGCCGGTGCTGGACGGTATTTGGGAACGCATCGTCAACTGCGCGAAAGCCGGCGCATTGGCAACGGATACACGCATGGAAGTAGAGATGATCGACAGCAACTACAACACGCTCCCGAACGATGCCCTGTCGGCGATGGTGGATCGCAATCTGCACATCGTGGGCGGCGTCACATATTCGAAAGAAGAGGAAGAGTTCGCGGAGAGACTTCGTAAGACCGTAGCGCTGGATCATGCGCTTCCGCTCGGCAGCCAGGAAAAGATCCAGACACCTCGCGACGGATATTTTTCCGCATCCACCGACGCGGGCGATGTGAGCTGGATGCTGCCGACATCGGAACTGAACACCGCCACATTCGTGCCCGGCATCCCGGCACATAGTTGGCAAGCGACAGCCTGCGCCGGATCCAGCATCGGCCGTAAAGGCATGGTGGTGGCGGCCAAGACCCTGGCTCTCAGCGCCATGGACCTGTTCACCGATCCCGCGCAGCTGAAAGCAGCACGCGACAGTTTCGAGCAGCGCCGGGCAGGATATGAGTACAAATCGCGCATTCCGCCCGACCACAAGCCGCCGTTAAATTACAGGGACAAGGACTGACGCGGCGGCGCTATCCTCTCCCAAAGACCTGAACAGAAGATTCGGCGGAGCGCTCGAGATCCGGAACCCGTTCCGGTCTTGAGAGTGGCCTATTCGTAGCGCAATGCTTCGGTGGGATTCAATTGAGACGCACGGTTGGCCGGGAGCATGCCGAACACTACACCGACGATTACCGAAACCCCAAACGCCACTGCCACGGAGATCGGTGAAATGGGCACGCGGAACTGATCCGAGAAGAAACGAACGCTCAGCGGGACGGCAATACCAAGCAGAATTCCAATGAAGCCGCCGCCCAAGCTGATCACCACCGACTCGGTGAGGAATTGTTCCAGCACCGCGCGCCGCGAAGCCCCCACGGCCATCCGCAAACCGATTTCGCGCGTGCGTTCGGTAACCGTCACCAGCATGATATTCATGATCCCGATGCCGGAAATTATCAGCGCAATCGCCGAAACCGTCATCAGCACGATAGTTAGGACGAGCGCAATTCGACGGGCCGCCTGCAGCAGGCCGGCCAGATTCTGTACGTCGTAGCGGGCGCCGGGACGGTGGCGGCTCTCTAAAATCTGCTTAATCGAGGCCGTTAACGGTTCCACGTCGGCGGCGCGGACGGCCTGGACGTACATGGGATCGATACGCTCAACCCGCGTGAACAGCTTGATGACGGTAATCGGCATCAACACGGTCTCGTCGGTAATTTCCGAAAAACCGAACGTGCTGGTGCGTTCCTTGAAGGTTCCGATGACCGTAAACTGCAACCCGTATAGCTTGAGCTTTTGCCCCACCGCCGCCTGCGGGCTGCCGTAAAGCTTCACCGCAAGTTTTTCGGTCAGCATCACTACGTGCTGGTGCTGCCGGACATCGGTTTCATCCATGAAATGTCCGGAGAGCAGCTCCATGTTTCGCACGATCGGATACTGTTCGTCCGATCCGATTACGGAGACGTCCTGCTCTTTGCCATTGATAAGCAGGCGGCCGTAATTGGTCATCACGCCGGTGGCCGCAACAATCCGGTTTCCCAATTGGTTGCGAACCGCCTGCACGTCGCCGAGCTTGATGAAATCCGCGTTAACCTGCGTGGACGTATTGGTGCCCGCCGAGTACTGTGCGTAGATCAGGTTCGAACCCACGCCGCGAATCTGGTCCAGCACGTACTCGCGGCTGGTGATGGAGATTGTAACCACCAGGATGACAGACGCATTGCCGATCACCAGGCCGAGCGCGGTTAGGAATGTGCGGACTTTATTGGCCCGCAGCGCCTGCAAGCTGAACCGGAGGGCTTCACCAAAATACATTTAGATTGAAAAGGCAGCCGGCGAAACGGGTGCTCTTTCTCCAGTATCGCTCAGCGGAATAGATCTAAACTCCGGAAACCTGCCTGAGCAGCTTTTCGGCTTGCTCGCGCGGTGGATCGTCGGGCGTCAGATCGCTCTGCAGATATTTGTGCAGCAGTTCCCTGGCCTTGTCCAGGTTGCGCCTCTGCTCGATGTACACTCGCGCGCGCGCAAAGCAAACGCCGGGGTTGTCAGGCGCCATATGTTCGGCGCGCTCGAAAACAGCGTCGCTCTCCTGGATTCGGCCGCGCTTGGCGAGATATTTCGCCAGGTCGACGACGCGACCAACATGCCGCGGGGCCAGTTCCACCGCCCGCCGCAGGTGCTGCTCGGCCGCGTCGAACTGCTTGCGCTTGTCGGCGAGCTGGGCTCGGGCGAAATACCCTTCGGCTTCGTTTCGATCGGCGATCCGTCGAGCCACCTGCTCGGCTTTGTCGTAGCCGCCGCCGAGAAAACCGGGAGCCTCCAAATAGTAGTCAAACAGGTCGTTTAGGGCTTCCTCGTTCGCTGGATCCAACGCGACCGCTTTCTCGAAGTATTGGCGCGCTTTGGAGGCGTGCGCCGGCGCTATGAGGGGATTGGAGGTTTCGGCGCGGCGGCCGTACGCGCGTCCCAGCCAGTGCGCATATTCCGAGTTCTTGGGGTCTGCCGAGAACGCTTTTTCGAAGGCCTCGCTAGCCCGGCGGAAATCGCCGAGCATGAAGTAATCCCGGCCCTGCAAGGAGTAAACTTCACCGGCGCGCGTAGAAGCGTGCTGCAGCAGCGCGAGCGACTGCTTGTAATCTGTTTTCTGATAAAGCTCTTCCGCGCGCTGCAGGTTGGTTTGCGCGTATAAACCCGCGGCTGCCAGGAGGAGAACCGTTAATCCCCGCATCAACCTAATCCCGAACAACTTTCGTTTCTTCTATTGTAACCTAGCTTGTAAACTTTGCACCCTATTGTTGACGACTCATTGGATGCATTCACCGCCCGGTTGGGTACAGCCGGAACTGTCGAAACCAGCCGCATTTGCGTGGCAATACCGAAACTGGCGTAGTATGCTGAGAGTTGAAGATTTTTACTGCTGGGGAGGGCTTTCTGCCATGGCGAAGGCACGAGGATTGATTTCGTTTGGATTCTGTTTCCTGCTCTTTGCGGGCGGTGCTTGGGCACAGATCGCCGCAATCGAGGGCGATGTGAAGGGCCCCGACGGCAAGCTGGT
The DNA here is from genome assembly GCA_035293725.1 of Bryobacteraceae bacterium. Lineage (GTDB taxonomy): Bacteria > Acidobacteriota > Terriglobia > Bryobacterales > Bryobacteraceae > Palsa-89. Next base: position 26,537 of record DATGMH010000037.1, read on the forward strand.
CCAAGGCGCCCAAATCGTGATCGATCGCGAAGACATGAAGGGCACCTATAAAGGCGCTAAGACGGACAAAAAGGGTCATTACATCTACAACGGGCTGCCTTCCACGGGCACCTACACAGTCAGCGTGCTAATCGATGGGCAGGTAAAACAGCATATCGATCACGTGAAAGTGCACATGGGCGATCCGGTGCCGGTGAACTTCGACCTTAAGCCGTCGGCCGATGCCGCTACCGCAGCTGCCGCGGAAAACGTCGACCGCAGCATGAGCAAGGAAGAAAAAGAGGCAATCGAGAAGCGCGGCAAGGAAAACGCCGCGATCATTGCCAAGAACAAGGCCTTGAACGATACCTTCAATGCGGGCAAGGAAGCTCTGGCCGCCAAGAATTACGATGCCGCAATCGATGCGTTTCAGAAGGGCGTGCAGTTGGATCCCAACCAGCACGTGATCTGGGCCAACATGGCGGACGCCTACACCGGCCTGGCCAGCACCAAAACCGGCGCCGATCAGCAGGCCGCTCTGGAGAAGGCTCTGGATGCATTCCAAAAGGCTCTCGCGCTGAAGGCAGACGATCCGGCTTATCACAACAACTATGCGCTGGCGCTGGCTCGCGCGAAAAAGTTCGACGAAGCGCAAGCGGAGTTGAATAAGGCCGCGCAGTTGGACCCGCCGAACGCCGGCCGTTACTACTACAATCTAGGGGCGCTGCTGGTGAACAGCGGCCAGATTCCGGCTTCCGAAGCAGCGTTCAAGAAAGCCATCGAAGCGAATCCGGACTATGCTGACGCGCAGTTCCAATATGCGACCGCGCTGTCTTCACGGCTCACCACTGGTGCCGACGGCAAGGTGACCGCACCTCCGGGCATGCAGGAAGCTCTAGAGAAATATCTAGCGCTGGCGCCCACCGGGCAGTATGCCGACGCTGCAAAGGGCATGCTGCAGATGATCGGCGCGACGATTCAGACCGATTACACCAATCCAAACGCGAAGAAGCCGGCGCCCGGCAAGAAGAGATAAGCAGCGGGCTCGATTGCCGCGCGGAACCAACTACGATCGTAGGTATCGGCACGAGCGGTCCGGCACTCACGAGCGCATGCGCCACACTGGTATCCTAGCGTTCAGTGAATAGGAGAAATGTTGTTGTCTTCGGCAGCAGGGGACAACTCGGCGTGGAACTGGTGCGCGAGTTCACCGAGCGAGGGTACCAGGTTTCCGGTTTTGACCGCTCCAGCGTGGATATCGGCGACGCCGGTCAAATCGAGCAGGCGTTGGTGCGCGCCGACCCGGCTCTGGTTCTGAACGCTGCCGCCTACAATCAGGTCGACGTCGCTGAAAACGAACCAGTGCCCGCGTTTATTGCCAACGCGCTGGCAGTTCGCAATGTGGCGATGGCCTGTCGCCAGCTGGATGCGCGGTTCGTCCATTTTTCCACCGATTACGTGTTCGATGGAACAGCGGGACGAGCCTATACAGAACAAGACGAGCCGCATCCGCTTGGGGCTTATGCGGTTTCCAAATTCGCCGGCGAGATGTACGCCCGGGCCTATTTGGACCGGCCCCTGGTGATTCGAACTTGCGGGGTTTTTGGGCCAGGCGGGCTGAAGACAGCGCGGGGGAATTTCATCGAGACTATGCTGCGGCAGGCGGCCGCTCGACGCCCGATTCGCGTGGTACAGGACCATGTTGCGACGCCGACGTATTCGCCGCTCTTAGCCGCGCGCACCGCGGACATGGTGGAACGCGGCCTGCACGGATTATTTCACGTCGGCGGAGGCACGCCGATTTCGTGGTTCGACTTCGCCGCGATGATCTTCCGCGCCGCTGGGCTTCAGCCCGAATTGCAGCCGACCAACGAGAAGGAGTACAGAACTCCCGCGCGCCGGCCGAAATACTCGGTGCTCTCGAATGCAAAAATGGAGAGTTGCGGCATAGCGCCGCTACCACCGCTGGAAGAAGCCGTCCGCTTGTATATGCAAGCGCGCGAAAGATATTTCGATAAGAACTAACGGAAGCTGAATGCGGTTACTGGCGGATGTGAGATCGGCGCTACGTCTTTTGGCCCGAAGCCCGGCTTACGTGCTGACGTCTGTTCTCGTGCTGGCGCTCGGCATCGGAGCCAATGTCGCCATCTTCAGCGTAGTGGACTCGGTAGTGCTCGCGCCGCTGCCTTACCCGGATGCCTCCCGGCTCGTCTTTGTTTGGCAGAAACTGGTGGTCCTTTCCGATCCGCTCCTCGGCCGAAGCACCGTTTATCACAAGAACTACGTCGAGTGGCGAAAGCAAAACACCGTGTTCGACGATATGGCGGCGTTCGCCGAAAGAACTCTCGACGAAGCGGGCCGGGAGCACCCGCAACATGTATCGGCCGGCTTTGCTTCCGCCAATCTGTTTCCGATGCTCGGCGTTCGGGCTCGAATCGGACGTACCTTCACTCCCGAAGAAGAGCGCGCCAGCCAGAACCGGGTGGCTGTGATCGCGGATCCGTTTTTCGAGCGCCGTTTTCACCGCGACCCTCAGGTACTGGGGCAGACCGTCACTCTGGATGGCGCCGTTTACACCATCATCGGCGTGCTGCCGCCGCGATTTCATTTGCCCGCTACTCGAGAGGGCCTGGAGCAATTGAAGCCCGATGTCTGGATTCCGCTCTCCAGGCTCTGGAGCAACGCACACGAGGAAGATGTTGCTCAGGTGTATGTGCCCGCGCGCTTGAAGCGAAACGTATCGTTAGCCCAAGCTAGAACCGAGATTGCGGGTATCGCCGCCCGTCTCGCGCAAGCAGACCCCGAGCTCAACAAACCGTGGACCGCAACCCTGTTCCCCTTCCAAGTGGAGGACACCGCGCCGACTTTGCATCGCGCGCTGTGGGTCCTGCTCGGAACCGTTGGACTCTTGTTGCTGATCGCGTGCGCGAATCTCGCCAATCTGACGCTGGCCCGGGCCGCGCAACGGTCGCGCGAGATGGCCGTGCGGCTGGCGCTCGGCGCAAAACGCTCTCAGCTGGTTTGGCAACTGTTGCTGGAGTCCTTCATGGTCTCAGTCGCCGGCTCGGCTGCGGGGTTGCTGCTCGGCTACTGGTGTATCAAGCTGATCCTGGCGCTGAAGCCACCCGATATTCAGCGGCCGGAATTGATTGGGCTGAATCTTGCCGTCTTCGCGTTCGCGGCCGGCTTGGCGTTGATCACTACGCTGTTGTTCGGTCTGGCGCCGGCGGTGAGTGCGTCTCGCGCCGATTTGAACACCACCCTCAAAGCCTGCGGCGGGCGCGCAACCGGTGCAAGGCTCCGCACCCGGCAATTCTTAATCGCCGCCGAAGTAGCGCTGGCGCTGATGTTACTTTCAGGGGCGGGCCTGATGATTCGCAGCTTCCAGGAGCTGGTAAGAACTGGAATTGGTTTTTCGACTGAACATCTGATCACTTCAGATATCGCCTTGCCGTCTCGCGATTTTCCGGACGCGGCCAGCCAGGCGCTCTTTTTCCAACATTTGCTCGATCAAGCCGTCCACATCCCAGGAGTCGTGTCGGCCGGCGTGATCGACAACCTGCCGCTGCATCAGATCTCCATGCGGCGCTTCCTGATCGCTGGCCGGCCTGAGCCGCCCTCCGAATCGATTCCTGCGTACGATACCGCACGAGCAAGTCCCAATTACTTCGACGTGATCGGATTACGCCTCCTCGCCGGACGCTCATTCACGGATGCGGATCTGCCGCGCTCCGACCAGGACACGAATTCGGTGGCAGTCATTAATCAGAGCATGGCGCGGCAGTCTTTCGGCGGAGACAATCCCATAGGCCAGCATTTGCTCGAAGGCAACAAGAGACACTCGTACGAAATTGTCGGTATCGTTTGCGATTACAGGGCCCTGGGGGTCGAAAGTTCGGCACGGCCGGAGATCTTCGTACCCTCAATGCGCATGGACAAGGCCAGCCTCATCGTTCGGACTAGCGGCCCGATGGAGGCGCTTTCGAAATCGATCCAGCAACTCATTTGGTCGTTCGACCGCGGTATTCCTGAAAGCAAATTTGCGAGCATGGATTCCTATCTCGACGAATTCCAATCGCAGCGCAAGTTCAACACGCTGCTGCTCGGCATTTTCGCCGGCTTGGCTTTGGTGCTGGCCATGATCGGCATCTACAGCGTATTGGCGAACCTGGTCACGTCGCGTGTACGCGAGATTGGAATTCGCATGGCTATCGGCGCCGCTCCGGCCGAGATCGGGCGCCTGATTCTGCGGCAGAGCCTGGTTCCGATTTCGATCGGCCTGGCGGCGGGCTTAGCCGGAACGCTCGCGCTCGGCCGCTTCATCGAGGCGCTGCTGTTTCACGTGCATGCCCGCGATCCGCTGATGCTTGGCCTGGCGATAGCCGTGATTTTGCTGGTTTCTCCGGTGGCGTTAATGGTTCCTGTGCGCCGCGCCACGCGCATCGATTGCACGGCCGCGTTACACGAGGAATAGGCATGCGGCTGGCGAGAATCATTGGCCTACTAGGCGTCACGAGTCTTGGCACTGCGCAGGTGCATCGAACACGCGCCATGGTCCCGAGCGATGACCAGATCCGCGAGATCCTGGCCGAACGGATCGATCGGGAGCATGAGAGCGTCGGTATCGTCGTGGGCGTAATTGATCGCGACGGCGCGCGAGTGGTCGCATATGGCCGTCCGGATACGTACGATGGGCGGACCGTGAACGGCGACACGGTTTTCGAGATCGGATCCCTGACCAAAATCTTCACCTCTCTCTTGCTAACGGAGAAGGCGGAGCGCGGTGAGATTTCACTGGCCGATCCCATTTCGAAATATCTGCCGGTCAACAGCTCCATCACGCTGGAGCAACTTGCAACGAACACATCGGGCCTGCCGCGCAATCCCGGCAATCTGGCGCGTGAGGATCGCGGAAATCCGTTCGCGGGGTACACGCGGCAGATGCTCTTGCGGGCAGTGCCGGCTCGCGCCGAACCGCACTGGGAGTATTCAAATTTCGGATATGGACTTCTGGGAGAGGCCCTTACGCCCGACTACGATCGCGCGATCCACCAATACATCACTGAACCTCTCAACATGGGCGATACGCGCGTCGCACTCGCCCGCGATAACAAGGTGAGATTGGCGGCGGGGCACGACGAGCATCTCGCTCCGGTACCGCAATCGGATTTCGGCGCGCTTGCTGCCGCAGCCGGCCTACGTTCCACCGCGAACGACCTGCTCAAGCTGCTGTCCGCTTTCCTGGGCTACACGAGTTCTCCGCTTGCGCCTGCAATGGCGGCCATGTTGGAAGCCCGCACACCGACTACGCAGGCTGGATTGGTCAATGCAATGGGCTGGCAGATCTCGACGCCGGACGGTTTCGAGGTGGTTTGGAAAGACGGCACTACCGCGGGATTTGCGAGCTTTCTCGGTTACAACCGCGGACTCGGCACGGGAGTGGTAGTGCTTTCGAATGCCTCCACGCGCCAGGGCGTGAACGACATCGGCATGCACTTGCTAGACAGCGCGTCGCCCTTCTTCCAATTGCCGCATCGGGCTGCGGCGCACATTCAGTAACATAAGTCAGATGCTCACGGATAAAGAACGCGAAAGCGCAATCAACCGGCTCACGCGCAGCCGTCAGACTTTGCTCGATGCGGTGGAAGGCGTCACTGAGCTACAGGCCCGGTGGAAACCGGCGCCAGACCGTTGGTCGATCCTGGAGTACGTCGAACATCTGGCGGTTTCGGACGATGCGCTGATCCAGCTGATTCGGCGCAGTCTAGAAACAGCCGCGCAGCCGGAAACAGAGGAGCAGCGTAAAGCGCGCGAGCAAAAGATTCGCGAGACCCCGATGCCGCGTGGGGTCAATCGCGCGCCCGAGATGCTGCAGCCCGCCGGGCAATTCAAGTCGCTGGCGGAGGCGCTGGCCGCATTTCTCGCCGCGCGGGAAAGAACCATCGAATTCGCGCGCACCACTGAGGACGATTTGCGCAGCCATTTCTCCCCACATACGGTTCTGGGTCCGCTGGACGGATATCAGTGGTTGACGGGTAACGCGCACCACGCTGAAACACACGCTGGGCACATCCGCGAAATTCGCGAGCGAGCCGATTTCCCGAAATGATCTTACGTCTTCGATGAGGCGATCGTGCGCACGCGGTGAGCCTGGGGAGTGATATGCTGCCTTTACTATGGCAAGGACCCGAATCACGCTTGGATGTCTTCTTGTAGCTTTTGCGGCGGCGCAGCTCGGCGCGCAGGATGCCAAGGTGCCGATGACGCCGGCCGATCTCATCGCACGGAATTTGGGACCACGCGACCAGGTGAACAACCCATTCCCACCGCACAAGATTATCGGCAATATCTATTTCGTTGGCCCGCAAGCGCTCGGTTCATTTCTGGTAAGCACGCCCGCCGGCCTGATCCTGATCAACAGCGATTTCGAGGCGACGGTGCCGGTGATCCGCGCCTCGGTGGAAAAGCTGGGCTTTCGCTTCACCGATATCAAGATTCTGCTCGGCAGCCATGCACATGGCGACCATATGGAAGGCGACGCCATGGTAAAGGAACTCACGGGAGCGCAAGTCATGGCGATGGAGCAGGACGTGCCTGCGCTCGAGAAAATGCGGCCGGGCGGCAAGCCGCATCCCATCGACAAAGTTTTGCACGATGGCGATCGGGTAACGTTGGGCGGTTCGACGCTGGTCGCGCATCTCACGCCCGGGCACACCAAGGGATGCACCACCTGGACTATGCAAGTGCAAGACGGAGGCAAGTCATACGACGTGGTGATCGTGGGCAGCGTGGGCGTAAACCCGGGAGTGAAGCTGGTAAACAATCCCGATTATCCGCAGATCGCCGATGACTACGCGCGCAGCTTCCGAGTTCTCAAAGCGTTGCACTGCGATGTGCCACTGGGATCGCACCCAGCCATGTACAGGATGCGCGAAAAATACGCAATGGTAGGCAAGGGGACGAATCCCTTTATCGATCCGAACGGTTACCTGGCGGAGCTGAAGATCAACGAGGACGTCTATCTGCGAACGCTCGAAGAGCAGAAGAAAGCGGCGGGCCAGTAGCCATCCCCGCGTCAGGACCGTTGTGAACTCGCACGCTGCCAGGACGGCTACGCGTCGCCGCGGCTCCTGACGGGGCAGGCGCGAGTGAGTTCGCCACGTTCTCTTGTACAATACGGTCCATGATTACTCGTCGCGACGCTATTGCCAGCACGCCGCTGCTGCTACTAGCTCAAGCTGCCGCACAGGCCCAGACTGCGGCGGTGCAGAGCGGCGGCCAAAAACCCGTGTTTCAACAGGACCTGCCCAATATCACTATGGATGGCTGGCAGGTCACAGTGAGCGAGATTCACGAAGCTCCCGGCCAGGTCGGGCGGCCGCATCGGCATCCCGGATTCGTCCTGGTGTACGTGCTAGAGGGAGCCGTGGTCGCCAAGATATCGGACGGCCCGGAGAAGGTGTACAAGGCGGGGGAGATGTTCTACGAATTTCCGGGCAGTACGCACCAGGTTTCGCGGAACGCGAGCGCGACCGAGCCGGCGCGGTTCCTGGCGTTCATCTTCGCCAAAAAAGGTCTGCCGCTGACCACGCCGGCGTAAACGGGCGTCGGCCGAAGGGGACGCCGCCGTCAGCGTTTACAACGCTTCTTGACGCGCTGCCCGCTTCGGGCGGGCAAACCCGGGAATCTGTAGTATCGAAGGATGCACATCGCGCTGGACGGGACACCTCTAAGCGTGCCGAGCGGCGGTGTGCGCCGGTACACCGAAGAACTGAGCAAAGCGCTTGCCCAGGAGTTTTCCGGCGATGAGTTCTGGCTGCTTTCCGACCAGCCATTCGAACTTCCCGCCGCTTTGCCGCTCAACTTGAAAATCGGCGGGCGCCCGCGCAGCCTCCTAGACCGCCGCTGGTGGCTGTGGGGCTTGCAGAAGGAGACCTCGCGCCTGAAAATACAGGTGTTCCACGGTACGGATTTCGCGGTGCCCTATTTGCCCGTCTGCGCGAGCGTAATGACGCTGCACGACCTCTCGCCGTGGATGGAGCCGGCCTGGCACAACCAGTCGGATCGCGTGCGCAATCGCACGCCGATCCTCCTCCGCCTGGGTCTGGCGACCATGGTCATAACGCCATCGGAAGCCATCCGGAGCCAGGCGATCGACCGGTTCCGTCTCAACCCGAGCCGTGTGGTCGCGGTGCCCCTGGCTGCCGGGCCCTCTTTTCGCCAGCAAACCCCCGATCGCGGAACCAATGAGCCGCCGTATTTGCTGTACATCGGTACGATCGAGCCGCGCAAGAACGTTCCGATGCTGCTCGAAATCTGGCACGAAATTCGCCGCGATCACGGGATTGATCTTGTGATTGCCGGCCGCCGCCGTTCCGACGCCGCCGAAATCGCTCCCGAACCGGGCCTGCACGTACTTGGCCTTACCAGCGAAGAGCAATTACCCCGCTTGATTTCTGGCGCGTTCGCGTTCCTGTACCCTTCTTATTACGAAGGTTTTGGCCTGCCGGTGCTCGAAGCAATGCAGTGCGGCGCGGCGGTGATCGCCTCTCGCGATCCTGCGATCGCCGAAGTAGCGGGCGATGGCGCAATGCTTCTGGATCCGAGCGACGCGCGCGCCTGGGTGGAAACTGTGCGCGCTATCCTGGCAGATCCATGCCGCGTTCACGAGTTGCGCGCCCGGGCGCTAAAGCGAGCCAGCGAGTTCAGTTGGGCCAAAACCGCACGACGCACGCGACAAGTCTATGAACAAGCCCTCCAGCGCTTCCGCCACAAGACCTGAGGCGCTGTTCCTGTCTCCGGAATCACCCTACCCGCCCATCGGTGGAGGTCCACTCCGTTCGGCATCTTTGCTGGAGTACTTGTCCTGTTATCACACGGTGGACCTCGTGACGTTTAGCGAAGCCGGCCAGCCGGATCCTTCCGCGGCTATTCCGCCGGGCAAGGTTCGGCGCGCGGACGCGGTCGCGCTGCCCTATCATTCCCGTCGAATGGCTGCGCGGCTCATGCGCAATGCGCGGCGGGCTCTCCGGGCAGCGCCGCCGCTGGTGGACCGCTTCTCCGGCTTTGACGGTCGAGTCGAATCGCTGCTCGAAGGGCGGCGATATGAGCTAGGGATCATCGAACATTTTTGGTGTGCCGGATACGTGCAGCTAGTCCGGGCGCGAGCCAAACAGGTTGTTCTGGATCTGCACAACATTGAGTCGCTCTGGCACGAGAGCCTCGCCGTAGGCCAGTCACCGTTCCGCGCAGCCGCACTGAGGCGCTTTGCCACCGCGGCGCGCCGGCTGGAGCAGAAACTCTGGCCCCAATTTGACGTGATCCTGGTTGCATCCGAGCACGATGCGAGCCGTGTGCGGCCGCTCGCCCGTGGCTCGCAAGTCGTGGTCTATCCCAACGCGCTGCCCGAAATTCCCCTTCCTGCGAAAATCGAGCGCGAAGAAATTGTCTTCAGCGGAAACCTGGAGTATGAGCCAAATATCGAAGCGATTCGCTATTTTCGCCGGAATATGTGGCCCTTATTGCGGTTCCGGCCGGGTTTGAAATGGAGGATTATCGGAAAAAATCCCGGCTCAGTCCGCGCCCTGGTTTCCGCCGATTCGCGCATCGAATTGTCCGGGCCGGTAAGCGACGCCGTAACCGAGTTGGCTCGTTCCCAGGTTGCCGTTGTGCCGGTGCTTTCCGGAAGCGGCACCCGGCTTAAAATCCTGGAAGCTTGGGCGGCCGCCACGGCAGTGGTCTCTACAACGTTCGGCGCCGAGGGACTGGGCCAGGCCGGCGAGCACCTGCTGGTGGGCGATAACCCGCGCGATTTTGCCGCCTTAGTTCTCAGATTGTTGGACTCCCCCGAAGAACGCCGCCGCCTAGGCTCGGCAGGCCGCCAACTCTATGAGCAAAGCTACACCTGGCCTGCCGCTTGGCAGCGGCTCCAAGGGATTTTCTGAAACCGCCCGCCCGCTCCCGAAGTCTACCGGACGGAACCTTCCTCTTCGATTCGGGTTACGATAACTAATGACCGCGGGGTGATGGCTCTCGTTTTGTGAACGGAATTGTGAACCGCGCCGGCATGGGCGGCAAACGCTTTATACTGGAGTAGGCAATGCGCTTTTCGGTAGACGCTCACGCGATCGGCCAGCACCTAACGGGGAACGAAACCTACATCCGTAACATCCTGCGTGGTTTCGCGGCCCTGGACCACGAGGCCGATTTTGTGACTTACCTGTCGCGTCCGGCCGCTGCCGGCGAATTGCCACAACGGTTCCGCAAGCAGCTTGTTTCGGTTAATCCATTCATCCGGCTGGGCTATGATATTCCGCGCCGTCTGCGCCAGGATCGCCCCAACCTGCTGCACGTGCAATACACCGCGCCGCTGTTCTGCTCCACCCCAATCGTGGTGAGCGTTCACGACGTGAGCTTCTTAGAGCATCCGGAGTATTTCACGCGTTTCCGCGCGCTCCAGTTACGCTGCACCGTGCGCCGCACCGTGAAAATGGCGGCGCGCGTCCTCACCGTTACAGAATTTTCCAAGCGGAGTATTCAGGCGGCGTATGGCGTGCCGGAAGAAAAAATCACTGTGCTTCCGAATGGTGTTTCGGCCGATTTTCGTCCGATCGCGCGTGAGGTTGCGCAACGGTTGGTCAGATCGTCGCAAGGTCTGGATGCGCCCTTTATACTTACCGTCGGCGACTTACAGCCGCGCAAGAATCATCTGGGATTGATTCGGGCGTTCGAGCAGATGATCTCCGCGCACCCGCAGCTCCCGCATCACCTCGTAGTGGTCGGCAAAGATACGTGGCATAGCGCCGCTGTCCGGTCGGCCGCTCAGAAATCCACCGTCGCATCGCGCATCCACTTCACCGGGTTCGTTCCCGATCAGCAATTGCGGCACCTGTACGCGGCTTGCGACTTGTTCGTCTATCCTTCGTTCTACGAGGGATTCGGTCTGCCGATTCTGGAATCGATGGCGAGCGGCCGCGCAGTGGCCTGCTCCAACACGTCGGGAATGCCCGAGGTGGCCGATTCAGCCGCTCTGCTGTTCGATCCGCATTCGGTTCCGGATATGGTCCTGGCCATGCGCGACCTGCTGCTGAACCCCGAACTGCGCTTGCGCATGGAGCGCCTCGGTATCCAGCGCGCGGCCATGTTCAACTGGGAGCGAACGGCCGCCAAAACGCTGGATCTGTATTATGAAGTGGCCGGAAATATCCGCGGCACTTCCATGGCCAAGAGAGCGTCCGCCGTGCTGCCATGAAACATCCGCATGCGTTTCGCGGGTTGTTATTGCTGTTGGCACTGAGCGCGGCTGCCGCTCCGAGTGCCGCCCCGGCTTTTGAAAACGAACAGCTCCACTACAACATTAACTGGCCCAGCGGTTTGAGCCTCGGGGAAGCGCAACTCACTGTCTCCAGCGGAAAAGCCGGAGAGGACCTTCCCCCGCGCTTACGCTTCAGTTTCGACATCGATGCCGGAATACCCGGTTTCAGCGTTACGGACCGCTACCACTCGGAAGCGACCAGCGATTTCTGCTCCACCGAATTCAACGACAGCGTGAAGCACGGCGCCAAGACCGCCGGCGAAAAACTGATCTTCGATTCGCATGCCGCCACGGTGACCCGTGAAACCGCGGGCAGCGGCAAATCGGAAATCCCGGCTTCCGCCTGCGCCCGCGATGCTTTAACGTTCCTGTATTACACCCGTCACGAACTCAGCCAAGGACGCATTCCACCGCCGCAAACCGTTTTCCTCGGGCCTCAGTATCAAGTCCGCCTGGAGTTCGCCGGAACGCAATCCGTCCAGATCGCCGACAAGACTGTTCAAGCCGACCGCTTCACCGCTTCGGTCCAAGGACCGAAGTCCAATATCAGCTTCGAAATCTTCTTCCTGAAAGACCGCGCGCGGACGCCGGCGCTGGTGCGGGTTCCTCTCGCTCTCGGAACATTTTCGATGGAGCTGGCGCAATAGCCCGATTCGTTTCATCCGTGCCCACCAAGGTCGCCTTTTTTTCCCCTATGCCGCCCGCAAGAAGCGGCATCGCCGACTACTCGGTCGCTTTGCTGGAGGAGCTAGGCCGCCTTTGCGACGTTCAGATATTTTCTCAGCGCACGCCGGGCTTCGATCCCGGTCATTACGATATAGCCCTGTACCAGATCGGCAACAATGCTTATCACGACTTCTGTTATGAAACGGCCTTGGAACATCCAGGCGTCGTTGTCATCCATGAAGCCAACCTGCATCACCTGATTGCCGACCTGACCATTAAGCGCGGCGACTGGGACGCGTATATGGCGGCAGTGGCCGAAGAGGGCAACGAGGCCGACATGGAGTACGCCGAACACGTCCGCAAGCTGGAGGTCGGACCGGATTACGAACGCCTTCCGATGCTGCGCCGTCTCCTCAGGCGTTCCAAAGCGGCCATCGTGCACAGTGCGCACGTTGAGCGCGAACTGCGCGCTGCCGGCTTCCAGCGCCCTGTCGCTCGCATCCAGCACGGCGCCTGGATTCCTGAGGCCAGCCGCTTGACGTTCCGCCACCGCCTTGGCCTGGATGAGACCACACCGCTCATCGGCACCTTCGGATTTCTGAAGCCGTACAAGCGCATCGCCGAATCGTTGCGCGCCTTCCGCCGGCTGATCCGGCTGGACCCGAGCGTAAAAATGATCCTGGTGGGCGAACCGCATCCCGAGTTCCCTCTTCAATCGTTAATTCAGTCGCTCGATCTGGCGCCCTACGTCCGGGTGCTTGGCTATCAACCCATTGACCAATTTGTCGGATACCTGGCAGCCTGCGATATCGTCCTGAACCTGCGTTTCCCCACGGTCGGCGAAAACTCGGGCACATTGATGCGCGCGCTGGGGCTCGGCAAAGCGGTGATCGTATCCGAAGTGGGCTCGTTCTGCGAACTGCCGACGCATATTTGTTTGAAAGCACCTGTGGATCAGAGCGAAGAGGACCACCTCTTCGAGTATTTGAACCTGCTGGTAAGCCGCCCTGAGTTCCGGCAGGAGTTGGGCGCGCGGGCTAGGGCCTGGGTTGAGACCGAATGTACTTGGCCGAAGGTGGCGCGCAAGTACGCGGAGTTTCTGGAATGCGTGGCCAACGGCCGCGTAATGGCCGCATCGGTGCCGAGCATTGCCCGTCTAGCCGAATCGGTTCGCGAAGCGCCTCCGCAGCCTCCGCGCGTCGAAGTGCCGGCCGAATATATCCGTTCTTGGGCTCCGGACGAACCCGCGGCCGCTTATATCGATACGCACCTCACGCGCTTCGAAAAAACTCTGGCGATCACGCCCCCGGGTGGCACAGAGGACCGCATTCTCGAGATGGGCGCGTATCTGCAAATCACGCCCGCGCTAAAGACGCGGCTCGGCTACGGCGAGGTGCGCGGCTGCTATTATGGCCCCGCGGGAAAATTGGAACACCGTGCTATCACCTCCAGCGAAGGCGAGCAATTTTCCTGCGACGTCGAACTTTTCGATGCGGAGCGGGATCTCTTTCCTTACGCTGACGCGTACTTTTCCACGGTGTTGTGCTGCGAGTTGATCGAGCATTTGACGAACGATCCGATGCACATGATGTCGGAGATCAACCGCATCCTGAAGCCCGGTGGCCACCTGGTGCTGACCACGCCGAACGTTAGTTCCATGCGGTCCATCGCGGCCATTCTGGAAGGCTATCATCCGGGGTTTTTCCAGGCTTACATCCGGCCGCGTAACGAAGGCGAGGAGCCGGAAGCGCGGCATAATCGCGAATACACGCCGCGCGAGGTGGCGCGCCTGCTGGTTGATTCCGGGTTCGAGGTCACATTGCTCGAGACCGGCGCTTTCCGCGAGGAGCCTAAACCCGAGCACGAGTGGGTGAAACATTTGCTTGCTCGATATGAGCTTTCCTCCGAACTGCGCGGCGACGGCATCTACGTGGTCGGCCGGAAGACAAAAGCTGTGTGCGATCGCTACCCGGCGTGGTTATATCAATGAGCGCCATCGCCTATCGCGATCTAGAAGTGAGCGCCGACGGCCTCAAGCTGCGCGTGCGCGTTACGCTCGATAACCGATCCGGTCAAACCTGGTCGAAATCCGGCTTCTCTCTGGGTTGGCAGTTTTTCGATCCTGCCAGCGGGGTATTCATCTTGGAAGGCGAATGGATTCCTGTATCGCGCGATCTCGCACCCGGCCAAAGCGAATCCTTCGATGTCTTCATTGCCTTTCCGCCCGAGCCGGGCGGCTATCAAATTTTCATCTCACCCATCCAGCAACCCGGCGGCTGGGCCTACGCGCGCGGCGAGCCTTTCGTGCGCATCGTGGCAGACGTCGCTGGCGGTGCCGTTACTCTTCAAGAACAGGAGATCACCACCTCGCGCCAGCTGCGCTGGCGCAAGCTGCGCCGTTCGCTTCCGAAATTTTTCACCGCGCCATGGCGAACCGTTGCCGAGAACCATCGGCTGATTCGGTCCATGGCCCGGCGGGATATTCTGGCGCGCTATCGCGGCTCCTTCGGCGACGTCTTCTGGACGGTGCTCAACCCGCTGCTGCTGATGGCCACGTACTTTTTCGTGTTCGGAGTCGTGCTGCGCACCCGCTTCGGCGCCGATCAGAGTTCCACCGGCTTCGCGCTCTATTTTCTGGCTGGAATGCTCCCTTGGCTGGCCTTTTCCGAGCCGGCTGGCCGCGCTCCTTTCGTGATTACGGAGCACCGCAATTTCGTCAAGAAGCTGATCTTCCCCCTGGACACACTTCCAGTGAACCAGGTGGTGTCCGGTCTGGTGACGGAATTGTTCGCCGCCGCGATTTTCGTTGTTGCATTGTTGCTCATTCGCGGGTCCATACCAGTGGCGGTGCTCTGGCTCCCGGTACTCCTGATTCCGCAGCTTCTGTTAACGCTCGGCATTTGCTGGTTCCTTTCGGCGTTGGGGGTGTTTCTCCGGGATCTCGGCCAATTGATGGGCTTTCTGCTGACACTATGGTTCTTCATTACACCCATCTGCTACCCCGAAGCGAACCTCGAAAGCCTGCCCGCGCCTGCTATGGCGATTCTGCGGAAAAATCCCATGTACGTGCTGGTGCGCGGTTATCGCGCCATACTGCTGGAACACCACGCGCCCCAATTGCTACCGCTCATTAAGCTCTGGGTCGTCGCTTTGGCGCTCTTCTGGCTGGGATACGCGTGGTTTTACAAGCTACGCAAGAGCTTCGCGGACGTGATCTGATGCCCAAACAAATTCCAACTTCAATCCCGAGGATTCCATGTCAATATTGGTGACGGGCGGCGCGGGCTACATCGGCAGCCACACGGCGAAAGTTCTGGCCCAAGCCGGACTCGAGCCGATTGTGCTCGATAACCTGCAGCGCGGCCATAAAGACGCAGTGCAGTGGGGGCCTCTCATCGTCGCCGACACGGGCGACCGCCCCGCACTGGAAAAGATCTTCCGCGAGCACTCCATCGACGCCGTTCTGCATTTCGCGGCCTTCGCCTACGTCGGCGAGTCCATGCATGCGCCCGAAATGTACTTCCACAACAATACGGTCAACACGCTCAACCTGCTGGACACCATGCGCGACTGCGGCGTGAAGACCATCGTGTTCTCCTCCACCTGCGCGACATATGGCAACCCGATCAAGGTACCGATCTCTGAGGATCATCCTCAAAACCCGGTGAACCCCTATGGCGAATCGAAGCGCATGGTGGAACGCCTGCTCGATTGGTACGGCTGCATTCATGGGCTCCGCTGGACGGCGCTGCGCTATTTCAATGCCGCGGGCGCCGACGCAGACGGCCAACTGGGCGAAGACCACGATCCGGAAACACACTTGATCCCGCTTGCCATCGCGGCCGCGATGGGGCGCACGACGCTCGAGATCTACGGCACCGATTACGACACGCCTGATGGCACCGCGATTCGCGACTACCTGCACGTTACCGATCTGGGAGAAGCGCACGTCGCCGCACTAGATTACCTCCGCGCGGGCGGTAAGAGCACGGCCTTCAATTTGGGTACCGGAGAAGGTCATTCCGTGCGCGAGGTAATCCAAATGGTGGAGCGCGTGTCGGGCCGCAAAGTGGCGGCGCGCGAGGTGGGCCGCCGCGCTGGCGATCCTCCCGCCTTAGTCGCCGATGCCGCAAAATCGGCAGAACTGATGCATTGGCGGCCTCGCCATTCCAGTCTCGAGGAAATTGTCCGAACTGCGTGGAATTGGCACAATCGGTCCTAGTACCGTCGCGCCATCGTCCGGCACAAGCTCATTCGCTATCATGAACACGGTGTCCTACTCTGCCCATCACTCCTCGTTTGCGCTCTCCGGCGGCCTCGCATGAAGGTCCTCGTTACCGGAGGCGCCGGCTTTATCGGGTCTTGTTTCGTTAGGTTGACAGTGGAAAATCCTTCATTCGACATCGTCAATGTGGATGCGCTGACCTACGCCGGAAATCTCGAAAACCTCGCTGCCATCGCGGGCCGGCCGAATTACAAATTCATCAAGGCCGATCTGTGCGACCTCGCGTCAACCCGGCGCGTCGTCGAGGAAACCAAGCCCGATGCGGTGGTGCACTTTGCGGCCGAGTCGCACGTGGACCGCAGCATCTTCGCACCGCAGCCCGTTTTTGAAACCAATTTGCGGGGCAGCTTCAACCTGCTCGAGTCCATGCGCGCGTGCCGCGTCCGCCGTTTCATCCACGTGTCCACCGATGAGGTTTACGGCAGCCTGGAGACTCCCGCCGAGGCCGACGAGAATTTCCCGCTTCAACCAAGCAGCCCATATTCAGCCGCAAAAGCCGGTTCGGACCTGATGGCTCTGGCTTATTTCAAGACCTACAAGCTGCCCGTGATTGTCACCCGCGCGTCCAACAACTACGGCCCCTATCAATTTCCCGAAAAGCTCATCCCTCTGATGATCTCCAACGCGCTCGAGAATAAGCGGCTGCCGGTCTACGGCGACGGCATGCAGATCCGCGATTGGCTGTACGTGGAAGACCATTGCCGCGCAATCCTGGCGATCTTAGAGAAAGGCCGCGATGGCGAGATCTACAACATTGGCGGCAACCGCTCGCTCCCTAACAAGGTCGTAGTGGACCAGATCCTCGCCATCACCGGCAAGCCGTCCAGCTTGATCGAATACGTCACGGATCGGCCAGGCCACGACCGGCGCTACGCATTATCCAGCGAGAAGCTCACTAAAGAAACCGGCTGGCGGCCGCAAATAGATTTCGAGCGCGGCCTTGCCAACACCGTCGACTGGTATCGTGCGAACCAGGAGTGGGTCCGGCACGTCAAGTCTGGCGAATATCAGACGTACTACGCGCAAAATTACGTCCAGCGCCAAAAAGAACTCGGCAGCATAGCCTGATTGGCTCTGCTGCGCTGCGTTCGTCCGTGGTCAACCTGTTCGCGGTAAGCGTTCACATGCTCGACGTTTTGAGCGCATGCGGACGGACCCGGCTGCCGGTTGGAGCTATTGCCGGCGGAGACACTCGGCGATCTCCTTTTCGGAGATCGCGCCCTCTCTGATGACCTTCCACTCAGGCTCGGTGATATCCACGGTTGTAGCGCCAGCGCCGGAAAAGGTGCCGGCGTCCAGCACCAGGTCTACGCGACCGTCCATCATGCCGAACACCTCGATACCGCTGCGGCAGGTTGGCTGGCCGGATATGTTGGCGCTGGTTGCGATCAGCGGCTGATCCAGCCAGTCCAATAGTGCCTGCGCCACCCGAGAGCGCGACTGCCGCACTGCCAGCCGGCCTGTGTTCCCGGTCACTTTCAGAGGCACTTTGGCAGAAGCCGGCACGATGACGGTCAGCGGCCCGGGCCAGAAGTGCCGAGCCAACAGATGAAAGCGCGACGAAAGTTCCTTGGCGAGCTCTTCGGCCATAAAAGGCCCGCTGATAAGCAGCGGCAACGCCCGGTGTATCTCACGCCCCTTCGCGGAGAAAACGCGCCCTACCGCGTTCAGATTCAGCGGATCCGCCACCAGCACATACAGCGCCTCGGTAGGAATCGCGACCACGTCTCCGCGGCGCAGATGTGCCGCCGCGCGCTCGATCGCTTCAGGGAGCGGATTGCTTGCGTCGATCTCAATCAGGTCAGTTGCCAAAGTCTATTCCCGCGATCCGATGGCTTCAGCGACTTCGACTGCCATGGTGTAGCGCCCAAATGGCGCACTGAGCTGAACGCCTGCCACCATGTCGCGGACGCGTTCTACCATTTCTCGGCCGATCGCCACGCCTTCCTGCCTCGCCTTCTCTGCATTGTCCGCTTTCAGCATTCGCTGCATGAACGGTTCGGGAACGGGAACCCGTAATTCGTTCACCATGAATTCGGCATTCCGGTAACTGGTTAGTGGCCAAACTCCGCAAACCACCGGCAGCCTTAAGTGCTCCATCCGCTTCAGGAATTGTTGCAACAGGTCGAGGTCGAACACCGGCTGCGTCACAATATATTCGGCACCCGCTTCCGCTTTCCATTCCAGCCGGCGCATTTCCTCGTCCATGTTCAGCGCGCCCGGATTCGCGCCCACGCCTATCAGCAGCCCGGTTTGCGATCCTATCGGGTTGCCTCCAATATCCAGGCCATGGTTCAGATTGTTGACGATGTTGGTCAGCCCAATGGCATCCACATCAAAAACCGCAGTTGCGTCCGGATACGTGCCCATGCGTGGCGGATCGCCCGTGATGCAAATCAGGTTTCGCACCCCGATGGTATGGGCGCCCAACAACTCTGACTGGATGCCAAGAATATTGCGGTCGCGACAGCAGAAATGCATGACCGCTTCTATATGCGCCTGCTGCTGGATGAGTTGGCAAGTCACCTGGTTGCTCATCCGCGCGCTGGCCCTCGGCCCGTCTGGAACGTTGATGCAGTCGATCCCGTGCGCCGCGCATAACTTCGCGCCTTCAATCTCCTTCGACGCGTCCACGCCCCGCGGCGGCAGAATCTCGACGAAAGCGACGAACTTTCCCGCCGCCAGCTTGGCGCCCAGCTTGCTCTTGGCTGCCATGGGAACGTTCTTCATGGCTTTGGCCTTGGCCGCGGGCTCTTCCACCGTAATGCTGAGTTTCTTAGTCTGTGGCTGCAGCGATCGTGCTTCGGAGCGGATTAGCTTGATATGTTCGGCCGTCGTACCGCAGCAGCCGCCCACGATCTTTATTCCCGCCCACAGCATCCGGCGCGCGTACTGCGCCATATATTCGGGCGAGCAAAGATAGATCTTCCGTCCTTCCACCACTGCCGGCAGTCCCGCGTTCGGCATTGCGCTCATCGGCTTACGGGAATATTGCATCATTCGCTCGATCGTTTCGAGCGTGGCTTTAGGTCCTACCGAACAATTGAGCCCGATCACGTCGGCGGGCCACTCGTCCAGCTTTGGGGTAAAGATCTCGGGAGTTGCGCCGCCCGGCATGTTGCCAGCATCGTCGATGGTGACCTGCGCGACGATCGCCATGTCGTTGCCGGCCGCCTCGCGCGCCGCAAAAATCGCCTCGCGCAGCTCGTTTAAATCCGTGAACGTCTCCAGAATCAGGAGGTCAACTCCCGCGTCCAGCAGCGCGTCGGCCTGTTCCCGGAACGCGTCCTTCGCCTCGGCGAACGACATGGCGCCCAGCGGCTCGATCCGCACCCCTAAGGGCCCGATCGCGCCCGCCACGAACGCAGTGTCTCCCGCAGCTTCGCGCGCAATGCGAACCCCGGCTCGGTTGATGTCGCCTAATTTTTCCGACAACCCGAACGCGCCCAGCCGTGTCCGCGTACCGCCGAACGTGTTCGTCTCCAAAATCTCCGCGCCCGCTTTGACGTACTCCTGATGCGTCTCCTTGATCAGCATCGGCATTGACAGGTTCAGCTCGTCGAAGCAGCGGTTGATGAACACACCTTTCGAGTACAACACCGTGCCCATCGCGCCATCGGCAACTAAGACGCGCCGCTGCAACTCGTCGCGAAATTCTTTCGATCGGGATTGGGCTTTGGGGGACGTGGCGGTCATGCGGTTGATTGCAAACCCGGGTTTATGACTCAAAAGCGGGTAAGATCACGCCATCCCGGGAAGAAAATGAATGCTTGCTCCAGTGTACCGCATCCGCAAGTGCCTCAAATTAACTAAAAAATCGTCAATTCTACCGGCGATCCCGCGCTGCAGCCCAGAGCCTGCACCGCGGAACCCTGATTGGTGGCGACCTCGATGTATCCCGAACTTCCCACCAGCGCGAATAACTCGCCCGGTTCGCAATCGGTGAACGTCAGAGCCAGCCGCTTGATCGGCTGCGAGCTCACCCGCAGCTCGAAGGGGCGAGTCTTGACCTGGGGAAATTCCTCAATATGCAGGTTCGTAATGATGTTTCCGAAGCGGTCAACTTTCAGCACAGAGCCGGTCCAGCTTGACTTGCCGTTGCGCGCCGGCTGGTCGAGCGTGAGCCGGATGTAATCGTCGATACGCGGACCGAATCGCGCCGGCGGCACGCCCGCCGCCAGATGCGCCGCCACGGCCGCGAATACGTCCCGGCCGTGGAACGTGCGGCTTAGCGGCTTCAGAAAATAACGATCGTTCGTAATGTGCCGCACTTTCGCGGCCTCACGCGAAAAAATCATGGAGAGCACTCCATTATCCGGCGCGATGAAATAGTGGCCGGCCATCTCCGCTAAGATGGGCCGGCGCGTCGAGCCCACCCCGGGGTCCACTACGACGACGTGAATGGTTCTCTTGGGGAAAAATCGATAAGCCTGCGCGATCGTGAACGCCCCGTCCGGTATCTCGAACGGGCACACTTCATGGGTCATGTCGACGATTTCCGCCGCTGGCTGGATCGACAAAATCACACCCTTCATCGTCCCGGCGAAATGATCGCAGGTTCCAAAATCGGTAGTCAGCGTAATCACGCGGCGCGGCATCAGTACCGATTGTAGTTGGTGGCGCGAAATATCGCCGCGGCGGCTCGGCGCGGGAGATCAGCCTCTGGTCGCGCACCTGCCGCAGAAAGACCATTCTGATTGCGCTGCGAGATCGCCTGCCCCTTAACTGATCTCCCGGGCCGTGATCCGATATTCGAACGCCTCTGGATCTAAGCTGTCCAGCCGTCCCTCGGACGTCTCTGCCTGCGGGTACATCAAAAATGCTAGCGGCGATCCAATCGAGCCTGGCAGCACTACATCGTGGGCGAAGTTGTACGCCATCCAATTCATCTCCCATGCCCCGAACAGTCGCACCCTTGCCTCTTTCACCATGTCGTCGTTAATGGTCCGGTTCCCCGGCGGCTCTTCCAGCATCACCTTGCGCACATCCGCCGGGTCCACCGCGACCCATCCGTACTCGTTTAAATAAACTTCGGCGCGGCAGTGTTGCGCTTTAGAAATGTCTTGGGATGACGTGCCCAGGCTCTTGTATCCCAATTGAGACTTAGCCACACGAATCCCGTACACGTCCCGCGCCGGAAGTCCCGCCGCCCGCGCTAGCCCTACGTACAGGGCATTCAGATCTGCACACTTACCCCCAAAATCTCGCGATTCCAGCATGAACTTGATGTTTCCGAGACCGCATCCGCGCGTCTTCGCATTACGATACGTGTTCTCGACGATCCATTCATAGATCGCGCGCGCCTTGCCCACGTCCGTGGTCGCAGTGTGCGTGATCGCCAGCGCAGTTTCCTTGACAATGCCGTCTGTGGGCAGCAGCTTCGTCGGACGCAGAAAATGTTTCAATTCAGCGGCGCTGGGTTTTTGCACCCGGGCCGGCGCCGAGAAGTCCGCCGACCAATCCCGCGTCGAGACGGTGCTCACCATTGTCAGCACGGGCCGAACGCCCTCGCCAAACTCCGCAGCAACTATCTTCAGTCCGTCCGGCTTGATCTCTACGATCCGAGATTTCCCGCCCGGCGAGTGAAACGCATTGCCCAGCGTGCGCTGATATGGCGTGTTCGTATCCAGCGCAGCCGGCGCCCAAATACGTGTGATACCGGACGGCTTGAGCACTGCAATCCGTGTCGTCACTTCGAATCTGCGCCAGCGGCCGCGTTCCGCCGCCGTACCCAACAACTGTCCAGATTTGGGCAGCGCCATTCCCATGGTTGCGGCGCCTATGCCGCGCAAAACGTCTCGTCTATTCATGAAGGCCAGCCGAATCGCGATTCATCGTATTTCCCATGATAGGTGACCAGCCGGCTCACGATTTGGATCGTTTTAATCGCATTTCGAATCCTTTTAGCCATGTGCGCCGGCAAACTCGCTCAGCTCTCCTCGAATCATTTGCGTCCGCTACACTGATCCAATGAGCTGCGGCACTAAGCGGAAAATAGCCGTCACTCGGCGGGTTCATTCGCCTCGTAACTCCATGGCTTTCCCGCGCGCCCTTCGCGATGCCATCCCGCCACTTCACGACGGACGTGTCCTGGAACTGGATCGCATCGACGGGAATGCCTCGAACTCTACTCTGTTCGGCCCCCTGGTGGAGTTGAAGTTAGTTGTGAAAGAAACAGGCAAGCGTCCAGATTCGTTTGTGGTTCTGATGAGGCTCCAACCCGATGCGGCCCGGAAGCTCGCCGCTACGCTTAACACCTTGGCTGACCAGACGAACACATCAGAGCCCACCACTTCAAAGCCAGAGTAAGGCGTTGCGCCGCACGGTGGCGCGTGTGGCGGGGCCGCACAGCGTTAGCCAGCGCTCCCTCAAATCGCGCCTGTTCGCTCCGGCAATCGAAGCTTCAGATCCGGTACTATCGAACGTCGGCCCGGAGGGGCCTAAAACCATGCGACAGAAACTGCTATTAGCCTGCGCTCTCGCTGCGACGTGCATTTTTTCCGGAGCAGCGTGGGCACAGGAACGTTATCCGATCACGGTGGTTCCACCAGCCAAGGGTCCCTTTCAGTTCCCGGCCGGATATCAGATCCCGTGGGACAAGATCGACATGCTGGTCACCGAAAAGCTCGCTCCCAATCTTTATTCCTTGCATGGATCCTCCGGCCTCGATCCAGCCCATCCAGACGCCGCCGGAGGCCGCGTCGCAGTCCTCTTCGGCCCCGAAGGCGTACTGATGGTTGACACGGAGGATCCGCAGCTAGCCTCTAAAACACTCGACACGATCCGCACCTTCACCACCGCGCCGATTAAGATCGTGGTCAATTCGCACATCCATCCCGACCACACTGGCGGCAACGCATTTTTTGGAAAACAGGGGGCCGTGATCTTCGCGCAGGAGAATCTGCGGGATGAAATGATCGACCCACCCGGCAATCCTGTCCGCAAGCCCGACCCCGCCGGCGTACCCACATCCACCTACCGTTACACCTCGCCCGGCACACCCGCCGTCACAATCCATATGAACGGCGAATCCGTGGACTTCATCCCCATGATGCCCTCGCACACCGCCGGCGACACGATTATTCGCTTCAATAAGGCCAACGTGATCTACATCGAGGATTTCTACCGCAATTTCGGCTACCCCTTCGCGGACCAAGCCAACGGGGGGTCCATCAAGGGCATGATCGATGCCGTGGACCTCATCGAGAAGATCGCCGGCCCGGACACAGTCCTTGTCCCCGGCCACGGCACCCTGGTCACCAAGAAGGATTTGCTGCCTTACCGCGGAATGCTCGTCGACATTTTGGCAAAGGTGCAGAAACTGCGCGATCAGGGCAAGTCATTGGATCAGGTTCTAGCGGCAAATCTCACCGCACCTTACGACGCGACCACGCTGGGCGACACGCAGCAGAGCAAAGACCGCTTCATCGCCGAGGTGTACGACGAGCTGAAAGACTTCCCACCCGTCGTCAATGGCACACGGAAAATGCCGCGCCGTCCGGCACCAGGCAGATAACTTACCACTAGAAGCTCGACCGGGATCAAGCGTAAACTGAGCGGCCGGGACGCCCGTCCGAAGCGATTCTCAACGCTTCCTGAAATCGTGCGCTGGCCATGTTCTCAACCAGCCGCTCCCATTGAATCCTGCCCCAGGCGATCCTTGTCGCCCGGTCCGCTAGATTGACCTCACCCGCCCACATCCGCCGTTGAAAATCCTCAAAGCCCGGCGCCTTTTCGCTCCAATCCACCGGCTGCCCTGCTGAGCCTAGCAATAGGAACACCATCGCGTAGAACAGATGCGTGATCTGACGCATCAGGAAAAACCGGGCCAGTTGATAATCGCTCGGCGCTTGTCCGAAATACTCCTGAAGAAACTCGCTTTCCTCGGCGTCATCCGTAACAATCAAATTCGCAACCACCGCCAGGTCGACATACCGGTCGTTCAAGAAGGCGGCTTCCCAGTCCACCAGCCAAACGCGCTTTCCGTCGAAAAGAATGTTGTCTGGCTTCAACAGGTCGTTGTGACTCGAGACCATCTCCGCGTCAAGCCGATTGTAGACGGCGGCGAGTTGCGCGCGCCACGCCAAAAGCTGGTTGGTATCCGCGTCAGAGAGGATATTCGCCGCTCGGAATTTTCCGGTGAACTCGTCCGCGGCTTTCGCATCGTGCATTAAGAACATGCATGTTGTGTCCACGTGACGGACGCCTTCAGGAAATGGCGGAAGCGCATGCAGCCTCCGCAGCGTAGCAGGCATCCGGACCCGAGCCTCCGCGGCCGAAAAGGGTACCTCGTCCACAAAGTCCGTGATCGAAATCTTGTCTTCGACACTCGTGTACCAGACATGCGGCGCAAGACCTGCTTCCGCGGCAGCCCGCATACATGTGAACTGTCGCTCCGGGCCGACGATCAAATTCTTAAACATGATAATCCGCAATAGGTATGGACGTCCCCGTACAACGATGCGAAATACCAATGCCGGAGTGTGTCCCTTTGTAATTCTGGCAATATCTTCGAACTCGGTTACACCGAAAGCCTCGTGCAAGCCCCGAGTTACCGCCGCGCTCTTATCCTCTGGAATCATGCAGCCTCCTCGCAAGACACCGCCGAGATCGCGTCCGCACGCGATGTCTGCCAGTCGATATTACTCGAACGGCCAGCGAAGATCTGGCAATAACTACCTTGACAAATCCACGGTTATGCTCCATACTTAGTCATGGGCAGCGAACCAAAAACGTTACAGGAAGCGCTGATCTACTTCGCCGATTCTAACAACTGCCGTAAGTACTTGGTTGCCAGGCGTTGGCCTGATGGCGTTACGTGTCCCCGCTGCGGAAGCGATAAAGTCGCTTTCCTCGAAAAGTACAATCGCTGGCAGTGCAATAGCAAAACCCACAAGGATCGGCAGTTCACTTCCAAAACCGGAACCATCTTCGAGGACTCTCCGCTTGGCTTGGACAAGTGGTTAGCTGCAATGTGGCTGATCGTAAACTGCAAGAACGGCATCTCCAGTTACGAGGTTGCGCGCGATCTCGATGTATCTCAAAAATCCGCGTGGCACATGCTGCACAGAATCCGTTTGGCCATGCAGGACGACCTCACAGGCGGAATGCTCGGTGGTGAAGTGGAGGTCGATGAAACCTTCATCGGCGGCAAGGCGCGAAACATGCATGCGGACCGTAAAAAGCGCGTCATGAAAACCGGCTTCATCGACACTGGCAATAAGACTATTGTCATGGGTGTGTTGGAGCGCGCTTCTGAGGGAAAACCTAAGCGCGTTCGCACAACCATTCTTTCTGATCGCAAGAAGGCGACGATGCTTCCTGAGGTCGCAGCGCATGTCTCTAAAGATGCCACGATCTATTCTGACGAGCACGGTGAGAAATGGAACATCGATGGCGACTTTCAAATGCAGGTCGTTCGCCATCTCCAGAAGTACGTTGACGGGAACGTTCATACGAACGGGCTTGAGAATTTCTGGTCGCTGTTGAAATGCAGCCTCGGTGGAACCTATGTAAGTGTTGAACCGTTCCACTTGTTCCGCTATCTAGATGAGCAGGCGTTTCGCTTCAATAATCGTAAGGACAGCGAAGGCGATTCGTTAACTGACAGTGACCGCTTTGATTTGGCCGTGCGCCAGATCGTAGGAAAGCGCTTGACCTGGGCCGAAGTCACCGGCAAGGTGACGGACCATCAAGCGCCGCCAGCCATTAACTGAAAAAGAAGCCACTCGACAAAAACGCGGCAAGCGTAAAATGGTTTAGCACTTTCAAAAACGAAGTGCTAATTTTTTGTTCTTGTAGTAAAATGGCGGATAGCCTTTGACTGATTGGGGACGCGATTTGAAATTGCGTCCCGCGTGGTAGGATGACGATCTAGACAATCCAATCCTACCGATTTCCCCCGCAATAAGTCAAGCTGAAGTTGCAACGGGTGAGGTGCGCCCGTGCGTGGAAGGACCGCCAATTGATTACTCACAACTATACAGTGATGTGCGATCAAGTGAGGAAAGAAGACAATGGTAAGTTTTTACTGATCGGAGTATACGTAGACACGATTCTAGTCACTTCTTTCCCGGTAAGTCTTCCACTCACGTTCTTCGTGAAACTACACGTAGATGAGCCCGGCGTATATGGTTTGCAAATGCGGATAGAACGAATGGATGGCGGTGACCCCCTGCTCCGCGCGGAGGGCGGCATTGCTGGACCTCAACGAGGACCTGTCTTCGTCCCTATTTCCACGCCGCCGATTACGTTCCAGCAGCCAGGAGCTTATAACTTTGTCATTGAAACAGAGGGTTCTGAACCAATTTTGTATTCGTTCTCGGTAGATGCGGCACCAAGGCCGCTGCCGATGCTTTAAGCTACAGCAGCTAACTCGAATACCGCAGATGATTCTTTGGCGGCACTTACAGGACGGGAAACACTGGGTTGAAATGTGTCTAATTGCGCGACCGATCCGACAGGCGTGCGCGGATCACTGTTCTGAAGAGCGAGGCGCATATACGCTTCAAGTGTATCTGCTTGGATCAGCCCTTGAGAAAAGTCAGCACACACAACATCAATTCTCGCAGCAGCAGCATCAACAATCGCATTTCCGCTTCGGCGAGAGAGGAACGACGCCACCATCAATTCCCGAAACCTGTCGTAATCGATTTCTTTCATTACAAGGAATCGGAGAACTAGTTTACATAGCTCCTGCATATAGACACACCTAAACAGAGCATATCACATGAAGCTGCCCACAGCAATACTATTCGAGAGGTTTAGCAGCAATGGCGGGGAAGACTAACTGAATCAACAGTTTGGGGCCCCTCAGGTATGGGAATTTGGACTTAAGCCAACGGGAGAGTTCCATAAAACAATGAAGGCGTGGTTCTCGGGAGACGAATGCACTGCACGAATCATCATTTACCGCAATACCCCTCCAGCGGCAGATCAGATCGTAGTTCGCCAATATCTAGGGGACTACAGCGAATAAGTAAGCACGTCTGTTTCGACGCAGATTCATCGAGTCGATGGAATTAAACTATCATAGAGACAGTATGAAGCCCGCCCTTCCATCCATCGAAGTCCCAGGACATACGCCGTTTCAGAAGCTCGACAGCATCTTCCGAGCCGTGATCGCCGTTCCGAAGGCCGAGATCGACCGCCGCGACAAGGAATGGCAGAAGCAGCACGGCAAGAAGCGCAAGAAAGCAGCGAAGCGTTAGCCCTCGTCCCCCAGTTCGACCCAGTCGGCATCATTGAAGGAACCGCAGGTTGGACACTCAATGATGCAGTGAAGAAGCAACGTGCTGGTTCCTGTCATGAAGACGTGCTCACAATTTCCACAAACATAGTTCGGGGCGTTACGATCAGTGCCAGCATAGAATGGCCTCAGCGTTAGCGGTCGCAGAACTACGCGGGTCTCATTCGGACTATCTACAATCTTCAACCTGATCTGCCGCTGCGGAATCGGAACGGCCATCTAAGCATCGTAGTCGGAATTGGGCATGCGATAAACTGGCAAAGTTGCCAGCGGAGGGGCCTGTCACGCCGGTTCCAGCGTAAGGCTTTTCACACGGATTTGTCAAGGTAGTTATTGCCGAAGATCTAGTCTTGTTTTCAATAATTTAGTTTGCTATCCTGAAACTGGGAAGAGGTTGGCAACCGTCTTCCCGCACGCCCGCGGCCCCTACCTACCTGCCGGCAAAGACATCCGCGTTCGCGCTTCGCTCAGGGTTCGTTAGATCCGGCGCCGAAACCACCGTTCGTCGACCTGAATTTGGTAGTGCCGTGCGTCGCGCTACAGGCCGTCGATCGCTAACGCCCAAGCGTATAGAACTCGGCGTTCGGACGCATGTCGGTGAAGTTGGCCATGCGGTTCGATAGTGCGAAAAATGCGGCAATCGCCGCGATATCCCATACGTCGTCATCGCTAAACCCGTGAGCGTTTAGCTTTGAAAGGTCGTCGGTATCTATGTCGCAGGAACTCTTGGACACTTTCATTGCGAAATCCAGCATGGCTTTTTGCCGATCCGTTATGTCCGCCTTGCGGTAGTCAATCGCAACCTGGTCGGCAATGAGCGAATTCTTCGCGCGAATCCGCAGAATCGCGCCGTGCGCGATAACACAGTACGCGCATTGATTGGCACTGCTGGTAGCGACTACGATCATCTCCCGCTCTGCCTTGGTGAGATTGCCGGGCTTGTCCATCAGCGCGTCATGATAAGCAAAAAACGCCCGGAATTCTTCGGGCCTGTTCGCCAGAACCAGGAAAACGTTCGGAATGAAACCGGACTTCTCTTGAACGCCCAGTATTCTCGCCCGAATGTCATCCGGCAAGGCGTCCAGCTTTGGCACTGGGAAACGGCTGATCGGGGCTTGTGTGAGTTGACTCATGCTGCCTCGTTGGCACCAGGCGTGAAAATAATCACAGCGGGATGCCGTTCCGAAGAATCGATGCCCTTCCGATCTGCTCGATGGACGGCGTCCCGCACTGCCGCATCGTGAGAGTCAGTTCGGCGCGTAAAATGTCGAGTACTCGCTCCACACCTTCTTGGCCGAACGCCGAGAGGCCCCAGATGTAAGGCCTTCCGATGCCGACGCCACGGGCGCCGATCGCCAGAGCCTTATACACGTCGGAGCCCCGGCGGAAGCCGCCATCCACGAAAACGGGGAACTGCGGTCCCACCGTGTCCACCACTTCCGGCAGTATGTCTATGGTGCCGCGTCCGGTTTCGGTGGAGCGGCCTCCGTGGTTCGATACGATCACACCGTCGGCCCCGTATTCGCGCGCGAGCTTGGCGTCTTCGGCGGTATCGATGCCCTTTAGCACCAGCTTCATCCCGCTCATCTTCTTCAGCCGCTCCACATAGCGCCAGGTTGCACCGGGCGGATTCATATCCCCTGAGAGACCACCGAACATCGGTTTGCCCTGATTGCGTTGGGTGTTCCCGCCGGCTCTAGGCGAGATGGCGTGGCATGTCAGACAATCCCGCTGGTCGGCCCGGGCGAAACGCGTCGCGGTCTCCGTGTTGCGGCCGGCCAGCAGATCGACGGTCCAAGCCAAAACGGGACATCCGGCCGCCTCGGCCCGCTTTACCATCTTTTCGGTGTCCTCCCAAGTCGTGGGCATGTAGAGCTGATACCAAGGGGCCGTGCCCAGTGCCTTCGCAACTTCTTCCACACCAACCGAGGTGACCGTCGAGAGCATCTGGGTGGTCTTCTTTGCCTTGGCCGCTCGTGCCGTGGCGATCTCGCCCTCTGGGTGGAAAGCCTTCTGGCTGCCAACCGCGCTGATATAGATGGGTGTTTCCCAGGTTGCGCCGAAAACCTGCGTTTTGAGATCGGCCCGGCTCACGTCGATCAGGCGCCGGGCGCGAAGCTGGAAGTGATCGAATGCCTCGCGATTGATGCCTAGCGTCTTGTTGTCGTCCACCCCGGTCGCCATGTAGCCCCAGTGCGCCGGCGGAAGAGCCTTGCGAGCCAGCGGCTCGAAATCCATGACGTTCAGCGCGTCCTTCGCTTGCTCAATAGCGATGACGGGATCTTGCGCGAAAGCCCGGGCAGCCAAAGGACTCGCGGCGAGAAAGCGCAGGAAACGGCGGCGATGGGAAATCATTGCTCCATTCTAGCCAGCGCATGTTCCCAATAGGCCTGCACCGCGCGCGACGCTTGAATTGGAGATGGGATTTGGGCCTGTTTGATTGCGGCGGACAAATCGGCAAATCCTGTGATGATAGTATGGCGATACGTGACGCATTGGCCGAATCGTGGATTTTGGAGGCGGGCGTCCGCGTGCCAGCGTGATCAATCGAGGAACAACACGATGCTGAAAACATGTACCGGCAAGCTTGCTGCTGGATTCACTCTCGCGGCGGGAGCGGCCCTCTTTGGACAGTCCCAGCCTGCCACCGTTTCGGGTCCGGTAGGCCCCAGCCCGTACAACGTGATCCGCTACTGGCATAAGCCTTTCTCCGAACCAGGTTTCGCTTTTGGCGGCAACTCAGGCGTATTCGCCGAATCGCCGGACCGCATTTTTATCGCGCAGCGCGGGGAAACGCGCCTTCCCGATCCGCTGCCTGATAACTACGCCGGCTTCGCCGGTTCCATCGGCATCAATGTACTCAGCGCCACCGATCGACGCGTCATGAAAAAGAACTTCATATATACTCTCGACGCCGATGGAAAAGTGCGCGAGCGCTGGTCGCAATGGGATTATCTGTTTGCCGACGCGAAGGGACCGGGACCGCACCGCATTCGCATCAGCCCCTACGATCCGCAACACCGCGTCTGGGTCGTCGACGAGACCTATAACGTCATCTACGGCTTCTCCAATGACGGAAAAAAGCTGCTGAAGACGCTCGGCGAAAAGGGGATCGAGGGGACGGACGGCACGCATTTCGGCAAGCCCCAGGACATCGCTTTTCTTCCCGATGGCCGGGTCCTTATCGCCGACGGTCTGGATAACCACCGGGTCATGATCTTGGATCGCGATCTGAAGTACATCGGCGAGTTCGGCGGCCACGGTAAAGGACCAGGGCAGTTCAACGGTGTGCATGCCATCGGTATCGGCCCCGAAGGCCGCGTCTTTGTCCTGGACCGTTCCGGCGGCCGCATCAACGTATTCCGCACCACCGCCGACCCGGCCAAATTCGATTTCGTCGACGCCTTTACCGGCTTTTCACTGCCGCTCGACATCATCGTCAATGACGACTGCATCTGGGTGACCGATCTGAGCCCGCTGCGCTTTAATAAGCTCGATTTCAAAGGCAACCACCTGTATACCTGGATGGTTCCGCGCGAGTTGCCCGACGGCTATATCGAAGTACACACCATCTCGGCCGATTCGAAAGGCAATTTGTACGGCGGCGATAATCAGTATGGCCGCACGCAGAAATTCGTGCCCAAGCCGGATGCGGATCCGAAGCTGCTCATCC
Source organism: Bryobacteraceae bacterium (assembly GCA_035293725.1). Classification (GTDB taxonomy): domain Bacteria; phylum Acidobacteriota; class Terriglobia; order Bryobacterales; family Bryobacteraceae; genus Palsa-89. Next base: position 57,702 of record DATGMH010000037.1, read on the forward strand.
ACGAGCCGTGGCACGCCAGTCGCTAGCCTCCGCAGCGCGCGTTACTATTGCCGACCTTCAGCAGTGGCCTTTCTCAAAAATCGGATCGTGACGGTTCCCATTCCCAGTACTGCCACGGCCAAGGTGATGTATAAAATTTCCGGATGCTGCTCGCTCCATGGTTTCCGCGCCGGAGGTTTTTCGCGATACGCAGGATTGCGTTCCTCAGCTCCGGCCGTAATCGCGCTTTCGGTACTTGGGATAACCGACGTACAGCAAAGAAATTCGACGGCCGTCGTCGGAAAAGTCGAAGATCGAGCCGTCGTCGCGCGCTCGCGTCCAACGGCGCCGGTCGTCGCTGGTCTCAATGGCGACGCGCTGGCGAAAGTTAGTCTTGGGTGTCGACAATCGGATGCCGTTATGCCGGTGACCTTCTCCCACGTCCACCGTCACTTCCAGATCGCCTGGCGGCGTCACGCCTTGATCCACCAAGCCGGTCGATAGTTCCTCATACCGGTGTAGTCCGGTCATTTTTTCTAGAACGTAGGGGATCTCGTCTTCGCCATGAACCAGGCGAAGGTCCCCAAGATCGGCTCGCGCATGTACATAAACGCCACGTTCCATGTTGAACGCCAGAATCTGCGCATTTGGATCGGCTGCGAGCGTGCGCCGGTATTTCCATCTCGCGGGCTGGAAGTCTGCCTTCAGCAGCACGGCGCAACCCAATGCCCATGCCACAACCCTACCTGCGGACGTCTTCATCTTTCCACCAGTTCTCAAGCGCGACCCGGAAGCGTGAGTATAGATACGATGTGAACAGCAGAAGAACCCCAAGCGATACGAATGCAGCCGTCCGGAACAGACGGCTCGCTTCCCACACGTCGTATAGATAAAGCTTTAGCACCACTATTCCCATCAGTCCAAGACCGAGGACGCGATCCAGCGGCAACCGGTAGATCACGCCGATGCAAATCAGCAAGGTTCCGTAGACCGCCATCAATATCGATACGCCGACGGCCAGGACGCTCACGTGATTATCGGCGCTGACGTTCGCTTGCGCCCAATCGTTTAATTCAAAAAGACAGGCCGAAAGAAAGATGAAATGGCCGGTCACGTAGGCTATGGCGGCGGCAGAACGCGTGCTCTTGACGAACCATGCCGCCAGCCAGAAACTAGCGGCCGACACCGCAAACGTCACAAACCGGGAATTCACCAATAAGCGAGTCTCCGGCAACCACGCATCGAATGCATAAAGCCGCAGGACGACCAGCACATAGATGGCGGCAGCGCCCATCCAGACGCGGTTATCGCTCACCCGCCGGCCGATCCACACCAAAGCCGCCGCCTCAAGCGCCCAGCTCAGCGTGATGCTAAACCCGGTGAACTGGATCGGCACGGCCAGGGTGAGGAAGCCGAGCGCAAGGCCCAGCACTAACAAAAGCGGCCGGGAATCGTAACTCGCTGCCGCTCGCGCCCTCCACAAACTCATGCCGGCCAACAAGTGCACGGCCGCGATCGCCACGGCAATAAGGCCCAGCCACGCTTCATAGTGCGGCTTCAGCAACACGTAAATGCATCCGAAATCGGTGATGCCGTTAAAACCCAATATCACGAGGTGCTGCGTCCGAACCTGCTGTCCCCGTACCAGAACCTCGAAAGCCACCCATGCCAAATACATCACGAACGCGGCGGTTAAGCACAGCGCGGCGATCGTCTCTTCGGGTCTGCCGTGCAGCCCGATCCATAGGCCGTAGCTTCCCCAGAACGTTGCGAACGAGAGCGTCGCAATGGATGTGCCGGCCCAGTCCGCTAAAGCGAGTCCGGCAGCGCCCACCGCGAGAGCCAAGAAAAGGTACGGTGCGGTTTGGGGCCAAATGGCCGCCAGTGCAATCCCCGTGAGCGCCTGGGCTGCGCCAGAGATCGGCGGCGACTTCAGCACCGCGAATAACGCATAAAACCCGAGTACAGCCACCGTAGCAACCGTGCGTTTTTCCGGCGTAAACCACGCTACGAACCAGAGCGCGTAGAGAGCCGCGCTGGCCACAAAAGCCATCACATCCAGTGGCCGCCACCGCCTCGGTCGCGACATGGCGACGGCCCCTACATCGATGACGAATACATAGCTGAAGAAGCTCCAGGGTGCATCCTGACCCGTGCTCAGCAAGAGAGGTGTCAAGTACCCTCCGAGCATTGCCAGTGCCCCAATCGCCATCGAGTCGTAGCGCAGCGCCAGGGCGCCCGATGTAGCCGTCACCATAGCCATCAAAGCGAACGCGGCGGCTCCTGGCAGCAGGTGATAGAAACCGAAACTGGCATAAAAAGATAAGTACAGAATGCTCATGGCCAGGCCACAAACGCCTTGCGCGAATACCTTTTGGCCGCGGCGCCAAAGGACGTCTCCCATAAGCAGCGTGGCGAGTCCCGCGAGCACGCCGAGAACCACGCGCCCGGTCTGGCCGATCCACTGGTTGTCGAACGCGTACTTAAAAAACAGTGCGACCCCGATTACCAGCGTCAGCACACCGATCCGGTTCACCCAGGTCAGACCTACACGCGCCTCGAGTTGTCGCTCCTCCCGAACTTCAGTACGGTGTTCGGCGCGGCGATCGAAAGCAGAATCCCTCGTGCTCGGAGTTAGCTGAATTTGTTGAGCTTCAATCGTTGGCTCGCTGGTGGCGGGTTGTTGAGATGCTTGAGGGGGTTGAACAACGGGCGGGATTTGAGACTCGGCCGGTGGTGACGGTTCGGGCGAAGCGCCGGCCGACGACAGCCGTTCCAGGCGGCCCAATCGCGCCTCCACCTGCTCCATCCGTTTCAGCAGCCGGACGATTGCTTCTGTAAGCGCATCCATCCGCTCGGCATCCGGGCTGGGCACTTCTAAAGCTTATCGCGATGCGCCCGAAAGCTTGGTTTGCTGCCGCAGTTGTCTGTCAGGGCGTGCGCTTACCTGCCGAAACTGCCCCGCACCGACAGGGTGATCCGGACAGAGATCGGTTCGTTCAGGTAGCTGCGGCTGAAACCGACCGTGATGGTCGTGGTCGGCGGATTTATTCCGCTACCATCGGCGCGATCCCCTTCCACCTCGCCCATGGCATTCTGTTTGATGCCGGAGGTGGTGCTGCCGGTGGTCAGAGAGCTTCGGCGTATCGTAAATCCGTTCGACGCCAATCGCTGTTTGTAGAACTGCTGCAATTCCGTCATCGGCACCGTGGTCTGGTACTTACGCGACAGCGAAGACTCGGGCCCGCGAGTTGACCGGGTTGCCGCCGAAAGCTGCTCTCCATTCGGCGCCACAAGCCATAATGGCCACGTCAGGGGTGGTGCGTCGTCGCGATAATGAGCAGCGGGTGCATTAGACGTGAGACTCTGGCCCACAACCGCGCGCTGCGTCTGAGATTGTGGATAGACCGGCTGGTCGTACTCTCGCATTTTTGCGTTGGCTTGCCGCTCGAACAGTTCGTGTTCCGCCTTGATCTCGCGCTCGCGCTCTTCGTTATATCGTTTGATTTCCTCGGCGGATTTCAGGTAGTAACCCGCGCTTCGGCTTGCTGGACCGTACGAGGCGTTAGTACTTCCGTTCGTCACCACAACCACGCTGCCCGATCCGGTCTGCTGTGCTGAAAGTTCTTTCGAAGCGCAACTCACCTTGACACCGGTCCCGGAAGACGACTCGCGGACCTTGATCAAAAGCTCGCATTCCGGCAGCGACGCGCGGATGGACGTCCCAAGACCATCAAAGTTCGCGGCGAAAGTAACACCGTTGGCCGAAAACAGCTTGGCGTAGTGTTCGGACAGATCTTCCGGCTTAGCCTTGGCGCTGTAAGAGCTCTCGACCAGCGCCGAGGAGACCGTTGTCGCCCCCGCTGCGCCCGGGTAAGGAATCAACCAATCCGGCAGAGATGGACGCGTTGGCGCGGGCTGGCCCAGCAAAACGCTTGCACCGGCGATCAGCGTCCAAACCATGCATCGCATTAGCTTCGAGTATAAAGACGGTCCCCCAGGAAGGAAATCAGTAGGAAGACTTAGATTGGCAGGTTCAAGCAGGAGCGGATTGTTCGGCCACCAGCCGGCGAGCGGGGTATAATTAGCCGTCCATTCTGCCGCAGTAGTATACTTTCGACCATGGAAAAAATGAAACGTACGGCGAGAATCGCAATCGTAGGGCTGGCCTTGTGCATGGCGGCGGCTCCGCAGTCTTCGGAGGTCCCCAAAACCGCACCGGCTACACACGTCACGAAGGACCAGATCCAGGATTTCATCGCGAAGCTACCACGCGAACGAATATCGGATAATCCCATTCGCGCGATCGATGTGGGCGGATATCGGGTCGGCGTCTTCGCTGTGTTCCGGCCGAAGGACGCGCCTGAGCAGGCCATTTATCACGATACGAACATGACCGAGATTCTGTACATCCTGGAAGGCTCGGCAACGCTGATCACCGGTGGCACTATTCCGAAAGCGCATCCGCCGACACGGCCCGGCGGCAACTTCACCGGCGAAAAAATTGACGGCGGCACGAGCCGGCACGTCGGTCCAGGCGACGTAATCATCACGCCGGGAAGAACGCCGCACTGGTGGGTGGATCTGGAGAGCGACATGTCTTATCTGGTCTTCAGACCGGATCCTGATGGAAAATCGCTGAAACTGAAATAGCCTCAGCTCTGGCCGTGAAGCGGCTATGGCGGCATCGATTGGGCCAACGAGACGGGTGCCGAAATTCACTACGGGGGCCTCTCCGGACGCCGCACGGCGCGCCAGGTGGCCCGGAAGCGCGGACTCACTCGCGCCGCCGGACGAACGATGAGTTGAATTTCACAACTTCTCTACTGCTCGAAAAAACAAGCACTTAATTGCTTGTCTGAGCCGTTTTTAGGGTTCGATCGTAACCATCCGGCACCTGAGCGGTATTGTAGGCGTGATCTGGGCTCGCACAGAAGCCGGGAGGATTACCGGATCGAAAAAGCAGCGCTTTTTCTTTGAACCTAACTCGGCCTGCTTGCGTACGTCCAAGTGTTGAACGGTGGGCAACCAGAGGCCCATGGAGGAGCCGACGTGAATTTCGAAGGACAGACACTGATCGCGCTGCAGGAAGTTTCGAAGGTCTTTACGACCGATGAGGTCGAAACGCACGCGCTGGCGGGGATTGAGCTAAGGATCCGCAAGGGCGAATACGTCTCCATTTCCGGACCGTCGGGCTGCGGAAAATCCACGTTGCTGGCCATTCTGGGCCTGCTGGATACGCCTTCACAAGGCGCTTACGTTTTGAACGACACGCGCGTGGATCAAATGAAGCTGTCGGAGCGCGCGCGGGTACGCAACCGCGAGATTGGATTCATCTTTCAGGCGTTCAATCTGATCGGCGATCTTACCGTCTACGAAAATGTGGAACTGCCGCTCACATACCGCAGCATGCCCTCGGCGGAGCGCAAGAAATTGGTTCACGAGGCTCTCGAGCGCGTGGGTATGTCGCATCGTGTGAAACACTACCCATCGCAGCTGTCCGGGGGCCAGCAGCAGCGAGTTGCAGTAGCGCGGGCGCTGGCTGGGCGTCCGTCAATCCTGCTGGCCGATGAGCCTACCGGCAACCTGGACTCGGCCAACGGAGAAGCCGTGATGTCGCTGTTAAGCGAGTTGCACAAGGAAGGCGCGACCATCTGCATGGTCACGCACGATCCCCGCTACGCGCGCTGCGCCGAACGGAGTATCACGCTGTTCGACGGCCGCATCGTCGAAGAGATCGTCATGGCGAATTCGGTATCAGCGTAGCGCCGGCGCCGTAGGCGTTCGGCACGTACTGCGCGATCATGCGCTGCGTATTGAGAATGAGCCTTTAAGCGCGATCGAGCAACACATCACACGGAGATAATCGTCGGGGTCGGCGGCATTCCAGATCTATAGGTGGGCATACCCGCGTCAACCGCGATTTCCATCGAGAAATACGCGATCTTCGGCTCAGTCATGCTGCGACGGGTTTGTTGAGGCAGGGGCGGCGAATCGCTTTGTAGGTATCCACGACCTCTTTGCAGGAAATCCCCTCGCGCCCGGCCTTTTCGCACGCGCGCAGAACGAGGTCGTCAATGGAAACGATCCCTTGCAGCGCGCCCTCTCGGTCCACTACCGGCAAGCGCCGGATTCGTTGTGACCGCATCGTCTTCAGAACAGACTGAATTCGATCCTCGGGCGTGCAGACGTATAGCGTGGGAAAAGTACGATCTTGCGGGAGCATGATATCTCGCACCGACATCTCCGAAGCCTTTTGGTCACGCCGGCCAAGCGCCACGCAGACATCTCGATCCGTGATTACACCGATTACGTTGCCCCCCTCTCCGATAACGGGGAGGAAGCCGCACCTGTTCTTCTGCATCAGCTCCGAGGTTCCGGCCAGGCTCATGTCGAGGCTGCAGCAGACGGTCTGCTTGGTCATAACGTCCCGGACTTTCATATCAGCCTCCTGTTTACTTAGACGCGCGGGCCTTGAGAGACGCCGCCACTTAGCTAAAGCAGCCGCAAGAACCGTGCCAAGGCTACTGATGCCCCGATTCCAGGCACATACGTACAATAGCCGCGACCACCTCCGCGTTACTCGGGCGTGTACTCCGAAAAAGGCTTTTTGGCGGGCCGTGGCGTTTGTGTCACCCGCTGTAACCAAGCTGCTCGATTGGCCGCTTTTTTCAATCGAGCCTTACCAGCTGCAGTAGTCATCGAGCAGATCACGCGGCCGATTGGCTGCGTCAGAAGCTGAGTCTGTTGAACCAACTCTGCTGCGCGAAGTAACGCATCTCGACGCAAGCTCGCCGCGGCGCGCCATCGCAGCATCGAAAGTCGTTGGCTGCATGATTGCACATCGACTGAATGTGAGGTGAACCATGATAAAGGACACCCATATCCGAGATGATGTGCAACGCGAGTTGTTCTATACACCGGGTTTGAACGCGGCGCGGATCGGGGTCGCGCTCGAGGATGGTGTCGTGACGCTGAGCGGTACTGTCGACAATTACGAGCAGAAGCTCGCAGCGCTGCGCGCGGCGGCGCGAATTGCCAATGTTCGCGCCATCGCCTGCGCGATCCAGGTCCGGTTACCAGGGCCTCGGCCGCTTACCGATTCGGATTTGGCACACGCCGTTGCGAACCTGCTGGCATGGAAGTGCCCGGTGCCGTCGGATCGCATTCGTGTAAGGGTCGAGAACGGTTGGGTGACGCTGGAAGGAACAGTCGATTCACCCGATCAGAAAGAGGCGGCAGGCACCGCCCTTGCGGAGTTGAGCGGAATCCGCGGCGTGGACAATCTGATCAGCGTGCACCCCGCGCTCGACGCTGAAGAAATCAGGCGGAGAATTGAAGTCGCGTTGCGAGCCAGCCCGGCTATCGAAGATCGCAATATCCTGGTTGAGGTAACCAACGACAAAGTGGTGCTGCACGGTGAGGTGCGGTCGAGTAGCGAGCGAGAAGAGGCCGAAAAGATAGCCTGGTCCATGCCCGGGGTGGCCGATGTGGCCGATCACATTGTGATAGCCGAAGCCGTCGCGTCCCGCCGCTAGGCAGCGGCTGCCGAAGCTTGAACGGAGACATGAAACCCGAAGAGCGGCTGCCAGGATCCATGGCCGTACCGAGCCATGTTCCATCTCAGCTGCAAATAGCGGACATGGGGATGCGCTGCCAGGTTCAGGAAGACTGAGTACACTCCGCAGTATGACTTGGGTGGAAACGACACCAGAGGTTTGTCGCCCCATTCGATTCCATCCACTGAGCCCCACACGGCAACCGTCAGTTTCTCGTTTTCAATCACGTGATTGATGCACATGCTGAGCACGAGCAGTTCGGCGTGGCGAGGCCCGAGATCGACGCTGGGCCCTGTACCGTCAGTGCAGTGTAAACAAGGCGTTAACAGAGAGAGAGGAGCCCGTTCTATAGGCATAGACGGATCGCTTGTCATTATGGGGGGTGCAAGCATATTGTTTCCAACACCGGCAGCACTTCCGATGCCGTCTTGCAACCAAAGGCGCTCAAAGGGTTTAGCCAGCATCCATCGCCTTAGAACTGCGCGATTTTTCGCAGCCACAAAAGCTCAGGATTGCGTGCACACACTCACAAGCGGAAAATCCGGTTTCGCGCTGCAGGGGTCGGACTGTCCACCTCCGAGGCTGCGCACGTGCACTAGGGAGAGTTGGAGGGCAATTGGGCACTGGTTCCATCTGCAAAGTAGCCGTCTGCACCCTGTTAGGCTTGTGCACAGCCGCTGATCCAAGCTCGAACGCGATTTTGCGCTCAATGCTGGCGTCCGGCCGTCTGACCGAACTGCGGTGGCCGGATTTTGAAGCGCTCCAAGGCGACGCGGACAAGTTATATAAATCAAGGGCTTACGGTCTTGTCTGGACGCGCGACGGCGCGCCCATACCGCAAGCGCACGCATTACTACAGGTAATCCGCGAGGCGACCTCCAAGGGTCTGGATCCGGAAGATTATGACGGCTCCCGATGGGACGGCAGGATGCCCCGGCTGCGTCCCAGGAACGCCCACCCCACGGAACAAGACCTGGCTGCATTCGATGTAGCGCTAACGATTTCCGGGATGCGCTATGTTTCTGATCTACACATCGGGCGGGTCGATCCCAGGATCTTCTGTTTCGGCTTGGAAAACGAACAAAAGAACTGCAATGCAGCGGATACGATGAACCGGTTGTCCACCACCGCTGACGTGGCGGCGTTCCTGGCCGCCCTCGAACCCCCGTTCCCGGGATATCGCCGCACGGAACGTGCACTCACGCAATATTCGTATCTTGCGCAAAAAGACGATGGGGAAAAGCTTCTTGCTGTCAAAAAAGCGGTGGAACCCGGCGAGGTGTATGCTGGTGTGCCGAGACTTGAGCGGCTGTTGCGATTGCTTGGCGATTTACCCGCCCACGCTATAGTGGCACAGCCTGGCACGTACGAAGGACCGCTGGTTGACGCTGTAAAGCATTTTCAAGCTCGACACGGTTTGGACCCCGACGGAAGAATTGGAAAATCCACGCTGGCGCAACTAAACACGCCTCTCAGCCGGCGCGTGCGCCAGCTTCAACTGACATTGGAGCGGTGGCGCTGGGTGCCGGCGAACTTCAGCCGGCCACCTATCGTCGTCAACATTCCCGAGTTTCGCTTGCGAGCGCTCAACGACCATTACGAGACCGACTTAGAAATGAAAGTGGTGGTAGGCGGCGCGTACCGCCATCAAACGCCCGTATTTGCCGACGAAATGACGCACGTGATCTTCCGCCCTTATTGGAATGTTCCCCGGAGCATCCAGAGGGCGGAATTGGTTCCGAAAATTGCCGACCAGGCCTCCTACCTGGTTGAGAACGACTATGAGATCGTGGACAGCCGCGGCGGTCTCTTCGAAGGCGCAATCACAGACCAGACTCTCACACAATTGCGCTCCGGTAAACTAGGCATCCGGCAGAGGCCTGGGCAGAAGAATGCGCTCGGATTCGTGAAGTTCATGTTCCCTAACCAGTACAATGTGTACCTTCATGGGACGCCAGCCAAAGGCTTGTTTTCCAGGTCGCGGCGCGATTTCAGCCACGGATGTATCCGCGTGGAAAAACCCGATGAACTAGCGGCCTGGGTCTTGCGAGGTGTGCCGGAATGGACGCCCGAACGGATTCGTGCGGCAGAGAACGGGGCAAAGACTCTGCAGGTGAACCTGCCGCGGCCGATCCCAGTGGTTATCGTGTACGGCACGGCCGTTGTGAGCGAAAGGGGTGAAGTCTCGTTTTACGACGACATCTACGGCCACGATGCCTCGCTCGACGCAGTGCTTTTGCATGGCTATCCCTACTCGGGCTGGCAACCGCCGGCCGGGATCTGCTTGCAGCCGCGGAATGCCGGGCCGTAGCGGGCTACCAGCGCCGTACGCGGCCTAAGTCTACGTGAACGAAGTCCGACTTCGGATAATAGCCGACGCCACCACGGTGCAGAGCCAGCGCTACATCGCGAAGCGTGGCGGTTTTGGTGCCGGGCAAGCGAATGTCGATTGCTTCGGCCTGCATATGCAAGCTGTTTTTCGCGACGCCGCTCGTATGAAGGCGCAGGAATTCGTTGCTCCACGGCGTGCGATACCCGCAAATTACATGGATTTCGGCGAGCGGTCGCCCGACCGACGTTTCCATATCGCTGAGAAGGTCCAGCAAGCGGGGATCATAGTGGTGGACCTCGCCGGTGCGGTGATCGCGCAGAAACTCGTCCACCCGCGTTAGTGCGCTCGGCAAATACTCGCCGCCGCTCCGATACACGATATCCAAGTGTTGGGCCGTGTGGGTGTGATACAGCCGCAGGCGTCTTTCTTCATGTTGGGGGGACAAGGAACCAGAAAAAGCAGCAGACGCGAGCAAAAGAGGAACACCGAACAACCGAAATCGCACTCCCACTATGATAGCGTACGGCCAATTGCCGGCATCGCATTCAGGCTGCTGTGGCACTCAAGTTGCTCTTCTTTACCTCTCTAGGAGTGAAGCATGCGAGTTCTTGCGACCACCGATGGCTCGAAAGAGGCGAACGCGGCGCTACGGGCGGCGAGCCGCTTACTCTCGAGAGTTAATCTTCAAATAGATGTGCTCTACGTCGCGCCAGAGCCGCGCACCTAAATCCGGTACGTTGGCCTTGCGGGCCATGAAGCATCGCGCTGCAACTGAGGCGAGGCGTGTCCTGGAATGCGCCAAGCAGGTTTTAACCGAAGAAGGCATAGACGCTCTTACCTTATCCGAAAGCGGCTCACCCGCCGCAGTCATTATTCGCGACGCCGACGACTACGATGCCACTGTGATCGGCGCCAAAGGCCGGGACCGGAGCGGGATTGCGGGGCTCGGACCCGTAGCGAGCCGGATTGTGGAGCACGCCAATGGCTGCGTCTTAGTTGGGCGCGAGCCGCCGCAAGAGGGCCAAGTTAGGATTCTGGTGCCGGTAGATGGCTCGGCGGGGTCGAAACATGCGATCGAGGCCTTGAACTCGTTTTTCGATCTCGAATCGGCCGAAATCGCGCTGCTGCATGTGATCGAGACGGTATGGCTTCCAGAAAACCGGGAGGAGGAGTCACTGGGCGAGGCCGATACCGACTTTGCTCAGACCGAGCAGGTGTTGGCGGAGCTGAGGCGCGAAGCGGAGCAACTGCTGAACGAAGCGCGCGCGGGCATTTCGGAGCACCATCCGGGAATCACCACCAGCATCCGGGAAGGCGTTCCGGCCAACGAGATTCTCAGCGAAGCCGATCAGGGCGACTACGACCTGGTGGTCGTCGGCGCAAATGAAGCCAATGACATGAAGCACCGCATCCTGGGCAGCGTATCGAGCAAGGTGGCCTGGAGCGCGCCGTGTTCAGTTCTGGTAGTGCGCGTTCCGGTATAGTCGACGCTCGGCGGCGCCGGGCAGAGACGTATGGATTAGCTGCGCTCGAACTTATCTGAGCTGGTTTTCCACTTCTTCCAGCCAGTCGGGCCGCTTCAGAACCTCGCGGGGTTTGCTGCCGTCGGGGGGACCGATGATGCCTTCGCGCTGCATCATATCCAGAATACGCGCGGCGCGGCCATACCCTAAGCGCAGGCGGCGCTGGAGCGTGGACGTGGAGGCTTTGCCCATCTCGAGCACCACGCGAACCGCATCGGTGTAGGCGGGATCGTCGGCGCCTTCGAACTCGCCGCCCTCGCCTTCCTGGGCATCGTCGGAGGGAGGCGCAATGAGGAAGCTTTGGTCGTAGTCGGGGCGCGCCTGGTCCTTCCAAAAGTCGACCACGCGGTTGATCTCGGCTTCAGTGACGAACGCGCCGTGCACGCGCATCAGTCGCGAGGAACCGGGCGGCAGGAACAGCATGTCGCCTTTGCCGAGCAGGTGTTCGGCGCCCATCACATCCAATACAGTGCGTGAATCAACACGCGTCGCGACGCGAAAGCTGATGCGCGACGGGAAATTCGCTTTGATTAATCCGGTAATTACGTCCACGCTGGGCCGCTGCGTCGCGAGTACCAGGTGCATGCCGACGGCGCGGGCCATTTGAGCCAGCCGTGTGACCGCTTCTTCGACGTTGGCGCGCTCCACCATCATCAGGTCGGCCAACTCGTCAATCAGGATCAGAATGTACGGCAGCGGGCGCAGATCCTCGGCCTCGGTTTCCTCGTCATCTTCGAAGAGACTGCGGGGCTCGTTCATCAATTGCCGCACTTTTTTGTTGTACTGATCGATATTCCGAACGCCTTGCGCGGCCAGCAGCTTCAGGCGCCGTTCCATTTCAAGGACCGCGTTGCGCAGCGCGTTAGTAGCTTTCTTGGCATCGGTTATTACGGGAGTTAATAGGTGCGGGATACCCTCGTAAAGGCCCATTTCGAGGCGCTTGGGATCCACCAGGATCATACGGACCTCTTCCGGCGTGGCCTTATAGAGGATGGACATGATCATGGAGTTGAGCATCACGCTCTTGCCGGCTCCCGTGGAGCCTGCAATCAGCAGGTGCGGCATGGATTCAAGCGCAGCGACCTTGATGCGTCCGCTGATGTCTTTACCCAGACAAATAGTGAGATGCGAGTTGGAATCGCCGAACTCATCGGATTCGAGGATCTGGCGCAGGCTGATCACTTCGCGGCGCGTATTGGGAACTTCAATGCCCACCGTGGGCTTGCCGGGGATGCGCTCGATCAGGATGGATTCGGCTTGCAGGCCGAGGCACAGATCTTCAGACAGGGTCGTAATACGTGTGTATTTGATCCCCGCTTCGGGCTTGAATTCGAAGGTGGTGACCACCGGGCCGGGGTTGATCTGGACCACGCTGCCGCGCACGTTGAACTCGTCGAATTTGGATTTAATCCGCGCGGCGATATCTTTCAGCTCGGCCGAATCATAGGGATTGCGCGCGGGCACCTCGTTCAGCAGCGACGTGGAAGGCAGGCGGTATTCGGGATGCTGCGCCATTTCGGGCGCGCGCAGGCGAGGCGCGCGGCGCGGCGGCGGAGGCGGTTCGACGGGTTCCGCCGCAACGGGCGCCAGCATAGGCGGATCGAGCGGCACAGGCTCTTCGAGTTCGTGAATGGGGATCTCTTCCTCGTTGACGGGCGGCGGCTCGGCCTCACGCGCGTAGAAAGACTCATTCACAGGCTCGCTGATAGGAATGGAGTCCGCAGTGGCAGCAGCTTCAGCAGCTTCGCGCTCCTGTTTGGCGGCGGCTCGTTTCTGCGCGCGATGCTGGGCGCGCTCCTCGGCAGCCGCGCGGCGCTGCTCGCGCCATTCATCCCAGCGGGCGCGCAGGACGACGAAGTAGTTCATCGGCACACGGAACAGAGGTCCGAGCACCGACATTCGGAATGTCGATATCAAATAGAGCGAAAGGATCAAGCAGATGGCCGTCAGCAGAATAGAGCCTGCAAGGTTCAGCGAGCCGCGCAGCGTATCGGCCAGTACGAGCCCGAGCATGCCGCCGGCGGAGAACGTGCCGGTCCAGGGGCGCCAGGTATGGCCGACGGAAAGCGCGGTGCAGGCGCTCAGAAAAAACAATAGCGCGCCGAATGTCTTAATGGCTGCGGCCGGGATTTCTTCCGAGCGAATCCATTTCCAGGCCAGAGTCCACAAGAGCACGGGGATGGCAAACACGCCGAATCCGAGCAATTGTAGAGAAAGATCGGAGAGATAAGCGCCGGCCATGCCGGTCAGATTGTGAGCGTGGGTAGCGCCTGACACGGCGTTCCAGGAAGGATCCTGGGGGTGATAGGAGATCAGCGAGAGGACGAAGAAGAGGCCCGCGAAGAGGAACACTAACCCCGCGGCTTCGTTCACGCGCTCGAAGCGAGTGGGTCCTAAGAATCTCATTCCGCGCCAGCGCGGAAAAATGCAGCAAGAGCGATTACTATTATGCCAAAAACGATGCGGTAGTAAACGAAGGGCATCAGGCTATTGCGGCGGAGGTAGCGGAGGAAGACGGCGATGACCAGTGCGCCGGCTATACCGCTAACGGCGGTGCCGACCGCGAATGGGAGGCGCATATCGGGCGGAAAACCGCCTTCCTTGTGAATATCCCAGAGTTTCTTGAGGACGGCGCCGGCGATGACGGGAGTCGAAAGCAGGAAGGAGAAGCGCGCGGCCGTTTCGCGCGTTAGCCCGCGAAAGAGGCCCGTGGTGATCGTGATGCCGCTGCGGGAGGTACCGGGCACCAACGCGAGCGCTTGTGAAATACCGATGGTGATGCCATCAGCCCACCCGACTCGATCAATATCCTTGTTGCCCTTGGCGGTCCGCTCCGCCAACCACATCAGGAACCCGACTACCAGGAGCATCGCGCCGATCAGGTAAGGTGTTCGCAAGACCGTATCCGCTTGTTTTTCGAACAATACACCGGCGATGGCGGCGGGAATGGTGGCGACAGCGAGCACCCAGAGCAGGCCCTGGTTTTTTCGCAATTCGGCATCGTGACCCGCGTTAATTCCGACGCCTTGGGCGATGATCTGAATCCAATCGCGGAAAAAATAAATGAGCACGGCGACCAGGGTGCCGGCGTGAAGCGCGACATCGAAGGTGAGTCCGGGGTCTTTCCAGTGGAAAACCCAGGGGACGAACCAGAGGTGAGCCTGGCTGCTAACAGGAAGGAATTCGGTGAGGGCCTGAACAATGGCGAGAACCACGGCTTGGTAGAGTGGCATGAAATAGCCATCCTACCAAGCCGGAGGGACCCACCTGCTACTTGGCCTTGTTGGCCGTGCTGCTGGCGTTGGAAGTGGCCGGCACATTCTTGCTGGCCTGCTTCTTGTGGTGCTTCTTGGTCTTTGCGGTTGAGCTAGCCTTGCTAGGAGGATTGCTCTGAGCCGGGGTGCTGGGAGTCTGAGCTGCGAATGTCAAGCTGGCGCCCAGCGCGGTCGTGAAAGCGAACAGGAGAAGTTTCTTCATGCTTCCATCCTAGGAGACGAGGATTAAGTTTATACGGAAATGGCGATTAAAATTAGAGGGATACCGCGATTAAAATACGGTGAAAATTGGAACTTGCGCACGATGGCGCACGTCGGCAAAGCTACTTGATCACTACTTTCGCCAGCCCGGCGTTGTTAGCGCTGTCATAGGCGCGGACAACCAGCAGGTGCTCGCCGGGGCGGAGCTTCTCGACGGCGATATGGTACTGCTCATGGGGCGAATCGGTCAGACCATCGGCGGCCTCAACCGGGAGCCAGGGGCCGGCATCCAGAGAATATTCGCAGCGGCGCAGCGGTGAAGTTTGATCCGCCACGTCGGCGTCCACTTCGGCACGGTCGCCATTGCGGCGGGCCGGGCTTAGCGTGACCGCAGGCGGTGTGTTGTCGATCAGCACGGGCGAGCTGACGAGCTCGTCTTCACGGGCGGAAGCGGCGGCGTTGGACGGCCGGTCGGATGCAATCACGCGGAAATAATAGCGGCCGTCGGCCAACACGTCACCATCCAGCAGCAGCGAATTTTCGGTAATATTCGCGCGCAGCAGCTTCCATTCGGCTTCATCTTCACCACGGAAATATACCGCATATACGAGGCGGTCATTGTCGGGATCGTCGGCCTGCCAGGTGATCTGGATCTGCGATCCCGCGGCGCGGGAGAGCGTTTGCGTGGGAGTACCGGCCGGCGTGGACGTATCGCCGGTGTCGGTGACGGTGATGCTGTAGGCGGCGGTGCTGGCGGAGTTAGTGCCCGACGCTTTCGCGGCGGAAGGCGCCTGCGTGGTGACGTTTATGCTTCGCACCACCGGCGGATTATTTTGCGGCAGATAGAACAGGCGGACATTTTCGGCGGTAGCGCCCGTACCGGCCAACTCCGCGCGCCACTGGATGTACCGGGCGTTGGGACTGCGGATGGTGGAATTCTGGGAATCCGTGAGCGGCTCGGACCAATCGCTCCAGGTTTTATCCGGGCGGGCAGAATTGCCGGAGCGCGTTGCCAGGGCGACGCGGCCGCCTTGACTGCGCCACGTGATGCGGCCCCAGCGCGCGATCGAGCCCGAGTCGTGAACGGGGGATTCATAAGTGCCCGTGGCATTTTGGGCGGCATCCAAGCGGAGCAGCTTGCCCATTTCGCCCGTGGCTGCAATGAGGCCGCCGGAGTCGCGGAGCAATCGCGTGGCCTCGCCCTCATTGGTCTCAACCAATAACGTCGCCTTGCGATCCGGGTTGAGGCGATAGACACGGCCTTGCGTGTCGGTGGCGAAAGCGATGGATCCATTCGGTTCGGCGACCAAGCTGTAGACGTTCTCTTCTTTTGAAGTCCAAAGCGTTTCTACTGTGCCGTCGGGATTGATTTTATAGAGAGCAGATTTCTCGACGCCAGGAATTTCGGTCAGGGGAGCGGCGGTCGCAGTGTTCTGCGCGCCTTGGACCGCCGGTTTGGCGGCTTCGGGTTTGGGCTTAAGGTCGGGCGAGGCTTGCGCGCTGGTATCGGCGGAATCGGAAACCGTAATGGATGTCGCCGATGCCGTCACCGTTATGGTAGCGGGCGAGGCGATGGCAGGCAGCAGCGGACCCGAACGGTTCGCCACTGAACCTCCCAGCGCGGCGGCATAGACCGTGCCGTCGGGCATGGCCGCGATGGAGCGAATCTCAGGCAGGCTGGCATTGTAGAGAACAAAAGCTTTGTCTTTCGCGCTGACGCGATACAGAATGCCGTTCGGCTCGGTGCCTGCCAGCAGGTTGTTCTTCGAGTCAAACGCCAGCGCCGTCACGTGCGATTGTCCAGTTTCGTAATACAGGGAGGCGCTGCCGGATTTGTCCACCTTGTAGACGTTACCCGGATCGCCGGTTCCTACGAACAGGCTGCCATCAGGCGCGAAGGCGAGGGACCAGATGTACTTGGCTTTGGGCGCGAAGAACTGGGCCGCCTTTCCGTTTTCGATCCGATAGACTTTGCCGTCGGGCGAGCTAGCAGCGTAGGCGACGCCGCCGGAATCGATCGCGATCGCGAAGATTTCCGGTTCGTCGGAAGTCCACAGCAGCGTGCTTGTGCCGGAAGCGGTGACGTGATAGACGCGGCCGCGATGTCCGGTGCCCGCGTAAAATGAGCCATCCGGCGCTTGGACCACGCTCCAGATGGCGGGCTGGCCGGAAGAAAACAAGGTTTCGAGTTTGGGCGCGAGATGGAGTTTGGCGTCGCGGTCAAGCGCGGTACCGCGAAAATGCCCCTTCAGAAAATCCTGATAGGAGTTCATTTCCCAGGTGGTGGTGGTCGCCGCGGGCAGCGAGGCTAGCGCGAAGGCGCAGCAGGCGAGCACGCGCACCGGGACTGACGCGTTATTCATTCTGTTACTTCCACGGGAACTGTTTTGGATCCGCTTATCACCACGTCGCCGGTGGGAATCTGGAGTTCGTCGATTTTCGACCCGCGCGGCACCCAGACGCCCTGCGCGGCTTGCGCGCGCGAAAGAATCAGGCCGATGGATGCGGGTGGATTCGGAAGATCGCTGCCCTGCACCAGGAACGCTGGATCGGTGCGCCATACGCGGACATAGGCGTTCGAGTTGGATCGCAGGCTGTTCAGGAAAGAGACGAGCTGCGTGGGCGATTTCGGAGGTGTCGCGGCCAGTTGCTGGTAGTCGAGCAGATTCGAATAGTTGCCGTCGGCGACCGTGAAGTTCAGCGTACCGGTCTCGGCGCCGACCGGGACCTTGTAGTGAACGGTTTTAATCACCTCGAGGCCGTTTTCACCCGTGAGAGTTACAGTAAGATCGATGGTCTCGCCCGGATGCACTTCTTTACGCGACGCTGTAATCTGATCGATCTGCAGCGCGCGCTTGCGTTCGGACGCTTCGATGGCGAGGTTGATGTCCTTGATCTTCAGGGTATCGAAGCCAGCGGTCATAATGGCCGAGAGCGGTGAGGCGACACCCATCGAGGCTTGCGCGGGCACGTTGAAGTCGCCCGAATAAGTATTGTCGAGCTTGAGGGGCGGGACGTCGCGCTGGAACTCAACCGCTCCGCGAACCGAGTAGCTGCCGAGTCCCAACGTGCGCTCGGTGGCGTCGATCATCGAGTACACGGCCATCTGCATAATGAAGGGCGACAGCACGCGATCCTGCACCATTTGCATGTGGTAGGAGATGGGGCCGCGCCGGCCGTCTTTGAGCGTTACCGAAAGCGGGACAGTGGCGGCTTTGCGGCCGAGCTCGCCGAAAATCGCGGTGCTGCGGTCTTGCGTGATGGTGCCCATCCATTCTTGAGGCGACGAGATTTTAAACGACGCTTCCAGGTTGGGAAGCAGCGCGAGCACTTGCGCGCGCGCGAATGGCAGCTCGGTATCGCCGACCGACATAAAACGGTGCCCGAAGGCGTAGATTTTGTTGCCGTCCACCTGGGTCACGGTGCCTTCGGCGCCGATGGCGTAGTCACCCGAGAGCAGATTCACGGAGATCATGTCGCCCGGCCGAAGCTGGTTAGGATTGCCGAGCTTGGGAGAAAGCGCACCACCACTCGATACACCTTGGCGGGGCACCAAGCCGAGCTTCTTGAGCTCGGGCGCGAAATGATCTAGGGTTTCGGGCGTAAAGCCGCTGAAGGAAACCGGCGTGGCGATTTCGACCAAGCTGGCTGGATCGGATCCGGACGCTTTTGGCGCGAACGGGATTTCTCGTTTGGGCGCTAGCGCGGCGCGCTGTGCTCCGCCAGAGGCTGCGGGCTGGGGGCCGATAGCCAGCATTTGCTCGATGGGACGGATACCGGCGATCGGTTCCTTGGCGAAATTGAACGCGAGCGCGACCGCACCCACCAGCCGGCCGTCGATATAAACCGGGCTGCCGCTCATGCCCTGCATGACACCGGTCTTGTCGAGCGGCCCACCGGAGAGGCGCGCCAGGATGACAGACTGTTTGGGGCCGACGTTTTCCAGCACGCCTAGGATTTCAGCTTGAAATTCCTCGATCTTATTGCCGGAGAAGACGGTTCGGCCGATGCCGTGTTGACCGGCCCGGATGTCGCGCAGAGGGAAGATCGCGATTTGGCCCCAAACGCTGGAAGCCGCGAGTAGTACGAAGAAAAAACGGACCGCGCCCACACTGTTATTTTACCCGCACCACCAGGGTTGCACGGTTCATGTCGACTTTTAGGGCTGATTTTCGACAGCCGGACGAGGCTGCGCCCGGCACGGGCTGGGTGCTTGTCGCCTGGTTCGGCGCGTTGTTGGCGGCCTGCTACGGCACATTACTGTGGGGGTTGGCACGGCAGTGGGCAACGGACGAGGAGATGAGCCATGGCTTTTTCGTGCCCGCGGCAGCAATTTTCATTGCATGGCGCCGGCGGACCAGCCTGGGCAGAATTGCGCCGGTTCCTAACTACTTGGGTTTGGCGCTTGCGGCCGCGGGTGGCATGCAGATGCTGCTGGGAACTCTAACGGCGCAAATCTTCATCGCGCGGACGGCCTTTCTTCTGTCGCTGGCCGGCGCGGTTCTGTTTAATGGCGGCACACGCGTGTTCAAAATTCTGGCTTTTCCCCTGGCGCTGCTGGTGTTCATGTTTCCGATTCCCGCCATCGTGTATGCGCGGCTGACGCTGCCGCTGCAATTGTTCGCCTCGGGAGTCGCGGAGTCAGCGCTCAACTTTCTTGGCGTTCCGGCGCTGCGGGACGGGAATGTGCTGGAGCTCGCGAACCAGCGATTGTCTGTGGTGGAGGCATGCAGCGGCATTCGGTCGCTGTTGTCGCTCGGGTTTCTGGCGCTGATTTACGGATATTTTTTCGACCGGCGGCTGTGGATGCGAGGAGTCTTGCTGGCGGCGACGGTCCCCATCGCGATCGCCGCCAATGCCGCGCGCGTCACGTTGATGGGACTGCTCGGTGAGTATCGAGCGGGTTGGTCGCAAGGTTTTCCGCACTTAGCCGAGGGCTGGTTTTTGTTCGCAACCGCACTGACCCTGGTGGTGCTGTTTCATCGCGCGGTGGATCGATGCCTAAGTTTTTGAGAACCGTACCGGCGAAGCTGCTGACCCTTGTGCTGCTGGCGCAGGCTACGCTCTTTTACGGACTTTCGCGCGGAGAGCGAACGATTCCGGCACGGCCGTTGAGCGAGATTCCCCGACAGGCCCAATCGTGGCACATGCTGCGCGAGCACGCGTTGGACGACGAGCTTAGAAATTCGCTGAGAGCTGATGACTATCTGGAGCGCGATTACGCGGACGCCAGAGGACAGACGGTCAATCTGTTCATCGCGTATTTCGGATCGCAAAAAGCCGGGCAGTCACCGCATTCTCCGAAGAATTGTTTGCCTGGGTCGGGGTGGGTCTGGACTGTTTCAGATATCGTGACGGCGCGCGTGCCAGGACGTGCCACGGCAGTCGAAATCAACCGCTATATCGTCTCCAAAGGCGAACAGCAGGCGGTGGTGCTCTATTGGTATCAATCGCGCGATCGCGTTGTCGCGAACGAGTTGCGCGCCGCCGCGTTCACCGCTTGGGATGCCCTGAGGTACAACCGGACCGATACCGCGCTGATCCGGGTGGTCGCACCAGCACAGGCGAACCAAGAGGCGGCGGCGACGCAGGCCGGGCTGGAGTTCATCGAGACGATCTTCGCCTCAATTCGTGGAGTTCTTCCGCATTAACAGCGGCTGCGTGCGTGTGCCGTGAGATGTCCGATAGACTTAGCACTTGCGCGTATTTGACGTCATCGTTGTGGGGGCGGGACCAGCAGGCGCGACTGCGGCGAAGACTCTGGGCGAGGCTGGCGTCTCAACGCTGGTGCTGGATAAAGCATCGTTTCCGCGCGATAAGCCGTGTGGCGGCGGAATCAGCGCTCGAGCCATCTCGAGATTTCCTTACCTCAAAGATGCCCTGCAGAAAATTCCCACCAACTGGGTAAGCAAGGTGTACTTCGAGTCGCCCGATGGCTCCGCTGTCGACTACGAGTCAGACCAGCCGCTCTACGCCATGATTCGGCGGTGCCAGTTCGACGATCTGCTCCTTTCGTTAGCACGGGCACACGTGGAGTACCGGCCGGGCGCGCTGATCCGCAAAATCTCGATTGAGCGTGAGCGAGCGGTCGTTTCGGCCGAGGTGGCAGGCGAAATGAAAGAATACGCGTGCCGCGTGGTGATCGGATGCGATGGCGCGAACAGCGTGGTCGCGCGGGCCGCTGGGTTGCGCGCCGGAAAGGTTCAAAGCGATTACGCCATCGACATGATGGAGGAGACGCCGTACGCCGAGCTAAAGGTTCACGAGCGCGACCGGATGTACGTTTATTACCGGCTGCAGGCTCAGTACGGATACGGCTATGTTTTCCCGAAGACCGAATTCCTGAACTTAGGCGTCGGGTTCAAGCTGGATTACTATCTTTCACAATTGCGCGGCAAGCACTATTCCTACCATCAAGCGTTCACCGAGGAGCTGAAATCGAAAGGGCTCGTGGAAGGTACATCGAATGAACGGAATTTTCGCGCGTTTCCTCTTCCGATTTCGGGGCCGCTGAAGCGGACCTATACAGATCGTTTGCTCGTGGCCGGGGATGCGGGCGCGTTTGTCAATGCGTTCACGGCGGAAGGCATCTATTACGCCATGGTGAGTGGCGAGCATGCGGGACGAACCGCCGCGCAAGCGGTTCGCCGCGGCCAATTTGATGGCCAGGCGCTGCGCGCCTACGAGGCCTCATGGAAGCGCGAAATCGGTGCGGAGTTGTCCAAAAGCGTCGACATTCAGCGGCTACTGATGACGGATGCCGGCCGCGTGGATCGTATCGTCAGCGCAGCTGCGCGAAGCCCAAAACTGGCCGAGATTCTCGCCATGTATGCGACAGGTGCGATCAGCTACGGCGAGCTAAAGCGCGGCCTGATCGCGCGTGCCTTGCCTCTATATCTCAAGGAAAAGGCGCGCGCGCTGCTTCCGGTGTAAGCAAGCCGGTGCGCTACGCCTTCAGCCAAGGCTTGACGTAACCCATTGTCCGGCGGATCGCTTCCTTGGCTTCGTCGTCCAGCATTTGGCCGCCAGCCTCTGGCCTGCGGCTCTTCGTATTCGTAAACACGCCGCGTAATTGCAGCATGTATTTCTGCCCCGGAACACCGTAGGCCTGTGCCTGAGTGATCAGCAGGAGTGTTTTGCTGAAGATGTCCATGGCTTGATCGTGCTGGCCGGCCGTCCAGGCCGTCCAGGATGCGACGTAAAGGTCCGCGAATCCGGCGGCGGGCATGTTGCCGCAAGCGCCGCGCGCCAGTTCATCCAAGAACGTGGGTCCATGCTTGCCGGTGAATACGCCGCGCATAATCTGGCCGCGTTTGGCGTAGTCGGTCAAGCGGGGAAGGGTCGCGCCCGCTTCATCCTTGGCGTAGCGCAAGGTGGGAATTTGTTTGGCCATTCGCAGCACCAGATCGACGCTCATATTTCCCACCGTTTGCACGATCAGAGGGCGGCTGCACGCCTCGCCAATGGCGGAATAGTATTCGATCTGCTTGGCTTCATCCTTGCCCTGATCGAGCGGGATGGCGATGATCGCGTCGGGACCGATTTTCTCGGCGTGGCGCGCGTACTTAACCGCCGTCTCAATATCGTTGGCTTGAACCCCGATCACCACCGCGGGCCGCGTCTGCGGGTCCGCCGCCTTGTTCGTACCTACGATTTTTTCGGCGCCCGCGAGGCGTTCGTCGAAGGTCAATTGCGGCCATTCGCTCGCCATCTGGGGCCAAGTCATGCCCTGCGCTCCGACGCGATGCAGGAACTGCACCTCACGCGCGATGGTTTCCAAATCGAGCGCGCCCGAGCCGGTGAATGGCGTCTGCATAATCGGGAAGATGCCCTGCAGCTTAGGTTCGGCGGTGGCGGCCGCAGCCGGGCGCAGTAGCGTGGCGCATCCTGCCGCAGCGGCCGTTGATGCGAGAAAATTCCGGCGGGACGTTCGGTTCATGACACGGTTTGCCATGGCGCAATTGTACTCCCGTTCGACGGATGCCGGAAGGCGCGTGTCACACAAATGAAACAATTCCGTGACGGAAGAGCCATCGAACACAGCTATACTCTGAGAAACTATGCGAGTATTCCGAATCGTGATGTTTTCGTGCGCGGTGGCAATGACGTCCGCGCAAAACGTTCCACAAGCCATGTCGGGAGCCTATGGGTTGCCGAATGGATGGCGCCTTACGCCGGCGGGCAAATCGATTCCGGCCGAGGACATGGTGCTCAACACCGTGGTAGCTCCGGACGGAGCGGCCGTCATTGCGATGCAGGCTGGGTTCAATCCGCACGGCTTGGTGGTTATCGATACGAAAATTGAAGAAGCGGTACAGCGGATCCCACTCAAATCGGCCTGGTACGGCATGGCGTGGAGCCCAGATGGAAAACGGCTCTACGTATCCGGAGGCAACGCCGACGGTGATC
Organism: Bryobacteraceae bacterium; assembly: GCA_035293725.1. Taxonomy (GTDB): domain Bacteria; phylum Acidobacteriota; class Terriglobia; order Bryobacterales; family Bryobacteraceae; genus Palsa-89. The sequence continues at coordinate 80,980 of DATGMH010000037.1, forward strand.
GCAATCCCACCCGGGCGCCCATTTACGTCTTCAACTATGCCAATGGGCGGCTCTCCACCGAACCGTCCGGCACGCTCGAGGAAACGATCGACAAGTCCGAGCTCTTCTGGTCCGGCGTAGCGCATCATCCCAAGAAGAACATTCTGTACGCCGCCAATCGCGGCACTGGATTTGGAACCGGCAACATCGTGGCGTTCGACACCGGTTCCGGGAAGCTGATGGGGCGCATTCCGGTGGACCTGATTCCCTATGATCTAGTTCCGAGCGAGGACGGGCGCTGGCTGTACGTTTCCAATCTGGCCAGCCAGTCCGTCAGCGTGATCGATACGGCGGCGCTGAAAGTTGTGGCGAGCATCGCTGTGGGAGAGAATCCCAATCAAATGGCGCTTTCTCCGGACGGCCGGCTGTTCGTCGCGTGCTCAAACGACGACACCGTAACCGTGATCGACACCAAGACCAGGTCTGTAATCGAGAAAATTTCAACAACGCTATTCCCGCACGCGCCCGAAGGTTCCACGCCAAACGCGCTGGCTCTGGATCGTGCCAACAACCTGTTGTACGTCGCCAATGCCGATAACAACGATATCGCAGTGGTGAATGTCGCTCAGCGCGGCAAGACCGAAGTGTTGGGATTCATTCCCAGCGGCTGGTATCCTTCCGCTCTTGCATTCCTGCCTAGGCAGCAGACGCTCTATATCGGCAACAGCAAAGGCAGCGGTTCTTATTCTAATATTCGCGGCCCGCACAGTCCACTGCCCGACGGGCCGGAAGGCAAGGGCAGCATCAAGAGCCTGCAGAAGGGCAGTGTGGAAATTGTCAGCGTGGCGAATCTGCGCGCCGAGCTGAAGCAGTTTACCGCGAAAGTTTACCAAAACACGCCGTACAACGATGAGTTGCTTGTCCAGGCAAAAGAGCCGCGCGAACCCAGCATCGTTCCCTCGAACGTGGGAGCAGGATCCGCCATCAAGCATATTCTTTACATCATTAAGGAAAACCGCACCTATGACCAGGTGTTTGGGGACATGCAGCGCGGCAACGGCGATGCGCGCCTGACGATTTTCGGCCGCAAAGTAACGCCCAACCAGCATGCGCTGGCCGATCAATACGTGCTGCTCGACAATCTTTACTGCGATGGCGAGGTTAGCGAAGACGGACACTCCTGGTCCAACGCCGCCTACGCGACCGACGCGAATGAAAAACAGTGGCCGATCACGTATGGCGGCCATAGCAAGTCAGATCGCAATGCCGCGTATGTTCCCAGCGCCGGCAACATCTGGGATGCGGCTCGCAGAAAAGGCCTCACATATCGGAGCTACGGTGAGTACGCCACCCGCGTGAGCGACGGAACAACCATGGAAGCGTCGCCCAATGCGCAAGGCTTGGCTGGGCACGTCGCGCCTGGATTTAAGAGAATGGCCGTCCGCGATACGGAGAATGCGGCTGAGTTCATACGCGAGTTCGATCAGTACGAGAAGAACTATGACAGCAACGATCCGAATAAGCGCCTGCCGAACTTCATGGTGATGGCCTTGTCGGAGAATCATACGAACGGCACGCGTCCGGGTAGCTACGCGCCAGTGGCCATGGTGGCCAGCAACGACTTGGCAGTCGGGATGATCGTAGAGCGGGTGTCGCACAGCCGCTATTGGCCGGAGATGGCGATCTTCATCATCGAAGACGATGCGCAGGACGGTCCGGACCATGTAGATGCTCACCGCACGGCCGGCTTGGTGATCAGCCCTTACATCCGCCGCGAAAAAGTGGACAGCACGCTGTACACGACCAGTTCCATGCTGAGGACGATGGAGCTGTTGCTGGGCCTGCCGCCGATGAGCCAGTACGATGCGGCAGCGACGCCTATGTACGCCTCGTTCGGAACGAAGCAGGATCTGACACCGTTCAATAGCCTGCCGCCGCAAGTGGATCTGAATGCCAAGAACACGAAGCTGGCATGGGGCGCGAAAGAGTCGCAGAAGATGGACTTCGACGATGTGGATCGTAACGCGCCGGGGCTGCTCAACGCGATCATCTGGAAGAGCGTGAAAGGCGCGGACTCACCCGTGCCGCCGCCGGTGCATCGCTATCAGCGCGTTGCGGCGAACTAAAATAGCGGACGTTCTCGGATGTCCGGCCTAGCTGCCGGGCGTCATGATGTGCGCCGTGCTAGTACCCGGATTCATCAGCCATGCACCGCCCTGGCCGGGGTTATCCGGCAATCCGAGCGATTCCTTGGTGGCGCCGGGAACGGCGATCGTGGTGTGCGGGCGGGCGTGCTCCTGGTCCGGACCATTCATCGAAATGAACACCGATCCGAACTCGGGCTTGATGCGCGTTCCGTCTTTTTCGGCGGCATCAATCGCGGCCTGCCGTGCATTCTTGTCGGCCATCATTTCGAACTTGCGATTCTGCGCAACCCGCGGGAGATTCGCCAGGCTGGTGCACTGGACGGCGAAAGGCTGCCGGCCGGGAAGGTCCGAACGGTCGTAACAGACCCATTTGTTCGTGCCCTTCTTGATGGTTTCGTAGGTGAAGTCGGACTTCCATTTGATCACCGTCGCGCCGTCGCGCGCCTGGCGAGGTACGGCCGTCAACGCCCGATCGATGAGTTCTTCGTTGTTTTGCGCGACTGCGCTCGCCGCAAGCACCAGCGCCCCGAATGCAACCGCAATTGTCGTTTTCATTGCTTCTCCCTCCGGTTTGTCGTTTGCGACCGAACCGTTCGAATGGATTCCCTCGCCAAGACAGGCACGTACGCTATCTGTGGCAAGGTACAGTATATCCTACGCGGCTCGAATGCCTCTGTTAGCAAATTAGTGTGAGCAAATCGGTGCTCGGTTGCGATTTGAGGCGGCTGCGGGGGCGCTTTCGGGCGGCCCGGGCACACGGCGCTCTCAAGGGGCGTAGACTGTACCTAATGAAAGGAAAACTCACGATGTACAAGGGTTTCGCGCTGGTGCTGGTTTCCAGTTTGTGCTTGTTTGGCCAGAACAAGGTCTCGCCAGAGAAAGAAGCCGGCATGAAAGCCGATCTGGCTGGGCAGATCGACGGCATGAAGAAGCAGGCGCAAGTGATGGTGGACAGCGTCTTCAGTTTCGGCGAACTGGGATTCCAGGAGTTCGAGACATCGAAATATCTCACAGGCCTTCTGGAGAAGGAAGGTTTTAAAATCCAGCGCGGCGTGGCCGGCATCCCGACCGCCTGGCTTGCGACCTGGGGCGAAGGAAAACCGGTAATTTCGCTAGGGTCCGACATAGACGACATCCCGCAAGCTTCGCAGAAGCCCGCCGTGGCGTGGCACGAGCCGATCATCGAGGGCGCTCCCGGACACGGCGAGGGGCACAATTCCGGCGTGCCGCTGAATATCCTGGCCGCGCTCGCCGTAAAGCAAGTGATGGAGCGCGAACACCTGAAGGGCACCATCGAGCTGTGGCCGGGCGTTGCCGAAGAGCTGCTGGGCACCAAAGCCTACTATGTCCGCGCCGGTCTCTTCAAAGATGTCGATGTGGTGCTGTTCACGCACGTGGGCGCCAATCTGAGCACGGCGTACGGACCCGGCGGAGGAAACGGCATGGTTTCGGTGGAGTACATGTTCAAAGGCGAAAGCGCGCATGCGGCAGGCGCGCCGTGGCGCGGGCGCAGCGCCCTGGACGCGGTGGAACTGATGGACGTGGGCTGGAATTTTCGGCGCGAACACCTGCGCCTGGCGACGCGCGTCCATTACGTGATCACGAATGGCGGCGATCAACCCAATGTCGTTCCGCCCAACGCCGCCGTGTGGTATTACTTCCGCGAAGCCGACTACGACCACATCATGAATTTGTGGCACATCGGCGACAACATGGCGCAGGCCGCAACGCTTATGACCGACACCACCTACACCTCGCGCCTGCTGGGCAGCGCATGGACCGCGTACTTCAATAAGCCGGTCGCCGAGGCAATGTACGAGAACATCAAAAAAGTCGGGTTACCGCAGTGGTCCGAAGACGATCAAACGCTGGCCAAGGCTCTGCAACGTGAGCTGAAGGTTCCGGTTCGGGGTCTCGCAACAAAAGTTCCGGAACTGCGGGCTCCTCGCGCGGCGGGCGAAAACGGTGGAGACGGAGACGAAGGGTTCGGGGTCGGCCCGACCGGCGGCGGTTCGGACGATATTGGCGATGTTTCCTGGGCCGTGCCCACCGTCCGGCTTAGCTATCCATCCAACATTCCTGGGGGCCCGGGCCACAACTGGGCTAACGCCATCTCGATGGCCACACCGATTGCGCACAAAGGCGTGATCGCGGGCGCGAAAGTCCAAGCCATGACCATGCTGGACATCCTGTTGCACCCGGAACTCGTGCAGCAGGCCCACGAGTATTTCGACAAGGTCCAGAACAAAGACCAGCACTACACAACATTCCTGCGGCCCAACGACCAGCCTGCGATTTGGCTAAATCAGAAAACGATGGAGCAGTACCGGCCGAAGATGAAGGCGTACTACTACGATCCATCGAAATACGGCACGTACCTCGAGCAGTTGGGAATCAAGTATCCGACGGTCCGGCCTGCGTCCTCCACCGGTTCGGGCAACTAGTCCTGCAGGCGAAACAAAGCTGGCGCTAGCGTCGTCTATCGACAGGCTCAAGCGCGTGTAGTGTGTCTGAGTGCGCTCCAGGGAGGCTGCCCATGCTCGATTTCTTGTCCGACGAGACACGCCGCAATCCATTTCCTTTGTATGATCAAATCCGCAGCCAATGGCCATTGCTTCGCAATCCGCAGTCTGATGCCTGGATGGTGTTTGACTATGCTGGCGCAAAGCGAGTGCTGACCGATCACGAGGCCTTCAGCTCCAGCGTTACGCCCGCGCCGGTGATCTCGAAATGGCTGATCTTTTCCGATCAACCGCGCCATTCCAAGTTGCGAGGGCTGATTTCGCGCGCGTTCACGCCGGCCGTGGTAGCGGGCCTGGAGCCGCGCATACGGGAAATCTCGCGACAGCTGATGGACGCGGTACTCGAGCGTGGGGAAATGGATTTGGCGGCTGATTTCTCGGTACCGCTTCCCATGATGGTCATCGCGGAAATGCTCGGCGTCGCGACCTCCGATTGGCCGCGGTTCCGGGGTTGGGGCGATGCGGTCCTGAAGCTCAGCTACGCAGCCGGAGCGAGCCCGGAGGTGCTGCAGTCAGTCGCGGGCGAGTACGCAGCGGCGATGACGGATATGCGCGCCTATTTCACACAGGTCCTGGAAAACCGGCGCCGCGCTCCCGCCGACGACTTACTCACAAAGCTGGCCGACGCTGAGGTGGATGGCGATCGCTTGTCCGACGACGAACTCTTGGGATTCTTCCAGCTGCTTTTAGTGGCGGGCACCGAGACCACCACCAACCTGCTCAACAATGCCATCCTCTGCTTCATTGAATATCCCGAGGAGCTCGATACACTGCGTAAGGCGCCAGGTCTGCTGGTCTCGGCCATCGAGGAAGTGCTGCGATTCCGCTCTCCGGTGCAGTGGATGTTTCGCGTGACCCGACGCGAGGTGGAACTGCACGGCCAAAGGATTCCGGCTGGGAAGCTGGTGCTGCCCGTGATTGGCTCGGCGAATCGCGACCCGCAGCAATTTCCCGAGCCTCGGAGGTTTCATATAGCGCGAGAGCCGAATCCGCACATCGCGTTTGGCCACGGGATTCACTTTTGCTTGGGTGCGCCACTTTCGCGTCTGGAGGCGCGCGTGGCGTTGACCCAACTCTTGGCGTGCGCCACGAATGTAAGGCTTCAGAGCGCCGAACCGTGGGAGCCGCGAAAAGCGCTGCACGTACACGGCCCGGCGCGGTTGCCTGTCTGCTTCGATCCCGCCGAACGAGCGGCTACCGCCTAGCAGCTCTTTCGGAATCCCAATGGAGCGAGCAAACGCACCGCCGGCAGGTGGGGTCGCTCGCGACGTCGAGGTTCGCGCGGAATGTGCGCGCGGCATCGCTATTCAGGGCGCCGGCCAGAGATTGTTCGCGCACGTTCCCGACTGGCGCGTGAAAGAAGCAAGGCCGCAAGGTTCCGTCCGCTTCCATGACGGCCGAAACCCAAGGAGCATTGCAGCGCGGCGCCTGGTGAGTATCTAACCCGAGGTGCGCCTTAAAATGACGCACGATCCGGCGCAATTTTTCGGGGCTCTCCAGCACCAACGGATCGTTCGCGCGGATCAACGCCTCGATTTGCGATTCGAGCGCCGGGACTTCTTCGGCCGCCAGGGCCACTTCGTTCTGACGTTCCAGCGGCCAGACCAGCGCGCGGTTGAAAGCGGCCGACGTGACGTCCGCCGCCAGAAACGAAATGGAATTGAGGCCAAGTTTTTTCGCCGCGCAGATAGTCTCAACCAGGTGCGCGTGGTTCAGGCGCTGGATGGTGGACCGGGCGGAGATGGGAAACTGCGCGTCATACGCCCTCAGCGCTACCACGCCCGCTGCCAGCAGTTCGTATGCGCGCGGAACGCGCCGGATACGGTCGTGAATTTCAGGCGGGCCGTCGAGTGAAACGATGACCTCGTCGAGGCTCTCTGCAACGCGTCGCGCATATCGCTCCAACAGCAGACCCGTGCTGAGGAGCGTAGTTCTAATCCCCTCCCGGCGCAGCAGGGCCGACAGGCGAAACAAATCCGAGTGCATCAGAGGCTCGCCGCCGGAAAATACCACCCAGCGCGTTTCCAGGAGCCGGATATGCGCGAGGTGCCGCTCCATTTCAGCCACAGCGATTTCGTCGCTTCGATCAGTTTTCCAGATGTCGCACATCACACAGCGGCAGTTGCAGCGAGAGTGCGGATACAGGATTAGTATTGGCAGGTGTTCGACTACCGGCGGCAGCGGCGCTGCCCTCACAGCTTGATCCAATGTGCCACGAACACGGCGGGCACTTCGGACATTTCCGCGAACGACGATTCCTTTCCGGCGCGGCGAAAGATGGCTAATTCCGGTGGACCGAAAGTGGGCTCGAAAAACGCGGCCAACCGAAGCCCGTCCGTTTGGAGCAGTTCGCAGAGGTCATAGCGGCGGTGCTGGATCTCATAGATCTGCGAGTCTCTGCGGAAGGATTGCTTCCATTGCCGGTCAAGCGCCTTGGGGTGCACGTCCGACACCAAGATGGACCCGCCGCGCTTAGTTGCGCGAATCAGCTCGCGCATCGGTGAATCGAGATATCCGAACGCCAGCGCGCAGATCGTAATATCGGCCCATTCGCGAGCAACGGGCATCAAGCCGGCATCGGCCAGCACAGCACGAACCGGGCAGCGCTGCAGCATCTCGGCGCAGCGGTCAATCCCGAGTACGTTCGCGCCATGATCGCGCGCATACTTGGCCCAGCGCCCGGTGCCACAGGCGACGTCCAACACGCGCTTGCCGCTGAGGTCGCCCAAGCGGCCGCACAGAATGCGCGATTCGAGCGCGACCACAGGATTCAGGCCCCGGTCATATGTCGGCGCCCACAGACGGTATCCTTCGCTTGCCGACACCAGCATTAGAGGCTCTCAAACCGCGGCTTGCGCAAGTTTACCAACTTTTGTGCCCAGCGAAGCTCGACAGGATAATCGTAGACGCCGAACGCGTAGCGCCAGCTCGAGAGCGAACTGAGCAGAGTGCGCCCCCACTGCGGCAAATGGATGTCCTGGATGGTCGGCCAGCGCGAGTTAACCACCAACTCGAAAGCGTCGATACGGCGCTTGACTCGCCGGGGTAGCCACGGCAGGTGCGGATCGATGCGGGTCGTGAATTTATACCAGCGGTCGGTGGCCCACTCTTCCGGCGTCTGCGGGAATTGGATGTGCTCCTCCACGTCCCCATACATGCCGTCGGGATGGGGCGTCGGGATGTAGTGCTGCACGATAATCTCGGCGTCGGGATTGATGCGTTTCACTTTGCGGATGAACGCAATTGCTTCGCGTGTATCGCGGTCGGGCTCTTGCGGGTTCCCCAGGATAAAAGCGAACTCGGGAACGATATCGAACTCGCGGATGCGCGCGGCCAGATCGAGAATTTGCCGGCTTGTAATCTGCTTGTTCATCTGCTTGAGCACCCAATCGGATCCCGATTCAGCGCCGAAAAAGATCATCGCAGATCCGGCGCGGCGCAGAGCGCGCAGGGTAGCATCCGAATAACGCAGCACCGCATCGATGCGGCCTTCCGACCACCAGCGCAGATTGAGCGGCGCGAGGCGGTCGGCAAATTCGCGCGCGTGATCCTCGCGCAGGAAAAAATTATTGTCGTAAAACTGAACGGCATTAATGCCGTAGCGCCGTTGCAGATGGTCCAAAATGGCCGCAGTGCGCTCCGGCGGCTCCATCTTTTCCCGGCCGCCCGAAACCGGCACGACACCGCAGAATTTGCAGCGATACGGGCATCCGAAACTGGCTTGATGCACCACGGTGCGGGAGCCGAGGAAGGTCGGCAGAATATATTTCTCCGGTTCGGCCAGGCGATGATATGGGAACCACGGAAAATCGCCCGGCGAACGCATAGGCCGCTCGGGGTTGTGCACATGCAGCCCGAACTGGTCCTTGTACGACAGCCCGCGAATACGTGACAGCGCGGCATATCGCGACCCGTTCTGCTTCAGCGCTTCGAGCAGTTCGAGAAAAGTGTCCTCGCCCTGGCCGCGCACCGCGTAATCGACATAGGGCGCGTTCAATGTCGCGTCAGCATATACAGATGGAAAATAGCCGCCCCAGACGATAGGAACCTTGGGATATTTTTTTCGAAATTCGCGGCACAGCGGAATCGCGGCGACCATTTGCGGCCCGGGCATCACGGACACGGCTAAAACATCCGCCGGCTTCTCGCGCATCAGACGGTCGAGCGATTGGCCGGGATCCGGGTCTATATTGCCGTCGACGATGGCATAATCTTCCTTGCCCTCCACCACAGCCGCGATGGCGAGAATCGAGAGCGGGAAGCGCCGGTTTTTAGGCCGCGTGGCGCGCGGGTGCAGCAAAGCAATCATCATTGCTGCAACCTCGGCTGGAACCTCGCAACCAGAATCCAAAACCGGGACGGCGGCCGGGTGCCGCGCAACCGCGCTTTCCACGGGCGCAGATGCCAGGCCAGACCGAGCCAGGGGCGGTGGACCTCCCAGCGGATCCGGAGATCGCGGGACAGTTGCTGTAGCATGAGGTAATCGAAATACTCGATGCTCTCAAGGTGGTCGGAACGGAACCCGTAAGTCTGTTCAAAATACGCGTGACGTTCGGAGCGCATTAGTTCGCCGTGCTCGCGCTCGCGGTAAATGGGCGAGTCCATGATTACCGCGCGTCCTTGCGGGCGCAGTACTCGCCGCGCTTCCGCCAGCGTGCGGCCATAGTCGCTGGAATAGTGGATCGAAGAGTTATAAATCACCAGATCGAACCGGCCGCTTTCGAACGGGAGCCGGTCATATTCGGCTTCGACACGGTGAAAAGGCGTTGGATAATGCCGCGCCGCCGCTAACCCGTCAGCGCCGTCGGCGAAAATGTCCAAAGCCACCGGGCGATGCTGCCGCAGCGCGAGCCGATAAGACATCCAGCAGTTTCCCGCCCCAAGATCGAGAATGTCTAATGGGCGTTTCCCCAAGATCTTCGTCTCGAAATACCGGTAGCTGCGCGCCCGGATCAACCATTGCTCCGAATTCTTTCCGGTCAGATCGCGGTAGGGCAGGGCGCGATAGTACGCCGGATCGTCCGACCCGCGGCCCTCGGCCATGCGGATCTTGGCGTAGTCGTTCAGGAATTGTTGGCGCGCGGTGGCTTGCATATTCTACTTCCTGATGAACAGATAAAAACAGTGGTCGCCCCAGGCCAGCGAGCGGCGGCGCACCAGCGTAAATCCAGGAAAGGCCCGAATCACTGCGCGGGCGAAAGGATAATACACGCGCATTCCGCGCCATTGCGCGGTTCCGCGCAGGCGGCGAAATTGGAATCGTAGAATTTCGGCCCAACAAACCGCCGGCATAATAGAAATCGCCAGCCACCCGCCTGGCCGGATGAGTCTCGCCAGGTGCAGCCCCACGCCCGGAAGATCCGCCACGCAATTGAGCGCCCCGAAATTCGAGATCGCGCCGTCATACTGCCGATCCAGTTGGCCCAGATCCTCAATCCGGAGGAGCTGAGCTTGAACGCCGCGCGTGTTCGCGACGCGTATCATTTCAGCGGACGCATCGATCGCGTGCACGTGCACACCCTTCGACTCCAAGTGGGCGGCATCTTCGCCAGTGCCGCAGCCAAGATCTAAAACGTGATCGCCGGAACGAAACAGCGGATCGATATCGCGCCAGACCCGGTCCCGTTGCGCGCGCCCGCGCGGCGCATCGGTCCAGACCGCATCGTACGTCGGCGCCAGCTGGTCGAAGGCCGTTCCGCTCATGCCTCCACCTCGCAATACGCGGACTGCAGACCTTGCCGCGCGGCGGCGCTTCGATCCGCGTCAGCCGCCATTTCCGCCTTCAGTAATTCATCGGCGAAGCCATAGAATCGGCGCGAGTGCCGGCCACGAATCGTGAAGTCGCGATCCGTACTATCCTGCCAATCTCGAATCCGCACCAATTTGTCCGATACCTGGTCGAAATACGGAGTGCCTTTGATGGGATAAGAAACGGTGGTCAAGTAAACGTCGGGCCGGCACGCTTTGACGTGGTCCACCGTAGCTTCGATATCGGTCAGTTCTTCGCCGTCATAGCCCCACATCAGGAACATCCCGGTCTGGATTCCATTCGCCTTGCACCAGGCGACCGCCTGGCGCACCTGCTCCACCTTCACGCCCCGCTGCATCGCATCCAGGATGCGCTGCGAGCCGCTTTCCGAGCCAATCCACACGCGGAAGCACCCCAGTTCGGCCAGCGTGCCGGCGATCCGCGGATTCAGACGGTCGGCGCGCGTGATGCACTCGAACGGAACGCGCAACCCGCGGCGCTGCATCTGGCGGGCATACTCGAACAGCCAGCCGGGATGGATCGTAAACACGTCGTCGGCATACCACAGCATCTCAGGCTGGTAACGATTCACGATCCAGTCGGCTTCGTTCGCCACCGATTCTGGCGAGCGGCGCCGGTGCGTCTTGCCGAATGTCGAATGGCTGCACCAGCGGCAATGATACGGGCAGCCGCGCGCGGTGATCAGCGAAACGGATCCCACTCCGTGGCGTTCGCGCCAGGCTCGCAGGTAGCGGTTAAGATCGATTCGCTCACGATCCGGCCAGGCTTGCGCGTCCAGGTCTCGGATCTGGGCGGCCGGAGCGGTCCGAACTACCTGCCCGTCAGGTTCCCGAAAAATGATTCCGTCGATGCTAGCGAGCGCGGCTCCGGCCGTTCCAGCAGCAAGAAGGTGCTCCAGAACGATCTCGCCCTCGCCTTGCACAACAACATCCGCACCCGCATTAAGGTATTCGTGCGCGTAGTTCGCGGGCTCGGGACCTCCGAGAATCACTCGCCAACCGCATTGACGGGCCTTCGCGGCGATTTCCAGGACGTTGCGCCGCGTCAACAGATTGCCATAAACGCCCAGAGTGGCCGGCGGCCCCTGTTCCAGAATGCCGAACAGCTCGTGACGCGAACCAAAAGTGGAATCGTAGATCTCGACATCAAACCCGCGCGCCCGAAGGTGCGACGAAAGGTAGAGAATCCCCAGCGGCGCATAGGGCTTCATGATCTGAAGCTCCTTCGGATCTTCGTTCAGAAAGTAGCCGTGCGTCAGGAGGAGGTCCATGACTTCACTTCCGAATGCAAAGAGTCCGCGAGCCGGCGATAGAAATCGCTGGACTGCGCCGCGCGAAACATCACCGCCAGGTCGCCGCTTTCCGACCAATTTTTCTTCGCGCCGAGCTGATTCGCCACCAGGCTATGGAACTTAGTCCGCGGCAAAGGATACGAGACCGACACTCCGATATCGTCGGGCTTGGTCTCCCGGACCATGCGCACCGTCTGTTCAATATCTTCGTGCGTTTCGCCCAAATATCCGAACTGCAGAAAGAAGCAGGCGCGAATCCCGTGGCGGCGCAGATTTTCGCGCGCTTCATAGATATGCTCGACCCGCGTGCCTTTTTCCATCGCGTCCAGAATTCGCTGCGATCCGGATTCCACGCCCATCCACACCTCGGCGCATCCGGCCCGCCGGAGCGCCCCAACGGTCTCGCGCGTCATCAGGTCGCAACGCGATTGCATCTTGAACGGCAATTGCGCACCGAACCGCTCCACCTCGTCGGCAAACCGCCGGACCCATTGCGCAGACAAACCAAAAATGTCATCGGCGAACCAGATGCGATCCGGCCGGTAGCGCGTCTTCAAATGCAGCATCTCTTGGGCGACTAGCTGCGGCGCGCGGTAATGATAAGTGTTCCCATATACCGGCTTCGCGCACCAGTTGCAGCGATACGGACAGCCGCGGCTCGACACCATGTTGAGTGAGAAAAATCCGTGCGCCTCCGTCCAGGCCCGGCGGTAACGTTCGATATCTATCAGGTCCCAGGCAGGCTGAGGCAGCGCATCTAAATTCTTGCTGGGCTGGCGCGGGACAGGATAATGCACGGCGCCTTCGGCATCCTTGAAAGCCAGACCCGCAATTCCGCTCCAGTCCGATTCCGCGGACGAGGCCAAAGCTAGCAGCGTGTTCTCCACTTCGCCTAGGATCACGCCGCGAAAACCCGCGTCCAAATACTCGCGCACATGATCCGACGCGTCAGAACTTGCAACCACCGCCGGTACAGCGGCGGCCCGTGCCATGGAGAACGCCAGTTCGCGGTTCTTCAGCAAGCACATCTTGGTGAGGAAATTGAAATGATCCTCGCACACCACCACCAGATCCGGACGGAGCCGTGCCAGCGCGGCTTGGAAATCGCAGTCGAAGGTCGCATCCAAGAATGCGACCTGGCATCCCGCTTGCCTTAGCAGCGCTGCCGCAATCAAGGTCTGCAGCGGCGGATACGGCTGCATTTTCCGCGCCTGCTTGGCGTCGAACCACAGGTGATTGGCGTGAGTGAGCAGGATCAGCACGTGGCAGGTTCCGCGAGTGGATGGGGATCGACGCGCGCTTCCGGAGGCGCAAACACGCGCGCGGCCGTATTCTTCAGCCAGAGTTCCACCGGATATTTATAATAATCGTGATCCAGCCGCCACCGCGCCGGAAAGCTGATGAGTTTGTGAACTGCGCGGCTGACCGGGTGCTGCCGCTGCTTCATGATCGGAACGCGATTGAACGCCACGCGCAAATATTCGCGCATGGTTTGAATCTCGTTGTGCTTGGCATCGTTGTGCCACGGAAGGCGCGTGTAGCGCGGGAAGAAATCCACCCAGCCCTCCAAGGTTTTCGGCACCTGTATGCCCAGCTCAAACGCCTGCTTCATAACCGGCGAGCCCGGATACGGCGTGAACAGATTCGTCCAAAACTCGGCGCCCGGATAGCGCCGGCAAATATTCATGATCAGTTGGATCGATTCGCGGCGGTCCTTGTCCTCTTCGCCCGGGAAACCGAAGATCATGTTGAAGGACGGCCGGATTCCGGCCTGGTGCAGTTTTTCGGCAGCGGCGTAAATCGTCTCCAGCTTCTGAAAATCTTTGTTCATCAACCGCATGACTTTCAGCGACCCTGAATCGGCGCCTTGCGAGACCTGCGTCAGACCGGCGCGGCGCAGCAGCTTTAGCTCATCCAGGCTGAAGCGGATCACCAGGTTTGTAGAAGCCTGGACGTACCACTCGACACCGGCGTTGCGGCGTATTAGACCTTCCGCGATGCCAAGTGCATTCTCGCGATCCACCAGAAAATTGTCGTCGGCAATCCAAATGGTCTCGATATTGTAACGCCGCGCCAGATCCGTCATCTCCTCGGCTGCTTGTTCGGCCGGCAGGGCATTCCACTTGCGGCCGTAGACGCCCGCGTTCGTGCAATAAGAGCAGTTGTAAGGACAAGCCAGGCTGGTCGCATACATGGCCCATCGGCGCCCGCAGGCGCGTTCGTAGGCGTCGAAATCGGCTAGTTCATACGCTTTCGGCGGCAGATCGCGAATCGGCCTCATCGGCCTGGGCGCATTGAAAATCAGCCGGCCGTCTTCCTTGTAACCCACGCCCTGGATTCCTTCGAACGACTCGCCCGCCTCGATGTGCTGGACCAGCTCCAGAAATGTATCTTCGCCCTGCCCGATCACTACGGCATCCACATACGCCGCCGCTAAGGTCTGGTCCGGCAGCAGCGAAGGATGCCAGCCGCCTAGCACCACGGGCACGCGCGGATACCGCCGCTTCACTTCTTTCGCGATCTCCACCGTCTCCTTGATCATTGGGCCCGTGACCAGCGATACTGCCAGGCACAGCGCGTCCGCGAGTTCCTCGATGACGCGCTTTCTGAAGTTGGGCGTAATCGTGGAGTCGATCAGCACGCACTCATAGCCGGCGCGCAGCAACGGCGTAGCCACGGCTAAGATTCCCAGTGGGGCGGTTGCTTCTTTGCTGGAAAAAGCCGGAAAGAAAAAAACAATTTTTTTGGTCGATCTCACTGGCAAGACCTCTGGCGACGCATGCTCACGTATCCACATGAATTATAGGGCCGCCGTCGGGCCGGCGGGACCGCCCGGCTCATTTGTTTACAAAAAATTCACCAAGCCGCGCCGGTCCGGGCGGTAGTGTAAATAGAGGGCGCGCCTGGGAGCGCTCCCTCGTTCGCAATAGCAGGCTAGCGAGTTCATGGCAGCACGTGACGTAGTTCTTTTTCTCCCGCCGTACGCGGGCAAACTGCTGGGTCCGCCGTTGGGCCTGCTGAGCCTCGCTGGATCGGTTCGCGCCGCCGGCTACAACCCCAAAATCATCGATGGCGCGCTGGACCGCAGCTACTTAGCCACCATCCAGTGCGAAATTCAGGACTGCATGTGCTTCGGCGTTTCCTTACTCACCGGACCTATGATCCGCCAAGCCATCGAAGCCAGCGAGTTGGTCCGCACGCTGCGCCCCGGTCTGCCCATCATCTACGGCGGGTGGCATCCCAGCCTGCTGACGCATCAAACTCTGGGCGAAGACTTCGTCGACATCGTCGTCCGGCATCAAGGCGAGCAGGCGCTGGTTGAGATTCTGAATCGTTTGGACCGGCGCCAAGGCCTGGATCTGATCCCGGGCTGCTGGTTCAAACCGCAAGGCCGCATCCATCGCAATCCCGACCGTCCCGCGATGCCCATCTCGCAACTGCCGCCCCCAGCTTACGACTTGGTGGATTGGGATGCGTACGAGCGATCGAGCGGCGAGCGCAAACTGCCCTACGGTACCAGCATCGGCTGTCCCTACGCGTGCACGTATTGCACCGACACGGTATTTTACAACCGGCGGTTCAACCCTTACGGCGTCGACCAGGTGGTGCAGGAAGTAACGGATCTTGCCGGCCGGCACCGGCTGGATCAAGTGGCGCTGATCGATTCGAATTTCCTGGTTGATGTGCGCCGCGCAGTAGCCATCGCTCGCGGTTTCTTGGACCAGCGAGTGCGCTTCCGCTGGACCTTTCAGGCCTCCACCGACCTTCTGTGTCGAATGAGCGACGAAGAGGTCCGGCTGCTGGGGGCCAGCGGCGTCAGCCACATTGGCTTCGGAACCGAATCGGCATCTCCCGAGGTCTTGCGCCATATGAATAAGGCGCACCAGCACATCCCCGACATGTATGAAGCGGCGCGGAAGTGCCGCCAGGCAGGCATACGCGTAACATTCAACTTGATCTTCGGTTATCCCGGCGAAGAAGAGTCGCATCGTCGCGAAACATTGCGCGTCATGGGCGAAATCGCCGAACGATACGATAACGTCACTTTCTCGCCCAACGTTTTCACCGCTTATCCGGGCATTCCCATCTGGCCGGAACTCCGCGATCGCGGCTTGCGCGAACCCGAATCGTTGGCCGAATGGGCCGATATCGATCTCGGCCAAAACTCCCTACCTTGGCTGCAGGGTGAAGCATTCTCGACGTTACAACGCGGCATCTCTTATTTCCTGCTCGACAACCAGATCAACAAAGCGCGGCGGAAATCGCGGTCCGCGCTGCTGCAGAAGGTCCTCGCGTTACTGCGCAAACCGCTGCACTGGCGCATCCGGAATCATGCCTTCGCCCTGCCATTCGAGCTTTGGCTTGCCATGACAAGGGAGTGGCTCACAGTGCGGCGGTCCCTTTTGACGGGGGAAGCTCTCAGCCGCACGCTTAGCCGGCCGCGGCGGGCGGCCTAGCACTGCGCTAGGACACATATCTGCTATGTTGCTCTCATGTATCCACGACTATGGCCGATCATCCTGTGCGCGGCAACGGCATTTCCGGCTGGTTTTCAATCCTCCGATCTTCTGAAGCTGCGGTCGGTGGGCGCCGTCCAGTTCTCGCCGGACGGCTCGCGAATCGCGTATACGATCACCCGCAATGACGGCTCGCTGCGTCCGTTCGGCCAGCTTTGGATCATGACTCTGGCGGACCGGAAATCGATCTGCTTGAGCGCCGGCGACGATCCCTCCGGCGACCCGGAATGGTCGCCCGACGGCAAGTGGATCGCCTACTCGGGGCACTTGGGCAACCAGTCAGGCTTGATCATCGCTCGATCGGATGGAAGCGGAAAGAAATACCTGGGACCGCTGGAGGGCACTAATGCACCGCTCCCCAGCACCGGGAAAAATATCGCTTGGTCGCCCGACAGCGGCAAGATCGCGTATGTCTCCGCGCAACCGGGACCGGAAACCGCCGACGCAACCGGCGATCCCATCGTCATCACGCGTTACTTATACAAACCGACTGCCAGCGAGGGCAATTCGCATTTCAACGACAACAAGCGGCTACACATTTTCGTGGCCGATGTCGCGTCCGCCACTTCCCGGCAATTGACCAGCGGCACCCACTACGAACATTCCATCGACTGGTCGCCCAATGGAAAAGAGATCGCCTTCGTCTCAAATCGCGAACCGAACGAAGACCAGTTCTTCAATTACGACTTGCTCACGCTGGATGCTACGACCGCCGAAATGCGCCGACTCACGGCCACTGAAAATGCCGAGTACCGCCCGCGCTGGTCGCCGGACGGGAAAACTATCGCGTATGAAGCAACCAAGCGCGGTCTCACGGACCTCGAGACCACCATGGAGGACACGCACATCTGGCTGATTGGCGCGGATGGCAAGAATCGCCGCGAGCTTACCGGCGCCGTCGATAACCGGCAGGGCGCCGCCGCTTGGACCGACGACGGTAGCGCGGTTTTGTTTACCGTCCAGGAGCGCGGGAGCATCCATCTGTACCGCATGCCCGTTGCCGGCGGCCAGCCTACTGCCATCGTAAGCGGCCCCGGAACTGTGGGGGCCTGGTCCGTGCACGCAAATCAGATCGCGTATACATTCACGTCCCCAAGCGATCAGGCCGAGCTGTTCCTGAAAAATGGCGATGCGCCGGCCGAGAAGCTCACCGACCTCAACCACGACGCGCTGGCGGCCAAGACCGTGGAACCGGTGGAGTCGTTTACGTTCATCAGTAACGACAACCAGTGGACTATCGAAGCCTTCCTAACTTATCCCGCCGGTTTTCGGGCCGACCGCAAATATCCGCTCATCGTGAACATCCATGGCGGCCCACACGGCCAGCAGGGACCCGCGTTCAATTTCAGGAACCAGGTCTATTCGTCGCATGGATGGGCCACTCTCATGGTGAACTATCGCGGCTCGACTGGATATGGTCAGAAATTTACCGACGCGGTATTCGGCGATCAGAACGGCAACGAAGCGCAGGATGTGCTATACGGCGTCAGCGCAGCCCTGCGCCGCAACATGTGGATCGACCGCGACCGCCTCGGCATCGAAGGCGTCAGCTACGGCGGTCAATTGACAGACTGGATCATTACCCAGTCCAATATCTTCAAAGCCGCCATCCCTACCGCCGGGATCAGTAATCTGATCAGCTACAACTACATGACCTACTACAACCAGTACGAGCAGATGGAGTGGGGCGCGTTTCCGCACCAAGGCAACTTGATGGACGTGCTGTGGGAGCGCTCCGCGCTTAAACATGTCGCGAATGTCCATACGCCTGTCATGCTGGTGCATGGCGAAAACGACAACGACGTGCCGATTGCCGAAGACGAGCAATACTACATCGCCTTACGAGACGTTGGCGTCGAATCCGTGATGGTGCGCTATCCCCGCGAAGGGCACGGGTTGGCCGAGCCAAAGCACGTGGTGGACTGGACGGATCGCTCAATGCGCTGGTACGAAAAATATTTCATGACCAAGTGACCAAGTGAAGGAGCCCTCACCATGCAGCAAATCGCTGTCAGCGACTGGAAACAGCTCCTGACTCTACTTCTCTCAGCGACTTGAAATGAACGCGATCGAGAGTGCCTAGCAGAATGCAGGCGTTCTAATCAAGGCACAAATTAAAGAGATTCGCACGCAGGCCTTGAATACAGCGAAGGGCTCGACGTCCAATGAGAGCGACAATGCATTAGCGCTGCTCCGGGCGCACACCTCGCCCGAAGCCACGATGGGTGTGCCGCCTGCGCGGCAGCCTAGCCGGCCTACTGCGCGTAAATCTTAGCTTCCGACGTATACGCGTCCTGCGTCCCGACGTTGACCCACTGCAGCCCGCTTGGAACACCGCTCGGCATCACGAAATTGATCTGGTACAGCCCGGCGAAACCGGGTGTCAATCCGGCGAACGACGGCTTCGCCGCCGTGTAGAAGTTGCTATTGGAATCTTGAATCTCCACGAGGATATTTTCAACAACATTGCTCAGCGGGTTAGAAGGCGCAGCCACGCCGTCCCCTACTGCCGGGGTTACGGCTCCAAGACCCGTGGCATACAACACCAGTGTTTCGCCCGCTTTCGCTGGACTGCTTTGAGTCACCAGAGACCCGTCCGCGTGCGTAACAGCGGCAGGTCCAATTCCCGGAGAAAACATTCCGCCGTTATTCGTTAGTGCAAATACCCCCGGCGAGCTTGCATTGGTGTACAACGTGACTTGATTCGAAGCCGAGCCGTTATTCGTCACCTGGAACGTGGCGAACGAATTTGTCGATGTCCCGTACGGAACGATCAGATTGATTTGATTCGAACTCACAAAAGTGAGCGGCGCCGGAACTCCATTCACTGTCACCTGCACTCCGCCAAGGTTCGTCGGCAACGGGAAGCTTTGCGCCTGTTGCTGCGAGGGCGCAAGCCCCGTGCCGAAAATCGAGACGTACTCGCCGGGCGCAACCGAATTGGTTATGGGCGCGAAACTGCCGGCGTTCAAGACCAGCGTTGGATTGATAAACGTTCCGGTGCCGGTAAATTGCTTGGCTCCGAGCATGACCGTGAGACTGTAGTATCCGCTGATGCCCGTCTGCACCGCCGCCTGACCGTTGGCCCCAAGGATTGTTTGGAACGTTCCGTCGTTGTAAGTGCCGTCCGACGCAAAGTTACTGAAGTTATCCGCCGTATAGTCGTAAGCGCTTTGATTGAACGAGTCCAGGCGGTAGTGAGCAGTGGCGGACTGGTTCCCGGTAGCTAAAAGTGAGCCGTTGAACGAATCGATGAAGTTTCCGCCCCCGCTCGTATCGTTCTCTAAAGCCCCATCGTAGTAAGTGCCCTGGAACATGCTGTTCGACGCGGTCCCGGAGAGCGACTTAACGCCCACAATCAAGTCAAATCCATTCGTTGCTCCGCCGAGTAACAGATTTCCGTCGGAGGAAACATAAAAGGCCTTTTGTCCGCTGACCAGGGTATTCGCGGTGTTGGACGCGGTAGGAAATGTAATGCTCCCATTCCCGTTGCTCAATGAGTAAGTAACACCCGACAGCGATTGCGTGACTAAGTTGCTTCCCTGATTAGCCATCGCCCCGCTGACCGATACGTTACCGAAGCTTCCGCTCCCGTTCGATGTCAGTGTGTAATACCCATCCCGCACTTGCGATGCGTTGCCTTGAAGAAAGTCGATGAATCCGGTTTTAAACGCCCCTTGCACGCTCGAGTTAGACGCGCTCGAGGAGATCGGTATGCCGACCAAGACGTCCAGGTAAGGTCCCTCGGTTGCGCTTGCGACGAAAGCGGAGGGCCCAACCGCGCCTACGCCGCCGTAGTCAATGTCACTCGTGTCGGTGGGATTCTGAACTTGCATCATTCCGTTCGCCGCCACCGCATATGTACCTTGTACCGAGTAGGCGGAGGGCGCCGAACCGGCACTGGTGTCCATCTTCTGGCCTGTAAAACTATAATTCCCGTTGCCATCGAAGGTCATGGTGCCGATGAGGCTGACGGCACGCGTGACGGCGCTCGTATTCTGATTTGCTGTCGTCAATACCTGGCGCACGAAATAAGCGCCCTTGAGCATCCCATTCCCGCTATTATCGAAGCTCTGCGCTTGAAGCGTGGCAGAAGTAAGTAACGTTAGGATTGCCAGCGGCACAACGGTAGTCCAGGCCCGGCGTCGATCTGTAATATTACGCGTATCGAGACTTCTCATCATGATTCTTGACGCTCCTCTAAACTTTCCCGTTTCGATGGACTTTCCTAACACGTTAAGTCCTGACGGCCGCGCTTGTTTCACATGCGCCTGTATCCAGGTAGCCGCGGCCCAATTTGAGCCTAACATTGTCGATACACCCTCACTTACAAGAACACGAACATAGCTTCGAAGTATCATTTATTACGCCGCTGGAAACTGTCCGCGGCCTTGCATTCGATCATGCGCGAACCACCGGCAAGCCAGGCCGAAACGCTGTTTGACGTCCGCCAAGTCGGCGTGCGCTTGGACCGCCTGCCGGCGACCCGCTCCGTTTGGAGCCTGGTCGTGTTCCTTTCCCTTGGAGGGTTCTTCGAGTACTACGACCTGTTCTTTACCGCCTATATCGCGCCCGGCCTGGTGCGCAGCCACATCCTGACAGCCACCACCCCCGGCCTGTTCGGAACCAGCGGCATTGCCAGCTTCGTCGCAGCGATGTTCTCCGGGCTGTTCGTAGGAACCGCGTTGTTCAGCTTTGTCGCGGACAAGCTAGGGCGTAAGGCCGTCTTCACTTACTCCCTCCTTTGGTACACGGCGGCCACTGCCGTTATGGCGTTTCAGAACCACGTATTCGGCCTGAACCTGTGGCGCTTCATCGCCGGTATCGGGGTCGGTGTCGAGCTGGTCACCATCGATGCCTACATTTCGGAATTAGTGCCGCCCCATGTCCGCGGACGCGCGTTCGCTCTGAATCAGACCATCCAGTTCTGCGCCGTACCGTTTGTAGCGCTGCTCGCCTGGCGTTTGGTCCCGCTGGCGCCACTCGGTGTGGACGGCTGGCGGTGGGTGGCCCTGATTGGCGCCGGCAGCGCAATCCTGGTTTGGTGGATTCGGCGGCGCGTTCCTGAGAGTCCGCGCTGGCTTGCGCAGCATGGCCGGTTGCGCGAAGCCGAGCGGGTACTGGCATTGCTTGAAGAGTCCGCCGCCGAAACCCATGTCACCGTCAGCGCCACGACGCAAGCACAAGAGCAGCCCGCGAAGGGCAGCTTTAGCGAGATCTGGCAGAAGCCTTACCTCAGCCGAACCCTAATGCTGGTGATCTTCAATATCTTTCAAACCGTGGGATTCTATGGATTCTCGAATTGGGTACCGACGCTCCTGATCCAACGCGGCATTGAATTCACCAGCAGTCTGGAATACACCTTCTGGATAGCGACCGCCGCACCGTTAGGCCCGCTCCTCGCGGCGTTTATCGCAGACAGATTCGAGCGCAAATGGCAGATCGTCCTGGCGGCGTTCGCGGTCGGCCTGTCCGGCGTTCTCTTCAGCCGCATGGCGTCCCCGGCTCCACTGATCGCCTTCGGCATTTTGCTCACCCTCGCCAACAACATTCTGTCGCTTTCGTTCCACGCCTATCAGGCCGAACTGTACCCAACCCGGATCCGGGCGCTGGCCATTGGCTTCGTCTACTCCTGGAGCCGGCTTTCGGTGGTGTTCAGCTCGTTCGTGATCGGATTTTTTCTGGATCGATTTGGAGTACCGGGTGTTTTCGTCCTGATCGCCGGCAGCATGTTTATGGTGATGCTCGCTATCGGCCTGCTCGGCCCGCGCACGAATAGAATCGCTCTTGAGTCCATCGCGCGTTAAGCCCTCTCGCGCGGAAACTCTCTGACACGCGTCTGATAGCCTATCAAGTGCATGGCCTGGACCAATGGCCGAACAGCGCTATTTGCGGCAGCTTTGCTTGCGCTCGCGAATGTATCCTGCGGCCGCGAAAGCACTACCGAACACAAAGCGCGTATCGAATGGCGCGCAATGAACTCCTGGTCCGGCCACGGCAACACGCAGACCGATTCGTTCGATATCGGTTATGCCCCCATCAGGATCCGCTGGGAAACCAAAAACGAGAGCCCGCCCGGCATGGGCACGTTTCACCTGACCGTCAACAGCGCTGTCAGTGGGCGCGAGCTTACTGTGGCGGTGGATCGAACGGGTGTTGGACACGGAATTTCGTATATCAACCTTGACCCTCACTGGGCCTACCTGGTCGTCGAGTCGAAGAATCTCGATTGGACGGTTACGGTAGAGGAGCGCCGGGCCGTAGATAACCCCTAGTCAGCGGTCGCGTAGAAGCTCAGGGAATTATTGCCCTGTTTCAGCACGCGATAACGATGCAGGCTTCCGCTCCGTTCCGGCAAGCTGCGCCGGGACGCATGTTGAACGACCACCAGTTGTGGAACGGTCTTCGCGCCCAACAGTGTCAGCGCCGCGTCGTATTCTTTGTCCGATTCGTAGGGTGGATCCAGAAATACGATCTCGGCGCTCACTCGCTCCAACACGGGTCCGGCTTTGCTGGTGTACACCTCCGCGCGGTTCACCAGTCCAAGGGCGAGCAGGTTATCTCGAATCACTGACGCAGCCGCGCGATTCTTTTCGATGAAAATGCACCGCCGCGCGCCGCGGCTCAGCGCTTCGATGCCTACCGCGCCCGTGCCGGCGTAGACATCCAAGAACACAGTTCCCTCGACGCGGCGCGCCAGGACATCGAACAGTGTCTCGCGCAGCCGGTCCGGCGTCGGCCGCGTCTCCAGCCCGGGCAGCGATTTCAACCGGCGGCTTCGAAACTCACCCGCGATCACGCGCATCAGCCCACCTGCACCAGACCGTAGCGTCTCTGCCAATGATCGCGGATGAATGCAACCGCGCCGCGCAGTTGCTCGGGCGACGGAGGATTGGCGATAAACTTTTGAGCTTCACTGCGCGCCACCTCAAGCACGTCCTGATCGCGGATGATGTTGCCGATGCGCAGTGTAGGAAGGCCGGATTGGCGCGTGCCAAAGAATTCGCCCGGCCCCCGCAGCTTTAAATCCATTTCGGCGATGTAGAAGCCGTCGCTCGAGTCCACCATGGTGCGGATGCGCTCCCGGGCCGTGTCGCTCATCTTGGTCGTTACGAGAAGACAGTAGCTCTGCTCACCGCCACGCCCGACCCGCCCTCGCAGTTGGTGCAGCTGCGCCAGCCCGAATCGCTCCGCCTGCTCGATCAGCATAACGGTGGCGTTCGGCACATCCACCCCCACTTCGATCACGGTAGTGGACACCAGAATTTTAATCGCGCCGCCCCGGAACTCCTGCACCACGCGCTCGCGCTCTTCGGTTTTGAGGCGTCCGTGCAGCAGCCCGACAGGCACGTCCGGAAATACTCGCTCCGATAAATGCCGGTACATCTTCTCCGCCGCTTTCAAATCCTCGGATTCCTCGATCACCGGATAAACCACGTATGCCTGCCGCCCGGCGTCGATCTGCTTTTTAAGGAAGCTGTAGACACCCTCGATGCGGTCCTCCGTCACGTGCTTGGTCACGATCGGCTTGCGTCCCGGCGGCATTTCATCGATCGCAGAGACGTCCAGATCGCCATAAATCGTTAGCGCCAGTGTTCGCGGAATGGGCGTGGCCGTCATAACCAGCACGTCCGGACTTTGGCCCTTGGACGCCAGCCGCAGCCGCTGCATCACTCCGAAACGATGCTGCTCGTCAACGATCGCGAGGCCCAGCTTTTTCCACTCCACGTCTTCTTCGATCAGGGCGTGCGTGCCGATCCCAAGATGCACCAAGCCTTCCGCGAGCAGCCGCTTCAGTTGCATCTTCTCGCGCGAAGTGGCCGAGCCGGTGAGCAGCGCGACCACGTACCCGGTCTTCTGGAACAGGTTCTTGAAGTAGAAGTAATGCTGGCCGGCCAGGATCTCGGTGGGCGCCAGCACAGCAGCCTGATAACCGTTTTCGATGGCAATCACCGCTGCCTCGGCCGCCACCAGCGTCTTGCCGCTTCCCACGTCGCCTTGCAGCAAGCGACTCATTGGGTGCGGCGCCTGCATGTCCGCCGCGATCTCTTTGAGCACGCGCTTCTGCGCGTTGGTCGGCTTGAACGGCAGCATCGTTTTGATTTTTTCCCGCACGCGATCGTTCAGCTCGAACGAAATGCCCGGCTGCAGCCGCGCCTTCGCGCGTTTCAGCGAGAGCCCGCACTCCAGCCAGAAGAATTCTTCGAAAATCAGCCGCCACTGCGCGGGCGTGCGGAATGCGTTCAACAGCCGCAGATCCGCGCCCGCCGCTGGGAAGTGCAGCTCGCGCATTGCGCTCCACCGGCCCGGTAGCTTCAGCGATTCCCGCACGTGCTGCGGCAGGTAATCTTCGAGCGGCTCCAGAGATTCGAGAATTCGATGGATGAGTAACCGGAACGCGCGCGTCGTGACTTTGCCCGCCGCTTCGTAGATCGGAACGATGCGGCCCGTGTGCAGTGCCGCTTCCGTGTCCGATTCGTCCGCGGAGAGGATCTCGAACTCCGGATGCATCAAGAGGAGGTCGCCCGTGTAATTGTCCAGTTCGACCTTTCCGTATAGCGCCACTCGGAGCCCTGGCAGAAAGCGATCGGCTAGATAGCCGCCGTGAAACCATTTCGCCAGCAGCCGCTCGCCTGAGGAGTCCTTGAGAATCGCCTCGAACATCCCCAGATTTCTGCGACGGAACCCGGACAAATGCGCCGACTGCACGTCGGCGATCACGGTGGCCATCTCGCCGGGCGCGAGCTGCGCGATGGTCTTCACGTTACTTCGATCTTCGTAGCGGAAGGGAGCGTACGCCAACAGGTCCTCTACGGTCAGCAGGCCTTTGCTTTCCAGCATCTGCGCGCGCGCAGGCCCGATGCCTTTCACATATTGCAAAGGAGTGGAAACGTCCAAGGAGAAGCCAGTAAGTGCCAGTGTACAATGCCGGGGCGGAAAACTGCGGCTGAACTTCAGCTAGACCCGATGGAGCCGCCGATGAAATGCGGGCAGCTTACGGGCCGGGTACGCCAGCTCACTTTTGGGGCGGCAGCTCGGTCACCGGTCCGGGCCCAAGCGGTCGCCTGCGCTGCAATTCCTGCCATTGCTGCTCGGTGAGCAGCATTCGCAGCCTAAGGCTTAGCTCGGATAACGTGCGTGTCAGATCGCCGCGGGCCGTGATCAAGCGATCGATGGCCTGATTGGTTTTGGCCGGATCCACCGGATCATGATCGAACTGGGCTTGTAAATCGATCTCGGCCTTCTCCACCGCGGCACGAATATCGATCAAACGCGGCCGGAATTGCCGCACCGTAGACTGAATTTGCCGCTGCTGGTCAGGCGTGAGCTTCAGGTCGCGGCGAATCTCGGGGCGGCTCCACCACGCATACATGCCCTTCGGCATTTGCGCGCACAGCGCCCCTGCAACGGCGAGCAGTAAAAAGATGGTGCGAAGCATGGCTATGGCTCGAAGAGATTATGCATTGGCTGGATAGCCTTGGGTTCAGCAGTTTGCTCCATGGCCGCCAGATCCGAGAACAACTGCTCATCGGAGACTGGCGGCGCTGGTTTATGCAGCCAGCGCGGTATCGCCAGCGCAAAAGCCAGGGCCAGCAGCATGGCCGTGGAGAGCACCCACCTCCATGCAGTCCAGTTGAGCCGCGGCGCCCGCTGCAGCCGCGCGTAAATGTTCCGGCGCTGCGCCGCCAGGAACTCGGGCGAGACCTCAGGCTGTCTCATCGCGGCGCGCCGTTGATTCTGCAAGCGCTCCATTTCGGACCGGCAGTCGGCGCATTCGTTCGAGTGGGTGTCCGGCTCCTTTAAGCCGTACAACCAGTTTTGAAAATCGTTTTCCGTCCAGTGCTTCATTTTCTTCCCTCGCGAAAGTACAAATCGTGCAGCTCCTCCCGAAGCTTTTCCAGGGCACGAAACAGGTGTACCTTCACCGTTCCAACATCCAACTGCAGTATCTCGGCGATCTCAGCCAGGCTGCGGTCTTCATAATGCCTCAAAGTAAATGCCGCGCGCTGCCGCACGCTTAATCGCCCCAGCGCATTTTTTAGCCGCTGATCGATCTGCTGGGCGAACAGCCGGTCTTCGGCGTCCGGATCGGCAGCAGGCGCCAGCTCGAGGATCATCGATTCGTCCTGCGGGTCCGGGCGCTTGCGCCAAAACTGCCAGCGCTTGGAGCGTAGCCGGTCCAGGCACGTGTTTACCGCGATCCGGGTCAGCCATTTGGTTGGATCGTCCAACTCCTTTGAATCTGGTTTCTTCAGCGCCTGCCACGCTTTGAGGAACGTGTCCTGCGTAGCCGCGTCGGCATCCTCGATGTCCTGGAGCATTCTGCGGCAAAGCAGAAAAATCCGCTTCTGCTCGGAAGCCATCCAAGCACCGAACTCACGCGTATCAGCCAGCCCCGCGAGATTGGCCCCCAGCCGGTCGGCCATGACGCCCATCATATCTTCAGGACGTGCTCCGCCCGATTTGGTTGACAGGCCGTCAGAGGGGGTTGACATGTCGCCGCTAACTACCAGAATAATCGGAATTTACGTGTTTGCCCAGTCAGTTTCTGTCGCGCATCTTGTACTGGTCAGCCGCGTTCCGGTGGGCAGCTATGATTGCGATCTTCTACGGCGCGGTCCGGCTAGCTGATGCCGCTGCCGTTCAAAGCTTGGGCGAGTTGAGCGGTCGGGGAAACGGCGGCTTCGTCGAGCAGACGCGACAAAGCAGTTTTGCTTTCGTCGGGGCCAAGCGAGCGCGTCGTAAAGATCGAGCAGCCCTTGGCGATCTGGCGGATATCCCCGCCTTCGTGCTCGACCACCATCTCATGCTCCACCCAGTTGGATAGAGGGATGTTGCGAAAGTAAAGCCGTTCTTGCAGCACCATCGACTTCTGCCGGTTAGCCTCGGACTTGTTTTCACGGAAATAGTGCCGCTCCTCGATGCGGAAGTCCTGCATGAACTCATCGAGAGCCTTGCGCCGGGCTTCTTGCTCGGTCGCCTTGACGCGCTCTTCCATGGTGTTCTTTTGCAGCCGGGTTTCAGCGCGCGCCTCGGCGAGGACCTCACGCTCCCTGGCAAGAGCGACTTCCATGCGCGACTGCATCACGAAATACGACAGCAGCGCGGAACCGGCGGCGATGAACACCGGCAACAGAATCCAAAGGACGGCATCAGGCTGCATACCGTTCCTAGTATCGGCGGTAGCCGGGAGGAACGTTAGGTACCAAGCGACGCATGTGGGTGGTATATGGACCGGCGATCCAGCCCGCAAAGCAGTTTTAAATCAGCTACTTATAAGATCGCCGTCTGGGAGCCGTCGATCTTGCTGCCACTAATGAGCGCGGCAAAAAGCCCTAGGCGGAAGGTGAACAGAGCAGCCAGTGCAGATTTTATCCGGAAGAGTAGCCCAGTAACAAAACCGTAGTGTTTGCCAAAATAAGTTGCAGCGCCGTGGTAGCGGTCGGCCATCAGAATCGTTTCGGCCGAAGCCGAGTAGGGCGAAGACGGCGTATACAAAGCGGTGACCTGCGGCAACACAACAGTCTTGCGGGAAGCGCGGCGGATCTGGTACGCCAGTTCGGCGTCGGCAAAGAACTCGCCATAGCGCTCATCGAAATAGTTGATGCCCTTGACAAAATACTTGCGGACCAGCAGCGCATGAAACGTGGCGTATTCCACGGTGACCGCCTCGGCCGATTTGTCGATCTCAACCGGCGGCGGCTCAATTCCGGTTTGAGGCGTCGGCAGGCGGAAAAACTGCGGCGCGAGATGGCCTTCGATATCGAGCAGCAGCGGAGCTGCCGCCACGGTTTCGGAATCGGACTCGATCCGCGCCAGCAAGGCGGGAACGGTGGCCGGCAGCACTTCCACTTCGGGCGTCAAGAACAGGAGGTATTCGCCATTGGCCGTGCGCGTTCCGATATTGAACGCCTTCGTGCGTCCGAAATAGCGGGGTAGGCGGAGGAACGTGGCTTCGGGAAATTCCGAGTCAAGCTGCGGGCTCTCGTCGTGGGAGCCGCAATCCACAACCAGGATCTCGATCGACGCGCGGTCGTTGGAACCCTCGAGCGCGGCGAGGCACCGGCGCAGCGCGGGTGCGCTGTCATAAGAGAAGATCAAGGCCGTTACTTTCGGCGGCGCAGGTAGCTCTTCCTGCTCCAGGCGCGGAAGCGTTTCCGGCTCGATCGGCGCGTCTTTGCGAACCTCGGATTTTCGTTTGCTTGCGATCGGCATCGATGGCTAAAGTTTCGATTGTCCCATGTCCGTGGCCGGCACTCCCGTGCGGCGAGCCCGCGACCCGGTCATCGTGAGACAACCATCAGGGCGTCGCTGGGCGCCAACGTGACGCGGGCCGGCGGCGCGGCCGATGCGATGCTGAACGGCACGGGATCGCTGCCGGTAGGAAGCCAGTACACCGTCTTTTGTTTCGCAGTCTGTACCTCGACCGGCACGAGGACCGAAAAATCGTCCCCGACGTTGGACTGCGCAATCGTCCCGTTGATCTTTCCATCGCGCCAGGTGTACGACAGTTTCACGGTGGGAATACCCGTGCCGTCCACCCAATTGTCGAAGAAGCTCGCCAGCTTGCGATCCTTTAAACCCGGCGGCGTGTAAGCCTGCGCCAAGTCGCGGAACTGGGCCGTGCTGATCGGGCTCAGGCGGTAGCGCGCGGCCACCTCGTGCAACAAACTATAGAAATTACGGTCCCCTAACTGGCGGCGGAGCATGTGCATGATCCACGTGCCCTTTTGATAGGCGACAATTTGCCAGGCATTGGGCGCGAGCGAAGACTCGAGACGGCGTCCCCAGCTGATTGGGCCGGCGGATTCCCGCGTATGCCCACTTTCGTTCTTACTCAGCAAATTGGTGCGGTAATCGTCCAAAACCTCGTTTAAGGCCTTTTCGCCTTTTTTCTTTTCGAGCAGCAGCAGCGCGCAATAATTGGCCATGGATTCAATCAGCCACTCGTCGCGATAGCTGGCGGGAGTCACGAGGTTACCCCACCACTGATGCGCGATCTCGTGCGTTTCAAGCAGCTCCGAGTAGAACATTTGCGGATAGGCGGCGTGCAGGCGCTCGGGACGCTGGTCGGGGTTAAGATAGGCGAGCGTGGACAGGTAAACGAGTCCAGGGAAGCCTTGCCCGAAGGTGGCTGGAATGGGAGTGATCGCCAGCGTACGCGTCGCAGGAGGCCCAAATTCGGCGGTCATGAAGTCCAGTGTATCGACTACATCTTTTTCGATCTGAGCGATGCGTCCGGCGGGATCGGGCGTCAGGTTAGGAAGGATATTGGGAAGAAGTGGCGGAATGTCGCGCCGGATGCGAGGGGCCGGGATGGCGGTCGGCGGCGCGGCAGGCATGCTTCTCGGTTGCAGCGCGGCCTCTAATCTCCGATTTGCGTAGACTTCGATCCTGTAGTCCTTGTCGGTGATCGTTGCGGATCGGAAATCGCCCAGATTGAATCCGGCGAAGCGGATAGGCAGATCGGATTTGCGGCGCACGATGTGGAGGTTGCCTTCCGTTCGGTCCTCGACCACGCTGCCGGTGGCGACTAGTGTCAGAGTGCGGGGGTAACGAAAGGTCAGGTCATAGTTGGCGAAATCCATTCCGATGCGCGGATACCAAGTACCTCGGGCATTGACGTAGTACACGCCGTCGCCGGCCTTGTGGATTACTCCGCCTTCGTCATGGATTTCGACTTCGTGCGGCTTGGCCGGGTCCAAGGGCTGCGCAGGAATCAGCAGAAAATCGTTGTCCTCTCCGCCCGGAGCCAGGTTCCCGCGTAACGAATCGCGGCTGAATACTTCGGCGGGGGTGCCGTCGATGCTGGCTTCGGTAATGTGCATGCTGGGCGAGATGGTGAAGCGCAGCGGCCCGGCGGGAGCTTTCAAGGTAAGCTTAGCGCGCGTGACCGACCTCATAGTCAGATCGTCAGCGATGGTAGAGTCGATGCGGAAGTCATTCAACTCGGCCGGAGCGACGGGCGGAGCGCCGCCGCTGCGGACTGAGCGCGCGGGGAAACTGCTCCAGGAATCGAAGTAGGCCCGGTTGTCGCGAAGGGCCAGCTTACCGACGAAGATTTGCTCCTGGCTGAGCGGCGCGTACATCACATCGAAGTTGCCAAGCGTGTTGCCCGACACTGCCATGTAAAAGAATCCCGATTTCCGGCCGGCAGTTAGCGAATCTTGCACCAGGCTGGTTTCGAAGGGAATGGACAGATTGCGCAGTACGGGATTCCACTGATCGGCGATGACGTTGCCTAGCTCCTCGCTCTTCTTGGGCGACGGATTGGCGTCTATGCGCGAGAGCAGATCGGCCGCGGTGCCGTCGGTGAACAGGAAGGCGGCCATTTTGAAGTGCTCTTCCAAATTGGGGTATTGCGTGAAAGTGGCCAGCGAAAGGCGCTCGGTGCGGGAGGGCGGCATCAGGAGGATTTCGGCATCGCCGCCATCGCTCGATGCCACGAATACTGCGCTTTGCCGGAAACCGGCGATGGGCTTGGAGAAGATCAGATAGCCCGAAGAGAGATAGATCTTGATGTCTTCTTTGGAGAAGTTGAGTTCGGTAACGCGGTAGCACTCGGCCGGATCGAGCGCGAGGAACTGGAATTGCCGCGCGATATCAGTGGCGGCGCCGGCGGCCAGGACGCGAAGGCTGACCAGAGCGGCGAGAAGCAGGACGCGCGACACATACACAGTGTAGCGAGGCGGACGCGACCGCGGCGGCGGGTGCGAAGGATGAAGCGCAGCGTGCAGCGCACACGTCTGAACTGATAGATCTGCGGGCGCAAAGCCGGTGCTTCACGCCCAACAATGATATGATCCGTTGCTTATGAAGTCCTTGCTGGTGCTCCCGCTGCTGTGCACGGCGCTGCTGGCGCAGCCGTACGATCTGGTGATCCGCAACGCCCATATCATCGATGGAACGGGCTCACCCTGGTACAGTGCCGATATTGCCACCCAAAACGGGCGCATTGCTGCCATCGGACAACTGAGCGGGGCCGCTGCGAAGCGCACCATCGATGCGCAGGGGCTGACCGCCGCGCCAGGCTTCATCGATATGCTCGGGCAATCGGAGCTGACGATTCTCGTCAATCCGCACCTTCCGTCAAAGATTTTTCAAGGCATCACGACCGAGATCACGGGCGAGGGCGACTCTGTCGCGCCGCTGAACGGCGCGATGAAGCGGGCGCGGCATACAGCGTACGAACACCTGGGCATCCAGCCGGACTGGACCACATTTCGCGAGTACTTCGCGCGGCTGGAAAAACAGGGCCTCGGGATCAATCTCGCCAGTTACGTAGGCGCAACCTCGGTTCGGCGGATGGTGATCGGGGACGGCAATCGGGCGCCCACGTCAGCCGAGTTAG
This sequence comes from Bryobacteraceae bacterium, assembly GCA_035293725.1. Classification (GTDB taxonomy): domain Bacteria; phylum Acidobacteriota; class Terriglobia; order Bryobacterales; family Bryobacteraceae; genus Palsa-89. Next base: position 112,558 of record DATGMH010000037.1, read on the forward strand.
AACGCATGAAGGAGCTGGTGCGCCAAGCCATGCGCGACGGAGCCGTCGGCCTATCGACTTCGCTGCAATATGCGCCCGCGCCGTATGCCAGCACTGAAGAACTCATTGCATTGGCGGCCGAAAGCGCCAAGCTGGGTGGAATCTACGCGACGCACATGCGCAGCGAGGGGGATGCGATCGATGCGGCTATCGACGAGGTGATCCGTATCGCCCGCGAAGCCCACACGCCGGCCGAGATTTGGCACCTCAAAGCGGCCGGCAAGGGCAATTGGGGGCGCATGCCGGACATCATCGCCCACATCGAGAAAGCGCGCATGTCGGGACTCGATATCAGCGCGAACACCTATGCCTATCCGGCTTGGTTTAACGATTTTTCGGCATTCATTCCGCCCTGGGCGCACGATGGAGGCGACGCGAAGCTGATCGAACGGCTGAAGGATCCAGCGATGCGCGCCCGCATTCGTAAAGACATGGAGACGCCGAGCAAGGACTGGGACAACGAATGGCAGGAGGTTCCGGGGCCGGAAGGGATCCTGGTCAGCGTGGTTCACAATCCCAAGCTGCGCCCGCTGCAGGGCAAGACGATCGCTGAAATTGCCAAGCTTTGGAATAAAGATCCGATCGATACCGTTTTCGATTTGCTGATCGAAGACGACGCGTTCACCTCCGTTGCGGTGTTTGGAATGTCGGAACCGGACGTGGCGCTGGCGCTGGAACAGCCGTGGGTATCCATCTGCAACGATTCGGAGGGCACGGCTCCGGACGGCTTGCTCGGCCGCGAGCACCCGCATCCGCGGGCTTACGGCACCTTTCCAAGGATCTTGCGGAAGTATGTTCGGGAAGAAAACAAGCTATCGCTGCCGGACGCGATCCGGAAATTCAGCGCGTTACCGGCGCAAAAGCTGCATCTGGCGGATCGCGGCGTGCTAAAGAAAGGCATGTGGGCCGATATTGTGGTGTTCGACCCGGCCACCATTCGCGATCTCGCCACGTTTGAGAATCCGAACCAGCTATCGGGAGGAATGCAGTTCGTCTTGGTGAATGGAGTTCCGGTGATTGAAAACGGCAGGCAGACGGATGCCCTGCCGGGGAAGGTTCTGCGGGGCCCGGCGTATCGGTAGTGGCGCACGGGCTCGCGCGTGCGCCACTAGCAGTTACTGGTACAAGCGGCGGTCGCGGCGCATGAAAGCGGGGATTTCTAAATCGTCTACGGGGACTGGCGCCGGTTCTTCGACAGGCTCGGGCGCTGCTGCGGGCGCAGGAGCCGGCGTGTCGCGGAACAAAGACGTCGGCATGGGCGCGGGTTCAGCGGCCGGAACCGCGGGCGGCGGTGGCGCGGTGGAAATCAGCGGCTCGGGCGTGGACCAATCGGAAGTTGCCGCCGCGGCGCGGCGTGCTAACTGCGGCAGGTTTTCACGTTGGAATCCGGTCGCGATTACCGTGATCTTCACCTCGTCCTTCATGGCCTCATTCAAAACGACGCCGAAATTGATTTGCGCGTCTTCATTGGCCGTAGCGCCGCGGATCAACGAGCAGGCTTCGTTCACATCATGCAGACTCAGCTTGCTGGAGCCTGTGATGTTGATGAGCACGCCACGCGCTCCCTTGACGCCCCCCTCTTCCATGAGCGGCGAGCTGATAGCCTGGCGGGCCGCCTCGATGGACGCATTCTCGCCTTTGGCCGACGCCGTCCCCATCATGGCGTAACCCATGCCGAGCATGATGGCCCGGATATCGGAGAAATCGCGGTTGATCAGCCCCGGAGTGGTAATGATGTCGCTGATGCCTTGCACGGCCTGCCGCAGAATATCGTCGGCGACGCGGAACGCCTCGAAGAAACTGGTGCCGCGCGGCACCAGCTCCAGCAGACGGTCGTTCGGCACGGTGATCACCGTGTCCACTGTACCGCCGAGTTCAGAAAGGCCCCGGTCCGCTTGTTTCATCCGCCGCGGCCCTTCGAACGCGAACGGTTTCGTAACCACCGCGACGGTGAGCGCGTTCAGCTCCTTCGCGAGCGAGGCGACGACGGGTGCCGCGCCGGTTCCGGTTCCACCGCCCAGGCCCGCGGTGACAAACACCATGTCCGCGCCTTCCAGAACTTCGATGATCCGTTCCGTGTCCTCGAGCGCCGCCTGCTTGCCGAGAGCGGGATCCGACCCGGCTCCCAAACCGCTCGTGACTTTCGATCCGATGGCCAGCTTGTTCGGCACCGGCGACGCATTGAGCGCTTGCATGTCCGTGTTGAGAATGTGAAACTCAACGCCCGTCAACCCCTCGTTCATCATGCGGGCGACGGCGTTGGAGCCGCCGCCGCCCACTCCCACCACCTTGATCTTGGTTCCGAGCAGAGCCTCTTCCTGGATGGCGAACTTCAGTGCGTCCATTCAAATCCTCCTAATGTTTGGCCGTCGCAGCACCGTCAATCACCGCGACCGCTTGTTTCTTGGTGCAGTAGAACCGCGGACCAGCAAAGCGGTTCATCGGAACAATAACCCCATCAAGCCAGGCGTCTTACGCTTGCTTTCCCGGTTCGTCTTCAACCGCGCGGAATATTTGGCCAAGCCCGCCGCCGTGGTCCAAACGGGCGTGCAGAGATCGTCTGGGAAATTCTGGATGCCTGTGGGCAACGCGTTGCGGGCCGGGCAGTTCAACACGCGTTCAGCCATGTCGCACATGCCGTTCAACAGTGCGCCGCCGCCCGAGAGGATGATGCCTTCGAGCAGCTTCTGATCCATGCGGATGGTGACCAGCTCGGAGCCGACATGGATGAACAACTCTTCGGCGCGGGCTTCCAGGATTTCGTTCAGTTGTTTGCGCGGAGCCTCGCGCATCGCGCGGCCGTCGGGCGAGGGCAACTCGATGTAGCTGTTGTCGGCCGTCAGCCCGAGAATGGCGCAGCCGTATTCGATTTTCAGGCGCTCGGCGTCGTCGTATTGCAACGTGAGTCCGACCGCGACATCGCGTGTCAAGTGATCCGCGGATATGGGCAGCGTTTTGGCGAGAACTACCGCTTCGCCGTCGTAAACCACCAGCTCGCTGGAATGCATGCCGATGTCGAGCACAGCCACGCCGCGGTTGCGGTCATCGCGGGACACGGCGGCATAAGCCGCGCCCACGGGTTCGAAAACGGTTTCTTCTACCGCGTAGGAAGCCTGCTGCACGGCGGCCACAATCGATTCGTGCTCCTGCTCGGAGGCGGTCACGATATGGACGTTTGCCTCCAGGCGCGAGCACGTGGATCCGCGAGGATAACGCTTGCCGGAGCGGCCGTCGAGGGTGAAATCCTGCGGGAACAGGTGCAGGATCATGCGGTCTTCTTCCAAACGCACCATTTCGGCTCGCTCCACCGCGTAAGCCATGTCCTCGAGCGTGATGGCGCGGGGACGCCCGAACTCGTACAAGCCGCGAACGTTATGCCCGTCGACGCTGCTGCCGCCGATTCCGACCACCATCGCATCCACCACGGCCTTGGCTTCGAATTCGGCGCGGCGGACCGCAGCCTGAACGCACGCGGTTAGCGCCTGCTGATCCGTGAGACGGCCCTTGCTCCAGCCTGTGGAGGCAACTTCGCCGTGCCCGCGATATTTCAAACGGCCATCTGCGATCTCGAGGATGATGCAGCGCGTAGAGGCGCTGCCCAAATCCAGACCAACGGCCAGCGGCGTCCTATCGGGCATTGGCGTCCTCCAGGCCGGTGATGCGGTCATCCAGGCGCAGGTCGAAGGTGGAGGCCTGCGGCATTTTACGATGAATGTCCGGATAGTGTTCGAGAAAGTTCTCCAGGCGCGTGGAGAAATTGCGATCGCCGATCAGCAGCGTGACGGCGTGCCCTTGCACCGGCCGGGAGATCCTCAGGTCATCCATATCGGTCACATCGATTTCCGAGACGGCGTTGGCGCGGGCGCCCAAATCTTTCAGGAGTTGCTGCATTCTCTTGACGCGTTTCGCGCGGCTGGCGGGAGGGTCGCTCAAGGGAACACCGGAGAGGACCGGGAGATGAAACGATGCGCGGAGCGGAGGATCCAGGATGACGCCGTCTTCGTCCATCAGGGCCCAGCGCGTGATTCCGTCGGCGGGCAATTTGATGAACGCAACCGGTTTTCGCTCGTTGACGGTCACCATAAGCCGGTCGGGCCAGACGCGCACCAGCGATGCCTCGCGGACCCAACCCACCTTGAGCAGCGATCCCCGGCGCGCCGCCAGCGGTAGCAGGTAGACGCTGCGGCCGTAATCATCGGCGAATAACCCCAAGATGCGGGTTCGTGAGGCATACTGGACGCCCTGGAGGACAACGTTCGGGCTTTGTTGTCCGTAGTCAGCGGCCCCGGCAAGGAAAAAACGCGGGTCGCGGATTATGAATTGCTCGAATCGCTCGGCCGCGTAAATGCCTGCTACCAGCACGGCGCACATCACTGCGGCGATCACCGAGTAGCGCAAGATCGTCCGGGCTGGGACGGTCCGTCGTTTCTTGGAGGCCTCTTGGCCCATTTAGGCCGCCTCCCGAAGTTTCTCAAGGACGCGCTCGCCGACCTGCCAGACGTTTCCAGCGCCGAGCGTGAGGACCACGTCGCGATCGCGCGTTTTCCGGACCACTGCGTCGGCAGTCGCTTCCACCGTAGCAGTGTATTCGACAGCGTGATGTCCGAAATCTCGGATGCGCTGCGCTAACGCCTCTCCGCTGACGCCTTCGATGGGGCGCTCGGATGCTGCGTAGATATCGAGGACAAAGACCAGATCGGCCTGATGGAAACTCTTGGCAAACTCATCCAGCAGGTGCTGGGTGCGCGTGTAGCGGTGCGGCTGGAAGATCGCGAGCACGCGGCCGAAATTGCAGAGCTTGGCGGCTGCCAGTGTGGCGCGAATCTCGGTGGGATGGTGTCCGTAGTCGTCGATCACAGTCACGCCGCGCGCCTGGCCCCGCGTCTGAAATCTCCGATCTACACCGGTGTAGGCCGCAATCGCCTGGCGAATCGTTCCGACGGGAATTTCCAATTCCAGGCCGACCGCGATAGCCGCGGTGGCATTGAGAACGTTGTGCAGGCCGGGCACGCGGAGATGGAATTCGCCCAGATCCTGGCGCCTGCCGCGGATCTTGAAATGACTTTCGAATGCCCGGCAATCGGCTTCCATCACCTGCAGCGCCGCCTGGCTGCTGCGCCCGTAGGTGACGGTGCGGCGGTTCACGGATGGCAGAAGCGTCTGGATGTTCTCATCGTCCAGGCACAGTATGGCGGCGCCGTAGAACGGCACCTTCTGAATGAACTCGAGAAAAGCCGCGCGGATCTCGACAATAGACGGGTAGTGATCCAGATGCTCGCGGTCGATGTTGGTAACGACGGCCAGAATCGGGCTGAGCTTGAGAAATGAGCCGTCGCTCTCGTCGGATTCCACGACGAGGAAATCGCTTTGGCCCACCCGCGCGTTGGAGCCGCCCATAGCCGCGGTTTTTCCGCCGACCACCACGGTCGGATCCAGGCCGCCCATGTTCAGCACGGTGGCGATCATGGATGTGGTGGTGGTTTTACCATGGCTGCCGGCGACTGCCACCCCATATTTCAGGCGCATCAGCTCGGCCAGCAGCTCGCCGCGGGGGATCACCGGGATTTTGACGCGGCGCGCTTCGAGCACTTCAGGATTGCGTTCGTCGACCGCTGAGCTGACCACCACGGCTTTCGCTGTCCCGACATTGGAAGCGGCGTGGCCTTCGAAGATCCGCGCGCCCTGCCGGGCCAGCCGGTCGGTAGTCGGGCTCAGCTTCAGATCCGAACCGCTGATTTCGTAGCCCAAATTGAGCAACACCTCGGCGATCCCGCTCATGCCGATGCCGCCGATCCCGATAAAATGCAGGTGTTGGAGCTTAAAAAACATTTTAAATAAGTATTGTTTCGGGTTTGTGAAGCAATGTCAATCCCGAATCGTGGATTGAACGATCGTTTCCTCCAAAACCTCCGCGGCGCGCCGGGCCGCGCCTGGATGCGCGAACTGCCGAGCTTGTTCTCCCATGTGTTTCAGCACGCCCGGCTGGGCGCTCAACTTGCGTACTTCTTCAAACAGCCGGCCACCGTCCATCTCCTGATCGAGAACCAGACGCGCAGCGCCCGAGCGGGCGAATGCTTCGGCGTTGCGAAGCTGGTGTTGATCGGCCGCGGTGGGCAACGGAACCAGGATGGCCGGTTTTCCGGCGGCGGCCAGCTCCGCGACGGCGCCCGCGCCAGCACGGCAGATCACGAGGCCGGCTTGGGCGAAAGCGGCCGGCATGTCATCGATAAACGGCACTACTCTTCCTTCTAGACCTGTTTCCGCGAATTTCCGGGCCAGCGCTTCGTGCGCTGCCGAGCCGGTCTGATGGATGAATCGAACCCGTATGGCAGATTCCTTGAAATAGCGCCAGCTTCCGGCCGCGGCCTGATTCAACGTTCGCGAGCCTTGACTGCCGCCGGTGATCAGAACCGTCAGCGTGGGTTCCGCCGGCTTGGGCGGAATGGCGAAGAACTCCGGGCGAACGGGCAGGCCGGTGACCTCGGATTTGCCGGGTGGAAAAAAGCGCGCCGATTCCGGAAAGCTCAGAAGCGCGCGAGTGACGAACCGGCCTACTTGGCGGTTGGTTAATCCGGGCATGGCATTGGGTTCCATCACGATTAGCGGGACGCGTTTCCACAAAGCAGCGAGCACAACTGGCCCCGCGGCATATCCGCCCAGGCTGAACACTGCGGCGGGGCGGTGTTGCTTCAAAAGGTGAATGACTTTGCGAACGCTCAAGGGAAGCTGCGCCAGCGTACGAATGGTACGCGAGACCCCGACTCGCTTCAGGCCGCCGATTTCGATGAACTCCAGCGGGAATCCGGCGGCGGGCACCAGCTTGGCTTCGAATCCGGCGCGCGTGCCCACGAAGACGGATTGGTGGCCGCGGGCCTGCAGCTCGCGCGCTACCGCTAATAGAGGAACCACGTGCCCTCCGGTGCCGCCGCCCGCCATCATAAAGATCGCCATCCAAAGTCGCTTCGCCGCGCCGCAAGGTTCGCACCACTGGGCCAGCAACTAGCCAGAGTGTTCACTAACGCTCAACAGCATCCCCAAACAGATCATCGTGCTCAGCAGTGAACTGCCACCCGCGCTGATCATGGGCAGCGGGATCCCTTTGGTCGGCCCCATTCCCAGCACCACGCTCATGTTGATGAGCGCCTGGATGACCACCGAGGAGGTCACGCCCAGCGCGAGGTAGCGCCCGAACGGATCCCCAGCAACCCAGCACAGCTCTAGCCCACGCCAGAGAATGATCATGAACCCAACCAGCAGTGCGGTGCAGCCGAATAGCCCCAGTTCTTCGCCTACTACTGCGTAAATGAAATCCGTGTGCGCTTCCGGCAAATAAAGGATCTTCTGTTTGCCTTGCATCAGCCCGAGCCCAAGCGTGCCGCCGCTGCCCACCGCGATCTTCGATTGGCGGACCTGATAGCCGGGATCGCGGGTGGTTACCGATTGGCTGACATATTTCTTGATCTTGCCGTCCGGATCGAAATGGGAAATGAGCGTATAATCGGGATCGAAGAAGCCGATGATGCGTGCCATGCGGTACGGCTTGGAAGCCACGAATCCGACGCAGGCCAGCAATCCCACAATCAGCGCAGCGGCGACGAATTTCCGCTCTAGTCCAGCGATGTAGAACACAATGGCTGCGGGCAAGATGAGAACGATCGCGGTGCCCAGGTCGCCAAGTCCAACGCTGGCAGCCAGGATCGCCAGGGCCATGCCTGCGGCCAGTACGGTGCGCCTGCTGTTGATGGCGTCCTGCCTGAGAGTGACGAAATACGCAAAAAAGATGATGAGCGCCGGCTTCCCGAATTCCGACGGCTGTAGCGTACCGAGGGCGCCCAGCCTGAACCAGCGATGCGTCCTGGGATCGAAAAAGAAGACGAGAATTTGCAAAAACAGCACGACGCCGAGCGATCCGAACGCCCAGGTGGCGCTGTGCAGGCGGCGATAATCCATTCGCTTGAAATACATCAGCGCTATGAACGAAACTACGGCCCAGGCCAGCTGATGACCGGCGTAGTGAAAGCTGGAATCGATTGTGGCGCCCAGTTGCGAAGCCACGGGAGCCAGCGCGGCCACCGAGGACGCGCTGTACACCATTACGATTCCGAAAGACACCATCGACACGACGGTGGAAAACAGCACCCAATCCGATCTCAGCCTCTGCGCCACTAACGGAGCCCTCCAGCAAGAGTATTGACGAGTTCTTTGAAAACACGGCCGCGCTGCTCGAAATTTTCGAACTGGTCGAAGCTGGCGCAGGCAGGAGCCAGGAGAACGGTCTCTCCAGGCTGCGCGCAGCGATAAGCTTCGTCTAGGGCCGCGGCGAGCGTGCCACACTGAATCAGCGGGACCGTGCCGGTGCCCAGGTGCGATTGAATCTTAGCCGCCGCAGCGCCGATCAGCAGGGCGGCCCGAGCTTTGGCGCGCAGCGGTTCGCGAAGCACAGTGTAATCGCTGTCCTTGTCCTTGCCGCCCAAGATGATCCACAGGCCGCCGGGAAATGCATCGATGGCCTTGAGGGTCGCGTCTACGCTGGTAGCTTTCGAATCGTTGTAGTAGGCGACGCCGTTGATCTCGCCAACCAGCTCCAGGCGGTGTTCCACCGGCGCGAAGGTCGCGGCTGCCTGCGCGATCTGTTCCAGGCGCGCCCCGGCCTCGGCCGCCATGAGCGCAGCCGCCATTACGTTTTCGTAGTTGTGACGCCCGCGGAGCCGGAGCTGGCGAACATCCAATAAAGACTGGCCGTCGAGCATGATTCGATCGCCTTGCAGCCATGCTCCGGAAACCTGGTGCGTGCCGCTGAACCAGAGCGTCCGGGCCGGTGTCCGCTCGGCGAGTCCGGCTGTAATGGGATTGTCGGCGTTTAGCACCGCGACGTCGCCGGCCGACTGCGTTTCAAGCAGGCGCGCCTTGGCATTCGTGTATCCCTCGAGGGTGTGGTGACGGTCCAAATGGTTCTGCGTGATGTTCAGGCAAGCGGCAATCGCGGCGTGAAAGGTCTGGATGGTTTCCAGTTGGAAGCTGGAAAGTTCCAGCACGTTCCACTGATCCGGCCGCGACGTCTCGACCATCGACGCGGGCGGCGTCCCGATGTTGCCCCCCACTTGGCAGGCGATTCCGGATTCGCGCAGAATGTGCCCCGTCAGCGCGGTGGTGGTGGTCTTGCCATTAGTGCCCGTGACCCCGATGTTTCGCCCCTGCAAAAAGGGCGCGGCCAACTCCAGTTCCCCGATGACGGGCACGCCGCGCGCACGCACGGTGTTTAGCAGCTCAAGGTCGGCGGGCACACCGGGCGAAATCACGACTAAATCCGTATCGCGAAAAGCAGCCTCGGTTTGAGGTTCGACTTTCACGCCCAGCACCTCGCCCATGGGTTTCTCGTCGACCGCGCGCACCACGGCTCCTTGCTTTTGCAGCAATGCCACCGCCGCCGCACCGGACCGCGCCATGCCCACCACGACCACCCGTTTCCCATCCAGTTTCATCTCAACTTCAGCGTAGTCAGCGCGAATAGCGCCATCACCAGACCCGTTATCCAAAAGCGCGCGATGATTTTCGATTCCTGCCAGCCCAGCGCCTCAAAATGATGATGGATCGGCGCCATCTTGAAAATCCGCTTCTTCCGAAGCTTGTAGCTGCCCACCTGTAAGATGACCGAAAGCGCCTCAATTACGTACACGCCTCCGATGAAAATCAGCAGCACTTCTTGTTTGATCAGAACAGCCACAACCCCGAGCGCCCCGCCCAGGGCCAGCGAACCGACATCGCCCATGAAAATCTCGGCCGGGTGCGCGTTGTACCACAAGAACCCGAGCGAGGCTCCCACCATGGAGCCGCAGAAGATGGTCAGCTCCGACGTTCCTGGCGACCGCGCCAACTCCAAATAATCCGCGAAGCGCGCGTTTCCTTCCACGTACGTCAAGACCGTCATCGCTCCGGAAGCGATAATCATGAGCCCGATCGCCAAACCATCTAGCCCGTCCGTAAGATTCACCGCGTCCGACGAGCCCACGATCACCAGCACCATGAACGCGTAGAATCCGACGAATGCCAACGGGTATGTATACCAGCGATGCGTCAGCCAATCGATCAGCAAATCGGGCTTGAACGACTTCAAGAACGGCACGTTGATGCTGGTGGAATACGCCTTTTGAGCGTGCAGCGTCAGCAGCATGAACCCGACCACGAGGGCCGCGCCAACTTGCAGGAAAAATTTCTGCTTCACGGTAAGGCCTTCGTTATGGCGGCGGCGGATCTTAATGTAGTCGTCCCAGAAGCCGATCATCCCGAAGCTCACCAGCCCGAACAGCGCGATCCATATATAAGGATTGGCGAGATTGGCCCACAGCACCGTGGGCACGACGATGGAAATGACGATCAGGATGCCACCCATGGTGGGCGTCCCCGCCTTTTTCATGTGGGATTTCGGGCCTTCCTCGCGAATGTACTGGCCGATCTGAAATTCGCGCAGTTTCGCGATCAGCCAGGGTCCCAACAGCACGGATAGGAATAAAGCGCTCAGGCTTGCGAAGGCGGTGCGAAAAGTCGCGTACTGGAACACGCGAAAGGGCGTGAACGAGTGGAACAACTTTTCATAGAACAGCCAGTAAAGCATTTCGCTGGGCGCCGCCGGAATTAGTTGGGCGTAGCCATAAACCTCTCCAGGGCGCGCTCGACATGCGTCCCGCGCGAGCCCTTGAACAAAATCGCGTCGCCCGGCCGGGCGATCTTCCGCAGCAGATCTCCTGCCTGGGCGGCCTCGGAGAAAAAAAACGCGGCGTCGACTGCCTGGCCTGCTTCTTTAGCTGCGTCCACTAAATGACAGGCCTCGCCGCGTATTCCAACGAGCACATCAATTCCACTGCTCGCGACGTAACGGCCTACCTCGCGATGCAGGGACTCAGCCCAACGGCCGAGCTCGAGCATCTCCCCCAGCACGGCGATACGCCGCTTGGCTGGTGCGTCCCGAAGCACGTCGACCATGGCGCGCGCCGCATCGGGATTGGAGTTGTAGCAATCGTTATAAATTACAATTCCGTTGTGGACCAACCGTTCTCCGCGCATCGTGCCCGCGGTGAAGGTCTTCACGGCACCGGTTAGCTCGCGCGGAGCAATGCCGAACACGCCCGCGGTCGCGATGCCCGCCAGCAGATTGAGCAGATTGTGGCGGCCGGGCAGCGGGCTTTCAAAATGCACGCCCTCCACGCTGAACCGCAGGCCCTCGTCAGTGATTTGGACGTCTTGAGCCCGCACGTCTGCGCCCTGGCCGATACCGTACGTGACCGTCCGTCCGGCATGCACTTCGCGGAAACGCGACACTAAAGGATCGTCGCCGTTCAGCACCGCAGTCCCGCTCACCGGCAATGACTCGATCAGCTCGCGTTTGGCGGCGGCAATGGCTTCGATGGAACCCAAAGCCTCGATATGCGCATGCCCGACGTTCGTCACCACGCCGATTTGCGGGCCCGCGATGCGGCACAGCTCGCGGATTTCGCCGGCGTGGTTCATGGCCATTTCAATCACGGCCACGCGCGAATCGCCGGGCAGACGCAACAGCGAGAGCGGGACGCCCACGTGATTATTCAAGTTCCCGACCGTCTTCCCCACGGGCATGCGGACGGCCAGCATGGCGGCGATGATATCTTTCGTCGAAGTTTTGCCGGCGCTGCCCGTGACGCCCACCACTTCGCCGCCCCACTGGCTGCGCGCCCAGGTGGCGACGCGCTGGAGAGCTGCGAGCGTGTCGGGCACCGTGAAGACCGGCCCGGCGTGGCGAACATTTGCTACCGCGCCGATGGCACCTTTCCGGAGCGCTTCCTCGACGAACTGATTGCCGTCGAAATTTGGGCCGCGAAGGGCGAAATAGAGGTCGCCGGGGGCGATGGCGCGCGTGTCGGTGCTCCAGCCTGTAATAAGAGCTTCGCTCGCTACCGGAACGCCGAGAACATCGCCGATTTGCTTCAGGGAGAATTCCATTTTGCCTGCATACTGCACCGGCACGAGTGCCGGCGAGGTGCGCACTTCTAGCTGCGCCACATCGCTAACCCCCATAGCCGAGTTCTCGCAAAATCCCCCGGGCGGTTTCCCGGTCATCAAAGTGTATGACGCGATCCTTCAAAACTTGATACGTCTCGTGCCCCTTGCCCGCCAGGATCACGATATCGTTTGGCTTGGCTTCGTGGAGCGCGGCGCGAATGGCCTTTTCGCGATCGGGCTCGATGACGTGAGGCGTGTCGAAGCGGCGCAGGCCGACAAGCGCGTCGTTCATGATGGCCAGCGGATCTTCCGACCTGGGATTGTCTGAGGTCAGCACTACAAAATCGCTTCCTTGCGCCGCCGCCATGCCCATGAGCGGGCGTTTGGAGCGGTCCCGGTCCCCTCCGCAGCCGAACAGAGTAATCACCCGCGCCGGATTCAGCGCGCGCGCCACCGCGATCACATTTTTCAGCGCATCGTCGGTGTGCGCGTAATCCACCACCACCATGAACGGCTGCCCGGCCTTCACGGTTTCAAAGCGGCCGGGTATGCTCCGGCAGGCCGCTATGCCGGCCGCGATGGTCTCCCAATCGAAGCCGTAACTCAAAGCTGCGCCGGATGCGGCCATGATGTTATAGGCATTGATCCGCCCAACCAGCGGTGAATTCAGCGCTACTCGCTGACCACGATAGTCCACCGTCAACCGCAACCCCGTGAAGTCCATTTCCAGCCCGGTCGCACGCAAGTCCGCGCCGGGTTCGAACCCGAATCGAATCACTTGCACTTCCGGTGCCGTCTGAATCTGGCGTCCGTATGAATCGTCGTGGTTAATCACGGCCCAAAAGGGAGGCCGCGCGCCGCGAGGCTGAAATAAAAGCGCTTTGGCCGCGAAGTAGTCCTCCATGGTGTGGTGGAAATCCAGGTGGTCGCGGGTCAGATTCGTGAAGACCGCGGTGTGAAATGTGATTCCGTAGACACGGTCGAGCGCGAGGGCATGCGACGACACTTCCATCGTGGCATGCGTTCCGCCCACTCCTTCGAGCTCGTGGAAAATTCGATAGAGGTCCAGCGACTCCGGCGTGGTGTTCACGGCCTTGCGCACTTCGCCCGCAAGCCGGTACTCGATGGTTCCTACCAGGGCCGTGGTTTTCCCGGCTGAACGAAGAATGGAATCCGTAAGGAACGCGGTGGTGGTCTTTCCGTTGGTTCCAGTGATTCCGGTCAAGCCCAGGCGCTCATCCGGCGCTTGATAGAAATTGCACGACGCCAGCGCCAGCGCTTGGCGTCCGTGCTCAGCCTGGATCCACGTGCCTTGAAATCCGTCGGGCGCTGGCAGTTCGCTGACCACCGCGGCAGCGCCTTTTGCGATGGCGTCCTGCGCAAACTGCCGGCCATCGGTGTGAGCGCCGGCGAAGGCAAAAAATAAGAATCCCGCCTGCACCCTCCGCGAGTCGTACTCCAGCCCCGTCACTTCCCTCGCCCCCACTTCCGCTCCAAGCGCGGTCCTGAGCCGGACACCGTTCAGGATCGCCCCCAGCGTCATCTTCCAAATTCCACGCGAACCGCGCGATCCTCGGGCAGCGTCTCTCCCGGCGCTGGAATCTGCGCGCGCGCGATTCCGCTGCCTGTAAACTCCACCCGTATCCCCAGCGCCTCCGATTCCTGGATGACGTCCCGCACGCTTTTGCCGGCAAAATTGGGAACGCGCGGCCCGTTACTGGCCGCACTGAAACCGGCCGGCCCTTCCAAAAAAGACCGCTGACCCAGGGAGGCGTTTGCGGAAGCCGCCGGTCGGTCGTCGGCAGCAACGGCATCTTCCGCCTGAGCCAGCGGTGGAGGGATGGAAGAACTCAGATCGGCAATGGCTACGTCGTTGTCATCCTGTCTGGGATCGTCGTTCGAAGCAACCATCTCGGGCAAATCTTTCGGCACGTCTTTGATTCGCAACGCGGCGGATGTGACCTCGCGAAAAACCGGACCCGACGCGGGCGCGCCGTAGCCCGTCTTGCCTTCCGTGCGGTTGATGGTCACCGCCACAACAATGGCCGGATTCGCGATCGGCGCGAAGCCTACAAACGAGGCGTTGTAAAAGTGAGTGTAGTGGTGCGTTTGAAAATCGTAGATCATCGCCGTGCCGGTCTTGCCCCCGGATGTGTACCCGATCAGCCGCGCATAGCGATGCCCCGTGCCGTACGGCTTGATCATGACGCCTTCCATCATGCGCCGCATCGTGATGGCCGTCTCTGGCTTGAGCACCCGAACGGGCACCACAACGGGTTCGTCGAGCAGAAGCCGTGGATGGACACGCAACCCGCCGCTGGCGATCACCGTGCCTGCCTGCGCCAGTTGCAGCGCGGTTACGCCGATCTCGTGTCCCATCGCGACCGAAGCAATGGATGTCTTTTGCCAGCGCTTCAGCGGCCGAACCATTCCGGACGATTCGCCGGGCAGCGGCAGGCCGGTTTTTTGGCCGAATCCGAAGCGGCGCACGTAGTCGTACATCTTCTCCTGTCCCACCGTTAACCCAATATTGATCGCGCCAATGTTGCTGGAGCGCGCCAGCACGTCTTCCATGGACAGCACGCCGTAGCGGTGGTCGTCATGGATCGTGCGCCCGAACAGCGTGATTTGCCCGCCGCCGCAGTTGATCATCGTTTCGGGGCGCAAATGGGTGGTTTCCAGGGCCGCCGACAGCGTAACTACTTTGAATACCGATCCGGGCTCAAACGGCGCCGTGATGGCCAGATCTTCACGCGCTGAAACATCCTGACCCTGGGGCGGATCGTTCGGATCATAAGTGGGGTAGTTGGCGAACGCCACAATGTCGCCGGTGCGCGGATCCATCGCGACCACGCTGCCCGATCTGGCGTGCTTCTCCTCCACCATCTTCTTCAGCTCTTGTTCGGCGACGAACTGAATGCTGGAGTCGATGGTGAGGTGGATATCCTGACCCGGCTGCGGCTCGCTCTCCATGGTGGACTTAAAGCCACGCTTGTGCACATCTTCAGTCAGGAGCATTTCGCCCGGATGTCCCTCGAGCTTGTCGTTCAGGCTCTGTTCGATTCCGGCGTTTCCATGCTCTTCGAAATCCACGCCGCCCAACAAATGCGCCGCGAGCGTGCGGTTGGGATAGAAGCGCTGGGTCTCGGTGCGGAACTCGATCCAGTCCAGCTTCAGATCGCGGAGCCGCGCGGCCTCTTCGGGCGTGACCTTGCGCTTGATCCACAGAAAGCCGCGGCGATTATCGGCCGCGGACTTGAGGTGCGCCAGCAAATCGGCGGGGTCGAGGCCCAGGACGTTGGCCAAAATGTCGGAGGCGACGGCCAGATCGGGTACCCGCAGCGGATCGACGCAAACCGATTCGACCGGCAGGCTCATGGCGAGCCGCTCGCCGTGGCGGTCCAGAATCATTCCGCGCGGCGCGCGCACTTCCACTGTCCGCTGCTGCTGCTGATCCGCCAGCGTTCTATATTTGCCGTGTTCGAGGACCTGAAGCTGGATGAGGCGGCCAACGATGAGCACGGCCCACAAGAAAACCAGCCGGGCCAGCATGTGCACGCGCTTGGTCGCCAACGTATCCATCCCTCACTCCCAAAACTAACCCCCGCGCGCGGTGCTCTACTTCTTGGCGAGGATACTGTCCGACTTGGTATCCAAATAAACGACGCTTTCCGGCGCCGGGTCGACGAATCGCTGCATCCGGGCCAGTTCCTCCAGACGCGCCGGACTTTCGAGCTTGGTCTCCTGCAGCTCCAGCGCCGCGCGATCCAGCTCCAACCGCTGCCTCTCCTGGCGCAGCGCTTCCATCCGGTAACCCGCCATGAGATCGTAAAGCGTCGGGAGTAGCAGGCTGATGACGAGCATCGCAAGCACAAAAGAGTACCCGATCACCCGCCAGCAGGCTTTGCGCGCGGCGGGATCGGCGAGGCGCACCACATTGGTATTGGCAATGCGTTTGACGTAGAAATAAACGTCTTCATTCGGAAACGCGGGAGTCTCGAAGGGGTCCTCGGGTTCCAGAAAACGTGCCTGCGGCGGGGCTTGCTCGATCCGCGGCGAGCTGAATCGGTCAAAAATGGTTGCCAGGGTTGCCATGTTTCTCGCTTAACTAGCTCATCTCCACCGCGCGCAGCTTGGCGCTGCGGGAGGGAGGGTTACGCCTCACTTCGTCCGGCGACGGCTTTATCACGTGCTTGGTCAGAATAGCGGCTCGGCCCGCACGCGCCAGCGCCTGAAAACTTTGTTTTACTTTTCGATCTTCCAGCGACATGAACGTGAGGATCACGATGCGTCCTCCACTTTTCACTAACTCCGGCACGGTGCCCAGCAGCCGGTCCAATTCGCCGGGCTCGTCGTTCACCGCCATGCGTAGCGCCATAAAGGTCTGCGTGGCCGGATGGATTTTGCTCGTTCGGGGCACGGCCGCTTCGATCACGCTCGACAGTCGCTGTGTCGAGTGGATCGGCCGCGCCCGAACGATTGCTCTGCTGATCTTCCGCGACCTCCTTTCCTCGCCGAATTGATAAATCAAATCGGCCAGTTCTTTTTCTGAAGTAATATTCACAATGTCGTCCGCCGTGGTGCTCTGGCTGCGATCCATACGCATATCCAGCGGCCCTTCGGCCATCAGCGAAAACCCGCGCGCCGGATCCATAAGCTGGTAGCGGCTGACGCCCAGATCGGCCAGCAAACCGTCCACGCGCTCGACGCCCGCCGCTTTCAATGCCCCGGGCAGGTCCGCAAACGATCCGCGATGGAAACAAATCCGATCGGCCCATTGCGCCGTGTTCTGCCGGGCCTGTTCCAGCGACTCGGCGTCGCGATCGTTGGCAATTACTAATCCCGTGGTGAGCCGCTGCGCAATTGCCCCCGTATGCCCGCCCAACCCTGCTGTCGCATCCAGATAAATTCCGTCCGGCCGGAGCGCCAGATATTCCAGGCATTCTCCAAGCATCACCGGAACGTGCATACATAGCCGCTATTTGAAACCCTTCAGGTTGGCTGCCTTGACTTTGTCCGCCAGGTGCTCCTGAGATTGGCGCTTGCGCGCCTCGTACTCGGCCTTCGAGTAAATGTTGACCAAGTTCTGCCAGCAGTCCAGCTTCACTTCCTCGTTTTCGAGCGCCAGCGAGCGCCGCAAATCCGTCGGCAAAGTGATGCGCCCCTGCGGATCTATCTTGGCGTCCGCCCCGTAATCGTTAGCCATGAACTGGATCGCGTCGGCCGCATCCGGATCCTCGGTACGAAGCGTCTCCAGAATGTTTTCGTTTCCCTTCCACACCGAAATGGGATAAATTCGAGCTATGCGGCCGTCGATGCTGGTCACAAACAGCTTCTCGTCTCCAAACCCGCCCAGAAACGCCTGCACATCGACCGGCAGCTTAAGCCGCCCTTTCTCGTCGACGTGGGCCGTAAAGAAGCCACGAGGGGGCTCCACCGGCGCTGTTTTGGGCTGATCTTCCACTTTCGTCCGCTTTCGACCACTTTAGGCCTGAATGGATTTTGACATGAGTCCCCAAGCAGATGCAAGTCTTTTTTCTGATTAGTTCAGCATCGAGAATGGCTTAGCCGGTACACCACGACCGGTGGGGGTTGTTCGATGAAATAACGCTGCCTGTACGCCCGTTCTGGGCGGAAGCATTGCCTGCGATGCCCCGACTACTCCGCGCCAGCCTGCTTTTGCTCGGATTTTTGACTCAGGCGGATGATCGCCGCTGCCGACATAGCCTTAACGGCTTCATGGGAGTCGGAAAGCGCGGTTTCCAGCTTAGGAATGGACTCGGCTGTGCTGCATTTTCCTAAGCCTTTGGCCGCTGCCGCCTTGACTGCCCAGCTCTTGTCGTTGCTGAACGACCAATCGAGGAGCCGGACCGTCTGCGGGTCGCATTCGTCGGTCAGCAGCGCGATAGCCAGAGTCCGGCCGCCCGCCGATCCATCTTTGAACGCCTGCTCCGCGGCTATGATTCCGATGTTGAATGGACCGAGCAGCGCGCCGGAAGCTTCCTTCAGACCCATCATCGCGAGCGCCCTGGGGTCGTGCATTTTGCGTTTGGCGTCGCGCATGGCGCCGCTGACCACGCCTTCTGACGTCTTCTCGTCGCCGGTCAGAACATCCTCGATCAGTCCCCGCCCACTTTTGTCCCCCATATCCCAGAGGGCCTTGGCAGCGGCAAAGGCCACTTGCCCGTCGGAATCATCCATTGCGGCTTTGAGCGCCGGAATCGACGGCTTGGATTTCATTTGACCCAACTCGGCCGCCGCCGTCTGGCGGATTAGCGGATCCATATCTTTCAGACCCTGTTCGACCAACTCGATGGCTTCCGGCAGCAGCCCCATGGAGCCGGTCGCTGTCAGCGCTTGGCGGTGCTTGTCGACGTTCTTCTCCGCTAAGCCCTGCTTGAGCACCTCCCAGGCGGTCTTGTCAGGCTGCGCGAGCAGAGGGGTCGCGAACGCGAAGAAGGAGAACAGGAAAAAGGAGGTCGATCGCTGGAGAGTGGGCATAAGTCCGTCGCTTACTGCGGGAATTATACCCGGAATAGAGGCGGCAGTTCCGGCTGAACCTCCGCGGCTGGCCGGGCCAGCACTTCTCCCGGCCATCAACTGAATACGCCACCGGATTCGATACTCCGCGCTTGATGTTGCAGGGGCCCAACGGCGAAATCCTGCTCAGCGATAGCCGGGCAGGCGCCGCGTATGTGCTAGTGGACAACGCAATCCCGAGCGCAAGCAACTGCTGCGCGGGCTGGACCGCCCGCGTTACTTACAAAGGTGCAGCCACGTGGGGAGGGAACAGCCGGCGCAGCACTTGCCAGCCGCTCGGCTTGAAGCGCTGGCGCGCCCGCTCCGGATCCCGTGTCGCCAGATAATTCGGATCGGCTTTTTCAGGCATTCCGCGCCGGTCCGGCCCCATCAGGATCGGGCGGAATAGCGTGCGGAACAGCGCGAAGACGCGGAAACCTTGCTGCTCTAATAGCAGCATCGCGGGTGTCGGGTACGTTCCGAAATCCTCGAACACAATGTCGCGCACTCCCGTGAGCATTCTTGGCGCACCGCGCAGCACCGCCAATTCGTGCCCTTCCACATCCAGCTTCATCAACTCAGCTCGTTCATCGATCGCGGACTCGTCCAAAGTCCCGCACTCAACCGGCGTTTCGACCGCAGCGGCGTTCGGCGGAGCGTCCAGCCGGGCCACCCCAGTGTTCGCCGCCCAATCGGACGGCAGATACAGCGTGGCCCACCGGGTCTCATCGGAGAGCGCCAGATTATACGTCCGGATCACCTCGGTACCGAAGGCTTGGTTCAGCCGTGCCGCATTCGCCCGCAGCATCGCGTAAACCACCGGATGCGGTTCGAAGCTTGAAACTCGTCCCTCCGCGCCCACCCGTAGAGCCATCAGTGCCGACATCAGCCCGACATGCGCACCGGCATCGATGGCATGCGCCTTCGGATCCAGCAGACGGTAAATCGCCTCGGCGGTCACGATGTCGTACATGCCCTTGCGCCGGATCGAGTTCGAGATCAGCTCGTCGGGCATGACATCCATAGGAAACCCATACCCGGTCAGCGCAGTCTTGGACGCCCGATCGTTCTTGCCGGCCAGGCGCCCGAGCAAACGCCCAGGCTGATATATGTACTCTGGTTTCAAGCTGGACATTCTGGCATTTTCGTGGCGAGGCTCGCGCGACTTCTACGGTTCCTTGGGTGCGATGCCCAGCGCCTTCATCTTCCGGTACAAATTGCTGCGCTCCAGCCCGAGCACTTCGGCGGTGCGCGTGACGTTGCCCTTGCTTTCGTCCAGCATTTTGAGAATATAGTCGCGCTCGGCCGCGGCCCGCACTTCATGCAAGCTGCCGTACCGTTCGGCTGGACGATCGACGCCGCCGCGCTTGGCGGGATTCAGCGGGATGTGCCGCGCATCGATCCGGACCTGGGGATTCATAATGACGATGCGCTCCATCAGGTTCCGCAGTTCGCGAACGTTACCCGGCCAGCGGTGCTCCTGCAGCGCCGCGTACGCCTCCGCCGTCAGCTCCTTGGGCTTGCGGCCATAGGCCATCGTAAATTCCTTGAGGAAATGATCCGCCAGCAGCGGAATGTCCTCCAAACGCTGCCGTAGCGGCGGCACATAGAACGGAATGACGTTTAGACGGTAGAACAAGTCCTCGCGAAAATTGCCGCGCTCGATCTCCTCCTCCAGGTTCTTGTTCGTGGCCGCAATCACCCGGACATCTACTTGGATGGAAGTCTCGGCGCCTACCGGCTCGAAGCGCTGCTCATCCAGCGATCGCAGCAGCTTGGCTTGGGTCTTCAGGCTCATGTCGCCCACTTCGTCCAGGAACAGCGTGCCGCTATCGGCTTTCTGCAGTTTGCCCGTCTTATCTTCGAGCGCGCCCGGGAAACCGCCCTTCCGATGGCCGAACAATTCACTCTCAATAAGGTCTTCGGGAATGGCGGCGCAGTTCACCTCCACAAAAGCTTCCGACGCGCGCCCACTCAGCGAATGGATCGCGTGTGCGACTAGCTCCTTGCCGGTTCCGCTCTCACCGTAGATCAGCACGCGCCCGTTGGTGGAAGCCATGAGGGCAAGCTGCTGCCTCAGCGCTTTCATCGGAACGCTTTCGCCGATGATCTGCAGCTTCATCCGGCCGTCTTGCTTAAAGCGCTCGAGCTCCAGTTGCAATCGATGCTGTTGCAGCGCGTTTTTCACCACCACGGAAACCTTCTCGATCGTGAGAGGCTTTTCGATAAAATCGAACGCGCCCAGCTTAGTGGCCTTCACCGCGGTTTCGATGGTGCCGTGGCCCGAGATGATCACAGCTACAGGACGATTGGCGAACGGGATCTCCTGAATGCGCGCGAGCGTCTCCAGCCCGTCCATGCCCGGCAGCCACACATCCAGCAACACCAGTTCATACTGCGAGCGGTGCAGCTCCTCGAAACACTCTTCACCGGTAGCTACGCTGTGAGTTTGATAACCCTCGTCTTCGAGAACCCCCGCCAAAGATTGGCGGATAAGGGGCTCATCGTCGACGATCAGAATCCGGGCAGCCTTCACGCGGAACTCCGCCGCACCGCGTCTTCACGCGCCAAGGCCGCGGCGGAATCCTTTGCAGTCGGCACTGCTGCTTCGGCCATCTTCAACTCCGGCTCGTCGGCGTCGCGGTCGGAGGCAAACAACGTAGGCAGATCCACAATGAAACGCGTGCCCGCGGGCTGATTGTCTTCCACGCGAATAGCGCCCTCGTGATCGGCGAGAATGCGGTTGACGATGGCCAGCCCGAGCCCCGTGCCGCGGCCCTTAGTCGAGAAATAAGGCAGGAACAGCTTCTCTTTGTCCTCGCGCGAGACGCCGCAACCGGTATCGGCGACGATCAGTTCCACCGAATCGGCGTCGGTAGCCCGGGTAGCGATGAACAGTTCCTTAACCAGCGAGTCCTGCATGGCTTCGGCCGCGTTGTCCACCAGATTAACCACGGCGCGCTTAATGTGCTCGGGGTCGATTTTGACCAGGGGCAGATCTGGCGCCAGATCTCGATGAATGTGAATGCCCGCCAGGCGGCCATTAAATACAGCCAACGCGTTCTCCACCACTTCATTGAGACCGCATGCCACCGGTTGCGCCGCCGGCAGGCGCGAAAATTGGGAAAATTCGTCCACCAGAGTCCGCACGCTTTCCACTTCGCGAGCGATGGTGGTGGAGCACTCGTGCAAAATGCGGCTGGTCTCGGCGGACGAAGCCGAGCGTTCCAACTGCCGGACGATCCGGTCTGCGCACAACGCGATCGGAGTCAACGGGTTCTTGATCTCGTGCGCCACGCGCCGCGCCACTTCGTGCCAGGCCGCGGCTTTTTGCGCGCGCAATAACTCACTGGTGTCTTCCACAACCAGGACGAAGCCCGAGCTGCGCTGCTCATCCAACGCCGCCACCGTTAATGCCAGATGCAGCAGGCGCCGCTCGGCCTTGTACTCAAGCTGCATGCCCGCCGCGCCGGTGCGCCGGGCGCGATTCATCAGATAACGGATCTCGGCCGTATCCTCGCGCGAAAAAAGATCGCTCAGCCGCGACGCGCGCGCGACCTGCTCCTCCGGGAAAATTCCCATCAGCGCGCGATTGACGCGCTGAATCCTTCCGTCGGAAGAAAGCGAAATCACGCCGGTGGGAATACTTTCTAGAATTGCTTCGGTGAATCGCCTGCGCGCCTCCAGCTCGCGGCTGTTGGTCTCCAACGCCTCGCTCATCTCGTTGAAGGCCTTCACCAGTGTGGCCATTTCGTCGATCGCGCTCACGTGCACGCGGTAACCCAAGTTGCCTTTTCGAATCTGGTCGGCGCCCTTCAAGAGTGCCGTGAGCGGTGTGCTGATCTGGCTGGCCATGTAGCGCGCGATCCAAATCGCAAAGAACAATATAAATAGCGTGATCAGCGTCAGCAGCAAAAGATACATGCTGCGAAAAGCTTTTCGATCCACGGTGAGGCGATTGTACTCCGAGACATAGTCGTTGATTTCGCGCTGTTTGCTGGCGAGATCCAGCGGCATGGGCGCCCAGAGGGTGAAGGTGCCCGCGTCCGTCTCGACGTCGACCGTGACCAGGTTGGATGCGCCGGCGGTCTGCACCGAACAAAGCACTCGTTTTACGCCCTTCGGATTTTCGATTTCGGCGCGCGCAATCTGGTTGTCCTGGCAGAAGCGCTCGTAGTAATCCGCGCTTTGCGCGGCGGGCTGCGATGCCAGCCAGTGGGCCTGCGCCACCAGCTTGTTCTTCACTTCTTGGTTCAAGCCCGTCGCGACCTGAATCAGGTCCGTATTGATCCTCCGCGCCGGGCGCGTGAACCAGCTTTCCAGGTTCCGGTTCAGAACCGACACGCTCCACAGCACCAGAAAAAAGACCGGCAGCACGCTCAGCGCGATCGCGCCGGCGATCATTTTGGATTTAATATGCGACCCGGGCCGGTTGCTTTGCCGCTCGATGTACAGCTTCACCGACGTGCGGAACAGAATGAAGCCGAGGGTAACGGTGAGGATAAAGATGAGGGTCGAAAGCGCCCAGAACAAGACTGTCTGCTGGAGGCTGGAAGGAGCAAAAGAGCCGAAGGTGAACGACCCCTGCCAGACCACCAGCGCCACCAAAATGGCGAGCAGCGCTAGGCCGGCGCCGAACAGGAAACGCTTTCGCATGGTCCTTTACGAATTATAGGAGGTGGGCGGCGGAGAGCGCAGAAAAGAAAAAACGGGTGGAGCAGTGCCCCACCCGTTTAGGAGGCAATTACTTTGCGAAGTTAGAAGCGGAACAGCAGCGCGAGGCGAAGAACACGCGGATTCGTGAGCGTGGTTACTGCTCCGCCCACTCCGCAGTTCTTTAGCGAGGAACCTTGGCATTGTGACCCGGTTAGGAAGGGGGCCACTGAACCGGAAACGGACGTCGCTTGAGTGACGGCCGCGTTGCTATTCAATATGTTGAAGATTTGCGCCTCCGGCTCCAGGACCCATTTGTCCCTGAATCGGAAGGTCCTCTTGAAGCTGACGTCGAGCTGATTTAAGCGGTCGGTACGCACCGTCCCTGGCGCGACCAGCTGTAGGGTTTCAGTGATCGGCGTATTGGGATCAATGAAAGCCTTTAAAGCAGGATTGACACCGTCCTGTGGGCACGCGGCGCAATCCGCAGGGTATCTGGTTGTCGACGTAACAGAAATGGTGCGAGCGAGAAAACCGTTATTCGTGGTTCCAGTCGTCCCCGATCCGTTGAAAGCAGATCCCTGATAGTGGCTGCTGTAGAGAGAAGCAC
Organism: Bryobacteraceae bacterium; assembly: GCA_035293725.1. GTDB lineage: Bacteria > Acidobacteriota > Terriglobia > Bryobacterales > Bryobacteraceae > Palsa-89. The sequence continues at coordinate 136,352 of DATGMH010000037.1, forward strand.
CGGCAACGATGCTCAAGGGGAGCCGGTATGAACCTTGCGCTTTGAACTCCTGCGCCCAGGGGATACTCGGAACCGCGCCTAAACTGGCGACGTTGATGCCGCCCGGTCCGAGCAAGCTGGTATCGCCCGTCCAATCGCAAAACCGTAAGGTATTCGGATCATTGATCGGATTGCCAAGTCTCGAGGAGGCAGTGCCGGCGCTTTCGGCGCAGGAACGATCAAGCTGTCGGTCCATGGTCCAGCCGAACATAACGAAAGCCCCGCGCGACAATCGCGCTAGAACTGAGGTTTCCCAGCCCGTGTAAGTATTCCGGGCCAAACTTTGTGGATCGTTGGTTTGATGCAGCGCCGGAGCTACGCCGTTAAACGCCCTATTCAAATTGAATATTGGAAGTGGCGCACCATTCAGCGGGTTAATGGCCTGCACTTCGGTCCAAGCCGAAGCCGGAACCGCATAGTTGATCAGGTCGGTCTGCTGGTAGTCAGCGCGACGATACCAGTTGAAGTTGAGCGTCACGCCGTTTGCGAGTTCTTGCTGCAGGCCCGCGCTGTACTGGTAGTTGTACTCGCGGTGCCAATTGGGATCCAAGCTCTGGCTGGGAACCTGACCGAAGGATGGATTCGGATTCGCTCCGATACCGCCGAGCGGAACGGCCGAGTTTGGAGTGCCGGGCGCGGCATAGCTTCCAGTGGAGAAGCAGGTGGGCTCGCAGGCCGCCGAACCGCCATTCCAGAACAAGCTCTGGTTAACGAGTGCCATGGGATTGAAGTTGTTCGTGAAACCAGTGGCCCAAGGCGTGTTGTATTTGCCAAAACCAGCTTTGAGAGCCGTTTTGTGATTGCCGAACAAATCATACACTGCACCCAGGCGCGGAGCCCAGTCCTTCCAGCACCCCAGTCCCGGTGTGTTCGAGCAGTTTACCGGCGCGAAATTACGCGGCCCCACCCAACGACCGGCGGGCGCAACCTCCTCACCAACATGGGCACCGAGATACTCAAACCGTACGCCGTAGGTGAGCGACAACCTCTTCAGGTGCCATGTGTCCTGCGCGTATACACCAAGATCGGCATCGAGATGGGTATTGTACTGGATCGGCGTATTGAAGGCCAGGAACGCGAACGGCACGCCGTTCAGGAACTCTTGCCAGCCGTCGCCGTTGCTGGTATAACCGTAAGCCGCACGTCCGCCGCTCACCTGCACGCCGAACTTGAACTGGTGCGAGCCCGTAATGTACGACAGATTGCCGCTGCCGGTGTTGCGCGTAGTCTGGAATTGTTGCTGGAGAAATCCAGCCACGTAGCGGGCATTGCGGGTGATGTCGTAGTCCGAGGTGCCCTGATACCATGCCGGCGTGAACGGCGCTTGAGCAATGCCGGGCTGATAGAGGTCATTGTAATCCAGGTGGTCGATGGTCACACCTGCTTCGGCGATGAGCTTGGGAGTGAGGGCGCCGGTCCATTTGCCTTGCAGGATGTAATACATGGGCCATCGGTTCCGTCGGGTCGCCGCCGTGGATGGGTCTGCAGGAATGCCTGTTTGGCCCCCATCCAGGATCTCGTGGTTCTTATATTTCCAGTTGCGCGTCTCGAAGATGCTGAACTTGTGCTTGGCGGTCGCCTGGTAGGTGAATCGCAAGGATCCGGCGTAAATGCCGCCATCCTGAATGCCGGGCGCTCCATTCGGGTAGGTCGAGTTTGCGGCCTGCGTGAAGGTGGTCTGTTCGCGGCCCGTGAGCAGGAACCAAAGCTTGTCATGAATGATCGGGCCACCGAACGACCCATCGAAATCTTCGATTTTAGCGATCGCGTCCTGGCCCGTAAGTCCCCGTGCCGTGAGGTTCGCGTCGATATTGTTGGACTGCCAAGACCCATCGGTACCGCCTGCGTACATTTGGCCGTGGAATTGGTTGCCGCCTTCCTTAGGAACGAGGTTCGTAAGCATGCCGCCGCCGGATACTTCCGCCGTTACGTTACTGTTTTGCAGCGTGGTTTCCGCGATCATCGCGTTATCGATGTAGTTCTGGATTTGTCCGTCGGCGTAGTTCGTATTGGCGATCATGCCGTCCAGCATGTATACGTCGTGTACGGAGCCGTTGCCATGCACTGAGATGTAATTCTGCTCGATCTGCTGCGAGCCGCCGATGTCTGGCAAATTCAAGTGAGCGCCGGGAGCATAGGAGGCAATGGACTGCATGTAGCGTCCAGTAGGCACGTCATCCATTTCGGAGCGAGAGAGCGTTTCAGGGTGGGCCGCATTCTCGACGTCTACCGTCGCCACGCGCGCTTCCACGTTGACCGTTTCTCCGACCGCGCCCACCTTCAATTCCGCGTCTACGGGCACTGTGACGTTCGCCGGAACCAGGATGGTTTGCTTCACCGTATTGAAGCCCTGCATCGTGACCGTCACGGTGTAAGTCCCTGGCCGCAGATCGACGATTTCGTATCGCCCTTCTGCGTTGGTCGTGACAGTACGCTGCCCTTCAATCAGCACGTCGCTAGCAGCTTGTACGGTGGCATTCGCCACCACCGCGCCTGACGAATCCTTCACCACGCCGGATATCGCGCTCTGCGCCATCGCCATCGACGGCAACAGCATCAGAATCGCTAGGCCTGCGAGAATACAGAAAGCACACTTAGCTTTGGTCATTCGTTCTCCTACTTGAGTTTTCCAGCTACAGCAATACCTATTTAACTGCCCCTTGAGTCCATGCACCCGTAACTTTGGGTATTGGGGCGATTTTATATTGCTTTGGCTATGGCTGTCAATCACAAATTTACCCTCGCGCCTTCCGATTTTCATAGACCTAGCGCTTCCGTTTGTAATATTGCTCTATACGCCGGCAGCGTTAGAATGAGCCATGCGCGGTAGCTTTCTTGCCGGTCCTCTGCTATCTCGCGCCGCCGCCCTCACATCGCTTGCCGCAGGCGTACTGATAACGCCAACGTTGCGCGCCCAATCTGTTTCTGCGGCTTCTAGCTCAGCATCCGCCTATGCCCGCCCCTCCGCCTGCGCTCAATGCCACGCCGCCATCTGGCAAACTTACCAGCGCACCGCCATGGGCCGCTCTTTCTATAAGCCAAATCCGCGCAACCAGGTCGAGGACTTTACAAAAAATTACCTTCACGGCCCCTCCGCAACCTACTACGCGATGGTCCTGAAGGATGGAACGTACTACCAACGCCAATATCAGCTCGATTACGACGGAAAGCAGACGAACGTCTCCGAATCGTCCATCGATTTCATCGTCGGCTCCGGAAATCACTCCCGCACTTATCTTCACCGCACCGCCAAAAACACCCTCATAGAACTGCCGCTGGCCTGGTACTCGGAAAAGGGCGGCTACTGGGCGATGAATCCCGGCTACGACCGCACGGACCACCAGTCGCGCCGCCGCCTGATCGGCTACGAATGCATGTTCTGCCACAACGGCTATCCGGACATTCCGGCCGGGGCAGGCTTCCGGTCCGAGCCGGTATTCTTGAGCGTGCCCGAGGGAATCGATTGCCAGCGCTGCCATGGGCCCGGCGCGCGGCACGTGGCTTTAGCGCGCCAGCCGGGTGCGCCGCAGTCAGAAATTCGCGCCGCTATCGTGAATCCGGCCCGTCTCGCGCCGGACCGCCAGAGCGAGGTCTGCCTGCAATGTCATCTTGAAACCACCAGTCTGCCTTTGCCCAATTCGCTGGTGCGCAACGAGCGCGCGCCCTTCTCCTTCCGGCCCGGCGAACCGCTCGCCGATTACATGCTGCACTTCGACCGCGCGCCCGGCAGCGATCAGGACACACGCTTCGAAATCGCCGGGTCGGCTTACCGTCTCGCGCGCTCGGCCTGTTTTCAAAAAAGCAATGGCGCGCTCAAATGCACCACCTGCCACAACCCGCACGATGTCCCGCGCGGCGAAGCGGCCTCGAAGCACTACACCGCGGTCTGCCGCGAGTGCCACGGTGCTACGATCGACCGGCTGGCCGCCGCCGGCAAGCACACCGGCGCGAACGATTGCACCCGTTGCCACATGCCCAAACGCCGCACGCAGGATGTGGTCCACGCCGTCATGACCGATCACTACATCCAGCGCCTGACGCCGGCCGGCGATCTGCTGGCGGACATCGCCGAGCCGCTTGGCGATGCGAAATCATACCAGGGCGAAGTCGTGCTGTATTACCCCAAAACCCTCCCGCGGCCGGAGGACGAGCTCTACCTGGCGGTCGCGCAAGTCCAGCAGCAAAGCAACCTCACAGCCGGCATCGAACGGTTGACTGCGGCAATCGACAAATACAAGCCTGCCGGCGCCGAATATTATCTGGATCTCGCCGATGCGTGGCGATTAAGCGGCAAACCCGGCCGCGCGCTGCCCGCCTACGTGGAGGCGCTCCGCCGCAATCCCAATTCGCTGGCCGCAATGCAAAACATGGCGCTGTGCTTTATTTCGCTGCACGATGCGCAGCACGCGGTCGAGACGCTCAAGCGTGCTCTCGCATCCGCGCCCCAGGATGCCCCCACTTGGGATCTGTTGGGCACTGCTTATGCCGAGCAAAACCAGCGTCCTGAAGCGTTGGCCGCATTCCAGCAGGCCATCGATCTGGATAACGCGCTGCCGGAAGCCTACAACAGCCTAGGTGGGCTGTATCTCAAAAGCGGCGACTCGACGAAATCCGAACCGCTTTTGCGGAACGCGATCCTGCTCGATCCCAACTACGCGCAGGCGCACAACAACCTCGCCAATCTACTCGCGTCTACCGGACGCCTGCCCGAGGCGCGTTATCACTTTGAAGCCGCGCTTCGAGTGAATCCCAAGGCTACAGAAACCCGTTACGACTATGCCGTGGCCCTGGCCCGCGCCGGCCAGCGCGACGAAGCGGAGAAACAGCTTGAGGCCGCGATCCAGCGTGATCCCAATTCTGCCGAAGCCCACGAATTTCTGGGCACGCTGCTCGCCGCGCGGCGGCAATTCGCGCGCGCCATCGAGCAGTACCGCACGGCTTTGCGCATCCGCCCGGATTTCGCGCGCGCCAACCTTCATCTGGGCGAGTCGCTGGCCGATACCGGCGATGCGAGCGGCGCAAAATCCTATCTGGAACAGGCAGCCAAGAGCACCGATACCGCCATCCGGCAGGAAGCCCTGGCGGTGCTGAAGCAATTGGATGCGGCTCGCTGACAATTCAGCGGACCCGGGCCCGCAGCCGGTCGATCAATTGCTGCAATTTCGGATCGGGCTTCAGCCGCTGCGCCTCTTCTATCTGCGACAGCGCTTCTTTCGTTCGTCCCGGAGCGCGCGCCAGCGTCGCGCCCAGCAGGAAATGGGCCTCCGCGAAATCAGGCCGGATTCGTACCGCTGCTTCCAAATGCTCAATCGCCTCCGGTGATCGGCCGGGGATTTCAGCTAGTGCATTGCCTAAATTGGCTTGCATTTCCGCCGACTGAGGATTGCTTGCCAGCGCCTCTTCAAAATGCGGAATCGCTTCCGTCAGCCGGCCGGGAATCTGCGACAGCGCGCTCCCCAGGTTGTTGTGCGCCTCGGCATAGTGCGGACGCAGCTTGAGCGCGGCCTCGAACTCCGGGATCGCTTCAGGCCCGCGATCCATCTTCAAAAGCGCAACTCCCAAGCCGTTATGCGCCTCGGGATAATCCGGCCGCGCGTGTAGCCCCGCTTGGAACTCGCGTACCGCATCCGGTAAATGCTCAGGCAAATTGGAATATGCGAGCCCCAGGTTGCAGTGCGCTTCCGCGTAGTCCGGACGGATTCGCAGCGCCGTCTCGAACTCGCGAATTGCATCCGGCAAGCGGCCGGGCTGCTCCGATAAGGCGCTGCCCAGCCCATTGTGCGCTTCCGCCAGCTCCGGATTCGTCTGCAGCGCTTCTTCAAACTGAGCCACGGCGTCGGGTAGCCGGCCTGGCAGTTCAAGCAGCGCGGCCCCGAGGTTGCTGCGCGCTTCGGCATAAGACGGCCGGTAGCGCAACGCGGCTTCGTAATGCGCTATCGCTTCCGAGGCGCGGCCGCTTTGCGACAAGGATCGCCCCAGGTTGTTCTCCGCCTCGGGAAAGCGCGGCCGGATGCGCAGCGCGGCCTGGTATTGCACGATTGCGTCCGGCAATCGTCCCGGCATTTGCTCCAGCGCCTTCCCCAGATTGTTGTGCGCCTCCGCGGAGTCCGGCTTGAGCCGCAGCGCAGCGTTCAGATGCATCAAGGCGGCATCAAGCCGGCCGGAACGGTCCAGCAACTCGGCAGCGAGATTGTTGTGCGCCATCCAGGAGTCCGGATTCCGGCGCAATGTGTCTTGATAGATCGTTTCCGAGTCGCGATACGTCCCGGCCTGCCGCCACGTCAGCGCGCCCAGAACCGCAATTAGAGCCACGCCGCACGCCGGTCCGGCTATCCGCGCGCGCCCGCGAAATTGCCCAGAGAAGCCAGCAAGCGCGACCGCCGCCGGCACGATGACGCCCAGGCTCGCTAAATACTGAAAATGATCCGCGACATAGGAATAAATGAAGGGATAAACGTTGAGAAATCCGAGCACCGGAAAGAGTGTGCCCACGAAGTACAAAAAGGCGGCTAAGGGCCCGCGATTCCAGCGCGCTACCCGCCACAGCGCTACCGCAACCGCCAGCACACCCACCGGAAATAAGTATTGCCACCACACCGACGCGTCCATGTTCCAATGCGGATAAATAAATGCCAGGTTCGCGGGCCAGAGCAGCTTCGCGAAATAGAACCAAATCACCCGGCCGGCAATCAAACATCGCTGCAAGAAGCCGAGCGAAAAATCGGCTCCCTCGGCGCCAATGTATGTTCGCTCCACCCAGGCCGTGAACAACCCCGCGCCAGCGCCAACCACCAGCCACGGCAGCAGCGGCCGCACATCGCGCTTCCAATCCAAACGCCCGCGCTTCCACCAAAACACCACCAGCAGCGCGGCCGGCAGGGTCGCCGTCACCGACTTGGCGAGCAGCGCCAGAACGAACAGCGCCGACGCGACCCCATATTGCCACTTCCGGCGCGTCTGATCGAATTCCAGGTAGGCCAGTATCGCGCCCAAATAGAGAAGAGCCGATAACGTGCTCTTCTGCTCGGAAATCCAGGCCACCGAATTCACACAGACTGGGTGCAGCGCGAATACAAATCCAGCCAGCCAGGCTCCGGGCAAGGAAAGCCGCCGCACGATCAACACCACCAGAAGGGCCGCCGCAGCGTGCAGAATCACATTCAGAAGGTGGTAGCCAAGCACCGCGTCGCCCCACAACCGATGCTCAACCCAAAAGGCGCTATGCAGTAATGGGTAATACTGCTGCGTCGCGCCCAGTTGAACCCAGATCCGCCACAGGCCCTCCAGCGGCCGTAACTCCGGACGCGTCAGGTGCGCCGCGTCGTCCCAAATGAGTCCACCCCGGAGCGCCGGCCCATACGCGGCCAGCGTCGCCAGGATGAGCAAGCACGCAGCGCCCAGATCGCGCGCGGTAAATCTTGCCGGATACCCAGGCGTCGTCGGTTGCTGAACGGCCGGCTTCGCTTGCTGAACGGCCGGCTTCGCCGCCGGCGGCGTACTCCGGCCACGGCTCCGTCCAGCAGCTACTTTCTGGCCCATACGAAACTACATTGTCGCCCTTTTTCCGGAGATCGCCCGCGACGCCGAATATGCCGCCGTCGCACAGCTCCAACGGTCCAATCCTCACGCCCCATTTTGCTAGTACTTTCGATAGGCCCGGATTGAAGCGCCAGTCCCTCTAAGTGCGTCGAACGGTCATGCTAATCTGAGGTTCCAGGCGAATCGGTATGCCGTTCTTCTCTCCCCCACTTGATTCCGCCGGCCGTCTTGTTGCGGTCCCCGGCGTTCGTACGAAAGGTGCCGTCGCGTGCCTCGTGCTCTTTGCCGTGCTGCTGGCAGGGTGCGGCCGTAGCGCCACGCAGTACATCGCGCGCGGGAACCAGTTGTTTTCCTCCGGCAAGTATGACGATGCAATTCTGAATTATCGGAACGCGATCAAAAAGGATCCGAAATCGGGCGAAGCCTATTACCGGCTGGCCTTGGCTTTGCTGCGAACGAATAAGACGCCCGAAGGCTACCAATCGCTGCTGCATGCCGTCGAGCTGAGTCCTAACAACCTGGACGCCAAGGTCGAGCTGGCGAACCTCAGCCTGACCGCGTATGCGCAAAATCCGGCGCATCCTGCTTCGTTCTACAACCAGGTGGTGAAGCTGTCGGACCAGCTACTGGCGGCTAACGCCAATTCCCCCGAAGGTCTGCGGCTGAAAGGGGCGATCGCCGCGCTGGACAACCACATGGGCGACGCCGTCAATTATTTCCGGCGCGCATTGCAGGCCGCTCCCGGGAAGCCGGATATCCAGACTACTCTCGCCGGGTTGTTGTTGCGCGACAACCAGCCCGAGGAAGGCGAGCGGCTTGCCAAAGATGCTATCGCTCATCATCCCGACTACGGTCCTGCCTACGACCTGCTTTACCAGCAATATGTACTCGGCAAGCGCTGGGACGACGCGGAGTCGCTGCTGAAGCTTCGCATTGCGAACAATCCCAAGGACGGCGGAGCCGTAGTCCGGCTGGCTGGTTTCTATGCCGCAAGACAGAAACCTGAGGATGCCGAGAAGACCATCGATACTCTGGTTTCCCGGCACGATGCCTATCCGGACGGTGACTTGTTGGCGGGCGACTTTCATACCGCGGAGCGGTCTTATGACAAAGCGTTAGCCGATTACCAACGTGGGCTGTCGCGCGACAAATCGCGGGAGAACTTGTATCAGCTCCGTTCGGCTGCCGTTCTGTCCGTCCAAGGGCGGCGCGACGAAGGGCTGAAGACAGTCGATGCCCTGCTCGCAAAAGAGCCGAAAGATGTCAACGCGCGTGCGCTCAAAATTTCGATCCTGTTGGAACAGCGCGGCGCCGAAAACATCAGCACTGCCGCCGCCCTTGCTGCCGATCTGGCCAAGGATACGCCCGCCAATCCCCGCGTCCAGATGCTTGCCGCGCAAGCAGCGGTTGCTAAAGGCGACCTGGATGCCGCCACCGCGCGCTTGCAGCAGGCCGCCAAAATCGAACCGCAATCCATAGCCCCCCCGCTGGCCTTAGCTCGGGTGCAGATGCTGCGCAAGAACTATCCCGCCATGCTCGAACAGGCGGATACGGCCCTGAAGATCAATAGCCGCGACCAGAACGCGCGGCTCTATCGCGTGATGGCGCTCACCGGCAACGGTTCGCTGGCGGCTGCTAAAGCCGAAGCCGAACAACTGGCCAAGGATACTTCCAACGCGCGCCAAGTTGAGATGCAGCTTGGAATCATCGCTCTCAATCAGAAGAAGTACGCGGACGCTGAGCAGTACTTTCAGAAACTGTATAACGCCAATGGGCAGGACGTGTCGCCTCTGGCCGGCTTGGTCAGCACTCTGATGGCAGAGAACAATTCAAGCCGCGCGCTTTCGATTTTGCAGGAACAGGAGAAGCGCGCACCCGATTCGATGGCCACTCAGGCTCTTACGGCCGCCACCGCGCAGGCAGCGGGGAAACTCGATTTGGCCCTTTCCGAATTGCAGAAAATCGCGTCGGAAAATCCCAAATCCGCTGACGTCCAAATCCGCATCGGCGAGCTGCAACGTCGGCGCGGAGATCTCAACGCGGCCATCGCAGCCTACGAGCGTGCCCGCGATCTGGACCCCAAGAGAAAAGGAATCGATGCTGCCATCGCTAGCGCTCAGGACGAAACGGGCGACAAAGCGGGCGCGATTGCCAGCTATCGTAAGGCCTTGGCGGAAACCCCGGATAATCCGCTGGTGATGAACAATCTCGCCTATCTGCTGGCGGAGACCGGAGGAGACTTGAACGAGGCCAACCGTCTGGCCACCGCCGGCATGCGAAAAGTTCCAGATAATCCCTCTCTCCAGGACACCTTAGGCTGGATCGAGGTGAAGCAAGGTAATACGAGCGCGGCGCTCAATGTGTTCTCATCGCTCACTCGAAAGTATCCCGATAACGCGATGTTCCGGTATCATTACGCCGCGGCGCTGCTTCGCAGCGGCAAGAAGCCCGAAGCCAAACTCGAGCTTCAGAACGCGCTCGCCAAAAAGCCCCCGCAGCCGGTAGAAAAAGACATCCGTACGCTGCTGGCACAAACTAATTAGCGCGGCTCGCGATCCGATCCGCGCCGCTACTGTCCAACCGGCATCGTCACGACGGCCTGTAGCATTCACATAATGTACGGCGCGTAAAAACGATCCGGACCATCACCAGCCAAACTGAAAATGTGCCAATACTGAACTATGCCCAGCCGCCGACCCGCCCTTCTGCTCCTGGCTCTTATCGCATTCGTGGCCGCATCTCCGCTGTCCGCCCAAGATCCTGCCGCACTTCTTCAGGACTCCTCCGTCAAGGCGGCTCTCGAAGCGGCCCAGCGCAACGAGCCGAAATTCATCGACGAAGAAGTGCGAATCTGCGAAATTCCTGCGCCGCCTTTTCATGAGACCGATCGCGGGAAAGAACTCGAGCGCCTATTCAATGCCTTGGGCCTCAAAGACGTCCGCATCGACAAAGTAGGCAATGTCATCGGCGTCCGCCCCGGGCGTTCGGCTCATCCCAATCTGGTCTTCAGCGCCCATCTCGACACAGTCTTTCCCGAAGGGACTAACGTCAAGGTCACGCGCGACGGCGCGCTGCTTAAAGGACCGGGTATTGGCGACGATTGCCGCGGATTGGTGGTGATGCTCGGAACCATTCAAGCGCTGAATGATGCGCGCGTCGAAACTCCCGGCACCATTACTTTCGTCGCCGATGTGGGCGAAGAAGGCCTGGGCGATCTGCGCGGCGTCAAGAACCTGTTTGGTGAAAGCCTCAAGGGCGAAATCGACAAATTCATCTCCGTGGATGGCACCGGGCTCGGGCTGACCAACATCGGCGTCGGAAGCATGCGCTATCGCGTTACCTACAAAGGGCCGGGCGGGCACAGCTACGGCGCGTTCGGAATGGCCAATCCGATCCACGCCATGGGCCGTGCCATCGCCAAGATCGCCGATTTCCAAGTTCCGGCGAACCCAAAGACCACGTTTAATGTCGGTCGCGTTGGCGGTGGAACCTCCGTGAATGCCATCCCTTTCGAAGCTTGGATGGAAGTCGACATGCGATCTGCCGACGTAGCCTCTCTAAAGGCACTGGATGAAAAGTTTAACGCGGCCGTCCGTGCTGCCGCCGACGAGGAAAACCGGCGTTGGAATAATCGCGGCAAAGTCACGGTGTCGCCGGAACTGGTAGGCCTGCGGCCCGCCGGCCAAACGCCCGCCGATTCTCCCATTGTGCAAACCGCGCTGGCCGTTTCCCACGCGCTCGGCATCGAGGAAAATCTGCACGAAGGTTCCACCGATTCCAACGTTCCCATGAATTTGCATATCCCCGCCATCACCATTAGCGGCGGCGGCAAGGGATCTGGCGCGCACTCGCTCAACGAAACTTTCGACACCACCGATTCCTGGCGCGGCACCCAGCGCGCCATTCTACTCGCCGTCGCGCTGGCGCGCTAGTAAGGCCACAGTTGCAAGCCCGCGCTTCACTTCTTGAACGCCGCAGGGACGAGTGCGTGCGCCACGTGCTATGTTAAGTTTTTTCGCCCATGTCTAATCGAGCCCCCATAGCGCGATTCAACCGCGGCCGCGATCAGGGGATTGACATTGAAAAAGCGGACAAACTCCGGACTCTCACCGGCATATCCGGCTACATCCTCGCGCGGGGACAGTAGCACCGAATGCAGCCTCGTTCCAAGAAACGGACGCCCACAAAACCCGCCGCCGCGCCGCAAGCGCTGGTCGGCATCGTGATGGGCAGCAAGTCCGACTGGGAGACCATGCGGTACTCCGCCGACACTCTTTTGCAATTCAACGTCCCGCACGAAGCGCAGATCGTGTCCGCGCATCGCACCCCGCAATGGATGGTGGAGTACGCTTCCGGCGCCGAGGCGCGCGGCCTAAAAGTGATCATCGCCGGCGCGGGCGGCGCGGCTCACCTTCCCGGAATGGTCTCCGCGAACACGTTGTTGCCGGTGCTCGGCGTTCCCATAGAAAGCCAGGCGCTCAAGGGAATGGACTCGCTTCTGTCGATCGTGCAGATGCCGGGCGGCATTCCCGTGGGCACGCTGGCCATTGGAAAAGCCGGCGCGCAAAACGCCGCGCTGCTCGCCGTCGCGATCCTGGCTAACCACGACCCGGTGCTGCGCGAGAAGCTTCGGGCGTTTCGCGAAGAGCAGGCCGCTAAAGTCCGCGCGGACGTACTGGCGTGATCCAACCCATTTTGCCCGGCGCCGCCATCGGCGTGCTCGGAAGCGGGCAGTTGGGCCGCATGTTCGCAATCGCGGCCCGCCGCATGGGTTACCGCGTTCACACCTTTTCGCCCGATCAGGACACACCCACCGGCCAGATCGCCGATGTCGAGGTGGTCGCGCCGTACGACGATCTCGATGCCGTCCGGAAATTCGCGAGCAACGTCAGCGTAGTGACGTTCGAGTTTGAGAACGTGCCCACCGATACCGCAGAAGCAGCCGAAAGCCGCGCCCCCGTTCGCCCCGCAGGCTCCGTGCTGCACACAACGCAGCAGCGCATCCGGGAGAAGACTTTCCTCAAGAACGCAGGGCTTCCGGTCACGCCTTTTCGCGAGGTGCGTTCGTCTGAGGATCTCAAGCGCGCTGTCGCGGAACTCGGCTGTCCGGCAATTCTCAAAACGGCGGCATTCGGCTACGACGGTAAGGGGCAGGTGCGCGTCGAAGCACCAGAGCGCGCCGGCGAGGCGTGGAACGCAATCGGCCGGCAGGAAGCGGTGCTCGAAGCCTTCATCGATTTCGATTGCGAGATCTCGGTCGTGGGGGCGCGCGGCGCCGATGGTGCCTTCGTACACTTCGCCCCGGCCGAGAACCAGCACAGCAGGCATATCTTGGATGTCTCCATCGCGCCCGCGCGCGTGCCCGATTCAATCGCGCGAGAAGCCGTGGATCTCTCCCGTTGCGTGCTGGAGAAGCTCGGCGTGGTAGGCGTGTTGTGCGTCGAGTTCTTTGTCGCGCGCGATGGCCGTCTGTTGATCAACGAGTTGGCGCCGCGCCCGCACAATTCGGGCCACCTTACCGTGGATGCGTGCGTCACCAGCCAGTTCGAACAACAGTTACGCGCGGTATGCGGGCTGCCGTTGGGCTCCACCGCGATGCATTGCCCAGCCGCTATGGCCAACATCCTCGGCGATCTGTGGTCGCAAGACGAGCCTGACTGGCCGGCGGCTTGTGCGTTTTCTAACGTGAAGCTGCACTTGTACGGCAAACTCGAGCCGCGCGCCGGACGTAAGATGGGCCACCTAACGGCGCTCGGCCATAACGTCGAAGAAGCGTACCGTGCGGCCCTCGACGCGCGGCGCAGCCTAACCCGCCAGCGACGCTGAATCCGCGGCCGCTCGGCGATCATCAAAGTTGTCGCGATGAATAACGAGTTACTGAAGTGGCTTGGAATCGAGCATCCGATTATCCAAGGACCTATGGGCGGCGGGCCAAGCACACCCGAGCTCGTCGCGGCAGTCTCAAACGCGGGCGGACTCGGCTCGCTGGGCGCGGCATATCTCTCGCCCGAACAGATCGTCGAATCCATCGCTCGAATTCGCGCGTTGACAGATCGGCCGTTTCAAGTGAATCTCTTCGCCGGCGGGTGGGAAACGGATCTCCGTTACGACGCCGCGCCCATGCTCGAACTGCTTTCTGAAATCCACGCCCAGCTTGGCCTGCCTGCGCCTGCCATTCCGCAAATTCCGGCTGATCCATTCCCCGCGCAACTCCAGGCAGTGTTCGACGCGCGTCCTCCGGTCTTCAGTTTCACATTCGGCGTGCCCGATCGGGATGTGCTGTCGCGGTTGAAAGAGCGAGACATTACGCTGATCGGCACCGCGACTACCGTGGAAGAGGCCCGCCTCCTCGCCGGAGCGGGAATCGACGCGATCGTGGCGCAAGGCGCGGAGGCAGGCGCGCATCGTGGGACATTCGCGGTCCCGTTCGATCAAGCCCTGGTTCCGCTCGTTCAGCTCACCTGCCAAATTCGCGCTGCGGTGCAGACTCCCGTGATCGCCTCCGGAGGCCTCATGGATGGGCGTGATATCGCTTCCGCGCTCGCTGTGGGCGCATCGGCTGTGGCATTGGGCACCGCCTTTCTCGCCTGCCCCGAATCAGGCGCTTCCCCGCCCTACAAGCAAGCGGTCCTGAGCGCGCGCAGCGACACAACCGTCATCACGCGTGCATTCTCGGGCCGGCCCGCGCGCGGTCTGCGCAACGAATTCATCGCGCGGCTCGATGGCAGACAAGCCGCGATATTGCCGTATCCGCTGCAAAACGCGCTGACCCGAGCCATGCGCACCGCCGCTGCGCGCCAGGGAATCCCGGGATTCCTGTCGCTGTGGGCCGGAACCGGTGTCAGTCGGGCCCGCTCCCTTCCCGCCGCGCAACTCGTTCGCACGCTCGTGGAGGAAATAGACCAACAGAGCCGGGCCAGATCATGACCGGGCCCTCCGAACGCAAGCCGTTCCTGCGGCGCGCCCTTCCGTTTCTCGCTATCTTAGTTTTCGCCGCAGCGCTGTACGACGGCTTCGTTTTCTATTCGCGCTGGAAGAGCAATACCGATGCGAAACGCGAGCGCGAAAAAGCTGAAGTGGAGCGGGACCGCAAGACTGTCGAGATGCTCGGCGGCGACACTCTGAAGATACTTGCGTTTTATGCCTCGCCTCCCTCGATCCAAGCCGGAAGGTCGACCCTGATCTGTTTCGGAGTGAACGCCGCTAAGACCGTCCGGATTGAGCCCCCAGTCGAAGATCTTCACCCCGCGCCGAGCCGGTGCTTTCCTGTCTCGCCCAGCCGCGATACGGAATATAAACTGATCGCGGAGGATGCAGCCGGACACAGTGCGGCGCAGACGCTTGTGGTCCATGTTTCGCGGTGAAGCCCGCCGCGCGGCACGAATGATTCCCGCCGTCCGTTGTGCGCGCACAAAAATGCGCACCGTCTCAGTCAAGTTTTTCGGTTAGCTTGATCGAGTCTTTGATACGAAAGATGAGGCGCGACTCAACCGGGATTTCCACCGAGCGGCCGTTGCTAATCACTACCGCGCCTGTGCCCACAGCTGCGCCTGCGCCGGCTCCAATGGCTGCTCCTTTGCCGCCTCCAGCGATGGCTCCGATGGCCGCGCCAACTGCGGCGCCCGCGCCGATCTTGGCCAAGTCGCCACCGGTCGAGCCGGTGCCGTCCTTGGCGTATTGGTCGGTGTGAATCGGAACGTGTTGGCCGTCGGACGTGTTCAGCCGGTTGAGTTCGATCCGCAGATGCGATTCGCCGCCGCCGCGCCCTGCGGGAACCGCTTCCACTACTTTGCCGACCACACGCGAGCCGCGCTCGGCGATGATGAATCCGTCAATGACGAGCGGCTGCTCGAGTGTAGCGAAGAACGTGTCGCCCACCTGGTGATGCGCGGCCGAGATCGTCTCACCGATACGGACGGTCAGCGGCGTGCCGGCCGAAAGCACAACGCTGTGCGGCACGCGGCCTTCAGGTTCGGGCGCCGTACGGGCGACAATCGGAGGCGGTGGAGGAGCTGCCGCACCCGCAGTCGTATCGGATGCAGGCGGGTCGGGCGCGGGCGGCGCTTGAGAAGGTCCTGGGCTTGGCGCCGGCATCGGCTGGGGCTGCGGCTCCGGCGCGCTCTGCGGCACGGGAGGCGGCGGCGTTTCGATCGCCGGTTCGTTGCGCGCTACACGACGCGCCGGCATAGGCGAGGGCTTCTCGCGGATGGGTGTGCGCGATAGCTTCGCGTGCTCACGGGGCGGGGCTGCTTGCGAGGGCGGTTTCGGTTCGGGCTCAGGTGGCGCAGGTGCCGGTTTGGCCTCAGCGCGGGCCGGCTGGGCCTCGGGGGCCGGTGCGGCCTCAGCGAGGGCCGGGGCGGTGGAGACCGAGACCGGAGGCAGGGGCTCCGAGGCCGGGCGAACGTCGGCAATGCTCGCGGTTTGCGGCGCTGGCCGGATCGCTATATACACGATTCCAGACGCCATCAAGGCGCCTGACACAAAGGCCACGACCATCTTCCCATTCATGCTAAAACCCCTCACAAATTAAACGCGGCTCGCCGTGACCACGTTTCCAAACACCGAGCCGCTAGAATAGTTTCAGATGCCATTTCCGGCCGAGTTTCGCATAGGGCCCGTGCGCATTGCGCCGGCTACCGTGCTCGCGCCCATGGCAGGCGTCACCGACACGGTGTTCCGGCGCCTGATCCGCAATCAGGGCGGCTGCGGCCTCATCATGACCGAGTTTACTAGTTCCCACGGCGTGGTGCACTCGCTCAAGGCGAAGAAGCCCACACGCACGTTCCGTTATCTGTTCTTTGAGCCGGAAGAGCATCCGATCTCGGCGCAACTGTTCGGCTCTGACCCCCAGGTGATGGCGGATGCGGCCAAAGCATGCGAAGATTTCGGGTTCGACATCGTCGACATCAACTTCGGCTGCCCCGTTAACAAAGTGGTGAAGTGCAACGGGGGGTCGGGTCTGTTGCGCGATCTGCCCTTAGTGGAGCAGATCCTGAACAAAGTCCGGGCCGCGATCTCGATTCCGCTAACGATGAAGTTCCGCGCGGGCTGGAACGATCGCGAACTGGTGGCGGTACAGATGGCTAAGCTCGCCGAGGATTGCGGGCTGCAGGCAATCGCGCTGCATCCGCGCACGCGCGAGCAGGGTTACAGCGGCAAGGCCGACTGGACGCGCATCGCCGAGGTGAAGGCCGCCGTCCGTATTCCGGTGATCGGCAACGGCGATATCGTCACACCCGAGGATGCGGTACGCATCGCGGTCGAGACAGGCTGCGACGCCGTCATGGTGGGCCGGACGGCTTCTTCGAATCCGTGGATTTTTCGCCAAATCGCCGACTATGTTGGCACGGGCATTTACGAACACCCGGAAGAGCGGCGGCGCTATGACATCATGCGCACTTACTACTCGATGCTCTGCGAACGCAACGCACCGGACGCCGTGGGCAAAATGAAACAGTTCGCCACTTATTTCACGCACGGCGTCCGCAATGGTTCGAAGCTGCGCGCCGACATCTATAAAGCCGCCGAGGCGGCCCAAATCCTGGATCAGGTGGATGCTTTTTTCAAGCACGAGCTCGCAGCCGTTACCGCCTGACGCCCGGATGAAAAAAGTCCAAATCATAACGGACGGCTCGTGTATAGGAAATCCGGGCCCGGGCGGCTGGGCGTGCATTTTGAAGTACGGCGGCAAGATGCGCGAGATGTACGGATCGGAGCCGCGGACCACCAACAACCGTATGGAGCTGAAGGCGGCGGTGGAGGCGCTGCGCGCGCTCAAAGAGCCCTGCGAGGTGGAGATCGTAACCGACTCCAATTACCTGAAGCACGGAATTACCGAGTGGATCCATAAGTGGAAAATGAACGGCTGGCGCACCGGCGCTAAGCAGGCCGTCGCAAACCAGGACCTGTGGCACGAACTCGACGAACAGGCCTCGAAGCATAGGATCAAGTGGGCCTGGACGAAGGGGCACGCTTCGCATGCCGATAACAACCGCTGCGATGAGTTAGCCCAGGCTGCCGCGCGCGGACAATTGAACAGCGAGAAATAATAATAAATAGAAGGTGGGCATGCGCCATTACTCCATCGTTGCGCTGATCGTGGTCTTCTGCGCCGCGTGCTTCGCTGACACGCCGCCTCACGCCAAAGTGCTCTTAAAGGAATCGGGCGATGCTTTACGCGATACGCAGTCCTACGTGATCGAGCAAAGCGTCCTGGTCGAGATGTCCGGAGGCATTGAAAGCCGGATGGAGCTGCCCGTCAAAGTGGCGGCCTCCAATCCGGGCAAGCTGCGCATCGAATCGAGTGGGCCGGTTGGCAGCACGCTGATCGTGTCGGATGGCGAAAACACCTGGATGTATGTTGGCCCGTTGAAGCAATACACAAGAACTCCGGCGGCGAGCAGCCCAGACGCGCTTCTTAAGTCCATCAATCCGGGCATCGCGCAGATGCTGGCAGATTTCAAGGCCAAGGACCCGTTCCTATCCTCCACCGTGACCGGCGAGGAGAAAGTGGAAATGGGCGGACAACCATTCGATTGCTTCGTGGTGGAGGCGAAGCTGGACAGGATCGACATGCCGGGAGGCATGGCGCTCACCAAAGGCGCCATGAAGATGTGGATCGATAAGAAAACCAAGCTGACCCTGAAGCAGACGGCGGCCGCGACCATGGAGGGTGGATCGCTGCGGCGGCCGGCCGAGATGAATCAGACCATCAGCATGCTCTCCGTCAAACTGAATGATCCGGTGCCGGAGGAAATGTTCCGGTTCACGCCTCCGGAAGGCGCGCGTGAAGTAAAAGAATTCCAGGGGCCGGTGAAGGCAAATCCGGATCTCAGCGGCAAAGCTGCGGCCGATTTCAAACTTACGCCGCTGGCGGGTAAGGAACTCAACCTTTCCAGCTTGCGCGGCAAGGTGGTCCTGCTGGATTTTTGGGCGACGTGGTGCGTTCCCTGCCGCAAGGACATGCCCGCGCTTGAGAGGATCTATTCGGATTTCCGCGAGCGCGGCCTGTTCGTCGTCGGCGTGGACAGCGGAGAAGATCTGGGGACCGTTAATAAATTCCTGGAGCAGAACAAAATCAGTTACCCGATTGCGTTGGCGGGCGGCGGAGTGCTGGAAAGCTACAGTGTGACGGCATTTCCCACCCTGGTGTTGATCGATCGGGAAGGGAAGATCGTTCTGTATCACGTGGGATCGGGCAGCGAGACCGATGTGCGGGCGGCGCTCCAACAACTCGGTTTGTCTACGCAGTGAGCGCCGAGCACAGGTGTGCGTAGACGGCTAGCAGTGCGGCTGAATTTGCGCAGAAAACGATTGATTCCCGGCGCTGGTTTGTGAATTGCACGCGCGGAATACGTGCGCATTTTCAATTCGCAGGCGCTCTCGCTGGCGCTGCATGCCGCGGCAATCGGGATTCTTCTCTTTGTCGGCTCGCGGCCGATTGGCTCGCCGGTTCACGATCGGCTTGAGAGCGTTCCGCTGATCGCGCCGTATCTGTCGCGCGCGCCGGTTAACAAGCCGGAACGTTCGGGTGGGAGCAACAGAACGTCCCCGCCCGCGCGGCACGGTGCTCCACCTCCCATGGCGCACCGCACATTCATTCCACCGAACTCGGTTTCAGAACCGAAATTGCCGCAGCCAATCACCGTCGCGTTCGATTCGCCCACGATCGAAGTCGATCCGGCGGCGATTGGAGATCCGAACAGCCGGTTCATCGCGGGAGCATTCGGAATGCGCGGCCACAATGGAATCGGAGATGTCGCGAATCGAGGCGGCATCGGGCCAAGCGGTTCCGGCCCGTCCGGCATCACTTCCAACATTGGCCGGGGCGCCGTCACGCCGCCCCGGCTGATCTATCAGGTCGAGCCGGAGTTTTCCGAGGAGGCGCGTAAGGCGAAGTATCAGGGCACGGTAGTCCTGGCAATTGAAGTGGACACTTCGGGGCGGCCGGCGAATATCCGTGTGCTGCAGGGGCTTGGCTTGGGGCTGGATGAAAAAGCCGTGGAAGCGGTGTTGAAGTGGCGGTTCAAGCCCGCCCTGCGCGACGGCAAACCCGTCACCACGGCCGCGACAGTGCAAGTGACTTTTCGCTTGTTGTGATTGGGCCAGGAGGCGCGAAAATGCCGAAATGTTAATTTCCCAATAGACGCGAATAGCCCTTTCGAGCCATCCTGGAATCAATCTAACGGGGGCGCGGCTTCCCCAGAGCTTCAGTCGCCTGGTTCACGCTCCCGGGCGCTGGAGTTAAGCAGCGCCTCCGTGATTGCTCAGGGCCCTGGCGATTCATTTCACCACGATATTGATCAATTTATCGGGTACAACGATCACCTTTATTACCTTTTTACCGTCTAAAGCGGACTGAATTTTGGCGTCTGATAGCGCTAGTTTTTCCAGCATTTCGCGCGGCGTGCCGAACGCGACAAAGATGCGCCCGCGCAGCTTACCGTTAACCTGAATCACAACCTCGGCCTCGTCTTCCTTGGCGAGCTCGGGATCGTATGCAGGCCAGGGCTGTTTGAACACGGGCCCGGTGCGGCCCTGCTCTTCCCATAGCTCCTCGGTGAGGTAAGGCGCAAAAGGCTCCAGCATGAGCGTGACTTTCTCCAGGACTTCCGTCATCACCGGCGCCGAGATCTGCTTTTCCGCCGCCTGAAGGTTGTTCAGCAGTTCCATCAGTGCCGCAATCGATGTATTAAAATGCCAGCGGCTCTCGAAGTCATCGGTCACTTTGCGGACCGTTTGATGGAGCTTGCGGAGAACCTTTCTGTCAGCTTCGCCGGGTTCGGGCGTTCCCTGGCCAACGTTGCGGGTGACGAAGCGATACACGCGCGCCAGAAATCCGAACGCGCCGTTTGCGCCCGCATCGGTCCAATCCATTTCTTTTTCGGGTGGCACGGCGAACAATTCGAACAGGCGTCCGGTGTCGGCGCCGAACTTCTGGACCATTTCATCGATGCTGACCACATTACCGCGCGACTTGGACATCTTGGCGCCATCTTTGATGACCATGCCTTGATTGAACATATTCTTGACGGGCTCGTCGTTGGTGATCAGGCCGAGGTCGCGCATAACTTTAGTCCAGAAGCGCGAATAGATGAGGTGCAGGATGGCATGTTCGATGCCGCCGATGTATTGATCGATCGGAAACCAGTAAGCGATCTTCTCGGAATCGAACGGCGCGGCGGAGTTGCCCGGATCGCAGTAGCGATAGAAATACCAGGATGAGTCGACGAAGGTATCCATCGTGTCGCTCTCCCGGCGCGCCGGTTCACCGCATTTGGGACACGCGACGTTCATGAACTCAGGAACACCTTCCAGCGGCGAGCGGCCTTTGCCCGTGATCGGGATCCCTAGCGGAAGCACAACCGGCAGATCTTTTTCCGGGACGGGGACGATGCCGCACTTGGCGCAGTAGATCATCGGGATGGGCGTGCCCCAGTAGCGCTGGCGCGAGATGCCCCAGTCCTTGATCCGATACGTGATGGCGGGCTTGCCGAAGCCTTCCTTCTCGGCTTGGGCGCTCATAACCCGCCGTGCTTCTTCGCTGGTGAGCCCGGTGAACGGGCCGGAGTTCTCGAGGATGCCGTCGTCCGGGAAAGCTTCGGTCATCTTGACTGTATCGGCCAGCGTTCCGTCGACGGGGCGGATAACCGGGCGAATCGCGATGTGATACTGGCTGCAGAATTCGAAATCGCGCTGATCGTGCGCAGGAACCGCCATGATTGCGCCCGTTCCGTACCCCATTAGGACGAAGTTGCCGATCCAGATCGGAATTTTTTCGCCGCTGAACGGGTTAATGGCGTACTGGTGTGTGAAGATGCCTTCCTTTTCGACATCGCCGGGCCCTTTTGCTGCGCGGGAGTCGATCATGCGCTTCACTTGAGCGCGTGTATCGTCGTCCACCATCTCGCCAACCAGCGGATGCTCGGGCGCAAGGATCACGCACGTTGCGCCGTAGATGGTATCGATGCGCGTCGTGAAAACTCGAATCGGCTGGCCGGTCTTTTCCAGCCGGAAATCCACCTCCGCGCCTTCCGACCGCCCGATCCAGTTGCGCTGCATGAGCAGGACGCGCTCGGGCCAGCCTTCCTCCAGCTCCTGTATCGAATTCAGCAATTGGTCGGCGTAGTGGGTGATGCGTAAGAACCACTGCTCGATGGCGCGCTGCTCCACCGGCGTCAACTCGTGACGCCAGCAGCAGCCGTCAACCACCTGTTCATTGGCGAGCACAGTGCCGCATTCCGGACACCAGTTGACCAGCGCCTGCTTGCGATACGCCAGCCCGCGCTCGTACATTTTTAGGAAAAACCACTGGTTCCAGCGGTAATACGAAGGATCGCAAGTGGCGATTTCGCGCGACCAGTCGTAGCTGAATCCCATACGGCGGTGCTGCCGCTTCATGTTCTCGATGTTGAACTTGGTCCACTCGTAGGGATCGCGCTTGTTGGCGATGGCCGCGTTTTCGGCCGGCAGACCGAACGCGTCCCAGCCCATCGGGTGCAGCACGTTGAAACCGCGCATGCGCTTGTAGCGCGCCAGCGCATCGCCGATCGCGTAGTTGCGCAGATGTCCGATGTGCAGCTGCCCGCTCGGATACGGAAGCATCTCTAGCACGTAGAACTTGGGTTTGGACGAGTTCTCTTCGGCCTGGAAGAGCGCGGGATCTTTCCAGCGCTCCTGCCATTTGGATTCGATTTGCTGCGCGTCGTACTGCTTTTCGGGCATAGTTTGTGGCGTCTTCGTGATCCTCAGCTTATCTTGCGGCCGGAAGATGCGATTCCGGCGCGAGTGCTGCAGAGTTCGGATGGCTGAGGGATGCGGCGAAATCCTTCTACTTCAATATAGCGGGTCTTTTGGTCGAGCCCGGTTTCCGGGCATCGAACTCCGGGGCATTCAATGCGAGGCGCCTTGCACTTGGCGGCGCCCCGGCCGTTCACCACGCGCGGACCTCGACCTCAGCCTCAGCCCTAAGCCTACATTTCCAACGGAACCCGACGCGCTACTCTGAGAGACGTGCCTAAAGAGCGGTTGAGCTTTGCCGAGGTTCGTAAGATCGCGGCAGGCATGCCGGGCGTGGAAGAGAGCACGATTTATGGTTCGCCGGCGCTGAAGGTTGCCGGCGGCTTGATGGCGTGCATCCCTACCAATAAGTCCGCGGAACCGAATTCGCTGGTGGCATGCGTGGGTTTCGAAGTAAGAGAGGATCTGCTGAGGCGCGATCCCCAGCGGTATTACCTTAAGCCGCATTACGAAAATAGTCCGGTGGTGCTCGCGCGTTTGTCTCGGATGGACACCAACGGGCTGCGAGACCTGCTGGAGGCGGCGCGGCGGTTTGCGGACGCGAACCGCGTCAGTGGAAGTGGCCGCGTGCAGCGGCGTATCGCCGGAGCATCGCGCCGCAAGCGCCACTAGCATTGCGGCGATCGTCTGTACTGCAAGCCGCAACCTTATCCTGATCCTATACAGCCGCCGCCCGGTTGCGCTACTTTGCTCGAATGCATTGCTATTCCGGCGGAGCTGCACTCGATAAGGCCCGGCAACTGGCGTTAGAGTTTCTGGACGGTTTAGGCGATCGCCCCGTGGCGCGTCCGGTAGACTACGCCGCGCTGGTCGAGACCGCGGGCGGGCCGCTCCCCGACGATGGCCAGGACCCTGCTTGCCTAATCGAGCAGATGGCGCGTTCTTTCGATCCGGGCATTATTGGATCGGCTGGCCCACGCTACTTTGGTTTCGTCACCGGCGGTGCTCTACCGGCTGCCGCGGCGGCGGATTGGCTGGCGGTGGTTTGGGACCAGAATGGCTTCAATTCCACCTCCTCGCCCGCGGCCGCGGCGGTGGAGGACATCGCCGCCCGATGGTTGCTGGACCTGCTCGGCCTGCCCTCCCAAATGAGCGTCGGTTTCACCACGGGGTGCACCATGTCCAGCTTTACAGCGCTCGCGGCCGCGCGGCACGCGCTGTTGCATCGCGCCGGATGGGACGTCGAAAGGCAAGGGCTCTTCGGTGCGCCGCCGATCACGGTGATTACCAGCGAGGAATCGCACGTCACGATTTTTGCCGCGCTGCAGATGCTCGGCTTCGGTCGCGACCGGGTGACGCGGATTCCCGCCGACGAGCAAGGGCGGATGCGTACGCCGGAGCTTCGCGTCGCATTGCGTGCCAGTCCCGGTCCCCAGCTGGTTTGCGCGCAAGCCGGCAACGTGAATACCGGCGCGTTTGATCCCATCGCGGAGATCGCCGCATCTGTGCACGAGGCCGGCGGTTGGCTGCATGTAGACGGAGCCTTCGGCCTGTGGGCGGCAGCTTCGCCGGCCTATCGTTCGCTGCTTCGAGGAATCGAGCAAGCCGATTCCATCGCGTCCGATTGCCATAAATGGTTGAACGTGCCGTACGATTCGGGCGTTGTGTTTGTGCGCGACGTGGAGGCGCACCGCACCGCGATGATGCTCGCCGCACCGTACTACGGGCAGCATTCGAAGACGGTGCGCGATAACTATCACTGGGTCCCGGAGGCGTCCCGGCGTGCCCGCGGATTTGCTGTGTACGCGGCGTTGCGGAGCCTGGGGCGGCGCGGCGTCGCCGCCATGATCGAGCGTTGCTGCGCGCTGGCGCAGCGCATGGCCCAGCGGCTCTCCAGTGCTGCCGGAGTGCAAATTCTGAACGACGTGATTCTCAACCAGGTGCTGGTGCGGTTTTCGCCGCCTGTCGCCGGCGATGCGGATGCCTTCACGGCTGAAGTAGTGCGGCGCGTCCAGGACGACGGAACCTGCTGGGCGAGCGGCACCGTTTGGAAGGGAATGCACGCTATCCGCATTTCGGTCTCTAACTGGTCGACCTCAGAAGCGGATATCGATGCGTCCGTGGAGGCGATCTTGCGCTGCGCGGCACCGAGCGGCTGATCCTCCGATCCCGCGATCTTGGCTAATTTGACCCCGATCGCTTCTGATCCTCTAGCATCCTCGAAGCGCAGTACGACAGCTCAACAAAGCCGTTCCTGTACGCAACGACGTTCTTCAAATCCCATCTCTCCTCCCTGGCACGACCCCCGAACAGCCGGAGTCCGTCGCCTAGAAAAACGGGCGCAATGGTTAACATGATTTCGTCCACCAGGTTGAGTTCGAGAAAGTCTTGGCATAAGCTCGCGCCGCCCACCAGCCAGATGTTTCGATACGGAGGCGCAAGCTTCTCACCCACCAGTGTCTTAAGATCGCCCGAGTAAAACTGGACGTTCTTCCCGCTCGACGACAATTTCCTTCCCGTCACCACTACGGCCGGCGTATCGCCATAGGGCCAGCCCAGTTCAAGCGCGTGTTCGTACGTTCGAGAACCGAGCACATAACAATCGATGCTTTTGACGAACGCCGCGGCTTCTTCGGCCGAAATGGAAACGCCGGCCTCATAGATTCTTCCCGTGCTGTCTAGCCAGGCCACGCTGTTGTCCTTCTTCGCGATGAAGCCATCCAGGCTTGAAACCATGTGCAGAGTTACTTTAGCGCCTGAAGCGTCTCTTTCGTTCGGCATACTTTCCTTCCTTTTTTGGACGGCGTCGATCTGCGCCCCCGCGCCCGCGCCCATCCCAGTGCGCCCTCAGCTTCACCGGCGCGTCCGGCGCCGCAGCTGCCATCTATTCGGCCGGGGCGCGGCTCTCCGGTACGCGAACAACCGGTACTTCTCCGGCAGTGGTGATCGGCGTCTCGAGCAGGTCTTGCAAGAGCCCGTCTTTGAGGCTGTAGACCCAGCCATGAACCGCGAGCGGCTGGCCTTGTTCCCATGCGGTCCGCACGATCGTGGATTGCGATACATGGCGGACCTGCTCGACCACGTTGAACCGGCACAAGGCGCGCGCGCGGTCATCGCTCGCGAGCGCCTCCAGCTCGGACGAGAATTTTTCTCGGATGTCGGCCAGGTGGCGCAGCCAATTGCTCACCAGTCCCACTTCGCGGTTTTCGAGCACGGCTTGCACGCCGCCGCAGCCGTAGTGGCCGCACACGATGATGTGCTCGACTCGCAAAACCTCGACAGCGTACTGGATAACAGACAGGCAATTGAGATCCGTGTGGACCACCAGGTTGGCCACGTTCCGATGGACGAACATCTCACCGGGGTCGAGTCCGACAATCTCGTTGGCAGGCACGCGGCTATCGGAGCATCCGATCCAGAGATGCTTCGGCGCCTGCTGCTGGGAGAGCTTGCGGAAGAACTCCGGGTCGCGCTCGGTGAGCCGGCGAGACCAGGCGCGGTTATTTTCGAAAAGTTGTTCGAGTTTGAGTGAAGGGAAGCTCAACAGACAAATATACGATGGCGAGCCGCCTGGAGGGTGGTGCGCCGGAAGGCGCGCGTTACAAGTCTGGGTCCGATCCACCTCACTTCAATAAATATGTAAAGCCCAAGTTGAATTGGAACGAGTTCTTCCGGAAGCCCGGCGGCGGGTTGTTTAGAAACGTGTCGATAATGCCGGTTGACGCGTTGATGCGCTTGAACGTCGGCATCGTTACTTGAGTGCTGAACAGAGCCGAGTACGCGCTCAGATTATTCCATGCAGGCGTGAACGAGAGGTGCTGGTCAAGAACCAGGCCGCGCCTAAAACCGCGGCTGTAATGCTCAGCGAGGATGGAGCCCACCAGGCTTTGATCCGGACCTGCGTGGAATTGCTGGCGCACGTAGCTCATGCCGCCTTTAAGATCCAGCGTCTGGTTGGCGCGGTCGATCGCGGTCCAACCGATACCGCCGCTGTAAGTTTGCTGCAGGTCGAGGCCTTGCGAGTAGTTGTGATCGAAATCGCCGCGGCCGAATGCGAAGATGCTGTCGAACAGGTATTCGTCGCGCTCGACATCGCCGTGGAAAATCGACGTCTTGATGGTGGAGGTGTGCGGCTGCGAGATGTCGCCGTACGCAGCCGTGAAATCGAGGCTGGTGCGGTTGTGCGGGTTGAGCCAGGTCTCGGCCGGCTCGGCGCGCATCAAGCTGATGGCGCCGGTGAAGGTGCGATTGTCCTGCGTCGCGTTCACCAGAGTCGCACCGAGCGTCACCGCGCCGGCCCAGTCCTCGAAAACTCCCGATTTGCGCGTGGTTGCTTTTTCGAAGGTCGGCTGATCGACGATCACGTTCGTGTCGGCGAGCGGAATCGACTGCGGAGGCTGGGGCGGTGCCGCACCAAGCTGGACCGCCTGGTTTTCTACCGTGAGTCGGCCTTGCGGAATCGAGGAGGGGGCCAGGTGCTTGGCAACCTTCACGCCCTTGCGGATTACTGCCACCTGTCCGGAGGTGTGCAGTTCCTGGACTTTGCTCCAGTCGACGATGATGTCGCCAAGCGCGTCGCTCTTGAATCTCAGCGACGAGCCTGTAGCGCTCAGGAAACGCCCGGTGAGTTTATCGCCATTGCTGAAAATGATGCTATCCGGCGGGGGAGCAGGCGTCTGCGGCCGAGCGTTCGTAGCAAGCAGCAGAAGGGCGAAGCCGGCGCAGATCGAATGTGAGTAGCGCTTGCACGCAGGTTCCATGCAGGTGAGACGCCGTTACAGGCGGATGATCTCAGCCGTCGTGCCCGAGCCATTCCCGTCAGGCGATTTCTTGAAGGATGTCCGCGGGCACCTGGCTTGTTAGCTGAGGATTCGCTTCGAGAATTCTGGCGATATCGAGCAGATCCTTGCGGCGCTTGGTCGCGCGGCGCTCGGGGTCGGAAGCAGCCCAGATTTTCCCCTGCAAGACGTCCTCAAGTCTCGCCACGGGTAACGCAAGGCCAAGGACCTCGCGAACGGAGGCCCGGTTCACGAAATCGCTATACCGAGCATCGGTCTGGATCTGCACGCGCAACTTGGAACCGGGAGCGGAGACATTGAGGCTGTGAGGAAATTGTTCGATGTTGAAAGTTTCGCCGAGGAGGTTTCGAACATTGCCGACTTGCTCGACAGCCACCGCCAGGTCGAGATCGAGGCTGACGAGCGGTTCAACGTAGGCGTTGACGGCTTGTCCGCCGATGACGCAGAATCGAATCGCGCCATCGTGGAGCAATCCAAGCACTGTCTCCAGCAGGTCGGACTTATCCATCGTGACTGCCTTCCAGAACGAGAGTGCCTTCATAACGGTGACGATCTCAGATTAGCAATGAATGCAACCTCACCTGTGCCCTTAAGATCGGCGCGGGTCGTATCGCAGAAGAATTAACGCGCAAAAAGCCCCGGACTCGGTTCGCACCGGCCGGGGCTTTTTAGTTTAATTGGGCAACGTCCTACTCTCCCACACACTCGCGCGTGCAGTACCATCGGGGCTGTGAGGCTTAACTTCCGTGTTCGGGATGGGAACGGGTGGGACCCTCACGCTACAATCACCCAAAAGTGATTTGCTCGCGCAATCGCGACGATGAGCCGCGCTTCTCAGCGAGCGAAGAGCTCAAATATTGATGGGCTAACAAACAAGCTTTCCGACTTACTAAGTCGCTGTAATTGCCTACAGTAAGGATTATGGTCAAGCCGAACGGGCTATTAGTAACGGTAAGCTCAACGTATTACTACGCTTACACATCCGTCCTATCAACGTGGTAGTCTTCCACGGCCCTTCTTAGGGAGTTACCCCTTGGGAGATCTCATCTCGAGGAAGGTTTCACGCTTATATGCCTTCAGCGTTTATCCTGACCCAACTTCGCTACCCAGCGATGCCACTGGCGTGACAACTGGATCACAAGAGGTTGGTTCATCCCGGTCCTCTCGTACTAAGGACAAGCCCTCTCAAATCTCCTGCGCCCACATCAGATAGGGACCGAACTGTCTCGCGACGTTCTGAACCCAGTTCACGTACCGCTTTAATAGGCGAACAGCCTAACCCTTGGGAGCTTCTACACCCCCAGGATGCGATGAACCGACATCGAGGTGCCAAACCGGAGCGTCGAT